>NZ_JBDHNH010000029.1:0-14578 GCF_039766235.1 Streptomyces changchenzhani | reverse complement strand
TTGCCATTTTGGGCTCGTGTCGTCAACGGTCGTAGTGTCGAGATCAACGCAGGCAAAGCGTGGGTCGGGGGTTTCTATTACCAGAACACCGCCCTCAAGACCGTGACGATTGCTGCCAACTCAACGAGTAAGCCGCGCAAGGACTTGATTGTCATTCAGGCCGATATGGCTAAGAGCGCGGTCAACGTCGTGGTGGTGCAGGGCACGGCAGCCTCCTCGCCGGTAGCTCCTCGACCTCGCCGGCAGCTAGGCGGCCTCTGGGAAATGCCGCTGTACGAGGTAGACGCAGCAGCCCAGAACGCGTCAGTCACCATCTCCGCTCGTATGCCCTTCGATGTTCCCACCACTGCGGCCTACCCGTGGAATACGGAGGCTGGGGTGGCATTCCAGCCCCGAGGCACGTTCACGCTCGACATGGACAACAACGGTGGTGACACGCAGCAGGAGGGCTTCCTAGGCCGAGACGGATTCGTCTCGACTCGCCACCTCGGGAAGTCCCGCCCCTATAACCCCGCCATGGTGGGAATCGGCAACCCCGCTGTTCGGCAGGGCCGTTGGCGGTGGATCGCACCCAACACGGTGTACTTCTCCATCCATCTTGAGAGCACCTCGACTTCAGACCTCAAGATCCCAAGTAGCGGCTGGACGTACGGCGTAACGCTGCCAGTCCCCGCGAACGGAAAGATGGGGCAGACATTCGCCGGGTTGATTGACAATAACGGCACCGGCGCTTCTCCGAATCTCCCGAACCTAGTCCAGATTCTTGGCCGCACCAATCGGGGTGGCCACACCTCCACCATGTACTTCTACATGCCCAACCGGAATTACATCCCTGATTCGGGTCTGGACGGAATCGACCTTTTCCCCCGTAAGGGCTTCCTCAACATCTCTGGTGTCTACGAGGCCGCGCAGTTCAAGGAGTAAGGAGTCCTTATGGCACGAAACCTATTCGGTGGTACGGCTGCTGACGTTGCGGAAGATGCCTCGGGCGTCCGTGTACCAGGTGTCACGGGGAGCGTCTGGGACGGACCGAGTGACGGAGCCCTGGAGGTCACGGACCTCCAGGACCTCGCTGGCGCACCCATGCAGCTCCTCACCTCTGACGACAACGGGATGTTGCCCGCGTTCTTCGGCCCTGAGGACGCAGCCCTTGAGCGGCTATACGTCGATTTCGGGGGTGGCCGAGTCGCCATCCTCGCGAGCGACGTAGGAGACAGACTCAGAGAGCACCTGTCCGCCCCAGACCCGCACGGAGATCGCGCATACGCCGACGCAACTTTCGTGCGAGCCAATGAGGCGGGTTGGGTGTCGAGCCCCAACGCGAGGGCAGATCGAGCCAAGGGCGTGCATGTGCCCGCGAGTTGGGGCGAGACCTGGCGACCGAAGCGGGATGCCGCAATGGTCATCGGAAAAGCCGCGGTGGCAGTCATCGGCGGCTCAGATGCATCGGGCTTCTACGCGAGCCAGCTGGTTACTGCGTCCTGGCCAGGAGTGCTCTCTTCTGCCCTGCGGACTGCCTACGGAGACGGCGGCTCGGGCTTTCGCACCGCCATGGTCAGCGCTCAGGGGATCGGTGGACAGGACAGCACCGCTATCACTCAGTGGACAGCCACGGGCGGCCTCATCACTCAGTCGGGGCCTTGGTCAATCGGCGGGCATCTGGCAGGGCCGGGCTGGGGGTACCTCTACACCTCGACGCCTGGTGCGTCTCTGACTTTCATCGTGGCCGGCACATCCGTGGGCATCTACACCCTCGGGGCGGACGGCGGGCGGGCTCAGTGGTCCTACGCCATCGACAGTGCCCCTGCGGTCGACGTCTCCGAATCAGCCACCACAGGACTCAGCGGGCTCAAGCGCGTGGTCGCGGGCCTGGCTCCTGGCCCCCACACCGTGACCATCAAGCACACAGGTATCGCGGGGCAGTTCCTCTCAGTGTGCGGAGTCTCTGGCGAGAACGACACGGGGGTTGTGCTCAACAACTTCGGTCGTAAGAACGCGACTGCTGCGGGATACGCCAAGCCTGCCCGCGTGAGCTGGAACGGCGGAAGTGACTACCCCGCCGATCTCCTCATCTACTCCGTCAGCCTTGAAGACGTGCTCAATAGCACCTCCCCCGACTCTTGGGCCAGCTCGGTGCACCAGCACCTCTCACATGTCCGCGACAGCGGTGATGCTGTCGGAGCCACAGACATTGTTCTGGTCCTCCCGCACATCGGCAGGGCCGACACGGCCAGCTTCCGCTATCAGGACTTCGCGGGCCGAGCCATGAACCTTGCTCTGACCTTCGACGCAGCCCTAGTCAACTTCTGGGGCATGGGCCGTAATTCGTGGAATCACTGGAACTCGCTCGGGCACTGGGCAAATCCGTCTACGCCCGGCGCATCCGGAACTGATGCAGTTCACCTTTCTGACGCTGGGCACTCCTATGTGGCAGCGGCGCTCAACACGCTCTTGCAGAGCTAACAGGAGGTCCCGTGATCAATCCTCAGATGCCACAGGTGGTGGCCGTTGCACGAAGCCAGGTCGGTTACCGCGAGGGCTACAACGAAGGCGGCTGGAATAACTTCACAAGGTATGCGACCGAGGTTCCCGGACTCGGCTGGTCGCAGGGCCTTTCCTGGTGCGCGGTCTTCACATCGTGGGTAGCCATGCGCGCGGGTGTTCCTTCCCTCTTCCCGCGTACGGCGGACTGCTCGGCAGGCGTCACCTGGTTCAGTGCGGCAAACCGATGGAGCTGGTTCCCCGCCCTCGGGGCAATGGTCTTCTACGGAACCAGCGGGCAGGACCATACCGGCATCGTCTATGCCTACGACGAGACGTTCATTTACACGGTCGAAGGCAACACGTCCGACAACGGCAGTACCGAAGGAGATGGTGTTTACGTCCGTAAGCGTCGCCGCTCCGACGCGATCGTTTACGGCTACGGAGTTCCTGCCTACGCCGAGGGAGTCATCACGGCCGAAGCGGCAAAGAAGGGTGTCAGCGGCTACACCTACGCTCCGTCGAGCTACGGTCCGGGGCCGACAGACCTTCGCCCAGGGGCGTTTCTGGTTGAGAACCTAGTGGCGGACTCGGCTTCCGTGAACGGCTCCGCGAACGTGGGCCGCCTTTCCATTCAGCAGAACGACATCTCGACCGTGGCACTTGAGATCGTCGCGGCTTCCTCAGTTGCTCCGCAGACCGTTCTCATCAAGGACGCTGACGGAGTGACCAGGTTCGAGATTGCGGCCAACGGTAATTCTGTCCACCGTGCTCTCGCTTCTTTCACCAGTGCTCTACAGCTCGGCTCAGCAACCGCGGATCTGGGTGGGGGTGCAGGGGCCGTAGTCGGAATCAAGAACGCGACGACCGCACCAACCACCAACCCGACAGGGGGCGGTGTGCTTTTCGTCCAGGCCGGAGCCCTGCGGTGGCGAGGCAGCAGCGGAACCGTCACCACCATCGCACCTGCCTAATACCAAATACGAGACGTCAGAGGGCACCCACAAACGCGGGTGCCTTTTTTGCTGCCCCCTGGAGCCCCTATGGCCCTGTCGAGCTTTGCCCAAATCGTGGGGACTCTAGCGACTTTCATTGCTGCTGTCGTTGTCGTCCTCGCCACTCACAGAACCAGCGCCGCGAAAATCTGGCGCGAGGAAGCAGAAGCCCAGAAGGAACGGGCCGATCGCCTTTCCGGCGACTTGACCGAGATCAAGAACCGCCTCAGCCGCATTGAGGCTGAGAACGCGCGACTGATCCAAATCCTCATCTCTCTCGACCCTGCCCGGCTTGCCGGCTTCCGAATGCCGGACCGCTCTACGGAGGACTAAATGACCACTACCCCTATGACGCCTACTCAGATCAAGGCACAGCTCAAGAAGTTCGGAGCCCCGTTCAAGGAATACAAGGACTGGGATTCCCACAACCGAAACCACAAGGGCCCTTGGGGCCCCGTTCACGGCTTCATGGTCCACCACACGGGCTCTGACTCGAAGGACCAGCGAGAGCTTCTGTACCGGGGAATCACTGACCTTCCCGGCCCGCTAGCGCAGTTCGGCCTATCCCAGGACGGCACAGTTCACCTCATCGGCTGGGGCCGCGCGAATCACGCGGGCCTCGGTGACGACGATGTCCTACATGCCGTCAAGAATGAGCTGAAGCTTCCCCAGGACAACGAGAGCAACACCGATGGAAACAGGCACTTCTACGGCGTTGAGATCTGGTACTCGGGCTCGCACAAGATGACCGAAGCCCAGTACGCGACCCTGCGGAAGCTTGCTGCGGCGGTGCTCGACTTCCACGGCTGGAGCGAGAAGAGCGTCATCGGCCATGGCGAATGGGGCAGTCCCGGCAAGTGGGACCCCGGTTACGCCACGGGCAAGATGATGGGAATGGACGATGTCCGGAAGGACATCAAGGCGACGCTTGCCAAGAAGCCAGACGACGAAAAGCCGAAGCCCCCTTCCAAGCCGACGACTCCGGCCAAGCCGAAGCCTTCCATTCCTGCCTTCCCTGGGACGTACTACTTCCGTCCAGGGGCCAAGAATTCGTACGTGACCATGCTCGGGCGGCAGCTCGTCAAGAAGGGTTACAAGCGCTTTTACAAGGTCGGTCCCGGCGCTCAGTGGACGGCCGTTGACCGTGCTGCGGTGAGGGCATTCCAGACCGCGCAGGGCTGGGCCGGAAGCAACGCAGACGGCTACCCAGGGCCAGAGACATGGAAGCGCCTTTTCTCCTGAACTACACAACAAATACAAAGGTGATGATGAATATGACCAACTTCCTTTCCGCGCACGGTGTACGTCTCTACGGCGTCCTGGCCGCGCTCCTTCCCCTTCTCCTGCTCCGTTGGCCGGACCTACCCAGTGCGGCGCTGCTTGCCTTCGCGGCGGTCCTCCTGGGCGTCGGTGAGGCGGCTCAGCGGGTTGAGAACACCAAGACCCTGTCCGCCCTTTACTCCGACTCGCCGTTTGAGGCAGAGCTTCGCGGCAACCGAGCTGAGTAACCCGGCACTTGATCTAGGCGTAGAGGTGCGTCTGGGGTAGAGAGACAAAAATGGCCCCTCCCGGAAACGGGAGGGGCCATTTTTGCGTTACCCCTTGGGCTTGCCGCCCATGGGGGTGCTGATCATCTTTGGGTAGCTCTCTCGATCGACTACCTTCAACCGCTTCAGCACCTTCACATGTTCCGCGTATCCGCGCTTTATGGCCTCATTGATCTCAGCCCCACCGACACCGACAGGAAGCTCTCCAACTGCCTGCTTGATGAACTTCCCATACCCAAATGCGGTATTCAGGCTAACGACGAAGCGGCTGGTAGGCACGTTGAGATACACGATGCCCGACTCTTTACCATCAATGATGATCGACCACGTGGGCCAGAAGCCGTGGAGCTTGTCCTCGTCTGGGACAGGAGTCAGGTCTATTTGGACCTCGGTCACTTCCCTAGCCTCTCAGAGACGATCTCGACATCCGTTGCGCCCTCAGATTCCAGCGTCCGCTTGCGCTCTTCAGCAGTCGGCTTGTCGTAGCTCACGGCGGACGTGTGCGTCTTCCCGCCCACTGCCCACATCACCCGGTAGTTGATCAAGTCCCCTCCAAAGGCAAAGGCCCGCCCCTCGCGGGGCGGACCTCACAACGTACTGCCTTGGTCTGACACTCAGGCGTTGGCCGCCGCGTACGCCTGCTTGATGGGGGCCGAGATGCGGCCACGCGTGCTGACCTTGTGCCCGTGGTCAGCAGCCCACTTGCGGTACTCCTCCGGAGTCGGCTCACCAGCAGCACGAACAGACTTGGCAGTCGATCCTCCGCGTGTGCCGGCAGCAGCTCGGCCACCCGCCCGCCGACCGGCCTTCATGTACGGCGCCAGGAGGGCACGCAGCTCGTCAATGTGGACCTCGCTGAGGTCGATTTCGTACGTCTTGCCGTCCAGCCCGAAGGTTGTGCTCTCGTGAGCTTCCCCGCCGTCGAGGTCATCGATGAGGAGGGTCGTAATCTTCTGAGCCATTGTTCTGTGCCTTCCACGCTGAATCAGTTCTGGTTCTGGAGGGTCGGGCAGGCTTCCGCCGTATCCCTAAACGGAAACCGCCCTCGTACCACTACAGCGCCATGAGACGCCGATGTGTCACGGTGACGTTCTCATAGTGCCTGATCTTGCTCAAGTATGTTTTACTCCCGCCACTCCCCCCGCCCCCACTTACGGCAGAGACCAGAGTAGCGACCCTGCACGGCAAGAGACGTTGTGGGTCGATGCTTAGGCATTGAGGAAGGGCTAGGGATCTTACCGCCCTCGCCTGCCGCGCCCATTTCAGTGCACATCCTCAATGGGTGTGAACTTGTCAGAGCTGAGATATCCGACCAGCTCACGAGTACGGACGTGATGGACGGGCGTTCCGTACTTCCCCTCAGTCACGCCCTGCTCCTGGAGGTCGCTGCCCTCCAGGCCCTCCGGTTCCCCAGGGGCAGGCAGCCACCAGATCTGAGACTGAAGGGCACAGCTCAGCAGCACCTCACTCGTGTCCACGTCACGGACTTCGTACCTGCCCTCTCCTGCATAGGTGACTTCCGTAAGGGTGACGGGCTCCTTGGGCTCACTCGACCGCTTCCCACCCTTCCCTCCGAAGTAGATCCGGGCTCGGGGGTCACTCGTCTTGATACCGGGAACCGCCCGCAGCTCACTGTTCGTCCAAGCTGCCTCCGGCTCCTTCACGAGTTCGACCGCGCCCGAGTCGGAGAAAAGCGTGGTCCAGGTGGACCGCTCCTTGACGTTTGTGCCAGCGGCTCCGACGCACACACGCACCCCCTTGGTCCGCGCTCCACTCCGGGTGGCCGTGACCTCTGTCGGCAACGCAAGCAGGGTCCCGGTACGGGTCACGCCGTGTCCTCGCGCATCCGCTCCTGTAGCCGTCACGTAGTCGCCAACCTTGAGCCCTGCGAGGGTCTTCATGAGATTTGAAGTCATGCCGTCATCTCCTGTGTCTGCTCAGCCGTGATCGGCTGAGGGGTCTTCTTGGTTGCGGCCTTCCTGGGGGCCCTGGTTCGTGCCGGCGAAGCCGCGGTGGCCTTCCTCGGAGCCGCAACCTTCTTGGCGGGGGCTCTCTTAGTCGCCGTAGCCCGCTTAACAGGGACTGCCTTCTTACGGACAGCAGCAGGCTTCCGAGCTGGGGCCTTCACGGGCTCGGGCTCAGGAACAGGCTCAGGCGTCGGCTCGACCAGACGGAAGATCACCGGGTTCTGTCCGGGCCTGTTCGTCCTGACCTGCTCCACCTGAACATCTGCCATGTCAGAGGCCGTTGAGAAGATCTGGTCAGCCGGGTAGCGAGAGGACAAGGCCCGGTAGAGGAGAGTCGATGTCATCTCTCCGTGGATCAACAGCTTTTCCCTGATCTTCTGGTCCAGGGGGAGGACTGTGCGCGCCTTCTGCACGTTGCTTTGAGAGATCAACTGCTTGACCGAGGCTATGGAGAACTCAACGAAAGCGCGTGCAGCCTTAAGGGCCTTTACGCTGATGAGTGTCTTGCGCTCAGCCGCAGTGAGTACGCACGCGACCCTCATAACCTGCTCGTCGGCTCGCTCGATGAAGCAAGACACCTCCTCGGGCAGTTCATCCATGATGTCCTCGTACTCTGCCCGAAGATCATCAAAGTGCTCTGCCGCAGCTTCACTCAGCTCCATTTGGCGAGTCTCCTTTCGCGCCCACTCGTACCCGAGCCGCAGAGACGCGCTCACCTTGATGTCGCTAAGTGGATTCCGGCGATTCTTCGCGGTCCGGAGCAACTTGGACCGCTCGACCATCACGGGGAGAATGCGGTTGTACGACCCTCCCTGAGCCTCCGTGATCGATATGTACTTAGCCCAAGCCGCAGGCTGAATGTGCACGTGGAACCCCAGGGCGGGCGTGTCAACGGTGACCTCTACTCGCTGCCCGTCCTTCTTAGTCACGTTGGATACCCGCCCTCCGTCCCAAGCAGTTCGGAGAACTCCCGAATACTTGGGGCAGCGGTTCGTGAGTTTGAGCGAGGTCGACCACTCCTCATCCACAATCACTGTGCGTCCGTCCATGCCCCCCTCCTGGGTCAGAGAGTCCTGTTCGGTCTCATAGAGGGTCTGCACCAGAGATGGCCCCGAGGAAATGCCGCCCTGCCGGCGGAGGACTAGGAAGTCTCCGATAGCGTCACGAACGATGGCCTCAGCGGTCGACAGCGCGTATCCCTTGCGCCCGACCCGCGAACGGCCAGCAAGGGCCGTCCACACCACGGAAGGCCGCCCGTTGGGTTGCAAGATGTTGCCGTTCAGGGCAGCGGAGTATAGGGCCAGCACAGCGGCATGTACGCCTACCGGATCAGCCTCCGTGTACGGCATGGCTCCTTTGACAGCCGCTCCGATAGGCCCGTAGGCCATCGGTTCATAGCGTGCCTTCTCGTCCACAACTCCCCTTTCTGTTCGGTTGTGTTGCACGTCCACGCTGGGGGCGTGAGCGTCCATGGATCGGGCCGGAACCTCTGTTCCGGCCCTCACTAAAGAGGCTCAGTCCTGGTCGTCCTCGTTGCTTGACCACACGGGCTCAACCGATAGCTTCACGACCCGTACTTGCTCATACCTGTTGGCCAAAGCTGCGGCCTCGTCTATCGCCTCGCGCCGCATGTTCTCGTAGATCAATCGGTTAGTTCCGATACGCACCGGATCTTCGAACTTCGGCTCGTGCTGCGAGTGCGGCAGCCAAATCCATGTGCTCGCGTCGTCTTCCGCGTACTCCACCTGAAATAGGGTGCGCCGCGAAACCAGACCTATAAGCTGCTCGATGGTCCTGTACTTCATCACTTCGCTTCCTCTGAGCTTCCCTCTGTACCTATCGCTTCGACGCGTCCCGCAGATGGGTCAAGGTCATAGCCCCTCTTCGACAGCAGAAGCCAGACCTGATGCGCAATCGTTCGCTGGCTGTGCAACGGATGAGCAGAGACCTCCATCCAAACGGTTCGCCTCTGCGGACCAGGGTCCGAGTAGTACGTCCACGTCACCTTGTAGACGATCCGTTCCTCATTCACTGACTGTTCCTCCTGATCTGGCGCTCGCGCCGATATGCCCGAGCGGCTTCACGTACCAGAGCCCGAGCGGCCTTCCGCGGATCGGCGTACGTGGCGGCTATCGCCCCGAGGCCCTGGCGCAGAGCCCAGTACGCACGCAACCGGGTGCAGGCATCTGCCTTGCCGGCTGCGGCCCTGGCCCCACTGCGGACCCTCTGCATGTCCAGGTCCCAGGACTTCACAGCGCTCACGCGGCCTCGCGCCCGAGCTGCTGCCCGTCGGGGATTATCAGGACGAGCGCATCAGCGGGCCACGGATCGCAAAACCCCTCTCTTTCGGAGAGGACAACGACCGGACCAACTAGGTCCGCCACGTGGCAGCAGACCCCGCATTCGCACGTTGGGTCATAGACGAACGTGGCAGCGGCGTACTGATCATTGAAGTAGTCCGAACGCCCCCGAGTGTCGAACTCGGCAAGGATCAGGTCTCCCTCACATACGTCCTCAGCCTTAGCGACGCGGGCTAGGCACTGCTCCTCAAGTATCGGAGCGTGGTCCTCATCCTGAGGGTACGTGAGGACGACCACGGGGAAAAACTCAATGCACTTCACGGGTAGAACCTCCTAGAACTTGGAAAGCTTCTCTGTAAGCCACTCGTAGTCGCCCCACTTGGCAAGGAACTTGGCCACGGCTGCTCTGTCTCCGAGGAGCATGGTTACGGGCCCGTCGAGCTCGATTTCCCAAAGGACCCCGAGAACCATGGAGTTGAGCCACGTGTTATCAGGCGTACTCAAAGGCAACTGCCCGCACCTCCCCCGGAACACGCGCCGCTCGATCTGCGGGGCAGCATCGAGCACAGTGAGTTGAACGGCTTCTGTTCGCGTGTCCCATTCCAGATGTACGCGGACGTTGTAGACGCTGCACACGCCTACCGCAAGATGGTTGTAGGTCTCGCCGGACAAGGTGTGTCCCCTTCACTAGTAGGCCGAGCAAAGAGCGCGGGGAGGAATCCCAACTCGCCGCGCCCCAAGCTCAGTCGACTAGATCAGTTCGCCACGATCCCGCCATGCCTCGTAAGCAGCAAGCAAGTTGTTCCGCTCGTGCCACTCGCTCATAGCGGCCTCGCGCTTGGCAGGAGGTATGCAGCCAAGGTGTCGCGGGCTCGGCCGCCAAACTCCGCCCTTCCGGCGTCCGCGAATGTGGCTGTAGAACTTCACGACCAACATTCCGCAATCCGCCAGTTCGCATTGCCATGCGGAACGGGTGTCGCTGCCCATGTAATCGCCGACGAGTGTGTAGGCAACCAGTCTTGCCACTTTCTCGGCGTCGCGCGCCGCATCCCGGTTGCGCTTGTTGGCCCCCTGCTTCAAAACAGAGGAAATCGGAGGGTGATCGGCATTCTGTTCAGTCATCGTGTGTATCCCCTTCTCGGTTAGATGTTGTCTGCGTGTCGTCGTGCATGAATGAGGTCAACGCCACCATCGGGGCAGTGCGTGCAAGGGGCGGCGTTCTCGTGCTCTCGCTGCTTGTCAGTGATCACGACTTCCGCGCCGCACGCCCCACAGTTCATGTGCACCATCTACGTTCCCTTCGTTAGAGACAGAGCGAAGGGCACGGACGAGCATCCCTATCCGTCCGTGCCCCGAACTCAGTGCCTAGCGGTTAGCGCTGCGGCTTGTGCTCGGACTCCTTGAGTCCTTCGATGACCGCAAGCCCGACTCTGCCCACGAACCGAGACGTTGGGTCGTCTTCCGTGGCCGCTCCGGTGCTCATGAGAAAATGAGTACTAATCGCATTCCAGGAGTCCCCCTTACGGCGCGCAAGGAATGCCTTAGGGGCAATCGTGTTCACGGCCGTTTCGCGGAGCTGGAACGCATCCTCATAGGAAAGCGCGCCCGTAGCTTCATACTTCTCTGTGACTATGCGCGCACGCCTACGGGCAGTGCTGAGATCGAATACCGCCGTTGCACCGCACTCCGCACACGTGATGTCGTCAACGGAGGAATCATAGACAGGCGCTGCCTCAATGACCGAGTTACCGCACGCGGTTCTGTGCCCGGACCACGTGGCGTGAATCTCGCTCGGAGCGCTCTCGCTATAAGCCGTCTGCATGTGGTCCAGGTTGGCAAACTTGAAATCCCCAGTATTCAACTGGAACCCTCTCCATGAAGCCTTAGAGCTTGTCTCTAGAGGCTCAACGCCACGGGCGGGAGTGACTCCGCCCATGGCATTCAACCTCTAGCTACGGATTGTCTTTCCTGAATGGTGCAAGTGACACAGTGGCAGGCACTCACCCAGGAGTGACCGGCGAGACTGAGAATGGAGAACGCGAGTGCGGCACTCTCCGGCATTCGGGAAGTCCCGCCCACCTTCGGGCATTGCTTATTCCACTCTGTGGGAACGCTGTAGGTCACCCAGTAGTGCTTACCGTCCGCGCCCACTTTTGCGAACCTGACCCAGTCCATGAATGTACTGATGCGATGCCTGCCTTTCTGTGTGTCACGTGCCTAGTAGGGCACGGTCCCGGCCTTGGAAGGGGAAGCTAGTGAACCTTTTCCATGTATGACCGCGCTACTTTGTCGCATTCGGGGTCACTGACCAAGCACGAGTAGATGTAGCGCCTCCCATCGACACACTTAGGGTGGTCACCTATGTGTTCCAGGGCCCAATCAAGGGACTTTCCGAAACGTTCCGCGATTTCCTCGGCCGTCTGAGCGTCAGCCATTATTGGTGTCCTCCGACAGTTCGCCAGTCAGGTACTCGCGCTCAAAGGCGCGCTTTGATACCACCAGGTTGTCAAACGTCGTGAAAAGCATGGGCACGAATCCGGTCTCGCCGTTCCGGCGGACGAAATACAGCCCAACCCTTCCGTCGGAAAGCTGCAATACGGCCTCCCTTTCCAGATACGAGCTTTTCCCGAGTATGAATGTGTACGAGCGGTCGACCTTCGCGAGGACAACCGCACCCGTGTTGACATTGCGCATTTTCTGATTCCTGTCTCCCGCTCCCGTGAACGGGCATGAGAAAGGCACAGAGATGTATCCCTAGACCTCTGTGCCTGCTGACATCTTTCCGCCGTGCCGGCGGGGGCCTACTACAGCCCCGGCGCCGGGAACAGCGTCAGTCCCTCGCGCTTGCGCAACTCCCGGTGCAGCATCCGGTACATGTGGATGTCCGCGTTGCGGATGTTCCACGGGCGAACCGCGCCGCAGTGGTCGAGTTGGTAACGCTTCACCTTGAGCGCGTAGACGATGTTCGCCGTTCGCATCTCCGCTACCTCACGCCAGAGTTCCCGCCGCGCGGAAGCGTGAGTGACAGCGTCACGGCGCTTGAGTGACTGAATCACTTGAGCACGTCGCCCCGGATCGCTTAGGTCTCCGTACACGCCTCCGTGGGCGTCAAGGTAGGTGGAGTAGTCCCGTACCCTCTGCCGCTCAATGGTGTAAGTCTGCATTGTTGCCCCTTCACTTGCCATTGCGCTCTGTACGCAGTGGACAGAGGGGAACACGGATGCATCCCTAAACCCGTGTTCCCGTGCTGCCGACTACGTATAGGAGAGGCGTACGGCACCACTGCGGGTCGTAATCACACTCGTGGCTATCGGCCGTGCCCTGTAGCGTCTTTTACTCAGGTTGAGTTCTACTAGCGCCGGATGGGCCGCATAGGCCACAGCGTCCGCGTAGAACGTGAATCTCTGGTGCCATCCTGGGCCCATGTGAGCTACGTACATTGTTGTTTCTCCTTACGGCTTGACGCAGAGTCGACCGGTACCGTCCTCAAGAACAGTTGAGCCGTCCTCAAACATCAGGGGACCGCAAACGCCGTTCTGAAAACCTGTCTCGTAGGCTGTGTGAGAGTCCCGATCAATACGGGACCGTTCGAGCCCCTGCCCTACCGTGAACCCTGCCCCTAGGCAGAGAAGAACGGTCAACAGACTTACCCGTATACGGCTTCCAACCGTCACGCTCTCCCCTTACTACCGAACTGAAGCTTCCCGTACTTATTGATCCAGTCGAGCACTTGATACGGAACCTCTAGGGCCCGCATACACAGAAAGCACAAGGGCTGGTTAACGCCAGTCTCTTTGAGCAATACAAGTTGCCCCGGATGATCGCACCCGCACCCTTCACAGTGCGTGAATACACGTATGTCGCGCTTGCTCACGCCTCCACCACTCGTACGCCGCCCAGCGGCCCACGCTCGATAATCCGGGATGGGTAGCCAACGCATCCGGCTTCCTTGAATTCCTCGGCATCCTTCCAGTTCTGCTCAGAGAACGGGTAGAGCGTCATGCTGCATTCGTCGGTGCCGACCGCATTACAGAACTCAGCGTAAGCGTTCCTAGCGGCGCCCAGACTGGCATGTCTGCCTAGCGTGAACGAGGTGTTCCCAGGAATGTTCTGAGACATGTAAGAGATCCAGCGGTAGTCACGCATTGAGGTACCTCCCTTTACTCCATTACGCCTTTCGTAATGGGTGAGAGGGTGCACGGGAGAGTATCCCTATCCGCCGCGCACCCGACTCCCTTACGAAAGCGGAATGATACGAATGTTGGAGCCGTTCACCAGGGCATAGCCCGTTCGGTACAGGTCAAGCTTTGCCCGTTGACACACACCCACGTGCGCCACGCTTTGTGTGAATGCTTCAACTGTGCGGATCATGTTTCCCCATGCCCGCACCTCATAGGTGAACGGCCCGGACGCATCCGTGATGCTCACCCTGAAACGGTCATGGTCAATGTTCTCCGTGTGGAACGAGAACGTGTTCAACGGAAGCATTGGAGGCTTCCTCATTGACGCCTCTACTGCAACGGGCATTGCCCTCCTTAGGGTGCTGTACGGCCCCGTAGGGCCGATGGGTGCCTAACTGACACTCCCCTAGGTTCACGCGCTCTCAGACGCTTAAAGCGCACGCAGACGGCCCGGTGAGTATCAGTCACCGTGACCGTTCGTCTGTGCGCCGGACGTGTCGTGTTGAGCGCATGAACCGTAGGCAACTTCAGTTGTGCAATGCCGTACCTAAGGAGCTTCACAAGTCGTCACGGCCTAGGCTGCTCACGGCCCTTACGGGCGGCGCTACCTATTGCCCTCTCATGACAACCCCCTAGGTACGGCTGTACGTGCTGCACTCGCGCTTTGTGCTACTCACCGCTTCCGCTGGTGTCGCTCGGAGTCCGTAGGTCCCTCACAACGGCATTCACGGCAAGCACACGCCACACTCGCTAGGCACGTAGGTCTATTCATTCCGGATGACCATTCCCGGCTATCGGTAGGTGGCTTGGCAGGCCCCTCCTATGGATGCTCACTCCGAAGAGTGAGAGGACAGTAGGTCTGTGTTTCAGCCCGCTTCTGTTGCCACTCGTCATCGCTGCGCTTTCGCTCGGTACCTAGGGAGACCTAGGCACCTCACCAAACGCTCTCAATGGGCCGTAGACGTCCCGCAGATGACTGACGCACACCTACGGTGTGCCGTTGTGGCTACGGGGTCTGTATGGCCCCTCAGAGAGCACGTCACTACTCGCGCTAGAGGAGTGGCCAGTCAGCTGACTGGCACTCAGACCCGCTATCCAGTTATCAAG
>NZ_JBDHNH010000028.1:0-18684 GCF_039766235.1 Streptomyces changchenzhani | reverse complement strand
GGGCGCTTCCCTTCGGTATTTCGTGTTTCCGACTCTATCAGACGCTTTCGTGTCCGATTCCCCGTCGGCGGGGTGCTTTCCAGGTTCCCGCTTTCGCGTTTCCCTTTCCGGCGATTCCGACTTTACCAGAAGTTCTGAGTCGGAATTCCCGACCCGATTGGGCTGATCCAGACACAAGAGTGTGCCCGGTTCCCGTTCAGATGGAGATCTAAACCTACTGGAGCGGGGCTCCCCGATGCAAATCGGGGAGCCCCGCTCCAGGATCGGCGTCAGACCTCGACGACGACGGGCAGGATCATCGGGCGCCGGCGGTAGGTGTCGGAGACCCACTTGCCCACCGAGCGGCGGATCAACTGCTGGAGCTGGTGGGGCTCGGCGACTCCGTCGGCGGCCGACTTCGCGATGGCCTCTTCGATCCTGGGGACCACGGCGGAGAAGACCGCGTCGTCGATGCCGGAGCCTCGGGCGTGGATGTCCGGGCCCTTAACGATCTTGCCCGTGGTGCTGTCGACCACGACGAAGACCGAGATGATCCCCTCGTCACCGAGGATGCGGCGGTCCTTGAGCGAGGCCTCCGTGACATCGCCGACCGACAGGCCGTCGACGTACACATAGCCTGCCTGGACCTTGCCGACGATCTTCGCGCGGCCGTCGATCAGATCCACCACCACACCGTCCTCGGCGATGACGATGTGGTCCTTGGGGACACCCGTGAGGGCGCCGAGCTCGGCGTTGGCGCGCAAGTGGCGCCATTCGCCGTGGACCGGCATCAGATTCTTCGGCTTGCAGATGTTGTAGAAGTACAGCAGCTCGCCAGCCGAGGCGTGGCCCGAGACGTGGACCTTGGCGTTGCCCTTGTGGACGACGTTGGCGCCCCAGCGGGTCAGGCCGTTGATGACGCGGTAGATCGCGTTCTCGTTGCCCGGGATCAGCGACGAGGCCAGGATGACTGTGTCGCCCTGGACGATGCGGATCTGGTGGTCGCGGTTGGCCATGCGCGAGAGCGCGGCCATCGGCTCGCCCTGTGAGCCGGTGCAGACGAGCACGACCTGGTGGTCCGGGAGGTCGTCGAGTGTCTTGACGTCGACGACGAGGCCGGCCGGGACCTTCAGGTAGCCCAGGTCGCGGGCGATACCCATGTTCCTGACCATCGAGCGGCCGACGAAGGCGACCCTGCGGCCGTGCTCGTGCGCCGCGTCGAGTACCTGCTGGATGCGGTGGATATGGCTGGCGAAGCTGGCCAGGATGATGCGCTTCTGGGCGCTCCCGAATACCTGCCGCAGAACGTTCGAGATGTCCTTCTCGGGCGGTACGAAGCCCGGGACCTCGGCGTTCGTGGAGTCCGACAGCAGAAGGTCGATGCCCTCCTCGCCGAGCCTGGCGAAGGCGCGCAGGTCGGTCAGACGGCCGTCCAGCGGGAGCTGGTCCATCTTGAAGTCGCCGGTGTGGACGACCATGCCCGCCGGGGTGCGGATGGCGACGGCCAGCGCGTCCGGGATGGAGTGGTTGACCGCCACGAACTCGCAGTCGAAGGGGCCCACGCGCTCGCGCTGTCCCTCGGTGACCTCAAGGGTGTACGGGCGGATGCGGTGCTCCTGGAGCTTCGCCTCGATCAGCGCGAGGGTCAGTTTGGAGCCGATCAGCGGGATGTCCTGCTTCAGTCTCAGCAGGAACGGCACACCACCGATGTGGTCCTCGTGGCCGTGCGTGAGCACGATGCCTTCGATGTCGTCGAGGCGGTCCTTGATGGACGTGAAGTCCGGCAGGATCAGGTCGATTCCGGGCTGCTCCTCCTCGGGGAAGAGCACGCCGCAGTCGACGATCAGCAGTCGGCCGCCGTATTCGAAGACCGTCATGTTGCGGCCGATCTCGCCGAGGCCGCCGAGCGGTGTGACGCGCAGACCGCCCTTCGCGAGCTTCGGCGGCGTACCGAGTTCAGGATGCGGATGGCTCAAAAGACTCTCCTCACCACACACGCCACGTACCGCTGAGGCACGTGGCGCGCATGACATTCGTGCACTTGCTGTTGTCAGGGTGGGATGTGCGTATTCAGTTGTGAAGTCTGTGGTTAGAGCTGCACTCCGCCGGCCGCGAGGTCCTTCTTGAGCTGCGCCTCTTCCTCCGGCGTGAGCTCGACCAGGGGCAGGCGCAGCGGGCCGGCGGGCAGGCCCTGGAGGGTGAGAGCGGCCTTGGTGGTGATGACGCCCTGGGTACGGAACATGCCGGTGTAGACCGGGAGCAGCCGCTGGTGGACCTCGGTCGCTTTCCGGACATCGCCGGACAGGAAGGCCTCAAGCAGGGCTCGCAGCTCGGGGGTGACCACATGGCCCACGACCGAGACGAAGCCGCAGGCACCGACGGACAGGAGCGGGAGGTTCAGCATGTCGTCGCCGGAGTACCAGGCCAGGCCGCTCTGCGCGATGGCCCAGCTGGCGCGGCCGAGGTCGCCCTTGGCGTCCTTGTTGGCGACGATCCGCGGGTGCTCGGCCAGCCGGACGAGCGTCTCGGTGTTGATCGGGACACCGCTGCGGCCGGGGATGTCGTAGAGCATGACCGGAAGCCCGGTGGTGTCGGCGATGGCCGTGAAGTGCCGGAAGAGCCCCTCTTGCGGGGGCTTGTTGTAGTACGGGGTCACAGCGAGGAGGCCGTGGGCGCCGGTCTGCTCGGCGGCGCGGGCCAGCTCGACGCTGTGACGGGTGTCGTTGGTGCCGACTCCGGCAACCACATGGGCGCGGTCTCCGACGGCTTCGAGCACAGCCCGTACCAGGTCGTTTTTCTCCGCGTCGCTGGTGGTCGGGGACTCACCAGTGGTGCCGTTGACGATCAGGCCGTCGTTGCCTGCGTCCACCAGATGGGCGGCGAGGCGCTGGGCACCGTCGAGGTCGAGTGCGCCGTCAGCCGTGAACGGCGTGACCATGGCGGTGAGGACCCGCCCGAAGGGGGTCTGCGGAGTGGAGATCGGAGCCATGGGTAACACGCTACTCGCTGCTCAACGCCTGGTGTCCCCTCGGGGGACGTGAGACATGTCTGAACCAGAACCCGGCACTGCTTGCTCGGGGGTTCAAGCAGTGCCGGGTCCGTTTGATCAGCCTAGATGAAATTCTCGAAGTGTCGCAATACGGACACTTCGGGCGGCTGACCGTACACCTGTGCCCAGGAACTCCGTAGAGCCTGCTCAGAAACTACGGTGCGACCCGCCCGTTGCCGTTGAAAGCCGCGTGCGTGAGGGGCATGAGTCCGGCCCAGTGCGCCTCCATCTGCTCCCCCACCATCTCGATCTCGCGCTGCGGGAAGGACGGGACCTTCGCGAGCTCGTGCTGGGTGCGCAGGCCGAGGAAATGCATCAGCGAGCGGGCGTTGCACGTCGCGTACATCGAGGAGTACAGGCCGACGGGGAGCACCGCGCGGGCGACCTCGCGGGCGACGCCGGCGGCGAGCATCTCCTGGTAGGCGTCGTACGACCGGCGGTACGAGTCCTCCATGGCGCGGCCGGTGAGCTCCTGCTGGGCCTCGGTGCCGTCGACGAATTCGTACTTGCCGGGACGGCCCTGCTGGACGAGCTTGCGGGTCGCTCCGGGGACGTAGAAGACCGGGTCGAGCTCCCGGTAGCGACCGGATTCCTCGTTGTACGACCAGCCGACGCGGTGCCGCATGAACTCGCGGAAGACGAAGATCGGGGCGCTGATGAAGAAGGTCATCGAGTTGTGCTCGAAGGGGCTGCCGTGGCGGTCCCGCATCAGGTAGTTGATGAGCCCCTTGGAGCGCTCCGGGTCCTTCGAGAGCTCCTCCAGGGACTGCTCGCCCGCGGTGGAGACACGGGCGGCCCACAGCACGTCGGAGTCGCCCGCGGTGTGCTTCACCAGCTCTACGGTGACTTCGCTGCGGAACGTGGGCTTTGCGGTCTCGGCGGGGGTGCCGTCAGGGGTCACAGTCACCTGCGGGGGTCCTTCCATTTGCTTCGCTCGGGCGACGCACACTCTACGGCGCGGGACCGACATCGACGGCCCGCCCGATCGCGTTGGGCCACTCGGACATTCTTCGATCGATTCCGGGAAATCGGGCACCAAGTAGCAGTTCTATACGTCTGTACCTGTAGACACCCCCGTTAGAGATTTCAGGAGCCGCCCCATGCTGCGCCGGCGAGAGTCCGTCCCCTTCGCATTCGTTGCCGAGGCCGACCGATTCCGCAGTAATGTCACCCCACCTCCACGCGAACGAGCCAGCGCATCGCAGCGCTTCGGCAGTGTGCTGATCGGCATGACCGTCGTCGCCGGGCTGGTCGGATCGTTGCTTTTCGGGCTTCCCGCCCTCGATCACACGCAGTCCTCCGCCGCGACGCAGAAGTCCGAGGCCGCCGAAGGGCGGTGAATCGTGGTTGGTTACTCTTCCGGACCCCCTGAGGTGGCCCGGCGAAGACCGCCTCGGTAGCCTCACCGGGCACAGCCGAATCGAGCGTGCTGGTGAGTGAGGATCCGTCGTGCCCCTACCCTTCCTGACGGCCGACCGTGTTTTTGAAGCGCCCGGTGAGACGGCCGGCGATGTCGCGCTGCCTTTCGACGACCACGACCAATGGCGACGGCCCTACCGTCCCGGGCCGTGGCGCGTCGGAGCGGCGGCGCTTCTTCTGCTGCTGGCGTCCTTCGTTCTGCTGGCCGCGATGATCATTGCCTTCGCCAGCGCCCTGCCGGGTGCCGGGATCTGTCTGGGCATCGCCGTCGTGGTGATCGCCTGCGCCCTGCGCCTGCTGCGCGTCGGCGCCTGGGTCAGCCGGCACGGACTGCGTCGCGTGGGCTTCTTCCTGACGACCACCGTGGCGTGGGACCGGGCCTCGACCGTTCGTACAGTCCAGCAGCCCGTCCGGTGGCTCGGACTGCCGCGCGCCGTGCAGGGCCAGGCGCTCGTCGTCGTACGGCCGGGTGGTGAACCGCTGCAGCTGCTCACCGATCACAACGCGGACTTCCTGTCGCGGGTGGAGGCCTTCGACCGGGCGGCCGACACGGTCGAGGCCTGGAGCGACGAGTACCGGACCGCCTGAGCCGTAACAGGGCATGTGTAAGGGGGCGTCCCGACCGGACGCCCCCTTACACATGCGGCTGCGCGGGCCGCTACGCGCGGACCGGCCTGCCGTCGTGCAGGGCGATCGCGTGCTGCATCGCCTTGCGCGCCCGCGGGGTGTCCCGTGCGTCGTGGTAGGCGACCGCGAGTCGGAACCAGGAGCGCCAGTCGTCCGGCGTGTCCTCGGTCTCCACGCGGCGCCGGGCGAACACCTCGTCGGCGGAGTCACGGTCGATGCGCCCGCCCGGCGTACGTACCAACTCGTCCACGGGCAGGCCTCCTTCGGCTTCCAGCTCCGCGGCCAGCAGGTTCGCCTTGCGGGCGAACTGCGTGGTGTGCCACAGGAACCAGAGGCCGATGGCCGGCAGGATCAGCACCGCCACGCCGAAGGTGACGGTCAGCAGGGTGCCTTCCCGTATGAGCAGGTAGCCGCGGGTGCCGACCAGGACGAAGTAGACGACCAGGACGGCGGCGAGGGTGAAGTACGTGATCTTTGCGCGCATGGCTGTCGTGCCGTCAGTTCAGGTCGAGGATGTTTTCCAGGCCGAAGGTGAGGCCGGGAGTGGTCACCACGCGGCGCACACCGAGCAGGATGCCCGGCATGAAGCTGCTGTGGTGCAGGGAGTCGTGCCGGATGGTGAGGGTCTCGCCCTCGCCGCCGAGGAGGACCTCCTGGTGAGCCAGGAGGCCGCGGAGCCGCACCGAGTGCACAGGGACACCCTCCACGTCCGCGCCGCGGGCGCCGTCCAGCGCCGTGGTGGTGGCGTCGGGCTGAGGAGCGCTGCCGGCCTGCGCGCGCGCCGCCGCGATGAGCTGTGCGGTGCGGGTCGCGGTGCCGGACGGGGCGTCGGCCTTGTTCGGGTGGTGCAGTTCGATGACCTCGACGGACTCGAAGTACGGCGCGGCCTGCTGCGCGAACTTCATGGTGAGGACCGCGCCGATGGAGAAGTTGGGCGCGATGAGCACGCCCGTCTGCGGGTTGGCATCGAGCCATGAGCCGAGCTGTGCGAGGCGGGTGTCGGTCCATCCGGTGGTGCCGACGACGGCGTGGATGCCGTGGCGCACACAGAAGTCGAGGTTGCCCATCACCGAGGTGGGCGTGGTCAGCTCGACGGCGACCTGGGCGCCGGCCTCCGCTAGGGCTTCCAGCTTGTCGCCCCGGCCGAGCGCAGCCACCAGCTCCAGGTCGTCCGCGGCCTCGACGGCCCGTACCGCTTCGGAGCCGATACGGCCCTGCGCACCGAGAACGGCCACACGCAGCTTGCTCATTGCTTGCCTCTTTCCAGACGTCTTTCCGGACGACCCGAACGGTCCGGCCGCCCCGGTCGGCCGCTCGGACCGACCGGGGCGGCCCGACCGGCCTAGGTGACTGATTCGTGCAGGCGGTCGGCCTGCTTGTCCTTCAGCGGACCGATGACCGACAGCGAGGGACGGTGCCCCAGTACCTCGGCAGCCACTTCCCGTACTTCGTCGGGGGTGACTGCCGCGATCCGGGCGAGCATGTCGTCGACAGACATCTGCTCGCCCCAGGCCAGCTCGCTCTTGCCGATGCGGTTCATCAGCGCACCGGTGTCCTCAAGACCGAGGACCGTCGAGCCGGCGAGCTGCCCGACGGCGCGGGCGATCTCCTCGTCCGGCAGTCCGTCGGACGCGACCTTGTCGAGCTCGTCGCGGCAGATCTTCAGTACGTCGTGGACCTGGCTGGGCCGGCAGCCCGCGTAGACGCCGAAGAGACCGCAGTCGGCGAAGCCCGAGGTGTACGAGTACACGCTGTAGGCCAGGCCGCGCTTCTCGCGTACCTCCTGGAAGAGACGCGAGCTCATGCCGCCGCCGAGAGCGGTGTTGAGCACGCCGAGTGCCCAGCGCCGGTCGTCGGTGCGGGCGAGGCCGGGCATGCCGAGGACCACATGGGCCTGCTCGGTCTTGCGGTTCAGCAGCTCGACACGGCCCGCGGTGCGGATCGTGCGCGAGCCGTCGCGCGGGGCGAGCGGCACCGCGTCCGTACGGCCCAGCGCGCCGGCCTTCTCGAAGGCCTTGCGGACCTGACGTACGACCGTGGCGTGATCCACGTTGCCCGCGGCCGCGACGACGAGGTGCGTCGGGTCGTAGTGCTTCTTGTAGAAGCGGCGGATCCGGTCGGCCGTCAGTGCGTTGACGGTGTCGACGGTGCCCAGGACCGGGCGGCCGAGAGGGGTGTCGCCGAGCATGGTGTGCGCGAACAGGTCGTGCACGCAGTCGCCCGGGTCGTCCTCGGTCATCGCGATCTCTTCGAGGATGACACCGCGCTCGGCGTCGACGTCATCGGGCTCGATGAGGGACCCCGTCAGCATGTCGCAGACGATGTCGATGGCGAGCGGGAGATCGGTGTCGAGCACGCGTGCGTAGTAGCAGGTGTACTCCTTCGCCGTGAAGGCGTTCATCTCTCCGCCGACCGCGTCGATGGCGGAGGAGATGTCGAGGGCACTGCGCTTCTTGGTGCCCTTGAAGAGGAGGTGCTCCAGGTAGTGCGTGGCGCCGTTGAGCGAGGGGGTCTCGTCGCGGGAACCCACATTCGCCCAGATGCCGAAGGTCGCCGAGCGGACGGAGGGCAGGGTCTCGGTGACGATGCGCAGGCCCCCGGGGAGGGTGGTCCTGCGGACCGTACCGATGCCGTCCTTGCCCTTGAGCAGGGTTTGGGTACGGGCGACGGCCCGCGCCTCCGAAGAGGCGCGGGCCGTCGTCACAGAACTACGGGACGTCACTTGTCGGTGTCGTCCTTCTCATCGGCGTCGGAGCTCTCTTCGCCATCGATCACGGGGATCAGGGAGAGCTTGCCGCGGGAGTCGATCTCGGCGATCTCGACCTGGACCTTCTGGCCCACACCGAGGATGTCCTCGACGTTCTCCACACGCTTGCCGCCGGCGAGCTTACGGATCTGCGAGATGTGCAGCAGTCCGTCCTTGCCCGGCATGAGCGAGACGAACGCACCGAAGGTGGTGGTCTTGACGACCGTACCCAGGTAACGCTCGCCGACCTCCGGCATGGTCGGGTTGGCGATCTGGTTGATCGTCGCACGGGCGGCCTCGGCGGCCGCACCGTCGGAAGCACCGATGTAGATGGTGCCGTCATCCTCGACCGAGATGTCGGCGCCGGTGTCTTCCTGGATCTGGTTGATCATCTTGCCCTTGGGGCCGATGATCTCGCCGATCTTGTCCACGGGGATCTTGACACTGATGACCCGCGGGGCGTTCGGGGACATCTCGTCCGGGACGTCGATGGCCTCGTTCATCACATCGAGGATGTGGAGGCGTGCGTCGCGGGCCTGCTTCAGCGCGGCGGCCAGGACCGAGGCGGGGATGCCGTCGAGCTTGGTGTCGAGCTGGAGCGCGGTGACGAAGGTCTTCGTACCGGCGACCTTGAAGTCCATGTCACCGAACGCGTCTTCCGCACCGAGGATGTCGGTGAGGGCGACGTAGTGCGTCTTGCCGTCGATCTCCTCGGAGATCAGACCCATGGCGATACCGGCGACGGCGGCCTTGAGGGGCACACCGGCGTTCAGCAGCGACATGGTGGAGGCGCAGACCGAGCCCATGGACGTCGAGCCGTTGGAGCCCAGCGCCTCGGAGACCTGGCGGATCGCGTACGGGAAGTCCTCGCGCGAAGGCAGCACCGGCACGATGGCGCGCTCGGCGAGCGCTCCGTGGCCGATCTCGCGGCGCTTGGGCGAACCGACGCGGCCCGTCTCACCGACGGAGTACGGCGGGAAGTTGTAGTTGTGCATGTAGCGCTTGCGGGTCACCGGGGAAAGAGTGTCCAGCTGCTGCTCCATACGGAGCATGTTCAGGGTGGTGACGCCCAGGATCTGGGTCTCGCCACGCTCGAACAGCGCCGAGCCGTGCACGCGCGGGATGGCCTCGACCTCGGCGGCGAGCGTACGGATGTCCGTGACGCCACGGCCGTCGATGCGGACCTTGTCCTTGATGACACGCTCGCGGACGAGGGACTTCGTCAGCGCGCGGTACGCACCGGAAATCTCCTTTTCGCGGCCTTCGAACTGCGGGAGCAGCTTGCCGGCGGCGATCTCCTTGATGCGGTCCAGCTCGGCGTCACGGTCCTGCTTGCCGGCGATGGTGAGCGCCTGCGAAAGCTCGGACTTGACGGCGGCGGTCAGCGCCTCCAGGACGTCGTCCTGGTAGTCGAGGAAGACCGGGAAGTCACCGGTCGGCTTCGCTGCCTTGGCGGCGAGGTCCGACTGTGCCTTGCAGAGCGCCTTGATGAAGGGCTTCGAGGCGTCCAGACCGGCGGCGACGATCTCCTCGGTCGGGGCCTCGGCACCGTCCGCGACGAGCTGGATGGTCTTCTCGGTCGCCTCGGCCTCGACCATCATGATCGCGACGTCGCCGTCGTCCAGGACGCGGCCCGCGACCACCATGTCGAAGACTGCGTCCTCAAGCTCGGTGTGCGTCGGGAAGGCGACCCACTGGCCCTTGATCAGGGCGACGCGGGTTGCGCCGATCGGGCCGGAGAAAGGCAGGCCCGCCAGGATCGTGGAGCAGGAGGCGGCGTTGATCGCGACCACGTCGTACAGGTGGTCGGGGTTGAGCGCCATGATCGTCTCGACGATCTGGATCTCGTTGCGCAGGCCCTTCTTGAAGGAGGGGCGCAGCGGCCGGTCGATCAGGCGGCAGGTGAGGATCGCGTCCTCGGAGGGCCGGCCCTCACGGCGGAAGAAGGAGCCGGGGATCTTGCCGGCTGAGTACATCCGCTCCTCGACGTCCACCGTGAGGGGGAAGAAGTCGAGATTTTCCTTGGGCTTCTTGGAAGCGGTGGTGGCCGACAACACCATGGTGTCGTCGTCCAGGTACGCCACGGCGGAACCGGCGGCCTGCTTGGCCAGCCGGCCCGTCTCGAAGCGGATGGTGCGGGTGCCGAAAGTACCGTTGTCAATAACGGCCTCGGCGTAGTGGGTCTCGTTCTCCACTAGCGTTATCTCCTCGTCTTCGTCCCCTGGCCCGTGTGGCGTGGGGACGGTGGCGGAGAAGCGCTTCAGCTGCGGGCCGGTCTTCGATCGAAGCTCCCGGGGTGCGTGATCCGGGGGCCACTACCGAGGACCGGCGGCGGGGAAGCCGCTTCTCGCTCGTACTGTGTTTCGTTGTACGACCAGACTACTGAGCGTCCGGTACGTCCCGCACGTACAGCAAAGGGAGCGGTCCCCCAGAATTGGGAACCGCTCCCTTCACGACGTCCGTCTTACTTGGCGCCGCCGGCCGCACCGCGGCGGATGCCGAGGCGCTCGACCAGGGCACGGAAGCGCTGGATGTCCTTCTTGGCCAGGTACTGAAGCAGGCGGCGACGCTGGCCGACCAGGATCAGCAGACCACGACGCGAGTGGTGGTCGTGCTTGTGGACCTTCAGGTGCTCGGTCAGGTCCGAGATACGGCGCGAAAGCATGGCGACCTGGACCTCGGGGGAGCCGGTGTCGCCTTCCTTCTGGGCGAACTCGGTCATGATCTGGTTCTTCGTTACGGCGTCGAGCGGCACGCGTACTCCTCTTGGTCTTCGTGGCTTCCGAGTGCCCCAGGTCTATTTCTCTGGGGAGCTTCCATTACTCGGGAGCGGGGGTCCGTCGAGCGCAGTCCGCGCAGTCCTTGTCGGGGCTGCGGCGAACGCGTACACAAACGGCCACTACGCAGAGTACCAGCCAGTCAGGAGGTCATCGCACGGATGGAGTGGTAGACGTCGAAGACCGCCAGACACAAGGGTACGAGTGACAGCAGCACGCAGGCTTCCGCGATCTCCAGGAAGCGCCCCCAGAAGGGGGTGACGCCCTTGCGCGGCACGATCAGCCCGATGGCGGTGATCAGTGCGGCGACGGCGGCGACCGTGGCGGCGAGCCAGACGGTACGGACGTCGAGCCCCGCGCCTTCGCCCTTGAGTGCCTCTCGGATGAGCCCTTCGGGCGGGTTCAGGGCCAGGCCGAGCCCGAGCAGCACCAGGGCGCCGAGGCCCGCGGCCAGGGCGCAGCCGACCTGCGCGGTGTAGCGGAAGAGGTGGGCGCGGGTCAGCATGGCCAGGCCGGTGGTGAGGGCGAGCAGCTGCCCCCACAGGTTGTCGGAGAATCCGAGCACCGCGGCGGCGCCCACGGCCACCAGGGCGCAGCCGCCGACCAGGCCGACCAGCAGCTCATGGCCGCGCCTGGCCTGGGCGGCGATGCGCTCGCCGTCGACCGGGCCGGGCGGCTCGGGGTCGCTCCCGTAGTCGCCGGCGCTCGTGCGGGGCGGCTCGAAGCCGATGGGGAGGCGGGCGAAGCGGGTGGAGAGGCCGGGCAGGAAGGCGAGGGCTCCGACGGCGAGCGGGGAGCACACGGCTGCGGTCTCGACGGGCTTCATGCCGGTCGTGATGGCGGCGAAGGTGACCAGCAGGCCGACGGCCGCGGCGAAGACGAACGCGACGAAGGGGCCGTCCCCGGCGGGGGCGACGATCATCAGGACGATCGAGGCGACCAGCACGGCGGTACAGGCGAGCAGGAACTGCAGTCTGCCGATGCCCTGGCCCGCCTCCAGCGGGAGCAGCCCGGCGCCGGCGACCGCGGCGTTCGCCAGCGACCCGATTCCCAGCGCGACGGCCGAGCCCCGGTCGTCGTACACCCGTGCGCGTACGCCGGCGAGGGCCAGCAGCAGCGCTCCCGCGACGGCGGCGAGGACGCCCGGCAGGCCGTGCATGTCGTGCCGGGGGTCGGCGGTCCACAGCACGAAGGCGAGTAGGACGAGCAGGACGGATCCGCCGAAGAGACCGGCGGCGCGCATCAGGCGGTCGTTCCACAGCGTGCGGTCGCGGGCCACGGCGGACGCGACGGCGTCGGAGACGTCGTCGAAGACCGCCGGGGGCAGCGACTCGGCGAAGGGGCGCAGCGAAAGGAGCTCGCCGTCGAGGATGCGCTGGGCGAGCAGGGAGCGTGTGCTGTCCAGCACGGTGCCGTCGCGGCGCACCAGGTGGTAGCCGACGGGGGCGCCCTGCGCGGGGCTCTGACCGGACAGCCGGAGGATCTCCGGGTGGAGGTCGGCGACGGGGATGTCGTCGGGCAGCGCCACGTCGACGCGTCCGTCGGGCGCCACAACGGTGACGCGGCAGAAACCCGTTCCGCTGGTGGACGGTGTCCCGGGACCCGGGTGTCCGGCTCCGGTGGCCGCTGCTTGGGCCGTCATACTCACCTGCTGCTCCCCCTGTGGTGTTCAACTGTGCTGTTCAACTGTGGTGGCCACGTGTGGTGCTCGTGTGTCGTGCTCGCGTGTGGTGGCCGGTGCGGTGATCCGTGCAGCGATCTGCCGTGGTCACGTGCGGGGATCCGTGGTGGTTACGTGTGGGGATCCGTAGTGGTCACGTGTGGTCCAGGATCGTGACTTCGCGCAGCGCCCCGAATGACCCCTTTTTGCAGCAGTTCGCGATCGCGTACACACGTCGCGTCACCTTATCGCCAACCGGTCCGCCGTCGCGCCAGTAAGATCCATCCGCGGATGGGACCCGTCGCCACGGGGCGCCGAAAGGAACTTTTCTGTCCTGCAAGGGAATTGGTGAGCTGTGAGCCAGATCGTCGTCAAGCGCCCGCCGCGGGCTTTGCCCACCGAAGTACCCGGTGATCAGGTGCAGTTGCAACCCCCGCCAGAACTGCCCAGAGGGCAGCAGGAGGGTGCGTTGATGCAGCTGCTGCCGATGCTGGGCATGGGCGGCAGCGTCGTCTTCTTCTTCATGACGCCGAATCCGATCATGCGGATCATGGGCATGATCATGATCGCGTCGACGGTCGCCATGGCCATCGCGATGCTGGTGCGCCACCGGCGCGGGACCCAGGGGCAACTCGCCGACATGCGGCGCGACTACCTGAAGTACCTGACGCAGACCAGGCGCACGGTACTGAGGACCGCGCACCTCCAGCGTGACGCGCAGTTCTATTTGCACCCCTCCCCCGAGCAGCTGTGGGCGCTGGTCGCCGAAGGCAGCCGGGTGTGGGAACGCCGGATCGGCGACCCGGACTTCGGGCAGGTGCGCATCGGTCTGGGCAGCCAGCAGCTCGCCACCCCACTGATCGCCCCCGAGACCGCGCCCGTGGACGAGCTGGAACCGCTGACCGCGGGGGCCATGCAGCAGTTCCTGTCGGCGCACGGCACGCTGGACGGCCTGCCCATGGCCGTTTCGCTGCGCGCCTTCTACCACTTGACGATCAGTGGTGAGGCGCAGTCCGTACGTTCCACCGCACGCGCCGTGGTCGGCTCGCTCACCTCGCTGCACTCCCCCGAGGACCTGGTCGTCGCAGTCGCCACCGGGCCCGACGCGGCCCCGCACTGGGAGTGGGCGAAGTGGCTCCCCCACGTCCAGGCCCCGGGCGACGGTGACGGCGCGGGCAGCCGTCGCCTCATCACCACGGACGCGCAGGACCTGGAGGGGATGCTCGCCGCGCGTCTGGAGGGCCGCCCGCGCTTCCAGTCGGGCGGCCACCCGCTGCTGGAGCAGCCACACATCGTCGTCGTACTCGACGGGCAGTCGATACCCGCGATGTCGGCGCTCGCGGCGGCCGAGGGGCTGCAGGGTGTGACGGTCATCGAGGTCGTACCCGGCGAGGTCAACGGGGCACGCGGCGGGCTGTCCGTGGTGGTGCACCCCGAATCGCTGCGGCTGGAGTCCGGGCACGGCCACGTCTACGACGGGGCGCCGGACCGGCTGAGCCGCGAGGCCGCCGAGGCGCTCGCCCGCCAGCTCGCGCCGCTGCGGGTGGCGGCGGGCGGGGACGACGACGAACCACTGCTGGCGAACCTGGAGTTCACCGATCTGCTGAATCTGGGCGACGCGGCCTCCGTCGACGTGAGCCGCACCTGGCGCCCCCGCTCCCAGGCGGAGCGGCTTCGCGTGCCGATCGGTGTCGGCGAGGACGGCGCTCCGGTGATGCTGGACCTCAAGGAGGCGGCGCAGGAGGGCATGGGGCCGCACGGCCTGTGCGTGGGCGCCACCGGCTCGGGCAAGTCCGAGCTGCTGCGTACGCTCGTACTCGGCCTTGCCGTCACCCACTCCTCGGAGACCCTCAACTTCGTCCTCGCGGACTTCAAGGGCGGCGCGACCTTCGCGGGCATGTCGCAGATGCCGCATGTCGCCGCGGTGCTCACCAACCTCGCGGACGACCTGACGCTTGTTGACCGTATGGGCGACTCCATCCGCGGCGAGCTCAACCGCCGGCAGGAGATGCTGCGCGACGCGGGGAACTACGCGAACATCCACGACTACGAGAAGGCGCGGGCCGCGGGTGCCGCGTTGCAGCCCATTCCCTCGCTCGTCCTGGTGATCGACGAGTTCAGTGAACTCCTCACCGCCATGCCGGACTTCATCGAGATGTTCGTGCAGATCGGACGTATCGGGCGTTCCCTGGGTGTGCATCTGCTGCTCGCTTCGCAGCGCCTGGAAGAGGGCCGGCTGCGCGGCCTGGAGACGTATCTGTCGTACCGGATCGGTCTGCGGACCTTCTCTGCGGCCGAGTCGCGCGCGGCGCTGGGTGTGCCTGACGCGTACACGCTGCCCAATGTCCCTGGCTCCGGCTTCCTGAAGTTCGGCACGGACGAGATGGTGCGGTTCAAGGCGGCGTACGTCTCCGGGGTGTACCGCGCGAACCCCGGGCAGCGCGCCGCGCTCGGGGGTCCGCTTCCGGTGGACCGCAGGCCCATGCCGTTCACGGCCGCGCCGGTGCCGGTCCGTTACGTCGCGCCGGATGCCCGGAGCCTCGTACCGGACGCGGGCACGGCGGAGGACGACGCGCTGGCCGACACCGTGCTCGATGTGATCGTGCGGCGGTTGGAGGGGCGGGGCGCGGAGGCGCACCAGGTGTGGTTGCCCCCGCTGGACAGTCCGCCGCCGCTGGACGAGCTGCTGCCCGGACTCGCGGGTGTGCAGGGGCGCGGGCTGACGCAGCCCGGGTTCGAGGGGGCGGGCCGGCTCGTCGTACCGCTGGGTGTGGTCGACAAGCCGTTCGAGCAGCGTCGCGACACGCTCTACCGGGACTTTTCTGGAGCGGCCGGCCACATGCAGATCGTCGGTGGCCCGCAGTCCGGCAAGTCGACCCTGCTGCGGACGCTCATCTCGTCCTTCGCGTTGACGCACACCCCGCAGGAAGTGCAGTTCTACGCACTGGACTTCGGCGGCGGCGGAATGATGTCGATCGCCGGTCTGCCGCATGTCGGCGGGGTCGCGTCACGTCTCGATCCCGAGCGGGTACGACGTACGGTCTCCGAGGTCTACGGCATCCTGGCGCGGCGCGAGGAGTACTTCCGCAGCGCGGGCATCGACTCCATCGCCACGTTCCGCAGGCTGCGGGCGCGCGGTGACATCTCGGTCGCGGAGCAGCCGTGGGGCGACGTATTCCTGGTCATCGACGGCTGGGGCAACTTCCGCGCGGACTACGAGGGCCTGGAGCAGCTCGTCCTGGACATCGCGTCGCGCGGACTCGGCTACGGCATCCATGTGATCCTCACCGCGTCACGTTCGATGGAGGTGCGCGCGAACCTCAAGGACCACCTGATGAACCGGCTCGAACTGCGGCTCGGCGACACCATGGACTCCGAACTCGACCGCAAGTTCGCGGTCAATGTGCCGGCGGGTGTGCCGGGGCGCGGACTGACCCCGGAGAAGCTGCACTTCATGGCGGCGGTGCCGCGGATCGACGGCATCAACTCCGACAGCGACCTGTCGGAGGCCACGTCCGCCATGACGCAGGAGGCCGCCCGGCACTGGACGGGGCCGGGGGCACCCGCGGTGCGGCTGCTGCCGCGCGAGCTGCCGGTGTCGGAACTGCCGCCGGGGCACGCCGTCCCGGAGCGCGGAATCGCCTTCGGGATCGACGAGAACAACCTGGAGCCGGTCTTCGTCGACTTCGAGCACGACCCCTTCTTCCTGGTGTTCGGCGAGGGCGAGTCGGGCAAGTCGAATCTGCTGCGGCTGCTCATCAAGCAGCTGAGCGAGCGGTACGACGGCAACGCCTGCAAGCTCTTCGTGATCGACAACCGGCGTGCACTCCTGGACGTGACCCCGCCGACGCACCTGGCGGAGTACGTGCCCATGTCCAACAACATGGAGCACCACGTCGACGCCCTCCTCGACCTGATGCAGCGCCGCACACCGTCGGCCGACGTCACAGCGCAGCAACTGCGGGAGCGCAGCTGGTGGCAGGGCCCGACGGTGTACGTGGTCGTCGACGACTACGACCTGGTGTCCACATCGAGCGGCAACCCGCTGGCCAGGCTCACGGAGCTGCTGCCGTTCGCGCGTGACGTGGGCGTCCGGTTCATCATCGCCCGCAGTTCGGCGGGGGCGAGCAGGTCGGCGTACGAGCCCTTCATGCAACGGATGATGGAGCTGGGCGCGCAGGGCGTGATGCTCTCCGGCGACCCGAACGAGGGCGACATCTTCGGCAACGTACGGCCGCGGCCTATGCCTGCCGGGCGGGGCGTCTTCGTATCGCGGCGGCGGGGGAAGCCGCTGGTGCAGACGGGGTTTGTGGGTGAGGTGCAGGAAGGGTGACGGGCAGCCAAAGCCCGACAGCGACTGGTTGGACACCGAGTTGTGCGCACTCAGGACACGGGGTGCGGATAGCTCCTGCGGAGAGCCACGGTACGTGGTCAGGCCTATCCAGAATATGGCCACGCAGATGCCACGCACGGGGAAGAGATCCACAGATGGCATGGGACGAGTGGGAGCAGTTGAAGGCCGACGCGGCCGAGAGGCAGTCCTCGCAGATGCAGCTCAATCAGGTTGCGCCTGAGCCCAGCGGCGGCGGTTGGGCGGGGCGGCCGGGCGACCTGAGGGTGAACCAACAGGACCTGGCAGCCGTCGGGAACAGCGCGTTCGCGTTGTTCGAGCGCAGATGACATGGCGAGGATCGCGAAGAAGAATCCAAAGGATCTTACTGCCGAAGACTTCGACAAGCTCAATGCCGGCATGAAGAAGTATCGCGACGACCCGCTGTTCTCGGAGCAGTTCGCCACACGGATGGGCGCCAAGGGAACTCTGGAGTTCTGGGCTGGAATCAACAGCCCACACGAGAACCCAGAACTGACGCACAGCCGTCACGACAAGTTCGGTGAACTCCAGAAGAGCCTCGGCCTCACCCTGGCGAACGCCACCCAGTCGGACAGCCCAGAGATGCAGCGCCGGGAGAAATGCATGGTGGGCCTAGGCAGCGAGTACGTTCCAAAGGACACTGGCCGGGCCATGGGCTTCCAGGTCATGAGTAACCTGATGCGCTGGGGTGACTACGACGACAAGTTCCTGAAGGACTAAGGCACCGGACTCATCAAAACAGAGAAGGATCGCAGCGAGAACGGTCGCCGCTCCGCTGCCGAGTCGTGGAACACGGTCGCCGGCCCCCTCCTCAACCGGACAGGGACCGATTCCGGCAATGATCCTATGACGGGCTTCATGAAGGCACTGGCCAACAGCCCCGATGCGTCGACCGACTTCTTCAACGACTCCTTCGTGACGAAGAACGAGGACCACGATTTCCTAGAGGACACAGAGGACAAAAACACGTACGAGGGGAAGCGCTCGCTAAGCAATTTCGACTACCTTTTCGAAGAGCGCGATTGGCTCAAAGACGTCGACGAAAAAGGAAAAGAGAGCGTCACGGGGCGTGACTTTATGGCGCAGGCTCTGGAGTCTGCTACAACAGGGCACCCTGCGGGAGAGCAACCGGCGAAGGGGCTGGCCCCGCACAACGCGGAGCAAGCCGACCTCATGGAGAACATTGTCGCTTCGATCACCGAGGACGGTGAGCGCCTGAACGAAACACGGCCACATGTCCGACAGTATGGGCCAGATCGCAGCCGAATACCTGCCTGACATCAGCCGGGCCATGGCCGATGATAAGCACGGAAACACAAACGTACTTTTCCCAATCGCAGGCGCTGCCGCCAACCTGAGCCACACGAGCGTCACGCGCTTTCTCTTCCTCGTGGGTCAGGACCCCGATGGATATGCGAATGTCGAAACCGGCCAGAAATCTTACATGGCGAACCTTATGGATTACCATCTGAATCCAGATACCCCTGCTGACCAACAGTATCCGCATCCACCTAAAGACACCATCACGGCAATCTCGCACAGGTTGGGTGAAATCGCCGGAACTCTGGGCGGTGGCCGTCAAGAAGCCGTGTTGGGACCAGCAAAGGAAGCCGACAGCGACTTCGACGACGCGGTTGCCCAGAAGAAGAATACCTGGTCAGGTGCGATTGGCACGGGCGTCGGAGTAGAGGTGAGCTCTATTGCTACCCCCGTCGGCGGCGCCGTGGCTGGTGGCGTAGCCGGAACCGTCAGTAGCGTAGTTCTCGAGCACCTCTTTCAGAAATCCGAGGCGGAGAATCTTAACAATGCTGACCAGAATGCAGCTTCCCGGCGGGAGGACAGCAAAGACAAGAATGGCACTCGGAGCCAAGAAGCGGCCAAAGCAGCCGTCAAAGCCCACAATTCACCAAATGCCTCCGGGGCAGCCGACTGGGCACTCACCGGGACGGCCGCCGGCTTCACCGAGGCCTCAGCCAGTCTTAGCCAAATGGCCAAGCCGGAGCCCAAGTAACAATAACGATGACCTGTATCATTCTCACACGAAATTGAGGCCGC
>NZ_JBDHNH010000027.1:0-19946 GCF_039766235.1 Streptomyces changchenzhani | reverse complement strand
AACGAGGCCCTCGCAGGGCTGGAGAAGAACGCTGCCGAGGCAGAGGCGCGTTACCGGACCGCACGCACCACTCTCTCCCAGTTCAAGAAGCTTCGTGACTCAGGTGCCCTGAGCGATCCCGAAGCCACGCGGGCCGAGTACGAGCAGAAGGTCCGGGAGCACGAGGCAGCCTCCCAGCGGTGGCAAAAGGCGGCCGCCGCTTTGACGGAGGCACTCGGGGAGCTGGGCCGTCTCACGGCGCTGTTCAAGGCCGCGGAGCAGCACCGTCGGAAGGCGGCCAAGCAGGCCGATGCCGCACAGGCGAAGCTGAGCGGCGCGAAGGCGGACCTGGCGCGTGCCGAGGGCGTGCGTGATGCCTTGTTGGTGCCGTCGCAGAAGGAGTGCACGCTGTGTGAGCAGCGTCTTCCGGAACGCTTCCCCGGGCGCTGCCCGCAGTGCGATCAGCCTCATCCGGCAGGGGAGAACCGGCGTACCAGGCTCCTCGCTGCGGCGAGCGCGAAGGTGGACCGGCTTCGGTTGAAGGTACGCGAGCTGGAAGATGTCGTGACCGCTGCCGTCCGAGTGGCGGTGGAGGCCGAGCAGGCTGCGGCGCGCGCCCTCGCGGACCGGGACGCCTTCGAGGGGCAGATCGTTGCTGGGGCCCGTAGCGCCGCGCAGCAGGCGGAGAAGGAGGTTTTCGGGCTGAGTCGGGATGTTGCCCAGCTCAAGCGGCAGACCGAGCGCGCCGACTACATCCGGGCCCAGGAGCGGGTGATCAAGGAGGCGAAGGAGCGGATGGAAGCCGCTCGGGGCGCCCGGGATGCCGCTCAGGCCGCTGACGGGGTCCGCCGCAAGGAGGTCACCGGCCGTTTGTCGGCCTTCTTCCTTACGCGGCTGCGGCAGATCAACCCCGCCGTCGAGACCGCGCATGTGGATCCGCAGGACTTCACCACTCTCGTCAAGGAACGCGACGAGAGGGACAAGACGTTCGACGACAGTTCCGTCGCCGGGAGCCCGAAGGTCACGACGAACGTCGCTCTGCTGCTTGCCCTGCGCGACCTCGGCCGTATCGACGCAGCGGTCCGGATCCCCCCGCTGATGATCATCGACTCGCCTCTGGCCGGACTCGGGGCGACGGGCCTCGATCACGACACCAGCCTGCGTCTGATCGATACCCTCATCTCCATCGCGGACGAGCCCTGTGCCGACGGCTACGCCTGCCAGGTCATCGCCGCCACCAACGACCCTCTCCCCCGCCCCTACCCCGGCGTGAGGGAAATCCCGATCAACGAAGGCCACCGGTTCTTCGACCACGCCCCGCCCCGGAAGAACTGACCCCCTTGCATCGGGCAGTACCGCGGCGACGGCGCCGCGGTACTGCCCGATGGCGTCTGGGCGGCGGGGTTGACCGACGGACGATGTGCGTGTCCAAGGCCGCGCTGCGGCAGATCCCGGTTCCGGCAACGGTGCCGCAGCCATCGGCCGGCCGGAAAGGGTCCGTCGTGCCGCAGGTGGCAATTGGTGACGCCGCCGGTGCGGTAGCGGCTTCTAGAAGTGGTCTCGCTTCAGTGATTTCAGCAGCTTGGTGTGGGTGGGTCCCAGACCGCGCGTCGGCTTCATGCTGCGCCGCAGGTCATAGGAGTCGGGCTTGGCCATCGGGCGGGCCCGCACACCGACGATGCCGGGTCCCAGGAGGTAGTTCGTCGTCACGATGGTGGCCTGGTGTGCCAGGAGGAATTCCAGGACGCGCAGTTGCTTGCCGCTGTTGCGTGACAGGCGGCTCAGGGCGGAGAGCGGAACGACGGAGCCGGGTTGGCTCTGCACGTAGCGCAGCAGGTGGATCAGAGCCTGATCGAAGCGCGGGTCGGTGCCGGAAGCCACGACTGGCTGGCCCTCGCCGACGGGCCGTGCGCTGCTGGGATCCGCGTGGAACATCTCCTTAACGCCGGGCAGTTCGGGTTGCGGCGCCTGGGGAAGGGCGTAGCTTCCCTCTCCACCGGACGGGGATTCCATCACGTTCGACAAGGCGGTCAGGCACGCCCACGCGCGCGGGTAGGCGACATCGAGGCCTGTCAGGGTGTTGGAGTTGACCGGCTTGCCGGGCTGTTCCAGGAGAGACCGGAGCGGATTGGTGGCAGCTTCGGTGATGGCTGCTATGTCGGCGGCCCCGATGGGGCCGCCGAGCGCGTGGAATTCCTCCAGCGTGCTGTTTCGGACGGCGACGACCACGGCGGCTCGCAGCCACGCCGGCGCCGACACGGGGCGGTGCTGACTGACTTCTTCCAGGAAGGGAGTGGCCAAAACGTCCGCGTACTCACCCGGCAGCGCCGCCAGCATTCGCGCACGCCGGATGACGTCGACGACGACACTGTCCGCGTCGGCGTCGGACAGGCCCGCCCGGGACAGGAGGCTCGGCAAGGTTGTGCGGCAGAACCCGCTCACGAACTCCGTCTCGTGGATGCTGTCGCCGCGTGTGTACGTAATCGTCATACCCGCCCCGTCCCTGTACTGCCTTCCTCCTGGCAGCCTAGATTCCCGTCGATCGGTCCACCGTATGAACCGGACATCTGCCACCGCGCGGCATGGTTCCACGTGCCCTCGCGGCGGGTACGGCGTTGAAAGGGGCGGCACAAGGTGATGTGAGGGGAGTGCGTGTGTCGTACGGATACGGTGGCGGCCCCAACTGGCCGATGATCCAGGCACGGCGTCAAGCCGCGCAGGAGAGGCGAGCTCGGCGCGCGGGCAGGCTGCGAGCCTCAAGGCGACGGCTGATCGGTGGAAGGCGGCCTTCGAGGCGCTGGCCGATCACGTGCGAACAGCAGCAGGGCGGACCGGTACGGAACACAGCGACGATGGCCAATGCGGATGTTCGTCATGCTGGGACGCGCTGATCGCCAGGCCCGCGACGGAGGCGCAGCCAGGCGACAGCCCGACCTGTGGGGCGAGCACCGCGGCGTTCTCGTTCACCGGCCTCTTCGGAGACGGCGGACCGCAGCCCCGCCCATGAACAGTCTTCCTGCCGTCGGGGCCGTGATGTCCAGGGCATGGGGGTTGGTCCTTGGCTCGTCTCCTGGGTCTCAGAGGCGGTCATGGCGAGGGATGCCTCATCGGCATATCGGTAAGGAGGAAGCGGTCTGGGGGACGGCACCGGCATGAGGTCTCCGGGAACAGGCTTCTTCACGGCGTGTCTGTCCGTGGTCTACGGCCGGCGGTGGGTGCGGTGGGCGGTCATGGGCGAGTCCGTCGAGACGTTCTCCGGGAGGCCGGCAGACCGGTGTGGCGGACCGCTTCGTGCAACCACTTCTCGTAGGTGCCGAATTCATAGGTGGGGCGCTGTGGGGTGGGCGGCAGTATGCCGTCGTACCACTGCACTGGGGGCGGTGCGGCTGCCTTGTGCTTCTTCTTGCGGCGGGGCGGCGTGGGTTGGGGCGGGCGCAGGCGGCAGTGCTCGGCAAAAGCGGTCAGGGCGGGAAGGGTGTGCTGCGGGCCGGCCAGGAGGGAGCCGTCGCGTGGGGAGAGGTGAAGCAGGTTGGCCGCGGCCAGCAGGAAGGGCCTGGCCCAGGGCGGGACGGTGTAGGTGCCGCAGCCTGCTGTGAAGCCGTGGCGGCGGGTGCGGAATGGGTCGTGGAGGGTGAGGGTGGTGGCGTCGGGGTCGAGGTGGCTGTAGTGGACGGTGGAGAGCTGGGAAGCAGACGCGCCCGTGGCGACCGCGATGGCCAGCGCGGCGGCAAGCTGGGGCACGGCGGTCCGGGTGGCCAGGCGGTGGACAACCTGGTCGATGGCGTAGGCGCGCTCGGGGACGTAGGGGTGGCCGGCAGGGCCGGGGGTGCAGCGGCAGGTGGGCAGATCCTGGTGGAAAGCGAGGTAGGCCAGGGCAGGCACGGTGATCCAGCGGCCTTCGCCATTACGTCGCGGCGGGGCGATCTCAGGGGCCGGATCCAGCAGGTGACCCGGCGCATCGCCGGTGGATACGGTGTGATGTTCGACGTGGCGCAGCGCGGTCCGCATCACGGCGGGCGGGCGCCTGGTGTGGCAGAAGGCGACCAGGTGCACACCCGTGCGCTTGCGCAGGACCAGCAGGCGCGACCAGCATTCGGCGTCCAGGAGGTGCGCACGCAGCACGAGGAGCCGGGCGACAGGCAGGGCGAGGATCCAGGCAGCAGCGGTGTTCCAGACGGGCGGGCCCTCTTTTCCCCAGTTCCCCGGCAGTTCGGCCGGCTTGCCGAGGGCGGCGAGGATGTCGAAGCCGAGTGTCTGGCTACGCACCGCGGGGGCGGGGTGCACGGTGACGTGGCCGGCGGGAAGGTGGTGCGCGGCCAAGGCGGCACGGGTGACGGCGACATCGTCGGCGGGGTCCAAGAGCACAGTGACAGGCGCAGCGGACGGGAAAATGATTCTTGTGCTCATGGCGGCGTCACCGGCGCGGCTGGTGGTACGGCGGGACGGTCACCGGGTGTCCTGGTGCGGCAGGAGACGGGCGCCCAGCAGGTCCTCCAGCACCGGGTAGTCCGCGATGCCGCCCGAGGCGCGCAGTAGGCGCAGCGTGTGGTGGGTGGCCTGGGCCCAGCGGCGGAAGTTGCCGTGACACAAGCGTGTATCGAGCAAGTCCACAGCATCGGGGTCGCTCGTCTCCCACAACGGGTGGAAGCGCGGGATCACCCAGCGCACCTCTTCCGGGGTGAGCGCGGGGATCGTCAGCCACACCGCGGTGCGGGAGGCCAGCATCTTCTGGCGGCGCAGCACCGCCAGGCCCCGCTCGCCGGCGGCCAGGACGATCGCCAGGCAGGTGCCGGCGTCGTCGAAGAGGTAACGCAGGTACTCGAAACACGCGGCGTCCAGCCGCTGGGCCTCGTCCACCACCAGTAGGTGATCACGGCCGGCCAACGCCTTCCGCAGGGCCGTATCGAACACCCCCGGGTCCTCGGTCCGTACATCGGTGAGGTTCAGGGCGTCGGCGAGGTGAGCGCGCAGGGCCGCCGGGGTCGGGGCGGGGCGCGGCAGGAGACGGATCAGACGCGCACGGCGGGCGGGCACAGCGCCGGAGGCCAGCACGGTGTCGAGGGCGAAGGTCTTCCCGCATCCGGCATCCCCGTACAGGCACATGATCGCCCGCTCGTTGACGGTCTGCTCCAGGCCGCGGACCAGGTGCTCGAGTACGGGGACGGGGACGGTGGCCGCGCCGGGCAGGGACAGGTGGTGCCGTGGCGGATACGACGGGCGGCGCCGGACAGCCGGCGTGGGGGCGGCGGACGGGCGGGCCTTGAGGGTGCGGGCCGGTAGAGAACGGGCCGGTGCCTGTGAGGCGCGCGAGGACGCGCCGGTGGTGCGGCCCATCAGTTCTCTCCCAGGCGGCTGAAGGCCCACCGCAGGACCTCGGTGTCCACCCGCTGTCGCTGCAGCCGCTCGCAGCCGATCCGGACCTGCGCGGTCAGCCAGGCCCAGTTGCGGAAGTTGCCGTGTGCGGCGTGTTCGTCGGCGAAGACGATGTCATCCGCCTTCGCGTTCTCCCACACCGGGTGGAACAACGGGATCACCTCCAGTACCTCGGCGCGGGTCAGGGGCTTGAAGCGCTGCCAGATGAAGATGCGGGAGGCGAGCATCGGCTCCTTGCGCAGCACCGTGTAGCAGCCCTGGCCGCCGACGAACACCAGGGCCAGCTGAGTGCCGTAGTCGTCCCACAGGTAGCGGAAGTACTCGAACACCTCGGAGTTGAGCCACTGCGCCTCGTCCACCACCAGCGTCCGTGGCTTCGTTGCCAGGGCGTCTTTGAGGAGCCGGTCGAACTCCGACGGGGCGCCTGGGGCATCGCCCTTCAGGCCGAGCGCGGCGAAAATCTCGTGCCGGACCGCGCGGGCCGTGGGCCGGGCGCGGAAAGTGATCCGCCGTACCTCCTCGCCGGGCTCCAGCTCGCGCAGGCACGTATTGACGGCGAGGGTCTTACCGAACCCCGCGTCCCCGTATACGCACATCATCGCCCGCGCCCCGATCGTGTCAGCCAGGTTCTGGCGGGCACGGACGAGGGCAGCGGTGGACACGATGTGCGCGCCGGGCAGCGACAGATACTGGTCCCCCTGGGCCGGGGGCAACGTTCCGGTCATCGGTCCTTCTCTCCCTCTGTGCTCTCGCCCGCATCCGGGCCGTCGGCTCCGTCAGCCGGTGCGGGCGGGCTCTGGGGGTGCTGCCCTTCGCGCAGCGAGGCCGGAGTGCGCCAGTGATCCGGGGGCGCAGCAGGCGGGATGAGATCGGGCAGTGCCCACTGGGCCGCGTCGCCAAGCCGGGTCCTGGCCGTCTCCTCAGCGGCCTCGGCCGCGGTCAAAGCGCCGAGTTGCTCGGGCTGTTCGGCGTGGGTGACTGCGGCGTAGCGGGTGCGGGTGTGCCGGGAGGCGGCAGACAAGGCTCGGGCAAGGCGCCGCTTCTCGGCGTCCTTGCGGCGGCGGTGGGCTTTGCGCTGTTCGGCGGTGGCCGCATCCGCCAGATGTGCCGGCCCCAGATACCTGCCCGAGGCGGCGTCGAACACCTCGATCTCGTGGTCGTGGTGCGGGATGTAGCGGATGGTCACCTTCGTGCCCGCGTCCGCGCCGCCGTGCATCCACTCCCCCACGTAGTAGCGGTTGTTCCAGCGCACGCCGCTGGCGGTGAGTGTGCGGGTGCGGCCGTCGTCGGCGAGCGTGAACCGGTGCAGCAGATGAGGCTGGACGTCCTCGATAGGGGTGGGATCGGCCCGCCACGCCTCAAGCGGCGTGAGGCCGTCGAGGGCCTGCGAGGTGTGCTCGGTGTTCCACCATGTGACCCATTGAAGGAGCCTGCGGACGAACTCGGTGAACGGCAGCGGGGGCGTCTCGTCGATGAAGGGATTACGGGCGCCGGGGCGCACCCGCATCGAGGGAGCGTGGGTATAGCGGGGCAGGGAGGCGAAGAACATCCTCTCGGCGCACCTGTTCAGGTTCTCCACCGAACCCTTCAAGTCCGGCCGGTACGCGGGCAGGTCCTGCAAGGGCACCGCGAAGTACCCCAGGGCCTCGGCGACCGTGGCCGAGAGGAAATCGGCGCCGCGGTCGATCCGCACCAGCGAGGGCAGGCCCCCGATCGGCCCGTAGGGGCCAGTCGGCTTCTCATCCCGCGAGAGCGCGATCCGCAAAGCAGCCAGGATCGCGTCCCTCGAGGGCTGGTGCGGCGTGACAGCAGCACCCGGCACCGCGTTCGTGGCGCAGTCGATGAACCACGTCACCCACGGGAACACCAACTCCCCGTCCAGCATTACCTCGACCGGGACATGCTTGTGATCCGCCTCCCAGCAGGCATTACGCCACAGCCTCGGGCGCCGCAGATGCACATCATGACGCCGCCGGGCACGCTCCCCACCGGCAAGAGCCGCACGCTGCCCCGCGTTGAGATCGAGGCGGATCGCCCGGTGCAGTGTCGCCAACGACGGTGTACCGGGCACGTCCCCGCCCTCGGCGCGGGCCACAGCCGCCTCAGCGACCAGATCCCGGTGCAGCGCGGCCGCGTTCCCGCACCATGCTGCAAGCCGCCCATGCAACTCGTCCGTGAGGTGGAACCGCTCCCGCCCGGCCGGCTCCATGCGCCCTTGGCGGCCATCGTCCAGCCAGCGCCATACCGTCCGCAGCGACACCCCCACCGACTTGGCGACCAGCCGCGCATGCCCTGTGGTCAACTCCCCGCGCCCGTCCAACGCCAGCAGCCTCGCCACCGCCTGCTCACGCCCCAGCAACCTGGGCACCAGCGAGGCGGCCTCCATGCCCCCAAGATCAACGCTGACCAATTCCGTCCCGGCCATGCCCTACTCCCTGGCACCGACGACCCGTACCCCTTCCCACGAGGCACAATCCGCCAACCACCAAGCGATAAAGCAGAGTTCAGGGAAAAACCCGTCCGGCACAAGACCCGGCCGCTACACTGCCCCGCCGCTCAGGAATCTGCACCAACCTGACCAGCACCCCTGCATCCCACTGTCACCAACACCACGTCATACCGATGACACCACCTCGAACAACACCCCAGGCCAGACCCACACAACCACCCAGCGACACCCACCCCACCACCAGTGACACTCTCACTCAGATTCGCACGCGTGGTCGAGAATCAGTTTTCTTTCCCGGAAGGCAGGAATGGACTAGTGGACCTCTTCCCTATCTGGAAGCGCTATGTGCGCGCCGTGGAGCAGGAATTCATTCGGGCGGGTTTCCCGGAGGCCGCCTATTCGGTGGCCCGTGATGACGAGCACCCCGGTTCCTGCGTTGCTTCGTGGAAGTGGGCCGTGGGCATGCCGCGGGTGAACGCGCAGGAGTGGCCCGAGGGGCTCACGCTGACGTGGTCCTCGCTGTACGGACGCTGGACGTACAGCGTGTTGGACGAGTACGGGCTGGAGAACACCCTGGCGCTGCCTGTTCCGGCTCTGGCCGCTCCTTCCGCCGTCAGTGGTGTCCTGCCTGCGCTGATGGACGGCAGGCACGGGCAGCTCCCGGCTTCTGAGGAGCGTTGGGAGCACGCCGGGCTGCTGGAGTCGTGGACCGAGTCGGCGGCCCTGTACGGCGATGACAAGTACGACGCCGCCTACCAGGCAGCGGAAGAGGAAGCGGAGACCTTCCTGCGGTGGCAGGAGCAGCTGGACGGCGGACAGGCCATGGCGGCGGAGCCGGGCGCCGGCCTTTCCGAGGAGAGCGGGGAGCCTGCCGGGCTGACCCGCTACCGGGTCCTGGCCATGCGGACCGATGAGGCCCACCCGGGCGCGGCCACCCTGACCAACCACACCTACGCGAGATCTGCGGAAGAGGCCCTGGCCAAGGTCCGCCGGGAGAACGAGCGGCCCGGCGGCCTGTACGGCGAGCAGGGCCTGTACCGCGTGGTGGAGGTGACCGAGGAAGGACCGGCCGGTGAGGTCCTGCGCCAGGAGGCCGCCCGCCGCACGTTCGTCGACGTGGTCATGAACGCCGCGCGCACCGAGACCAGCCAGGACATCACCGGGATGCCCCACCCGGAGATGTTCGGCGTCCTGTGCGACTTCTTCACCCGCGCCATCGTCTTCGCCGGGCAGTTCGGCTTCCCCAGCGGCAGCGACCCCGACGACGACCAGATGCACACCAGCGACCCCTCCCGCGCCCTGTCCCGCCTGCTCCTGCAACACCTCACCCACCACGAACTGGACCTGGTGGAAGCCGCCCCGTCCTGGCCCCTGCTCGAAGGCCGGCACAGCGCCGACCACGCTCGCGACGACGACGGCCAGGAGGAGGGAAGCGAGGCGGCCCCGGAGTTGATCGAGCAGGTCCTGGCCGTGTGCGAGCCGCACTACGCGGCCGTGACCGGCACCAGCGCCGCCCAGTGGGACAAGGAACTCTCCCGCGAAATGGTGGGTCTGGCGCTGCGGACCGTACGCCTGGCGGACCGGAAGGCGTACCCGCAAGTCCTGGAGGCGTACCTGGTCGACAACCGGGCGCGACTGGAGAAGCTGTGGCGCATCTACGGGCCCGTCGGCGTCTTCCCGCAGGGCGTCTACCACCTGGTTGAGACGCCCGAGTCGTTCGTGCTGTGCGAGCGGATCGACAACGCCCCGATGTGGCTCACGGGGGTCTGGAGCAGGGAATGCGAATCGGACACCCCACTCGAAAGGCTCCAGGAAGCCTGGCTGTACGGCACGAGCGAGAGTGATGGACGATGAGCAGGATTCCGCTCAAGAAACACCAGATCGACCAGAAGTCGAGTTTCCGTAAGTGGGTCGGATTTCCTGCAAGGTCATCCGTGCCCCCTCAGGGTGCCCGGGGAACGATCGTGTCAGCAACCGGCTCCGGTAAAACGATCATGGCTGCCGCCTCCGCACTGGAGTGCTTCCCCGGCGGCCGGATCCTTGTGACCGTCCCGACCCTGGACCTGCTCGCCCAGACCACCCAGGCGTGGCGCCTGGTGGGCCACACCGCGCCGATGGTCGCGGTGTGCTCGCTGGAGAACGACGCGGTGCTCAACTCGCTGGGGGTGCGCACCACCACCAACCCGATCCAGCTCGCCCTGTGGGCCGGGCACGGGCCCGTGATCGTGTTCGCCACCTACGCCTCCCTGGTGGACCGCGAGGACATCGACGCACCCGTGGGCCAGCGCAAGGTGCGCGGGCCACTGGAGACCGCTCTGGCGGGCGGAGAGCGCCTGTACGGACAGCGCATGGCGGGCTTCGACCTCGCCATCGTGGATGAGGCACACGGAACCGCCGGTGATCTTGGCCGTCCATGGGCCGCGATCCACGACAACGCCCGCATCCCCGCCGACTTCCGGCTCTACCTCACGGCCACCCCCCGCATCCTCGCCGCGGCCCGGCCGCAGAAGGGCGCGAACGGCCAGGAGGCAGAGCTCGCGACCATGGCCGACGACCCGGACGGCACCTACGGCGCCTGGCTCGCGGAGCTCGGTCTGAGCGAGGCGATCGAGCGCGAAATTCTCGCCGGATTCGAGATCGACGTCCTGGAGATCCGGGACCCCTCCCCCGTCCTCGGGGAGTCGGAGGAAGCCCGGCGCGGCCGGCGCCTGGCGCTCCTGCAGACGGCGCTCCTGGAGCACACCGCCGCGTACAACCTCCGCACCGTCATGACGTTCCACCAGAAGGTGGAGGAGGCCCGCGCGTTCGCGGACAAGCTCCCCGAGACGGCCGCCGCGCTGTACCTCAACGACGCCTCCGATGAGGACCTGGCCAAGGCGGACAAGCTCCCGGCGTCGTCGATCGACGCGGAGTTCTACGAACTCGAGGCAGGCCGCCACGTGCCCCCGGACCGCGTGTGGTCGGCGTGGCTGTGCGGCGACCACCTCGTCTCCGAGCGGCGCGAGGCGCTGCGCCAGTTCGCCAACGGCATCGACGCGGCCGGACGCCGGGTCCACCGCGCCTTCCTCGCCAGCGTTCGCGTGCTCGGGGAAGGCGTGGACATCACCGGCGAGCGGGGAGTCGAGGCGATCTGCTTCGCCGACACCCGCGGCTCCCAGGTCGAAATCGTGCAGAACATCGGCCGCGCGCTGCGCCTCAACAAAGACGGCAGCACGAAGATCGCGCGCATCATCGTGCCGGTCTTCCTGGAGGCCAACGAGGACCCGAACGACATGGTCGCCTCCGCCTCGTTCCGCCCCCTTGTAGCGGTCCTCCAGGGCCTCCGCTCGCATGATGAGCGACTTGTTGAGCAGCTCGCTTCCCGCGCGCTCACCAGCGGCAAGCGCAAGGTCCACGTCCGGCGTGACGAGGACGGCCAGATCGTCGGGGCGGGCGGCGGGGGTGACGGCGAGGACCAGGAGCAGGACGACGACACGCAGGCCGCCGCCGAAGCCGCCCTGCTCCACTTCTCCAGCCCTCGCGACGCGGCGACGATCGCGGCGTTCCTGCGGACGCGGGTCTACCGGCCTGAGTCGCTGGTGTGGCTGGAGGGCTACCAGGCCCTCATCCGGTGGCGGAAGGAGAACGAGATCACCGGCGTGCACGCCGTTTCCTACGACGTCGAGGTCGAGGTGGGAGTCACGAAGGCATTTCCGCTTGGCCGCTGGGTCCACATGCAGCGGAAGGCGCTGCGGGCGGGTGAGCTGGAAGAGCGGCGCAAGACCCTGCTGGACGCGCCGGAGGCCGGGATGGTCTGGGAGCCGGGCGAGGAAGCGTGGGAGAACAAGCTCGCCGCCCTCCGCTCCTACCGCCGGGCCACCGGACACCTCGCACCCCGCCAGGACGCCGTATGGGGCGAAGGCGAGGCGATGGTGCCCATCGGGCAGCACCTCGCCAACCTCCGGCGCAAGGGCGGTCTGGGCAAGGACGCGGACCGGGCGGCGGAGCGCGCGCAGCAGCTGGCCGCAGTCGATAAGGACTGGGACTGCCCGTGGCCGCTGGACTGGCAGCGGCACTACCGCGTCCTCGCGGACCTGGTCGACACCGACGGCGTCCTGCCCTACATCGCACCCGGCGTCATCTTCGAGGGCGACGACGTGGGCAAGTGGCTCCAGCAGCAGCAGAATCCGGTCACCTGGGCGCAGCTCCTGCCCGAGCAGCAGGAGCAGCTGACCACGCTGGGAGTGCAGCCCGCCCAGGCAGCGCCTGCCGCCCTGGCGGCCCCGCGTGCGGTGAAGGGCCCGAACAAGGCGCAGCAGGCGTTCCAGCGGGGCGTGGCGGCCCTCGCGCAGTGGGTAGAGCGGGAAGGCGCGGACCGGCCGGTGCCGCGCGGTCACGGCGAACCGATCGCGGTCGACGGCGAAGCAGAGCCGGTGATCGTGAAGCTGGGCGTGTGGGTCTCGAACACCAAGTCGAGGCGGGACAAGCTCGCCCAGGAGCAGCTGGACGCGCTAAGGGAAATGGGCGTGGACTGGGCGTGACACAGGATGCGGCTGGTCGTTGAACTGACGGTCAAGTGAAGTGCACACAGACCCCGGGATGTCATGGCTGATTCCCGGGGTCTCGTGCTGTCTGCCGCCCTATGCGGTCTCGTGCAACACCACCGTGCAACATGCCCCACCGTCCCATTCGGGTCGATGTTTTCCCAGGTCAGGGGTGCAACGCGGGTGCTGTGGTTCCCTGTGTTGCAGAGATCCTGTTGCAGGCTGTGGCCAGGGCCGCGCGGGTGCCAGGATGGGACAGCTTCAGGCGCTGCCCGTGGCAACGGCCGCGCGGAACTCCTGAGTCATCAAGGCCGCCGAGCCGCGCTGGACAGGGGCGGGGCCCGGCTCGCCCCACACCTTGTGCAGCGCGGCTCGCATCCGGTCGTTCATGGCGTCGTTGATCACGGTGCTGTGTTCCTCGGGCACCTCGCGGGTGTCCGAGATGACGATCATGGTCCCGTGCCGGGTCCCGATCATCCCGATCGTGGTGGCCTTCCATCCAAGCTGCCGGGCCGCCTTGCGCATCGCCGCACGGATCAGCTCTACCCCGCCCAGCCCGACGGCTTCCTCGTCATCGAGGTTCACCTGGTAGGAGCCGCCGTAGCCGCCGGCGCCCTCAGGGCAGTTGCGGGCCAGCAGGGGCACGAGGGCTTCGGCCATGGCGGTGCAGCGCGGGTCCTTCGCGTATGAGGCCATCGTCAGGCCCTGTCCGGGCCGGTGAGGTGCGGCCACAGCAGCTTGAGGTCGCGGGCGACCCGCTCGGCCAGGACGTCGGGGTCGTTGGCGGTCCACTGGTGCGCTGTCCCGATGGCGTCGGCGGCCTTCGTCCTGGAGGTGCTCTTGCCGGGGAACGGGCCGGACTGCGCGCGGGCGGTGAAGGTCGCCGGGCCGGGCGGGCGGGGCAGGAAGAGCAGCGGGTGGTGCGGGGTGAAGTCGAAGTGACCGAGGCCGGCTGCGGGCTCTTCGTCGAAGAGCTGCGGTTCGGTCCACAGTCCGACGGTGACGACGATCCAGGTGTGCGGCCGGTCCGGGTCGTTGCACAGCCACAGGTCGAACGTGCCGGCCAAGAGGTCCTTCTCCCATTTCCGGACCTTCGCCCGCGGCTCCAGAGCATCGGCCCCGTCCTGGCGCAGCGGGATCAGGGCGCGCTCGAACGGGGCGATCAGATCGTCGTAGGCGGTCCGCATGGCCACGCTGCCGGCGTGGTCGTACGTCAACTCGCGGTCCGGGGCGATCTCCCACGCCAATCCGTCGGGAAGCTGGGTGGTCAGGTACTGGCGCAGCGGGGCAATGGCCAGCGGCAGGCCGTCCTTGTCGAGGCGGGCATGCTCGGCTTGGGGCAGGCGGACCCACCAGGCGTAGTACGGCGTCTCATCGTCGTAGGAGTCGTAGTCGACGCAGGAGTCGTACACGCAGCCCAGCGAGGCGGCCAGCTCCGTCATCGCCTCCTGGGTGCGCTCCTCCAGGTCCGGCTCCCCGCCCACGAGCCTTTGAGGGTCTTGAACCTCGAGCCGCCACACCACCCATTCGAAGTCAGTCCAGTCCGTCACGCGCATGCCGCCCGACTCGGTGGTGTGACCCCTGCTGTACCCGGCCAACGTCCCGCTCCCCTGCTTCGCCCTGTTCCGACAGTCCAGTACATCAAGGCCCACCGGGCGGGCGGGAACGTTCGGCGGTACCCGGCCCGGACGAGCGACGCGCAGGGCCGGCTGAACCCGGCGCACCGGCTTAGTCGGCGTCCGGGTCGTATCCGGGGCTCTCCAGGAGACGGCGGCGTTCGTCTTGCTCATGTTCAAGGAGCGCCGTCAGGACGACGTCTCGCCCGCCGCGCCCCAACCTCGGACGAAGGAGGCCAGGGCGCGGCGCTGTTCTTCCTGCCGGGCGGTCTGCTGGGCGAGGATCTGGCGGTCGATGTACGGGTCGACGGCGGCCAGGACCAGGCGCTGGAGTTCGGCGGGCTCCAACGCTTCGACTTCCCACTGCACCGGGTGCTCGATGTCGAAGCCGTAGCGGCGCGCGAAGGCCGGCCACCGGGGATCGCCGCGCTTGCCCTCGGTCGCGGGCAGCTCGTAGTCGTGCACGACCTGGTCGTAGGTGAGCAGCACCCGCTCGGTGTGGCTCCAACAGGCGGTGCGCGCCACGAAGTCCCGTTCGAGATCCTCGCCCGAGCAATCAAAATCACCGACCGTCAGGAGCACCGCTTCCCTCGAGTCGGCGGCGACGCGAGCGCGGACGACGTCGACATAGGACTGGGAGCCGAAGCCGCGGACCACCAGGACCGGGATGCCCGCGTGGGAGAGCCATCCGGTCAGCTGCTGCCGGAGGGTGTCCTTTTCAGCGGCGACGTACACGGCACGGGACTGGCCATGGGTGAGGTCCAGGCCGAACCAGTCGGGGCTCTCGCGCAGGAACGTGCCCGCGTCCGGCCAGGCCGGGGGTACGTGGACTTCGCGCAGGGTGTCGATGAGGTCGGGGAAGCGGCCCTCGCGGCGGGCCTGGGCGAGGTGGGAGGACAGGTGCCGGTACATCGACGGCGTGTGCGGCAGCACGCCCGCGGAGGCGAGCTTGTACATGACCTGGCGCAGCGTGACGCCGCCCGCGTAGCTCTCCACGATCTCCCGGGCCCGGTCCACGACGACCGGCCACCGGATCCGCTGACGCGTCATACCGGTACTTGTACCCATCGCTTGTACCCATCGCACCGCCGCCGGCCCCTGGCACTCGGACGGCTATCGCGTGGAAAGAAGTGTCGCCGTCCAGGAGACGCCTGCAGCTTGTCGGCGGGGCGGTCCGCCTCTGGAGGGGGTTGGATAGGTCGTCGATGCTTCACCAGGTCTGGAAAGGGTCCCTCAGTGAAGTAGTCGGCGCGGTCGCAGCCCCTTGACCACATGGTCTGACCTGCGACGTTGTCCGGTCACCGTATAGACGTGAGGCGCCCTGTGATGCGCCCCGGCTGACGCCTTGGTGAACGCCCTGCCGAGCGTCCTGGTAGGCGCCCTGCCAGGCGCCCCCCGGCGTCAGCCGTCGGGCCCACGCGGGCTACCAGCGGCGTAGGTCTTTGGCGAGGTCGCGGTGCCACTCGGTGCGGCGCGGCACATACGCGTCGGGCGCCGGTCCGAGCGCGACGGCCTGGTCGGTGATCTCGTAGGTGACCCGGTAGGACAGGACCTGGGTGGCGAGGTCCATCCACTCCTGCGTCTTGTACGCCGGCGGGACGGGACCGAGCACGGTCACGAACCACATGGGCAGCAGGGCGCGGTCGCGGATCGCGTCGGCCAGGCGGCCGCGCAGCAGCCAGTTCAGTTTCCGCTCCGCCTTGTCGCCCTGCTCGATCAGGGATGCCTTCGCCTGCCTCAGGGAGTCGTCCTGGGCCAGTGCGGCCTGTGCGGTCTGGGCGGGGCCGGCCAGCTTCTGGGCCCGCTGACCGTGGCTCTCAGCAAGGGTGCGGGACATGCCGAAGTCCATGGCGGCCTGTTTGAACTCGCGGGACGTGCGCGGCTGACTGGCCAGGATGCCGGCGGCCTCCACCACCTTGTCGCGGTGCTCGTTGCGCTCTTCGACCGCTCCTTCGTAGTGGCGGATGTTGAGGCGGTGGGCCTCGCGCTGGTGCCCGGGGAGCAGGCCGGAGCGTACGTGCCAGCCGTGGTTGGCGGTCCTGGCCAGCTTCTTCCACTCCGGGTCGGTGGTGTCGAGGTCGGCGAGCGGGGCACCGCCCGCGGCGAGCAGGTGGGCTTCGAGGACCTGGACGCGGCCGGTCAGCCGCTTGAGAGCCTGATCGGTGTCCTGGATGTCGCCGCGTACGTCGTCGTCCAGCTCGGTCAGCTCGTTGCGGACGGTGCTGAGGTCGTCCTCGAGGCTGCTGATGCTGCTGCGGATGTCGCGCAGCTCGTAGTCGAGGTCTTCAACCTCCCCCAGCTTCGTACGCAGGGAGCTCAGCTCGTGCTCCATCCCGCCGGTCCGGTTCTCCAGACGGCGGACCTGGTAGCCGTGGTCGTCGCTCACCGCCGCGCCCCCTTCGGGTCGGCGCCCGTGCTGTCCATGGAGGACCCGGCGACAAGCATCCAGCCCAGGGCGGCGGCGAAGATGAACCACCGGCTGATCACACTCAGGCTGATGAGCGCCATCAGGAGCCCGACCACGTGCAGTCCGACGGCTCCGAAGCGGCGGTCCCGGTGCTGTTCGGCATCGACCTTCTGGAAGCAGCCGGCCACCGTGCCCGCGAAGTGCGGGACCAGCAGGACCAGCCACCAGGCCGAACGGTCGAGGACGAAGACGAGCGCGATCAGCACGGCGCCGACGACCGCCTGGCCGCGCCAGGACCACGTCACGATGCGCTCACTGCGCCTGCGCTCGGGCTCCGCCAGACGCTCGGGAATCGTCTTCTCGAACTCCACCAGCCTGCCGGTGACGTTCACCAGCCGGGCGTACTCCACCGCGAACTGGTCGTCACCGACATCGTGCTTGAGCACCTCCGCATGGCGAACGCCGACCTTCTGCTGAAGCTGCGCCAACTGCTCCTCGATCTGCTGCTCGGTGCTGCCCACCGAACCACCCCCACCCGCAATGCGACGACACCCCGACCGGACACTTCCCCGCCGACTGCCACCGCCAGCCGTCAAACCGATCGACCGTACCCACAGCGATCCCGGCCCCGCCGGGCAATCACATGCCGTGGCCGAAACCATGCCGATCAAGTGCATCGGTGCCTGCCCAGGGGCGTCACGTTGTCTCCGTGGCTTGGCAGAGGCAGTCGTTATGAGTTCTGCAGGGCGTACACCTGGTACGGCACGGTTGTTCCGCCGTCGGCCTGCCGGTCCGACGTCCCGATGTGGGTGAACCCGGCCTTCATCAGGACGCGGCCGGAGGCGGGGTTGTCGGGGTGGTGCATGGCCTCCAGCCGGTTCAGTGCGGCGGTGGTGAAGGCGACGGTGACGACCTGGTGGGCGGCTTGGGTGGCGTAGCCGTGGCCCCAGGTGTCCTCGCGGAGGATGTAGCTGATGGTGCCCATGGACGGGGATCGTCGCCGCAGGGCGATCAGGCCGATCATCTGGTCGGCGGCGAGGATGCCCCAGGACCACTGGGCGCGCGGGTTCTCTGCGCTTCGGGCGAGGGCTGCCCGGATCTTCTCGCGGGCTTGATCGAGGGTGAGGGCTTTGCCGGTGGTGTGCCGGATGGAGGCACCGCTGTAGATGCGGGCGAGGTCGGGTGCGTCGTCGGGGGCCAGGGCGCGCAGGGTCACCATGCGGTGGTCAGCTCCTTCGCGGTGGGCCGGGCGGCAGGGTCGGGTGCCAGGCAGGCGGTGATGGCGTCCTCGAACGCGGCGAACGGCCACGGCCGGACGTCGGGCAGGGCGGTGGTGGTGCCCTTGGCGATGGCGGAGAGCTTCTCCAGCCGGTCGGTGGCGTCGTCGTAGGCGACAGGGCGGTGGCCGGTCCAGGACCAGAACAGGGAGGCGCCCAGGCTCCAGATGTCGGCGGCCGGCTGCGCCTGGACGTGGATGTCGGCGGGGGTGGTGAGGATCACGGCGGCGATCTCGGGGGCGGTGGTGTGGGTGAGTGCGCCGCGGTACGGCAGGCGCGGCAGGCTGTTGGGGCCGCAGGCGAGGGCGTAGTCGATGACGGCGGCGCGGCCGTCGCCGGTGACGAGGGTGTTGGTGGGCTGGACGTCGGCGTGGGTCCAGCCGGCGGTGTGCATGCGGGCGAGGTGCTCCGCCCAGGTGCGGGCGATGCCCAGGAGCCAGGGGCGGACCGAGGCACGGTCTCCTTCGGGGCCGCGGGCCAGGGCGAGGGCGCGCCACAGGGGTGCGCCGTCGATCCATTTCACGGCCAGCCACCGGCCGCCGCCGAAGACGCCGGCGTCGAGGCGGTAGTCGGGGACCAGGGCGCCGGCTGCGGTGAGGCGGAGAAGGTGGTCGTCCTCCTGGGCCATCTCGGTGGCCTTGTCGTGGGCGTTGTCGCTGTCGGGGTCGTTGGCCTTCAGTGCGACTGCTCCCCGGGGCCCTTGGAGCTTCCAGGCCCGTGAGCCGCGCCGGTCGCTCAGCAGTTGGATCGAGGTGGGCTCGCCGATGTGTGCGGTGAGGACGTCGACGGCTTCACCGGGGGGAGGAACTGTCTGGCCCATGTGCGGATCTCCTTCCACTGGGTGGGGCTGTGCTCGAACACGTCGCGGCCGTCGTCGTCGGCCGCGGCGAGCGCGGAGGCCAGGTCGGGGGTCGCGTGCAGGAAGCGCGGGTCGCGGCGGCGTACTGCGGCTCTCACGGGGAGGAACGATGCGGGGGCGCCCGGGATTCGCATCCCCGCCTCGGTGACTTCTTCTTCGCCTGCGTAGAACTTGCCGAACATGACCCCGCAGGGCCCGTACAGGTTCTTCAGCGCCCAGTGCGGCCAGGCCATCAGCTCGCGGTGGCTGGCGTGGGGCACGTCGCCCGTCAGGACGATGTTCTCGCACCGCAGCAGGCCGTGCGGCCGGTTCATCAGAGGCCGCAGCCATTCCGCGGCCTGGACGCCCGCGTGGAACAGCTCGGCCTGGACCGCGTCGGCGTCGGCGCCGCTGTCGGCGCGGTAGACGGTCCAGGTCGTCAGGTCCCGTTCGAGCGAGGGGGCCAGGTAAGGGCAGTGGGCGGTCATCTGCCGCACGTAGTCGCTGACGTCCACGGACCGTGGCCGGGCGGTACTGGCCTCCACGAGGCGCAGCGCCCCGGCGGTGGGCCGGGGCGCTGGCGTGATCCGGGCGGTGGTCACCTGCGGCTGGTCTCCGGCTGGTCGGGGGCGACGTCGTCGTCACCGCCGGTCGGGGAGCAGTCCCATTCGGCGACCACGGTGCCGGTGGCCTGGTAGTGGGCGAGCGCGTCCTGGTCCACGCGGCCGTCGGCGTCGGTGAACCAGATCTCCGGCAGCGGTCCGTACGCCTCCTCGTAGGCGCTCACCCAGGCGATCGGGCCGTGGCCGTTGTTGGCGGTGTGGCCGATCGGCTGGCCGGCGCTCTCCTGGCACAGGGCCTCGTAGGCGGGGGTGCCGAGCTGTTCGTGCCACGCCTTGTCCACGGCCGGGGAGAACATCTCGGGTGCGCTCTGGCCGTTCTTGAAGCGCTGGCCGGTGATGGTCAGGAACCGGCGCAGCTCGGTGGTTGCGGTGCTCATGGTGGTGCCCCTCTCGGTGTCGAGTGGTGGTCGCCCGGTCCGGTTGGCCGGGGGTGTGGTGCCGGTGTGCCGCGCACCCGGGGTCGTTGGTCGCGCCCGGGTGCGCGGCGGTCTCAGGGGGCCTTGGCTGGCTCGGGGGCGGCGCTGACGAGGCGGTCCAGGCGCTCGTACAGCGCGCGTACGAGCCGGGCGTGGCCCTGGGCACAGCGCACGGTGCCCTCCGGTGGAACGGACAGGCGTCGGTCGGCTTCCCCGAGGACAACGTCGGCGAGGGCGCGGGCGGCGTGGTCTTCGGGCAGCAGGTCCGCGGCGCGGCGGACGTCGGCGGCGACGGCGCGGGTGACGCCGGTGAGCAGCAGCGCGATCTGGTGGAGGTCCGCAGGCGGCAGGCCGGGGACGGCGGTCCATCCCAGTACGGCTTTGACCAGAGCCTTGTGGAGCTCCCGGTCGAGGGGAAGTTCCGCTTCGAGGCGTCCTTCGGGGT
>NZ_JBDHNH010000026.1:0-24618 GCF_039766235.1 Streptomyces changchenzhani | reverse complement strand
GATAACTGCTACGGCGGAAATCACTCAGCCAGCTGCAACACCGATGGTCAAGGGGGCGCACCCGGAGCAGGGGGAGGTGGGGGGGGCGGTACCGCCCCCACCACCTCCTCTGGAAGCACCGGAGGATCAGGCAGCAGCCAACGCTACTCCTGCGGCGTGACCGGACGCACCTGTGTGCCGGTGGAGCCATCCGCTATTGCCGGACCTCCAGATTCCAAAGCAGGCGACGCGGCAGTCCTGGGACTCCTCAGGAACGCCGTCTACATGTCCGAATACTTCTATGGGCCCTTGAGTGGGAGCTGCCCGAACGTAGATGACTGCACCCTCGGCCAGGATTACGACAAGTGGGTATCCGACCAGGGAATCGACACCGCCGGAGATGCGTATCTCGTCCCGGGCGCCCTGGCCGCAATTGTCGGCGCAGGAAGGTTTAAGCCTGGGAAGGGGAAGAAAAGTGGTGGTGGGCCGGGGTTCAGAACTGCATCACAAGCCGGGATCAGCCCGAACGATGCGCGGCGTATCCAAAATGCTGCCGACAAGGCCGGCCAGCCGGTCATCGTAGTCGGAAGCCGCGCGAACGGCAGCGCTAACCCGGCATCGGACTGGGATTACATTTTGTCTGGCCCGTCGAGGTCTCGGCATAGTCAGCAGAATTCCATGCCAAGGGGGACCGGGGATGGTGAAGGAAGTGGCCGAGGGCGCGACTTCTGGCAGAACTACAATCCAAGCCGGCCAGACTATGCAGAATTGGATCCGAGTAAGCCCTATGTCATATTCGAGCCCCGGATTCGGTGATCAATGAAAGCGTCGGAACGAATCATCAACGAGGTTGCCCAGGGGCTCCTTGAGTGGGAAGAGGGGGTGAGCTGGTTCTCTTCCCTGGAGCAGGTCGAGCAAAAGGCGGTACTGCATGAAGTGGTTCGCTACTCCATGCAGGCCCACGCAACGGCGGAGGACGGTCGAGAGGGCGTTTTGCGATCCGGAGTGAAGCCGACAGCAAATCCCGCTGTTCTGATTGTCAGGGAACCGCTACTCCAGCAAATGGGAAAGATTATTAATCTTCCTGAAGCTGAGTATGTGAAAGCGTTTCGTGTTCTCCTTTCCACTTTCGTCGTGGCGGATACACGGCGGAGAGAGCTGGAGTGCCGAGGAAGTTGTAGCCACGCTTGGCATAACTTGACATAGGAGTGATCGGCGGGCCTTTCGGCCGCTCGGCAGCGCCATCAAGTACCGGTCGCCACGACTACCTGAATTCGGTCGGCAGGCAAAATGGGAGCCCCCACCAGGCAGGGCTGATTCAAAGTCGGGGTGATCATGTGGCGTCGCTGGTCACGGCGGGCTGGTGATCTCTTGGAGGGGCGTCACGTACGCAACGAAGCTCCGGTTTACGGGGTGACCTCGCAAGTCGCCCTGAACAACCGGAGCTTCGATGTGCCGCCAGTCTGCCACCGTCTGCCTGACCAAGTCGCCCTCACGTCAACACCGCGAGATCCCGCAGGTGGTGGACCGTCTGGAGACCCTTCCCGACCCGCGTGATCGGCGCGGCCGTCGCCACACCTTGACCTCGGTGCTGCTGATGGCCGCCTGCGCGGTGCTGGCCGGCGCCCGCTCCTACCTCGCCATCGGCCAGTGGGCCCGCTCCGCTCCGCAGGACACCCTCGCCCGCCTGGCGGTCCGCCGCACCGGTGCCCTGGGCGTGCGCACCGCTCCGAGTACCTCCACCATCCGCCGCGTGCTGCTGGCCGTGTGCCCCGGCGGCCTGGCCGACCTGCTCGGATATGCCCCGGCCGGGGCCGGGAGTCTGGCCCTGGACGGCAAGAGCGCGCGCGGTTCGCGCACCGGGGACGCCCCGGCCGCCCGCTTGCTGTCCGCGGTCACCGGGACCGGACGCACCGTCACCCAGCTGCGGGTCCCGGACAAGACCAACGAGATCACCGGCTTCGCCTGCCTGCTGGCCCCGTTCGACCTGGCTGGCACCGTGGTCACCGCCGACGCCCTGCACACGCAGCGCGAGCACGCTCGCTTCCTCGTCGAGGAGAAGCACGCGCACTACCTGTTCGTGGTCAAGGCCAACCAGCCGGGCCTGTCCGCCGCGCTTCGGTCCCTGCCATGGGACAAGGTCACCGCGCGGTGAGGTTCCCCCGGTGTGCGGGAGGTGCTGATCAGCTGGTCAGGATGGGTTGACGTGGTTTCAGGTTCGCTTGTTCGGTCGTCGCCTGGTTGGCGTAGTGCTTCTCCTCGAACTCGATGGGACTGAGGTAGCCGAGGCGTTTCTGGATGCGTCGGCTGTTGTAGAAGCCGTCGATGTACTCGAACAGCGCGAGGTTGGCCTCGGCCCGGGTGACGAAGACGCGTCCGCGCACGCACTCGGTCTTGATCAGCATCCACAGATTCTCCGCGAGGGCGTTGTCGTAGCTGTCGCCCACGGACCCCATCGACCCCTCAATACCCGCACGTACCAGCCGTGTTGTGAGCTTGATGGACGTGTATTGACAGCCGTGGTCGGCGTGATGGATCAAGGTGCCGGGCACGGGCTCGCGGCTGGCCAGGGCGTACTCGAGGCAGGACAGGACCAGGTCGGCGTCCGCGCGGGCGGAGGTCTCCCAGGCCACCACCCGGCGGGAGAAGGCGTCGCGGATCGCGGAGAGCCACAGCGGTCCCTCACCCGTGGGGATCATGGTGAGGTCGGTGACCCACAGCCGGTTCGGCACGGGAGCGGTGAAGTCCCGCTGCACCAGGTCCGGGGCGAGCGTGGCCGTCGGGTCGCGGCGGGTGAAGCCCTTGCCCGTGCGGCGTGGGCTGAGGCCCGCCAGATCGGCCTCGCGCATCAATCGCTCGACCCGCTTGCGGCCGATGGCCACGCCCTCGCGCTTGAGCACGGCATGCACGCGGGGCGAGCCGTAGATCCCGCCGGAGTCGGCATGGATCTCCTCGATCTTGGTCGTCAACTCCGCGTCACGGCGGCGGCGTTCACACGGCTCCTTCTCCTGCCGGCGCCAGCGGTAGTAGGTGGACGAGGGGACGTGCAGTTCCCGGAGTACGGGCTCGACACCGAGGTCACTGCGTTCGCTGAGGAACGTCAGTACCTGCGCCGGGTCGTGTCGAGTTCCTGGGCGAAAAAAGCCGAGGCCGTGCGCAGGATCTCGTTCGCCCGGCGCAGTTCCTTCACCTCCCGCCGCAGCTGGCCCAGCTCGTCCTTCTCCTCGGTGGTCAGCCGGTCGTCGCGCTCGCCGCGGTCGGCCTCGGCCTGGCGGATCCAGCCGCGCAGTGCCTCCGGGTGGACCCCCAGCTCAATGGCCAGGCGCTTGATCTGGGGCTTCGGCTCGGCGGTGCGATACATCCGCACCGCACGCTCACGCAACTCCAGCGGATATTTCCTCGGAGCGGCCATGGTCAGAGTTCCTCTCATGAGAACCATCTGACCCGCTGTCATCGCCCTCCGCATCTCGGGGGAACCTCACAGCACGCTCACGAACGGGTGACGCTTCCCCCGCCGATGGCGCGGGTCAGCCAGCGTGGCCAGCCGCTCCGGCAGATGCACGAGCCCGCGGTGCTGACGCGACGGCGACTTGATCAGACAGATGCTGGCAGACTGACGGCACATCGAAGCTCCGGTTGGCGCAGGCGACTTGGCAAGGTCACCCGCATCAACGGGAGCTTCGTTGCGTTCGTAGCGCCTTCGCCAAACACCGTCACACCGCCACGACCAGCGCACCTACAAGATCAATCCGACTTTGCAACAGCCCTGCCCACCGAGGCCCTCCGCCCGTGTGCCGGGGACGACCGTTCATCTGCTCCCACCAAAACAGGAGCGCCTCAGGTTCCATACCGTAAGAGGCGGCGGCCCGGCACAAGAACGACCACGTCGTTTCACCGGCGAGAGGAGACACATGGAAGACCCCGGGAACCATCTCTCCAGCATCCCCAAGAAGGGCAGCGCACGACGGCCGTTCTCACTTTCCGGTGCAGGATCCGTCGATGCCGCCCACGGGAAGACAGGCAGGAAAGAGAAGTTGTCGCTTCGTGCGGTGATGCATCAAAGCCCACTCCATTGCGTTGCCCGCCGGCTGGCGATGACCCGCCGACGCTGATGGAGACCGGTCGGTGAAGGAAGACCTGCAGAGCTGTCCACAGTCTTCCGTCCGGCATGGACGGCTTCACTGGCTTCCGGGAGCCGACTGTTTCTCGCACCCTGTGCAGGCCCACGTCTATTTCTGCGTCGTCTCTCCGCGGGTGCCGGGCGCTCTGTCTTGCTTGACCTGCCAGCGACGGCCCGGGCGATGCGCAGTCGCTATCAGGGGGCGCGCGCGGAAAATCCGAGCGGCCACGTCCACGGGGGGCGTGTTCTACCGCGCCGTCCCGCTTTCGTGCTTCATGTCCTGCCTTAACGCGCCCTCGCGTGCCTACCGTCCATACGTGGCCGGCGGGATGCTCCCAAGAGAACGTGAAGCCTGTCGGGTTGTGCCGGCACGCGGCGTTACTGCCGCCTGGGGTGTGAGGGCAGAGCCGGGCTCGATGTACGGAGTCCCACGATGAGTGTGCTGGAAGTCCCTGCGGGTTATACCCGCGAACAGTGGCTGGAGTTCGTCAAGCAGGGCCGGCGCGTTATGCGCTCCAAGAGCACCAGCAATTTCGACATGGGCGATCTGCTCAACGAGATCATCAACGTCAACCCGCGCGGTCACGGTGAGATCACCACGACGCTCACCGTGTACGCCGCGCAGATCCGCTCCACACTCAGCTCCCTCAGCAAATATCGATACGTGGCCCAGTCATGGCCCGCCGAGATGCGCCGAGATGACGTTCCGTGGAGCGTCCACCAACACCTCGCGGCCGTCCCCAACCGGTTCACCCTCATCCGCGAAGAGCCCTCTGATGAACTCGATCCGAATCAGCACGGCCAGTGGCATACGGATGCTGCCCTCAGGGCCCGCGACTCCCTCCCCGAAACGCCGAGCACGGGCCCCGAACGGATCGTCCAGGCCAAGCGGCTCCTACGGGTCACTGAAGAAGCTGCTCACGCGGTGGCGCAGCTCGCGGAGCGTACCGAGGTCATCGATAAGGCCATGGAAGACCCGACCTTCCGTCAGGCGGTGCGGGACGCTCAGCGGGATCGAGGTCATCGGATCGAAGCGCAGAACCGCAGCCAGCAGCAGCCTTCGCCCTCCCCACGCACTGACAGCCCGCAGCCTGTTCCCTCGGTGGAGTATCAGCAGACGCCGGCAGCGGTGCTGAAGATCCTGGGGCAGTGCACGAGCTTCTGCGTCACCATGCAGAATGCGGTCGTCGCCGCTCAGGAGGAGCAGCTGACCACGGAGCAGGAGGCCGCGGTCCTGGACAGTCTGAAGAAGGTCCGTGCCGTCTGCGACTGGTGCGAACACGTCGTCACCACAGGCGGCTCCGACATGGACGAGGCCCTGGTCCGCCTCATAGGCGACGACGGCGGTGGTCTGTGATGAATTATCCTGGGCGCCGGTCCCAGTCCGATCTGGGCCTTGAACTGTGGGACCTGGTCAAGGCGACCCACGAAGAGGGAATGCCCCGCGCCGCCGCTCTCGAACACATGAGTCCGCACCAGTTCCAGGCCGCCAAGACCTGGGACCGCGACCAGATGTGTCCTCTCACCCGCGAATGCTTCCTCTACGCCCTGGGACGCTACTTCGTCTCCACCGACCCGCAGTTGTCTGTCCTCGCGCTTAACCGAGAGATCGAACTCCTCTACCACCGGGCGGTACGCCTGCACCGCAGCGCGATCGCCCCGCTGACCGACACCAACAACGTCACCCCACAGCTCCGTGTCGCCCACACTGCTCTGACCGGCATGATCGAAGCGGCCGCCCCGATGCGCGGCGCCGCCTTCTCCGCCCAGCTCGCCGTCCGTCTCCAAGCCCCGACCGCACAGTGAAGACCGACAGCATGCGAGCCCGCCCCGTCGCCGCGCCCGGCAGGCCCGGCACGAAACATTTGCGCCCTGTTCACGTGGCAAGCCAGACGGCGTGGCGCGCCTAACGATGGCGGGCAGAGGTGTATAGCAGGAGGTCTATGCGGACAACGCCGTCCGCAGGGCGAGGCCGGGGGTGGTCGATGCCGGGCGGGGCATACGAGGAATTGGCGCGCGACGGCCACCTCGGGGTGTGCGGACTCGAGTTGCTGCGCCGTCTGGGCCGTCAGGTGGCCCGAACCTTCCCGCCACCACAGGGCCACAGCCGGTGGGACGATGACGCCGTCGACGAACTCCTGCACCGCATGATCACCTAGGAGGGCGCCAATCAGCGGTTCATCACGAACTGCTTCCTGCGGGCGGTCGACGACACCTCCTTGGAGAAGATGTTCTTCACCTCGATCAGGAACTTCCTGATCGACGAGGCGAAGAGCACGGACCGGGGCAAGCTCCGACGGCGCTTCGCGAAGCGCCTCGACAAGGACGACCGTTTCCGCAAGGTGCCTGGTACGTCGCCCCGCTGGGCGCTGACCGCCCATCCGATCGACGCCACTTGGCAGGGCGAACTCGACGAACTCGTCCGCGCCGCATGGGAGGCCAGAGGGGTGTGGATCACCGCCTGGAACCACTCCGGCCCTACCCCGAAGGCGACGGTGCAAGCGCTGATGACAGTACTGACGGCAGTACTTGAGGGCGCCGGGGGAGCCGTCCGCGAGGAGGACCTGGCCAAAGCCCTCGAAGCCCGCTTCGATCTCCTCACCCCACCCCAGTTCACCACCCTGTACGCGCACGACGGCGCTCTGATCGACCCGGTGGGCGGCCAGGAGCAGGAAACCGATCCGGTAGGCGCAGAGATCGCCGCCGGGGAGATCTGGCAGGAGATGTCCCCGCAGGAGCGGCGACTAATGCCGCATCTCGACGATGATCCCGCTGAAGTGGCCACCCTTCTGGGGATCGGACCCCACCAGACGTACGCGATCATGGAAGCATTGAGTGAGAAACTCAGACTGGCGCTGACCGGCGACGGAAGCGATCCACGCGACGTAGTCGCAGTGCTGCTGCGCCGCGGCGGCGATCCACCCTGACGCCCGGCGAGTGACGTCGTTTGTCCATAGTGGGAACAGACCACCGCGAGGGAAGAATGGGGGCCGCCCGATGAGTCAGGCATCGAGCAGCGCATACGAGCGACTGCGTGCCGCAGCTACGCAGCTGAAAGTCCCCGAAGCCGTTCGCACCGCTGCCGCAGCCACACCCGGCGATCCCCACCCCGGAGAGATCTGGCGCGCCGTGTGGGAGAACGCAGTCGAAATCGTGGCCGTCACGGCTGTCGACGACACCGTCGTGCACGCCGTCCCGATCTCCATGGACACCCGGTTCCACGACGCCGACACTCTGTTGCTCCCGGCAGACGCTTCCACCCTGGAGCAACCCCTCGCCCTCTGGCGCGGCCTGCGCAGCCGCCTTCCCTGGTGCGTACTGGACCGGCAGGTCAGCCAGTTGTCCGTCCCTCTGGAGGCCGATGCCGCTCCTGCCCCGACCGCCACCGGTTACCGCTACGGAGGCCCCCTTCCCAGTCCCGCAGCACCGGCGGCCGAGTTCCGAGCCACCCTGGCCGACACCATGGACTACCTCGCCGCCGTACGCTGGGCACCGCAGGGCAGCGGTAGCCTCGCCGCGCTGCTGAAAAAACACGGTCTCGGCCCCGCCGAACTGGTCCGGCACCTGAGCATCCAGCCCCCGCGCGCACTTGCTCTTCTGCGCGCACAAGCTCCGCTCACCCCGCACGAAGCCAGCCTCCTCGCGCCCCTTGTGGGCCTGCCCACGGACCGGGTCCTGGCCGCTAACCCCGCCCTGCCTGAGCGCCTAGTGCACGAACTGAGCCGTCCCGCCCGGCGTGTACAGATCCGCCGGCTCGCCCAGCTCACCGGAACCGTCGAACGCGACGCCCGCCAGCAGGCCGTCCTTGCCACCCTCACCCTGGCAGCGCGACAGGAGCGACCCACGGAGACGGACTGGCCTGCCCGCGTGGACCGCTACTTCGACGTCCACCTTGACCAGAACGGCGACCGGTGAACTACCTGCGCCGCGCCGTGGCCCGCACCCAGGCCCAGGCCATACTCGCCGTCCTGCACCAGGACCATCCCGATGCCGCCGAGCGTCTGGGCACCAGCGCTCTGTACGAACTACGCCAATGGCCGGGCCTGGAAGTAAGGGACGTACCCGACGCCCCTTCCGGCGGCGGCTGCAGCGTCTCCGGTGCCTACTTCGCCGGCACCCGCCCCGTCCTCGCTGTCGCACGCTCCGCCAGTCTCGCCCGCCGCGACTTCACCGCCCTGCACGAACTTGGCCACCACCTGCAGCAGACCGTGGTGGAACTCATGGGCGCCCTGCTCGCCCAGCCCGACAACGGAACCGCCTTGGAGGACGCGGCCTGCGACGCCTTCGCCGCCGAAATCCTCCTGCCCGACACCCTCGCCGACCAGTACGTCGCCGTCGACGGACCCACCGCTGACGCTGCCGTCGCCCTGTGGCGGGCCGGGAACGCCTCCCGCATGGCAACATGCGTCAAAGCCAGCGAACGCCTCCCCGCCCCCGGACACATCCTGCTCCTCGACACCGACGGCCGCCTCGCCTTCGCCGCCTCCCACGGCCTTCCCCCACTGCGCCGCGGCAGTGACCAGAGCCGCGTCCCGGCCATCCGCACCGCCCTGACCGGACGGGGCCGCACCGAGGGACGCGCCCGGCTCGCCTATCGCGACGGCATCCTCGGCGACGAGCTCTACCTGCAGACCGCCGAAATGGGCGGCTACTTCCTCGCCGTCGCCGTCACCGACCTCGCCCCCTGGAAACCCTTCTCGCCCTCCGCGCGCCAGAGCGGACCACAGGGCAGCGACTACATCTGCACGCACTGCGGCGAGGACTTCACCTCCTACGCCCCAGCCTGCCCCCGCTGCGAGTCCGCCCCCTGCCCCGAATGCGACCGCTGCGGCTGCGCCCCGAAGACTGCTGAGCGCCAGTGCACCGCCTGTTTCGTCCTGCACCCCGCGGCCATGTACGTCGGCGACAGCGACCGCTGCCGCGACTGCGACTGACCCTCCCGGTCACACCCGCCCCGCTACCGCCGAGTTACGTCGTCTGTCCCCAATGAGGCGCCCGTCCCGGGCGCCCCACGACACACGGGACCCCGGAGCCGGCGCCGGGCACCGCCGCTTTCGAGGCCGGCAGGAATGAGCACGACAGAACGATGAACGACAGCACCAAGGGCGCCTTCGACGCCTTCGACGAGGAACTCAACCTCGACGTGCGCGAGCGCAAAAGCGCGCAGCAGCGGCACAACGACATCACTGACCATCTGGTGACCATCGGCCTGGCTATCAGCACCTTCCTGCAAGGCAGCTTCGCCCGTAAGACGATGCTCAAGCCGCTCAAGGACGTCGACATGGTCATCCGGATGCACCCTCGTCTGGAGAAGATCCTGCGCCGGCCCGGCGGTCCCGCCCACGCGATGCGCCTCATCCGCGAGGCCATCGCCCAGAAGTACCCCGACGCCCAGTTCGACGTGGACGACGCCCCCGCCCACGCTCTGCAGGTCACCTTCCCCGACCTGGACTTCACCTTCGACCTTGTGCCCGCCCTCGATGAGGAGGACAGCGAGATCGTCTTCATCGCCGACCGCGAGAACGACACCTGGGAGTGGTCCAACACCCGCACCCTCAACCGGGTCATCAGCACCCGCAACCAGGCCACCGGCGGACGGTTCGTCCACCAGGTCCGCATGCTGAAGTCCTTCAAGAAGGACCATCCGGTCCTCGACGACACCTGCGGTCTGCTGTGGGAGGCGCTCACCTACGAGGCCGTCGCCAGCCCGCTCGAGCACTCCCAGGCCCTCGCCGATACCCTCGCCCACGCCGCCCAGGCCGTCACCCGCGCGGTGTTCGATCCCACCGGCGTCGACGACCTCACCGCCGACTGGACCGTTGCACTGCGCTCCGCCTACGCTACTGCGCTCGCCGATGCGGCATGCCGCGCCACCGAGGCCCGCCGCCTGGAAGAGGACGGCCAGCACGCCGCCGCCATCGAGATCTGGCACCGCCTGATCGGAGACCCGTTCCCCGGCGCCGAAGCCCAGAGCGCCGCCGACGCGCTGCGCGCCCTGGCGGCCGGCAGCATCACCTCCACCGGCCGCGCCGTCACCTCCCCGCGCGGCCAGCAGCCCGCCCGTCCGGCACGGTCATGGCGTACCCGCTGAACCGGGTGCTCGCCGACCCCGCCGCTGCTGCCGACCACCTGCTCCACTCCGACGCCGTCTTCGGCGTGGAGCAGGCCGCCGGCCGCACCGGGCACGGCGGAGCCGCCCTGATCGAACTCACTTTCCGTCCGCTGCCCGCCCTCGAACGCGAGAACTACCCCACCGAACGAGTCCGCCTCGCCATCCGCCCCGACCACACCGTCCACGCCTTCCCACTCAACTCGGCCGACCGCGCCTTCAAGCACCGCAACCCACCCCCACTCCAGGACCTGTGTCTGCAGTACCCCGATGACGATGCAGCTCTGCGCTGGATCCCCGACGATGGCCTGGAACCCTTCATCACCCTCGTCCACCGGCATTTGCTATATGAAGAGGCCTGGCGCCGCACCGGCACCTGGCCGACCGAAGATGCCCCGCACGGCCAGCCCGCCCACGGCATCCACCCGCTGCGCACCCCCGAAACTCAACAGGAGGCCCGCCGATGGACCCGGCACCCCTCACAGCATCCTCGGCGACGCCCGCAACCTTGACGACCGTACTGATCCTCGCCCTGGGCTCCTCCGTCGTCGCCGGAGCCCTCGGGCACATCCTGACCGGCCTGCGCGCCGGCGCCACCGTCCGCCGCGACCGCTACGCCGCCGCCGTGAAACTCCTCGTCGCCCGTATCGAATACCCCTATCGAATACGCCGCCGTACCAGCGACGACCACGAGGTCCTCAACGCGCTCGCGACGACTGGCCACGACCTCCAAGAAGGCCTCGCCGAGATCAGCGCCTGGATCTCGACGGAAAGCCCCGTGCTGAGCGAAGTCTTCGCCCACTGCCTCACCAGCCTTGACGCGCCCTTCAAACAGGCCTGCAACGACGCCTGGAACGCATCGCCCATCACGACCGCCGCACAGATGAACCTGAGCGGCTTCGGCATGGGAAACCAGCAGCACATCGTGAGCACGATGGAACGCGCCCTCACCTACCGCTTCGGCCACCGGCGGCTAATGCCCGCCTTCCTGCTCCGCCGCGTGCTCAAGCGCCACGGGATCCTGCCATGACGACCCGGGCCTTGCCGTGCACTTCGCTTGACTGCTTGGTTCAACGACCGGTTGCCGCTGTGCCGCCCTCATGCCCATTCGACGCCCAGTTCCGCCAGGGCGGTGCGCTGCGGGGCGGTGAGCTTGTCCCGCCTCGTCTTGGTGTTGCTCAGAAATACGCCAAGCCGGACAGACACCGGTTCGGCCTCGCCGTCGACTGCGATTTCTTCGCTGTGCCCTCGGGGTACCGGCTTGCCCGCGCCCTCCCGGGCGATGTACTGCTTCAGGGCGGCTACGCCCCGCGTGAACGCCGCCGACCCCGGCCCAGCGTCCGCGCCCTTGCGTGCCGGGGCGGCGGAGGGCCGCTGGGTGGGTGTGATGCCGAGCCCGGTCAGCCGTTCCTGCTGTGCTGCGGAGAGCTGTGCCCAGTTGTGGGCCTGCCGTTGGATCCACCGCCCCAGATCATCACCTTCGACCATCACGCCGGGCTGGATGTCGGGCAGCCGGCCTTCGGATTCGTCGGTGGCGAGTTCGCGGAGCACCCGGTGGTGGCGTTGCCAGTCGAGTGGCCACGGGCAGTCCCAGTCGGGGTCGATCGCGGTGAGCTGCTGCGCCCGGTTCTCGGCGCGTTCTGGATTCTTGCCCAGGCCGCCTTTGCGGCGGAGGTTGGCCATGTGCTGCCCGACCGGCTGTTGGTCCGCTTCGGTCTGGCCCCAGATGGCGTCCTGGCGCGGGGCGAGGTGGTGGTGGGCACGATGGTACGAGCGAAGTGCGGCGAGTTTCGTCTCCCACGCTTCGTCTCCTGGTTCCCAGACCATCCCCGCGTCGGCAGCGTCCAGCTGCTCCTTGCGGTGGGTGTCGAGTTCGTTGGCACGGTAGGCGCGTCGCTGCTGGTGCACCCAGCGACCCAACGGGAACACGGTGACTCCGAGGGGCACTTCGGTGTCGTACGGCACGGCGTACAGCCCGGTGTGGTGGTGCAGCCGACGCCACCTGCGCAGGGCCTGGTAGCCCTCCAGCCACACCAGCGACTCGGGTCGGTAGATCCGGGTGCGCAGGAACGCGGCGATCGTGGCGGCGTCGCGGGGGCTGGAGAAGTGCAGCAGGGCCGACTCCACCGCGGCTTCGCCCTGCTCCTGCCCCTCTTCGCCATCACCTTCGCACTCCCCGGCTCCGATGATCCGCCCGTCGGCGTCCCGCTCGACGTGGATGTGCCGCTGCTCCCGGCCGCGCGACAGCGCCCGGGAGGCGAGCTGCTCAACGAGGCGTTCGTCGTGACTGCGGAGTCCGGCCAAGACGGCCACCAAGGGGCGGAACGAGGCGGAGGCGACCATGTCGTCGGGGTCCTCACCGGGCGCGAGGAAGACCGGCACGATGATCCTGGCGACCTTGGTGGCGCCGTCCAGGTTCGGCCGCAGGGCGCGCCCGATGTTCTGGACGATCTCGACTTGGGAGCCGCGGGTGTCGGCGAAGCAGATCGCCTCGACACCCCGCTCGCCGACGATGTCCACGCCCTCCCCGAGGACCCGAACGCTCGCCAGGAAGGCGCGGTGGACCCGCTTGCCGTCGGCGTCGATACCGTTGGCGAACTGCCGCAGCACCTCGCGCCGCTCGCTCACGAAGTGGTCCCCGCACAGCCAGTTTGCCCATACCCGGTCCGCGGGGACGTGGCGGTAGGGCTCCAGCTCGTACGGTTTGGCTCCCAGGGAGGATGGGGGCAGCGCGGCGGCGTCCTCGAGGAACGTGTCGGACGCTTCGGTGGCATACAGCTCGGCTGCCGTCTCGGGCAGCTTCTCCGCGAACGCGGCGGCCTCCTCCACCCGCTGATGGAAGGTCATCATCGTGCGCAGGTTGTGGGCGGCCGCGTGTTCCAGGAGCGCGGTCTGCAGCAGCGCCTGGCGCCGGCCCCGCAGCGCTTCCTCGGACAGGCCCAGGATCGGCTCCGGGTCGCGGATTTCGATCACGTCGATAGCGAAGCCGGCAAGGACGCCTCTCTCGATGGCCTCCGACAATCCGAGGTCGACAATCCTTGTGCCGTAGGGCCCGTCCGGGTCGGAGGTCATGGACGCGATCTCCACCTCCTGGCCGTCCTTGTCCTTCTGCGGGCGTGGAGCGGCGAGGATCCGTGGGGTGGCGGTGAGGTAGAGCCGGAAGTCGGCCTGGATCCGCTGCTGGTCGTGGATGGCCGCCCACGGTCGTCCCAGGTCCCCGGCGGTCCCGTGCGCTTCGTCCACCACTGCGAGATCGAACGGCGCCATCGTCTGCCCGTACAGCAGCTCACCACCTGCCAGGGCCTGCTCGATCGGGCCCCGGATCTTCTTCGGCTCCTCTCTCTCCGGCTTGGATCCTGCGTACGGGGCCACGTACGCAGGCGGCTGCCGGGGATCGTCCCGGTCGACCAGGGACGCGTAGGTAGCCAGCACAATGACCGGCCCGGACCCGGCCCACAGGGCGAGCTGGACCGGGTTGGTGGTGGTCCGCACCCCGAGCTGCTCCAGGACCTCGTCCTTCTCCAGCGAGCAGACCGCCACCATCGGGGAGCGGTGGCCGATGGTGCGCCAGGCCTGGGCGGTCTGCACGAGGAGGTCGAGGGTGGGCACCATGACCAGGATCCGGCCGTTCCTGAAGCGGTCCAGCGCGGCCGCCGCGGCTGTGTAGGTCTTCCCGGATCCGGTCGCGGACACCATGGTGGCCCGGGCCCCATGTTCCGGCACAGGGTTATTCGAAGGGAATCCGACCCACTTACGGATACGCGAATTCGCGTCCACCTGGTGTTCACGAAGCTGAATCGCAGATGCGAATCTGAGTGAGAGTGTCACTGGTGGTGGGGTGGGTGTCGCTGGGTGGTTGTGTGGGTCTGGCCTGGGGTGTTGTTCGAGGTGGTGTCATCGGTATGACGTGGTGTTGGTGACAGTGGGATGCAGGGGTGCTGGTCAGGTTGGTGCAGATTCCTGAGCGGCGGGGCAGTGTAGCGGCCGGGTCTTGTGCCGGACGGGTTTTTCCCTGAACTCTGCTTTATCGCTTGGTGGTTGGCGGATTGTGCCTCGTGGGAAGGGGTACGGGTCGTCGGTGCCAGGGAGTAGGGCATGGCCGGGACGGAATTGGTCAGCGTTGATCTTGGGGGCATGGAGGCCGCCTCGCTGGTGCCCAGGTTGCTGGGGCGTGAGCAGGCGGTGGCGAGGCTGCTGGCGTTGGACGGGCGCGGGGAGTTGACCACAGGGCATGCGCGGCTGGTCGCCAAGTCGGTGGGGGTGTCGCTGCGGACGGTATGGCGCTGGCTGGACGATGGCCGCCAAGGGCGCATGGAGCCGGCCGGGCGGGAGCGGTTCCACCTCACGGACGAGTTGCATGGGCGGCTTGCAGCATGGTGCGGGAACGCGGCCGCGCTGCACCGGGATCTGGTCGCTGAGGCGGCTGTGGCCCGCGCCGAGGGCGGGGACGTGCCCGGTACACCGTCGTTGGCGACACTGCACCGGGCGATCCGCCTCGATCTCAACGCGGGGCAGCGTGCGGCTCTTGCCGGTGGGGAGCGTGCCCGGCGGCGTCATGATGTGCATCTGCGGCGCCCGAGGCTGTGGCGTAATGCCTGCTGGGAGGCGGATCACAAGCATGTCCCGGTCGAGGTAATGCTGGACGGGGAGTTGGTGTTCCCGTGGGTGACGTGGTTCATCGACTGCGCCACGAACGCGGTGCCGGGTGCTGCTGTCACGCCGCACCAGCCCTCGAGGGACGCGATCCTGGCTGCTTTGCGGATCGCGCTCTCGCGGGATGAGAAGCCGACTGGCCCCTACGGGCCGATCGGGGGCCTGCCCTCGCTGGTGCGGATCGACCGCGGCGCCGATTTCCTCTCGGCCACGGTCGCCGAGGCCCTGGGGTACTTCGCGGTGCCCTTGCAGGACCTGCCCGCGTACCGGCCGGACTTGAAGGGTTCGGTGGAGAACCTGAACAGGTGCGCCGAGAGGATGTTCTTCGCCTCCCTGCCCCGCTATACCCACGCTCCCTCGATGCGGGTGCGCCCCGGCGCCCGTAATCCCTTCATCGACGAGACGCCCCCGCTGCCGTTCACCGAGTTCGTCCGCAGGCTCCTTCAATGGGTCACATGGTGGAACACCGAGCACACCTCGCAGGCCCTCGACGGCCTCACGCCGCTTGAGGCGTGGCGGGCCGATCCCACCCCTATCGAGGACGTCCAGCCTCATCTGCTGCACCGGTTCACGCTCGCCGACGACGGCCGCACCCGCACACTCACCGCCAGCGGCGTGCGCTGGAACAACCGCTACTACGTGGGGGAGTGGATGCACGGCGGCGCGGACGCGGGCACGAAGGTGACCATCCGCTACATCCCGCACCACGACCACGAGATCGAGGTGTTCGACGCCGCCTCGGGCAGGTATCTGGGGCCGGCACATCTGGCGGATGCGGCCACCGCCGAACAGCGCAAAGCCCACCGCCGCCGCAAGGACGCCGAGAAGCGGCGCCTTGCCCGAGCCTTGTCTGCCGCCTCCCGGCACACCCGCACCCGCTACGCCGCAGTCACCCACGCCGAACAGCCCGAGCAACTCGGCGCTTTGACCGCGGCCGAGGCCGCTGAGGAGACGGCCAGGACCCGGCTTGGCGACGCGGCCCAGTGGGCACTGCCCGATCTCATCCCGCCTGCTGCGCCCCCGGATCACTGGCGCACTCCGGCCTCGCTGCGCGAAGGGCAGCACCCCCAGAGCCCGCCCGCACCGGCTGACGGAGCCGACGGCCCGGATGCGGGCGAGAGCACAGAGGGAGAGAAGGACCGATGACCGGAACGTTGCCCCCGGCCCAGGGGGACCAGTATCTGTCGCTGCCCGGCGCGCACATCGTGTCCACCGCTGCCCTCGTCCGTGCCCGCCAGAACCTGGCTGACACGATCGGGGCGCGGGCGATGATGTGCGTATACGGGGACGCGGGGTTCGGTAAGACCCTCGCCGTCAATACGTGCCTGCGCGAGCTGGAGCCCGGCGAGGAGGTACGGCGGATCACTTTCCGCGCCCGGCCCACGGCCCGCGCGGTCCGGCACGAGATTTTCGCCGCGCTCGGCCTGAAGGGCGATGCCCCAGGCGCCCCGTCGGAGTTCGACCGGCTCCTCAAAGACGCCCTGGCAACGAAGCCACGGACGCTGGTGGTGGACGAGGCGCAGTGGCTCAACTCCGAGGTGTTCGAGTACTTCCGCTACCTGTGGGACGACTACGGCACTCAGCTGGCCCTGGTGTTCGTCGGCGGCCAGGGCTGCTACACGGTGCTGCGCAAGGAGCCGATGCTCGCCTCCCGCATCTTCATCTGGCAGCGCTTCAAGCCCCTGACCCGCGCCGAGGTACTGGAGGTGATCCCGTTGTTCCACCCGGTGTGGGAGAACGCGAAGGCGGATGACATCGTCTTCGCCGACGAACACGCCGCACACGGCAACTTCCGCAACTGGGCCTGGCTGACCGCGCAGGTCCGGATCGGCTGCGAGCGGCTGCAGCGACAGCGGGTGGACACCGAGGTCCTGCGGTGGGCCTTCAGCCGCCTGGGAGAGAACTGATGGGCCGCACCACCGGCGCGTCCTCGCGCGCCTCACAGGCACCGGCCCGTTCTCTACCGGCCCGCACCCTCAAGGCCCGCCCGTCCGCCGCCCCCACGCCGGCTGTCCGGCGCCGCCCGTCGTATCCGCCACGGCACCACCTGTCCCTGCCCGGCGCGGCCACCGTCCCCGTCCCCGTACTCGAGCACCTGGTCCGCGGCCTGGAGCAGACCGTCAACGAGCGGGCGATCATGTGCCTGTACGGGGATGCCGGATGCGGGAAGACCTTCGCCCTCGACACCGTGCTGGCCTCCGGCGCTGTGCCCGCCCGCCGTGCGCGTCTGATCCGTCTCCTGCCGCGCCCCGCCCCGACCCCGGCGGCCCTGCGCGCTCACCTCGCCGACGCCCTGAACCTCACCGATGTACGGACCGAGGACCCGGGGGTGTTCGATACGGCCCTGCGGAAGGCGTTGGCCGGCCGTGATCACCTACTGGTGGTGGACGAGGCCCAGCGGCTGGACGCCGCGTGTTTCGAGTACCTGCGTTACCTCTTCGACGACGCCGGCACCTGCCTGGCGATCGTCCTGGCCGCCGGCGAGCGGGGCCTGGCGGTGCTGCGCCGCCAGAAGATGCTGGCCTCCCGCACCGCGGTGTGGCTGACGATCCCCGCGCTCACCCCGGAAGAGGTGCGCTGGGTGATCCCGCGCTTCCACCCGTTGTGGGAGACGAGCGACCCCGATGCTGTGGACTTGCTCGATACACGCTTGTGTCACGGCAACTTCCGCCGCTGGGCCCAGGCCACCCACCACACGCTGCGCCTACTGCGCGCCTCGGGCGGCATCGCGGACTACCCGGTGCTGGAGGACCTGCTGGGCGCCCGTCTCCTGCCGCACCAGGACACCCGGTGACCGTCCCGCCGTACCACCAGCCGCGCCGGTGACGCCGCCATGAGCACAAGAATCATTTTCCCGTCCGCTGCGCCTGTCACTGTGCTCTTGGACCCCGCCGACGATGTCGCCGTCACCCGTGCCGCCTTGGCCGCGCACCACCTTCCCGCCGGCCACGTCACCGTGCACCCCGCCCCCGCGGTGCGTAGCCAGACACTCGGCTTCGACATCCTCGCCGCCCTCGGCAAGCCGGCCGAACTGCCGGGGAACTGGGGAAAAGAGGGCCCGCCCGTCTGGAACACCGCTGCTGCCTGGATCCTCGCCCTGCCTGTCGCCCGGCTCCTCGTGCTGCGTGCGCACCTCCTGGACGCCGAATGCTGGTCGCGCCTGCTGGTCCTGCGCAAGCGCACGGGTGTGCACCTGGTCGCCTTCTGCCACACCAGGCGCCCGCCCGCCGTGATGCGGACCGCGCTGCGCCACGTCGAACATCACACCGTATCCACCGGCGATGCGCCGGGTCACCTGCTGGATCCGGCCCCTGAGATCGCCCCGCCGCGACGTAATGGCGAAGGCCGCTGGATCACCGTGCCTGCCCTGGCCTACCTCGCTTTCCACCAGGATCTGCCCACCTGCCGCTGCACCCCCGGCCCTGCCGGCCACCCCTACGTCCCCGAGCGCGCCTACGCCATCGACCAGGTTGTCCACCGCCTGGCCACCCGGACCGCCGTGCCCCAGCTTGCCGCCGCGCTGGCCATCGCGGTCGCCACGGGCGCGTCTGCTTCCCAGCTCTCCACCGTCCACTACAGCCACCTCGACCCCGACGCCACCACCCTCACCCTCCACGACCCATTCCGCACCCGCCGCCACGGCTTCACAGCAGGCTGCGGCACCTACACCGTCCCGCCCTGGGCCAGGCCCTTCCTGCTGGCCGCGGCCAACCTGCTTCACCTCTCCCCACGCGACGGCTCCCTCCTGGCCGGCCCGCAGCACACCCTTCCCGCCCTGACCGCTTTTGCCGAGCACTGCCGCCTGCGCCCGCCCCAACCCACGCCGCCCCGCCGCAAGAAGAAGCACAAGGCAGCCGCACCGCCCCCAGTGCAGTGGTACGACGGCATACTGCCGCCCACCCCACAGCGCCCCACCTATGAATTCGGCACCTACGAGAAGTGGTTGCACGAAGCGGTCCGCCACACCGGTCTGCCGGCCTCCCGGAGAACGTCTCGACGGACTCGCCCATGACCGCCCACCGCACCCACCGCCGGCCGTAGACCACGGACAGACACGCCGTGAAGAAGCCTGTTCCCGGAGACCTCATGCCGGTGCCGTCCCCCAGACCGCTTCCTCCTTACCGATATGCCGATGAGGCATCCCTCGCCATGACCGCCTCTGAGACCCAGGAGACGAGCCAAGGACCAACCCCCATGCCCTGGACATCACGGCCCCGACGGCAGGAAGACTGTTCATGGGCGGGGCTGCGGTCCGCCGTCTCCGAAGAGGCCGGTGAACGAGAACGCCGCGGTGCTCGCCCCACAGGTCGGGCTGTCGCCTGGCTGCGCCTCCGTCGCGGGCCTGGCGATCAGCGCGTCCCAGCATGACGAACATCCGCATTGGCCATCGTCGCTGTGTTCCGTACCGGTCCGCCCTGCTGCTGTTCGCACGTGATCGGCCAGCGCCTCGAAGGCCGCCTTCCACCGATCAGCCGTCGCCTTGAGGCTCGCAGCCTGCCCGCGCGCCGAGCTCGCCTCTCCTGCGCGGCTTGACGCCGTGCCTGGATCATCGGCCAGTTGGGGCCGCCACCGTATCCGTACGACACACGCACTCCCCTCACATCACCTTGTGCCGCCCCTTTCAACGCCGTACCCGCCGCGAGGGCACGTGGAACCATGCCGCGCGGTGGCAGATGTCCGGTTCATACGGTGGACCGATCGACGGGAATCTAGGCTGCCAGGAGGAAGGCAGTACAGGGACGGGGCGGGTATGACGATTACGTACACACGCGGCGACAGCATCCACGAGACGGAGTTCGTGAGCGGGTTCTGCCGCACAACCTTGCCGAGCCTCCTGTCCCGGGCGGGCCTGTCCGACGCCGACGCGGACAGTGTCGTCGTCGACGTCATCCGGCGTGCGCGAATGCTGGCGGCGCTGCCGGGTGAGTACGCGGACGTTTTGGCCACTCCCTTCCTGGAAGAAGTCAGTCAGCACCGCCCCGTGTCGGCGCCGGCGTGGCTGCGAGCCGCCGTGGTCGTCGCCGTCCGAAACAGCACGCTGGAGGAATTCCACGCGCTCGGCGGCCCCATCGGGGCCGCCGACATAGCAGCCATCACCGAAGCTGCCACCAATCCGCTCCGGTCTCTCCTGGAACAGCCCGGCAAGCCGGTCAACTCCAACACCCTGACAGGCCTCGATGTCGCCTACCCGCGCGCGTGGGCGTGCCTGACCGCCTTGTCGAACGTGATGGAATCCCCGTCCGGTGGAGAGGGAAGCTACGCCCTTCCCCAGGCGCCGCAACCCGAACTGCCCGGCGTTAAGGAGATGTTCCACGCGGATCCCAGCAGCGCACGGCCCGTCGGCGAGGGCCAGCCAGTCGTGGCTTCCGGCACCGACCCGCGCTTCGATCAGGCTCTGATCCACCTGCTGCGCTACGTGCAGAGCCAACCCGGCTCCGTCGTTCCGCTCTCCGCCCTGAGCCGCCTGTCACGCAACAGCGGCAAGCAACTGCGCGTCCTGGAATTCCTCCTGGCACACCAGGCCACCATCGTGACGACGAACTACCTCCTGGGACCCGGCATCGTCGGTGTGCGGGCCCGCCCGATGGCCAAGCCCGACTCCTATGACCTGCGGCGCAGCATGAAGCCGACGCGCGGTCTGGGACCCACCCACACCAAGCTGCTGAAATCACTGAAGCGAGACCACTTCTAGAAGCCGCTACCGCACCGGCGGCGTCACCAATTGCCACCTGCGGCACGACGGACCCTTTCCGGCCGGCCGATGGCTGCGGCACCGTTGCCGGAACCGGGATCTGCCGCAGCGCGGCCTTGGACACGCACATCGTCCGTCGGTCAACCCCGCCGCCCAGACGCCATCGGGCAGTACCGCGGCGCCGTCGCCGCGGTACTGCCCGATGCAAGGGGGTCAGTTCTTCCGGGGCGGGGCGTGGTCGAAGAACCGGTGGCCTTCGTTGATCGGGATTTCCCTCACGCCGGGGTAGGGGCGGGGGAGAGGGTCGTTGGTGGCGGCGATGACCTGGCAGGCGTAGCCGTCGGCACAGGGCTCGTCCGCGATGGAGATGAGGGTATCGATCAGACGCAGGCTGGTGTCGTGATCGAGGCCCGTCGCCCCGAGTCCGGCCAGAGGCGAGTCGATGATCATCAGCGGGGGGATCCGGACCGCTGCGTCGATACGGCCGAGGTCGCGCAGGGCAAGCAGCAGAGCGACGTTCGTCGTGACCTTCGGGCTCCCGGCGACGGAACTGTCGTCGAACGTCTTGTCCCTCTCGTCGCGTTCCTTGACGAGAGTGGTGAAGTCCTGCGGATCCACATGCGCGGTCTCGACGGCGGGGTTGATCTGCCGCAGCCGCGTAAGGAAGAAGGCCGACAAACGGCCGGTGACCTCCTTGCGGCGGACCCCGTCAGCGGCCTGAGCGGCATCCCGGGCGCCCCGAGCGGCTTCCATCCGCTCCTTCGCCTCCTTGATCACCCGCTCCTGGGCCCGGATGTAGTCGGCGCGCTCGGTCTGCCGCTTGAGCTGGGCAACATCCCGACTCAGCCCGAAAACCTCCTTCTCCGCCTGCTGCGCGGCGCTACGGGCCCCAGCAACGATCTGCCCCTCGAAGGCGTCCCGGTCCGCGAGGGCGCGCGCCGCAGCCTGCTCGGCCTCCACCGCCACTCGGACGGCAGCGGTCACGACATCTTCCAGCTCGCGTACCTTCAACCGAAGCCGGTCCACCTTCGCGCTCGCCGCAGCGAGGAGCCTGGTACGCCGGTTCTCCCCTGCCGGATGAGGCTGATCGCACTGCGGGCAGCGCCCGGGGAAGCGTTCCGGAAGACGCTGCTCACACAGCGTGCACTCCTTCTGCGACGGCACCAACAAGGCATCACGCACGCCCTCGGCACGCGCCAGGTCCGCCTTCGCGCCGCTCAGCTTCGCCTGTGCGGCATCGGCCTGCTTGGCCGCCTTCCGACGGTGCTGCTCCGCGGCCTTGAACAGCGCCGTGAGACGGCCCAGCTCCCCGAGTGCCTCCGTCAAAGCGGCGGCCGCCTTTTGCCACCGCTGGGAGGCTGCCTCGTGCTCCCGGACCTTCTGCTCGTACTCGGCCCGCGTGGCTTCGGGATCGCTCAGGGCACCTGAGTCACGAAGCTTCTTGAACTGGGAGAGAGTGGTGCGTGCGGTCCGGTAACGCGCCTCTGCCTCGGCAGCGTTCTTCTCCAGCCCTGCGAGGGCCTCGTTCCACAGTCCGAGGACCACCTCCATGACCAAAATCCGCGAAGCATCCGGCACACCGCCCAGGAAATCGGAGGCGATCGTCTTCTGTCGCAGCGCCAGGACGGTGTTGTAGAAGCTGTCCAGAGTGAGCCGAGTGCTCCCGCGGACGGCAGCCGGCAGGCCGAGAAGATCTTGGACGAACCCACTCGCCGTGATCTCACCGGTCTTCGACGAGCTGACCGGTAGCGCCTTCTCCGTCTCGTCGGGACGGTCCAGGTTCTTCAGGAGCACCTGGGCCCGGGGGTCGGAACCACTGCGGGTGGCCTGCCAACGGGTGCCGGCGACACGGAACACCAGGCGCAGCTGGTCGCAGCTGCGCACCTCGGGCATCACCCGCGTGGTCTTCAACCCGAGCGGATAGAGCAGCGTCTCCAGCGCGGTCGACTTTCCCGATTTCGAATGGCCGACCAGGAAGGTGACCAGGCCTTTGAGGTGCCGGACGTACCAGATGCCGCCGCGTTTGAACTCAAGCCGCTCGATCACAAACGACGGGCCCACCAGGTCTCCTTCGCATCAGGTGAATGGTTCACTCCGACAACGAGCAGCCGCCGAATGGGTGACGTCTCAGGTGGTTACCTCCAGGTCTGACGGCAGGATCAAAGAGACACATGAGGCTTGGCATGGTGCTCGGCGGGGCCAGTGCGTCTCACCGGCCCCGCCGCCGTCAGGCTTGACGCCGAGTCCTGCCGCATCGAACGGCGTCGTCGTCCGAGATCGCCCCGGGTTCGGACACCGCTACGGGCGGGCTGCACTGTCGTACTGCCGTCGGCTGCCGGCAGGAGCCTTTTTGATGCCGAGATTCGGCCACCATTGTCGGTATTCCGTCTATGCCCGATACACGCTCCGTTACGATTAGCGCCGCGATTACTCGCATGGCGCACGGATAGAGAGGCTGTCAGGCCTCTGTTCTGACGCAGCGCGGCAATGGCACGAACGTGCGTCGGTCCGGGCGCGAGAGCGTCCCGGGATCGCGCTTGGAGATGGACGATGTTCGGCCTTGCGGTGCGGGCCGGGATGCAGGGGCGGGAAGTGCGGAATGACTTCGGGGATTTCGTCGTTGAACAAGCCATTGTTCACGTGGTGCCCCAGCCCCCCAAGGGGGAGGATCCTCTTCCGCTCCAGCTCAGCGAGACGGCCTGCCGGTTCGACGATGCGGTGCGCACTGCTTTGCAGGGGAAGCTTCGCGATGTCCTTCACCGTCTGGGGCGTGAGGTCGTGGAGGACCCCGAACTCAAGTCCGGTCTACCTGATGCCGTTCGGGGTTTCCTGGCCGGGGAGCAGGGCCTCGTGGAGGTCTCCGGGCAGCTGGCCCATGCGCTGCGCGACAGTCAGAATGGGTCCAGCTCGGCAGGGCTCCTCCTGGTTGCCTCCGCCCGCCTGGATGATCAGCACGCCCTGCTGATGGTCAAGCTGGAGGAGGAGACCGGCATGCAGGCCAACGAGATCGTCACGGACGGTCTGCGCACCTTCGACATGCAGTACTTCGCCAACCTGCTGTTCACCGAGAAGTCCAAGGTGTACAAAGTGGCTCTCTTTTCCGAAGAGGGGAACGCCGAACAAGGACTTCAGGGGTGGGCCGCGGATCCTCAGAAATCGGGCAAGGACGTGGCCCGGTTCTTCCTCGAGAAGTTCCTGGGCTGCCGACATCAGGACGACCCCAGGGAGCTCACCCGCCGCTTCCACGACACGGCCATGGAGTGGGTCAACAGCCGCTTCACGGACTCCGAGGTGCGTGTGGACTACCTCATGGCCGTCATGGTTGAGCTTCAGAGCTCTGCCGGGACCCTGGACCCCGTGACGTTCCTCGAAACCCACCTGAAGCAACCTCACCGTGATGATTTCGCCGCATTCCTGACCGAGAACGATGTTCCCACCAGCACGTTCGACAAGAACATCGAGCTCATCAGGGGCCGGCTGCAGAAGGTGCGAGTAGACCTCGCCAACGGAACCTTCCTGGTCGCTCCGCTGGAGGCCGTACAGGATGGCACTGTGGCTGTGGAGAACCTCGGGGACGGCCGCACCACAGTCACTGTTACGGGGAAGCTCACCAAGACCAGCAGCGGAGGAGCGGCGGGCCGCCACCTCAAGCCTGTCAGCCAGCCCGAGGAACGGCCGTCGCAGACCGAGATGATTCCGGGGCTCGAGAGCGTGGTCCTCGCTCCGGCTCGGATGCCGCACGCTCGTACCGGCGACGAGATCCTGCCGGCGCAGACATGAGCCTCGGCGGCACCGTGCTCGTTTCCGCGATACGCGTGGAGCTTTCATGCCGCTGACCGCGCAGGAGGCCTTCCAGCGCTACCAGCAAGAACACCCGCGCATCAAGGCGGCGGCCCAAGCCACCGAGACCTATCTCCGCAACCGCGCCGCACGCAAGGGGATCGCCTGTCAGGTGGCCTCCCGGGCCAAGGAAGTCAGCAGTTTCAACACGAAGATGTACCGCAAGGACAAGGGCTACACCGATCCCTGGAAACAGATCACCGACAAAGCAGGCGTACGTTTTGT
>NZ_JBDHNH010000025.1:0-37472 GCF_039766235.1 Streptomyces changchenzhani | reverse complement strand
GCCAATCCGAACAGGCCGAGTGTCGCGGTCCGCAAGCCGAGTGCCAGGTGCTGGGACGCCATACGTGCGTAGCGCAGCGCCCATAGTCCCGATATCAGATAGGCATAAACGAAGTAGGTGTTGCCAATGACGTAGAACCAAGCGATGGCCGACTGTACGTACGGAGTGCTCAGCGTGTGATCACGCATGGCCGCGGGCGTGGCGATCATGCTAATGACCAGAGCGAGCAAGGTGCCGGCGAGCAGGCCGACGTTGATCCACAATTGTCGCTGGTATGTGGCGTTCGCGCCACGCATGGAGGAGGAAAAGAACAGGACGAGCGCACCCAAGCCGGACATGTAGATCGCGTTGAACGCGATCTTGCCGACGCCGACTGCGGTGAACGCATCGACGAAACGGTTGACCTCGGGGAAACTGAGTACTTCGCCGACGGTCAGGAGGAGGAGGCAGGCGACCAGGGCTTGCAGTACCCGGTCGTGTGGGGCTCGCGCCAAGTCGACGATCTTCCATATTGACCCGATGGTCAACATCGCGATCATTGGTTCTTGGAATATTACGTCCACCCCCAGCGGGGGTTCAGCGCGGAACGGAGCGGGCCGAGGTCGGAATTTTCGGGAGTGCGGGGCGTAGCGTAATTGATGACCACTGCCCACTCTTGGATGATCGTCGCGACCAGTTCGGCCTCGCGTTCGTAGTCCTCGGTGTAGGAGGTGCGACGAAACCCCCGCGTGATCAAGTCGCCAGGATAATCCGGTCCCAGAGCAGGAAGCTCTTCCCCTGCACCCCCATCGTCCTGATGATCGGCGAGGATATGGCCGATCTCGTGCAAAATAATGTGATCTTGGTGTACGCGGCTCGTCTCTTCTTGGTAGAAGATTATTTCCTCGTGCGGTCGAGACATCCACACCCCAAATGGTCCGGGGATCGACAGTGCCCAGGGAATCAATCGGATCGGCTTGTCTCGGTGTTCGCCGATCCTGCGGCATAACTCGTCCACTCGCAGCGGAGGTTGGATATCGAGTTGGCGTAGCAGGCGCCTGCAGAAACGTCGGAGCTCGCGTTCGTGTACGGCCACAGCATCCTTTCTCACACTTCGGCGTCGGGGTGCCCGTCCTGATCGAAGATTTCGATCATCTTGAGCAGTTGTTCGCGCATCGCCGGCGTCATCTCGCCTGCTCTCATCGCGATCCTTCGCACCTGATGGCTGGCAAGCCGCTGGCGCAACAGCTCGTCCTCGGGGTCCTCCTGCGCCACCAGCCACTGGATCGTGACCGGCGGCACGTCTGGTACGCGGTGGTCGTCGAAGAACTTCGCAAGACCCTCCAGCACACTCAATGTCGGGTTTGTGTGCGACCCGTTACGCAGCATCGACAAGTAACTCCGCGACAGCGTCGCCGGATGCGACGGATCCGCAGTAACCGCCTTGGCCACCTCGGCGGTCGAGTACTCCCGCTGTCGGCCGTGGGCGTCGGTCCATCGCACTATCGCGAACAACGTGTTCAACCGCTCTGCCAACGACCGCCCACGACCTTGGCCGTCATCTACCACCACGCCCACGCTCCTCGGTTCAATCTGCCCATCATCCCTTATGGCGGCGCACCATGTGGCCCGTGGAGGCAGCATCTAGGACTTCTTGCCTCCACAAACCACTGCGTGCTAATATATTGGACATCTGACGCTTGAGTTCGACTTGTGTCGAGCGGCATGTGGTTGCTCGATCGAACATGAGTTGACAGCCGCGCTTCTGGTGACATCCCACTGCCGGAGTGGGCGTTCTCTGCTCGCTGACGAAGGAACCGCCTTGCACAGTGGATTAGTTCGTAGCGCAACTTCGTTACCCGCCAACGATGGCGATGTCGTAGGGCCGATCCTCATGGCGACGACGCTCCGCAGGAGGCTGTGGCGGGAGGACGAGGTGACTTGGCCGAAAACGTTCCGGCTGTCGCTCACCGATGCCGAGGTGCTGCCGCATCCACTGCAACGGTCGGTCGGGGAGAAAGCACAGTGAAGTTCGCACAGTCATTAGTCCTGGAAGCGGCCACCTGGATTCCACGCGGACGGGAAAGTGCGAGCGAGATGGTCGCCGCCGGCCGCCTCTCAGCAGCCGAAGCCGAGGACCTCGCACTCACTATGGTGCCGGTCTCGGAGGAGCTCGCGGCGCCTGAGATGGCCGTTCGCGCGGCCGTTCGCGTACTCACCGAGACCGGGTGGGACCCTGCCCGGATCGGCCTGGTCGCGCACGGGTGGACTTATCACCAAGGACACGACTTCTGGTCACCCGCCCACTACATTGCCCACCAGCTCGGCGCGAGCGAGGCCCTGCCTCTCGGGGTGCAGCAGATGTCCAACGCAGGGGCGGCCGCCCTCGGGATCGCGGCCGAGAAGCTGATCGCCGACCCGGGAATCGACGCGGCACTGGTCACCACGGCGGACAGGTTCGCCCTCCCCGGGTTCGACCGCTGGTCCGCCGACTACGGCGTGGTGTACGGCGACGCCGGTACGGCCGCGCTGCTGCGCCGCCAGGAGCCGGACGGCCGCGCCAGGGGAGCCGGGGCGCTGCTCCTGCGGTCCCTCGCCTTTGTCACGGACGCCTCCTTCGAGGAGATGTACCGGGGACGGGACGACTTCAGTCCCGCCCCGCTCTCCCACGGCGGCCACGTCGACGTGAAGCGCCCCAAGAAGGCCTACCTCGAAATGCGCGGGGGCACCGACGAGTTCCGGCGTGCGGCCGCGCAGTGCGTGGACAGGGTGCTGAGGCTCGCGCTGTCCGAGGCGGAGGTGGAGGCCGGCGACCCACGCATCGTCTGTGTGGCACTCCCCAGGCTGAGCGACAGCGTTCTCGACCTCATGTACCGCCCCGTGCTGGACGGTGTCGTGAAGGGGGAAGTGCTCGCCCTTCGCGAATCCAGCGGCCACCTCGGGGCCGGCGACCTGCTGGCCAATCTCGAGTACATCGCGGCATCCGGCTCGCTCCAGTCCGGCGACCTCGCCCTGGTGATCGGCGGCGGCGGCGGCTTCACCTGGTCGTGCGCCGTCGTGGAGGCCGTGTAACCGCGCATCTGGCCCCGGAACACCTCCGACGCCATTTCATTTCTCTTTCCCGGCAGGCGAGTTCGCCACAGGCCGGAGCGAAAGGAAAACAAGCAGTGAGCAACGCATACGACGTGATCATCAACGGGGCGAGCGTAGCCGGATGTACTGCGGCCCTTCTCTACGCGCGGCAAGGCGCCCGGGTGGCCCTGCTGGAACGCCGCTCCGACATGGACGCACACAAAGTCCTGTGCACCCACTACATACAGGCTTCCGCCTACGCCGTCATGGCCGAGACCGGCCTGGACAAGGTGCTGGAGAAGGCCGGAGCCCTTCCCAACACCGCCCACTATTGGACCCGCTGGGGATGGATCAAGCCGCCCCACGACGGGGACAGCGCGCACGGCTACAGCGTGCGCCGCGCGACCCTCGACCCGCTGCTGCGGCGTCTGGCCGCCGACACCGAGGGCGTGGACCTGAAGCTGGGCCACGCAGTGAACGAGCTCCTCTTCGAGGACGGCCGGGTCGTGGGCGTTGCCGGCACCGCCGGGGAGGAGGCCTTTTCCCTGCGTGCCCGGCTCGTCGTCGGTGCGGATGGTAAGGAGTCGACGGTCGCGCGCCTGGCGGGCACCCCGGCCGAGATGGCGGAGAACGGCCGCTTCAGCTACTTCGCCTACTTCCGGGGCCTTCCCCGGCAGGCCGGAGACGCCGCACGCGTCTACTACCTCGAGCCTGACAACGCGTACGTCATGCCCATGGAGGACGACGTCACCGTCATCGCGGCGATCGTCTCCAAGCAGCGCCTCGGCGAGTTCAAGGCGGACCTGGAAGGCGCTTACCTGAACTTCATACGGTCCCTGCCAGAAGCCCCGGACATCGACAGCGCCGAGCGTATCTCCAAGATCATCGGGACGGTCAACTACCCCCTGATCTCACGCGAACCGTCCGGTTCCGGCTACGCGCTGATCGGCGACGCGGCTCTGGCCAGCGATCCCCTGGCGGCCGTGGGCTGCGCCTGGGCCATGCAGTCCGCCCAGTGGCTGGTGTCCGAGAGCGCCGCAGCCGTGACTGGCGGCGGCGAAGGGCTCGATGCGGCCCTGGAGAGCTACAGCGTGCGCCACGGAGCTGAGACCGGGCCGCACCACCATCTCATCGCCGACTACGCGGCGGCCCGACCGTTCAACGAGATCGAGGAGTTCTCCTTCTCCGCCGCCGCCCGCGACCCCCTGATGGCCGCGCACTTCCACAGCTTCGGCTCCCGGCTCATGACAGTGGAGGAGTTTCTCTCCCCCGAGGTGGTGGCGCACATGGAGAGGGTCAACGGTCACGGCCTGTCCGAGGAGGTACTCCGGCAGCTGACGGGCGAGGACGTGACGGGCACCGGCGACGAGGCCGCCGAGAACGAGTACGCGGGAGCGACACGATGAGCCGGACGACCAGCACAGGTTATTCCCACCAGGAGCTGTGGGACGCATGGAACCGGCTCTGGAACGGGGACTACGCCATCGCTGACGACTACGTCTCCCGGACCATGCGAGTGAACATCCCCGAGTTCGGCATGCCCGACCCCGCCGCACTGAGCGACGGCCCGCAGATAGCCGCCTGGATATCGGCCTTCCGGTCCTCCTACGACTCCGCCGCCGGCATCACGGGCGAGCTCGGCCCCTTCTTCGTGGGCGACTACGCCATCGGGCGCTGGGTCTTCCGCGGCACCTGGGCGGGAGGCCGGCCCGCGACCGCGACGGTGCGGCCGGGCACGGAGGTCACGTTCCGCGGAGTGGACATCCTCCGCTTTGAGGACGGCCGGATCGCCGAGTACTGGCTCACCGACGATCAGCTTGACCTCTACGCCCAGCTCGGCGCGGTGGCCGGCACCGAGTCCGAGGAGCAGCCGCCGGCGACACTGCCCGCCCGCCTGGCCGGACTCACCCCGGACGCGGGCCGCTTCGTACTGCTGGAGCGGGTGCTGGACCTGACGGCCGAACTCCTGGAGGACGACGAGGTGAGCGGCGCGGTCGACACCGCAACCTTCCTCTCCCTCGGCGTCGACTCCCTCACCGCCGTCGAGCTGCGCAACCGACTACAGGAGGAGTCCAGCCTGCGGTTGCCCACCACGATGGTTTTCGACTTCCCCACCCCCCAGGCGCTGGCCGGCTACCTGTGGTCACGCCTGGGCGAGATGCCCGCCGCCCCCTCCGCGGACCCGCTCGGCACGCTCAGCCAGCTGGAGGCACTCGCGCCCGCCCTCACGGAGCCCGGCCAGGAAGCTCTCCGCGCCGAGCTGACGGACCGCCTCGCCACCCTGGCCAAGCGGCTCGCCCCGGTGCCCAGCGCCGCCCAGGAGGAGCTCCAAGCCGCCTCCGCCACGGAGCTGTTCGCCTACCTCGACAGCAGGCTCGGCCGGGCCGAGCAGGCCGGATGACCGGTCTTCGAGGGACGAATCAGCCCGACCACGCCGAGCAGAGAGATGAAGCGCATGTCTGACGAAGAGAAACTCCTGCAGTACCTCAAACGCACCACCGCCGAACTGGACCAGGCCGAGGCTCGCCTGCGCGAAATGGAGGAGAGCGCCAACGAGCCCCTCGCGATCGTGGGAATGAGCTGCCGTTTCCCAGGCGGTGTGACCACGCCCGACGAGCTGTGGAACCTGGTGGACGAGGGCCGGGACGCCATCACCGGCTTCCCCACCGACCGAGGCTGGGACCTGGAGAACATCTACGATCCCGACCCGGCGCGGGTGGGCAAGAGCTACGTCCGCACCGGCGGATTCTTGCACGAGGCCTCCGAGTTCGACCCGGCCTTCTTCGGGATCTCCCCCCGGGAGGCCCTGACGATCGACCCGCAGCAGCGGCTGCTGCTGGAGACGACCTGGGAGGCGTTCGAGGACGCCGGGATCGTCGTCGACAACGTGCGCGGCACCGACACCGGGGTGTTCGTCGGCATCATGTGCGACGAGTACGGACTGCGTTTCCTCAAGACGCCGATCGAGGGCATCGACGGCTACCTCGGCGTCGGCAGCGCGGGCAGCGTCGCCTCCGGTCGCATCTCCTACACGTACGGCTTCGTCGGCCCGGCGGTCACGGTCAACACGGCCTGCTCCTCCTCGCTCGTCGCCCTGCACCTGGCCGGGCAGTCGCTGCACCGCGGCGAGTCCTCGCTCGCCGTCGTCAGCGGCGTGATGCTGATGGCGACGTCGTTCTCCTTCACCGAGTTCAGCCGGCAGCGCGGACTCGCCCCGGACGGGCGGGCCAAGTCGTACGCAGAGGGCGCCGACGGCACCGCATGGGCGGAAGGCGCCGGAACGCTTCTAGTGGAGCGTCTGTCAGACGCGCGCCGCAATGGGCACCGCATCCTCGCGGTCATCCGCGGCTCGGCCGTCAACCAGGACGGCGCCAGCAACGGCCTGACCGCCCCCCACGGCCCTTCCCAGGAAAAGCTGATCCGTGAGGCCCTGGCCGGAGCCGGGCTGACCTCCCTCGATGTGGACGCCGTGGAGGGCCACGGAACGGGAACGAAGCTGGGCGACCCGATCGAAGTCCAGGCCCTGCTGGCCACCTACGGCCAGGGACGCGGGGGAAGCCCCTTGTGGCTGGGCTCCCTGAAGTCCAATGTCGGGCACACCCAGTCCGCCGCCGGCATTGGCGGGATCATCAAGATGATCAAGGCGATGGAGCACGGGCGGCTGCCCAAGACCTTGCACGTCGACGCGCCCAGCTCGCACGTGGACTGGGAGGGCGGTGACGTACGGCTGCTGACAGAGCCGGTGCCGTGGCCCCGGGCCGACCGGCCGCGCCGCGCCGGAGTCTCCTCTTTCGGCATCAGCGGTACGAACGCGCACGTCATCATCGAGGAACCGCCGACGCAAGAGGCCCCCGTGCCGCCGCCCACCGACGGCGCCCTGGTGCCGTGGATCCTCTCAGCCAGGAGCACCGAGGCCCTGCGCGGCCAGGCCCGCAAGCTGCACACGGCGCTCGGCGCCGAGCACCCCGTGGACGCCGCCTTCACCCTGGCCACGGCCCGTACGCCGCTGGATCAGCGCGCGGTCGTCATCGGCAGCGACGCCGGCGAACTGCTGCGGGGCGTAGAAGCCGTCGCGGCCGGGACCTCCGGGGGACAGGTGGTGCGCGGTACCACCCGCAACACCGGCAGAATCGCCTTCCTGTTCACCGGCCAGGGCAGCCAGCGGCTGCGGATGGGGCGCGAGCTCCACGACGCCCACCCGGTGTTCGCCGATGCTTTCGACGCCGTGTGCGAAGCCCTCGACGAGCACCTCGAGGTACCGCTCACCAAGGTCCTCTTCGCCGACGACGACCCCGAGCAGATCCTCAACCGGACCGAGTTCACCCAGCCCGCGCTCTTCGCGGTCGAGGTGGCCCTCTACCGGCTCGCCGAGGCCTGGGGCATCCGGCCCGACTACGTCACCGGACACTCCATCGGCGAGATCGCCGCCGCCCACGTGGCCGGAGTCCTGCCCTTGGCCGACGCGGCCAAGCTGGTCGCCGCCCGCGGCCGGCTCATGCAGGCGCTGCCGGGCGGCGGCTCGATGACCGCGGTCCAGGCCACCGAGGCGGAGGTACTGGCCGCACTCGCCGGCCGGGAGCACCTGGCGTCGATCGCGGCGCTCAACGGCCCGGAATCCGTCGTCCTGTCCGGGGACGCCGACGTCGTGGACGAGATCGCCGGGCACTTCCGCGAGCAGGGCCGCAGGACCAAGAATCTGCCGGTCAGCCACGCGTTCCACTCGCCCCACATGGAGGGCATGCTGGACGAGTTCACCGCCGTCGTGGCCGGACTGTCGTTCTCCGCCCCGCGGATTCCGCTGGTGTCCGACGTGACGGGCGAACTGGCCACCGCCGAGGACCTGTGCCGCCCTGGCTACTGGGCCGAGCATGTACGCCGACCCGTACGGTTCAGCGACGCCGTCGAGACGCTGTACGCGGAGCGGGTCAGGACCTTCGTGGAGATCGGGCCGGACGGCACGCTCTCCGCCCTGGCCAAGGCCTGCCTCGGCGACGAGCGCCAGGCCCTGGTGGTACCGCTGCTGCGGCGCGGCCGACGCGAGCCGGAGGCACTGCTGACCGCACTGGCCGAGCTCTTCGTCCACGGCATCGCACCCGATTGGGAGGCGGTCCTCGCGGATCTGGGCGGACGCCGTGTCGACCTGCCGACGTACGCCTTCCAGCGCGAGCGCTACTGGCTGGAGGAGCCGACGACGGCCGGTGACATCACCTCGGTCGGCCTCAGCTCCGCCGACCATCCGCTGCTCGGAGCCGTGACTCATCTCGCCGCCGACGACACCGTGGTGTTCACCGGCAGGCTGTCCCAGCAGTCGCATCCGTGGCTCGCCGACCACGTCGTCCACGACACGGTCCTGGTGCCAGGTACCGCTCTGCTGGAACTGGCGACCCGGGCCGCCGCCCACGTCGGCTGCGACACTGTGGAGGAACTGACCCTCCAGGCGCCGATGGTGCTCCCGGCACAGGGCGCCGTCCGTCTTCAGCTCACCGTGGGTACGCCGCAGGAGGAGGACGGCCGCCGCCCGGTCGTGCTGCACTCCCTTCCCGACGACGCCCCGGACGACACCAGTTGGACCCGGCACGCCGCTGGCTGGCTGGCCCACTCCGTCAACGCCGCCGCCCCCGAAGGGCTGGCGGACTGGCCTCCGCACGACGCGGCCGAGGTGGAACTGGACGGCCTGTACGACCGCCTGGCCGACACCGGATTCGCCTACGGGCCCGCCTTCCAGGCGCTACGCGCCGTATGGCAGCGGGGCGACGAGCTGTTCGCCGAAGTCGCGCTCCCCACCGAGCAGCAGGGCGCGGCCGGCGCCTTCGGACTCCACCCGGCGCTGCTCGACGCTGCTCTGCACGCCCTGGCGTGGGAGGGAATACGTACCGGCGACGCCTCGGGACGGCTCCCGTTCTCCTGGAACGGCGTCCGGCTGCACGCCGTCGGCGCCGACTCGCTGCGGGTCCGCTTCTCCCGCGAGAACCCCGACGCGATCGCCCTGACCGTCGCCGACCAGGAGGGCAACGCCGTCGCCTCGGTCGAGTCCTTCGTCTCCCGCCCGGTCACCGGCGACCAGATCGGCGGCGACCGCCGCGCCTTCAACGATGCGCTGTTCCACGTCGACTGGGCACCGGTCGCCGCAGTCGCTGGGACCTCCGGCGCCGAGGACACCGTCCGGTACTTCACTTCCCCCGCGCAGCTGCTCGGCGCGCTCGCCACGAACTCGGTCAGCGCTGGAACCACGGTCGTGGACTGTGTCTCCGACGCCGCGGGCGACCTCGCCACAGCGGTCAGGAACACCACAGGCGAGGTGCTGGCCCTGCTGCAGAAGTGGCTCGCCGAAGGCCCCGAGACCCCCTCCCGGCTCGCCCTCGTTACCCGGAGGGCGATCGCCGCCGGCCCCGAGGAGGATGTGACCGACCTGGTCGCGGCCCCCCTGTGGGGACTGGTCCGCTCGGCACAGTCCGAGGCTCCCGGACGCTTCGCCCTGATCGACCACGACAGTGACACCGCGGCCGGGCCTGCCACAGCCGCCCTGACCGCTGCGCTCGCTACCGGCGAGCCGCAACTGGCCGTACGCGACGGCGTGCTGCTGACGCCGCGGCTGAAGACCAAGACCGTCTCGGCCGCCGGCACCGATCCCGCCGCCTGGCGGGGCACGGTCCTGATGACCGGCGGCACCGGCGGGCTCGGCGCGCTGCTCGCCCGCCACCTGGTGACGGCACACGGAGCGCGCCGCCTCCTGCTCGTCAGCCGCCGCGGCCTGCGCGCCGAGGGCGCACCGGCCCTGGTCGCGGAGTTGGCGGAACTGGGCGCCACCGCCACCGTCGCATCCTGCGACGTCACCGACCGCCAGGCGCTGGCCGCGCTACTGGCCTCGATCCCCACCGAACACCCCCTGACCGCCGTGGTCCACACGGCAGGCGTGCTCGACGACGGGATCCTGACCTCGCTGACCCCGGCGCGGCTCGACAAGGTGCTCGGCCCCAAGGTCGACGCGGCCCTGCATCTGCACGAGCTCACCCAGGGCATGGACCTGGGCGCCTTCGTGCTCTTCTCCTCGGTCGCCGGCACCCTCGGCAGCCCCGGGCAGGGCAGCTATGCAGCGGGCAACGCTTTCCTCGACGCGCTCGCACAGCACCGCGCCAGGCGCGGCCTGCCCGCGACCGCACTGGCCTGGGGCGTGTGGGAGCCCACCAGCGGCATGGCCGACACGCTGCAGGATGCGGACCTCAAGCGGATGGCGCGATACGGCGTACTGCCCATCTCCGCCGAACTGGGCATGGCGCTCTTCGACGCCGGCTGCGCGGACTCCGCCGCCGCCCTGGTGCCCGTCCGGCTGGACCGCAAGGCCCTGCGCACCTCAGGACAGGCCCTGCCGCCCCTGCTGCGGGGACTCGTCAAGGCCGCCGCACGGCGTGCCGGCAGCGGGGCACAGGCCACCGCGTCCCCCGCCTCCGGCACGGCCGCGCCGACCACGTCGCTGCGCGACAAGCTGGCGGGGCTCCCTGAGGACCGGCAGCTCAAGGCCGTCATCGACACGGTGCAGGACAGTGTTGCCGCCGTACTCGGCCACAGCAACGTCGACGCCATCGACACCGAAACTCCCTTCAGGGACCTCGGGCTCGACTCGCTGACCTCCCTGGAGCTGCGCAACGCGCTGAACCAGGCGACCGGGCTGCGACTGCCGGCGACCGTCGTCTTCGACCGCCCCAGCGTCGGCGACCTGGCCGAACACGTGTTCGGCCAGCTGAGCACCCTCGCGCCCGGCACACCCGCACCGGTCCAGTCGGGCACTCTGACCGCCCTCTTCCGCGCCGCGCACGGGAACCGGCAGCTCAGCCGTGCGATCGAGCTGTTGGTGTCGGCGGCGGGGATCCGCCCGGCCTTCGAGGAGTCGGCGCAACTGCCGCCATTCCCCAAGGCCCCCGGCCCCGCGCAGGCTCCGGTCACCGTCTGCTTCCCGTCGATGATCGCCATCTCCGGGCCGCAGGAGTACGACCTGTTCGCCGCGCACATCGACGGGCAGGCCGTCTCGGTACCGCCGCTTCCCGGGTTCACCCCGGACCAGCCGCTGCCCGCCTCGCTGCCGGCGCTCGTCGACGCGCTGTCCCGCGGCGCGGCCGAACTCGCAGACGGCAGGCCGCTGGTGCTGGTCGGCCGCTCCACCGGCGGCTGGATCGCGCACGCCGTCGCCCAGCGACTGGCGGAGCAGGGCGCTGCCCCGGCATCCGTCGTACTGATCGACACGCTGGCCAGCCCGCTGGACATAAGCGACCTGTCCATGGTGGCCGATCAGATGCTGGACGAGCACAGCAGCCAGTGGCTCGACGACGACCGGCTCATCGCGATGGGCGGATACATCCCCCTCTTCGAGGGGTGGACGCCGCAGCGGCTGTCCGTGCCCACCCTCCTCGTACAGGCCGGGGAGCGCTCCGGCACGCACGACCGGCCGCGCTGGCCGCTGGCCGACACCACGGTGGTGGTTCCCGGCGACCACTTCACCATGCTGGCGGAGCACGCCGGGACGACCGCACGGGCGGTCGCCGACTGGCTGGACCAGGTCCTGGCCGACGGCCCGGCGCGGGACGGGGCACAGCGGTGACCGCGCCGATCGGAACCCTCGAACGGGTGGAGAGCCATCTCCCGGACCGGCGGGTCACCATCGAGGCCCTGGCCGAGCCGCTCGGCCTGAGCCGGGCGAAGCTGTCGCTGTTCCGCAAGGTCCACGGCCTGCGCACCCTGCACCAGGACCCCGGGGCATCGCTGTTCGACCTGCTCCTGCCGGCCGCCCGGCGCGTGGTGGACAGCCTCGACGACCCGCACCACATCCGGTTCGTGATCTACGCCCACGCCATCCACGAGGTCGCCCCCGCAGGGGTCGACACGGCCGTCGGCATCCGTGACGCACTGGGCCTGGAGCACGCCGAGGCGTTCGCGCTGAGCCAGCAGAACTGCGCCATCGGCCTCGGCGCCGTCGCCATCGCGGCTCAGCTCCTCACGGACGGCGATCCGGCGGACCAGGCGCTGCTGGTGGTCGGGGACAAGCCGCACTCGCCGCTGATCCAGAAGGTGCCGAACACGGCACTCATGGGAGAGGGCGCCGCGGCCTGCCTGATCGCCGCGGGAGGTCCGGGCGACCCCGTCCTCTCCCACGTCAGCCACACCCTGGGCGAGTACGCGCAGCTGCTCTCGCTTTCCCCGGAGGAAGCCGCGCTGTACGGCAAGGTGTACGCGCCGGCACTCGCCGACGTGATGCGCCGGGCGGTCCTGAAGGCCGGACTCACCCTGGCCGACATCGACCTGGTCATCCCGCACAACGTCAACATGCTGGCCTGGCGCAACACCATCGATGAACTGGGCATCACGGCGGACCGGGTGTTCCTGGAGAACATCCCCCGCTACAGCCACTGCTTCGCCTCCGACCCGTTCGTCAACTACACGACCCTGCGCGACACGGGACGGCTCATCGCCGGCCGGCACTACCTGATGGCCGGTGTGGGGGCGGGAGCGACGTTCAGCGCCCTGACGTTGACCCACCGCGGAGGCACGCAGTGAACGCCGCCGAGCGGAACCGGGCCACCCGGCCCGGCCGACCGACAAACCTGGAGTGTGAGCGATGAAGGTGCCCGTCGCGACCCTGGAGGCCGTGGAGTCCTTCACACCGGAGCGGATCGTACCGATCGACCAACTGGCCGACCGCCTCGGCCTGCGCCGGACCAAGCTCCGCCTCTTCCAGCGTGTCCACGGACTGAAGGAGATCCGCTTCGACCCGGAACTCGACCTGTTCGACGTGGTGCTGCCGGCAGCCCGCCGCATCGCGGCCGACCCGCTGGTCCGCGACCGGATCAAGTACGTCGTCTACGCGCACACCACACAGGCGGTGGCGCCGGCCCACATCAGCCCCGCCCAGGAGATCAAGAACAGTCTTGGGCTGGCGCACGCGGAGGCCTTCGCCCTCAGTCAGCAGAACTGCGCCAGCGGCATGGCCGCGGTCGACACCGCCGCGGAACTGCTCAGGGCCGAGGCGGAACCAGGCGCCTGCGCCCTGGTGATCACTGGTGAGCAGGCCTTCTCGCCACAGATCCAGCTCATCCCCGACGTCGCCATCATGGGCGACGCAGGAGCCGCCTGCCTGGTGGCGCTCGACGGCTCCGGAGACACCGTGCGCTCGTACAGCACCCGCACCCTGGGCGAGTTCTCGGCGGCCATGCTCCTCGACGAGGTGAAGTCGCTGGAGGTCAGCAAGTTCTACGCGCCGGTCCTCGCCGACGTCGTACGGGAAGCGGTGGAGCGGGCGGGGATGACGCTCGCCGACATCGACCTGATCATCCCGCACAACGTCAACCTTCAGTCCTGGCGCCAGACCATCGGCGAACTGGGCATCGACCGCTCCCAGGTCTTTCTGGACAACGTCGAGCGGTACGGCCATTGCTTCGCCTCGGACGTCTTTCTCAACTACACCACGCTGCGCGCCGCCGGCCGGCTGGAGGCGGGGCGTAACTACCTGTTCGCCACCGTCGGCCTCGGCGCCACCTTCGCCGCAATGGTGATCACCCATCAGCAGCGCGATTCAGCAGGGGAGCCGGCATGACCGCCAGTGAATTCCAGGTGCAGGGCCTGCTCGTCTCCGAGATCGCCGCGGAGTTCGGCACGCCGCTGTACGTCTACGACGCCGACGTGCTGCACGACGTCTACCAGGGGCTGCGGGACCGGATGCATCCCGCCGTCGACATCTTCCTGTCTCTCAAGGCCAATCCGAACATCAGCGTCATCGGCTTCCTCGGCACGCTCGGCGCGGGGGCCGAGGTCTCCTCGCTGGCCGAACTGGAAACCGCCCGCCGAGCCGGGATCGCACCGCAGAACACGATCTTCCTCGGACCGGGCAAAACCCGTGCAGAACTGGAGGCGTGCGTAGCCGCGGACCTGCACGCCATCGTCTGCGAGTCGCTCGACGAACTCAAAGCGCTCGACGACCTGGCCGTCGCCGCGGGTCGCGACCGGCTGCCGGTGATGCTGCGCATCAACCCGGAATTCCACACCAAGGGATCCGCGCTCGCCATGGGAGGGAAGCCCCGGCAGTTCGGCATCGACGTCGCCGAACTGCGTGCATCCCAGCAGCTGCTGAAGGGGCTGCGCCGGGTGCACGTCATGGGTTTGCACGCCTACATGGGCACTCGCTTCCTCAACCACGAGGACTTGATCCACAACACCCGCGAGATTCTGGCGGCGGCCGACGAACTGTCCGCCGAGACCGGCATCGAACTGAGGACCGTGGACTTCGGTGGCGGCTTCGGCGTCCCGTACTTCAGCAACGAGACCGGGCTCGACATCCCCGCGCTGACCGACGGCATCAACGACGCCGTCGGGGAATTCCTCCAGAAGCACCCCGGTTGCCGCCTCATCAACGAACTCGGCCGCTACCTCACCGCACCGTGCGGCACGTACGTCACCCGGGCGCTGTTCGTGAAGGAGTCGATGGGCGAGCAGTTCGTCGTCGCCGACGGCGGTACCAACCACCACATGGCCGCGGTCGGTGTCGGCAGCTTCGTCAAGCGCAACTTCCCCGTCCGCTCGCTGACCCGGTACGCCGAGGAGCCCGTCCGCACATACACCGTCACCGGGCCGCTGTGCACGCCCAACGACGTGATCGGCAAGCGTGTGGCACTGCCCCCGGTCGCCGCCGGAGACCTCATCGGGGTCGAACTCTCCGGTGCGTACGGCCCCTCGGCCTCCCCCGGGCTCTTCCTGAGCCACGGCTTCCCCGCCGAAGTCATGGTCCACAACGGCACCGCCCACCTGGTGCGGCGCCGGGACACCATCGAGGACCTGCTCGACAAGCAACAGCTCATCGTTTTCTGATCACGTACCCACAAGGAGCATGACCATGGAAAAGGAAAACACCATCGTGGCGCAGGTCGAGATCGCGCTCAGCGAAGTACTGGAGCGCAAGGTCACCGGGCTGACCGAGGACATCCGCCTTTTCGAGGACCTGCACCTGGACTCCACCTCGGTGATGGAGATGCTGATGGAGCTGGAGGACAGAATGGACATCGTCGTCGACCCCGAAAACCTCGACATGGACGACTTCCAGTCGGTCGGCACTCTTGCCGGCTACCTGCTGCGGGTCGGTTCCGAGCCGCAGCCGCAGGGTGCTGGTGAATGACATGGCGACCGTAGCCGCATCCTCCGTGATCGTCTCACCCGACGGCGGGCCCTTCCACGAGGACCCGGCCATCCTCGGCTTCTACCGCGACCTGGTGGAGCCCTTCGGCTCCGTCGTGGACGAGCAGCTGCTGCGCGACGGACGCAACGTGTTCCACAAGGACCTCGTGGACCAGCTCGTACAGAGTGAGGGCATTGACAACGCCGACGCCGATCTGGTCATCGTCGCCCACGCGCTGCCCGACGTGCACCCCTTCACCGCAGTGGCCTCACACCTCAACATGCTGCTCGGCGGAGGCGCGCAGAGCTTCAGCATCAGCGAGCAGGGCCTGGCGGCGCCGTTCACCGCGCTGCGGATCATCTCCGCCTACCAGCGCGGCGCACGGTCCGAGCGCGCGGTGCTCGCGGTACTGGAGCAGACGACACTGCCGACGCCGCACCCGCTGGTGGACTCGGGCGACCTGGTGGACTCCGGCGCGCTGCTGGTTCTGGAGCGCGGCGAGGGTCTGCAGGTGAGCGGTGTCGAGTCGTTCGACGACGACGCCGCGACCACCGCCAGGCTGCGCGAACTGGCCGTGGACGGAGGGCCGGACACCCTGCTCGTCCTGGGCCCCTGGGTCCAGGAACAGGCATTCGGAGCCGAGGCCCCGGTCCACAGGGTCGCGCCGGGCAGCTACTGCACCAGCGTGTGGCTCGACCTGGCCCGCCACTGGCGGCAGTGGCAGCGCGATCACCGGCAGGTGGTGCTCTGCGACGTCGACCCGCTGTCCGGCCGGGGACATCTGGCCCTGCTCGCCACCACTGCCACCGCCGAGGCCGCGGCCTAGCGGAAAGGAACGGACGCGCAATGCGAATCGGGGTCGACGTGCTCGCCATCGGCGAGCTGGACCGGCTACACACCCGCGGGTGGTTCCGCCAGTACACCTACGACCGGGACGAGCTGGCGCTCGCCCAGTCGCTCTCGCCCAGCCGGGCACGGGAGTTCCTCGCCGGTCGGTTCGCCGCCAAGGAGGCGGTGCTGAAGGTTCTGGGAACGGGATTCGGCAAGGGAATCAGCCCCGCCCAGGTCCGCGTCCTGCGCGACAACCGTTCCGCCCCGGTCGTACAGCTGGGCGGAGCGGCCGCGCGGCGGGCAGCCGAGCTCGGGCTCGGCACGATCGCGGTCTCGATCGCCCACAAGGACGAGTGCGTGGTCGCCGTGGCGATCGGCGGAGCACCCCACGACGACGCGGCGCTCGGCCCCGCCCGGGCGGCAGCGGCCACGCAGACCGCCGTACAGAAGATCGCCCGGTCAAAAGTCGGTATCGGAAAAGCGAGGAACGCCAATGTCTGAGGAAGTCACCGCCACCCTGCGGGTGCGCATGAGCCAGCAGGACACCCGCTACGGCGGCAATCTGGTCGACGGCGCCCGTCTGCTGCAGTTGTTCGGCGACCTCGTTACCGAGATCACCATCCGCAGTGACGGCGACGAGGGCCTGCTCACCGAGTACCAGCGGGTCGAGTTCCTCGCCCCCGTATACGCGGGGGATTTCATCGAGGCCACGGCACGGCTGGTCAGCCGCAGCCGACTGCGAAGAACCGTCGAGTTCACCGCGTGCAAGACCGTCGAGGCCCGGTACGAACTCGGTGCCACCCGGGCCGAGGCGCCCGGAGAGCCAGCCGTGGTCTGCCGCGCCGTCGGCACCGCGGTCGTTCCGCTCGCCGCGGCCCGCCGCACGGCCCAGGAGGCTGCGACGCAGGCCCCGGCCCAGAAGTCCCCGTCCCGGGTGTGACCCGGGCACCCCGCAAGACGACCGGAGGACAGTTCCTCATGACCACCCCCTCACCGACCGCAGCCCTGCCGGGCCGCGTTCTGGCCATCGCGGTGTGCAGCGCGTTCCTCGTCGGCCTCGACTCGATGATCACCGTGCCGCTCATCCCCGAGATCGCGGCCGACACGAACACCGCCGCCCGGGCCGGCGGCCTGTTCGTCAGCGCTTACGCACTGCTCTTCGCCCTGGTGGCACCGCTGTGCGGCGCCATGTCCGACCGCCTCGGACGCCGCCGGATCCTCTGCATCGGACTGGTGATCTTCGCCCTGGCCAACCTCCTCACCGGCGTGGGAAGCGACTTCGCCTTCATCCTCGTCACCCGCGCCGTGGCCGGCGTCGGCTCGGCCATGATCATGCCGAGCGTCTACGCCATGATCGCCGAGAATTTCCCGTTCGAGCAGCGCGGCAAGATCATGGGCATCGTCGTGGCCGGACTGCTCAGCTCCACCGTGCTCGGCGTACCGCTCGGCTCCTACCTGGCCTACCTGATGGACTGGCACGCCGCGTTCTTCGCCGTCGCAATTGTCGCCGCCCTCGTCTATCTCATGGTCCTCGTCCGCCTGCCGGCCGTGGCCCCCAAGGACCCACAGGAGCGGGCCCCGGGTAACCCGGTGGCGACCTACCTCGGCATGATTCGCCGCGCCGTCACCACACCCGCCCTGTTGTGCGTCCTCGGCTCGACGCTGCTGTGGAGCGCAGCCCTGTACGGCATGTTCTCGAACATCGGCGTCTTTTTCGCCGAGCGCTTCGGCTTCAACGAGGCCCAGACCGGATTCGCGATCATGGGCTCCGGAGCGGGCAGCATGGCCGGCGCTCTCCTCGGCGGGCGGATCGCCGACCGGCTGGGCAAGCGCCGGGTGCTCGTCGTCGCCGCCCTAGTAACGGCCGCGGGAGTCAGCGCGGTACCGCTGATCGGAGAGCACCTCACCGCCGTGCTCATCGTGTTCATCCTGTGGGGCACCGCCGTCGGCGTCGGCCAGCCCGCCCTCAACGCCCTGGTGAGCGAGCTGCGCCCGGAGATGCGAGGCACGGCGCTGGCCCTCAACGGCTCGGCCCAATACGCCGGAATGATGCTGGCCACCAGCATCGCAGCCGCCCTCCTCCAGGGCAGCGTCTCGTTCAGCGTGATCGGCGTGCTCTGCGGAGTCTGCGCCCTGGCTGTCCTGCCCCTGCTCGTCGGGGTCCGGGTGACAGCACCCCAGGACGCCCAGGCCCGGCCCGCGTCCCAGAAGGAGACGACAGCATGAGTGCTCCCACCGACCAGGAGACGGTCCTCGGAAAGATCCTCTTCGAGAAGTTCGTCGACCTGTGGAACGGCGAGATCGACTTCGCGGATACCCCGGACTTCATCGCCGACGAGTTCATCGTGCACAGCGCCGAACTAGCCCGCTACCTCGGCTTCCCCGACTCCAACCAGATCACCACCCGGGACGGGCTCCTCGACTGGGTCCGCGCCGTGCGCCTGCTGCTTCACGACGTGCAGTTCACCACAGACCCCGGCCCCCTCCGGGACGGCGACTACGTCGCCGGGGGATACACCGTCACCGGTACGTACGCCGGCGGAGCCCCCACCGCGACTGTCGAACCCGGCACCCCTGTCCGGTATACGGGCATGTCCATCGTCCGACTGGAGGGCGACAAGCTGGCCGAGTACTGGGTGCTCTCCGACGGCCTCGGCCTCCTGTGCCAGCTGGGAGCCGTACCGACCCCCCAGGCACTAGTACCCCCAGGATGCTGATCAAAATGTCTGAGATATCCCTTCTGCATGACCTGCTGGACTCGGCCGCCGAGCAGTGGCCCGACCGCCCCGCCGTATCTCGGCTCGGCTCGACCGCGACCTTCGGCGAGGTACGGGACGCGAGCCTGCGGCTCGCCGAATGGCTGCACTCCGAGGGCGTGCACCGCGGCCGACGGCTCATCATCTCCCTGCCGTCCGGCCCGCTCGTCCCCGCACTCGTCTTCGCCGCCTCACGCATCGGCGCGGTCTACACGGTCCTCCACGAGAAGGTCCTCGGACCGCCGCTGGAGCACGTGCTCGGCGACTGCGAGCCGACCCTCGTCGTGGCCGACGACACCGCGGTTCTGGAGACCGTCCGCGCCCGGGGTATCACGGCGGTCCCCGCCTCCTACGCCGCGGCCAAGGCCTTCCCCGCCGCCGACGGACCAGCGCCCTCCGGGGAACAGCTGCCCACGCCTCTCGCTGTCGACCCGCTCTCCCTCATCTACACCTCGGGCACCACCTCGGCACCCAAGGCCGTTGTGAGCACCCACCAGCAGGCCGTCTTCGCCGCCCAGGCGATTCAGCAGGTCCTGAACTACCGCGCCGACGACGTCGTCTACTGCCCCCTGCCACTGTCCTTCGACTACGGCCTCTACCAGCTCTTCCTCGGCGCGCTCGGCGGATCCCACGTCGTGCTGGGCAGCGCCGCCGAAGCCGGGCCCGCGCTGCTGCGCAACCTGCTGGAGAGCGGCGCGACCGTACTGCCGGCCGTCCCCTCGGTCGCCGAATCACTGGCCTGGCTGCTCAAGCGCGCCTCCCGGCGCCCCGCCCTGCGACTGGTCACGAACACCGGGGCAGCCCTGTCGACCGAGACGCTCAACGCGCTGCGCGCGGCGATACCAGAGCTGAAGGGGCAGGTGATGTTCGGGCTCACCGAGTGCAAGCGCGCCACCATCATGCCGCCGGACGGCGACCTGGAGCACCCGGGATCCTGCGGCCTGCCGCTGCCCGGCACCGAGGTCTTCACCGTTGACGACGAGGGAAACCGGCTGCCCCCCGGCGAGATCGGCGAGATCACGGTTCGCGGCCCGCACGTCATGTCCGGGTACTGGCAGCGCCCCGAACTCAACCTGGAGAAGTTCCCGCGCCGCGACGGCCTGTTCCCCGAACTGCGGACCGGCGACTACGGCTGGCTGGACGAGGAGGGCTACCTGTACTTCTCCGGCCGCCGCGACGACCTCTACAAGGAGCGCGGTTTCCGGGTCAGCGCGACCGAGGTGGAGGCTGCGGCCCACCGCATTCCGGAGGTCGTCTCCGCCGTAGTCCTCCCGCCGTCCAAGAAGAAGACGGCGCTCCTCGCCGTGGTCACGGACTTGGACCCGCAGGATGTCCTGAACCGAATGCGCGACCAGATCGAAGAGTTCAAGATCCCGCGCCGTTGCGTGGTCCTCGACGCCCTCCCCCTCAGCCGCAACGGGAAAGTCGACCGCAAGGAACTGGTATCCCTCCTCGCGGACCGTGCGCAGGGCGCCCCCGCGGGCCGCTCCTGAACCGCCCACCCGCTCCCCTGGCTGGGGGCCGGGGGAGCGCAGTTCAAATCCTGTCGTCCCGACCTTGGGGCTGAGCGCTGTTCAGGTGGCCCGGGGCAGGTCGGCGGTGCCGGTGATCTGCTCCAGGCAGTGAAGCGGCGGGTCTTTTCGTCTCGATAGTCAGGTGCGGTGAGGCGTTGGCGATGGGGGTCGGAAGTGGGGTGAGGGCCCGGCTGTCGCGTCGGGTGGGCGCCGGTTTCCACAGTGCCGGTGGGGTGCAAAGTTCATCGGGTGGGCTGTTGGTGCTGGTCAACCGGGGTTCGGGAGGACTTCCAGTCGCTGGATCGCATCGGTGATCACGTCGGTCAAGGACCAGTGGCGGGTGAATTCGAGGTGCCGGCGCCGATGCGGAGACCGCCGACCTCGGAGACGAGCAAGGATCGGACAGCCGGACGCACGCAGGTTGAGCTGAGGCATCAACCACCTCCCCGCCTCCCCTCCCACATCCGCTACCCTGTCCTGGGCTGCTCTTCGTAGCAGCCCAGGACCTTGCCGAGATTGGCTGAGATCTCACTCAGAGAGTTCTCAGCCACCTTTTACGCAGGGCCCGCCTCCGTAGCTCAGGGGATAGAGCACCGCTCTCCTAAAGCGGGTGCCGCAGGTTCGAATCCTGCCGGGGGCACCATGCCTGACCAGGCAAAACGCAGTTGAAGGCCCCCTCGGAGTGATCTCCGAGGGGGCTTTTTCATGTCCCGGGGGACAAACGGGGGACAGCGCGTCAGGCCGCGTCCGAGGCCTCAACTGGGGGGACAGGAGGCAAGACAAGGTAGAGATGGCGGCCGTCGTCGCCGCCCAGATCAGGCTCGATGTCCTCGGGCGCCTCCTCCTCGATCACCGTCTCCTCCTCAGCGATCGCTTTCTCTTCCTCGGCCACTGAGCTCGCGGGAGGTTCGGCCACTTCGGCTGCGGATGCCGTCTCGGGATCATTGGGCTGCTCGGCAGCGTTGCGGCGCGGCACCAGCTCGACGGGTGCGTTGGCCGCTGCCTGCTCGAACTGCGGCATCAGCGAGGTATAGGTGTCGGCGGTCAGTTGGTAGCTGCTGTGGCCGAGCAGGGCCTGGATGGCCTTCATGGACAGGCCGGCTGCGAGGCTGAGAGACGCGGCGCAGTGCCGGAGGTCGTGCAGTCGGACGGGCGGCAGGCCGAGGCGTTTGATGAGCCGCTCGAAGGCCTGGGAGACGTTGTCGGGGTGGCGGGGTCGTCCGTCCTCGCGGGTGAAGACGTAGCCGGAATCGACGTAGGGTCCGTACTTTTCCGGCTCGTCGCGGTGCTTCTTCTCCCACTCGGCGCGCTGGGTTTTCTGTACGTCGCGCCAGGCGCTCAAGAGTGCGAAGGTCGCGGAGTCGAGGGTGAGGGTGCGTTTGCCTGCGCGGCTCTTGGGGGTGTCCTCCCACACCTCGTAGGCCGAGTTGGTCACCAGTTGCTCGACGATCTTGACGACGCCCCGGGTCATGTCGACTTCGGTCCAGGGCAGGCCTGATGCTTCGCCGCGGCGAGGTGCACGGAAGACCATGAGGTGCCACATGACGTACATGGGGTGGTCGACTGCGGCGTCGAGGAACTCACCGGTCTGCTCGGGGGTCCACACCATGACGCGGCTGGGCTTCTCGCCGGTGAGCTTCCAGCGGGCGACGCGTTCGTCTGTCCAGACGAGGGCTTCGGGGCGTTCGTACCTGGGGATGGTGACGTTCTTCGCCCAGTTCTCGGTGATCAGCTTCTCGGAGACCGCGTCGCCCAGGGCTGCGGCGAGGGTGTTCTTGTACTTCTTCTGTGTGCCGGGACCGGTGTCCTGGCGGGGCTTGGTGCGGGCTTCCTTGAGTGCCGCCTTGGCTGCGTCCCACCGCTGGCGGAAGTGGTGGGAGCGGGGCTTGGGTGCCTGCTTCCACGCGCGGTAGGCGTCGTCACATTCGGCTTTGGCCTGCTGGGCGGCGATCCGGTTGACCTTCTTGACCTTGTTGAACGCCCAGACCTGTTTGAACATCTCCTGGATGTGCCGCTCGCGGAGTTCGCGCATCGTGAGGTGGCCGAGGGCCGGTATGAAGACGCGGTCGATGTAGTCGCGGTAGTCGCTGCGGGTGCCGCGCTTGAGGTCGACGCGCTTGTCCAGCCAGCGGTTGAGGTAGGCGGCGACGGTCTCTTTGGAGTCGATGTCGATGCCGTAGGTGGCTTCGTCCCAGAGTTTCTGGGCTGCTTCCTGGGCCTTCTTCGAGGTGGGGAAGCCGCCTTTGCGAGGCCGGCGGCGTTCACCTCCGGGGCCGTCGGGGAGGTTGAGGTAGTAGTACCAGGAGCCGTGATCGCGCTTCTTCAACTGTGGGCACGTGGACCCGATTTCGCGGACCTGCGGTGCGCCGTTCGCTTCGAGGATTGGCTGACCTTGGTCGTCGACCTTCGGCTCGGTGCACTTGCATCGGCGGTAGGTGCTGCCGTTGAACACGCGGAACCCCCTGGTTTGGGCTGGATCATCCTTACGTGTCCTGATCTTGCTGTAACGAAGGAGATGCTTCCTTGGCCGCCGTATGCTTCCGGTCAGGTGGCGCGGGGAAGAGGGATGTGACCACCTATGACCTCATCTGTGACTGCCACTGCTGTGCCCGCTCGCACGCGGGGCGGCATGTCTGTTGAAGAGTTGCGGTCCCTGCCTGCCGCGGTGAGTGTCGCGACGGCTGCGCGCGCTTTGGGGATCGGGACTGACAAGGCGTACGCGTTGATCAAGGCGGAGAGGTTCCCTGCGAAGACGATTCCCGTGGGTGAGACGCAGAAGGTCGCGACGTTGAGCCTCTGGGAGGCGCTAGGGGTGTCTTCTTGAGGTGATGCGTTGCGTCCTATGGGCTCGGCTCGCTGCCCCGTCAGGGCGGCCAGTCGAGCCCATATGCACTGGCCGAGGATGTGATGGCCACATTTTCAGGATGACGTTGTTTACACATCAAGGGTTGCAGTGACGTGCGCCACATGTCGCCTGCGGGTTGACCCTCTGACGTGCACGAACGCCCTTACGCCTGGGGGCTTACTGCCCGTCAAAGCCGTGGCAGCTATACATTCCAGATATCGTGACCTATTACGGAGCTATTCGATCGCTAAGTGGCAGGCGATCAGGCTCCCGATGTGGGATGGAGACTCATGGCGCGGCTGTCTGGCTACCAGAGCCGCGGGGTGTTGCACCCCGCGGAGGCCGATGCCCTGCGTAAGGCCACGTCGCGGCTGTTCGCCAAGCAGAGCAGGGCTGAGACGTGCCGCTGGATGAACAAGCAGGGCTATCGCACCACGTTCGGCAACGAGTGGGCTCCCGAGGTCCTGGTCCGGGTACTCAGCCACCCGCGTATGGCTGGCCTGGACGATGAGGGCAACCCGATCGAGGACTTCGGCGCAACGGTCCTGACTCCGGATGAATACCGGCGCCTGCTGGAACTGTTCGCCGAGCAGAAGAGCCAACAGCCCGAAGCCCGGGACGCTTTCGACTACCTACTGACCAGCGGCCTGGCGGAATGCGGCAGATGCACGTACGACATGGTCGGAACTCGGGTGACCGGCGACGCCGACCCGTCCTACCGCTGCCCGCCGCCACGGGTGGGGCAAGCCTCGTGCGGACGGGTCCGGATGAACGCCGACCGGCTCGAAGGCACGGTGGCTGAGGAAGTGCTCGCTGAACTTCTGCGGCCGGGAGCGCAGGAGCACCTGGTGCGGCTGCTGGCTGACATCAGGGCCGAAGCCGAGCGCCTCCACGAGCACATTGGCGGCGCGGAGAAGCGGTTCAAGGAACTGGGCAGCATGCGTGACGTGCTGGTGCCTGCCGCGTACGCCGCCGCAGAGAAGGCCACGAAGGATGACCTGCGCCATTCCCGCACCCGGCTGCGGTTCTTGGAGCAGATGACGGATCTCCCGATCGAGGGCGTCACGAACTTGGTGGAGTGGTGGAATTCGGCACCACGCTCCTCGCAGCGCGCGCTGACCTGTGTGCAGATCGTCAAGGTGCGGGTGCTGGCAGTGGGCCGCGGCAAGCACCGCGATCCGAGTGAGCGGATTCAGGTCGACTGGCGCAAGCCGTCCGCCTGATCTTCAGCGGCTGTCCCCCGTCGTTGCACTCCCGCGGCCCCACGCCCAGCTACCGGCCCTCTCGGGCGTGGTCAGGGATGAGCACCTGTGATGTCAGTGGCGGCTGCCAGGGTGACGCCCATGACGATCAAGGATGTAGCCCGACATGACGTGAGTGAGCGGAGTATCGAGCAGGCGCTGGAGGACATCCAGCGGCGGACCAGACGCCGCTGGCACACGTTGCAGTACGACTGCTACTCCGATGCGGAGTTGCAAGCGATGCGTGACGACCTCCTCGATCACGTCGCCGCCCGCACGGTGGCGGACCCCCAACTCGGCATCACCTCGTCACGCATCGTCCTGCGCACTGCGACGGAGTGCGCCCTGGGATTCCTGGACCTTGGCTGCTATCCGGACGGCGACCAAGAGATCGTCTTTCCTCTCGTCGGCGAGAGGATCAGCAGCGAGGACAAGGACTTCGGGGCCGTGGTGGAGCACGCATCCACCGCGAGGGACTGGCTGGACGCCTTCGCGTTGTGCGTGATCAGCGGCATGGTGTGGGAACGGGACCGTGTTATCGGGTTGCTGCTCCGTGACCATGCGTCCACGATCCACGACGGGGTGCCGTACTCGAAGCTGGAATCAAAGTCGGATCCGGCGGAACTGGCGGAGATGTGCGCCCTTTCCTGCTACCTGGCCAAGGCCCGTGGGCACCTGCCTCGGGACTGGCCGTCGGTGACGTTGTGCATGCCGGCGGTCGACGAGCGTCTCGATGCGGCGCTACGCCTGAATGCCCTCGGCGCCTTGACGCTGGATCAGCAACTGCTGCGCGTGCTCTTGGAGGATGACCAGCCAGCCTTCGAACAGGCCCTGGCGCATCGTCTTGTCCAGCACCGGGAGAGCGCACCCCCCGGTGCGGCGCCCCGCAGCCTGCTGCCGCAGAAGACCATCGTCCTGGCCGCACTGGCAGTCCAGGTGCACGGCTGGGACTTGCGCGTCCAATCTGCCTACCTGCCGCAGGCCTTGCTGAGTGCCCCGGAAGGCGCGCCGTCGGTCAGCAAATGAATGGGCGCCCTCACCCTCATGTTCGCCAGGTGAAGCCGTGGTTCGACGAGGTCCAGGCAGTCATGGAGACGGACGACTTCGAGCGGTTCGACGCGGCCTACGACCGTATCCCCCCAGGAGTTGACGTGCGTGTCACCTTCCGGCCCGGTGGCCGACTTCCTCCTGCACATCGACGGCGACGAGGCTTGGTTCCGCTGGAGCGAGGAGCCGGTCGGAGGTTAAAACTCAAACTGACGACCGGAGCAGCGCGCGTTCGGGGACGCAGCACTGCCCGCGGGCGTGCGGGGTCGATCTTCTGGTTGCTCAGCTCGCCATGGGGTGAGACTCGGCTGCGGGCACGACGCACATGAATCTTTGGCTGTAGTCGCTGAGCGGTGCATAGGCGCGGAAGACGACTTCGAACTCCTCGTCCCCGTGGCCAGCGAGGTAGAGCCAGCGCCGGTCGCCGTCTGGGTGGGTGACGGTCGTCAGGTCTTCTTCGAGGATCCTGCGCGCCGTCTTGTCCCGCTCCTTGATCTGGGCAATGACCTCGGCCAGGCGCTCGTTCTCCGGGTGCGCGCGGGCACGCAGCCTGAGCTGGGAGGCCATGGGCTTGGCCCAGTCCTCTTCCCAGTTGATGAGCTGCAGGCGAGCCTCGGGGAAGGACAGAGCCCAGATCATGACGTTGATGCCGTGCTTCATCCACGGCCAGTCGCGTTCGCTCGCCTCGTTGTAGAGGAGCACGTCCCACGCGAAGTCCGAGAGGTAGGCCGGCCAGGGTTGGACGCGGATAAGGGCTGCGGTAGTCGGGTCGAGGTTCGAAGCGTCCGGCCGGTACAGGAGCGGGGGCTCCTGGTTGGTGGCGTAGACGAACAGGGTGTGGCGCTGGGCCGGGGTGAGGTCGAGTATGCGCACGATGCGCTGCAGCCACTCCACGGAGGGATTGCTGGCGCGGCCGTGCTCGAGGTCGCGAACCCAGGTCGTGGACACTCCGGTGAGCTGTGCCAGCTCGACCTGCTTGATCCCGGGCTTACTCCTGGGGCCGAACCGGGCGGTGAAGCCCGGCACTTGGTTGGGGTCGCGCTGGGCGCGCCAGACCTTCAGGAAGCGGCCAATCGCTGGCAGAGGTGTCGACATCCGCGTATTACTCAATCTTTGGCAGGTAAAGGCATAGGAAAGACTTATGGGACTTTAACGCCTACGTAATGGATCACGAACGCCATCGCCTGTTACCCACCTCACATGAAAGATGCCCATACATGGACAGATAGGGGCGAGATGAGAGATGGAGTGTCAGCGAGGGTGGCGCAAGTCGCGGTTGCGGCCACTTTCGGACCGCGGCGACGTGGCTGAGGTAACTGACCGACCAGTGCAAAGTAAAGGGGTCTTAACGGATCCCTAACGGGACGTTCCTGACGAACCGCCAGCGCGGCTCGGCGCACCCAGCCTGGCCACGGGCGGCACCGCATCCAGTCCCAAGAGGTGACACCCCATGAGCCGCAGCGTCTTCATCACCGGTGGTAATCGAGGCATAGGTTTCGAGATAGCCAAGGCCATGACGGAGGCAGGAGACCGGGTCGCGATCACCTATCGCTCCGGGGAGCCGCCGGAGGGCTTTCTCGCCGTCCAGTGCGACATCACCGACCCCGAGCAGGTCGAGCAGGCGTACCAGCAGATCGAAGCCGAACAGGGCCCAGTCGAGGTGCTGGTGGCAAACGCGGGCATCACCCGCGACGCGCTGCTGCTGCGCATGCCGGAGGAGGACTTCGCCGCTGTCATCGACACCAACCTCACTGCCGCCTACCGGGTCGCCAAGCGCGCCAGTCGCGGCATGCTGCGCGCCCGCTCCGGCCGCCTGATCTTCATCTCCTCCGCTGTCGCCATGCGCGGCGAGGCGGGGCAGTCCAACTACGCAGCCGCCAAGGCCGGGTTGATCGGCTTCTCCCGCTCCCTGGCCCGCGAGCTCGGCTCGCGCGGCATCACCTCCAACGTCGTCGCCCCGGGCCTCACCGCCACCGACATGACCGCGGTCCTCACGGAAGAGCGCACAAAGGCGCTCCTGGCCCAGATCCCGCTCGGCACCGCCGCGCGCCCCGAGGACATCGCAGCCGCCGTCCGCTTCCTCGCCAGCGACGCGGCGTCGTACATCACGGGCGCCGTGCTGCCGGTCGATGGCGGAGTGGGCATGGGCCACTGAGCCCACGCCCCCAGGCGCCCGGAAGGTAGAGACGTCGGATACGACTGTCGGGGGCCGGGCCCTGGGGCCGGCGGCTGCACCGCACAACGGGCAGCCGCCAACTACGCAGGACCACACGGGGCCGGTCCTGACGTCACGAGGGGGCGGAAGTGATTGATGCGCAGCGCATCGTGGCGCTCGCAAAACTGCCCAGTCCGAAAGGAACGGGCACCGACCAGAACGACAGCATTGAGATCGTCCGCGTGCTCAGCGGCCTGCACTGCGAACTGGACCAGGCAGCGAAGCCGATCCGGTGGAGCAGCGGGCTATGCGCAATGCAGCCGCTGGAGAGCGGAGCTGACGGGGCACTGATCGCCGTCGAGGACGCGGCACGCGTCTGTGCCGTATGCCCGATCCGCAGCGACTGCCACGCCGCCCTCACGGCGGGGGCGCCCGCAGGAGTATGCCAGTGGCTTGAGCGAGCAGGCGGGGGCGGCCGCCCGCTCGCACCGTGAAGGACTGACCGCCCTGTGGGCGCCGGGGGCCACCCGGCGCCCACAGGTGTTTCCAGAGCTCAGAGCCCCCATACCGGACGTGGTCGAGGTCACTTCCCGGGGGTCTGCCGGGAGTGGACGCCCTCCCTGTCGAGAGTAGAATTAAGATACAAGGTGAGGGCAGGGAACCGCACCGACTATCTCTTGGAGTTCCAGTGCAGCGCGTCCTGAAGATGTCCCAGGTCCACCGCAACCCGCGCCAGCCGCGCGAGCACTTCGACCAGGACGCGCTCAACGAGCTGGCCAAGTCGATCGACAACTACGGCCTCATGCAGGCCATCGAGGTCCGCCCCGACAACCAGCAGGGCGGCTACGAGATCGTCGCCGGAGAACGCCGCTGGCGCGCCCACCAGATCCTCGGCCGCACCAAGATCCGCGTCACCATCACGTCGGAGAAGAGCGAGATCCAGCGATTCAAGAGGTCAATGTCGGAGAACGTCACCCGCGAGGACATGACGCCGTTCGAGGAGGCACACGGCTACCAGCGCATCCTCGACGAGGAGGAGGGATCCACCCTCGAGTCCGTGGCCGCCGACTTCAGCAAGACGACCACGTACGTCAAGCTGCGCCTGGCACTGCTGGACCTGCGCATAGAGATCCAGCAGCTGGTTCAGGACGGAAAAATCGGCACACAGGCAGCCGTGCAGATCGCCGCTCTCAACCTCGCCAACCAGGGCGCAGTCCTCTCAAAGTTCGTACGCGGGGAATTCGCTGCCGACAACGAGATCGTGCACTTCGCCTTCGCGATGAAGCAGCAGCAGGACCAAGCCGTCCTGATGATCATCGAGGAGATGACGGAGGAGCAGCGCACCGAGCGCGCCACCGCACAGAAGAAGACCCGCACGACACTCGACAAGGTTGAACACGTGCGTGGGCTGCTCGACGAGATCGCCCGTACCGAGCCGATGAAGCTCGCCGAAATGCTCGACGGACAGGTCGGGGCACGCCTGGAGCAGCTCGACCGGGTTGCCGAGTCGCTGACCAAGGCGCGCTTCCAGCTCAAGCAAGCCAAGGCGCACGCCGAGGCGAAGTCTCTAGTGACGGTCAACCCCGAGGCCGAAGCAGACAGCGACGGCCAGCAGGCAGACGACGCAGAGCGCGAGCCGGCCGCAGCCTGACAGCCGCAGATCCCGGGGTGCGAGGCGCGCACCCCGGCGGGGCGTGGCCGCACACACCTCGCCCGGCCACGCCCCGCCTCACCTACTACTTCACCTTCCAGGAGACAGCTCCGCCATGCACTACACCGCACCGCTCAGCCGTTCTCAGGCCGTACAACTCGGCGAGGAGGTCGGCATGATCCTCGCCTTCGCCACGAACGCCCTGCACCACACGCACGGCGTGGACATCGACAAGCTGATGCAGGCCTTCATGTCCTCGGCCGCGCTGGACCTCACCGCAGCCCGGTACTTGAAGGTCCTTGAGGAAGGCCACCGCCCCGGAGAAGCCGCGGGCCGGGCCGGGGCCGCGCTCATCCGCGACTGGGCGGACGCGGTCCGCGAATCCCGCAGCCGCCAGCAAGCGACAACTCCCGCCGCCCCTGCTGGGGAGTCAGCCCAGTGACCGCCGGTACGGGCAAGGACTGGACGGGCATGGGGCACGCCGAGTTCGACGAATCGGCCCCTAACCAACTGCCGGTACCGGCAGGCCCCGTACGCATCCCGGCCAAGCCCGATGCGTACGGCACCGCAGCCCTGTTCGGCGAAGCGGTCCCCGAGCCGCAGCCACGCCGCGAACGACCGGTCAGGCCGGGCGATGCCGACGGTCAAGACGAACTCTTCTGAACTGCCCAGCACAATTCGGGCCCCCGTGCCCGAGGACGTCCAGACCCTGCTCGACGACGTCCGCAACGCTCAGCACCGGCAGCGTGTCTGGTCGCACGCGCCGGAGAACACCAGCTCTACCCCGGCAGCATCGCCACACTTACGCCGCAGGCTTTCAGAGTGGCCTCCCCACCGATAAGTGGAATCGGCTTCGGAGTCGACCACCGGCCAGCGGTGACCTGGCTTCGCTCATGATGAAAGACGCGAACCCCCGGCGACGGAAGGCCACGCGGCTGGGCGGTACTCCATCTCGTACTCATCGCCCACGGCAATGGTGCGCGTGAACCCGGCCTTTCGGTAGAACGCCTCAGCCCGGCCGTTCTCTTCGTGTACGAACAGCCGCACGCGGCTCACACTCTGCGCCAGTCCCCAGCCGACCGCGGCTCGGAACAGTTCCTGCGCCACGATGCCGCCCCGGCGTTCCTTACGCACGAAGACGCCAACCATGTGGGCCTGGCGCCGCTCGATGCGCTGTCCAGTGAAGTCCTCCCTCCCGGGCTCTTCCACCAACGCGGTCACCGTCCCCGCCCAGTCACCCAGGGGCCCCTCGGCAACGAACTGCCGGTTCGGCCCTCCTTCAGCGCCCCCGGCGGTGCGGTCCTTCCAGAAATCGTCGGTCTGAGCCCGGGCCTGCTCGTAGGTCTCCAGAAAGGCTATGGGAGCCAGCGGATCTCTCAACGCCTCCAGACGTAGCTCCTTCACAGCAGGCCAGTCCTCCACCCGCACTTCCCTGATCACGTAGTCGCTGCTCATGCCGCCCATGGTTCGGTCGGCCAGGCATGCCCGCAACTGATTTGGAGATCAGCGAAGCTCGCACTGCCTGGATCGGAGAGACACTTCCTAGGTCGACTCACGGTCGTGGCCCCTGATTGGCAGTGGCCAGCTTGGAGTGGCCGAGCACTTGGCCCGCATTGAGGCCGGGAGCCCCGCAATCCAGCCCGAGCCGGCACAGGGCAGCTTGTTCGCCTCGCGCCCAACCAACCGGCCCTGACCTGCCGCTACTGCACCCGAGGTCACATCAGGGAGCTGGACACCCCACCATCAGAGAGTAGAATTAAGCTACAAGGCAAAGGGGTGGGACACTCCGGCCGGCAACCAGGAAGGGACAACATGCTCACCGCTCCGACCGTCATAGACGCCTACAAAGCCCTCGGCATCGCAGCTCCCGCATGCGACGACTGCGAAGGGGCGGGCATGGTCACCTACTACCACGGACCGTACGAGCACCAACGGGACTGCGACCGCTGCCACGGCATCGGTCGGAGCCTCCCCTGCCCGCACTGCACCGACGGCACTCACGCCGGGACGGACGAGACCTGCGCAACCTGCGACGGGTACGCCTCACTCTGCTGACCTCAGATAGGTCGCAACCAATAAGGAGATAGATCGTGAATCTTGGAGACTCCCTCACCTCCCAGGCCCTGGCCGCGGGCCAACGCGTCACACCCACCGCAGCACCGCCCGGCACCATCCGCCTGGCTGTCGTCCTCACCGACGGCAGCATCCAGCACTTCGAGCGCCCCGCCACCGGCGACTCGAAGAACTGGCGCGCCACCGACTTCGAAACCGCGGGCGGAGGCTGCGCCTTCGACGAGCCCGTCACCGCCGAATGGGGCCACGCCCTCGACCTCTTCACCCACGCAACAACTCGCTGAACAGCAAGGAGACACCGAGTGAGCCTTGAGATGCGCACCGCCGTCACGCCAGCCAAGCCTGTACCCACCGGCAAGCTCCGCCCGTTCGGGCAGGTGGTCAACCATGCCACCGACCCCATGACGGGAGAAAGGCTCAACATGGTCCGGTGGGACGGTGCGCCGAAGGCGCTCCCGTACTACGACGACGAGCTGGCCATCGTCGACTGAGCCCTCCCACGACCCTAAATAGGTCGCGATACAGAATCGTGCTAAGTTCTTGATCGTTGTCGAGCCCAGGCACGGCCCGACCACCCACCCGACTTCTGGACGGGCAGCGACCCCCCGCGCCCCGCCCGCCCAGAACGGCTCGTCCAATACGAGCCACCCCTCCGGCCGGGACCCGCACCCCCACGCGGGTCCCGGCCGATCCCACGGAGACCGCAGATGCCTGCTGGAAACACCGGATGCGACGACGACCTCTACGAAGCCCTCATCGCCGAGCGATACGGACGGCCGATGAGCGAACTCCTCCAGGAAGAAACCCGGCACCCGCTGCCGGAACTCCTCAAGGAACGACACCGGCGCCCCGCACCCACACCGCCCCAGCGAATACGCATGCCGCTGGCCCCGGACCCCGAAGCAGCAGCGCACCGGGCCATCCTCGAAGAGGCAATCGCCCCCCGGCCCCGCCAGAGGACCGCGTGACCGAGGAGCAGTTCCGTCGGCACGTCCGCCAACTCGCCACCCTCCGCGGCTGGACCCTCGCCTACCACACGCACAACTCCCGAAGGTCCGACGCCGGATGGCCAGACGAGGTCTACGGCCACCCCAAGGCCCAGCGGACTCTGTTCGTGGAGTTCAAGTCCGACACCGGGCGCCTACGCCCCGAACAGCGCGAGTGGCTACAACACCTCGCCGACTCCGGGCACGAAGCAGCCCTGTGGCGGCCAAAGGACCTCGCCCAGATCGTCAAGATCCTCTCCCCCGACGGGCCCCGTGCACAACTCCCCGACAGCCTCTGACAGGAGACCCCACAGCCCGTGCTCGACCACCCCGACCGCCGTTCCGACACCCCGCCCGCACCCGGATCCATCTGGTGCAACTCCTGCAACAGCTGGTTCAACATCATCACCAACACCTGCCGCTGCAACCACCGCTAGCCCACACAGCAAGGAAGAGACACGTGAGTCACTCTGGTCGCGCAGCCGTAGCGGCGCGCTCCGCGCCCACCGAGTCCACCCGCGACCAGAGCGCCCCCAAGGACGCGGGCCTGACTACCGAACAGGCCCTGGCCGAAATCGCCCGCCTCGCCTATACCCTCTGCGACCACCTCGCCGACGACCAATGGCGAACAGTTGACCAGATCCGTCACCTCGCCGAGACCGCACACCCGAGCACCGGAGCCTCCTGATGCACGCCCGCTTCGAAGCCCTGCCCGCCCAGCGCCGCAGCCAGGAGGCTTACGACACCGCGCAGGCACTGCGCGAGCGACCCGGCGACTGGGCCCACGTCGACAGCCACCCCAATCTGAACCGGGCCACCAACCAAGGCCACCGCATCCGCACCGGCAAGCACACCGCCTTCCGGCCGGCTGGTGCCTTCGAAGTCCAGGTCCGCAGTACCGGCGACGGAACCGCAGCCGTCTACGCCCGCTATATCGGCACTCTTGAAAGCCGGACTGGACTCGCTGACCAGCCTCCCGAAGTAGTCATTGAGGCACAGCCGTGACCGGCCTCAGGGGGAAGCAGGCCTCGTGACGGATCTCCATCTGACGGACGACGGGACAATGGGAGGGCACAGCCCGTGAAAGGGTCTGGCCGGGAATTTCGTGACGGTCACGATTGCAGCAGGGCGCGGAGGCGGTCAGAGCAAGCCGCTGTTCCGCCGATGCCCCACCGTGCGGTGGGATCCTTGTGGTGGGCGCGGTCTAGGGTCGTAGCGATCCGCTCGTCTGCTGTGTGAGGTGTCCCCCGTGTCAGTGCCTGTCCCCGATCCGTCCGTCGCCCACTTCGGCCTGGATGGCATGCGCCGGTTCGCCGTCACCGCCGCATACGCGGCACACGTGCCGGAGCTCGCGAGAGAGACCCTTACGGAGGCGGGCGTGCCGCTGCACGTGGCGCCCTACTTCCTGGCCTCCGGGACGGCCGACGCCCTCGCACTGGGTGTGTTCGCGTCGCATCAGAACAGGTCACGTCCGCCGGCCGAGCTGGACAGTTGGCTGCGGATCGGTACGGATGGGCTGGCCCACCTGTGTGTGCGGCCCGACGGGGCGGTGCAGGCCGTGTTCCTGGAGTCCGATGACGACGACATGTTCGTCAGCAGCAGCGTCATGGCGTTCAACGCCGCGCTCGCGGCGCTGGACAGGCGCCTGCTGGTCATCGCTGCTTCATCGGGGCTGTCGGTGGCGGCTGCGGCTTTCCGGGAGTTGAACGCGGAGCTTCGGCAGATCGATACAGAGGCGTTCGCGGAGCGTGAGAGCTGGTGGCCCCGGGTCCTGGACGATGTGCGCCACACCCTCAACTTCCCCTTCTCCGCGGCGTTCGAGTACGTCGATGAGGCGGGCCACAAGCAGATTGCCACGGCGATGACCGGGCCCGGGCGGGCGCATCCGGAGGAGTTGGTGTGGCAGCGCCTCACCGGCGAGGGCATCGCGCCGGACCAGGTGCGCAGGGTGTACTGCGAGCTGGAGCCGTGCATGATGCCGGGGCACTATTGCGCGTCCTGGATGCAACACACCTTTCCTGCGGCCGAGTTCACGCACAGCTTTGACTACGGCCTCGATGCGGACTCCCGTGAGGCGGGCCTGAAGGAGCTGATCACGCACGCGGCTCAGCAGGCGCGCGGCCAGTGAACACTGGCGCATGGGCGCGACCGGCACAGGGCAGGGAGCCGGCCGCTGCCGCGCTCTTGGCGTGGCTGGCGGATCCTGCTGCGCCCAGGCTGTGCCTGGTATCGGGCGGTACAGGCTGCGGTAAGTCCGCGCTGCTGGCCTGGCTGGTACAGCATGGCTCCCGTCCGGGCACCGTGCGGGATCGGGCGGTGCACGCGGTCGTGCCGCTGACCGGGCACGGGGTGCTCGGCACGGTGTGGACGCTGGCCGATCAGCTCGGTGTGGTGGCCCGGTCTCCTTCAGAACTTGTCGCCGCTCTTCAACACGACCAGCGCCGCACCGTCATCGTCCTCCCGGACCTGCACGCGGCAGATGATGCCGCGGCCCTCGCCGAGCTGGCGGTCGCGCTCGCGGATGTGGAGCACGTCCGGCTGGTCGTCGAAGCGCGCAGCGGACACCGCGTACTCCCCCTGCTGGGCGCAGCCGGTCCGGCGGTGATGGACCTCGACGAGGCGCAGTGGACGGAGCCGGCCCGGTACGAAGCCCGGCTCGCCGCGCAGGACCGCTCCGGGCCGCACCCGGCCGGAGGCCGACCCGCGGATCCGCTCGCCCCGTTGCCGGATCTGGAGGATCCGGCTGCGGTGTGCGCGGCGGACCCGGTGCATGTCACTGCCGCCTACGAGGTGGATGGGGCGCCGTACGGTGGACTGCGCGCAGCGTGGCTTCGCGCGGGGCAGTCACTCCTTCACCACCAGCCCCCCGCCGAGCGGGCACTTGTCCTGCTGACGGCCCTGGGCGATGGCGCGGACCCCCGACTGGCGCCCGAACTGGCGCAGCTGGCGGCCGGCGCATCGTGGGAGCTGGTCTGGGGCCGGGTGTGCGGGGACATCAGCCCTCCATGGCCCGGCCCGGTCTTCGCGCTGACGCTGGGGAACGGGCCGTTGGAGGGCCAGATCCTGTTGTCCGATCATCAGGGTGTGCTGCGGACCGTGGCCTTGTCCGACGCTGTCCCCACCGGGCGTCTTATCCAGCGCATTCCCCAGACCATGGCGCTCAGCAGCCTGCCGGACGGCACGGTCTGGGCCCTCGACAGCCAAGGGAGCCTGCATACACAGAAGCTGTCGGCCGCGCGCCCGGTCTCCGGCCTCACGGCACTCCTGGACGACGGGCCCACGCCGGTCGAACAGGCCGCCGATGCGCTCACCACGCTCCTGGCACAGACATCGGGCACAGCGATGGCGGCCACCGAGAACCTCGCGGCCCTGGCCGATGCCTCCGGCACCGTGCACACGCTAACCATCGGGGCCCCCGACGCAGCCCCGCGCACGGCCCTCCTCCACGAGGGGCCCGTTACGGCCCTGGCCGCAGTCGACCTGCCACTGGGCGAGAGCGGACCGAGCGTGCCGCTCCTGTACAGCGGCGGCGCCGACGGCCGGGTCCGAGTGTGGGCGCCGGAGCAGGAACCGCTGGCTGCTCCTGTTGCCGAACGCTCCTGCCCTGTTGTTGCGTTGAGCTGCGCGCATACGCCGGTGGGCCTGGTGCTGGCGGCCGGCTGGGCGGATGGTCTGGTCGAGTACCACCGTCTGGACGCCGGTGAAATGCGCTCCTTCCGCCCCGGACCGCCGGTCAGCGGCCTGGCCGTAACTCCTGGCGGTCACCTCGTGATCGGCACGGACGAGGCGGTGTTCTGCCTGCGTCCTCGATAACACGCCACCCCGTCGCTCATGTTCGCCCGGTATCGATCGGTACCGACCGAAAGCCGGGTTGACGGCCCCTCATATGACCGTAAGGGTGACAGGACTTGATCACCGAGGGGGACGCGTCGCATGGGGAGGAAGCTGCCCGACGAACTCGTGGAGGTGCTTGATCTCGTCGGCGTCCAGTGGCCCAACATCGACGAGGACGAGGTACGGGACTGCGCCAAGGACTACCGCCACCTCGCCGACGGCCTCCGCGATGTCGTGAAGGAAGGCAACAACGCCTGCTCGCACCTTGTGGGCGGGCGCAGCAAAGGCGAGACCGTCACCGCCATCGACCGCCGCTGGGGAAAGCTCACCAGCAAAGACCTGGCCACCTTCGCGAAGGCACTGGACGATTTGGGTGACGCCCTCGACGACTGTGCCGTTCTGGTCGAAGGCTGCAAGATCGCGTGCATCGCCGACCTCGGGACGGCAGCCGCCGCAGCCACCGCCGGCGCCATCGGCATGTTCTTCACTGCTGGCGTCAGCGGAATCGTGACTGCCGCAGCCATCGTTGCCTGCCGGATCGCGCTGCATGAAGCCATCGACTACGCGGTCGGCGAGATCACGTCCATAGTGACGGACAAGATCGAAGCCAAGATACTCGGCAAGATCGAAGAGGTGTTCAGCGATCACCTCGGCGCCGACGACAACCCCGCCGACTACGTCTCGGGCGGCGCGGGCATGGCACAGGACCTCGTCATTGAGTTCGACGAGTTCGACCGGGCGACAGGCGGCTACAAAGAGACCCGCGACAACTTTGACAAGAAGAAGGGCGACCACAAGGGCGGTGGCGGCAAGCGCCGCAGCTCGGTCAAGAAGGACAGCCGCTTCCACAAGCTCGCCAGTGTCATGGACAAGGCCGAGGACGCCGTCGACAAGAAGGCCGACGAGACAGTCAACATCCTTGAAGAGCACGGCGGCAAGATCGACGCAAGCAAGAAGGACCACAAGAAGAACGACGAGGACATCAAACGAGAGTTGGACCGGTGCAAGGTCAAGGAGGGCGACGACGTCCCCATGTACCTTCTCAACGCCGACGGAACCGTCAAAGAGCTTTTTGCCGACGGGCGAACTGATGACGTCTCCAAAGGGGACAAATCTGGCATCGGGAACATCCTTGAGAAGGACGGCACGGTATGGCGCCACAGAGGAGCCAGGGGTAATCCGTACCCGGTGCCAGCGCCCCGCACAGGCCCGAAGGTCGCCTCGCGAAAGATCACCCCCGGAAGCACTGACCTGTCGCGTGCTACCGAGATCGCTCGCTTCGCGAAAGACGACTACGGCGGGACAAATTTCGCAGCTGGACGATACATCAGCCC
>NZ_JBDHNH010000024.1:0-45000 GCF_039766235.1 Streptomyces changchenzhani | reverse complement strand
TAATCGAGCCGCCGGGCCTGAATTCGGGCGCGCCGAAATTCGAACCCGTAAGGGAGAGTCGTAGGTAGTGGTTGGCCGCTTCGGGGTGCTTCGGGTTGGCCCGAGGGGCTGTGCCGACAGCAGTGCCCGTGTCAAGCGGCTCGGGCTACGTTAAGCGGCTGCCGGAATCGAGTCAAGTTGCCCGACGGCGTCGGGTGTGGGCCCTGAAGGGGCTCACGGTGAGCTCCCCGGTGATCCAGAAACGCCAGGGCTGGTGGGCGCCGTCACCGCCCACTCCGGTGCGGGGGCCGTTCTGTACCTGGTCAGGCGTCGCCGGGCTGCCGTGCAGTACAGAGAGGACGGAGTCCGGGCCGCACAGGTCCGTACCGTCGAGGCTGCGGTCGATATCGAGACCGGTGGCGAGGCGGGCCGGGCCTTTGGCCAGTTCTTTGTCCTTTTGGGCCGAAAGTCGCCGTTTACGGACGAGATCATGGCCACGCGTCACTTCGCCGGCCCGCAGCAGGACTCCGCTCGCGGTGTCCGATGGGCCGCAGACCAGGTTGAGGCTGAACCACATGCCGTAGATGAAGTAGACGTACGCGTGACCGGGCGGGCCGAACATGGATGCGTTGCGCCGGGTCTTCCCGCGATACGCGTGGGAGCCCGGGTCGCGCGGTCCGTCGTACGCCTCGACCTCTGTGAGACGGAGCTCGATCGGTCCGTCGTCGGAGTCGCGCACCAGGGTGCGGCCCAGCAGGTCGGGGGCGACCTCAAGTACGGGGCGGTCGAAGAACCCGCGGTCTAGCCGCGTACGGTCTGGATCCGTGATCATGCCCTCCGAGCGTAGTGGAACTCGTACGCCCGGGTAGGTGGCCGCGAGACATCCGCTTTGCCAGGGTGAGGGCGCGGAACCGGGTGTGCTCGTTTCGCGTTTGTACGGGTCAGTACCAAAAAAATCTGGGGAGAGACATGGGCTTCAAGAAGCTGCTCGCGAGTTTGGGTGCCGGTGGCGCGTCGGTGGAGACAGAGCTCACCGAGGCGAACGTCGTGCCCGGTGGTGTTGTGCAGGGCGAGGTGCGGATCCAGGGTGGATCGGTCGATCAGCAGATCGACGCCCTCTCGGTCGGGCTTCAGGCACGCGTCGAGGTCGAGGGCAACGACCAGGAGGTCAAGCAGGACATCGAATTCACCAAGCAGCGGCTCGGTGGCGCCTTCGAGGTGAAGGCCGGGGCGGTGCATGTGGTGCCGTTCGGTCTTGAGATTCCCTGGGAGACGCCCATCACGAGCATCTCCGGCCAGCAGCTGCGCGGGATGAACATCGGGGTGACGACCGAGCTGGAGATCGCGCGGGCCGTGGACTCCGGTGACCTGGACCCGATCAATGTGCACCCGCTGCCGGCGCAGCAGGCGCTTCTGGACGCCTTCGTACAGCTGGGCTTCCGTTTCAAGAGCGCGGACATGGAGCGCGGACACATCCGCGGGACGCGTCAGCGGCTGCCGTTCTACCAGGAGATCGAGTTCCTGCCGCCGCAGCAGTATCGCGGGCTGAACCAGGTCGAGCTGACCTTCGTCGCGGACGACCGCGAGATGGACGTCATCCTGGAGATGGACAAGAAGCCGGGTCTGTTCAGCGAGAGCAGCGACTCCTACCGGGCCTTCAAGGTCGGGCTGAACGACTTCCAGGGCACCGACTGGAGCGCGTACCTCAATGAGTGGCTCGCTCAGGTCGGCGGTCGGCGCAACTGGCTCTAGGCCCCTAGGCTCGGAGATTGTCAGGCAGAACAGCCGAATCGGAGGTTCAGACGTGTCCGAGGCCAAGAAGGCGCCGCTTCCCCATGACTTCCATCCGCCGGTGCCCTCGTTCATCGTGGTGAGCGAGGACGTCGCGCAGGGGACGGTGCTCAAGGACGCACAGGTCCATGCGGCCGGTAATACGTCGCCGCACTTGCGGTGGGAGGGATTCCCGGCCGGGACCAAGAGCTTCGCCGTGACGTGCTTCGATCCGGACGCGCCGACCGGCAGCGGGTTCTGGCACTGGACTGTCTTCGACATTCCGGCGTCGGTCACAGAGCTGCCGGCCGGGGCCGGCAGCGGGAAGTTCGAGGGGCTTCCCGACGGCGCCCTGCAGGCTCGTAACGACTACGGGTCGAAGGACTTCGGCGGGGCCGCGCCGCCGGCCGGTGAGAATCACCGTTATGTCTTCACCGTGTACGCGGTGGACAGCGAGAAGCTCGGGCCGGACGCGGACACCCCGCCCGCCGCGGTCGGGTTCAATCTGCGTTTCCACACCCTCGGGCGTGCCCAGCTGGTCGCACAGTATGAGGCGCCCGCGCAGAGTTGACCGTTCATCCCCTGTTTGCCCGTCCCTGGTCTTGGAAGAGATCAGGGACGGGCATTTTTTATTACGTTGTCCATCTCGACGCGCCCGTCCAGAGTTGATCCAAGCCCGCCGGGGGTGGGCCGACGCAGGGAGGTGGGCGAGATGCGGGACACGCTGGTACTGAACGCGAGCTTCGAGCCGCTGTCGACAGTGACACTGAACCGTGCGGTGGTGCTTGTGCTGCAGGACAAGGCCGTCGTCGAGCAGGCCCATCCCGGACTGCTGATGCGAGCGGCCGCCGTGGAACTTCCGGTGCCGCAGGTGATCAGGCTCTGCCGGTATGTGCGGGTGCCTTTCCGAAGACATGCACCGTGGTCGAGACGGGGTGTGCTGATACGGGACCAGCATCGGTGCGCGTACTGCGGGCGGCGGGCGACGACCGTCGACCATGTCGTGCCGCGGTCGCAGGGTGGTGAGGACAGCTGGCTGAACACGGTGGCGTCCTGCGCGCAGGACAATCACCGCAAAGCGGCGCGTACGCCGGAGGAGGCTTCGATGCCGCTGCTGAGGCGGCCGTTCGTGCCGTCGCCCGCGGACGCGATGCTGCTGGCGCTGGGTGCGGGCGAGCGGTCGGTGCTGCCGGGGTGGCTGGCCCAGCCCGCTTAGCGGGTGGTGGTGCGGAGACCCGCCTTCGGGGACGAGGGCGGGCTTCTGTGTGTCCGGGGTGTGTCAGCGCAGCAGGAGTTGGGCGATCGCGACGGTGCCTACGGCGACGATCAGGGCGCGCAGCGCCGCCGGGGGAAGGCGACGGCCGACCTTGGCGCCGAGTTGGCCGCCGATGGCGGAGCCGACCGCGATGAGGGCCACGGCCGTCCAGTCGAATTCCGCGGCGAAGAGGAAGAACGTCGCGGCGACGGTGTTGACGATGGCGGCGAGGACGTTCTTCGTGGCGTTGATGCGCTGCATGGTGTCGGTGAGCAGCATGCCCATCAGGGCGACGTAGATGATGCCCTGCGCCGCGGTGAAGTAGCCGCCGTAGACGCTGGCGAGCAGTAGTCCGGTGAACAGGAGCGGGCCGCCGTCCGGGTCGGCGTGCGAGCCGTTGCGCTCACGGCGACGCTGGACGGCCTTGGTGATGCGGGGCTGGAGGATCACCAGGACCAGGGCGAGCCCGACCAGTATCGGGACGATCGTCTCGAAGGCGGTCGGGGGCAGCGCGAGGAGCAGTGCGGCTCCGGCGATACCGCCGATGACCGAGGCGACGGCCAGGCGCAGGATGCGGCGGCGCTGGCCGGTGAGTTCCTTGCGGTAGCCGATGGCGCCGCTGATCGAGCCGGGGATCAGGCCGAGGGCGTTGGAGACGGTCGCGGTGACGGGGGGCAGGCCGGTGGCGAGCAGCACCGGGAAGGTGATGAGCGTGCCGGACCCGACGACGGTGTTGATGGAGCCCGCGCCGATGCCCGCGGCGAAGACGGCGAGCATCTCCCAGATCGTCACGCGGCGCCCCTAATCGGTGATCGGTGTTTGCTGCACCGATCACCGATCATGCCCGACGGCGTACGTGTGTCAGTCGATGGGGGGCTGCTCGCGGCGCTCCTGGCGCTCCTGGCCGGTATTGAAGCCGGAGGCGCCACTGCCCAGGTTCCCGAAGGCGCCGCTGAGTCCCTTGAGCGCGTCGCCGATCTCGCTCGGGACGATCCAGAGCTTGTTGGCGTCGCCCTCGGCGAGCTTGGGGAGCATCTGGAGGTACTGGTACGAGAGGAGCTTCTGGTCGGGGTCGCCCGCGTGGATGGACTCGAAGACCGTACGGATGGCCTGGGCCTCGCCCTCGGCGCGCAACGCGGAGGCCTTGGCATCACCTTCGGCGCGCAGGATCACGGACTGCTTCTCGCCCTCGGCGGTCAGGATCGCGGACTGGCGGATGCCTTCGGCGGTGAGGATCGCGGCGCGCTTGTCACGGTCGGCGCGCATCTGCTTTTCCATCGAGTCCTGGATGGAGGTGGGCGGCTCGATCGCCTTGAGCTCGACGCGGTTGACGCGGATGCCCCACTTGCCGGTGGCCTCGTCGAGCACTCCGCGCAGTGCGGCGTTGATCTCCTCGCGGGAGGTGAGGGTCCGCTCCAGGTCCATGCCACCGATGATGTTGCGCAGGGTGGTGACGGTGAGCTGCTCGATCGCCTGGATGTAGCTGGCCACTTCGTAGGTCGCGGCGCGGGCGTCGGTCACCTGGTAGTAGATGACGGTGTCGATGTTCACGACCAGGTTGTCCTGGGTGATGACGGGCTGGGGCGGGAAGGGCACCACCTGTTCACGCAGGTCGATCCGGTTGCGGATCGAGTCGATGAACGGCACGACGATGTTCAGGCCTGCGTTGAGGGTGCGCGTGTAGCGGCCGAAGCGCTCCACGATGGCGGCGCTCGCCTGCGGGATGACCTGGATCGTCTTGATCAAGGCGATGAAGACCAGCACCACCAGGATGATCAGGACGATGATGACGGATGACATCGCGTTCCCCGTGCCCTTCGTGTTGTGCTGCCCAAGAGTGCGGCCCGGATGATCTGATGATCGATCTTCCCAGACCGGGGCCTGGTACGTGAGTTGTTCGGCTCACATGACGACGGCCGTTGCTCCGTCGATCTCGATGACGTCGACCTGCTCGCCCGGTTCGAAGCTCTGGCCGTTGTCCAGTGCTCGTGCCGACCAGATCTCTCCGGCGAGCTTGATTCTGCCCCCGCCACCGCCGTCCACGCGTTCCAGGACTACGGCTTGACGGCCCTTCAAGGCCTCGATTCCCGTGGCCAGTTGGGGACGCTCGGTGCGGTGGCGGGCCGCGATGGGCCGTACCACCGCGAGGAGCGCCACCGATACGGCGACGAAGACCAGCACTTGGGCGACCATGCCGCCGCCGACGCCCGCTGTTACGGCGCCGGCGGCGGCACCGACGGACAGCATTCCGAACTCCGGCATCGTGGTCAGTACGAGCGGAATTCCCAGCCCTACCGCGCCGATCAGCCACCACACCCATGCTTCGATGTCCACATGGTCATGGTAGGTGCGCGAGGGTCTTTGCCGACAGTACGTAGAGCGGGTCAGCTGAGCGGCAGGCCCGTGGCCGTCCAGCGGTCGGACCTGCGCTCGACGACGAGCGGGAGGCCGAAGCACAACGAGAGGTTGCGGGAGGTCAGTTCGGTCTCCATGGGGCCCGCCACGAGAATCTTGCCCTGACGGATCATCAGGACGTGGGTGAAGCCCGGGGCGATCTCCTCGACATGGTGCGTCACCATGATCATGGAGGGGGCGTACGGGTCGCGGGCGAGGCGCCCCAGCCGGCGTACGAGGTCTTCGCGGCCGCCGAGGTCGAGCCCGGCGGCGGGCTCGTCGAGGAGCAGCAGTTCGGGGTCGGTCATCATCGCGCGGGCGATCATCGTGCGCTTGCGCTCGCCCTCGGAGAGCGTGCCGAACTTCCGGTCCAGGTAGTCCGTCATACCGAGGCGGTCGAGGAAGGCGCGGGCGCGCAGCTCGTCGACCTCGTCGTAGTTCTCGTGCCAGGTGGCGGTCATGCCGTACGCGGCGGTGAGCACGGTCTGCAGAACGGTCTGCCGCTTGGGCAGCTTCTCGGCCATCGCGATGCCGGCCATGCCGATGCGGGGGCGGAGGTCGAAGACGTCGGCGCCCGGGGAGCCGAGCTGCTCGCCGAGGATCCGGGTGGTGCCGGAGGACGGGTAGAGGTAGCTGGAGGCAAGGTTGAGCAGGGTGGTCTTTCCGGCGCCGTTGGGGCCGAGGATCACCCAGCGCTCGCCCTCCTTGACCGACCAGGAGACGTCGTCCACCAGAGCGCGTCCGTCCCGGACCACGGATACGTCCACCAGCTCCAGTACATCGCTCATGAGCGCGTTGTCTCCCCATGCAGTCTCGAAAATGTCGGGTGTGCCTGTAGGCACAGCTCCCAGGGAAAACCTACGCCACCCGCCGGGCGGTCCAGCCCTTAGGTCCCTCCGGCCGATTCCTTAGGCTGGGCGCATGCTCTCGGAACCACGCTCAGGACGACTGGCCGCATGGGGAAACGCCTTGCTGGCCGGACTTGTTTCGTTGGACGACGCCGCGCTCGGCATCGTCGGGGAGGACACGGTGCACCGGGTCGAGGGTGTGCCCGGTGAGGCGCGGCCCGTGGGGCTCACCCTCGCGCTGGGGAGACTCCGGGCGCTGGGCGTGAGCGGGTTCCGGGTGGCACTGCCCGCGCCGGGGCATCCACTGGGGCTCAGCGGGCCGCCGGAGTTCAACGCGCGGGCGCTGGACGCCCAGGAGGCGGTGGTCGCGGTCGGGGCTCCGTACGGGCTTGTGCCGGAGGTGGACGAGGTGGGTCCCGCCGGTGATGTGAGGGTCGAGGTGGTGTGGCACTGCTTGCCGGTTCGGGAGGCGCCGCCGGCCGATGTGCCCTCGCTCGGGGAGGCGGAGCGGGAGCTCGCGGAGGGGCTGCGGGACGCGACCGCGGCACTCGCCCGGCTTGATGTGGCGGGGTCGGGGCCGGTGGCGGAGGCCGCGATGGACGCGTACCGGGCGCGGGCGGGGCGGACGGGGGTCGGCCGGGATGTGCTGGCTCCCGGGTATCCGCCGCGGGCGGCGCGGGTGCTTGAGCTGGCCCAGCGGGTCGGGCTGTTGATCGCGCTGGCGTACGAGCACGGGCCCGGCGGGGCGGTGAGCGCATCGCAGATCGCGGCGCGGGGGGAGGCGCTGCGCCCGGTGGAGCGGGTGGCGCGGCGGGCGCAGGTCGCGGCGTACAACGCGTGGGTGGAGGAGCAGGAGCGCGGGTAGGCCGCCGCGGGCGCCGGTCCGCGCGACGGGGAAAGGCCCCGCGGACCGGGGTCCGCGGGGCCTTCGGGAGCAGCTGTGGGGCTGCTCAGACGTTCTGGGAGGCGTTGCCGAAGGCCGGGTTCAGCACGCCGATGACGTTGACGCTGTTGCCCGTGGCGTTGACCGGCACGTGGACCGGGACCTCCGCCAGGTTGCCGGAGATGACGCCCGGGGACTTCGTGGCCGCGCCCTGCGCGTGGGCGTCGGCCGACGCGACGCCCGCGGACGCGCCCGCAGCGAGACCGGCGATGGCGAGGATCAGGGCGGACTTCTTGGCGCTGTTCATGAAACAAATCCTTTTGCTGTTACAGGGTCGGGCGGCGGGGGTGGGGAAGAAGGCAAAACCGGACCGGCCCCCGAGCGGGCCTGGGGGCCGGTGGTCACTGCTCGACCGTGGGGGTCGGTCAGCGGTTGATGCCGAAGTTCCCGAAGGCCGGGTTGAGGGCACCGATGACGTTCACGGTGTTGCCGACCGCGTTCACCGGCACGTGGATCGGCGCCTGGACCAGGTTGCCGGAGGCAACGCCGGGCGAGTGAACGGCCTTGCCGTGGGCGTCCGCACCGGAGGTGGCGGAGGCGGCGCCGGCACCGGCGGCGACAATGCCACCGGCGACCATGGCGATGGCAGCGGCCTTCTGCAGGTTCTTCACGTGAGGGTCCTCCTAGCAATCGCTGCGACCAGCCGCCGCAGCACGCCATGGAGAACGGCCGAGGGCCGATCAGGTTGCGCCGTACGGGTGACATACACCCGACGGTATGAATCTTGAATCCGGGTGGGATCGTCCGATTAGCCAGTAACCCCATGTCGGACGGCCCACAGCGCCGCCTGGGTCCGGTCGGACACATCCAGTTTCATCAGAACGTTCGATACATGCGTCTTGACGGTTTTCTCGGAGAGGACCAGCGCGCGGGCGATCTCCCGGTTGGACCGTCCGTCGGCGATCAGTGTCAGCACTTCGCGCTCCCGCTCGGTGAGGGTGCTCCCCCGGCCCGTCCCGCCATGTGAGTCCTCCTGGGCCAGCAGGGCGCCCGCGACCTCCGGCTGGAGCAGGACATGGCCCGCGTGCACGGAGCGGATGGCGCCGGCCAGCGCGTCCGGGTCCACGTCCTTGTAGACGTATCCCGACGCACCGGCGCGCAGGGCGGGGACGACGGTCCGCTGCTCGGTGAAGCTGGTGACGATCAGCACCTTGGCGGGATTGGCGAGCTCGCGGAGCTTGCGCAGCGCCTCGATGCCGTCGGTGCCGGGCATTTTGATGTCCATGAGGACGACGTCGGGGCGCAGCTCCTCGGCGCGGGCGACTCCTTCGTCGCCGTCGCCGGCCTCGCCCACCACCTCGATGTCGTCCTGGATCTCCAGGAACGTACGCAGGCCGCGGCGGACGACCTGGTGGTCGTCGACCAGCAGGACGCGGATCGTCTTCTCAGCCACCGGGGACCTCCATCTCGATCGTGGTGCCCTTGCCGGGCGCCGATTCCACGGTGAGCCGCCCGCCGACGCCGTTCGCACGGTCGCGCATCGAGACCAGGCCCAGGTGGCGGCCGGCCCGTCGGACGGTGCTGGTGTCGAAGCCCGAGCCGTCGTCGGTGATCCTCAGCCGGGCGCCCTGGCCGCTCTTGGCGCATACGACGGCGACCTGGTCGGCGCCGGAGTGGCGCAGCGCGTTGTGCAGGGCTTCCTGGGCGACCCGCAGGAGTGCTTCCTCCTGGGCGGCGGGCAGCGCCCGCACTCCGTGGCTCTCGAAGGTGACCCGGGCGCTGTGTGCGCGGTCGAGTACCTGGATCTCGGTGCGCAGGGTGGCGATGAGGCCGTCCTCGTCGAGGGCGGCGGGGCGCAGCTCGACGACGGCGGCGCGCAGTTCGTCGGCGGCCTCGGCGGCGAGCGCGGCCACCTGCTGGAGCTCGCCCTTGGCGCGGGCCGGGTCGCGGTCGACGAGGGCGGCGGCGGCCTGGGCGGTCAGCCGCAGGGAGAAGAGCTTCTGGCTGACGGCGTCGTGGAGTTCGTGGGCCAGCCTGGAGCGTTCCTCCACGATGGTCAGCTCGCGGCTGCGCTCGTACAGGCGGGCATTGGTGAGGGCTAGCGCCGCGTGCTGGGCGAGCATCCCGAGGAGTTCCTCGTCCTCCTCGGTGAAGCCACAGCCGCCCTCGGGCTTGGGGCAGCGCTTGTTGGCGAGGAAGAGCGCGCCGATGACCTCGTCGCCGTCCCGGATCGGCAGGCCGAGGAAGTCGGACATCTCGGGGTGCGCGGCGGGCCAGCCCTCGAAGCGGGGGTCCTCGCGTACGTCCGCGAGGCGCTCGGGTTCGGCGCCGTGCAGCATCGCGGCGAGGATGCCGTGCTGGCGGGGCAGCGGGCCGATGGCCTTCCACTGTTCCTCGCTGATCCCGTCCACCACGAACTGGGCGAAGCCGCCGTGGTCGTCGGGGACGCCCAGAGCGGCGTACTCCGCATCGAGCAGTTCGCGGGCGGAGGCCACGATCGTCTTGAGTACGTCGCGTACTTCCAGGTGCCTGCTCATGGCGAGCAGTGCGGTGCTCACGGCGGTGAGGCCGGAGCTCGGGGACGGGGTCATGGGCTCACGGTACCGGCGGGATACGCGCACCGTATCGGGCCTGCGGCGGCCTCTGCCTGGTCCGCTGGGCGTAGGCCGAAGTGCCCTGCTGGAAGAGGCCCGCGGCTGAGGCGCCGGGCGCGGGCGCGTTCCTACGTTGGGGCTACGAGCGACACGAGCGGTGCGACGAAGGGGACGGTTGTCATGCCGGTAGCGATCATCACGGGAGCTTCGAAGGGTCTTGGCCGCGCGCTGGGGGTGGCGCTCGCGGAGCGCGGCTGGGATCTGGTGCTGGACGCGCGGACCGGGTCGGTTCTGCGGGATGCGGCGGCGGAGGCCGGCCGCTACGGCACGCGGGTGGTGGCCGTGGCCGGGGATGTCACGGACGCCGCGCACCGGGCGGAGCTGGTGGAGGCGGCGAAGGGGCTCGGGGGCCTGGATCTGCTGGTGAACAACGCGAGTGCGCTGGGCGCCGAGCCGCTCGTACGGCTGGAGGCACTGGATCTGGACGGGCTGCGGGCGGCGCTGGAGACCAATGTGGTGGCGGTGCTCGGGCTCGTGCACGGGACGCTCGGGCTGCTGCGGGAGGCCGGGGGCGCGGTGCTTTCGGTGAGTTCGGACGCGGCGGTGGAGGCGTACGGGACCTGGGGCGGCTACGGGGCGTCGAAGGCGGCGCTCGACCAGCTGTCGGCGGTACTGGCGGTGGAGGAGCCGGAGCTGCGGGTGTGGGCGGTCGACCCGGGCGACATGCGTACGGATCTGTACGCGGCGGCCGTGCCGCAGGACGGTGATGTCCGGCCCGAGCCGGAGACGGTGGTGCCCGCGCTGCTTCGGCTGCTCGACGAGCGGCCCGCGAGCGGGCGGTACACCGCGTCCGCGCTGTCGGCGGTGGCCCGATGAGGGAGGCGACCGCCCCGCGGACGGACTGCGGACCGGGCACCCGGGGCTTCGGCGACCTGTTGGGTCCTGTGCCGCCGGAGCTGTCGGCGCGGGTGCCCGCGGAGGAGCGGGGGTCGGGCCGCGACGACGTACGGCTGCTGGTCTCGCGCGGGACCGAGGTCGCGCATCACGCCTTCCGGGAGCTGCCCGGGCGGCTGAGAGCCGGTGACGTACTGGTCGTCAATACGTCACCGACGCTTCCGGCGGCGGTGGACGGGATCCTCGGGGACGCGGCCGTGGTGGTGCACTTCTCGACGCGCGGGGACGACGGGCGGTGGGCCGTGGAGCTGCGCGGTCCCGACCGGGGCGGGGCGACGCGGCCGCGGGCCGGCGGGCCCGCCGGTGCGGTGGTGCGGCCGGCCGGGGGCGCGCGGCTCGTACTGGAGGAGCCGCTCGGCGGGGCCGGGGACCGGCTGTGGTGGGCCCGGGTGTCCGGCGTCGATGTGCCGGGACTGCTGCACCGCCACGGCAGGCCCATCCGGTACGGGTACACGGAGCGGGACCAGCCGCTGTCCGCGTACCAGACGGTCTTCGCGCTGCCCTCCCCCGACGGCGGCGGCTCGGCGGAGATGCCGAGTGCCGGGCGGCCCTTCACCGCGGCGCTGGTCGCCGAGCTGGTGAGCCGGGGGGTGCAGTTCGCGCCGCTGACCCTTCATACGGGGGTCGCCTCGGCCGAGGCGCACGAGCCGCCGTATCCGGAGCGCTTCGATGTGCCCGGGTCCACGGCGTGGCTGGTCAATGCCGCGAGGGTGGCCGGCGGCCGGATTCTCGCGGTCGGTACGACGGCGGTGCGGGCGCTGGAGTCGGCGGCCGGGCCCGACGCGGTGGTGCGCGCGGCGTCCGGGTGGACCGATCTGGTGGTCACTCCGGAGCGCGGGGTGCGCGTGGTGGACGGGCTGCTGACCGGGCTGCACGAGCCGGAGGCGTCGCATCTGCTGATGCTGGAGGCGATCGCGGGGCGGGCGGCGCTGCGCCGCGGGTATGCCGAGGCGCTGCACCATCTCTACCTCTGGCACGAGTTCGGCGACATCCACCTCATCCTTCCGGAGGAGAACGCTCACAGTGCGCGTCGCTTTAGCAACGGTTGGTGAGTTTGTTACCTGCCCGATGTGAGCCCGCACATAGGACGCACGTCACTTACGAAGAGCCCTAGTGGATGCATAAGGGGCACGTGAGCGGGGTAGGGCCCGACATTTGACGCCTCTGTTAGGTGTGCGACCAACTACCCAGGGTCGTACTTCACAGCTTTGCCACAGAATTTTGCGGACGCTAACAATGGCTGCCGTCGCGGACACCGCGGCTTCCGCTATTCGAAGAGGTACGTTGCATGTCCGCGTCCAGCACCCCCGGCCTTAGTCGCCTGAAGAAGACTCACAAGGCCTCCATCGCCGGCGTCGCCGCTCTCGGCGCCGCTGCCCTCGCGTTCTCGCTCGTCCCCGGCGAAGCGACTGCCGAGGCCGAGCCCCAGACCGTCTCCGCCGCCCCCGTGGCCTGGTCGAGCACCGTCGACAGTGCGCAGGCCAAGACCGTGCACCTGAGCGTCACGCGGCAGCACGCAGGCGCCGACAAGCAGGCCAAGCACCTCGCGGCCGAGGCCAAGGCGGCCGACGTGAAGGCCAAGGCCGACGCCAGGGCCAAGGCGAAGGCCGCCGCCCGGGCGAAGGTCAAGGCCGAGGCGAAGGAGCGCGCGGACGACAAGGCCGCCGCGAGCCGCGCCGCCGCCCGCAAGCCCGTCTACGCCAACAACCTGGACGGCTGGATCCGCCAGTCCCTGGACATCATGAAGTCCAAGGGGATCCCCGGTTCGTACGACGGACTGCACCGCAACATCATGCGGGAGTCCACCGGCAACCCGAACGCCAGCAACGGCTGGGACATCAACGCCCAGAACGGCACCCCGTCGATCGGCCTGCTCCAGGTCATCCAGCCGACGTTCGACGCCTTCCACGTCGCGGGCACGTCGACGAACATCGCCGACCCGGTCGCCAACATCACCGCCGCGGCCAACTACGCCGCGGACAAGTACGGCTCCATCGACAACGTGAACGGCGCGTACTGAGCCGCGGGATCCCCGCAGGCTCGTCCGTACGCCGACGCACAAGGGCGGCACCTCCGAGAGGTGCCGCCCTTGTGCGTCGTAGGTGCGTCGCATGTGCGTCTATGTGCGTGGTACCGGCGCGCTGTTACTTGCGCATGACCTCGGGCTCGTGGCGGCGCAGCAGGCGCACCACGACAAAGCCGCAGAGTGCGCCGATGCCGAGGAGCACTCCCATGTCGAGCATCCACTGGCTCGCCGAGTGGTCCCACAGGGCGTCGAGGTTCTTGACGTCCCACGGCATCGCGACATTGAGCTCGGCCGTCGTGCCCAGGGCGGCCACCGCCCAGCGCGATGGCATCAGCCAGGCGACCTGCTCGATACCCGGGCTGTCGTGCAGCTGAAAGAGGACACCGGTGAAGACGACCTGAACGATCGCGAACATGACCAGCAGCGGCATGGTCTTCTCGGCGGTCTTCACCAGAGCCGAGATGATCAGGCCGAACATCATCGAGGTGAACCCTAGGGCGCTGATGACCATGGTCATCTCGATGACCGGGTATTTCTCGAAGATGACACCCTCGGCCGGCAGCTTCGCGCGGGCGCCGAAGCCGATCGCCGCGATGATCATGCCCTGGAGGGCGGTGATCAGGCCGAGGACGATGACCTTGGACATGAGATACGCGGAACGGGACAGGCCGGTGGCGCGCTCCCGCTCGTAGATCACCCGTTCCTTGATCAGCTCGCGGACGGAGTTGGCGGCGCCGGAGAAGCACGCGCCGACCGCGAGGATCAGCAGGATCGTACCGACGTCCTTGTTGACCAGCCTGTTCTTCTCCGGGCCGAGACCGAGGCCGCTGTCGGCCGGGATGACGACGCTGACGATGCCCAGCACCGCCGGGAGGATCAGCATCAGGCCGATGAAGCCCTTGTCGGAGACGATCACCGACACATAGCGGCGGACCAGGGTCAACAGCTGCGAGCCCCAGCTCTGCGGCTTGGGCGGGCGCATCTGCTGGGCGGACGGCATGTGCACGGACTGCGCGGCGACGGCGTCGATGTCGGCGGCGTACATCTGGTAGTGCTGCGAACCGCGCCAGCGACCCGCCCAGTCGTAGTCGCGGTAGTTCTCGAAGGCCGAGAAGACGTCGGCCCAGGTGCTGTAGCCGAAGAAGTTGAGCGCTTCCTCCGGCGGACCGAAGTAGGCGACGGATCCGCCGGGAGCCATCACCAGCAGCTTGTCGCAGATCGCGAGCTCGGCCACGGAGTGCGTGACGACCAGCACGGTGCGGCCGTCGTCGGCGAGACCGCGCAGCAGCTGCATGACGTCGCGGTCCATGCCCGGGTCGAGGCCGGACGTCGGCTCGTCGAGGAAGATCAGCGACGGCTTGGTCAGCAGCTCCAGGGCGACCGAGACGCGCTTGCGCTGGCCACCGGAGAGGGAGCTGACCTTCTTCTCCTTGTGGATGTCCAGCTTGAGCTCGCCCAGTACCTCGTCGATACGGGTCTGCCGCTCGGCCTCCGAGGTGTCGGCCGGGAAGCGGAGCTTGGCCGCGTACTTCAGGGCCTTCTTGACCGACAGTTCCTTGTGCAGGATGTCGTCCTGCGGAACCAGACCGATGCGCTGGCGCAGCTCGGCGAACTGCTTGTACAGGTTCCGGTTGTCGTAGAGAACATCGCCCTTGTTGGCGGGCCGGTAGCCGGTGAGCGCCTTGAGCAGCGTCGACTTGCCGGATCCAGAGGGCCCGATGACCGCGATGAGCGACTTCTCCGGCACGCCGAAGGAGACGTCCTTGAGGATGTCCTTGCCTCCGTCGACCGTCACCGTGAGGTGGCGGGCGGAGAAGGAGACCTCGCCGGTGTCGACGAACTCTTCGAGCCGGTCCCCGACGAGTCGGTACGTCGAGTGACCGACGCCCACGATGTCGTTGGGGCCGAGCAGCGCGGTGCCCGACTTGGGGATCGGCTGACCGTTGACGTACGTGCCGTTGTGGCTGCCGAGGTCGTGGATCTCGAACCGGCCGTCGGGCGTCGCCACGAACTCGGCGTGCAGCCGGGAGACCTGGAGGTCGGAGACGACCAGCTCGTTCTCCAGCGCACGGCCGATCCGCATGACCCGGCCGAGCGCCACCTGGTGGAACGTCGTCGGGCTGCGGTCGCCGTAGACCGGTGGGGCCCCCGCGGCACCGCCGGACGGGCCGCCCTGCTGATGCGGCACCTGCGCCTGCTGGGGCTGCTGCTGCCAGGCCTGCTGGGCCTGCGGCGGCTGCTGGGCCTGCGGCGGCTGCTGTTGCGGCGGCTGGTACTGCGGCTGCTGATACTGCTGCGCCTGCGCCGCCCAGCCGGGGCCGCTCTGCTGCGACTGCTGGGGTGCCTGCTGCTGAGGTGCCTGCTGATTGCCCGCCGCCTGCGCGCTGGGCACACCGGCGTCCGCGCCCGCGCCGGTCAGGCTCAAGCGCGGACCGTCGGTGGCATTGCCCAGGTGCACGGCGGAGCCAGGGCCGATCTCCATCTGGTGGATCCGCTGGCCCTGCACATACGTGCCGTTGGTGCTGCCGTGGTCCTCAATGACCCAGCTGCGACCGCCCCAGCTGATGGTCGCGTGCCGCCACGAGACCCTGGCGTCGTCGATCGCCAGATCACCCTGCGGATCGCGCCCGAGGGTGTACGACCGGGACGGATCGAGCGTCCAGGTCCTGCCATTCAATTCCAGTACGAGTTCCGGCACTCCGCGCCCCACTAGTTGTCCCCCGAGTTACCCCCATCGCAGGGAGTCTAGGGATGCTGAACATCGTGGGGAACTATTTCAGGCCCAGTCCCGAATACGAAAGCCGGGCCCAGTGACGACCTCGTACCAACCCTGTATCAGCTGCCCGTTGACGTGGGAGAAATGGCCTCGGAGAGTAGTAAGCGCCCATGAGTGCGTACGGATCATGCGCGAACAGAACAAGTAGGAACATTTCCGTACGGATCGGGGGGTCCTTATGGCTGCGAGCGACAGCGGGCGTGTGCGGTGGGGGGATGTGCTGCTGGCCGCCATCGCCTCGGTGAGCTGGGCGTTGGCCGGGATGGCGGGCGTGGCCGCTCTCGGGCTGCATCTGCTGGGCGCGGATGCCACCGCGTCGCTCGGGCCGATGACGGCGGCCATGGTGGTGCTCGGGGCGGGCGGTTCGGTCAGTCCGTCCGGCAATGTCGAGGCTTTCGGCCTTGATGGCGCCGAGGCGCGGACCGCCGTCGACATCGCGCCACTGGGCGTGGGCCTGGCCGGCGCGCTCCTCCTCGCCGTCTTCTTCCTGCGGTCGCTGCGGGGTGCGGGGGCGTTCATTCCGGGGGGCGAACTGGTCGCGCGAGCGGGCGCGGTGGCCGTCCTGTTCGTCGCCACCATGGGTGGGCTCGCCTGGGCAGGTCACGACGTCATCACAGTTGACGGCGATCAGCTCGGTCTTGAGAAGATCCCGGGCAACGACCTGCCCGACGACATCAACGACAAACTGCCCGAAGGGCTCGGGGATCTCGGCGGTCTGCTGCCCGACCGGCTCACCGATCTCGCGGAAGCGAAGGCCTCGGTGGGGTTCACCGTCAACACCGCCGAGTCCCTGGTGGGCGGGGCCTGCTGGGTGCTCGGGGTGCTGGTGATCGCGCTGCTCGCGTCCCGTCGTACGCCGCTGCCGCGCCGCCTGGACGCGCTGCACCGGGGCGTGCGGCCCGCTGCCTCCGCCCTGGTCACGGTGTTGGTGCTCGCGGTCCTGGCGGGGCTCGCCGCGGCGACGTACGCGGCGGTCGGCGACAACAACCCGAAGCGGATCGCGGGGGCGGCGCTGCTCGGGGCGCCGAACGGGGTGTGGCTCGGGATTCCCGTGGGGCTGCTGGTGCCGTGGGACGGCGAGGCCACGGGCGAGCTGGCGAAGCTGCTGCCCGATCCGGTGGACGAGCTGTTCCGGGTCTCCGACGACCGGGAGCTGACGCTGGGGCGGCTCGCCGAGCTCGATCAGCGGGTCTGGCTGCTGGGGGTCGCCGCCGCGGTGATGATGCTGCTCGCCGGGGTGCTGGCGGCGGCCCGTACGCCCAAGGGCGGCCGGTCGGCGTTCGGCTTCGCCGGGCGCTGCGCGGTGCGGCTCGGCGTCATGACGGCGTTGGCGCTGCCGCTGCTGGTGTGGCTGACAGGCGTCTCCGCCGACGCGTCGCTGTCGGTGCTCGGGTTCGACGCGTTCGGCGCCGGCATCGAGCTGCACGGCAGTGCGCCCATGGCGGCGCTGCTCGGGGCGGCGTGGGGTACGGCGGCGGGTGGCGTCGGGGCGTTGCTGGCGTACGTGTCGGGGGCGGCGGGGCGGCGGGCTTCGCCGTTCTCGCTCGGGACGCGGCGGGACGACCGTACGTACCCGGACCTGGCGTACGTACCCGGGCCGTACACGCCGTCGCCCGGATACCGGCCTGCCGACGCGGACACCAATCCGTATCTGCGGCCGCCGCAGGGCGTGCACGGGGCGCCGACCATGGTGGGGCCTGCGCCGCCGATGCCGCCGCCCCAGCCCCGCCCCCGTCCCCACCCGCAGGGGCCGCCGACGCCGCCGGAGGAGGGTCCGCCGCCGCCGGGGAGGCCGCGGCAGCCGAGGTGACACCGGGGCGGCCTCTGGAGACCCCCGGAGGCCGTGGAGGCCGATCTGCGGCCCGCGCCGCCCGCCCTACCCGTCCGACCCGCGGGACAGGAGGTCGGAGGCGGGAGGGGGCCCGATACGGTGGGGGCACCATGACCGCATCACAGCCCAGTCAGGCCTCTGACGCCCCCACGCTCCTCGTGAAGATCTTCGGGAAGGACCGCCCCGGGATCACCGCGGGGCTCTTCGACACCCTCGCCGCCTACGCCGTCGACGTGGTCGACATCGAGCAGGTCGTCACTCGTGGCCGCATCGTCCTGTGCGCCCTCGTCACCGAGCCGACCGTGAGCACCGCCGGTGATCTCCGCGCCACCGTGCACAGCTGGGCCGAGTCGCTCAGACTCCAGGCCGAGATCATCTCGGGTACCGGCGACAACCGGCCGCGCGGCAGCGGCCGTTCGCACGTCACCGTGCTCGGGCACCCCCTCACCTCCGAGTCCACCGCCGCCATCGCGGCCCGTATCACCGCGACCGGCGGCAACATCGACCGGATCTTCCGGCTCGCCAAGTACCCCGTCACCGCGGTGGAGTTCGCCGTGTCGGGCACCGAGACCGAGCCGCTGCGCACCGCGCTCTCCCTGGAGGCCGCCGAGCAGGGGATCGACGTGGCCGTGGTCTCGGCCGGGCTGCACCGCCGCGCCCAACGGCTCGTCGTGATGGACGTGGACTCGACGCTCATCCAGGACGAGGTCATCGAGCTCTTCGCCGCGCACGCGGGCTGCGAGGCCGAGGTCGCCGAGGTGACCGATCGGGCCATGCGCGGGGAGCTGGACTTCGAGCAGTCGTTGCACGCGCGCGTGGCGCTGCTCGCGGGCCTCGACTCGGCGGTCGTGGACAAGGTCCGCACCGAGGTGCGGCTCACGCCCGGCGCCCGCACCCTGATCCGTACGCTCAAACGGCTCGGCTACCAAGTGGGCATCGTATCGGGCGGGTTCACCCAGGTCACGGACGACCTCAAGGAGAAGCTGGGTCTCGACTTCGCCTCGGCCAACACCCTGGAGATCGTGGACGGGAAGCTCACAGGACGGGTGGTCGGCGAGATCGTGGACCGCGCGGGCAAGGCGCGGCTGCTGCGTCGCTTCGCCGCCGAGGCGGGCGTACCGCTGTCCCAGACGGTCGCGATCGGCGACGGTGCGAACGACCTCGACATGCTGAACGCCGCCGGCCTGGGCGTCGCCTTCAATGCGAAGCCCCTGGTCCGCAAGGCTGCCCACACCACCGTGAACGTGCCGTTCCTGGACACCGTCCTGTATCTGCTGGGCATCACCCGTGAAGAGGTCGAGGCGGCCGACGGCCTCGTGGAGTAGTCGGCGAACGGCGAAGCGCCGGTGCGGTCACATCCGCACCGGAGCTTCGTGCGGGACAGTGGGATCAGTCGTGCGGGGCCCAGTAGTCGACGAGGTTGGCGACGCCGTGCTCCAGGGACTTCCACGGGCCGGTGAAACCAATGACCGCGAACGACGAGGTCGGGAAGCCGCTACGGGCCATGCGGGCCGGTGCGTCACCCTCGCCCGTCCCCGTGAGCGCCTCCGCGACCGCGTGCACTCCGGGGTTGTGCCCGATGAGAAGAAGGTCGTTCACGTCGTCCGGGGTCTCGTTCAGAACCGCGATGAGCTCACCGGGGGAGGCCTCGTACAACCGCTCCTCGTACACGGTCCTGGGCCGGTGCGGCAGTGCCTGCACCACCAGCTTCCACGTCTCGCGGGTCCTGGCCGCGGTCGAGCACAGTGCCAGGTCGAAGGGGATACCGGTCTCCGCCAGCCGGGCGCCGGCGGTGGGGGCGTCCATGCGGCCGCGGTCGGCGAGCGGCCGATCGTGGTCGGACACCTGTGGCCAGTCGGCCTTCGCATGCCTGAGTAGGACGATCCTGCGGGGTGTATCGACGCTCATGCATCCCAGCTTCGCATGGATCGTGCCACGGGGCGCAGGGTGTTGGCCTGCTCCCCCACCACGGGTGAACGCGCCGCGGGCCGGGAGGCGGTGGCCGGGCCGGCCGGTTGATGTCCGCCGGTCACCCCTGGCGGGACAGGCTCTGCTGGATACGTTCCATCAGGTGCGTGACCGCCGGATCGCCGCCCGCGGCCTGGGCCTCGCCGGGACCGGCGATGAGCACGAGCAGCACGGCGAAGGCGATCGCGGGGAGGGCGATGGCCCACCACGGCAACCGCACGTCGACGCCGGAGGCCGGGGGGTTGCTCCGGGTGTGTGCACGGGCCGCCATGGCCGCCTCCGTAAGGTTCGGTTGGTGTACTTCGAACCTACGGACCGGGGGCGCCCTGCCCCATCCGGTGACCCACCCACTTCACCCTGACCCTGGCCCCCTAAGGGATGGTGGGGAAAGCCCTACCCTGCCCGCGCACCACGGGGTCAGGGGGACGCGATGGACGCGATGATCGCAATGATCAGCGTGATGCCGAGCATCGCGCCGAGCACGATGAGCAGCTTGCGCTGGCCGTTCTGGGGATTGGGGTCGAGTACTGGCATACGTTCAGTCTCGCACCCTTTGTACGCCCCGATCCGGCCGGGTCCGGGCGTACGCCGACAGGATCAGCGCAGCTCTTCCTCGATGGTGCGGTTGCGTCCGGCCAGGATGCCGACCACGATCTGCGGCACCATCAGCCCCGCCATCAGGCCGATCGGCAGGCCCCAGCCGCCGCTGTGCTGGTAGAGCACGCCGACGAGCAGCGGACCGGGGATGGAGATCAGATACCCGGTGCTCTGCGCGAAGGCGGACAGGCGGACGACTCCGGCGCCGCTCCTGGTGCGCATGCCGATCATGGTGAGGGCCAGCGGGAAGGCGCAGTTGGAGACGCCGAGCAGGACGGCCCACGCCCAGGCGCCCGAAGCGGGGGCGAGGAAGAGGCCCGCGTAACCGATGAGTCCGCACAGGCCGAGTACGACGACGATCGGGCCCTGGGTGCGCATGCGGGAGGCGACGCGCGGGATGACGAAAGCGAGCGGGATGCCCATCGCCATGGTCACGGCGAGCAGCACACCGGCCGTGCCCGCCGAGACCCCGGCGTCGCGGAAGATCTGCGGCATCCAGCCCATGGTGATGTACGCGGCGGTGGCCTGGAGGCCGAAGAAGCAGGCCAGCGCCCACGCGGTGGGGCTGCGGGTGATCCTGAGGCCGGTCGTCTCCTGCCCCTGTGTCGCGCTCCGTGCCGCGGCGGCCCCGGTGCTGCGGTGGCGGGCGAGGACGAGCCAGGGCACTACGGCGACGGCGGCGAGGCCGCCCCAGACCGCGAGGCCGGTCTGCCAACTGCCGCCCAGCGCCTGGGTCATGGGAACCGTGGCGGCCGCGGCGAGCGCGGTGCCGAGGGCCAGGGCCATCGAGTAGAGCCCGGTCATCGAGCCGACGCGGTCGGGGAACCAGCGCTTGACGATGACCGGCATCAGGATGTTGCTGACGGCGATGCCCATCAGGGCCAGCGCACTGGCCGCGAGGAACCCGACGGTGCCGCCCGCGAAGGGGCGCAGCACCAGGCCCGCGGCGATCGCCACCATGCCGGCGCAGATGATCGCGCCGGGGCCGAAGCGACGGGCGAGCCGGGGGGCGGTGAGGCCGAAGATCGCGAAGCAGAGCGGCGGTACGGAGGTCAGCAGGCCGGCCAGGCTGCCGCTCATACCGAGGCCAGTGCGGACCTCCTCCAGGAGCGGGCCGAGGCTGGTGATGGCCGGGCGGAGGTTGAGAGCGGCGAGGACGAGCCCGACGACCACGAGCCGGGTGATCCACACCGGCCGCCGCGGTGTGGCGGCGGGGGGCTCTGCGGGGGTGGCCGGCGCCGTGCGGGCGGGGCTCAGGGTCCGGGTCTCGTCTTCGGGCATGGAGCCATCATAGAATCATGGGATGATTGGTTGTCCAATCGCTTCCCCCGACCCAGGATGATTCCCGAGACGATTCGATTCCCTCGACGATTCCCGCGACGTTTTCCGACACGTTTTCCGACACGTTTTCCGAGACGAGGAGCACCATGCCGCTGACCTCTCCCCGGCGTTCGGCACTGGCCGACCAGGTGATCACCGAGCTGCGCAACCAGATCACCACGGGCGAGTGGCCCGTCGGCTCGCGCATCCCGACCGAGCCCGCACTGGTCGAGCAGCTGGGAGTGGCCCGCAACACCGTGCGCGAGGCGGTCCGCGCGCTCGCGCACAACGGGCTGCTCGACATCCGCCAGGGCTCGGGCACGTATGTCATCGCCACCAGCGAGCTGGCCGGGGTGATGCACCGCCGCTTCGCGGACGCCGATCCCCGCCATATCGCGGAGCTGCGCTCGACACTGGAGTGCTCGGCCGCCCGGCTGGCCGCCGAGCGGCGTACCGAGCGCGACGTACGACAGCTGGACGTCCTGCTCGCGCGGCGTGAGCAGGCATGGGCCTCGGGCGACGCCGAGCACTTCGTGACGGCCGACGCGACGCTGCACCTCGCGATCGTCGCCGCCTCGCACAACGACGTCCTGATCGGGCTGTACGCGGACCTGGGCGACCTGTTGCGCGACTGGCTGCGCGACGACGTGGGCCAGGAGCTGCGGCCGGAGGACCACATGGATCACGCGCGGCTGGTCGAGGCGATCCGGGCCGGTGACACGGAGACGGCCGCCACCGAGGCAGCGGGTTACTCCTTGAAGTGTCTCGGGGAGCGGGCGTAGAACGGGCTGCTCGACATCCGCCAGGGCGCCCGGTCGGCCTTGGGCCCGGTGTCAGATCCGTCCGTGGCTGACCCACGCCGACCGGACTTCCTTCCAGCAGCGGTCGGTGAGCCGTACCGTCTGTGCGGGTCCGACCTCGACCGGCCGGCCGTCCGCGTCGATGTCCCACCAGCGGTCGCACTCGGTGTGCAGCCGCACCTGGTCGGACTCGGGATACGGATTGTGGCAGTACGCGACGACCTGCGAGCCCTCGACCGACGTACGGCAGGTGGAGCCGAAGGGGGCGGGCTTCATCGGGCGCTCGGCGCCGGGGGCCTCGGGGGCGGGTGCGGGGGCCGGTACGGGATCGGCCGGGGCGAGAAGCGCGGGCACCGCCGGGGCCGCCTGAACCGTGGTGGCCGGGCCGGTCAGTCCGGCCAGCGCGACCGTGGACACTGCGAGAGCTGCCGCTCGACGGCATGACGGGCGCAAACGCCCTCACCTCCTCCCCACAGAGCGCCGGGTATATCCCGGTTTCCATAGTCTGCGGTGAGTCGCCGGTCTTTTCGACTCGGGGACTCGAACCGGCAGGATCGGCGACTCGGATCGACAGAGATTCGAGATCGATTCGAGAGATCGCGTGCAGAGGGTTGACAGGCTCGGTGGCCTGAATATGTTACATGCAATGTTGAACATGCCATCGACTCCGCACCTGCACCCCCTCTGGAGGACCCATGCAATGCGACCTTCTGCTGTCCGGTGGACGGGTGGTGACTGTGGACGGCCCACGGTCCGTGTACGAGCCCGGCTCGGTGGCGGTCATCGGCAACCGGATCGCGGCGGTCGGCCCGGCGGTGGAGGTCGACGCCGCCTGGCAGGCGGCCCGGACGGTCGACTGCCGGGGGCGCGCGGTCGTACCCGGCTTCGTCGACGGCCACACGCACCTGTTCCAGGCACTGGCCCGCGGCCTCGGTGAGGGGCTGTCCATCTGGCCGTGGCTGTGCGAATTCATGTGGCCGTACTCCATAGCCGTCGACCCCGAGGACGCCCGGGTCGCGGCCACGCTCGGCGCGGTGGAGGCACTGCGCTCGGGCATCACCACCGTGATCGACAACCACTACGCGCCGACCGACCCCGAGACCGTGCTCGCGGTCGCCCGCGCCATCGAATCCACCGGTCTGCGCGGCGCCGTGGCGCGCGGAATGATCGGCCACAGGACGGCGGTCGCGGCCGCCCGCGGCCTGCCCCACGCACTCTTCCGCTACTCCGTCGACGAGGAGATCGAGCTCACCCGCGAGTGCATGGAGCGCCGCCCGCCGCACTCCATGGTGGAGATCTGGCCCGCGCCGCTGAATCTGAGTTACGTCGACCAGGACCTGGTCAGGGGCGCGGCCGAGCTCGCCGCCGAGTTCGGCACGCGCTGGCACACGCACTGCAGCGAAGGCGCCAAGGATCCGGAGAGCTATCTGGAGGCGTACGGCGTCAGGCCCGTCCAGTGGCTGGCCCAGGAGGGGCTGCTGGACGAGCGCGCGACACTCGCCCATGCCGTGTGGCTGGACGAGGCCGAGATCAAGCACATCGGCGAGCGGCGGGCCGGCGTCTCCCACAACCCCGCGTCCAACGCCTACTTGGCGTCCGGGGTGATGCGGCTGCGTGAGCTGCGGGACGCGGGCGCGGTGGTGGCGCTGGGCACCGACGGCCCGAGCGCGGGCCACCGCCAGGACATGTTCGAGGTGATGAAACAGACGCTGTTCGGCCAGCGCCAGCACACCCTGGACCCGGCGGCGGCGCGCTGCGAGGAGGCGCTCGAACTGGCCACCCGGGAGGGCGGCCGCTATGCGGGCACCGGCACCGGGCACCTCTCGGTGGGCGCACCCGCAGACCTCGTCGTGGTCGCGCTGGACCGCGCGCATCTGCGGCCCCTGCACCGCACGGTGGCCGCCCTCGTCTACTCCGCGCGCGGCTCCGACGTGGAGATGACGGTCGTCGACGGCCGGGTCGTCTTCGAGGACGGCCGCTGTGTGCTGGTCGACGAGGAGGCGCTGTTCGCCGAGGCGCAGGAGCGGGCCGAACGGCTGGTGGAGCGGGCCGGCCTCGGCGCGCTGACCGCCGCCTGGCGGCACTGACCACTGCCCGACAGACCCACCGCGCCCCACTCTGGCTGCCCGTCCGCGGCCCCCGTACATGCGCACACAAGAACCCCCGGCGCGCCATGGGCCGCCGGGTGGAGGGAGACGCACATGTCACGCAAGGAAAGCGACGCCGCCGGGAGAGCCGGTCCCGTATCGGCCACGAAGTCCGCAGCGGCCACGAACTCCGTACCGGCAAAGGAAGTCGACCCCGTGGAGGCGGTGCCCTCCGCGTGGCGGCTGGCTGTGTACGGGCTTCAGCACGTGCTGGCCTTCTACGCGGGGGCCGTGGTCATGCCCCTGCTGGTGGCCGAGGGGATCGGCCTGAGCGGGGACGATATCGGGCTGCTCGTCAACGCCTCCCTGCTGACCTGCGGTATCGCCACGCTGCTGCAGTCCGTGGGGCTGCCGGGCATCGGTATCCGGCTGCCTGTGGTGCAGGGGACATCGACCACCGCCGTCCCCTCGCTCGTCTCGGTGGGGCTCGCGGCGGGCGGGGCGAAGGCGGGGCTGCCGACGGTCTTCGGCGCGGTGATCGCCGCCGGGCTCGCGCTGTTCGTCATCGCGCCGGTCTTCAGCAGGCTGGTGCGCTTCTTCCCGCCGCTGGTCACGGGCACGATCGTGACGATCGTCGGGATCACGCTGCTGGCGGTGGCGGCCCGGCAGGTGGGCGGCGGCGACCCGAGCCAGGAGACCTTCGGCTCCCCCGCGCATCTGGGCCTGGCCGCGGTGACGCTCGTCGTCATTCTGCTGCTGCACAAGTTCTCGCGGGGCTTTCTGGCCACTGTGGCGGTGCTGGTGGGGCTGTTCGTCGGAACCCTGGTGGCCGCGCTCGCGGGCAGGACGGACTTCTCCGGGATCGGGGACGCGTCCTGGGTGGGGATGGCCGCTCCGCTGCACTACGGGACACCGCGCTTCGAGATGATCGCGGTGCTCTCGATCTTCATGGTGATGATCATCATCGCGGTGGAGTCGATCGGGCAGTTCTTCGCGGTGGGCGAGATCGTCGGCCGTGAGGTGGACGGCAAACAGATCACCCGGGCGCTGCGCGCGGACGGCCTGGCCACGGCGGTGGCCGGCGTTCTCAACTCCTTTCCCAGCACGGTCTATTCGCAGAACATCGGGCTGATCAGACTGACCCGGGTCAAGAGCCGCTGGATCGTCGCCTCGTCCGGCGTGATCATGATGGTGCTCGGCCTGGTGCCCAAGGTGGGCGCGGTGGTCTCCTCGATGCCCGCCTCGGTGCTGGGCGGCGCGACGATCGTGCTGTTCGCGACGATCGCTGTGGTCGGGGTGCAGATCCTGGTCCAGGCGGACCTCACCGACCAGCGCAACACCATCGTGGTGGCCGCGAGCATGGGCATCGGCTTCCTGCCCACCGCGTTCCCGCAGTTCGCCGACCAGATGCCGGGACGGCAACTGCATGCACTTTTCGAGAGCGGCATCATCCTCGGCACGCTCACCGCGGTACTGCTGAACCTGTTTTTCCGCCATCTGCGCCTGCCGGGCCGCAAGAAGGGCCCTGAGGAAGCAGAGAAGACTGCGCGAGGCGTTGACGGGTCTGAACATTACATGCAACATAAAGTTCGCAAGGACAGAGCGTGAGAGCAGCGCGAGAAGGGACGGGCGGGCATGTCGGCAGAGAGTGCGGTCAATCCGGTCGCGGCAGGAACCCTGCTGGCGGACCGGGCGTACGACGAGCTCAGAAGCGCCGTACTGGCCAATCGGCTGCGTCCCGGCGACGCCCTCTCCGTACCGGCGCTCGCCACCCGGATGGGCATCAGCCGCAGCCCCGTGCGGGAGGCGGTGCAGCGCCTCATCCACGACGGTCTCGCCTCCCACGTCCCGCACCGGGGTGCGGTGGTCTCCACCGTCGACGTCGAGGACGTGCGTCAGCTGTACGTGGTGCGCGAGGTGATGGAGGGCCTGGCCGCCAGGCTCGCCACCGAGCGGCTCGACGCCACCAGGGTCGCCGAGCTGCGTGATCTGCTCGACCGGCACGAGCAGGTGGTGGCCTCGGACTCCGCCGAGGAGTCCCACATCGAGATGGACATGGCGTACCACCGCCTGATCCGCGAGGTCGCCGGCAACACCCATCTCACCGCCGCTCTCGACACCATCCAGGGCAAGGCGCACCTGGCGTTGCACTCGCTGTGGCGCAGCCCGGAGGCACCGCGCCTCGCCGTCCAGGAGCACCGCCGGATCTTCGAGGCGATGACGGCAGGCGATCCGGACGCCGCCGAGCTGGCCGCCCGTGAGCACATCAGGCGGCTGCGGATCCGGCTGTCGCAGGCGGTGGCGAACGGGCCGGCGCCCGATACCCCGGCGGCGGGATTCCGGAGCGTCGAATAGCACGTACGCCACATCAGGACACGACCGCACCACCGCAGCACCGCACGTCGTACCGCCCCCCCCCGTTCCATGGAAGGGAAGTGATCGATCGTGAGTACCGCTACCGGCATCCGGCAGGGGGTGGGCGAGAGCGTCCTGCGGCCCGACGGCCGCCTGAAGGTCAAGGGGGCCTTCGCATACTCCTCCGACCTGCGCATGGACGGCATGGTGTGGGGCGCGACCCTGCGCAGCCCGCATCCCTCGGCGCGGATCATACGGCTGGACGCCACCAGGGCACGCGAGTTGCCCGGCGTCGTGGCGGTGCTCACGCACGAGGACGTGCCTGGCCGGCTGCTGTACGGCATGAAGGTCGCCGACCAGCCGGTGCTGGCCGCCGGCCGGGTGCGTCACCAGGGCGAGCCGGTCGCGCTGGTGGCCGCCGACCATCCCGAGACGGCGCGCCGCGCACTGCGCCTGATCGAGGTGGAGTACGAGGAGCTGCCCGCGCTCACCGATCCCGAGGAGGCAGTACGGGGTTCGGGCCCGCTGGTGCACGAGCGGCGGGTCGACGGGAAGAGCGGCAATGTCGTACGTCATGTCCGCATCCGGCACGGCGACATGGCGGCCGCCGAGCACCTCGCCGAGGTGGTCGTCTCGGGGGTGTACGAGGTCGGGATGCAGGACCAGGCCTTCCTGGGACCCGAGTCGGGGCTGGCGATCCCGGCCGAGGACGGCGGCGTGGATGTGTATGTGTCCACCCAGTGGATCCACGACGACCAGCGGCAGATGTGCTCGGCGCTCGGACTGCCGCCGGAGAATGTCCGGTTGACGCTGTCGGGGGTCGGCGGGGCGTTCGGCGGCCGGGAGGACGTCTCGGTGCAGATCCACGCGGCGCTGCTCGCGCTGCGCACCGGGCGGCCGGTGAAGATGAGTTACCACCGCGAGGAGTCCTTCTTCGGGCATGTGCACCGGCATCCGGCGAAGATGTGGTTCGAGCACGGCGCGACACGGGACGGCAGGATCGTCTACGTCAAGGCCCGGCTGCTCTTCGACGGCGGCGCCTACACCTCCACCTCGCAGGTCGTCATAGCCAATGGTTCGTACTTCGCGGCGGGCGCCTACGACGTACCGCATGTCGAGATCGACGGCTTCTCCGTCTACACCAACAATCCACCGTGCGGGGCGATGCGCGGCTTCGGGGCTGTGCAGTCCTGCTACGGCGTCGAGTCGAACCTCGACAAGCTGGCGGCCGCGCTCGGCATCCCCCCGGTGGAGCTGCGGATACGCAACGCGATGACGACGGGCACCGTGCTCCCGACGGGCCAGGCGGTGGACGGTCCCGCGCCGGCCGCCGAGCTGCTTGAGCGGCTGCGGGACCGGCCGCTGCCGCCCGCACCCGAGGGGACCTTCGCCCTCCCCGGCGGGCTGAACAACACCACGCACGGCGAGGGCATCAGGCGCGGCGTCGGCTATGCGATCGGGGTGAAGGCGATCGGTTTCTCGGGCGGCGTCGACGACCGCTCGGTGGCCCGGGTCCGGCTGTCCCTGGTCGGGGGCGAGCCGGTGGCCGAGATCCACACCTCCGCCGCCGAGTGCGGCCAGGGCATCGTCACCGTCCAGGCCCAGATTGCCAGGACCGAGCTGGGCATTGAGCGCGTGGTGGTGCTGCCGGCCGACACCCGGGTCGGTGACGCCGGGTCGGCGTCCGCCTCCCGGATCACCTGGATGAGCGGCGGCGCGGTCCGGGGCGCGTGCAGGGCCGTACGGGAGGAGCTGGAGGCCCGTGGCGGCGGTCCGCCGGAGAAACTGCTCGCGGACGGGCCCATCGAGGCGGAGTACGAGTTCTCCCACCGCCGTACGTTCCCGGTGGACCCGGAGCAGGGGCAGGGCGACGCCCATATCGCGTTCGCGTTCGCCGCGCACCGGGCGGTCGTGGAGGTCGACACCGACCTCGGCCTGGTGAAGGTGGTCGAGCTGGCCACCGCGCAGGATGTCGGCAAGGCGATGAATCCGCTTGCCGTGGAGGGGCAGATCGAGGGCGGCAGCGCGCAGGGGCTCGGCCTCGCGCTGATGGAGGAACTGCGCGTCAAGGACGGCCGGGTGCTCAATCCGTCCTTCACCGACTACCTCATCCCCACCATCGCGGACATGCCGTCCGTGCCCATCGACCTTCTTGAACTGCCGCACCCCGACTCGCCGTACGGCCTGAACGGGGTGGGCGAACCACCGACCCTGTCCTCCACACCGGCCATCGCCAACGCGCTGCGTGACGCGACCGGCCTGGAGCTGGCCAGGGTGCCGGTGCGGCCCGACGACTTCATCGGCCGGGCCGGCTTCATCAACGACGGCTCCGGCGAAGGGAGGTGATGCGGGCCCGCCCCCGGGTCCCCCGACGGTTCACCACGGTCATCCGACATACGACCAGAACCAGCTGGGAAGGAACAGCACCTTGATCATCGATACCCATATGCACCCCACGAACGTCGTGGACCAGGCCTGGAGGCACGACGGCGAACCGTTCACCGGTGAGCGGACGCTGGCCATGATGGACGGCCCGTACATGATCAACGGCAAGCCGCGCCGGATCGACTACGGCTGCATCATGCCCCCGCCCGGCAACACCGTGTGGCAGGACGGGATGCGCGGCGGACGCGAAGGCATCCGCGACTACATGGCGTACATCACCGAGCTGGTGACGACGTACCCGGACCGCTTCATCGGGAACTTCATGTACAACCCGCGCTTCGGGCCCGAGAACGGCGCGAAGGAGCTGGAATTCCATGTCAAGGAATACGGCTACAAGATGCTCAAGCTGCATGCCAACATGCATGCCTACCGCCCCGACCGGGCGCTGGACTGGCTGCGTCCCGTTCTGCGGGTCTGTGACGAGCTGGGCATCCTCGTCCTGATCCACACCGGCGACGGGCCGTACTCGATCCCGACGCAGTTCTATCCGATCATTCGCGAGTTCCCCAACGTCAACTTCATCCTGGGGCACTTCGGGGTGCAGACCGGCGGGGTGTACTGCTTCGAGGCGCTCTATATGATCCTCGACTCCCCCAATGTGTACGGCGAGTCGGGCTGGCTGCTCCAGTCGCGGATCGTGGAGTTCGCCCAGCAGATGGAGAAGCACCAGCTGCTCTTCGGGACCGACTCACCGCCGAACGAACCCGGCATGTGGGCACGGGAGTTGGAGGTTCTTTGCGGCCCGCCGCCGCAGGGCATGAACCTCTCCGAGGAACACCTGGAGGGCTACCTCGGCAACAACACCGCGAAGCTGCTGGGCATCGAGCCCACTCCCCCGCCGCGCGACCAGGAAGAGGCGCAGCTGCGCCTGAAGGACAGTTACGCCTCGCTGGACACGCCCGCAGCGTCCCGCGCGTAGCCCCCGGATGCGGCTTTTGTGGCCGCATGTCCTCGGCCGCCGGGCGGGCTTGGTTCCGAGCCCGCCCGGCGGCGAGCAGACGAGAAATGGAATCCCATGCAGCGCATCGGTCATCTCGTTCCGTCCACCGGCATCGGCGTCGAGCGCTGGGCGGCCCAGATCTGCAAGCCGGTCTCCATCGAGACCGCCCAGCCCGTCGGGCGGGCCGCGCTGCCCGAAGTGCTGAGCGGCCCGTCGCTCGCCCCGTCCCAGTCCACCGAACTGACGCGCTCGGCACGGCTGTTGGCCGACGCGGGAGTGGACGCGGTGGTGTGGGGCGGCAGTTCGAGCGATCTGCACGGCGCGGCGCACGGGCGGGCCGTGGCCCGCTGGATCGAGGAGGTGACGGGCGTACGGGCGTCCACCGTCACGCTGGGCCAGCTCGATCTGCTCGCGCGGCGCGACATCATCTCGCTGGCGCTGATCGCGCCCGGCTCCGAGCAGGTCGCGGGCCGCCTGGCGGACACGTATCTCGCGGCCGGATTCAAGATCGCCTCGGTGACGGCGCTCGGTCTCGGCACGCCGCGCGAGGCTGCGGAGCTGCCGGTCTCGCGGGTGCGCAAGCTGCTGCTCGGCGCAGATTCGCTGGACGCGCAGTGTGTCGTGGTGGCGGGCACCGAGCTGCCGGTGGCGCCGGTCGCGGCGCTGGTGGAGCGGGAGTTGGGGAAGCCGGTGTACGACGGGGCGCGGGTCGCGATCCGTACCGGGCTGGATCTGCTGGGGCTGACGGTGAGCGCGCCGGAGTGGGGCGAGCTGTTCACGGTGGACCGGAAGGCGGGGGTCTGCTGTGACCACTGAGCCCGCTCGATCCCCAGGGGCCTCGCAGGATCTGCGGGTCTTTCTCAGCGAGTACGCCGCCCGGCACCCCGAGGACGTACTGAACATCGACGACAGGATCGACGGTGAGGACGTGGCGGCGCTGGCCATGGAGCTCGCGGTGCGCGGTCGCGACGAGATGCTGGTCTGCGCCCGGGTGGCCGGTCTGGAGACCACGCTGGTCACCAACGTCTTCGCCTCCCGGCGCCGGATCGGCCGGCTGCTCGGCGCCGACCCCGCCGGACTGCACCGGGCGTACCAGCGCGCGTCCGCGCGGCGCTGCGAGCCGCGTGTCGTCGCGGACGGGCCGGTCCTCGGCGTCGTCGATTCGGGCGACGCGGTGGACCTCACCGCGCTCCCCCTCATCCAGCACTTCGCGTCGGACCGCGGCCCGTACATCACCAGCGGCATCATCACGGCCGAAGCCCCGTCGTACGCCACCGGCCGTGCGGGCAACCTCAGTTACCACCGCTCGCTCATCCACAGCCGCAATGAACTGGCCACCAGCCTGCACTCGCGCGGTCATCTGTGGCAGCTGCTGCGGCTGGCCGAGGAGCACGGTGAACCGCTGCCGGTGGCGATGGTGGTGGGCGCGCATCCGCTGTTCATGCTCGCCGCCTCGGCGCGCGTCGGCGCGGACACCGACGAACGGACCGTCGCGGGCGGCCTGTTCGGGGCTCCGCTGGAGGTCGTACGGACACCGGAGTACGGAATCAGGGTGCCGGCCAGCGCCGAGATCGTCCTGGAGGGGGTGATCGACCCGGCGCGGCGGGCGGCCGAGGGCCCGTTCGGTGAATTCTCCGGGTACTCGTCGGACCGCTCCACCAACAACGTCCTGACCGTCGCTACGATGCTGCGCCGCCGGGACGCGCTGCTCCTCGACGTGGTGGGCGGCAACACCGCCGAGCACCTCAACCTCGCCCGGATCCCGCGCGAATCGGAGATGGCGCAAAAGCTGATGGACCGCTTCCCCGAGGTCACGGCGCTGCACTACCCGACGTCGGGCACGCACTTCCACGCGTACGTGGCGCTGCGCGCGAGCCGCCCCGGCCAGGCACGGCAGATCATGCTCGGGCTGCTGGGCTGGGACCCGTACCTCAAGACGGTCGTCGCGGTCGACGAGGACGTCGATGTCACCATGGACTCCCAGGTCCTGTGGGCGATGGCCACCCATCTGCAGCCGCACCGCGACGTGTTCACGGTCGACGGGCTGCCGGGCAGCCCGCTCGACCCGTCGTCGACGGCGGACGGCACGACGTCCCGCATGGCACTGGACGCGACCCGGGGCCCGGACTTCGACGGCGTACGCATCAGGGTCGACCCACGGCGCACAGAAGCCGCGCGCCGTCTGCTGGACGGACGCGCGGCTTCCCCTTCTTGACGCGGCACTCGCACCGCTCGGCCCCGGGGGCCTCACGGGCTTCGCACGGCTGCGCCGGACTGCGTCCGCCGGATCGGCTCCCGCGGAATCCGTGAAGGGTTACGCGCCGACGGCGTGCAGCCCGCCGTCCACGTGAATGATCTCGCCCGTCGTCTTCGGGAACCAGTCGGAGAGCAGCGCCACGACTCCGCGGCCGGTCGGCTCCGGGTCGGCCATGTCCCAGGCCAGCGGGGAGCGGTGGTTCCACACGTCCGCCAGGTCCGAGAAGCCCGGGATGGACTTGGCGGCCATCGAGCCGATCGGTCCCGCCGAGATCAGGTTGCAGCGGATGTTGTCCTTGCCCAGGTCACGGGCAAGGTAGCGGGAGGTCGCCTCCAGCGCGGCCTTGGCCGGGCCCATCCAGTCGTACTGCGGCCAGGCGTACTGGGCGTCGAAGGTGAGGCCGACGACCGCGCCGCCACTGCTCATCAGGGGGTGGCAGGCCATCGCGAGCGACTTCAGCGAGAACGCCGAGACGTGCATCGCCGTGGCGACCGACTCGAACGGCGTGTTGAGGAAGTTGCCGCCGAGCGCGTCCTGCGGGGCGAAGCCGATGGAGTGCACCACTCCGTCGAGGCTGCCGAGCTCCGCGCGGACCAGGTCCGCCAGGCGGTCCAGGTGCTCGGTGTTGGTGACGTCCAGCTCGATGACCTTGGCGGGCTTGGGCAGCCGCTTGGCGATGCGCTCGGTCAGCGTGGGCCGGGGGAAGGCGGTCAGGATGACTTCGGCACCCTGCTCCTGGGCCAGCCTGGCGGTGTGGAAGGCGATGGAGGACTCCATCAGCACACCCGTGATGAGGACGCGCTTGCCGTCAAGAATTCCGCTCATGTGATCAGTGACCCATGCCCAATCCGCCGTCAACCGGGATGACGGCTCCAGTGATGTACGAGGCGTCGTCGGACGCGAGGAAGCGCACCGCGGCGGCGATCTCTTCCGGCTGCGCGTACCGGCCGAGCGGCACATTGGCGACGATGCCGGCGCGCTGCTCGTCGGTGAGCACCTTGGTCATGTCGGTGTCGACAAACCCGGGTGCGACGACGTTGAAAGTGATGTTGCGCGAGCCGAGCTCACGGGCGAGGGACCGTGCGAAGCCGACCAGGGCCGACTTGGAGGCGGCATAGTTCGACTGCCCGGCCGAGCCGAGGAGTCCGACGACCGAGGAGATCAGAACGACGCGGCCCTTCTTGGCGCGCAGCATGCCGCGGTTGGCACGCTTGACGACCCGGAAGGCGCCGGTGAGGTTGGTGTCGAGGACGGACGTGAAGTCTTCCTCGGACATCCGCATGAGGAGCTTGTCCTTGGTGACGCCGGCGTTGGCGACCAGCACCTCCACGGGACCGTGCTTCTCCTCGATCTCCTTGTAGGCCTGCTCCACCTGCTCGGTGTCGGTGATGTCGCACTTGACGGCCAGGAACCCCAGCTTTTCGAGGTCCGCCGGCTCGCCTGAGCGATAGGTGATCGCGACCTTGTCGCCGGCGTCGGCGAAAGCGCGGGCGATGGCGAGGCCGATGCCCCGGTTTCCTCCGGTGACGAGAACCGAGCGGCTCAACAGACACCCTTTCGATAGCGGTCGGGTACTGATCGAAGCTATCGGTAGATGACGTTGTACGGAGAATCGAGCTCTGACAGCGCCTTGGAGAACTCACTGTCGGGTCCCTACAGAAGTAGTGGGCAAGGGGCCCTGCGGCGCGACATCATCGGAGGCGTCCGGTCCCGACGACAGGAGTCATCCGTGCCTCATTCCATCGACGAAGCGTTCACGGCGCTGCCGCTGCGCGCGCTCGCCGACGCAGCGCTCGCGCGGGCCCGCGCGCTCGGCGCCGATCACGCCGATTTCCGCTTCGAGCGGGTGCGCAGCGCGTCCTGGCGGCTGCGCGACGCCAAGCCGTCGGGTTCCTCCGACACCACGGACCTCGGGTACGCGGTGCGGGTGGTGCACGGCGGCAGCTGGGGGTTCGCCTCCGGCGTGGATCTGACCATGGACGCGGCGGCGCGGGTCGCGGGCCAGGCCGTGGCGATGGCCAAGCTGTCCGCGAAGGTGATCAAGGCCGCGGGGTCCAAGGAGCGCGTGGAGCTGGCGGACGAGCCGGTGCACGCCGACCGGACCTGGGTGTCCTCGTACGAGATCAATCCGTTCGCGGTGCCCGACGAGGAGAAGGCGGGGCTGCTCGCGGAATGGAGCGCGCGGCTGCTGGCCGCCGACGGCGTCGCGCATGTCGATGCCTCCCTGCTGACCGTGCAGGAGAACAAGTTCTACGCGGACACGGCGGGCACCGTCACCACCCAGCAGCGGGTGCGGCTGCATCCGCAGGTCACGGCGGTCGCGGTGGACGCGACGACCGGTGAGTTCGACTCGATGCGCACGATCGCCCCGCCAGTGGGACGCGGCTGGGAGTACCTGCGGGGCAACGGCTGGGACTGGGAGACCGAGCTGGAGCAGATCCCGTCGCTGCTCGCCGAGAAGATGCGCGCGCCGAGTGTCCGGGCAGGCACGTACGACCTGGTGGTGGACCCCTCCAATCTGTGGCTGACCATCCACGAGTCGATCGGGCACGCCACCGAGCTGGACCGGGCGCTGGGGTACGAGGCGGCGTACGCCGGGACCTCCTTCGCCACCTTCGAACAGCTCGGGAAGCTGGCGTACGGCTCGCCGATCATGAATGTGACCGGTGACAGGACCGCCGAGCACGGGCTCGCGACGGTCGGCTTCGACGACGAGGGCGTCGAGGCGCAGTCCTGGGACCTGATCAGGGACGGCACGCTCACCGGCTACCAGCTGGACCGGCGCATCGCGAAGCTGACCGGCCTGGGGCGGTCCAACGGCTGCGCCTACGCCGACTCCCCGGGCCATGTGCCCGTGCAGCGCATGGCGAATGTCTCGCTCCAGCCGGACCCCGGCGGTCTGTCGACGGAAGACCTGATCGGGGGCGTCGAGCGCGGCATCTATGTCGTGGGCGACCGGTCCTGGTCGATCGACATGCAGCGGTACAACTTCCAGTTCACACAACAGAGGGCATACGCGATCCGGGATGGCCGTCTTGCCGGGCAGCTCCGGGACGTTGCCTATCAGGGAACAACCCCTGAGTTCTGGGGGTCTCTCAGGGCCGTCGGAGGGCCCCAGACGTACGTCCTGGGAGGGGCTTTCAACTGCGGAAAGGCCCAACCGGGCCAGGTAGCTTCCGTGTCTCACGGCTGCCCCACAGCAGTGTTCTCAGGAGTAAACATCCTCAACACCCGAGACGAGTCAGGCCACCCCTAACGGGGTGGCCTTTCTGGGCTCGAAGTCTGCACCAGGTCTACACGTCGTCACATCGAGCCACTAGGCGGCCTCGTCCTCTCCCGCCTCCTCGTCTTCCTCAAGTGGGACCAGCCGAGGGGGCGTGATGACCCCCTGGAAGGGCCGGAGGTTGAGGCCAAGACGGGTTTCCACCGTCCGGGCTCCTCGCTCCAAGGCGCGCTGCACCATGTGCCCGTAGACCAGCTCGGTTGTGCGTGTCGTCCGGTGCCCCACCCATGAGGCGATCTCGAACAGCGGGATGCCCTCATGGATCGCCTCAGACACGAAGAAGTGCCGGAAGCTCTTGGGCGTGTACTGCGGGGTGCCCGCAGCCTTCGCGGCGGCCTTGAACGTGTCCAGGAACCAGTCATAGGACGGGTGGCGGTCGGGGAGACGAGGAGACTCGAAGAACCACCCCCGGTCACCCCAGGAGCCGAACGTGTCCAAGTGATCTTGGAACGTCCCCACGATGGATTCAGCAACTGGGGTCCTCCTGGCTTCATCAAAATCGCGGTGCTTCGTACCTCGCTTCACCCCGCGTCGGTACCCCGAGATCTCCTGACACCCAAACGCCGACACCTGGTGGTCGACGGTCAGAATCCCCCGGTCCCAATCCATCGAATCCTCAGCAAGAGCCAGCGCCTCGCCTGGACGGCACCCACAACCTGCCATGGACCAGAACCCGGCGCGGATCAGCTTCGGAGCTTCGGCAATGATTCCCAGCACCTCGGCCTTGGTGGGAATGTCCTCGTCACGCACAGGGGCAGATGTTGTGAGGCCCTGTCTCTTACGCGGGTTTGCCTTGCGGCAGGGGTTGCGGCCGATGATCTCTGCGTTAACCGCGTAGTTGAAGACGCTGGAGAGGACGCTTCGCCGCACGGCCATGCCGTTGACCTTGTAGCCTTTCTCTTTCTGCGCCGCATCCCAAGCGTTAATCATCTCGGGATTTATGCTGCCGATGGTCCGGCTTCCGAAGGCGGGGCCGTAGTGATTGCGGTACACACTGGCATAGTTGGCCTTTGACGACTCTTCCAAACTGCCAGCACTCACCCACTCTTCCCAAACACTCTGGAAAGTCCGCTGCCCTGCTTTGGGGTTGAGGTACGTCCCCAAGTCCTTGTCCCGCTCGACCTTGACCGCAAAAGCTTCCGCGTCGTCCGACTTCTTGAACGAGACCTGACGCGGCTTACCTGACCGCCCGCCCGGCTCCCGATAGGTCACCCGGTACGGCTTGTGCGGGCACGTCGACTTCTTTCGACGAGGGCACGGGCAGTCTTCCTTTTTGATGGTCGCCACGCTGGTCGGGCCTCCACATGTTGATGGGTTAGTTGCGTCCCGTGACGCTATCGACCTTCCGTGTTGAGGTCAACCCACGTATCCAGGTCGCGAGTTCGGAAGCGTATGTGCTTGCCCACACGCACGAACGGGATACCCCACCTTCGGTACGAGTCCATGAGAGACCTCTTCGTCACACCCAACACATCTGCTACCTGATCTGGCGTCATCAGAACATTGCTGCCGCCCCTCACGGCTTCCTCCCCCAGTCAAGAACCTTGGCTTCCCAGTACGTTTCCGTGCGCCAAACCACTCGGAAAACTCCTGCGGCCTGAAGGCGAGGAAGGCACCTGTAGCAGGGCGCACGGGTGATGTAGACCGTGCCGCCCTCCAGGTCTTCACGCCGGGCATGGATCAGAAGGTTTTCCTCTGCGTGGATGGCGATGCAATTCCCGTAGTCGCTGCCGGCAGGTATCTGCTCGTACGTGGTCCGTCCTCGCGGGCACGCACCTGACAGGCAGCCAGGGGCCCCCGGAACAGTGCCGTTCATTCCCGACATGACTACGCGCCGCCTTCGGTCCAGGAGGACCGCACCGACCCGTGAGCGGGTGCAGTCCCCCCTAGGAGCTACCGCGTCAGCAATGCCCAGAGCCCATGCGTCCCAGGAGGGACGATCAGAGCGAGGCTCACTCACAATCGTTTTCCAGGTCCATCAGCAGTCCTCATTTCCAGGGCAGATCATCGGGCATAGTGCCTGCCTCGATTCGGTAGAGCAGCTTCCAACCGGTACCGAGCGGAGCCCGCTCGTAGACCTCTCCACCTCGTACACCCCGGTATTCGAGCTCCCGTGTCTGCGGGCTGTATCGAGAGGCGCGCTCCCAAGACACAGCCGCCTTAGCACGCCCAATGCCCACGTGATACTTCACGCTTGGCCCTCGGTCTGGAACGATGGAGGCATAGGGCAAGCCCCTCAGCTCCTTACGCAGGTCGGAACAGCGCTCTTCCATCTCCATGGCTAGACCGCCTCCCCGCTGTCGCTGTCCTCCACGATCTGATGGAATCCCATGATCGAGTCCCACGTGTCGGATGCCATCTCCTTAGCAAGTTCGTGCGGAACTCCAGAGGCCACGGCCTCAGTTAGAACTGTTCCGGAAATCCGAGCCGCGGTGACTGCATACGCTCCCTGCTTGTGAAGTCGGTCGGCGTTCATCTGCGTCTCGATGCCCGAAATCAGCTCCTCGAAGGAACCCGCAGGCTCAAGCTTCTCGTTCTCTTTCTCGCCCATTCGCTTCTCCTTAGTGCTTGCTTGCTTCAAGTTCCAGGACACTTCCCCAAGAACGCTGCCCGATCTCGGCATCAGCCGGAATCAGCAGCCCTTGGACGCTGAACTCCATGAGCTTCGCCGCCTCACGAGACATCTCCTTTGCATCCTTCTCCGGGAAGCTAAAGACGATCTCGTCATGGATCGGCAAGCGCATGTATGGCGTGAACCCCGCCTTATCCAACTCCAGCAGTGCCCGAGCGGTAACGTCTCGACTTCCGCCCTGAACGTAGTAATTGAGAGCCCGGAACCACTTACCAGGGTCGACAGGCAGGCGGCGGCCCGTAGCTGTGTAAACGAAACCGGTTTTGCGGGCTTCATCTGCAAGCCGTTTACCGAAGGCCCCAACTCCCGGATACGTCCTGGCGAAGGCTTGCAGGACCTTCCGGGCCGTTTCCTCGTCGACATGGGCTTGCTCCATTAGAGCAGCCCAACCCCCGCCATACACGGTTAGGAAGTTGGCCATCTTGCCGATTTTGCGAGCGACCTCCGCAGCATCAGCGGTGATCTGGTGCAGGTCCCGGCCGTTGAGGAATGCGTTCAACATCGTCGGGTCACGAGAGAACGCAGCGAGGTAGCGCAACTCCATGTTGCCGAAGTCGATAGAGCACGAGAGATGCCCCTCATCAGCCAAGAACATGTGACGTACGTAGCCGTCACCCGAGGGAAACGTCTGCGCTGGGATACTCCCGGAAATACTCATTCGAGACGTGCGCGCCTGGAGAGAATTGATTGACGCGTGGACACGGTCGTCAGCATCTCGACCGTTCAGCGCCCGCTCAAACCAGGTCTTCCGCCACTTGCCGGCCTTCTTCGCCCTCACAACAGCATCGGCCAGAGGATGTTTCAGCCCAGTAAGTACGTCGTCATCCATGGCCAATTGACCTTTAGGATGATTCTTGCTCGGCTTGGTTCGCTTAGTGAGCTGCACACCAAGACCGGTGAAGGCTTCAATAAGTTGCTGGTTGCTGTTGACGTTCTCGACCTCGAACGCCTTAGCAACCGCTTCCCACTGCTGCTGAGAGGCCGAGAGTTCCGAACACCGCTTCTCGGCATATTCGACGTCCAGGAGGTAGCCAGTTCGCTCCATCTTGGCCGTGACGTGGGCTAGTTGATGCTCCCAACCGATGAGCCCATGAGACTTGGAACGAGCTGGTACGAGCCGGTAGAGGATCTGAAAAAGCCTGTAAGCAAGAGCCGGGTCCATACCCGCGTAGAGCAGGTATTCAGAATCGGTAAGCTCGACCAGTGGCCAGATCTTCTCTTTCGTAGTCTTGTACCGCTTGGCAATAGCGGACATCGACCCCTTGACCTCATCGGCCGTAGTCACACAGATATAGAACTTGGTAAGTTCTTCCAGCTTGAGACCGGGCCCGCTTTCCTTGACCGCCCTCGGATCTACAAGGTGCGCAAGGAGTTTGGTGTCCCACATTTTCGGAGCAAGCTCCTCCATGGGGATTCCTAGCGTGGCCTCCACCACGTGAAGATCAAAGGTCCCGTTGTGGGCCACCAACCACTCAAGACGAAAAAGGGCCCTGCGTACCGCCTCAGCGAAAGCGGGGCCCCTCTCCACGGGAATGACCCATGTCTCTGATCCAGTGCCGAACTGAGCTAGACGGCACCGGAAATCAGGTGCCCACCAGTTGAGCCCCGTCGTCTCCGTATCGAAGCCGAGTATTCGATTGCGTGAGATGAACTCCTCGAACTCGGAGAGGTCCCTCTCAGTCTCGACAACCCGGATGGCTACCGGCTGGCCTTTGAGTCTGTAAGCAAGCTGCCGCAAGGAACCTCCCCTCGCCTACTTTCGTTGTTCAATGAACGCCTTTCCTACGTACTCCGTGTAGGCAGGCGGAATGCACTCGCGGATTCCCTCTCGGCTCATCCACGGAACAGAAAGATCTTCCTTAGCGTCGTCAACGCCAATGAAATTGCCGACGTAGATTCCCATCTCACCGGGCTTGCGCCTGCGACCCATTTTCGTTTGGCGCTTTTCGTGCGCAGGGTGCTCGGGCTGTGCTAGCTCCCACCCTCCCGTTTCAAAGAGTCGATGGCGGTACGTGTGAAGTTCGAAGTGGGCACCACAAAGCATCACGGGGTTGTTCATTTGGTCCTCGGCACCCATGACGTTTTCGATTACCCACGGAACTCCGATAGCGTTAAGAGCTACACGGGTGGGCCCCAGTAGATCCGGGTGTTCGTTCTGTCGAATGCGCTGGGTTTTGCTGTAGAGCTGGCATGGCGGTGAAGCGTGGATGAAATCGAAGCGGTGCCCGTACGTGAGGAGGAACTGAATTGCCTCCGCTTGTACGAACTCGAACGGGTACCGAGGCTGACGAACGATGTCCACGCCTACAACGCGAAAGCCTGCGTTGCTGTACCCCATCCCTGCTCCGCCCTGGCAGCAGTAAAGGTCAAGTATTTTGAGAATCCCCCACCCCCGTTCACGGCGACGAACGCCGCTAAAAACGCAAAAAGGCAAAGCAAAGGGGGCCGAGGAATCCCCGGCCCCCTGTCAGGTGCCTACGTAAAGCGGTTAGCTCTTACTTGAAAGAGCCGTCCTTCTGCCGCCACAGTGGATCGCAATTGCTGCCCTTCGGTGCGTTGCAGAACATCGCGCCCCAAGGCCCGTTCTGCCCCTGGCCCTCGCGCAAGGTCCTGCCGTGAGGGCAGTTGTCGCCCGCAGGGCCCGCAGACGGCGATTGGACCTTGCCGCCCTGGAAGGTCTTGGGGGCCGCACCGCCCGGCTTGCCGGCTGACGGCTGGTGTGTCTCTCGGACCTTCTTTGCCGCATGGGAGGCCAGCTCAATAACCCCCTTGTCCGCGAGCGACTTCATGAGGTCCACGGCATTCGTAGAGACTTCGTCGGCACTCTGCCCGTACACGGTCGGTGTCAGCCATTCCGCGTCATAGCCAGCGGCGGCCTTGAAGGTCATACCGATCTTGAACTTGTTTGGGGTACCAGCGTTGACAGCTTCGGTCATAGGCTTTATCTCCTTGGGAGTTTCCGACTCGCCCCACGGTGAGGCTCCGTCGAATGGGTTCGGGAAGGTCAACTGTCAATCTCCTTAGGCTGGTTCAGCGTCACAGAGGTATTCGTGCTTCGGCACAGTGGAGGAGTCGTCACGATGAAGCGCCCGGCAGATACTTGCGGGATACCGCTCCCTGAACAGTGGACAGACAAGGTCTTGGCGACTCGTCTCCTGGACTGTCTTCACGAAGCAACTCACGAACTCACTTTCCGCAGGTCCCTGTTCATCTGCCGAGCAAGAGCCTCAAGGCTGCGGTTGCTCGCCTTACGCTCGGTGTCGTCCCGGAAGGGGAGCCCGTAGACGTACCGCCGCGTCAACACTTCACGCTGACTCTTGGTAAGTCGGTTCAGCGCAATGGAGGCGTCCAGCCGGGCGGAGACGAGATTGTCAGTGATGCGACAAGACAGAAGGTCGTCGGCTCGACCAAGCATCTGCCCCAGTTCTTCGTCTGAGTAGATGAAGCTGGCTAGCGCCAACTTCGCCTCATCGGGGGTGTAGTAGTAAGTCCCATCCTCAACGTCGCGCGCATCGCGCTCCTTTGAGGCGTACTGATTGCCAGCCTTCTTGCAGAACATTCGAAGGAAGTCGTCGTTGTAGTTGTCTTCGAGCATCTTTCGACGCTCATAGGCGTGCAGCAAAATAGCTTGCTTGCAGTCGTCCTTTTCTATGATCCGCCAAGTCCTTGCGAATGAGCTTGCCGTCCTATCTGCGATCTCAGCTACATGAGCCCAGTCGATCTCAGTCATGCAGCACCCCCCTTTTTCGCGAAGCGCCCTCCGGCACCCCGCATGACTTTTCCAAACCGTTCGCCCTCTACGACGAAAGATCCATCGCGACGGATATCAACGGGATACGGGGAAACTTCGTGATCCCCGACGTAGAGAATTCCAAACCCTGACTGCCAATTGGCAATCGCTCCAGGGCCTAGGTACTGCGCTTTGTGTGGGTCCATGATGTGACCCACCTCGAACCCCCAGCGCATCCCCCCGAGATGGCTGGGGCCGTGACGGCGAACGCCGAGCCGGTGAGTGTGACCCATGACGAGGTTGGTAGTGGCCTTACTCGCGTGCCCGTAGGCAGTCGTGCCGGCGATGCTGGATAGGCCCTTGATCTCGTGACCGTGAATCAGTGCGGTGTCCGGCCCCACCTTGTGGAAGGCGGGGGTCAGTGAGATACCGAAGCCGTCGAAGTCGAGCAACTTCGAGAAATGGAAGTCTGGGGCGTACTCGGCCAAGGCCGGTGCCTTCGCAGACAGGTAGGTGCGGGGACGCAAGTCATGGTTACCCTCCAGGATTCCGAAGGGACCTGCGTACACCTCTCGGATGGGGGCGAACACCTTACGCTTCGTCAGGTCCGATTCTGACCGCACCTGCTGTGAGTATTCAAGGCGCGTGCCTTCGTTCCAGCGGCTCGGGGTTTCGTAATCATTCAGGTCCCCGATCTGGTAAAGCTCGTCCGGCTGGTACTCACCGATGAAGCTGATGAGGTTGTTCAGCGCCTTTGGCTCGTGGTACGGAACCTGTAGGTCACTCAGCACAACAACGCGTTTCATAGCTGACCCTCCAGATAGGCCGCCGCTCGCTTGATAATCCGTGGACTGTCCTGAAGCTGCCCGATTGCCGCATTACAGGACCGACAGAGGAGCCCTCTAATCTTTCCTGTGCTATGGCAATGATCTACCCCAAGGCGCTTGAAACACCTGTCTGCCTCACCTGCGGTTCTCAGACATATCTTGCACCTCCGGTCCTGGACTACCAGCATTGCTTCGTAGTCTTCTAGCGTGAGTCCGAACTTGTTGCGAAGGTGGTTCCGGAGATCCGCAGACGCCGCCCGCTCTGGATTGTTTTCCCGCCACTGCTTCGCCTTCTCTTTGTTGATTTGGCCGTAGGCAACACCTCGACAATAAATGTCACAGAACTTTCTGTTCCAATGACCCCCGCTAATATCTTTACCGCAATTGGCGCACCTACGAATATCACCAGCTATTCCGTGCTTCAAATGTGCTCCCCCGTCGCCTTCGCGTATGCCAGCCCCCATGCGTCCCCCGCGTCTTGACGTATCTGCATGTCATTGAATTGCTCATTCGTCCGGTCCGATAGACGCGGCGCAATTCGGTGCAGCACAGCCCTCGCCGGCAAACCCTCGTACTTCACTAGCGCCTCAAGAGGAACGCCGAGACGGTGAAGAGCGACCCCGACGACACACCCAGAGTCGACGATCGAGCCGTCTACGTCCTTGTGCACGTAGAAGCAGGAATTGTCATCCGGGCCCGAGCGCATGTATTCAGGCGGGGAGTAGACATGTTCCGGCCTCTCCGCAACCACCTGACGCAGTGTGGAGAGTGCAGTCTCGTTGGTGATCTCGGTCTGAGTAGCGGTCACCATCACGCCATCTCCCCGAACTCGGCGGCGTACGCTTCGCCCCACGTAGAGCCCTTGTCCTGGGATATCTGGATGCGTCGGAGCCGGGGCCACATGAGCTGATCACCACTCAGGCCGAGGCCGCTCAGGGCTCCCTGAACCCCCAGACCCTCGACCCGCCGCAGCGCCTCAAGGGAAACGCCGAGACGGTGGAGCACAGTGCCGACGATGCAGCCGGCACCGACCTGCGCACCCTCCTCATCCAGGTGGACGTAGAAGCACGCATTTGATCCGTGCACGTCCATGTGGCGAGGGGCCTTGTAGACCCTCTGCGGGTTCTCCTTCACCACTTCCTGAAGTGCGGACAGAAGAGTTTCCTGGGTGACCTTCGAAACGGTCGTGCTCGTCACTTACCCTGCTCCTTCTCGGTGCGCTGAATCTCGCGGTCGATGTACCAGCGAGCTTTCTTGAGGTCTTCCAACTCAGTGCCGTGCCCCTTGCGGCCAGCACGAGCGAGGTACTTCACTGCGTTGCCTCGGCAGAAGTTCAGGTGTTCCGTCAGGTCGATGACCTCAAGGCCGTTCGGCAGCCACGTGTAATGACCTGGATGGTCCACCGCGGATTGTTCTCCATCCGCCTTTGACGGCTCGATGAGTTCGATCTCGTCTTCGGCCATGTTGAGCGTTTTCGCTTTCCCGTTGACGTGGATCTTCACGCCGTATGGGTACGGCGCTGTCGACAGGGCGTTAACCGTGAGCACCCGCCCGCTGTAGCCGTTGAACTGCCCGACTCCCCTAACCACCCGGACTTTTCCATCAACCCCGTATTTCACAGCCCGATCCGTTCTCTGAGGCCCACAGGCCCATAGTCGAGAAACACCGCGTTTGAGTCATGGCCGTTCATCTGGATGACTTGCCCATTGGGCAGAGTGCTCGCCAGCTCGTCCATGAACGTCAGGCCAGGTCCGTCCTCGGCGATAAGGAATACGGTCTCGTAGCCGAGAAGGGCGGGAGTCCAGTAGTCCCGCCATGTGCCTGTGCCCGGCGCACCTACAGCAGGGACACCAGCCAGGGACCACGACTGAGTGTCGAACTCGCCCTCAACCAGCACCAGGACGGGGCTGGACTCGATAAGGGCTGCCGTGTTGTAAAGCCTGGGCGGGTCTCCCGGAAGGCTTCGGTACTTCCCGCCCTTGTGGTCGTGCTGTTCCTTCTGCCCTGTCTCGAAGAAGTACCTGCCATCAGGTGCCTTCACGCATTCGTCTGCGATACAGCGAAACCGAACGGTGGCAACTCCGTCCTCGCCACCAGCGGGGCGGAGGTAGGGAATTACCAGCATCCCCGCGTAGCGGTCATGACCAGGTGCCGCCGAATGGACGTAGCCCAGGCCGAACGTGCCGGCTGCTTCCCCGAGCCCGCGAGCCGTCACGTACTGATCGGCCGGACTCCCCTGGTACGTCTGGTGGTACGTCTTGGCTGCCTCCACCGAATTCGGCACGTGCAAATTCTTGGGCTTCAATGAAGCTACAGCTCCTCTCCCTCATGATCACCGCATAGCTGTCCTCGCTCCGGCTACACACGAAGCAATTCCACCGTTGGCCGTCTACGTCGACACTTGCTGACGGATTGGAGTCAGCATGAAGGGGGCAGCAGATTTTTTGCC
>NZ_JBDHNH010000023.1:0-54970 GCF_039766235.1 Streptomyces changchenzhani | reverse complement strand
TCTCTTTCGACGTCCGTCACACCTGTCTCCTCACTCGCCGTTCGGCGCCCTTCCGTGGTCCCCGTAGAGGTGTCTTCGAGGCCGCATGTGTGACCCGAGCGCACAGTGATGCCCGTCATAGCCCCTCCGCTTCGCTTTTTGGCCCCTCACTTGCACCAAGCCGTTTCAAAAGGCCCATTCGGACAACGGAGGTCAGGTTTTGCCATCCTTTTACTCTGACGGACCGTCACCGAACCCGCGCACACTTCGCCCCTGTGGATAAATTTGCGGCGCAGCAAAGCCAGATAGGCGGGCACCGAGTGGGTGCGCGACAGCCCAAATCCGTTGTGCCACCAGGGCAGAAGTCGGTTCGAGCGCCCACGAAAGCGGTCGGGGGCTTTCGTCTTGTTCACGAGAGCGAGCTTGCAATGCTGGGCCTGTGGACAGTTTCTGATGATCCAAGAGACGAACCGACGTAATCTCGCCTAGATCACTTCATAAGCAGATTTGAGCGGCACGGCCGAGCAGGCAGCAGCCGGAATGCTCCGCAGCACCGGGGCAGGGCGGAGCGGCAGCCGAGCTGTTCAGAGTTTCTTTACTGGATCAAGGCGGCCCGCTACGCGGACCGCGCGCGCTGGCGGCCCATGGCCGCCACCGCTCCATGTCTCCGCCACCGCTCCGGCGGCCCCGTCCACTCAGCGCGCAAAACCAGGAAGCGATCCGGCAGAGCCCAGGAAGCAACGCCGACCATCCCGCAGCAGGCACCACCAGGCCCACGCCCACGTCAGCGACCTACACCAACTCCTTGACCAGGCGCACAGTTCAGCTGTCCGGCACCAAGCAGAATCCGCGGTGGCCCCAGGCAGCCGAAAGCCCCGAACACCAAGTGGCCGGGCAGGCGCATAGCGGTATTCGGGGCCGTCCGTTGTCCACCCCGGCCTCCGAAGGGAAACGCGCCGGGCAGGCGTTGTGCACGCACCAGCACCAACGACGGGGGCACGAGGAGACACGCAAAGGCGGCAGAAGAGCGGAGGGCGGCGAAGGTCAGCAGTCCGCCGAGGGCGCTCATCGCACGCCGCTCAGGCCAACAGCGGGCACGGTGGCACAGGTCCGATCCGGCTGAGCACAGCCACAGCAGACCACCGTCACAGCGCGGGCGCATCGTGGCTGACTGGTGGGGGTGCCCGTCAGAACTCGCCGCACGATTACTGTCTGCGACCCCAAGGGCCTCTATGTCCGTTTCGCCACCCTCGAAGCGGTGCCGGCCGCGCCCCAAATTCTCACGCAGAGCAGCGAAGAGCCCCACCGCTCCGAAGGGGCTTGAGTGGCGGGGCTCAGGCTTGCGGGGGTGAAACTCTCAGCCGTGGGACTTGGCGAACTGGACGAGACCGGCGAAACCCTCGGCGGTCAGTGTGAGGTGCGGGCCGTTCGGGTTCTTGCTGTCTCGGACCTTGAACTCACCCGTCATCGCCGCGTGCTGCGGTGCCCACTCGACGCACTCCCCACCGTTGTTACCACTGTAGGTGGAGCTGCGCCAATCCTTCTCCAGAACGGATGCGTGGGTCATGAGTAACAGTCCTTCAAGATGGAGTCGATCAGCTCTGCCGACTCGTCCGGCGGGGAGGCCATGGCCTTGAGCAGATCATATGCGTCTTGTGCCGCCGTGACGTCGTCTGGCTCAGCTAGTACGTACCCCTTGGGGAAGCCGTCTACGTGCACCACGTCGGCCCCCTCATTGAACGACAACAGGCCGAAGGGGCTTTGGTAGCCGTGGTGGTGGCCCGTGTCCCTGATGATCTGAACACAGTGAGGGGGAGTTTCGGCTAGATCCCGGAGACGGGCTAGCTGCTGCCGCATAACGTCCCGGCTTCCCACAGCGTTTCGCAAAACTGCTTCATTGAGAAGCTGTTGCTAAAAGGGTCTTGAGGGTTGCGTTTCCGCTGGTCAGGTATGAAGTGGGCTGAGCGCGGAAGGGTTCGGGCGTCATGATTGTCCGAGCGTGGAGGTGCGGGGATGCCGTCGGTGAAAGGGCTGTTCGAGGAGCGGGAACGTGCGGCGAGGCAGCGGGTGGAACTGCTGCGCGAGGAGGCCGAGCGGGTCCTGGCCGCGCTGCGGGAGGCCGAGACGTTCTGGGAACGGAAGGTCGTCGCGTTGGAAGAGCTCGATGACGCCTTGAGCGTGGACCACGGGTCCGTGGCGGTCGAGGTGGGAGGGGAGTCGCGGCCCGACCCGTCGGTGACGGTGTCGGGTTCGATGGTGCCGCAATGGCGGGCGGACCTGTCGGCCTCCGCGCTCCCGCCGGACTATCAGCGCATCATCGGTGTTCTGGTCGGCCGGGAGGCCGGCGGGGCGGATGGTGACCGGTCGATGATCTGCAGGGAGATCGCCGGTGGGCTGGGCCTGGAGTTGGTGCCGGCGAAGGTGGAGGGGGTGCGGTCGAAGGCGAAGAAGATGGTGGCCCGTGGATGGCTGACCGAGGTGCGGGCGGGACGGTTCACGCTCGCGGACGGCCAGCGAGGCGACGGCTCATGACCATGGTCATCGACCACAGGATCATCGCTTCGGCGCTGACGGTCGTGGTCTCGAAGTCGCGGGCCAGACGGCGCGAGCGCATCAGCCAGCCGAAAGACCGTTCCACCACCCAGCGGCGGGGAAGGATCTTGAAGCCCTTGGTGTCGTCACTGCGCTTGACGACCTCCAGCACGATGTTCAGCGCCTTCGCCGCACCGGCGAGGACAGGGCCGGTATAGCCGCCGTCGGCCCAGATGAGACGGAGCCGGTGAAATCTCTTGCTCAGGAAGGGCAGGAGGGCCTGGAACGCGTCACGGTCACCGATGTCAGCAGGGGCGACGTGGACGCTCAGCAGCAGACCCAGGACGTCGGTCACAATGTGCCGACGCCTCCCGTTGATCTTCTTGTTTCCGTCGTAACCCCGTGAGGCGGCCGGAACGTTGGCGGCGGCCTTCACCGACTGTGAGTCCACGATTCCCGCGCTCGGCTCCACGTTCCTGCCCGCCCGCGCCCTCACCTGCTCGCGCAGCCGGTCGTGGAACTCCGCGATCAACCCCTGCTCCCGCCACCGGCGGAAGAACGCGTACACCCGCTCCCAGCAGGGGAAGTCTGCGGGCATCGCCCGCCACTTGACACCGTTGTCGACGACGTAGCGCACCGCGTCGACCATCTGCCGGTGGCAATAAGACTCCGGCCGGCCCGCCTGCTTGCCCAGCCACGCCGGGACCGGCAGCAACGGGCGCACCCGCGCCCACTCCGCGTCCGTCATGTCCGTCGGGTACCGACGCTCACGGCCGGGCTGATCGGCCGCGTTTCCGTACACGTGCGCGAGACAGTCACACGACCGCGCCGAACCACTGGCCACCGGCCCCATCGATGCGGTGAACTGGAACAACAGGGCCTCCTGGAAACGGTGATCTCGACAACCACTCGCTTCCAAGAGGCCCTGCTTTCATGCCCCGCCCCATGAAGATCACCTATCCGGGATCGACGCGAGGAACATCAGATCGACCGCCAGGCCACATGATCGATTGAACTACGGCTTCTGAGGACAAGCCACACCCGCGTTGGCTCCCTGCGCTCAAGGATGAGTTGCCGTTCCATGCGGGCGAATACCAGGTCGTCAAGGTTGGTCGGGCGACCCGTGCGGAGTACGGCGCGCGCATAGCCTTCTGTCTGAACCAGTCCGGGCACTAGCTGAGGGTTGAACATGCGTGAGGTTCCCCCGAGATGCGGAGGGCGATGACAGCGGGTCAGATGGTTCTCATGAGAGGAACTCTGACCATGGCCGCTCCGAGGAAATATCCGCTGGAGTTGCGTGAGCGTGCGGTGCGGATGTATCGCACCGCCGAGCCGAAGCCCCAGATCAAGCGCCTGGCCATTGAGCTGGGGGTCCACCCGGAGGCACTGCGCGGCTGGATCCGCCAGGCCGAGGCCGACCGCGGCGAGCGCGACGACCGGCTGACCACCGAGGAGAAGGACGAGCTGGGCCAGCTGCGGCGGGAGGTGAAGGAACTGCGCCGGGCGAACGAGATCCTGCGCACGGCCTCGGCTTTTTTCGCCCAGGAACTCGACACGACCCGGCGCAGGTACTGACGTTCCTCAGCGAACGCAGTGACCTCGGTGTCGAGCCCGTACTCCGGGAACTGCACGTCCCCTCGTCCACCTACTACCGCTGGCGCCGGCAGGAGAAGGAGCCGTGTGAACGCCGCCGCCGTGACGCGGAGTTGACGACCAAGATCGAGGAGATCCATGCCGACTCCGGCGGGATCTACGGCTCGCCCCGCGTGCATGCCGTGCTCAAGCGCGAGGGCGTGGCCATCGGCCGCAAGCGGGTCGAGCGATTGATGCGCGAGGCCGATCTGGCGGGCCTCAGCCCACGCCGCACGGGCAAGGGCTTCACCCGCCGCGACCCGACGGCCACGCTCGCCCCGGACCTGGTGCAGCGGGACTTCACCGCTCCCGTGCCGAACCGGCTGTGGGTCACCGACCTCACCATGATCCCCACGGGTGAGGGACCGCTGTGGCTCTCCGCGATCCGCGACGCCTTCTCCCGCCGGGTGGTGGCCTGGGAGACCTCCGCCCGCGCGGACGCCGACCTGGTCCTGTCCTGCCTCGAGTACGCCCTGGCCAGCCGCGAGCCCGTGCCCGGCACCTTGATCCATCACGCCGACCACGGCTGTCAATACACGTCCATCAAGCTCACAACACGGCTGGTACGTGCGGGTATTGAGGGGTCGATGGGGTCCGTGGGCGACAGCTACGACAACGCCCTCGCGGAGAATCTGTGGATGCTGATCAAGACCGAGTGCGTGCGCGGACGCGTCTTCGTCACCCGGGCCGAGGCCAACCTCGCGCTGTTCGAGTACATCGACGGCTTCTACAACAGCCGACGCATCCAGAAACGCCTCGGCTACCTCAGTCCCATCGAGTTCGAGGAGAAGCACTACGCCAACCAGGCGACGACCGAACAAGCGAACCTGAAACCACGTCAACCCATCCTGACCAGCTGATCAGCACCTCCCGCACACCGGGGGAACCTCAGCGCACCACGATCGCCTTCTGCTCCAGGGCGACGTATGGCGCGAACCAATCCGGGATGCCACGCTTACTCAGCCTGTTACGTAAGCGCTTGTAGACACCTGGCGTGCCTGCGACACGATCCATGGCAACGGCGAACGCTTCTGATGCCAGCACAGTTCCACTCTCAACCCTGCTGATCTGGCCTTGGTTGTAGTGCATCGGCGCGGCAAAGCCTTCTTGTGAGAGCCCCAGTGCTTCCCTCAGCGCCTTCGTCTCTTCCCCGAAGTACGCGGCACCGTTCTTGGCCTCGCTCTCTCGGCCGGACTCTTCGATCATCTGTTCAACTCCCCAGTATGCCATGTCCGTTGTCATGGGCTTGGACCTGTTGAGCGTACGCCCGGGGGGTCATCGTGGAATAGACAGCTTGCGACCCCACGGAAGACGCGAAGGGCACGGCGACCATGACAGACCCCACCACCCCGGAACCGGCACCGGTTGACATCGACGGCGAACCAGCCGATCCGATGGAGGCGGGGAGCTTCTGGCGACTCGCCCCGGAGCGGGTACCGCGCGATAGCTACGTCCCGCCAACTCAGCCTATTTTTAGAAGCGTTGAAACCGAGCCCAAGTGGTTGGTCTCGTGAGCGCACAAGAACGCCCCTCGGTGCCCGTCTACACCCCTAAGACAGGCGAGACGGTCCGGGACGCCAGCGGCGACAAGATCGGCGTTGTGATGGGTCACGAGGGGCCACGTTGGCAACTGCGCCCAATCGGCGGCGGCAAGGAATGGGACGCCGACCCCAAGAACATCCAAGCCGTTGACCAAGTCGAAAATGCGAGTGCCCGCGTGGCAGATATCAACCGCCGAAGCGGAGGGGCCAGTGATGCGTAACTACATGCGGTTCGCGCCGTGGAAGATCGCGCAGGACGTGAGCGCATGGCCCGAGTACAAAGCGCGGTGCGTATCCGGGGCCGAAAGAGAGTGCGGCGTTGACTCGGGCAGCCGGAGCGACCCGACAGACGTAGAGAAGTGGATGGATTCCCACATTCGTATGACGGGGCATCGGCGCTTCCGGCGGACCTTCGCTGACTACGCACAGTACGAGCCGTTGGAAGGAGGGCACATCATCCGTGGCGAAGTGACGGAGCACGCACGCACCATTGAGGCACCGAGGCCGCTCGCACTCGAACCAGCGAAGGCACAGCGCACATGAACACAACCCCGGTTCCCACGCGGGCGTTGGATATCCGCCCCCTGCCCCCAACCACGAACGACGGCAACCGATGGATCACGGGCGACTGCTGGCTCTACTGCCGCCGCGAGAGTGTGCGCGTCCTCTGGGTTGGTCCTGCGCACACTCCAGGCGGTGGGGCCGATATGTACGCCTGCGAGACATGCATGGCCGAGCTGACGTTCATGGTTCAGAACCAATTGCGGGAAAGGGACCTGCACGACTTGGCCTCCCGCTAAGGACTCCGTCCCTGCCGGCCGCAACCGAATTGGGCTCCCCCACACACCCATTCGGAATCCCGGCAGGGGCGGGCCGGAGCCCATCCGGCCGTCCCCTTGGACGGTTGACGGCCGGATGGGTCGCACCACGGAGCAACTCACCGAGAGGAGGGAAAATGACACGAAGACTGCGAGTTCGGCTCAGGGCAGTTACTCACACGCTGCCCGGCCCCTGCCGCGTCGATCCAAACTGTCAGTCGTGCGGCGGGACCGGGTGGATTGGTGACCTGCACTGCCCCACCTGCAACGGCCCGTAGGGCCCGATGCCCCGCCCAACTCCGAAGTGAGTGGAGTTGGGCGGGGCGTTTGCCTGAACGGGGGGTACCGGCCCGGATGACGTGCCATCGTTGAAGGCACACCGTCTGCACGGAAGGTGGCTATGAGTCAGGCTGAGATCAACAAGGTATTCGAGAACGGTGCCGAGGTAGAACGCGCGTTCGCATTCGTTGAAAAGACCTACAGCCGTATCCCCTGTTTCGAATGCAAGAGCCGGAACACCTTCGGGACTATCTACGCGGGTGTGGTTGCCACAACGTGTGAGTCGTGCGGCGGAGCGACGCCCATTGGACCCCTAAGCCGCTTGTGGAACCCCATGCAGTTGCCACAGCAGCACCAGGGACGACCCGTTCTGCGAGCAGCCCACAACGGCGAGCCTCGAAACGGTGGCCCCGTCCATCGACGGTATCTCTAGGCTTGTCGCGTTCCCTGGTGGTGACGACATATGAGCCAGGCCGGAAGCCCGGTACCCGTCCAAGCCGGGGCGCCGCCATCCCGGCCGAGGTCCTCTAACGGACTTCGATCAGCTGTACTGCGGCCCCTGCCTTCCGAGGTAGGGGCCGCAGTGCAGTTCGATCATTCAGGTAGTTCAATGCCAAGGCTGTCTGCCAGCTCGCGAAGATCTTCAACGGCGATAGCCGGGGCCTCAGCCGCACGTGCAGCCGCCCACAGTTCTAGAATCTCGTCCATAATGGCTCTGACCTGCACCTTCTCCAAGTGTCTTGACGTAAGTACCTGACGCCGGACATCAGCCACTTGCGCAGCTTGGTGCCGTACCCCTCGCCCGGGTCCCCAGCCTCGTCGACCGGGCTGCCCCTGCCTGCGGACGAGGTGATCTCGCCGCGCTCGGCCTTGCCGCGGACCTCGGCGATCAGTTCGGCGGGGCGGTTGATGCCCGCCTTGACGCCTACGTCGACGGTGGGCTTCCCGGCGAACCGTTCCTTCTCCCGTACGGGCACGTCGTGCGCGAAGATCACACCGTCGGCGGCGGCGATGACCGCCGGGTCGAGCCGGGTGAATCCGGCGGAGCCCTGCGTCTCGACGGCCAGCTCGTAGCCGTCGCCGTTCCCGGCCTGTTCGAGGGCCTCGGCCGCCATATAGGTGTGTGCGATACCGGTGGGGCAAGAGGTGACGGCGACGATACGGAACGGCTGCCGCTCCCCCGGCGCCTCCACGGGCTCACGGGCCTCCGGCTCACCGGCACCCGGCCCGGCGCTCACCGAAGCGACCACCGCCGGCACCGCAGCGGGCTCCACCACCGCCACCTCGTCCCCCCGGATCAGGGCCGCCGCCTCCGCCGGGTCCGTGGCCGCGCGCAGCGCCCCCGTGAACTCCTCGTCCATCAGGTGCCGGGCCAGGCTGGAGAGGATCGACAGGTGCGCGTCGTCCGCGCCCGCCGGGGCCGCGATGAGGAAGATCAGGTCGGCCGGGCCGTCCGGGGCGCCGAAGTCGACGCCCGCCGCGCTGCGGCCGAAGCCCAGGGTCGGCTCGGTGACGTACTCGCTGCGGCAGTGCGGGATGCCGATGCCGCCGTCCAGGCCGGTCGGCATCTGCGCCTCGCGCGCCGCGACATCGGCGAGGAACCCGTCGATGTCGGTCACGCGGCCGAGGGCCACCATGCGCTCGGCGAGCGAACGCGCCGCCTCTTCCTTCGTGGGGGCGACCAGGTCGAGATCGACCAGGTCCGCGGTGATCATCTGGCTCATCGCGGGCTGCTCCTTCGCACATACGGGGGATGGGGGCGGGGGTTCATGACGCCGATTCCGTCAGCGCGCGGTCCAGCGGGATGTCGGCGGTCACGGTGACCGCCGCGGGGTCCAGGTCGTCGGGTGTCGGCATGACGCTGCCGGGCAGTTGCACCGCCGCCGCGCCGTGCGCGACAGCGGCGGCCAGCGCGTCCGGGCCTTCGCCGCCCGCCGCCAGGAAACCGGCGAGCGAGGCGTCGCCCGCGCCGACGTTGCTGCGTACGGCGGTGACGTGCGCGCTGCCGAAGTAGGTGCCCGATTCGCCGACGAGCAGCTGCCCGTCGGCCCCGAGGCTGGCCAGTACCGCCCGCGCGCCCGCGTCCCGCAGCTCCTGCGCGGCCTTCACCGCGTCGCCGACGGTGGTCAGCGGGCGGCCGACCGCCTGGGCCAGCTCCTCGGCGTTGGGCTTGACCACGTCGGGCCGCTCGCGCAGCGCCGCGAGCAGTGACGGGCCCGAGGTGTCGAGTGCGATGCGGGCGCCCGCCTCGTGCGCGCGGGCCACCAGTTCGGCGTACCACTCGGGGGCGAGGCCGCGCGGCAGGCTGCCGCAGCAGGCGATCCAGTCGGCGCCGGCCGATCGGGCCCGTACGGTCTCAAGGAGCGACTCGGCCTCGGCGGCGGTCAGTTCGGGGCCCGGTGCGTTGATCTTCGTCAGGGTGCCGTCGGGCTCGACGACGGAGATGTTGGACCGGGTGTGGCCGGCGACCGGCACCGGTGCGACCTCTATGCCTTGCGCGCCGAGGAGTTCGGCGACGAGCGCGCCCGGCGCCCCGCCCAGCGGCATGACGGCGAGGGTGCGGTGCCCGGCCGAGGCGACGGCGCGCGAGACGTTGACGCCCTTGCCGCCCGGGTCCATCCGGTCGGTGGTGGCGCGGATGACCTCGCCGCGGTCGAGGGCGGGCACCTCGTACGTGCGGTCCAGGCTGGGGTTGGGCGTGACGGTGACGATCATGCGCGTACGACCTCGGTTCCCGCGGCCTCGATGGCGGCGGCGTCTTCGGGGCTGAGCCCGGTGTCGGTGATGAGCAGGTCGACATCGGCGAGGCCGCCGAAGCGGGCGAAGTGCTCCTGGCCGTACTTGGCGGAGTCGGCGAGGAGCACGACCCGGCGGGCTGCCGCGACGACCGCGCGCTTGACTGCGGCCTCGGCGAGGTCGGGGGTGGTCAGGCCGCCGCCCGGCGAGAAGCCGTTGGTGGCGACGAAGGCGACGTCGGCGCGGATCTCGCCGTACGCGCGCAGCGCCCAGGCGTCGACGGCGGCGCGCGTACGGTGCCTGACTCGGCCGCCGACCAGGTGCAGGTCGATGCCGGGGTGGTCGGCGAGGCGTGCGGCGACCGGCAGCGCGTGGGTGACGACGGTCAGGCCGCACTCCAGCGGAAGGCCGGCGGCGAGCCTGGCGATGGTCGATCCGGCGTCCAGAACCACGCTGCCGCCGTCCGGCAGCTCGGCCAGCGCGGCCCGCGCGATGCGGTCCTTCTCGTCGGCCGCGGTGGACTCGCGCTCGGCGAGGTCGGGCTCGAAGTCGAGGCGCCCCGCCGGGATGGCGCCACCGTGCACACGGCGGACGAGTCCGGCCCGGTCCAGGGCCTTGAGGTCGCGGCGAACGGTCTCGGCGGTGACCTGGAAGGTCTCGGCCAGGGAGAGGACGTCCACCCGCCCGCCCTCGCGGGCGAGGCGGAGAGTTTCCTGCTGGCGCTCCGGTGCGTACATGTGGGTCTGTATCCGTTCGATGCCCGAACCTGTGGTTTCAGCGCCAGGTTACGCCCGAGTTCCCGGCATGTAAACAGATTCGGACTTCAAGTGGGCATATTCGGACCTCAGGCCCTGGGTGTGCTGCGGCCCTGCAACGACGACGGCGCCCGTGCCGGGTGGGCACGGGCGCCGTCGAAAGCGGGGCAGGGCGGGTCAGGGAGTGAGCGCCGACTCCTTCGCCAGAGCCACCGACCCCTGCGCCTCGGCGTCGTCCCCGTCCCCGTCCTCGACCGCCGCCCGCGAGTGTGCGGGCAGCGCGAACATCAGGCCGAAGATGATCACCAGGACACCCACCGCCCACCACAGCGCGTTCTGGAACGCGTCCACGAAGGCCATGCCCATCTGGCTCGGCGCGAGCCCGTCGTCGATCACTCCGAAGAAGAAGACGACCGACACCAGACCGAGGCCCAGCGCGTTACCCGTCTGCTGCATGGTGTTTATCAGCCCGGACGCGGAACCGGAGTGCCCGCGCGGCACCTCGGACAGCACGGCCTCCGTCAGCGGCGCCACGATCAGGCCCATGCCGACCCCCATCACGACCAGCGGGAGCGCCATCTGCCAGGAGTGGATGGCCATGCCGTACCGGTCGGCCTCCCAGATGTAGATGAGCAGCCCGGCCACCATCGTCAGTGCGCCCGCCTGGAGCACCTTGCGGCCGAAGCGCGGAACCAGCTTCTGTACGGAGATGCCTGCCGCCACGGACACGGCGATGGAGAACGGGATGCCGGTGGTGCCCGCCCGCAGTGCGCTCCAGCCGAGACCGACCTGCATGTACAGCGTCCAGACCAGGAAGAAGATGCCCAGGGCGACACCGAAGGTCAGCTGCACCGCGGTGCCGGCGGCGAAGCTCTTCACCTTGAACAGCGAAAGCTCGACGAGCGGCGAGCCGTCCTTGCGGACCTTGTACTGCTCGTACCTCACGAAGATCGCGAAGACGGCGAGGCTGCCGACCATCAGGAGGTGGCCCCACAGCGGCCAGTCGAGCTCCTCGCCGCGCGTCAGCGGGTAGATCAGCATCAGCAGGCCGAGCGTGGCGAGCGCCACGCCGACCAGGTCGAGGCGCAGCGCCTTGGGGGCCTTGGACTCGCTGATGTAGCGGATACCGAGGATCAGGCCGGCGATGCCGACCGGCAGGTTGATGAGGAAGATCGGCCGCCATTCCAGACCGAACAGGTTCCACTCGGTGAGCAGCGCGCCGAGCAGTGGGCCCGACACCGCGCCGAGGCCGACGACCGCGCCGAACAGGCCGAAGACCTTGCCGCGCTCATGGGCGGGGAAAGTGGCGTGGACGATCGAGAGGACCTGCGGCACCATCAGTGCCGCCGTCGCGCCCTGGAGAATGCGGGAGGCGACGAGCATCTCCGAGTTCGCGGCGAAGCCGCAGAGCGCCGAGGCGAGCGTGAAGCCGCCGATGCCGATCAGGAAGAGCCGCTTGCGGCCGTAGATGTCACCGAGCCTGCCGCCGGTGATGAGGCCTGCGGCGAACGCCAGGGCGTACCCCGCGGTGATCCACTGGATCGAGCTGAACGTCGCACCCAGGCCCTCCTGGATGCTCGGGATCGCGATGTTGACAATGGTGACGTCGACGAGGTCCATGAAGGCCGCGGTCATCACGATGGCGAGAGCGAACCACCTGCGACGGTCGGTCTGCTCGGGCTGTAGTGGTGTGGAAGTCATACGAAGAGGCTAGATGGCATGTAGGACAAAAGAAGGCCTACTTCCACGGCACCCTGGAGCCATGACGACGATGGACACTCCGGTACGCCTGCTGCGACTGCTCTCGCTCCTCCAGACGCCCCGCGACTGGCCCGGCAGCGAGATCGCCGAGCGCCTGCGCGTGAGCCGACGCACCGTACGGCGCGACATCGACCGGCTGCGCGACCTCGGCTATCCCGTGCAGGCCACGATGGGCGCGGACGGCGGCTACCGGCTCGTCGCGGGCAAGGCCATGCCGCCGCTGCTCCTCGACGACGAGGAGGCGGTCGCCATCGCGGTGGGGCTGCGGGCCGGGGCGGGCCACGCGGTCGAGGGCATCGAGGAGGCCTCGGTGCGCGCCCTGGCCAAGCTCGAACAGGTGCTGCCGTCCAGGCTGCGGCATCAGGTCTCCAGCCTCCAGGCCGCGACGATCCCGCTGACCAACGGCGACGGCGCGACCATCGACCCCCGTACGCTCACCGCGATCGCGGGCGCGGCCACCGGGCGGGAGAGGCTGCGGTTTGCGTACCGGGCGGGGGACGGCTCGGCGAGCAAGCGCCTGGTGGAGCCGTACCGGCTGGTGAGCACCGGGCGGCGCTGGTACCTGGTCGCGTACGACCTGGACCGGGAGGCGTGGCGTACGTTCCGCGTGGACCGGGTCAGTGAGCCGTTCCCCACGGCGGCGCGCTTCACACCGCGCGCGCTGCCGAGCGGGGGCGCCGCGGAATTCATCCGGAAGTCGCTGGGCGGGTACCAGAGCGGGTACCGGGTGGTGGCGACCTTCGAGGCGCCCGCCGAATTCGTGGCGGCGCGGCTGCCCGCCTCGCTGGGCACGCCGGAGGCGATCGACGCGGACAGGTGCCGGCTTGAGGCCGTGGCCACCGACTCGCGGGAGTGGCTGGCGGTGCGACTGGCGCTGGTGGACTGCGAGTTCAAGGTGCACGAGCCGCAGGACCTGGTGGACTGCCTGGCCGATCTCGGCGGCAGGATCAGCCGCGCGGTGACCGTGCCGGCGGACCCGGTGGACCCGGCGGCCGACTAAAAGGATCCAAAAGGATCTAAAAGGAAACGGGGAGCCCCGGCGCCGGGGGGAGTGCGCCGGGGCCCTGCCCTGGGAAGACACGGCCCTTGATACGACGGGCAGTTACGCCGCCGATTCGAACCCCGTGTCGTGAGCCATGCGCTTGAGCTCCAGCAGAGCGTGCTTCTCGATCTGCCGGATCCGCTCGCGCGTGAGTCCGTGCTGCTTGCCCACCTCGGTCAGCGTCCGCTCCCGGCCGTCCTCGATGCCGTACCGCATGCGGATGATCGAGGCCGTGCGCTCGTCGAGCTTGGCTATCAGGTCCTCAAGCTCCTCGCTGCGCAGCAGCGAAAGCACCGACTGCTCGGGCGAGACCGCGGAGCCGTCCTCGATCAGGTCGCCGAACTGGGTCTCACCGGCGTCGTCCACCGGCATGTTCAGCGAGACGGGGTCGCGCGCCCAGTCCAGCACGTCACTGACGCGCTGCGGCTTGGTGTCCAGCTCGGCGGCGATCTCCGTGTGCTCCGGGTCGCGCCCGTGCTCACGGTTGAACTCGCGCTGCACGCGCCGGATTCGGCCCAGCTCTTCCACCAGGTGGACAGGGAGCCGGATGGTGCGGGACTGGTCGGCTATGGACCGGGTGATGGCCTGACGGATCCACCAGGTCGCGTACGTAGAGAACTTGAAGCCCTTGGCGTAGTCGAACTTCTCGACCGCGCGCACCACGCCAGCGTTCCCCTCCTGGACCAGGTCGAGCAGGGGGAGGCCACTGCGGGGGTACCGGCGGGCGACCGCCACGACCAGACGGAGGTTGGCGCGGATGAAGAGGTCCTTGGCGCGCTCACCGTCGGCGACCAGCGCCTCCAGCTCCTCGCGGGAGGCCCCGCCTGCGTCGCTCTCCACGTCCTTGTCGAGGATCCGCTGCGCGTACACGCCCGCCTCGATGGTCTGGGACAGGTCGACTTCTTTGGCGGCGTCGAGCAGCGGCGTCCGTGCGATTTCGTCGAGGTACATACCGACCAGGTCGCGGTCGGCGATCTCCCCGGTGGCGGCGCGAACGCTGCGTACGCCCGCGGACCCGCTGGTGGCGGTCTGACGACGGGCGACGGCACGGGTTGCCATGCTTGCTCCCTTGCGTAAGTAGGTCGCGGTGGTGTGGCTGCCTGACACCTTTCGTGTGCCCTGCCTCCGATGGAAACAACGACTGGAATCCGGACAGAATTCCCATGCCGTGCCTTCATTTTCGTGATCTTGCAGTACCCTGTCGGCCGCCGAGCGGAGCCGGGTGATGCAGGAACACTCAGAGGTGCAGGTCAGGGCGGGCACGGGGGCCGACCTCAGCGCCCTCACCTCCATCTACAGCCACTACGTGCGTGAGACAGCCATCACATTCGATGCGGCCGTTTTCACGCCCGAGCAGTGCCGCCCGTGGCTGCACTCCCACCCCTGAAGACGGCCCGCACCGCGTTCAGGTTGCTCGGGATGTCCGGTCTGGCCGGGGCCGGGCCGGGCGAAGGCGCCTGCGGCGGACTGTTCCCCTACCCGCCCCTTCCCGTAACTGGGGGCAAGCCCCCAGACCCCCGGACGCCCTTCGGGCGTGTCCTCAAACGCCGGACGGGCTGAGAATGCCCGGCGAGCCCCGGCTCCCCTCACCCCACCTGCACAGACCGCTTCGACAGGCCCATCCAAAAGCCGTCGATCACCTCGCGCTGCGCCCCGAGCTCCCCCTCCCCCGCCCCCAGCGTCACGAACAGCGGCGCGAAGTGCTCCGTGCGCGGGTGGGCGAGCCGTCCGGACGGGGCCTTGTTCTCGAAGTCGAGGAGCGCGTCCACGTCCGCCGCGGCCAGCGCCTCCCGCCCCCACGCATCGAACTCCGCCGACCAGCCCGGCACGCCCGGCCCCGTGTGCCGCAGTGCCGCCAGGTTGTGGGTGAAGAAGCCGCTGCCGACGATCAGCACGCCCTCGTCCCGCAGCGGCGCCAGTTTGCGGCCGATGTCCATCAGCTTCTGCGGGTCCAGGGTCGGCATGGAGATCTGGAGCACGGGGATGTCGGCCGCCGGGAACATCTCCACCAGCGGGACGTACGCCCCGTGGTCAAGACCCCGGTCCGGGATGTCCTGCACCGGCGTCCCCGCGCCGCGCAGCAGCTTGCGCACGGACTCGGCGAGCCGCGGGGCGCCCGGGGCGGCGTACCGCACCTGGTAGTAGTGCTCGGGGAAGCCCCAGAAGTCGTACACCAGCGGCACCGTCTCGGTCGCGCCGAGCGCGAGCGGGGCCTCCTCCCAGTGGGCGGAGACCATCAGGATCGCCCAGGGCCTCGGCAGCGTGGCGGACCAGGCGGCCAGCTCCGCCGGCCAGACCGGGTCGTCGGCCAGCGGCGGGGCTCCGTGGCTCAGATAGAGGGCGGGCATGCGCTCCACGGCCTCATCCTTTCCTAGGCACTTGGGTAGTCAGGTAGTTGGGTACTTTAAAGTTCAAGCTCAAGTCGAGATCAAGCGTAACCCCAGCTAGTTTAAGTTTCAAGGAGAGGGTCGTAGAGTGGTCCTCATGGCGACGGCACCCCGATGGCTCAGCGAAGAGGAACAACGCACGTGGCGCGCGTACCGCCAGGCCAGCACGCTTCTGGAGGACCATCTCGACCGCCAGTTGCAGCGCGACGCCGGGATGCCGCACGTCTATTACGGCCTGCTCGTGCAGCTCGGCGAGGCACCCGGACGGCACCTGCGGATGACCGAGCTGGCCCGGATCGCGAAGATCACCCGGTCCCGGCTCTCGCACGCCGTCGCCCGTCTTGAGCGCAACGGCTGGGTGCGCCGCGAGGACTGCCCGTCCGACCGGCGCGGGCAGAACGCCGTACTCACCGACGAGGGTTACGCCGTGCTGGAGCGGACCGCGCCGAGCCATGTCAGCACCGTCCGCCAGGCGATGTTCGACCTCCTGACGCCCGAGCAGGTGGGTCAGCTCGGCGAGATCATGCGCGTGGTCGCGGAGGGCCTGCAGCCCTCGGACGCGAACGCGGACCTGCCCTGGCTCCGCTGAAGAAGCGGAACCAGGGCAGGCCCGGCGGATCATGCCTGGGGAGTGCCTTCGGCGTCAGAGCGCCCGATGTGTCAGTGCGCGACGACGGGGATCTTCAGCTCGTCCTCGACACTCTCGCCGTCACCCGAAGCGACCACGGTCATGTTCGGACGGCCCGTGGTGATCAGCGCGAACGCGATCGCCGCGGCGACCACCAGGATGCCGACCGCCCACCAGATGGCGCTCGCGTAGCCGTGCACCATGGCCTGCGCCTGGAGCAGCTGCGCATTGGTGGCGCCGGCCGCGTTGTCCACGAGGTACGCCGTGGTGGCGCTGGCGGCGATCGTGTTCAGCAGCGCCGTACCGATCGCGCCGCCCACCTGCTGCGAGGTGTTGACCATGGCCGAGGCCACGCCCGCATCCCGCGGCTCGACGCCGTGCGTCGCCATGGACATGGCTGGCATGAACGCCGTACCCATGCCGAGGCCGAGCAGCAGCTGACCCGGCAGGATCAGTCCGGCGTACGAGGAGCCGATCTCCAGCTGCGTAAGCAGCAGCATGCCGACCGCCGCGACCAGGAAGCCGGGACCCATCAGCCAGCGCGGTGCGACCCGCGTCATCAGGCGGGCGCCGATCTGGGTGGAGCCCGTGATCATGCCCGCCATCATCGGCAGGAAGGCGAAGCCGGTCTTGACCGGCGAGAAGCCCTTCACGATCTGGAGGTAGTACGTCAGGAAGAGGAACAGGCCGAACATCGAGATGACGGCGAGACCCAGCGAGAGGTACACCCCACCGCGGTTGCGGTCCAGCAGGACGCGCAGCGGCAGCAGCGGCGACTTGACCTTCGACTCGACGAGCACGAACGAGGCGAGCAGCACGGCGGAGGCCACGAACAGGCCGATCGTCATGCCCGACGCCCAGCCGTCCGACTCGGCGCGAGTGAAGCCGTACACCAGCGCGACCAGACCCAGCGTGGAGAGCACCACACCCGGGATGTCGAGCGGCGAGCGGTTGCGGCCACCGGCCGGCTCACGGATCACGAAGTACGCGCCGATCGCGGCCACGACGGCGAAGGGGATGTTGACGAAGAAGGTCCAGCGCCAGTTCAGGTACTCGGTGAGGAAGCCGCCGAGGATCAGGCCGACCGCGCCACCGCCACCGGCGATCGCACCGTAGATGCCGAATGCCTTGGCGCGCTCACGTACGTCGGTGAACGTCACCGCGAGCAGCGAGAGCGCGGCCGGCGCGAGCAGTGCGCCGAAGGCGCCCTGCAGGGCGCGCGAGCCCAGCATCATGGCTTCGTTGGCCGCGGCGCCACCGAGCGCGGAGGCCGCGGCGAAGCCGATGAGTCCGACGACAAAGGTGCGCTTGCGCCCCCACAGGTCGGCTATGCGGCCACCGAAGAGCAGCAGACCGCCGAAGGCCAGGGCGTAGGCGGTGATGACCCACTGCCGGTTGGCGTCCGAAATCCCCAAGTCCTGCTGGGCCGACGGCAGGGCGATGTTCACGATGGTGGCGTCGAGCACCACCATCAGCTGGGCGAGGGCGATGAAGACCAGGGCTTTCCAGCGCCTGGGATCCGGCAACTGGGTGTCAGCTGCTCTTGACTCGGCTGTTTTTGGCATGGAGATATCCACCTAAGGGTGCGAAGAGGCGAAAAAGGTACGTAACTTCAGGTGCAGGGGCGGGAGTTACGACTCCCGGCGCAGGTCCCCCAAGGTCGCGGGAGAGCCAGGGAGGACTGAGCGCGCCGGCGCCTCCAGGCCGTCGAGGAGCAGTTGCAGATGCCGGTGCACGAACTGGTCGAAGTCCAGGCAGGCGCTGCCCGGCAGTGGTCGGGTGAGCTGGGAGAGGGCGACCATCAGGTCACCGACGGCCACATCGCTGCGCAGCCGTCCCGCCGCCCGCGCGCGTCCCATGAGGTTGTTGACGACCTCTTCGAGGCGCTCGCGCTGGGCGAGCAGGTCCGGGTGGGCCTTGTCGAAGCCGTCGGTGAGCATCGGGCAGAGCGCCCCGATCCGCTCGTCGGCGGCCGCGTGCACGAAGCGGCGCAGGGCGTCGAACGGGTCGGCCACTTCGGCGGCCGCCGTCAGCGCCTGGTCCACGGTGCGGGACATGACGGACAGCACGACCTGCTGAACCAGCCCGGTGCGGTCCGGGAAGTGCCGGTAGAGCGTCGCGTTGCCGACACCAGCGCGGCGGGCGATCTCGTCGAGCGGCACCTCGGGGCCGAACTCGACGAACATCTCGCGCGCCGCCGCGATGATCCGCTCCCGGTTGCGCAGCGCGTCGGCCCGCGGGCGCGGGATGCGGCGCTGGGCGGTCTCGGTGGTGGTCACCACGGCATTTCCTCTCGTACTCGTACGCAAGCCCTGCATGGGCCCTGCATGGGCCGTCTAAGCGGGGAGGACTTCCCCACTTCGGCGGACACAGATGCAAACGGGGAGAGGGTCCCCGGTTATTTCCCAAACCCGATATGACCTGGATCACCTTGAATTCCCACGATCGGCCCACCCAGCGAGCGCCCGCGCAAGCGCCGACACAGGGTGAGCGGACGAGAGCAGTCAGGCACCACCGACTGCCGCGGACCGGCGAATGCGAGGCGTTCTATGCGGGAGACCCGCCCACGGATACGCACCTCCCGCCGTGTCGTCGGCGCCGCCGCCTTCACCTGCCTCTCCCTCGCGGCCGTCACCTCGGCGGGCTCCCCGCTCGCCGACCCGACCCGGGCCTCGGCGGGCCCGGTGGCCACCGGGCCGCGCACGGCGGCCATGGCCAAGGCCGACGCGTCGGCGATCAGCCCGTGCCAACTGGCGGGCGCGATGGGCGTGCAGATGTCCGAGGGCATGCCGACCCCGCCCGGCTACTCGCGCTCCACGGGTGACGTCCGCGCACTCACCCTCATGATCGATTTCCCGGACGCGCCCGGCGAGGGCCGTGCGCTCGACCGGTTCGGTGAGTTCTTCCCGCAGACCGCCCAGTGGTTCAGCACGAGCTCCTACGGCCGGCTGCGCTATCAGTCCGCGACGCCCTTCACCGAGTGGCTGCGGATGCCGCTGCCGTTCGCGGCGTACGGGATCGACCGCGGCTCACCGTACGAGCCGGGCTACCGGCGTCTCGTCGAGGACATCGGCGCCGCCGCCGACTCCCGGGTGGACTTCACGGCGTACGACCTGGTCAACATCCTCGTCACGCCCAACGCGGGTCCTTCCGCCCTGGACACCGTGCTGTCCGTGACGTTCTCCGGGAACGACGACGCCCCGCGCGCCGACGGCGTACCGCTCGCCAACACGTCGTTCGTCTACAGCCGCCAGGACGACGGTTCGGGATCGTACGGCGAGACCGGCTTCCGGGTGCTGCCGCATGAGAACGGCCATGTCTTCGGGCTGCCGGACCTCTACACCGTGGACGGCGGAGGCTCGGTCGGGCACTGGGACATCATGTCCGAGGACTGGGGAGCCAACAACGATCTGCTCGGCTGGCACAAGTGGAAGCTGGGCTGGCTGGACAACGCGCAGATCGGCTGCGCGGCCAAGGCCGGCACCACCGAGCACGTCCTGGCCCCGCTCGCGGCGCCAGGCAGCGGCACCAAGCTGGCGTTCGTGCCGCTCACGGAGAAGACGGGTTACGCCATCGAGGTACGCACCCGGGCGGGCAACGACGAGGCCGTGTGCAAGCCGGGCGTGCTGATCTACCGGGTCGACGCGGACGTGGACACCGGCCACGGGCCGGTGACGGTCGCCGACAGCGAGCGCGACAGCGGCGGCTGCACACGGCGGCCCAATGTGCACGCGGAGCTGTCGGACGCGCCGTTCGGGGTGGGCGAGACGTTCAAGGACCGGCAGTACGGGCTGCGGATCTCGGTGACCGGCGAGGACGCGGGCGGCAACTACCGGGTGCGCGTCACGCGCCCCTGAACACTAGGGCGTGCCTCCGGCGACCTGCTCCCGCACGCTCCCCCGCAGCTCGCGCTTCAGGATCTTCCCGGTCGCGTTGCGGGGCAGCGCCCCCTCCCGTACGAGCACATGGGCGGGCACCTTGAAGGAGGCGAGGCTCGCCCGTACGTGGGCGCGCAGCTCCTCGGTGCCGGCCGTGGCGCCGGGCCGCAGCTGGACCACGGCGGCGACCTCCTCGCCGAGCACCGGGTGGGGTACGCCGAGCACGGCCGCGTCCAGCACGTCGGGGTGGTCGTGCAGCACGGCCTCCACCTCGACGCAGTACACGTTCTCGCCGCCACGGATGACCATGTCCTTGATGCGGTCGACGACGCTGACGTGCCCGTCACGGGCGGTCGCGAGGTCCCCGGTCCTGAACCAGCCGCCCTGCGTGAAGGCCTCCGCGGTGGCCGCCGGGTCGTTCCAGTACCCGCGGACGAGCGACTGCCCGCGCAGCCACAGCTCGCCGACCTCTCCCTCGTCGAGCCCCTCGCCGCCAGGTCCCACGATCCGTACCTCGGTGGCCGGGGTGGGCCGCCCGATGCTGTCGGGGTGAGCGCGGTACCGCGCCCCGAAGTTCGCCAGGACACCGCCGCTGGTCTCGGTCAGCCCGTAGCCGTTGCGCGGCTCGATGCGCTCGCCGTGCTGGGCGGTGAGCCGCGCCACGAGGTCGGGCGGGGCCGCCGCCCCGCCGGTGTTGAGCGCGCCGAGCGACGCTAGCCCGTCCCCGGCGGCCACTGCGGCATCCAACAACTGCAACGCTGTGGAGGGCACACCGGCGTAGTGCGTCACCCCGTGCTCCCGGATCAGCCCGAGCGCGTTGCCCGCGTCCCACTTGCGCATGAGGACGAGCGTGCCGCCGGCCGCCATCGCGGCGTACACCCCGCTGAAGGCGGCCACATGGAGGAACGGGAACGTCATGAGCGACACGGGCGTGGGCCCCTGCCCGGGGATCTGCCCGCGCCCGAGTGCGGACAGCGAGGCGTGGTACAGCGGGTTCATGGCGGCGCCGGCCTGCGCGAGGTGGGTGGCGACGGCGCCCTTGGGCCGCCCGGTCGTCCCGGACGTATAGATGATGGTGGCGTCGTCCTCGGCCTGCACCTCGACGTCCGGGGGCGCGTCCCGGGGATCGGCGGCGGGCAGATCGGCGTACAGCTCGACTCGCTCCCCCGCGACCGGCTCGGCGGCGTCCTCATGGTCCTCATGGTGGAAAATGACGCACCGCACCGTCGGATGGGCACCCAGCCACCCCTGCACGCGCGCGAGGCGCTCCCCGTCCACCAGCAGCACGCCCGGCGCGCAGTCGTCGAGGGCGTACGTGAACTCCGCCTCGGTCCACCACGCGTTGAGCGGTACGGCGACGAGCCCCGCCAACTGGGCCGCCCAGAAGGCGATCTGCCACTCGGGGTGATTACGCATCGCGACCACGGCCCGGTCACCGGGCTTCAGCCCGTACACCTCGACGAACCGCCGGGCGAGCGCGGAGGCGGCGGCAAAGAACTCCCCGTACGTATAGGTCCTGGCGTCCCCCACGAGGAACGCCCGGTCCCCGAAAGCCCAGGTCGCCTCGACGAACTCGCGCAGCGTCCGTGGCCCGCCCGCGTAGAGCGGGCTCCCGTCCTCCGCCCGTACGACGGCGAACGGCGCCCCGGGGGCGGTCAGCGCGGCTTCGGCGGCGCGCGACGGATCATTGTGCGGCACGGAGGGCCAGCCCTTCCTAAGCGCTTGCTCAGACCCTTGGACGCTATGCCCGCACCCTGACGCCGTCAAGATCGGCCGACGCCGCCGCGCCCTCCCGGCTCGCGATGCCCCCGCAGGAATGGGGCTCGGACGCTCGCCGTCGGCCACGTAACCCCGGTGGCCCACGAAGCAGCCTCGGCCCTGCTGGAGGAATCCTGCGACAACGTGCTTCCGCACAACTACACTGGGCGGCCACCAGATCGGCCTGTGCCACGAAAGGTTGCGCACGTGACGGAGTTATGGTCGGGCGCCCACGGCTCAGTGGGACGCGTGGTCACGTGGCCCGCACCCGACGCCTACGTTCTGGTCGACGGCCTCCTGCTGCGTGCCAGGCCGGCCGGCGTGCACGCGATACCCGGCCTGCGGGTGCGGCTGGCCTTCGACGCCGAACAGGGGCGCCTCGTCATGACGGAGTCCGAGCCGGACGACGACCCGCAGCGCGCCGGGAACCCGGACACCGCATGAGCATGGGCTACGACATCCAGTTCGCGTCCGGGCTCGACGAGCGGCAGCCGGTCGTCATCCTCCTCGACGCCTCGGGCTCCATGGCCCGCCCCGCGTCCAGCCCCCGCATCGCCGAGGTCAACTCGGCGCTCACCACCCTGTTCGAGAGCGTCCGGTCCCAGGCCCGGCTGCGTGCGCGGGTAGAGATCTGTCTGATCACCTTCGGTTCGCAGGTCTGGGTGTACGACGCGGACGCCTCCGCCCTGGTCACCGCCGAACAGGCCGACCCCGACCGCGTCTTCGTACCGGTGGACCGATTGTCCCCGCCCCCGCTCACCGCGGCGGGCTACACCTGCCTGGCGCCCGCGCTGGACATCGCCCTGCGGATCGTCGCGGAACGCTGCCGAGCGCTGGATGCCCACCGGCTGTCCGTGCTCCGGCCGCTGATCTGGCTGGTGACCGACGGCGCGCCGAGCGACGAGCGGGGCCGGCCGCTGGACGCGGCGGAACTGGCCCCGCTCGCCGACCGGTTGCGCACGGCGGAGGCGGCCTCGTCCCCCGACGGATGCGTCTTCCTCACGATCGGCGTCCGGGGCGCCGATCGTCGACTACTCGAAGTACTGGCGCCGGGCGCCACGTTCATGCTGGAAGGCCTCGACTTCACCGAGATCCTGCGGTTCCTGCTCCGCAGTTCCGACCGGGTCAGTTCGATCGGCACGGCCGGGGAAGTGCACCGCGAGGTCGCCCGGCAGGCCGCACTGCAGAAGGCCATGAGCGACCTGGAGGAGGAGTACCGGTAGTGGATGACCACCGCGGGCTGTTCGTGTCGGGGGCCGTGGTGCAGGGCACCGACCATCTCGCCGCGGGAATCGGCTGCCAGGACGCCCTGAAGTCCGCCCGGTGCGAGGACGGCGAGGCCGTCGTACTGGCCGTCGCCGACGGCGCCGGCAGCCGGGACCGCAGCGCCCTGGGAGCACATCTGGCGGTCGACACCGCGTGCCGGGTGCTCGCCCGGGATCTGCCGGGTGGCAATACGAGCGGCGCCGGGTGGACCGAGTGGATCGGCGGCCGGGCGAAGGAGGTCGTGGACGCCTGGCTGCGTGCCACCCGCGCCCTGCCCGCAGCGGCGGAGTACGGAGAGGGGGCCGTCGGCACCGACGGCCCCCTCGACGGCGGTGCTCACCGCCCCGGCCCCGGGGAGTTCGCCACGACCCTGGCCGCAGCAGTCGTGAAACCACCCTGGGCAGCGTTCCTGTGCGTCGGCAACTGCTTCGGCACCGTCCTGACCATGGACAGCGACAGCACCCGGGAACGCTGCCACCTGGTGCTTCCGCCCCCCGACGAACGGCACTCGCCCCTCTTCCTCTCCTCACCCGGGGCTCGCACGCGCGTGCGATCGTTCGCCCTGTGGGATCCGGACCTCACCGGTGTCATGCTGGCCACCGACGGCTGCGTACCGCTGACACTGGACCACCCGGACGTACACGGACTGCCGCCCGCGGCCGGGCCGTTGCCCTCCACCCGGTTCTTCGTCGGACTGGCGGCGGCCCTGCGGGACAACGGTGGTGACGCGGAACCGCTGCGCGCCCTGCTGTGCAGCCCCGAGGCCGGGCGCAGCGGTGACGACCTGACGGTGCTGTGCGCGCTCACCGGGCGCGGCACGCGGACCGTGAGAGGGCGACCGTGACGATTCGCACCAGATCCGCATCGGGTCGCGAGTGGCTGCTCGGCGAAGTCGTGGGCAGCGGCTCGGAAGGCGTGGTGTACACCGTCGACGGCCGGCCGGGGCTGGTGGCGAAACTCGTGCCCCTGACGGCCGAGCCCGACAACTACCGACTGCGTGTGGAGAGCCTCGTCCGGCAGGGGCGGGAGCCGCGGACCGTGCGGCTGCTGAGCGGAACGCCGAGCCGGCTGGCCTGGCCGCTGGAGGCCCTGAGCACGTCCGGAGGCGTCAGCGGGTACCTGATGCGGGACATGCGCCGGGCGTTCCTGCCCTTCGACCAGCTCCTGCTGCCGACGGCACGCCGGGAGTCCCTGCCAGAGGCGACCTGGGCCACCGCCTTGCGGACGGCCGCCTCGCTGGCGGACCTCGTCGCGGACCTGCACGCCGAGGGTTACGTGGTCGGGGATCTCAAACCGGACAACCTCTGGGCCGACGCCGAGGGCCGGACCGGGCTGGCGGACATCGACTCGCTGCAGTTCACCGACGGCCGGCGGACCTTCCCCTGCCGTATGCGCTCGCCCGGCTACACCGCCCCCGAGGGCGTCGACTCCGACGCCCTGCCGGACCGCTACTCGGACTGCTTCGTCCTCGCCGTCCTGGTACACCAGTTGCTGATGGGCGGGCTGCACCCGTTCCACGGCCGTCCGGCCGACGGCAGCCCGTACTTCTCGCTGGACGACAACGTGCGCAACGGCCGGTGCCGGATCACCGACCGCGACTCGGTGGTCCTGCCGAGGGCCGCTCCACCCGTGGACCTGCTGCCTCGGGGGCTCACAACCCACTTCGCCCAGGTCTTCGGCCGCTCCGGGCGCAGCGCCCCGGCCTCCCGGCCGGACGCCGCCGTCTGGGCACGGGAGCTGCGCGCGGAGTCGCGACCCGGTCGGCTGACGGTCTGCGACCGCGACGATTCGCATGTGCACACGGTGGAGCGGCCCTGGTGCCCCTGGTGCGACCAGCAGGAGCGCGGCGGCACCACCTGGGCAGCGACCGATGCCCGGCCTGGACACAGCGAGGTGAGCCGACCATGACCGATCCCGGTCCCGATCACATAGACGTAGACGTAGACGTAGACGAAGGCGACGCACACGGCCCGGCGGACGCGTCCCGCCAGGGCGAATTGACGCTCAACCGCGTCCTCGACCGCTGCGCGACGCTGGGACCGAACCTGCGGGCGGTGATCTGGGTGCAGGGCTGCCCCCTGCGCTGCCGGGGCTGCGTCGCACCGGAGACGCTCCCGTTCACGGGCGGCGAGGTCCGTACCGTCGCGGAGGTGGCCGACTGGCTGACGAGCCTGACCGACGTGGAGGGCGTCACCCTCTCCGGGGGCGAGCCCTTCAGCCAGGCCCAGCCGCTCGCGGACCTGCTGGACGCGGTCCGTGAACGACGGCCCGACTTCTCGGCGATGGCGTACTCGGGTTTCCGCCACGAGGCACTGCGGCGCGGTACGCCGGGCCAGCGCGCCCTGCTGGACCGGCTCGACCTCCTTGTCGACGGCCCCTACGTGGCCGCCCGGCACGAGGATCTCCTGTGGCGCGGTTCATCCAATCAGCGTGTTGTCGTACTCACGGAGCGCTACCCTCATGTGACGTCACTCACAGACGCGGGGGCGGGCATCGAAGTGTCCGTGGGCGACGACGGCCAGTTCTCCTGGGCCGGGGTGCCTGCCATTCCCGGCTTTCGCACCTTCGTGGAGGAGCAACTGGCAGCAGCGGGATACGTGGTGGACGCCCAGGGAGCGGCAGCCGCGCACACGCAGGGGGAAATCCGGGGGACGGATGAGCGGATCACCGAAGTACAGCACCGTGACGATCAGTGCGGCCCGACAGCAGCAGGAAGCCCGGCACCGGGCCCGGCAGGAGGCTGAGCGCCGACGCCGCGAAGCGGAACGGGCGGCGGAGCGACAGCGCCGCGAGGCCGCGCGGGCGGAGGCCCGCAGGCGCCGGATGGCGGAGCTGGCCGAGACACGCAGGGCCCAGGACGAGAAGCGGCTCGTCGGCGTACGGATGGAACGCGCGCGGGCGGCCGAACGGCGGCTGACGGAGCTTGAGGAGCTGATGGAAACCCTCGGCGCGAGCGGCACGCCGGGCGACGCCGTGAAACGGATCGGTGTGGAGACGGCCCAGCTGCGCGAACGCCTGCGGCACGGCGCGGACACCACCGTGGACGAGGAGATCGAGCGGCTGCGCGGCCGTGCGGTGCGCTTACAGTCCTCGGCGCAGCCGGGGCCGACGGCCGGGAGCGGCCGGGTCGTTCCCCGGCAGGCGCTGAAGACGCTCGGGCTCCGGCTGGCGGACCTCGGCCCGCAGGCAGTCGCGGACGACCCCGAGGGGCATCGGGGTTGCGGCAGCCTCATCGATCAGCTGCACACGGCGCTCGAAGAGGGGCGTACGGCCAGGTTCGAGGCCCTGCTGGGCACCGCCGAGCACCGGCTCACCCAGCACGCCGCCGCGGTCGGGGAGGCAGCGGAGACCCGCAGGAGGGAAGCTGCCCAGGAAGCGGAACGGGAGGCACGGCGTGCGGAGGTGTCCCGGCTCGCCGCCGAGGAGGAGCGGCTCCGGCGTGAGTCCCTGGAAGAGGCCGCAGACCGGCTCGACACCATCGCCGACGCCGTACGCGACGCGATCCGGGACGCGGTCGACTCCGCCGAAACCGCCCTCGCGGACGAGTTGCGCACCGCACTCGCCGAGGTGACCGACGCCCTGGGCGCCGGGCGGGCGACCGCCGCGCTCGCCGCGCTCGCCGGACTGGAAGAGGTGCTTCCGCGCGCCGAGGCCGCGCTGGACGAACTGCTGCTGGCCTACGAACGGCGCACGCACCTCGCCCGGACGCTGCAGAACGCGATGTCCGGAGCGGGATTCACCTTCACCGGCGGCAACGAGCAGGACCGGGGCCTGCTGCTGCGCTTCGCACGGTCCAACGGCGCCCTGTACTCCGCCACTGTCGCCAGCGCAGCGGACGGGGCTCCCGTGCTGGCGTACCGCGTCGACGGCGAGGCCGACGTGTCCGTCGTACCGGCCGCCGCCGAAGCCGTCTGTGACAGCACGGAGGAACTGCTTGAGCAGGTGCACGAAGCCATGGCCGGCGACGGCTTCGTGCCGGGTGAACTCCAGTGGGAGGGCAAGCCGCCGGGAAGCCGCGGGCCCGGTCTCCGGACCGTCCGCAAGGAGTGGCGGCGGTGACGGGCGCCGACGGCGGGGAGGACGGCGTCACCTCCGACGGACCGGCTCCGGCCCACGCGCTGATGCCGTTGTGGGCCGTGTCGCTCGGCTGGGAGATGGAACGCGGACGCCAGGTCGTGGTCAGCGGCCAGATCCGCGACCGCTGGTGGTTCGACGGCAGCCCCGTTCCGTTCCGCGAGCTCTTCGTCAATGTGCTGATGGGGCGCGGCGCGGAGGTGGTGGGCTGGTGGGATCCGGTGGACGGGCTCACCTTCCCGGCGCCCGGCCACCAGGAGCGGTTCAACGCGCTGGTCGCCGGCCTGCCGAACGCCGATGTGACGCCGTCCGCGGCCGCGCCCGACCCCGCCGTCGGCGCCGCGGGGGCGCCGGAGCCCTCCGGTGCCTGGTCGGCCTCCGGCGACTCGTCGGTGTCCGCCAAGCCGGACCGTTCAGGCGCGGGGGCAGGCACCGAGGACGACGGCTCGCCCCAGGGCGGCACCCGCCGGTCCGCCGCCCGCCGGTCCGCGGCGGCGGGGCTGTTGCAGCCGCGCGCTCCGCGCCGACTGGTCTCGCTGGAGGACGCGACCGCTCAGGTGCGCCGCCTGGCCGCCCATTCCGGGGCCGCCACCGCCTTCGTCTTCGAGGACGTCGACCACGCTCTGCCCGTGGCCGATCCGGCATCGGCCCAGGGGTACTTGCGGCTGCGCGCCGCGATGGCGGACGCCGTGGTGCCCGGCGCGGCCGCCCCCGGGCGCCGGGCCAGAAACGCGGTGCTGGTCGCGGTGGGCGATCTGTCCCGGCTGCCCGGCTGGTTCTGGCAGGAGGACCCGCGGGTGGCCAGTCTCCAGATCGGCCCTCCGGACCAGGCGGAACGCAGACTGTGGTTGTCGCTGCTGCGGAAGGACTTCCGCGGGCACGAGTCCGCCACCCGGCACGACGTGGAGGCGCTCGTCGGAGCGACGGACGGCATGGCCGGCTGGGAACTGGACGCGCTGGCGAGGACCTCGCAGCTGCGCCGCGTGGAGATCGGCCGTCCGGACAGGCTGATGCAGGCGCACCGGCTGAACGTCAGCGTCGATCCGTGGTCCCAGCTCGACGGTGCGGTGATGGCGCAGGCCGCGGACACCCTCAAATTGTCGGTGATCGGGCAGCATGTGGCGGTCGACGCGGTGGCCGCGGCGCTCCAGGCCGCGTACGTCGGGCTGGACTTCGGGGAGTCGGGGGCGGCCCGGCCTCGCGGATCGTTCTTCTTCGTCGGGCCGACGGGCGTGGGCAAGACGGAGCTGGCGAAGGCCGTGGCGAAGCTGATCTTCGGCGATCCGACGGCATACGCCCGCTTCGACATGAGCGAGTACCAGCAGGAGCACGCCGCCGAGCGGCTGGCCGGGGCACCGCCGGGATTCGTGGGCTACGACCAGGGCGGCGAGCTCACCAGACGGGTCCAGGAACGGCCCTTCAGCGTGCTGCTGTTCGACGAGATCGAGAAGGCACACCCGGCGGTACTCGACAAGTTCCTGCAGATCCTGGAGGACGGACGGCTGACCGACGGGCGGGGGCAGACCGCCTACTTCTCGCAGTCGCTGATCATCTTCACCTCCAACACCGGTACGGATGCCATGTCCGGACTGCTCACCGCGGAGAACGGCGAGCTGCCCTACAGCCGGCTGCGGCAGCACTTCTCCGAGGCGGTGGAGGAGAAGTTCCGCGCCATCGGCCGTCCGGAGATCTTCGGGCGGCTGAAGCCGGGTGTGGTGGTGTTCGACATGCTGCGGGCGCATCACGTCGTCGGCATCGCCGACCGGCTGCTCGACCAGCTCTCAGCCTCCGCGCAGGAACGCAACCAGGTCGAGGTGGTCTTCGACCGGCCCGGTGTCCATGCGTGGATCATGCGGCGGATGGCCGTGCCCGAGCAACGGGCGTACGGGGGCCGCCAGATCCGCAACGAGCTCGAACTGCTGCGGTCGGCGATCGTCACCCATCTACTGTCCCGGTCACCACCGCCCGGTTCCCGGATCGAGGTCGGCGTTGAGGGAGCCGGAGAGGTGCGGGTGTCGACGGTGGGCGACGCTGTCCCGGACTCTGCCGGGGTCCTGGGCGGCGACGGTGCGCCCCTCGTCGGACGAGTGCTGCCACCGACGGCCGACGACACCCCGGAAAGGACACACTGACCGTGTACGGCATCGATCTGGGTGCCAGTTGGGCGCGGATCGCCTGGCTGGACGCGCGGAAGCAGCCGGTCACGACGGACGAGGCGGTCCCGGCAGTGGCCGCGGCCGGGCAGGGGACGGCGGGCGACGAGGACGGTGCGATGTTCTCCGTACGGTCGCGGCTGTTCGCCGCCGAATCGGGGACGAACCCGGCTGCCCCGCCGTCCGCCGTGCTCCGTGCCTCCCCCTCCGCGCTGGTGGGCGGAGTACTCACCGAGTTGCTGCGCCGCGCCGAGGAGGCGGGGGCGCGGGAAGAGCACCAGGCCGTGCTGTCCATGCCGCCCGGGGTGTCCGACGCTCAGGAGATGGCGTTGCGGCGTGCCGCCGAGGCCGTCGGTCTGCGGGTCCCCAAGGTCGTTCCCGACCCGGTGGCCGCCGCGCTGCACCACGGCGCGCTGCGCGACGGCGCCGACAGCACCGTCGTGGTCTGGGACCAGGGCCGCACCGGTCTGCGGCTGACCGTGCTTGCCGTCAGCGACCGGCGAGTCCAGCTGGTGGAGACCGCCGAGCACCCGCTGGGCGGAGCCGCCCGGGACGAGGCCGTCGCCCGGGAACTGTTGCGCCAGGTGCCGTACGGCCGTGTGACTCCGCCCCTGCTGAAGGCCGCCGAGCGGCTCCGGCTGCGTCTCGCGCGGACCGAGGAGGTGACGGAGACGGTCCTGCTGGAGGGGACCAACCATGCGGTGACGTTCGACCGGGAGCGCCTCGACGCCGTGCTGGCTCCGGAGCGGGCGCGCGCCCGCGACGCCCTGGCCCAGGTCCTGGGGGCGGCACGGCAGCGTACCGGCCAGTGGCCGTCGGGTCTGCTGCTGGCCGGCGGCGTGTCCGCGACTCCGGGCACGGCCGAGGCGTTCGCGGAGGGCCTCGACCTCCCTGTGCGGTCGGCCACACCCGAGCTGGCGGTGGTCCGCGGCCTCGCCATGATCCAGGACTTCGGTCTGCTGCGGATCGAGTCCGGGCCGTACACGCGGCCCGCTTCGCACAGCGCCGCGCCCGCCGGCCCGCAGGCCGCGGAGGGCCGCCGGGCGGCGGAGCCGGCAGCTCCGCTCCTCGACCCCGAGCCCGCCACGGCCGACGATCCGGAGCCCCGGAGCACTGCCGTGCCACCCTCCGCCGGCCGGTTCGACGGCGGGGCCGCCACCGGGCCGAACGGCCCCGGGCCCGCCCTACGGCCTCCGGGCCGCACCGCAGACGGCGCGCTCCGACCGCACGCCACCGAGCCGACGGCCGTACCGCCCCAGGCCTCGGAATCCGGCATACCCGATGACCGGAGCGCACCCGCCGAAGCGAACCCTCCGTCGGCGCGCGACGAGGCGTCCGTGCCTCCCCCACGCGAGGCCGAGCGCCCTCCCGCCGCCCAGGAGAAGCGTCGCACCGCGTCTCCGGGCGGTGACCTCGTGGGCGTGCCGGTGGCGGGACTGCAGGCGGTCCGACGTGACGACCATCTGCTCCTGCTGTGGGAGTGGCCGCCCGGCAGCCTCATGGCACAGGTGCGCTGGCGGCTGGAGGATCCCGGCCCGGCCGACGGCAGGCTCAGGGAGGGCGACGTCCGTTGTTCCCGGCGGGTCTACGAGCACGACGGCGGCCTCGACCTGGTGGTGGGCCGTAGCGGGGTGACCCTCACGGTGGAGGCCATGGTCCCGGGGGGAGAGGGCGGCTGGGAGCCCCCGTCGTCCCTTGAGGTGCCCTCCGGGCTTCCGGTGGTCCGCTACGAGCCCGCGGTCCGGTGGCGGCTGCGCGGCAAGGTCGCCACCGTGTCGTTCACCAGTGAGACCAACTGCCGGCTGCCGGCCCTCCATGTGGTGCTGGGCCGCGGCAGGTACCGGCCCGCGCATCCGGCCGACGGCACCGTGGTCCACGAGATACCGCCCCAGCAGATCGAGGCGCACAGCCCCCTCGTAGTCGAGTTCCCGTTTCCCTCCGGCCGGACGGCCCGAGGCAACGCCTGGCTGGTCTGTTTCCCGGCGGAACCACCCGTCGGGGACATCGAACTGCGCCCCGCGGCCCTGCACCGACTGAAGGTGACGTAAATGGCAAGGAATTTCGCCTGCCCCTACTGCTACGAGACCTTCACCGCCCGGGAGATCCAGTTCCGCTGCAACACCCGGCTGAGCCGCAGCGGCCGGCGTTGCAAGGCAGAGCGCGACCAGGTACGTGTCGACCGGCTGGGCGACCGCGGGGAGGTCGGTCCTGTGTTCACCGCGGACGGCCGCAAGCCGGCCACCGACTGCCCGCAGTGCGGCGGGGAGACGACGTACCGGATCTGCCCGGTGTGCCACAGTCTCCTGCCGGTGCAGTTCGGCATGGTGGACAACCGCCTCATAGCCATGGTCGGCGCCCGCAACTCCGGCAAGACCGTCCTCATGACAGTGCTGCTCCACGAGCTGATGAACCGCGTCGGCGAGAACTTCCGGGTCTCGCTGATGGGTTCCGACGAGTCGACGATGACCCGCTTCGGCAGCGACTACGAGGACAAGCTCTACGAGCACCGGCAGATGGTCCTCGGTACGCAGTCCGCGGCGGGCAGGGACAACCGGGTGGATCCGCTGGTGTTCCGGTTCGGACGGATCCAGGACGGGCTGCTCGGCAGCCGCTCCCAGCCGACCGTACTGTCCTTCTTCGACACCGCGGGCGAGGACTTCTACTCGCGCGAGAGCGTCGAACTGAACACCCGTTACCTCTCCAACGCGGACGGGATCATCGTTGTCCTCGACCCCCTGCAGATGCGGGGCGCGCAGGAGCTGGCGCTGGAGGGGACCGTCATGCCGGAGTCGGACAGCAACACCCCCCAGCAGGTACTGAGCCGGATCACGAGCATGCTGCTGGCCCGGTCTTCGGGCCGACGCGCCGTCAGGGTCAAGACCCCGATCGCGGTGGTGTTCTCCAAGATGGACGCTTTTTGGCACCAGTTGGACCCTGGGAGCCCACTGCGGGTCCATCCGCCGCAGCAGGGCAGGTTCGACGTCGCGGACAGTCTCAGCGCGCACGAGGAAGTCCGTGATCTGCTCAAGCAGTGGGACGGCGTGTCCCTGGACCAGACGCTGGAGAACAACTACGCGCGCTACCGCTACTTCGGTGTCTCCGCGCTCGGCCGCACCCCCACCGCGGACCAGCAGGTGGCTGCGACCGGCATCCAGCCCTACCGGGTCACCGACCCGCTGCTGTGGCTGCTCAGTGAGTTCGGCTCCGTACCGAAACAGGGCAGGGGGTGAGATGGCCTTCCAGCAGATGTACTACACATCGTGCGAGCGGGGCCTGACCGGATACGCGGGCTATCAGTTCAACGCGGTGAGCGAGGGCGTGTCCGCAGAGACCCTGCGCGAGGTGGAGGCGCTGGTCGCGTACGAGCCGCCGCAGTCCCTCGTCTACTCGGACGCTCCGGCCGACCTGGAGCGCTGCCCGGTGAACCTGTGCTTCGTGCCGGGCGGCCCGGGAGAGATATCCGTGGCGGCCTGCGTCCAGTACGTCGGCCGGGACCCCTCCCAGCGTTTCGGCAACTACTTCGCCCACGCCCTGGGCCGTACGGACTTCACCGGCGAGGGCGGCGCGCCCCTCCCCATCGAGCTGTGGCGCTCTCCCGAGTGGACGAGGAGCCCGGTGACGGACACCCGGCTGCCCGAGTTGCCCGGGCCACCCCGCCCCGGACAGCTGTCCCCGGCGGGAGTGGACCGCTTCCTGCGCGGACATCCGTACGGTGACCGGTTGCCGCAGCTGGTGTCGGCGGTGTTCGCGGCGATCGCCGAGGACCGAACCGTCCTGGTGATCGACGCGTCGTCCGAGACGGTCGCCCACTGGTTCGCGGCCGTCTGCTATCTGCTGCCTCCACCGGTCGCCCGGCGCCTGTCCTTCGCCACGTATCTGAGCCGTCCGGAGCGCAGCAGGCTGCGGCTGGTCGGCACGGTGCCCGAGATCCGCGTCGGCCTCGGCCCCGACATCCAGGACGCGTTCCACGTCTTCGACCTCGCAGCCGGCCGGCTGCCCGAACTGCCCGAACATCCACTGGCCAGGCTGCTCGGCCGGGTCGGTGTCCTGACGGCCCAGACCTTCTGGTCGTGGACGGACGAGTACGTCAGCGGACTGGAGCGCACCCCGGAGGACTGGTATCCGCCGGCGGTGGCGGCGACGGCGTCCGGCGGAACCGCGCTCGACGACGAGGAGCTGGCCGCGCTCGTCGGCTGGCTCGACGGCGCCGATCACCTCCCGGCGAACGTGCTGGCTGCCGTCGCCCGGGACCTCTACCGGTCGCGGCAGCTGTCCGCGGACCAGCTGACCGTGTTGAGCCGGATCGCCCGGACCACGGACGACAGGGACCTCGTCGAGCGGATCCAGGGCGAGCTGCTGGAGACCGGGATGCGGCGGTACATGGCTGACGACCCCGCGTCCGCCGAACCGGTGCCGATCCGGGACCCGGTGCTCAGAAGGCAGGCCACCGCCCGTTTCGAAGAACTGTTTCGGGACTGCGACGACCGGCAGGGCGTACGGCTGCTGCTGTGGGCGTCCACCGCCCGGCTCGAACCGGACCGCGACACCGTCGTGCGCAAGAGCACCGAGATCGCCCAGGCGCTCCTGAGCCGGACCGTGACCTCGCACGTCGACGAACGCTTCCGGGCGTGGCTGACCCAGGTGGCCACGAGCTGGCCCGAGTTCCGGGAGGGCATGGCGCTCGCCCTGAGCGGACAACTGGCCGAACAGCCGCACCACTTCCCAGAACTGCTGAGGGGACTGCCGAGTGAGCTTCTGCGGGAGGAGGATCTGGAACACCACCCCGCGCTGCGCGAGCACTATCTGATTGCACGCGCCGCACATGATCCGGAACGCACCGCCAACAGTCTGGCGCGCGTCCTGCGGCTGCGTGAACCCCGCGTGCTGGACGGGACGTTGCTGAGGACGCTGTGGCCGTCGGGGCGCTGGACGCACGAGGAGGCAGTCGAAGTCATTCAGTTGCTGCCGCCGTCCGTGCAGGTCGACGGCAGCGCGGCGAAGTGGCTGGAGGCGGTGTTCGCGCGAGACATCCGCGACAGCGACGAGCTGGCGCTCTGCCTGGAGCTGTGCGACCTGATGACGTCGCCCGGGCGCATCGCGTGGTTGCCGCGAAGTACACGCGACTGCGCCGAGAGCGCCGTACGGATCGCGGAGTTGCTGGCACACCCCCACGCGAAGGGGCTGTTGCACGTGGCGGAGACGCGGTGGTCGGCGCTCTGGCAGCCGGTGGCCGCCCTGCGCCGCCAGCGGCTTCCCCAGGCCCTCCTGGAATGCCAGGGAACGCCTCAGGAACTCGCGCGCGTCTTCCTCGCGATGGGCGACCGGACCTCGCTCCGCTATCTGGAGCTGGTGTGCCGCGTGGCGGCGACGCCGACCCGCCAGTCGCTGCAGAACATCCTGGCAGTGGTCGCGGCCCACCGGTCCATGACCACCTCCCAGAAACAGTTTCTGGACCGGGCGCTGGACACCGTCGAACACAGTTGGCCTCCCGGTGATCTGGACGTCCTCACCGCGGAGGCACGGCCGCTCAGCGCGGTCCTCGCCGAGCGCATGGCCCGGCGATCGGAGGAGAAACGCGCCGGCTGGTTGAAGCGGAGGCGCCTGAGCAAGCGGGCACCGCAGACCGGCGCAGCAGAGACCGAGAGCCCCCAGGACCCACCGTCCGGCGCCGAGGAGTGAAGCGGTGACCGAACTCATCGTGTACGTGCTGCTGAGCGCCTTGTACGTGACTGTGCTCTTCGTCTACGTGATGGTCGCCCCGGCCATCGTGGTCGGTCGTGCCCTCGGGCTGACGGGCCAACTGCTGTGGCTCCACGGCCAGGTCCTGGTGGGGGTGATGCATCGGCGTACGCCCGAATACCAGAACCCGAATCTGCCGCCCTACCGACCGCAGGACGAGCCGGAACCCGCCTACCGGCAGTACTTCCACGGCCCCGCCACCCGCGATCTGCACACCGCGTGCCTGCTCACCGTGGGCCGTTTCCGCCGTACCGTGGCGGACTCCTTCACCTCAACAACCGTCCAGTTTTTCGGGCAGCCCCAATCCAGCCGGCTGGCCACGGTGCCCGTGGGTCTCACCCTGTACGCGGGCCTCGGACTCGGCGCCGTGCTGGCCGCGGCCCTCCTCGCTCTCCTGTGCCTCCTGCACCTCGTCCTGGTGTACGTCGCGCAGGGCGTGGTCCGGGTCACGGCCGGCACGCTGCGCGCCGGGGACCGGACGGTGCTGCGGGCCAAGAACCTGCATCACGGCATGGTCTGCCCGCAGTGCTACGAGCTGGTGGAGTACCCGGTGTACGAGTGCCCGGGCGACGGGTGCCGGCGCCGGCACCAGGACATCCGCCCCGGCCGCTACGGCGTTCTGAAGCGCCGCTGTGCCTGCGGCCACAAGCTGCCGACGCTGATCCTGACCGGGAGCCACCGTCTGCAGGGGATCTGCCCGTACTGCGCGGGCGCCATGAGCGACAGCACCGGTCTCGTCCCGGAGACGGTGCTGCCGATGGTGGGCGGAACCGCCGCCGGCAAGACGCAGTTGATGGCCGCGATGCTGATGACGCTGTTCGACGCGGCCGGCCGGGGTGGTCCTCCGGCCGAGTTCGCCGACCGGGGCACCGCGGCCAAGTACGAGGTGCTGCGGGAGGTGCTGACCATCAGGGGGAACCCGCTCGGGACCCAGCGTGCCCTGCCGGCCGCGCACTCGCTGCTGCTCGGCAAGGGGCGGTCCCGCAGGCTCGTGCACATCTTCGACACCGCCGGAGAGCGCTTCGTCAACCTGGAGGACACCGACGCCCTGCGGTACGCACGGACCGCGCGTACCTTCGTCTTCGTGCTCGACCCGCTGTCGGTGGCCGCGTTCTGGCAGGGGCTGCCCCCCGGGCAACAGGCCGGTGTGGACCGCACTCTCGCCTCACCCGTCGATCCGGAACTCGTCTTCAACCAGAGCACCCAGACGATGAAGCGCATGAACGGAGACCTCACGCAGTCCCGGCTCGCGGTGGCCGTCAGCAAGTACGACATGCTGCATCAGCAGCGGCTGCTGGGCGAACACCGGCCGGACGACAGCGGGTCCACCCGGGCCTGGCTCGTCGACGTGCTGGGCTTGGGCAACCTGGCGCGCGCCATGGAGATGGAGTTTCGGGAGGTGCGCTTTTTCTTCACGGCGGCGGTCATCGCCGAGGAGGAGCAGGTGGACGGCAGCATCGTCCCGCTGGTCGACTGGTGTCTCGGGTCCGGCCGCTATGACACCACGACGTCCTCCGACCGGGTGTCCACACGGTGAGGTGCCATACGGTGAAGCGACCCCGGTCGGCTGACGCAGAGCCCTCGGCCGTCCGGCCGTCCGGCCGCGCGGCTCGGCGGCTGCCGTAACGACGTCGAGGCCGTTGGGGACCGGCAGGATGCCTGTGGTCCGGTCCCCGGTGTCACTACGGGACCTGGGTGACGACGCTCACCGCCCGGTGTGTACGAAGGCCGCCCAGGATGCGATGTCCGACCGGTCGTGGCTGCGGAGTTGGGCGCGGAGTTGGGCGCGCATCCTTCCGGGCATAGCCTCTGGCGGTTTCCGGCGGCCGACCATGCACAGCTGTGCCGTGCGCAGGGCGTCCGCCGGTGCCAGGCCCTCCTCCTTGAGGAAGTGGTGGAACATGAACATCAGCACCGAGGTCGCCTCGTCCGGCACACTCCAGGTCGCGCTCACCACCGACCGGACCCGGCCGGCCAGCAGCGTGGTGCTCAGGCTGAACGCCTCGTCGTAGCCGCGCCCGGACCGGCCGGTGCTGCACGCGGCGAGGACGGCGAGCGCGATGCCGCGGTCGGGGTCGGCGCCCAGGGTCCGGACCAGCCGCTCGGCCGCGAGGTGTTCACCGCGGTCGAGCAGCAGATACGAGCTGTCTTCCGCCGAGGTGCTCTGCTCGACGATTCCGTGGCAGGCCAGGTGCATCACGGTGCCGCCGGCGGGATCCGCGAGCCAGCGCAGCACCTCGTCACGGGTGCCCGCTCCTTCCGGGCTCTGCTCTCCGTCGGGCAGCCTGCCGACGTACCGCGCGTCCGGATAGAAGCAGTCCCTGATCGCCAGCGCTTCGAGGCGCGCGGCCGGCAGGTCCCTCGCCTTTCCTGCAGAGTCGGGGTCGCCGATCACCAGTCCCTCTCCGTTGAGGGGCACCGGGTCGCGCCAGGCCGACTCGCACAGCAGCCGGGCGGACGGCGTGTAGGAGAAGACGACGCGCTCCATCGCGTACCGCCATGTCCCGTCCGCCGACCGGGTGCGCGCCGCGTGCCACGGCACTCGGGCCAGTTCCCGTACGGGAATCAGCACCAGCCGCGCCGGGCGGTCCGCGGGCAGGTTCAGGTGGCGCTCGACGAGCGGCCCGATCGCGGCCTCCCACGCCCACTCGCAGATCTCCTCAAGAGCCTGCGGGGCCTTGATCCGCGCGTCCAGCAGAGCGCTGTCGCGGGCGGGTGCGTCCCTGCCCTCCATGCCCTGCGCCGCGTCGAAGAGGAAGGCCTCGAACGCCGCGATCCCGGTGTCGTTCAGCTTCGGCAGCGGGAGCCAGCTCGGGGGTGCGTCGGCGGGGATCACCACAGCGGCACCGTTGAGCTCGTCGCCCGGCAGCAGGTAGACCAGCGCGTCCGCGCCGAGCGAGCTCAGGGCGGCCCTCGTCTCGTGGAGCTCCGGCGGGTCGAGCAACCGTGTCGTGCCCTCGGCGGGGCTGGCCGCCAGCGAGCCGTCGGCCGTCAGCGGAATGCCGGCCAGCACGCTGATGACCCGGCGCCGCAGCTCGCCCGGAATGTCGTCCGCCGCGTGTGTCTGTTGCGCCTGCGCCCATTCCCGGGCCAGTTCCGGGGCTCCCACGGCGGTGAGCCGTGCCGCGAGGTCACGGGTCTCGGTCGTGGCGTAGAGGATCAGACCGCGGCCCGCGTCCAGGGCGGTGGCGGCGCCTTCCGGGTCATGGTCCATCAGGCACAGCCGTGCGGTGTCGAGGGCGTCGCCTGCCGCGTCGCGTGCGGTGGCCTGCATCTCGTCGGGCGTCGACTGGAGCAGCACGCTCCACGCGTGCCCGCGCAGTCCGCGCAGTGCCGTCGACCGGCCCAGCTCATTGCGGCCGGCGAGCCGGTAGGCGTGGGCCAGCGGCATGGCGGTCGTGGTCCACAGCGCGTGGGTGCTGGACTCGGCCTGCTGCCAGGCCTGTTCGAGCAGTTTCGTGCCGGTCCTGAGGTCGCGTCTGCCGCCCGACATCTCGACCCGGCGCAGGTGCGCGACACCGGCGAACATCAGGTAGTACGTCCGTCGCGGGTCGTGTTCGGTGGCGACGGCCAGCGCCTGAGTGAGGTGCTTCACCGCACTGTCCACCGACTGCGGGGTGTCCGTGGCGAGTTCGGCGGTGCCGAGCTGGGACAGCCGCAAGGCGTGCTCGTTGTCCGGGAGTCCGGGCTGGTTGGCCATCTCCTCGAACATGCGCAGGTGGGCGTCACTGGCCGGGTTCACGTACTGCGCACGGCGCGCGTTCCCGCCGCCTGCCGTACTGGTGGGCCGGAGCATCTCCAGAAACGGGACGAGCTGCTTCCACGCCTCGTCCACCGCCGCCCGCAGCGGATCGCCCGGGGGCAGCCGGAGCGAGGCCTCGCGGATCTCCTCCAGCGTCTCCATGGCGCCCTCGGCGTCGCCACGCATGGCCTTGGTGTTCGCCTCCTGCAGCTGCGCCATCAGCCTGCCGCGGTCCAGCAGCGGAGACCGGGGGCCCAGGTCGTCGGCGAAGTCGCGGACATTGTCGGCCAGTCGTTGGGATGCCGACACATTCCCGTCCCCCTGCGCGACCAGGTGCCGCAGCCCCATCCGCGCCGAGTCGACCAGGGTGGCGTGGGGCTGGGTGGCGCCGACGATCCGCGCGTACCCTTCCAGCTCCTGCAGCGCGGCACGCGAGCTGAACCCCGGCCGGTCCTGCTGCCAGGCCACCAGCAGGTCCGCCGCCCGCAGCGCGGCGGATGCCACGGGCCAGTCCGGCAGCGGGGAGGGGTCCGTGTCGGCGATGTCCACGAGAACCATCGCGCGGGGCATCCGTACGGATCCCACGAGCGTGCCCGACCTGAGCAGGGCGGTCGCCAGCACGGACGCCAGCTTGGCCCGGCCGGGCAGATCCGCCGGCAGGGCGTCGAAGTCGTCGAGGGCGCCGTCGATGTCCACAAGGTCCCTGCCGATTTCCTCATAGCGGCTGGCCCGCATCCAGCAACGTGCGAAGAGCCATGGCGCGCGGTCGTCCGCGCCGACCGACTCGATGGCCTGGGTGGTGCGTGCGATGACCGTGGCCAGTGCGTCCGCCGACGCCGTGTCACTCATGTCGGCCCCTTTGCCGATAGAAACCAGAACACACATGAACGAAATCGAAGAGGGAAGGTGAACGAGGGAAGGTGAACGAGGGCGCGTGCCGGAAGCCGGTCAGCCTTTGGCCGCGGAGCGCATCGCTCGGACCCACGCGACACCGGTGAAGTTCTTGGCCGCGATCTCGATCTCCACTTTCTCGAAACCGACGGCCGACAGTCCCTCGTAGCCGGTGTCGACGAGATCCTGGTAGAGCGCGTCCGAGAAGGCGGCCACGAGGTCGGTGCCGGGGGATTCGGCGAGGACGCGGCGTACGGGGTCGGAGTCGAGTACGCGGAAGAGGGCGACCACGGCGGAGCCCGCATATCCGCTGTCCGCCTCGTGCACGATGCCCTGGTGCAGACTGGCCCGCATCCGGACGCTGCCCAGGTCGCCCCCCGAATTCTCTTTCTCAGCAACGGATTTCACCCCGGCGGCCCGTTCGTTGGCCGCCGCCAGGCCTGCCGTCAGTCCCTCCAGGAGTCCAGGTACGACCCTGGTCTCGTCGACGTCGGGTTCGAGGACGAGCAGATAGCCGTCGCCCTGGGCCTGCCGGCCGCAGCGCTCCCAGGCGACGCCGACCCGCTCACACGCCGCGCGCAGGGTGCGCAGCAGAACGCGCTGCAACCGGACCATGTCGGCGTTGTCGCGGGCGCTGTACTTCTCGATGTCGACCGCGAGGCACAGCCGCCGAAGCCCTGGGGGCAGCCTCTCGTCGTCCGGCTCCCGTCCGTCGGACTCCAGCATCTCGTCCTCGTACGTGGCCAGGGCCCAGGCCCCGGGGAACGCCCCCTGGTGCGTGAGCGGGGTGGCCGCCGGCCATGCCTCCGCCGCCCGGATGCGGAACGGCGTGTCGTAGGGGGTTTCCGCCGCCCTGCGCCGAAGGGCTCCGCCGAGCACCGGCTGCACGGTCGTCGTGCTCAGGCTGACCCGGCCGGACACGTCGGTCGAGGACGCCGGAATCCGCACCACCGCCTGGGCCCACCGTCCGTCGGGGCGGAGCGCGCCGCCGCGCCCCGGGGCCCGGAAGGTCCAGCGGAGCCGTTGCCTGCCGAGCCCGAACACGGAGATCTCCGTTCCGTCGGAGGCGACGGTGCCGGGAGCCGGGTCGAGGCTCAGTGCGTGCATGCCGTCGGCCAAGTGGACGGTGAGGGTGACCTGTTCGTAGCGGCGTCCGTCGGGCAGCTCCTCCAAGTCGAACGGGAAGCAGACCAGGAATTCGCGGTCCGCGTCCGCCGTCGCGCGCCGGCGGGCCGGGTCCTGCAAGGCGTAGGCGAGCGGTCGGCCGAGGGAGACACCGCCGATCCGGTCGTGGACGGGCTGTTCTCCTCCCTTGGGAACCGCTCCGTCGAGGGCAACGAGATCCGGCGTGCCGAGCACGTCGCCGCGCACCGCCCCACCATCACCGCGGCCGTCGTCCGCACCCGTGTGTGCCGTGTTGTTGTTCCGCATCCGTCCGGTTCCCCCTCGTTTCCGTGCCGTGCGCGTCCGGCGCCGGCTCCGGTCAGCCGTCGGGCGTCAGCCGGGCGGCCCGGCGCAGCCCGACGAGAGACAGGACAGTCGTCCGCCCGTAGCCGACCTGTATGACTCCCTGCCCGGCCAGTTCCCCGAGCACGTGGTGCACCCGGCGCTCCCTGGCGCCGACGAGACCGGCGAGTTCCGCCTGGGTGAGTCGTGGCCCGATCAGCACGCCGTCGTGCCGTGGCTCTCCGTAGTCCTCCACCAGGTCGACGAGGACCCGGGCGACGCGGGTCGCCACCGGACAGCCGCTGAAGTCGCCCCGGCGCCGCACCGACCACCGGTTCTTGCGCACCAGCATCCGGCTGACGGCCAGCGCCGCGGCCGGATACCCGTCCAGGCAGTCCAGGAAGTCCCGCTGGCCGATGCGCCGGGCGGTCACGCCCCCGGCGGCGGTGACGGTGGCCGACCTGGGCCGGTTATCGAAGGCCGCGAACTCCCCGACCAGATCCCCGCCGAGCCGGATCGCCAGCAGCGCGGTGTCCCCGTCCTCCGCGGTCGCGGTGACCTTGGTGACGCCGTTGAGGAGGAGCAGTACGAAAGTCTCCCGCAGGCCTTCGATCAGGAGGTGTTCGCCCGCCTCGTACGAGCGTGGTGTCCCGAGGGAGAGCAGAGTCTTCGCGGCCTCCGGGGAACCGGCCAGATCGGCCAGGAACGTGCCGTGCGGCCACCGGTCGACAGCTCCCGGGCCTTGCGTGCACCTCTCCGACATCACGGCACCTCCCCACACAACCAGGCCTTCTCCGGCATTGGCGGCGTACGGCATCGTATCCGCCGAGCAGCGAACACCCCTTTCCTTTCACGCAAGTTGGGACATGGTGACGGCTGTTCCACCGGCCGCGGACGGAGCCGCCGGACTCTCCGTGCGCATTCCGCACTGCTGCGGGGAGGGTGTCGCCGCGGTTGCTGCACTCTGGCTGTGCGGGGGACAGCACGGGGACCCGGCCCGCCGCTCGCAGCCGGGTCCCCGTAGCTCGCACCACGGCGTACGCCTCGGCCCGGCGCTCCTGCTCGGCGAGGCGGTCCGCCCGCACCGGGGGCACCGTCGCAGGCCACGGGATCATGTGCTGGCCTCCCGGGTCCGGGGCAGCGCGTCGGCGTGCACGGTCCACACGCGGTAGTGGAATTCCTCGCCCCCGTCCATCTGCTGGTCCCGCACTCCGTCCCAGACCTCCTGGAGCAGTGCGCCCAGGGCGGGGTCGGCCGTATGCGCGGACCGGTCGCGGGCCTCGCGCGAGGCAAGGCCGCTGAGGTCCATCGGGCGGTCGCCCACGATCAGATGGACCGTCTCGGGGCGGGGACCCTGCTCGGGTACGTCCGGAGGCCAGTACACCCGCACGGGGGCGGTCACGCGGTCGGTGTGAGGCTCCGTCCGGTAGCCGCTGGGCTGGTCGTTGGTCACCAGCGCCGTGCGGCCGCTCAGTCCGACGCCGATCACCCAGAAGTACAGCGGTGTGCCGGAGCGGTTGTTCACCGTGGCCCGGTAGAGGTCACCGTCGTACAGGCTCTCGCCCATGGGCTTGAGCGCGCGCCAGTCACCGTTCCCGGTGGGTCGCCGGGCCTCGAACAGGACGTCCAGTCCGGCGTCGAGGCGGCTGGAGTCCCTGGGGTCGCGCAGCCACCGTACGCGTTCGCCCCTGGCCAGCTCGTCCAGGAGCGCCGTCAGCCTGGAGGCGTCGGCGTACGCCGGATCGGTCGGCCTGCGCGCGGGCTGCCCCTGACGGTTCAGCACCTCGGGCCTGCCGTCGCGGACCCGTACGACGGCGAAGGCTTTGTCCGCCTCGCTTGTCTCCGCCAGGCGTGGAGAGCGGGCGAGTTCCTTGCGCAGTGCGTCGGCGAACGAGCCGGCGGCGTCGATCAGCACCTGCCGGCGGTCGTGCACCCGTATGGCGAGCGCGTACGAGCCGGGCGGCACCACCGCGCTCGACAACTCGTCCGCCTGCGGCGGCGGAACCGCGGCGAGCGTCACGCGCAGCACCGCGTCGCCCACATGCATCTCGTCCACGGTCGCCGGCACGGACCTCTCCCGGCCCTCGTTCCGCGCAGTGTCGTCGGGGAACACCATCCTGACTTCGTCCTCGGGGCCGAGCCCGAACAGGGCACCGCCCGGGACCCGGAACCGGCCCTCCCGCCGCAGCAGGGGAAGCCGTTCCGGCTCGGCGGGCTCCTCCAGGGAGAACGGCAGCCGCCCCGAGGGCCCGCCCGCGTCGGGCCGCTGAAGTACCTGCTGCTGCTTGATCCGGTCACGAGCCCGGGCCATCAGCACCGACCAGGGGACACGACGGCCCGCGGTGGCGTCGAGCAGGTCGGCGAGGGCCGCGGTGAACACCCCCTGCCGGCCGGCCCCGGGGCGGAGTTCAGTCTCGTACGCCGAGCCGTGCTGCTCGCACGCCGTCAGCCGTACAACGTTCGGCACCAGCGAGTCGTCGGGGGCGGCCAGGAGTGCGGCGCGGGCGAGGGCCGCGTCCGGGGGGACGCGTGGCAGCCGTACGGACTTCAGCGCCCACAGGCCCGATTCGTACGCCGCCTCCCGTACCGCTCCGCCCGAGTGACAGGAGTCGAGGACACAAGTGACGTTGGGCGTGACCGCGGTGAGCGCGCGCACGGCGGCGGTGAGCTCCTCCGCGAGGTAGCCACGGAAGTCGGTGGAGGTGCTCTCGCCCATGTCGACGGGCACCAGGTACTGCAGTCCGTCCGACAGCCCGCCGTGCCCCGAGTAGTAGACGACCACTCCGTCACCCGGGCGGACGGCACCCCGCAGCCGGGCCAGGGCCTCTCTGATGCCCTCGTAGCGGGCCCGCTCCTCCGTACGGACATCCAGGTCGGTGAAGCCGCGATCCGTAAGGACGCGGCGCATCAGCTCGACATCGGCGTGCACGCCGGTCAGACCGTAGGTCTGGGCGCCGATCAGTACAGCTCTCAAGGTCATCTCATACCCCCACATGGATGAAGGGCGCCCAGTAATACGGGTGCCGGTCGGTCGCGGCCGGGCGCCACACCGGTTCGATGTCCCGGGACTGGCCGGGGTACTCGCCGGGGGCCCATGAGCGGGCCCGGGTACGCGGACCCGGGTCGACTCCGGTCCGGTGGGCGAGGAGGCGGAACTCCTCGTCCCGTTCGGCGCCGGACAAGGCGCGCACCTCGCGCTGTGCCACGGCCAGCGCGGCGCCGACGTGAGCGGCCGGGTCGTGGACGAGGTGCCGGTACATCCTGGTGATCACCAGGCAACCGACGCTGTCGTGCACCGGCCAGAGCGAAACCACCGCGTGCCGGGCACCGGTGATCAGGGCAGCCCGGGTCAGCCCCAGGACATCGCCGCCCGCGGTGGCCCTGCCGCGCCCGGTGTCGCAGGCGGAGAGCACGAGCAGTTGTGGAGCGTGGGCGGCGGTCAGCAGGTCGGCGAGGCCGAGGGAGTCGTCGCCGGCCAGCGGCAACCGGCTGCGGTTCGGGGCGAGTTCGTCGACCAGGCCATGAGCGGCCAGGTGCAGCACGTCGTGGCCGGGCGCTGCCTCCAACACCTCGGCGCGAGTCGCCCCGGCACCGGTCAGCAGCCGGCTGCGGGGCAGCAGCCGGGCGATCTCGGCGGTCTCGACGGCGGTGCCCGGAAGCTCCGGCAGCCTGCAGCGCGGATCGCTCGCGGGGGCACCCACCAAGAGGGCCCCGAGTTCGGTCCACGGCCGGTCCGGTTGCTGCGAGCGGCGCCGCGTGAGCCCGGCGGCGGCGGGCAGGTACGACACTTCGTGGGTGGCGCCGAGGACGTCGCCGCTCCAGGGCAGCGCGTGGAACGGCAGCAGGGCGAGCGTCGCGGGCGGCACCACGATCACCCGCCGGCACTCCCGGAGCGGCGCCGCGAAGGGCCGCAGCAGCCACTCGGCGAGTTGGCGCCCGTCGGCTTCCGCGAGACCGCTGCCCATTGCCGCGGCGCACCAGTCGCGGAAGCGGCGGGCGGTCGCCACCACGTGGTGGGCGAGCTTCCTGTGGTCGGGCGGGCTCGTCACGTGTTCGACCAGCAGCCTCTCGCGGGTCATGGCCCAGCCGACCAGCGAGTCGTCGAAGAGGTGGTAGGCGAGCAGCACGGTGCCCGGGGGCAGCGCCTCGGCAACGGCTGCCGCGTCCGGCAGCACGTCGCCGCCGACGGCGGTGAGCGCGGCCGGAACCCGCCGCCGTACCACCGTCTCGGCGGCGCCCAGCGCCTGATCCGCCGCCTCGATGCGCATACGCCGCTCGGTCACCTTCGGCTCCGCACCCTCGGACAGCCGTTCTCCGGTCTCCGCCGCCCGGTCACCGCGCGGACCGACCGCCCGGTCACCGCGCGGACCGACGACAGGGTCACCGCGCGGACCGACCGCCTCACGGCGGATGGCGCCTACATGCTCCTCGAACTCCGCGGCCCAGCGGACCTCGGCTGCCAACCAGCTCCTGACGGCCGTACGGTCCTCCCGGTCCGTTCCCGCGGCGTCGAGGGCGCAGACGGCGCTGAGGAACCCCGCCCGGCCGCGCTCGGCCTGTGTGAAGGCGGCGGCTGCCGCGTCCCCGCCGCCGGACAGCAACAAGGAGAGGGTGGCTGCATGGTGGAGCCCGGCCGGCACCGGGTCGTCGGCGAAGGAGGCGCGCAGCGTGTCCCTGGCCAGCCTGAGACGGTGTTCCTCGTACGCGGCGAGCCCACGCAGCGCCTGATCGGCGGCGTCGCCGTAGGCGCCCTCGGCCAGAGCCAGGTCGGCGTGGAGGGCGGCGAGTTCCCACGAGTGGTCCTCGTCGGGGCCGACGGCGCCGTCGGCCCCGATGAGCGGCACATGCCTGCGCGCCCGCTCGGGCCGGCCCAGCCGTACCCAGAGGTTGGCCGCCTGAACGGCGGAGAGCCGTGGCTCGACCGCTCCGGCCTCGGCGCGGGCCGCTTTCCACTGGCCCAGATCGGCGAGGGCGGCGCAGCGCACGACGCTGCGGAAGACCTCGTGCGGGATCTGCCCGGCCCTGACGATCGCCTCGTCGGCAAGGAGGTCCGCCTCCTCCTCCAGCCCCGCCGAACGGGCCCGTCGGGAACGGAACAGGGCCTCCTGGGCCGGGCAGGCAGCCAGATCGGAACGGAGGCCGTCGAGGACCTCCGTCAACGGCCCGTCCGCGAGGGAACCGGTGCCCGCCACCAGGAGTCCGCCGATGCCGAGTGCGCGTTCGATGCGTGAGCGCGCGGCGGCCATCAGATCGGGATCCCGCAGGGCGGAGGCCTGGTTGTGGAAGATCTGGGCGCCCTGGATGACACCGAGACAGTGTGTGAGGTCGGGCGGCTCACCCAGGTCGGGGCGGCGCCGGATCCGTTCGAGGTGGTCTCGCTGCTCCAGGTCGGTGACAACGACGACGGCCAGCCGGTGCCGCGCCTCCGCATAGACGCTGGCCATCGGCAGGGCCTCCGGGTCTCCGGGGCCACCGTCCCGGTCCGGGGTCAGTAACCGGGCCAGCGACGTGGCACGGCCGCTGCGCACGACATGCCCCTGCGCGCTCCAGGACTCCGCCCGGTCCTGGACGAGCCGGGCCAGTCCCCGCGCCCACGACGTGCTGCCGACCGTTCTGGCCCAGCCCACCACGGTCGCTGCGACTTCGGTCTCCGCCCCGGACTCGGTGTCGGACTCGGTGTCGGACTCGGTGTCGGACTCGGTATCGGCGGCGATCAGGTCCAGAACCTGATGGACCCGGAGCAGCGCGGCGCAGGCTCCGTCGCCGGCCGCCACTGCCGCTGTGAGTGCCGCCGCCACGGTTGCGCGGCATGCCTCCGCCTCGCCGTGGAGTCGGTGGACGTGCGCGATACGCAGCAGCGCCGCGGCTCGTCCGCGCTGCGAGCCCGCCGCGCGGTAGGCGGCTTCCGCCAGTTCGTACCGTTCGGCGGCCCGGGTCAGCTCCGGCGGGGTCGGTGGGACGGCGCATTGTTCCGCCGTGCCCGGAGGGCCAAGTTCCCAGTCGCCCCTGAGGAGTTCGGCCAGACCGGTCGAGGCGGGACGCCGGGAGGCGTGCCGGAGTCCAGCGTGCAGCAGCGGGACGGCCGCCCGCCGATCGCCTGCCCGGACGCGCAGATCCGCGGCGAGCAGGAGATGGCAGGCCGCGGCCTCCTCGTGGCCGGCCTCGGCAATCGGCTCGTACAGGCCGTCGTACCAATTCAGCGGCTCGTCGATGCCCTCCGAGACGTCCCACTCCGCACCCTCGGTCCGCGCTCCGTAGCGGGACGCGCGCTCACGCGCGGCCTCGGCGGTCATCGCGTGTCCCAGTGTCATCCGCGCGGAGAGGAGGACGGGAATGAACTGTCCGGCGAGGTGCGCGCACAGCCGCAGCCGCTCGTCGGCGACGACGGGCCCGGATCCCACGGTTCCGGCCTCGGCCTCGGCCTCGGCCTGCAACGGTGCGAGGCACCCGCCGGGGTGCCAGTTGGAGTCCATGGCGAGCGCGGCGACCCGCATCGCGCGGGTAAGTGCCTGCGATGGTGCGTGGCCGTGGGAGGTCGAGGAGCGGGCGCCGACGGCAGCGGGCGGCAGCCCGTCCAGGACGGCCAGGGCTCTCTTGGGTTCCCCGGCGGCGAGCGCGGCCGCCGCCGCGAGCCAGGTGTCGAAGTGCTCGCGGTCGTCGCCGTCGGATGCGCCCAGCGCGCCGGCCACGCGGTCGCTGCCCCCGTGCTCGGTCCACGTTGCGGCGGGATCGACACCTCGCTGCTCGGTGAGCAGCAGTGCGGCCAGCCGATCGATGCGTAATCCGTCCCCCGTGCCTCCTGCGGCCCCGCCCCTCATGATCTTGGCCATGGTTCCCCCCTCCCCCAATTCCCCGCCAATGCGCCCCCGGACGCCGACGGTAACGGCAAATAACAGGAATGCGCCATGCCTGTTTTACCGGAATCAAGAACAGGCAATTACCGATCCGCCATCCGGTCGATTACGAACAATTCTTAGCAAGTCGACAGGGGAGCAAAACGGGTTGATCAGCGGCAGACATCACATCAACCGTGTGAAATAAAAGCTTCACGCCCACGGCTTTCCGACCATCACAGAATTTCGCTCTGCCATGGGTACCACAGGCTGTCCGGACCGATTCCGCACTACGACTGGTTTTCCGCATGCCCCGATGATTCTCGGTGCGCGTTCGCGACGACGGCACCGTCGGAGCGACCGGCCACTCCGAAATAGACCCGACACGCCATCAACCAGAACGCCTCGCGCACGAGTTGCGGCATCTGGCAAGTCATCCGCGCTGCGCCCGGCACGCCCGGAATGCTGTGCCGCCTTACGGACGCGGCAGGAGAGGGCGACAAGGGCGAGTTGCTCTACGAGCCGACAGCGGCCTGTCGCGGCGTACAGCGGGTCGGACGCGCTCACCGCTCCCCCCGAACGTGGAAGCCTTGGCCGCGGCCGCTCGCGGAACGGACCGACCGCTGACTCACACGGGCCGGGAACGGGAACCGGAGTAGGGCGGCTGAACCGCACCGACCCGGTCCAGCCGTTACCACCGGGCCCGCCCCGGGCCCGGCGCGGTCATCGTTTGTATGGCCCCCCGCCCGGGGAGTCGGGCCTCGTACCGCCCGGTACTCCGTCGGCCGGGCCGCTGCCCTGCCCCACGGGCGCCGGGACATCCTCCGCCTCCTCCGTCTCCGCCTCCGTCTCCTCACCGAACACTGCGGGCGGATGCGTAGCCACTGGCCCCCCGGACTGCGGCGGCACGACCGGCTCCGGAGTGCCCTGCTGCGTACCCTCACCGCCAGGCAGGATGTCGTTGCCGGACGGATCGTCCGCCGGCACCGGGTCCAGGGCGGTTACGGCTTCGTCGGGCACGGCCTCGGCAGGTGCGGCATCCTGCGTCGCACTCGGTACGACGCAGGGCTCCGGTGCCGGCTCGGGCACAGCGAGCCGTACCTCCAATCGGAGGGCGTCGTGCCCTGCGGACTCCGCCGCATCGCGCACTTTCGGTTCCACGTCGGAAGCAGTGTGGACGACGACGACGGCTCCTTGGCTGCCGTCTTCCCCGGAGAGCGGTTCGACAATCGGGATCGCGAGGTGGTCGGCCACCTCGGGGTCGTAGGCGATGCGCACCAGGACCTCGACCTCGGCCACGTGGAGCGAGACCGCCGCCGGGTCGGGGAATCCCCTTCTCGTCGTGAGGGTCCGCAGCAACGGCTGAGCGGGACCGAGGACAGACCGCACCTGTGTGGCGCCCGGATGCCCGAGCCCCGTCAGGCATCGCTCCAGGAACCCCGTCAGCTCCTCGCACACCTGGCTGGTGGAGCGCAAGGGACCCTGTACTACGACACGTTCGAATCTCACAGCTGCTTCCCGCCATTCTGATATGCCTCTACATAGCTACCGCCGCTGCGTAGGAGGTCGCCCTCGACGTCCTGGATCTGGTCCAGTGCCGCGCCCAACTGCGCCATGTCGATCACTGGGGACTCATCGGCGAGAGCTCCGGCGAGGACCATGACGTGCCGCAGCGCCCGGCCCGACAACCCCTCGGTTCGCCCGACCAGTTCGCGCCACGCTCCGTCCCCGTCTTGGGCGGACGCGAGCGCCGCACCGACGTCGTAGGCGACGGCGAGGGCACCGAGCGAGTCCCGCAGGATGCTGGAGCGGGCCTCGGCGTCGGGCAACGGGATCTTGACGGCGAAGTCGACGCGCTCCCGCACCGCCCGGTCCAGCGAACGCGGTGTGTTCGTCGTCAGCACGAACATCACCCGAGGGCACTCCTCCACGCACCGGTCGAGGGACTCCATGAACGCGTTCACCTGGAACAGGGCGTCCACAGGGTTGGATTCGAGACTGATCGCCGAGCGATCGGTGCCCAGCGTCTCCACCTCGTCCAGAAGCACGAACAACGGAACGTCCGACTGCGCGGTCTCCCTGATGCGGGAGAACGCCTGGATCACACGCTGTTGGCCGCCCCCGCGCACGCCGCTGAACAACGCGTGGGTGTTGACGTGCAGAAAAGCCATCGGCGCCGTCGGGGAGGTCGCCGCGAACGCCGCGGGCAGGCCACGCGCCAGGCTGGTCTTACCGCACCCCGGCGGCCCGTACAGCAGCACGCTGCGCCGCAGCCCCAACGCCTGGCTCGGAACCTTCGACAGCCGGCTGAGGGTGCGCGTGTACGACAGGAGGAGAGCCTTGATGCCGGCCGGCAGGCACACCGCGTCCCAGGAGCTCTGCAGACGTTCGCGCGCCTCGGGCAGCCAGGACACGACAAGCAGTTCGGTGTCTGCCTCCGTCATGCGACCTCTCCCAGATCCGCGTCGTCGGCATCCGTACTCAGACCGTTCAACAGCCCGTCGGCCACTTTCTCCGCGAGGTACGGCGTGCTTGCGAGTTCCGTGTGTGCGGCGCGCAGGTCCTTCTCCACGCGGCCGCACAGCTCCGCCAGGTCGTCGGTCTCCTCGACACTCAACTCGTGCCGCTCTCCGTGCAGCAGGTAGTTCACCCGCATGTCGTCCTCCCCCGGTTTTTCGCCTGAGTACGTGTCAGGACCACGTGAACATGCGGGACTGCACGGCGGCCGTGTCGATCACATCGCCCACATCGCGCTGCGTCAGATGGTCCACGCTGCCAAGCTCGGTGGTGTCCCAACCCCCGACGTCCGGCGCTCCGTCCGCGAGCGAGACGACCACCCGGTACTTGCACCCCGGGTATCTCCCCAGTGAACTGGTCGCCGTCTTCACCCGGTCGATGTCGGTACGGTGCCGCTCGTTGGTCTCGGAGGTGTACACGATGTTCAGATCCGTACGGCACCGGACCACATGGGTCACCGGATCGAAGACCTCCAGATACGCCGCTTCGAGCTTGCGCATGGCGAGCCAGGCCCTCAGACCCTTCTCGATGGTGGGCTGGATCTCCGCGAGTTCGGTGACGTTCAGCCCTGCATCGGACACCACCTCGTAGAAAATGCGTACGATTTCATTCGCGGAATAGACGTTCGCGCGGGCAACAACATTGATATTGGTCCGCACATGGACACCGACCACCGTCATAGCAATCCCCCCGTCACGCATAAAGAACGACAGCGAATCCGCACGACAAGACTCTCCGGAGGCCGCTCCCCCAAACGCCCTTTCCCTCGCCCCTGACAGGACGGCGCCCACCGGTGTTCCATTGAAAACCCTGCGGCCGCCGAATTCTCCGCCCGTTTCAGGTACTACCTCATACACAGTCACTCGCGCCCATTCGCACTACACCGTTGGACGTAACGGCGTCGGACGCCTTCTCAGAAAGGGACATGAACCGATCAGGGTCTGGCAGCAGTCACCTGTTGCGTTCCCAGAAAGTGGTCGGACCGATCAGGACCGGAGGATCTGTCCGCCGAGTTCGGTTCGTGACACGGCGGTGAACCCTCGTACAGCCAATAGATATTTTCCTACGGAAAACTCGTATCAGGCTCTTGGACGTTGGGGCCGGCCAGGAGGGACTGATGTCATGATTCGGTCGTTCGTGGTGTGTGAGCACTCGGCCGCGGATGGTGAACGCCGGCTTGCGGGAGCTGATCACTCCGTTGTTGCCGCCTCGGCCGGCCACTGACCAGCTGTGCCTGCCGAGCCTCCAGACACCAGCGCCCGCCTGAGCCCCGATCCGGTACCCTATGGATCGAGCGCTCCTGGCGGGCGCTGCGGCGTGTCGCGCGGTCTACTTGCGCCTCGTCACCGCAGCGACATGATCCAGATTGCTCAGGGCTTGACCGGGAGACCAGGGCACGACCTGTTCACGAGTTCCGTTCAAGGTTTCGTACAAGCCCCGCCTCCGTGCCTCCGTGGGCCTTGCGTATAACTGCAAAACCGCAGGTCAGGCTATGTGTAAAACGGATCCCCGAAACGCCCCTCCTCGTTTTCGGGAACGCGGCAGGCGTCTCCGCAGCTCAGCGGGCTAACCTCGAAATTTCGTGATTGGCCGTCAGCTTTGGTTGGCGGCCAGTTCCCGTTCAAGGCCGTGGTGTGGACAGCCTGGTGGCCCGAGTGTCGCGTCGGGTGGGCGCCGGTTTCCACGGTTCCGGTCGGTGGTGCTGGTGCTCGAAGGGGCGGGTTGGTGCTGGTCAAGTGGGGTTCGGGAGGGCGTCGAGCCGGTGGGTCGCGCCGGTGATCACGTCGGTCCAGGGCCAGTGCCGGGCGAAGCGCAGGTGCTGTCTGCGGGCGGTGGTGACGAGCTGGGCGGCGGCGGAGAACAGGCGTAGCCGCAGGCGGCGGGGCTCCCAGAGCCGGGGTTTGCCGGTCAGCGCGAGCATCGGCAGCCAGGCCAGCAGGTCGAGCGCGAGGGAAACGATATCCAGCCAGATCCGGTTCTGCGCGGCATCGTGAAGGGGCCTGGACCGCCGTCGAGTTCGGCGGTCCAGGCCCCTTCACGGATCTCCCCGCCGGGCTCGATCGCGGGCGTCCAAGCGGAGGCAGGGACCTTCAGCACGGCCCGATGGATCTGCTCGGTGATGGTCATCCCGACCGAATACGACAGCCACCGTCCTCGTTTCGAGAGCCAGGCGAGGAACTCATGGGTACCGCCCGCGGAGTCGGTACGGATCAGTGTGCTGCGTCCCCGCCGATACTTCTTGGGGAGCTGGGCCAGGGCGAGTTGTGTGGCGGTGACGTGGTCGGCGGCGGTGTTGGAGCCTGCGTTCCCCGGCCTCAGCAGAGCGGCCACCGGCTCTCCGGTGCCGCCGCTGCCGTGGTCGACGAAGCCCATCAGTGGGTGGTGGCCGAAGGTCTTCTTCCAGGTCGCGGCCGCATCCTGCTTCTCAGAGTGCGCCAGCACCAGCACTCCGTCCAGGTCCACGATCACCTGCCCCGAGGCGTCCGGTGCTGAGGTGCGGGCCAACTTCCATACGTGTTCACGTACTCCGGCCCGCGCGGAGCGGATCGCGTCCAGAGCCCTTGGTCCGGAAGCGGCGAGAGTATCGACGAGACGCGAGACGGTCGGGTCGGAGGCCACCGGACCAAACACGGCCGGCTCGGCCCGCAGTACGCCGACATCGGCCAGGCAGTCCCCGCCAAGAGCGACCGCCATGGCCACATCCAGCAGGATCTTGCCCGGATCATGCACCGCCCTCGGCCGCCGCCACGGAGCCAACGCCGCCGATATCGCCGTGTCCAGGCCGGTCTTGCGGACGGTCTCGACCAGCAGCACCCCGCCGGCCTGTGAAACCACCCCATGACCGCCGCCCTCGATGCGGACACGCGGATAGGACCCGATACGCTTCTTCACCTGAGGAGTGCTTCTTTCCACGCGACGACACGGACCCTAGACAAGTCCCATCGTTGCAGGTCAGGAGCACTCTTCGCGTTTCCGATCACGCATCGGACAACCCACCTCGTGAAAGCCCGAGGCTAACGCCCGTGGCTGCGATTCCGTGTTTGCGTTCACTTGTTGAGGAGGCGGCCTGCCGTGAAGACGTGTTGGATTCGGCGGAGGGCGTCCAACTCGGTCAGGGGGTTGCCGTCGATGACGATGAGGTCGGCGCGCATGCCGGAGGCCAGGGTGCCGGTGTCGTTCAGCCCAAGGGCATGGGCGGAGTTGGTAGTAGCCATGTCAAGGATTTCGGTATGGCTGAAACCAAGGGAGGCGAAAAATTCGAGCATACCGACGTAGTCGCCGAACCGGGCTCCCGGCACGCCGGCGTCCGTGCCGGCGATAAACCGGACACCGGCCTGCCGCATGTCCAGAATGGTCTCGGCCATCGCGTCCGCCCGTTCGGGGCCCATCTGCTCGAGGAACAGCCGCCAGTCCCCGGATATGCAGCGGCAGACAGCTATGTCGTTCTCGACGATTCGGCGGGTGATCTTCGGGTCGTAGGTGATGCCCGTGGCAGTGCGCCAGGAACAGTGCTCGAGAGTCCGGACACCGGCTGCCACGCTGTGGGTAATGGCGTCGGTACCGTGTGCGTGGGCGGCCACCCCCAGGCCATGGCGGGCGGCTTCTTCGACGATCAGGCGCAGTTGGCCGGGAGTGAACTGCGACTCATACATGCGCGGGCCACTCGGTGTGAGGGCGCCACCGGAGGCCATCACCTTGATCAGATCGGCTCCGGCCGCTGCGTTGCGGGCGATCTGTGAGCGAATGTCGTCGTCGTCGGTGACTTCACCGCCGAGGAATCCGCAATGGCCACCGTGCGAGGTCAACGGCGCGGTCGCGGCGAGGATACGCGGCCCGACCGCCGTCCCGGACTCGATGGATGTACGCAAGGTCACGGTGAGCGCGTCGCGGTCACCGAGATCCCGTACGGTCGTCACCCCGGCGGCCAGCATCAGCTCGGCGCGGCCGGCCATGGCGGCTGCGAGCTCGCCCGGGTCGGCGTGGGTCACAGCGTGGATCGGGTCGGGACCCGCGTCGAAAGCGAGGTGGACATGGCAATCGATCAGCCCGGGCATCACCGTCGCCCCAGGGCACCGCAGCCGAGACACGCTCGCATCCACCAAGGTGTCCAACTCGGCCGCGGTACCAACAGCGGTGATCACGCCGGCGTCCACGAGCACCGCACCATCGTCGATCACCTGACCTGCGGGCCCGGTAATGACGTGGTCAGCGGTAATCAGTATCTTGTTCACGATTGCCTTTCGCGTAGGAATGGGATATCGCGATGAGTTCACGGGCATCGGCGGCCAAGTCGTCGCCGGAGGGGAACGCGATTCGTACGGCGGACAACGTGGTATGGGGGTCCTCAGTGGCCGGCTTCAGCGCCAGCGCCTCGGTAATGTACCGAGCGAGTTGATCGGCCGGGCTGTGGGCGAGATCGGCGTTGGGTGCGACCTGCGTCAGGTAGGGACTCAGGCGCACCAGTCCGTCGCGGCATTCGATGTGCCGGCGATAGAACCGCTCGTGGGTACGGCGAATCCGGAAGCGATTCCATCTGGAACTGGACGATTTCCGGTTCAGGACGAGCTCCGGGTAGGCGGCGC
>NZ_JBDHNH010000022.1:0-71433 GCF_039766235.1 Streptomyces changchenzhani | reverse complement strand
TTCCAGACGCGCAGGTAGGTGGCAACGCTGTCCGCGTCGTCGATCCAGAGTTCTGCGTGCCAGTCTTCGACGATGGCCAGGCGTTCGTCGTAGATCCAGAAGCTGTTGCCGGGGAAGATCTTCAGCGAGGCGCTGAACGGGATGATCCCGAGTTCGACGGTGTCCAGGCCGATGGCCCCCGCCAGATGATGGAGCTGGGATGCGAGTACGGACGGGGGGCAGACCAGAGAGCGCAGTGCGCCCTCCCACATCATGATCCGGTACTTCCTGCCTCGCTGGTACAGACCCTCCTGGCGCTGGATCCGGGCGCGTACCGCGTCCTCGGTGTCGCGGGGGGAGCGCATGAGTTCGCAGTGGCGGGCGAAGACGTGGCGGGCGTAGTCCGGGATCTGGAGCATGCCGGGGATGAGGCAGTTCTCCCAGATGGTGAGGACCTCCGTCCGCTCCCCCTGGGCCGCTGCCGCGTCCTGCACCGTCTTGTGCCCTGCCGACAGTTGGCGGCGCCATGAGCGGATGTGCGACTCGAAGCCTCTGAGCCTGGCCAGGAGTTCGTCGTACGTCTCGGGCTGCCCGGTCCCCTGTGCCCACGCCCGGAGATCCTCGGAGGTCGCGGTTTGCCGGCCGTTTTCCAGCTTGCTGACCTTGACCTTGGACCACCCGGTGCCGAGGCGGGTCGCGAGTTGCGTACCGGTGAGCCGGCCCTCAGGGGCGGTGAGCCGCAGTTCCCGGAGCCGGAGTCCGAGATCCTCACGCGCCTGCTGATAGTCCGTGCTCACCGGTACTCACCTGCTCTACTCCCCCGCTGCCATCCGTGCCACGAACTGCGGGTACGGGAGGGCATAGTGCATGGCGGCGTCACGCAGACGGTTGTACTGGTTGACCCGTGCGGGCTCCGAGATCAGCTCCACACCCGTCAGGTTCTCCGCCTCGTCCCAGAGGCACAGGGCGACGATGTGTGAGTCGAAGATCCAGAAGTCTTCGTCGGGCAGGTTGTGGCGCTCCGCGTCCTCGCGCCACATGTTCCGCACTTCTTCGCCCAGCTGGGCGTTGTGGTCGGCGTGCGCGAGGAGGTAGCGCTGTCCCTCGGTCGGCGGGTTGTCGACGATGCGCACGCGCGCGACACTCACGCCGTCTGCGGTCTTGGCGCTGATGGTGCGCGCCCACGGTGAGGCCATGTCCCACGTCGGCGTCTCGCCCCGCACGAACTGCTTGTAGGTGCTGGTCGCCCTGTCGACGGCGTAGCCGCGGGCCACCTCCAGGTGCCATGCGCTGTGCCGGAAGTTCTCGAACATCCGCGCGAACTCTTCGGGGGTGAGGATGCGCGGCTCTTCCTCGCGCTCCTTCGGTCCGAAGTCGATCAGGGTGTTGCGCGGGATGACGACCGGGATCTCGTCTTCGTCGATGTGCTGCAGCTGGGCAAGCGCCTCAGGGTCGGTGAGCCGCGGCCCGTGCACGATGATCTCGCCCGTGTCCAGGTCCTCATGCACCGCGGGGCAGGAACCCCCGCCGCTTCCCGTGCCGTTGAAGCGCAGTCGTCGCGCCATGATCAGTTCCTTTCGTCGAGGACTGATCCATCCAGCATCACCGAGGCCAGCACTCTCCGTACGGACCTTGACAGACCCTCATGGATAACATCGCGCAACTCCGTCAGGGGGTCAAGAAACTTCGAGAAACTCCCCTGGCGCTCCACAACATGCCGTCCATAGCGTCGAATTCATGGCTACTGAACACGACCGCGATGCGATCGACCCGTACACCGCGACCGAGACCCTGCGCGAGGCGCTCACAGCGGCCGGCATCGTGCTCCCATCCCTGGGCACCGACGGCGCATCGCCCTACCTGGACCTCGTCACTCTGGGGAACATCCGGGCCGACGTGGCCCTGAAGCTCGCCGACACACTGCGCCGAGGGTGCGCATGACCCAGCAGCCGCCCCCGGACACCGGCGCCCTGGTCCCCGACACCGCCTCGCCCGCACTGCGGCTCATCGGCCTCGGGCGGGTGCGCTCCGACGTCGCCGCCCGCCTCGCCCAAGCAATCCAGACAGGAGTCCGCACGTGAACGGAAACCAGAAGCCGGCCACGACACTCAGCCACGGCGAACTGCCCTACCCGCGCGGAACCCTCGTGAAGGACACGGTCTCGGAGCGGACCGGTCTGCTCACGGGCGTCCTCGAGGAGCGGCTCAAGAAGTCCTGCAACCTGGTCAGCCGTCAGGCGTTCATGGTGCCGGAAGGCGGCGGCATCGAATGGGACGCACCGCTGGATCGCGTCCGGCCCGTGGAGCCCGGAGACACCGCGTAGGCCCGGCCCGGCGGTGAGCTGCCTGCCCTTCTGGTCCGTCCGGGTGATCAGGGGCCGCGACTGCGGTGCCCGGGAGCGCGGCCCCTCTAGCGTGCGGCCATGGAACACACCCCGATGCCCGAGCCGTTGCGGCGGGCGATCCACCATCTGGTCTCCGAAGGCGTGCAGAACTGCCAGGAGGTGCTGCGATACACCGAGCCCGACCAGGCGCACACCTGGAAGCGGATGACGCTGTACCGGGCCACCGACGCGGCGGACACCATGGACATGGTGGCCATGCTGATCGCCGCGTACTGCGAGCGCACCGGCATGGCATCCCACACGTTGCAGAGCTACCTCCAGGTCGGGCAGCAGGCGATCCGTGCTCACGGCACGGACGAGGAAGACCGTTCGCACGTGACGGGCCTGATGGGCGAGGCGATCCCGTACGAGGCGATGCGGGCGTCGACGAACCGGATGCGGCACCACCGGGGCCAGAGCCAGGCCGAGCAGGCGCAGCGGCCCGAGGACGACCCGGGCAAGCTGTTCACCGAGGCGTGCCTGCACGGGCTGAAGGCGAAGCTGTGCGACGACGTCGACTCGCTGGACAGCTACCTGCCTCCGCAGGTGGCCGCGATGGCCCGCAAGGTGGCCGAAGCTCTCGAAGTGCCGGAGCTGGCCGCGACGTAACGCCGGGGCGGGCGCGGTCGTTGGACAGCGCGGACCCAACCGGGCCCCGGGGATGTCATGGCTGATCCCCCCGGGGCCCGTGGTGTGTCCGACTCCGGACGGGAAGCCCCGGTGCGTCAGATGATGAGAGCTGCGACGGAGGAGCAAGGTTGATCATTTTTGATACGAACGCGGTGAATCTCTTGTCGGCCGAGGGCCCGGTGGCCGACATCGTCCGGAAGCTGAGGGCCTCGGGGCGCCACAGGGTGGCAGTGCCGTGGATGGTGATGGAAGAGATGGCCGCGCACCAGGCGCAGCTTTACCCGGTGAAGCACCAGTCGGCTGTACGCGTGCTGGAGAAACTGAACGACGAACTTCCTTGGGAGTTGAAGAGCTCGCTGGAGCCGCTCGATACAGAGCGTCTCCTGGACCACTGGCGGAGCACCTACCGGAAGATCTTCGAGGTGATCGAGACAAGTGGTGACGCAGCGCGGCGGGCACTGTCTCGCGAGACGATGGGGCTTAAGCCGGCCAAGCCCCGTCAGCCCGGCAAGGAGGAGAGTCCTAAGGGAGCCCGGGATGTCGCCATCTGGTTCTCCATCCTGGAGTTCCTTAAGAACAATCCCGAAGAGCAGATCCACTTCGTCACGAACAACTCCACTGACTTCGGGGACGGGAACACCTACCCGTACCCGCTGGACGAGGACGTGCGCGGCCTGGAGAGCCGGCTCAAGCGGCTCACGGACTTCGCGCAGGTTGTCTCGGAGTTCACCGAGGAAGTGTCCGGACAGGACGCGAAGGACGCCGCCACCGAGCTCCTGCGGTCACAGCCCGTACGGGCGCGGGTTGCTCAGACGGCAATGGAGCTTCTCAGCTCTCCTATCGGCTTCGAGGGTCTGGGTGCTGCTGGGGCCCCGGAGTCATGGTGTGCGTGGGCGGGCCCTCCCGCGACGGAGCTGCTCAGCGTCGATGGCGTCACGGGGCACAGGATCGAGGAGGATGTCTGGTACACGGCCAACGCACAGTGGCTGCTGTATGGCATTGCTGGTGACAGTGACTGCTCGGAGGCCCGCTACATCGCGTGCACGTGGAAGATGAAGGTTCTCTTCTCCTCCGGCGAGGCCGAGGACCCCACGGTGCTGGAGACAGCCGACCCGTCTCTGCCGGACACCGACAACACGGAGTGCGCCGAAATCCTGCAGCGCCTCAAGCGCCGGGTGCAGGCCGCGTCCCGGCGCGCCGTACGGGATGTGCTGGGTGCCACCTCGTCGGCCGAAGAAGCGGTGGCCCAGCACCTCTCGGTGTCCTTGCCGACGCTGGGTGCCGCTGCTCTGGTAAGACACAACTTGATCGCTGAACAAATCGCTGCGTCCATGCCGAAGTACAGCACCGGCCTCAGCGACATCATCAAAAACGTCGGCCTCGCACAACAAACAGCCCTCGGGATCCACGGACTGAACCTGACCGCAGGCGGCATCGGCAGCATGCTCCCGCGCAACCCGATTGCCGAACAGATCGCTGCGTCTATCTACGGCACTAGCCTCAGCAACTTCGTCAAGAGCGCCGGCCTCGCACAACAAGCAGCCTGCGCCCTGCCCGCATTCGACTCAGGGATCGGCAAAGTGATCTCAGGCAATCTGGGCATCGGCATGCTCCCGGCCAACTTGCGCGCCCTTGCCGCGGCCTCCCAGTACGCCGCGGACCCGGTTGATGAACAAGACGAGGATGATGAGGACGACGGCGAGCAGCCGCCGCTGCCAGGCATCGACGACGCCGAAGACCTCGCCCAAGACGACGACGCTCAGGGCGACGCTCAGGGCACGGACGGAGCCGGTCAAAGCTGAGGGTTAGTAGTGGTGCGTGTCGCCGGGATCACGCCATCCCCCGACGCCGCGCACCACGCGATCGGCCCCGAGTTGCTCCACCTCGAAGTCGCGGCGCCCGGACAGCAAGTCAGCTCGGCGGTGATGCTTGGGCGACGTGGCTGCGGCTCCCGGCGAGCGGGCGTCGTTGCACCCCACGCGGCGCCGCCCGAGCCCAGCACGTCGCCGGGTCAGGCGCTGCTCACCGAGACGGCCGCACGGAATTCCTGCGTCATCAAGGCGACCGAGCCGTGCTGCACGGGCACCGGCCCCGGTTCACCCCACACCTTGTGCAGCGCGGCTCGCATCCGGTCGTTCATGGCATCGTTGATCACGGTGCTGTGTTCCTCGGGCACCTCGCGCACGTCCTGGACGACGACCATGGTGCCGTGACGGGTGCCGATCATCCCGATCGTGGTGACCTTCCAGCCGAGTTGCCGGGCCGCTTTGCGCATCGCGGCCCGGATCAGTTCCACCCCGCCCAATCCGACGGCTTCCTCGTCATCCAGGTTCACCTGGTACGAGCCGCCGTATCCGCCGGCGCCTTCCGGGCAGTTGCGGCGCAGCAGGGGCACGAGGGCTTCGGCCATGGCGGCGCAGCGCGGGTCCTTCGCGTACGAGGCGATCGTCAGCTCCTTTCCGGGATGGTGAGGTGTGGCCACAGCAGCTTGAGGTCGCGGGCGACCCGCTCGGCCAGGACGTCGGGGTCGTTGGCGGTCCACTGGTGGGCTGTCCCGATGGCGTCGGGGGCCTTCGTCCTGGAGGTGCTCTTGCCGGGGAACGAGCCGGACTCCGCGCGGGCGGTGAAGGTCGCCGGGCCCGGCGGACGGGGCAGGAAGAGCAGCGGGTGGTGCGAGGTGAAATCGAAGTGGCCGAGGCCGGCTGCGGGCTCTTCGTCGAAGAGCTGCGGCTCGGTCCACAGTCCGACGGTGACGACGATCCAGGTGTGCGGCCGGTCCGGGTCGCTGCACAGCCACAGGTCGAACGTGCCGACTAGGAGGTCCTCCTCCCACTTCCAGACCTTCGCCCGCGGATCAGGTGCATCGGCCCCGTCCTGGCGCAGCGGGATCAGGGCGCGCTCGAACGGGGCGATCAGATCGTCGTAGGCGGCCCGCATGGCCATGCTGTGGCGTGGTCGTACGTCAACTCGCGGTCCGGGGCGATCTCCCACGCCAATCCGTCGGGAAGCTGGGTGGTCAGGTACTGGCGCAGCGGGGCAATGGCCAGCGGCAGGCCGTCCTTGTCGAGGCGGGCATGCTCGGCTTGGGGCAGGCGGACCCACCAGGCGTAGTACGGCGTCTCATCGTCGTAGGAGTCGTAGTCGACGCAGGAGTCGTACACGCAGCCCAGCGAGGCGGCCAGCTCCGTCATCGCCTCCTGGGTGCGCTCCTCCAGGTCCGGCTCCCCGCCCACGAGCCTTTGAGGGTCTTGAACCTCGAGCCGCCACACCACCCATTCGAAGTCAGTCCAGTCCGTCACGCGCATGCCGCCCGACTCGGTGGTGTGACCCCTGCTGTACCCGGCCAACGTCCCGCTCCCCTGCTTCGCCCTGTTCCGACAGTCCAGTACATCAAGGCCCACCGGGCGGGCGGGAACGTTCGGCGGTACCCGGCCCGGACGAGCGACGCGCAGGGCCGGCTGAACCCGGCGCACCGGCTTAGTCGGCGTCCGGGTCGTATCCGGGGCTCTCCAGGAGACGGCGGCGTTCGTCTTGCTCATGTTCAAGGAGCGCCGTCAGGACGACGTCTCGCCCGCCGCGCCCCAACCTCGGACGAAGGAGGCCAGGGCGCGGCGCTGTTCTTCCTGCCGGGCGGTCTGCTGGGCGAGGATCTGGCGGTCGATGTACGGGTCGACGGCGGCCAGGACCAGGCGCTGGAGTTCGGCGGGCTCCAACGCTTCGACTTCCCACTGCACCGGGTGCTCGATGTCGAAGCCGTAGCGGCGCGCGAAGGCCGGCCACCGGGGATCGCCGCGCTTGCCCTCGGTCGCGGGCAGCTCGTAGTCGTGCACGACCTGGTCGTAGGTGAGCAGCACCCGCTCGGTGTGGCTCCAACAGGCGGTGCGCGCCACGAAGTCCCGTTCGAGATCCTCGCCCGAGCAATCAAAATCACCGACCGTCAGGAGCACCGCTTCCCTCGAGTCGGCGGCGACGCGAGCGCGGACGACGTCGACATAGGACTGGGAGCCGAAGCCGCGGACCACCAGGACCGGGATGCCCGCGTGGGAGAGCCATCCGGTCAGCTGCTGCCGGAGGGTGTCCTTTTCAGCGGCGACGTACACGGCACGGGACTGGCCATGGGTGAGGTCCAGGCCGAACCAGTCGGGGCTCTCGCGCAGGAACGTGCCCGCGTCCGGCCAGGCCGGGGGTACGTGGACTTCGCGCAGGGTGTCGATGAGGTCGGGGAAGCGGCCCTCGCGGCGGGCCTGGGCGAGGTGGGAGGACAGGTGCCGGTACATCGACGGCGTGTGCGGCAGCACGCCCGCGGAGGCGAGCTTGTACATGACCTGGCGCAGCGTGACGCCGCCCGCGTAGCTCTCCACGATCTCCCGGGCCCGGTCCACGACGACCGGCCACCGGATCCGCTGACGCGTCATACCGGTACTTGTACCCATCGCTTGTACCCATCGCACCGCCGCCGGCCCCTGGCACTCGGACGGCTATCGCGTGGAAAGAAGTGTCGCCGTCCAGGAGACGCCTGCAGCTTGTCGGCGGGGCGGTCCGCCTCTGGAGGGGGTTGGATAGGTCGTCGATGCTTCACCAGGTCTGGAAAGGGTCCCTCAGTGAAGTAGTCGGCGCGGTCGCAGCCCCTTGACCACATGGTCTGACCTGCGACGTTGTCCGGTCACCGTATAGACGTGAGGCGCCCTGTGATGCGCCCCGGCTGACGCCTTGGTGAACGCCCTGCCGAGCGTCCTGGTAGGCGCCCTGCCAGGCGCCCCCCGGCGTCAGCCGTCGGGCCCACGCGGGCTACCAGCGGCGTAGGTCTTTGGCGAGGTCGCGGTGCCACTCGGTGCGGCGCGGCACATACGCGTCGGGCGCCGGTCCGAGCGCGACGGCCTGGTCGGTGATCTCGTAGGTGACCCGGTAGGACAGGACCTGGGTGGCGAGGTCCATCCACTCCTGCGTCTTGTACGCCGGCGGGACGGGACCGAGCACGGTCACGAACCACATGGGCAGCAGGGCGCGGTCGCGGATCGCGTCGGCCAGGCGGCCGCGCAGCAGCCAGTTCAGTTTCCGCTCCGCCTTGTCGCCCTGCTCGATCAGGGATGCCTTCGCCTGCCTCAGGGAGTCGTCCTGGGCCAGTGCGGCCTGTGCGGTCTGGGCGGGGCCGGCCAGCTTCTGGGCCCGCTGACCGTGGCTCTCAGCAAGGGTGCGGGACATGCCGAAGTCCATGGCGGCCTGTTTGAACTCGCGGGACGTGCGCGGCTGACTGGCCAGGATGCCGGCGGCCTCCACCACCTTGTCGCGGTGCTCGTTGCGCTCTTCGACCGCTCCTTCGTAGTGGCGGATGTTGAGGCGGTGGGCCTCGCGCTGGTGCCCGGGGAGCAGGCCGGAGCGTACGTGCCAGCCGTGGTTGGCGGTCCTGGCCAGCTTCTTCCACTCCGGGTCGGTGGTGTCGAGGTCGGCGAGCGGGGCACCGCCCGCGGCGAGCAGGTGGGCTTCGAGGACCTGGACGCGGCCGGTCAGCCGCTTGAGAGCCTGATCGGTGTCCTGGATGTCGCCGCGTACGTCGTCGTCCAGCTCGGTCAGCTCGTTGCGGACGGTGCTGAGGTCGTCCTCGAGGCTGCTGATGCTGCTGCGGATGTCGCGCAGCTCGTAGTCGAGGTCTTCAACCTCCCCCAGCTTCGTACGCAGGGAGCTCAGCTCGTGCTCCATCCCGCCGGTCCGGTTCTCCAGACGGCGGACCTGGTAGCCGTGGTCGTCGCTCACCGCCGCGCCCCCTTCGGGTCGGCGCCCGTGCTGTCCATGGAGGACCCGGCGACAAGCATCCAGCCCAGGGCGGCGGCGAAGATGAACCACCGGCTGATCACACTCAGGCTGATGAGCGCCATCAGGAGCCCGACCACGTGCAGTCCGACGGCTCCGAAGCGGCGGTCCCGGTGCTGTTCGGCATCGACCTTCTGGAAGCAGCCGGCCACCGTGCCCGCGAAGTGCGGGACCAGCAGGACCAGCCACCAGGCCGAACGGTCGAGGACGAAGACGAGCGCGATCAGCACGGCGCCGACGACCGCCTGGCCGCGCCAGGACCACGTCACGATGCGCTCACTGCGCCTGCGCTCGGGCTCCGCCAGACGCTCGGGAATCGTCTTCTCGAACTCCACCAGCCTGCCGGTGACGTTCACCAGCCGGGCGTACTCCACCGCGAACTGGTCGTCACCGACATCGTGCTTGAGCACCTCCGCATGGCGAACGCCGACCTTCTGCTGAAGCTGCGCCAACTGCTCCTCGATCTGCTGCTCGGTGCTGCCCACCGAACCACCCCCACCCGCAATGCGACGACACCCCGACCGGACACTTCCCCGCCGACTGCCACCGCCAGCCGTCAAACCGATCGACCGTACCCACAGCGATCCCGGCCCCGCCGGGCAATCACATGCCGTGGCCGAAACCATGCCGATCAAGTGCATCGGTGCCTGCCCAGGGGCGTCACGTTGTCTCCGTGGCTTGGCAGAGGCAGTCGTTATGAGTTCTGCAGGGCGTACACCTGGTACGGCACGGTTGTTCCGCCGTCGGCCTGCCGGTCCGACGTCCCGATGTGGGTGAACCCGGCCTTCATCAGGACGCGGCCGGAGGCGGGGTTGTCGGGGTGGTGCATGGCCTCCAGCCGGTTCAGTGCGGCGGTGGTGAAGGCGACGGTGACGACCTGGTGGGCGGCTTGGGTGGCGTAGCCGTGGCCCCAGGTGTCCTCGCGGAGGATGTAGCTGATGGTGCCCATGGACGGGGATCGTCGCCGCAGGGCGATCAGGCCGATCATCTGGTCGGCGGCGAGGATGCCCCAGGACCACTGGGCGCGCGGGTTCTCTGCGCTTCGGGCGAGGGCTGCCCGGATCTTCTCGCGGGCTTGATCGAGGGTGAGGGCTTTGCCGGTGGTGTGCCGGATGGAGGCACCGCTGTAGATGCGGGCGAGGTCGGGTGCGTCGTCGGGGGCCAGGGCGCGCAGGGTCACCATGCGGTGGTCAGCTCCTTCGCGGTGGGCCGGGCGGCAGGGTCGGGTGCCAGGCAGGCGGTGATGGCGTCCTCGAACGCGGCGAACGGCCACGGCCGGACGTCGGGCAGGGCGGTGGTGGTGCCCTTGGCGATGGCGGAGAGCTTCTCCAGCCGGTCGGTGGCGTCGTCGTAGGCGACAGGGCGGTGGCCGGTCCAGGACCAGAACAGGGAGGCGCCCAGGCTCCAGATGTCGGCGGCCGGCTGCGCCTGGACGTGGATGTCGGCGGGGGTGGTGAGGATCACGGCGGCGATCTCGGGGGCGGTGGTGTGGGTGAGTGCGCCGCGGTACGGCAGGCGCGGCAGGCTGTTGGGGCCGCAGGCGAGGGCGTAGTCGATGACGGCGGCGCGGCCGTCGCCGGTGACGAGGGTGTTGGTGGGCTGGACGTCGGCGTGGGTCCAGCCGGCGGTGTGCATGCGGGCGAGGTGCTCCGCCCAGGTGCGGGCGATGCCCAGGAGCCAGGGGCGGACCGAGGCACGGTCTCCTTCGGGGCCGCGGGCCAGGGCGAGGGCGCGCCACAGGGGTGCGCCGTCGATCCATTTCACGGCCAGCCACCGGCCGCCGCCGAAGACGCCGGCGTCGAGGCGGTAGTCGGGGACCAGGGCGCCGGCTGCGGTGAGGCGGAGAAGGTGGTCGTCCTCCTGGGCCATCTCGGTGGCCTTGTCGTGGGCGTTGTCGCTGTCGGGGTCGTTGGCCTTCAGTGCGACTGCTCCCCGGGGCCCTTGGAGCTTCCAGGCCCGTGAGCCGCGCCGGTCGCTCAGCAGTTGGATCGAGGTGGGCTCGCCGATGTGTGCGGTGAGGACGTCGACGGCTTCACCGGGGGGAGGAACTGTCTGGCCCATGTGCGGATCTCCTTCCACTGGGTGGGGCTGTGCTCGAACACGTCGCGGCCGTCGTCGTCGGCCGCGGCGAGCGCGGAGGCCAGGTCGGGGGTCGCGTGCAGGAAGCGCGGGTCGCGGCGGCGTACTGCGGCTCTCACGGGGAGGAACGATGCGGGGGCGCCCGGGATTCGCATCCCCGCCTCGGTGACTTCTTCTTCGCCTGCGTAGAACTTGCCGAACATGACCCCGCAGGGCCCGTACAGGTTCTTCAGCGCCCAGTGCGGCCAGGCCATCAGCTCGCGGTGGCTGGCGTGGGGCACGTCGCCCGTCAGGACGATGTTCTCGCACCGCAGCAGGCCGTGCGGCCGGTTCATCAGAGGCCGCAGCCATTCCGCGGCCTGGACGCCCGCGTGGAACAGCTCGGCCTGGACCGCGTCGGCGTCGGCGCCGCTGTCGGCGCGGTAGACGGTCCAGGTCGTCAGGTCCCGTTCGAGCGAGGGGGCCAGGTAAGGGCAGTGGGCGGTCATCTGCCGCACGTAGTCGCTGACGTCCACGGACCGTGGCCGGGCGGTACTGGCCTCCACGAGGCGCAGCGCCCCGGCGGTGGGCCGGGGCGCTGGCGTGATCCGGGCGGTGGTCACCTGCGGCTGGTCTCCGGCTGGTCGGGGGCGACGTCGTCGTCACCGCCGGTCGGGGAGCAGTCCCATTCGGCGACCACGGTGCCGGTGGCCTGGTAGTGGGCGAGCGCGTCCTGGTCCACGCGGCCGTCGGCGTCGGTGAACCAGATCTCCGGCAGCGGTCCGTACGCCTCCTCGTAGGCGCTCACCCAGGCGATCGGGCCGTGGCCGTTGTTGGCGGTGTGGCCGATCGGCTGGCCGGCGCTCTCCTGGCACAGGGCCTCGTAGGCGGGGGTGCCGAGCTGTTCGTGCCACGCCTTGTCCACGGCCGGGGAGAACATCTCGGGTGCGCTCTGGCCGTTCTTGAAGCGCTGGCCGGTGATGGTCAGGAACCGGCGCAGCTCGGTGGTTGCGGTGCTCATGGTGGTGCCCCTCTCGGTGTCGAGTGGTGGTCGCCCGGTCCGGTTGGCCGGGGGTGTGGTGCCGGTGTGCCGCGCACCCGGGGTCGTTGGTCGCGCCCGGGTGCGCGGCGGTCTCAGGGGGCCTTGGCTGGCTCGGGGGCGGCGCTGACGAGGCGGTCCAGGCGCTCGTACAGCGCGCGTACGAGCCGGGCGTGGCCCTGGGCACAGCGCACGGTGCCCTCCGGTGGAACGGACAGGCGTCGGTCGGCTTCCCCGAGGACAACGTCGGCGAGGGCGCGGGCGGCGTGGTCTTCGGGCAGCAGGTCCGCGGCGCGGCGGACGTCGGCGGCGACGGCGCGGGTGACGCCGGTGAGCAGCAGCGCGATCTGGTGGAGGTCCGCAGGCGGCAGGCCGGGGACGGCGGTCCATCCCAGTACGGCTTTGACCAGAGCCTTGTGGAGCTCCCGGTCGAGGGGAAGTTCCGCTTCGAGGCGTCCTTCGGGGTCGTGGAGGACCAGGTGCGTGCTGCTCATCGGTGCCTCGCCGGGTCGTGGGTCGCGGGCGGCACGGTCTCGTTCGTCGGACATCGACCGCATCCCGACCGTACGAGCGGACGGGATGCGGTAGGACTGACCGTGAGTACGGGTTTCGGTGCGCAGGGCAACCGGGGAGCAGGCCGGTATGGGCAGGCCCAGGCGAACATCAGCAGGTGCGGTGACCGGGTTCGTGCTGCGCCTGGTCCGCGAGTCGATCCCGTGCACGCAGACCGCCCTGGCGGAGGCGCTGGGCGTGGACCTGGACACGGTGCAGGGCTGGGAGTCGGGTCGGCGCCCGTTGGCGAACATGCGGGCCGGGGCGCTGCTGGAGCTGCGCAGACGACTGCCGGCGCTCGGTGCGGATGTGGCGCTGGTGGTGTGGCTGGACGCGGCGATGGACGCCGACCGGATCATCGCGGCCGGGCTGGACGGCGAGGCTGGCGGGCCGCACCCGCTGGCCGGGTGGGTCCACAACCGGGACACCGCGCACATGCTGGCGTGGGCGCTGAACGGCACCGTCCCGCCGGCGCTCGCCGGACGCTTACCCCGACCGAGGCGCGGCCCGGTCGCTGCCGCGCCGCAGTTGGCGGCCGCGGACCGGGCGGTGTTCTTCGATCACCTGCGGGGCACGACCGAGGCGGCGGCCCGGCAGGGCGAGGGCGGGGTGCTGCTGCACCGCCAGGCGCTGTACCTCGCCTCGTACGACCGGGGGCCGGACGCGGCTGCGTGGACCGCGCACACCCTTCACCGGCGCCGTGACGTGCTGGCCCGGCGGGGCTGGTCGCCGCACTGGGCGGAGGCCCGCTCCACCGCCACGGCGCTCGCCCGCCTCGGGGATCCGCAGCCGTTGCTGGACTTCATCGATCGCGCCCTGGCCGACGACGACACCGCGGAGGCCGCGAACCTCAACTACTGGGCGCTGTGGCTAGGGGCGCTGCCGTTGCCGCAGCCGGACGACGCGTTCATGCGGGACCGGGATCTGTCGGGCTGGGATCCGGTGACCTTGCTGCGGGGCCTGGCCCTTGGGCTGCACCTGGCGCCCGGCTACGTCGACCTGTACGCGCACTCGCTGTGGGCGCTGCTGACGGCCTTCCCGTGGCTTGCGCAGGCCGCCGGACCGCTCGCGGGGCCGCTGCGCGAGCAGGCCGGCCAACTCCTGGACGGGGCAGCGTTGTCGGCGAGATCACGGCGCGAACTCGCCCACGTCCACTACGTTTTCGATCACAACCGCTGAACACCGGAGGACCGCATGGCCGACGACACCACCAGGGGCACCGCGAGCTTCATCTCCGAGATGGGCGTGCTCAAGCGCGTCGCCAGGACCGGCTGGTGGTTCACCGGCAACAAGCAGCCGGAGTCCGTGGCGGAGCATTCCTTCCGCGTCGGGGTGATCGGCTCGGTCCTCGCCATGATGGAGGGCGTCGACGCCTCCCGGGTCGCCCTGATGTGCCTGTTCCACGACAGCCAGGAGACCCGGATCGGGGACATCCCGCACATCGGCCGCAAGTACCTGCGCGCGGCGCCGAACGGCGAGGTGACCGCCGACCAGGTCGCCAACGCCCACCCGGCCGTCCGCACCGGGGTGCAGGGCGCGGTCGACGAGTACGAGGCCGGTGAATCCCCGGAGGCGATCGTCGCCCGCGACGCCGACAAGCTGGAATGCCTGGTCCAGGCGGTCGAGTACCGGGAGCAGGGCTACAGCCTCACCCAGAACTGGATCGACACCAGCCTCACCTCGCTCAAGACCCCGTCCGCGAAGGCCCTCGCGGACGCCGCGCTGAGCATGGACTCGCTCCAGTGGCAGAAGAACTTCCTGCCCTGACCGATTCCAGGCGAGCGCGCTGGTATTGAGCAGCGTGACTGTACAGAGCCGGGCCCCGGAGACGTCATGGCTGATCCCCCGGGGCCCGTGGCGTGTCCGGTTTACCAGTAGCAGCGGGTGGGACCCGGTTCCTGGGGGCGGGCAGCAGCACGTTTCTCGTCCGCGATCCGCTGCTGGTCTCGCCGCAGAGCGTCCGCTCGGGCGTCGGGAATGACGGCTGGACCGAGGGTGATCGCCTCGGTGCCGGTCACCGGGGCCAGCGAGTACCGCAAGGGCGCTTTGCTGGACCGCGTGGGCAGATGGAGGCGGGCCACACCGGCCGGGAGCTCGGCACGCAGCGCTCCGTGCCAACGGATCCACAGCGCGGGGCACCCGCGGAGTGCTTCGTCTCGGAGCTTGTCCACGGCGGTGCTCTCGTCCGCACGGTCGATCTCCACGGCAATTGGTGGGCCGTCTTTGCAGATCACGCGCAGGTCCAGGTAGGCAGACCAGGACGGTGACCAGTAAGCGATGCAGCCTCCGTTCTTCAGGCGGGGCGGGTCGATGTAGCGCATCTGCGCCTCTGTCCTGCACCTCCACCCCGACGCTCCCACCCACCTCACCACCGCCCGGGTGATGGACTGGGTCGCCTCTTTACCGGTCAGGCCGGTGAAGGAGAAGCCGCTCTCGGACAGGTAGGTGCGTAAGGAGACGGCGAGGCTCTCGGACTCGCCGGCCTCCGTCGGTTCATGGGCCATCCGGTGATTCTCCGCTCGCCCACTGACAACGGGCCGGGAGCGACGGTGATCACTGCCATGGGAGATCACCGGCTGACCAAAGCTTCGCCTTCCGGCTCCCAGGTTGGTGACCTCGCGGTATGGCCATCGGCGGGAGTGATCGTCCAAGGTGAGGCCATGAGCGGATTCCGACCCGGTGACGTCACTGACGAAATGATCCAGGCCATGGACACGGCCCGGCGGCAGGGACTGCAGAAGGACTTGCGCGCCCTCGCCGCCAACATCCGTGCCGACGCGGAGGGCCGGTACGACGGTGCGGAGCCCGGGTGGCGGGCCGGAGTCGAGTGGACGCTGCTGTGGATCGAGAACACCGCCAGTCAGCTGACCGAGGGCCGGCCGTAACACTCGAGGTGGCCTTCCACCGGCTGTGCCCCACGACCGTCCAGAAGCGGCGTGGAACACAGCGTTCTCATGGAGCCGCTCAAGCGCGCCCCGCCGGCTCCCACAGGGAGCGGGCGCGCCCGCTCCCGTCGCAGTGGAAGCACCAGCCGCCTTCGGGCGTACTGCGGGCACCGATGGTGTCTGCGGCGTCCCGGAAGAGCTGGGTGAGGCCGGTGGTGTGCGCCGTGTGGATCGGGAGTTCCTGGCGTCTGCTGAGCGTGAGTTCCAGGGCGACGCCGGGGCCGGTGAAGTGGGCGTGGGGGAGGTCACCGGTCATCGCACGGAGCGTCTCGTTCACCTGGTGCATCGTCTCCGCGCCGGTCAGCTGCACGCGGGCCGCGAGGATGGTGTCGGCGGCCGCGGTGAAGGACAGCAGCCCGGCCGGGCGGGCGAGCGGCCCGACGCGGCCCACCGGTTCGGGGTGGGTGTGCTGGAGCTGGGCAAGGGCGTGCCACAGGTCGCCCGGCAGATCCTGGGGCGCGGTCTCTTCTCTGCTGCGTCTCATGAGACCTGTTTATGGCCTGGCACCGGCGTACAGCCGGGCTCGGGTTGTTCCCTCCCGCACGGCGGCGCCGCGACTTCCCGGGCCGTCCCGCCGGGCGGGGCAGTCATGCCCGGCCCGGCGGGGGCGGCTTGCCCAGGTCAGGTCCGCCGGCGGAACCAGCCGCGGCCCGTGTCCGGCTCAGGGTCGTCCTCCGGCTCCGGCGGCAGGGCGGCCTGGAGGCGGGCGGCTTCGGCAGCGGCTTCCTTACGGGCGACGTCGCCGGCGTGGCAGGTACCGCACACGGACGCGTCCCCGGCCGTCCAGGCGCCGCCGCGCGCGGTGGTCTCCTCCCAGCGCTGGTCGGTGAACTTCGCCCCGCACCGCTTGCACACGGGGCGCTGTGCCTCCCGCTCAGCGGCACGCTGCTGCTCCTCCGCCGCGTCGGCGCGGGCCTCCTGGACGCGGAAGAGGACGTCGCCATTGGGGTTGTCCAGTTCCCTGTTGAATCAGTGTGTCGAAGCTGGCCAAGAGGGGTGTCTACCGAGTGAGTTGGCGTGTGTTCTGGGTGCCGCGAGACGCGGTGCGAGGTGGCGTACGGAAGGCCGTGCTGGAGGGGTGGGCAGACCTGCCAGCCCGCGAAGACGCGGTGGGAGTACGGGCTGGCGATCCGATTTTCATGTCCCCGGACTACCGGGTGGACTTGGTTCTTGGGCTGTACGGGCAGTCGGCAAAGTTCCGCCGGTACACAGCGGAGACGAAGCGGAATTACGCGACGGATAACGCGCTGCTGTTGACCGCGTTGTGGGCCCGTCGGAAGACGTGGCTGGAGGCGACCTCGAAGGACCTTGAGGATTACGAGGACTGGCGCCGCTTCGCTCTGACGAATCCGAACCGCATCGGCGGTTCGAAGTGGGATCGGGAACTGTCCGCAATCATGAGTTTGTACTCGTGGGCGAAGAAGGAGGGGTATCTACCCCGGAACCCGGTCCTGATGAAGCAGGTGGTCGGCAGGAACGGGGAGACCTTGATGGTCCCCGAACAGAGAGCGGACGACGCCCGGCCGAGCAACGCGCACTGGCTGACGCCGAGGACGTGGCGCCGGTGGATCGACGTCGGGCTGCGGGGCCACACCCGTGAAGGGGTGCCGGAACCGGGCTGGGTGGGCCGGCTGGAGGACCGCAACGTCGCCTTCGTGCGGACGCTCGTCTCGTCGGGTCTTCGGCTGGGCGAGGGCGGATCGCTGCTGACGTTCGAGGTCCCGAAGCGACGGCTGGGTGGTGGGCGCTACTACCGCGGCAAGGTCGCCGCCCAGGTGACGCGGTCGAAGAAGCAGCGCACGTACTACGTCTCCGCCGAGGCGATCGGGGACATCGAGTCATACGTCGCCTCGTCGCGGGCCTGGGCCGTGCGCAAGGCCCAGCAGGCGGGCCGCTACGACCGGCTGCTCGAGATGCGGCTGCTGATCGAGGTGACCCGGGGGCCGAAGCCGAAGGTCCGCTGGTGCGACCAGGCCAGCGTGATCGGGGAACGCGAGCTGAACCTGCTGACCTGGCAGGAGAGGATGCTGCTGTTCGAGGAAGGGCCGCACGGTCTTGAGCCGTTGTGGCTCTGGCTGAACGAGCGAGGACTACCGTTCCTGCCGTCTTCGTGGGAGAGCGTCTTCCGCACGGCGAATGAACGCTGCGAGCGAATACTCACCCCGCCCGAGCACCTGCGGAAGGACCCGCATCAGGTCTACGCGCCCTATGCCACTCCGCACGCCGCAAGGCATTCTTTCGCCCTGTTCATGCTGGTTGTCCTGAACCATCTGATGGATCAGCGTTACGGGCTGACGCCGGAGGAACGACGGGACTTCCGGCTTCTCTACGGCGATCCGTGGTTCATGGTCCAGAACTTGTTGGGCCATGCCTCGCGGGACACGACCGTCAAGCACTACCTCGCGCCGGTCGCTGACCTGCAGCTCAGATCGATGCTGGCCACAGCGGAGGACGTCATAGAGGCGCCGATGCCCGAGCTGGACGCCGTCTTCGCCCGCGTCGCGCGAGAGTCGGACGGCATCCAGGACATCGACGACCGCATGCAACCCGCCGCAGGCGGTGACGCATGAGCCCCCGCGGACGCCGCGCGTCGCTGCCTCCGGCCGACCACGGCCGGCCCGAACCGCTGGCTGCGGACGGCCTGGTCGTGCACCACTACAACAAGGAACAGCGCGTCAGGGAGTACGACTTCGCCGCCCTGCCGGTCGCCGAGCCGATGCAGCGCTCACTCGCCGTGTTGTTCGCCGCCCACTGCACGCCTCACCGGTGGCGGTCTCATCTGTCATCCGGGCTGAACTGGCGTCACCTGATGCTCTTCGCCTCCTTCCTGTCCGAGCAGGAACGTCCCCCTCGAGATCTGGACGAACTGACGGCAGCCGTGGTGCACCGGTGGCGCCAGAGCCTGTCGAAGACCGCCGGCGGCTACAACCGGTTCACCTACCCTGCCCGGCTCCTGCGCCAGGATCCCCGACTGCAGTCCGGCCCGGTTGCTGATGCCCTGGCACAGCGCCTGCCCACGCCCCGAAGCGAGGTGCAGTCGTACTCGGAGGCGGACTTCGCCCCGATCAAGACGGCCGCCCGGCGGATGTTCCGATCGGCACTGCTGCGGATCAACGACAACGCCCGCCACCTCGAGCGGTGGCGGCAAGGGGACTTCGCCAAGGACAGCCGGGAGTGGCTGCTCGGAGAAGCTCTCCAGCACATCGCCCGCACTGGGGACCTCCCGCGCCACACCCTCAAGGACGGCAGACCAGGCGATCCCATCGGCCGTTACGCACGGGCTCTGGGCGGCCGAAGCGGCGAACATACGTGGCAGCGGCTGTTCCTGACCCGGATGGAGGCGGCCGCACTGGGGGTGCTGCTGCTGGCCGAGTACGGGTGGAACCTCTCCGTCATCGACCGCGCCAAGGTGGCCCGGGCAACCCCGGACCAGGGCGAGGACGGTCGGCCCACCTACCGGATCCCGGTGGAGAAGCGGCGGCGAGGCGTCGGCCGCTACTTCGAGACCAGGAACGTCACCGACGACGGAGCCGATTCCCGAGGCCGACTGATCACTCAGGCGCTGGAAGCCACCCGGTTCGCCCGTGCTCTCGTCGAGGAACTTGCTCCCGGCACCGACCTTCTCGTCGTCTGGCGCACACACCGGCCCGACCATTACGGCGACCGTTGGGACCGGCCTCCCCCGATCGGAGTGTTCTGTTTCGGAGTAGCCAGCGAGGGCGCGCGGGCATGGGCGCAAAGCCAGGGCTTCGCAGGCTCCCCGTTCCGGCGGGGGCGACGGACGGTCGTCGCGGTCGACCGGCGAGAGCCGGCCCAGCACAGCCAGGACACCCACGACCGCTCCTACGCCCTGGTCGACAAGCGCGTCCATGCCGACGCGGTCGAGGTCATCGCGGGCGGCGCCGAGGACGCCGCGGCCCGAGCCCGCGCGGCGGTGCTGATCGCCCAGCTGAGCGAGGAGCCGGAGCCTGAGCACACGGAGACCGCCACAGCGGACTGCTCGGACTTCGACCACGGGCCCTATCCGGCGCCGGACGGAGGCTGCGGAGCCTCCTTCCTGATGTGTCTGGGCTGCGAGAACGCCCGTGTCCATCCCGGGCATCACCCCCGCCTGGCCCACCTGCACCACGCACTCGGCAACCTCCGCTCCGCGCTCCCGCCGCCAACCTGGCACAGGGACTGGGGCGACCCGCACTCCCGGCTCGAGAACCTCAAATCCAAGCTCGGCGAGGGCACTTGGAAGCAGGCCCTTGCCAGCGTCACCGACAACGACCGCGACCTCATCGACCTGCTGCTGACCGGAAGCCTCGACACGTGACCACCGCCGCCGAACTCGATCCCTACCGACTCCCGCTGCCCACCCCCACCACCCCTGTCATCCCCGGCCACCTCGTCATCGAGCATCACGCCCATCTCAACAGCCAGTACGGGGATCCGGCATGGTCGACGGCCCCACTCACCGACAAGCCCAGCGCGGTCAAGGCCGCGATCCACTGGAGCAACTGCACCCTCGAATTCCAGGACGAGATTCGCCTGATCACCTGGACCATGATCAACGGGCAACTCCGGCCCACCTACCTCAAGGAGCGGGGCAACCGCATGCGGTCCCGCCTCGGCTCCACCCGGACCATCGACACAGTGCGCCACTGGTTTCACTTCACGACATGGCTGACCACACAGGGCATCACCACCCTCATCGGGTGCGACGCCGCGGCGCTGCACAAGTACGGGCTGCACCTGCGCGATAGTCACCCCGGCCGGAAATACGTCGAACGGATCCTGGGCGCGCTGACACGGCTTTGGGCCTTCGATCAGCTCTCCGCCCGCCCGACCGGCATCGCCCGACCACCATGGGACGAGTTGGGGGCCGATGACTATCTGCCCGCGGCGACCTCCACGGGCGGCGAGAACGCCATCGAGCCGCTAGCCGAGCAGACCATGGGGCCCCTGCTCGTCTGGGCGATCCGCATGATCGACGACTTCTCGGCGGACATCCTCGCCGCCTGGGACGAGGTCCAGCGACTGCGGAACAGGGCCCGCACCAACCGCACCACCCCTGCCTCACGGGCAGCACTGGCCGCCTACTTGGAACCGCTTCTCGCCGCTGACGCGCCCTTGCCCAGCTGGATGAACCAGGACCGCAAGGGCCCGGTCCGGCTCGCCCGCCAGTACATATGCGGGCTCACCGGCGCCTCCAAGCTTGTCATCGCGCAGTTCGCCCAGGAGCACGATGTGCTCGCCGCCGTCCAGCGCCGGCCCGGCCCCTGCCCGCTGGACACGACAGTGAGCGGGCGCATCAACGGCAAGCCCTGGAGAGGGAGGATCGACTTCACCGAAACCACCAGCCTGATGAGGCACCTCGGAACAGCAGCTTTCGTCGTCCTGTCGTATTTGACGGGAATGCGCCCCGAGGAAGTTCTCGGACTGCGGGCCGGTTGCTGCCCCGACCCCCTTCCGGACGGCGAGGGAAAGGTCGGACGACACCTGATCCGCGGCCACGAATACAAGACCGTCAAGGACGAGGACGGCAACCACGTGCCCTCCGGATCCGAGCGCGAAGTGCCCTGGGTGGCCATCGCGCCCGTCGTCAACGCCATCCGCGTCCTGGAACGCATGGTGCCCGAGAGCGGTCTGCTGTTCGACCACCAGGCCCACGACCTGCTCACACCTCGTGCCGGCACCGGCTCGCTCAAGACCGACGCCCTCTGCAACCGGATCGAAGACTTCGCCGTCTGGGCGAACGAGGAAGCCGCCACCCACAGCCTCCCTCACGAAACGGTCCCACCCGACCCGCACGGCAACATCGTCACGGAACGGTTCCGCAGGTCGTTGGCCTGGCACATCGCCCGCCGACCCAACGGACTGGTCGCCCTCGCCATTCAATACGGGCATCTGCGGACGACGATGGTCTCGGAAGGGTACGCGTCCCGTAGCCGCGACGGCATCCATGAACTCGTCGACATGGAGACCGTCCTGGCCGTCGCCGACACCGTCTCCGACCTCCACGACGCCCTCGAAGCCGGCGAAGGAGTCTCCGGCCCCGCAGCCCGGCGAGCCATCAGGACCGCCAACCAGGCACCGCGATTCGCCGGAACCGTGATCAACGCGATCACCGCCCGTCGCCTCCTCGCGAACGACAGCGAGATGATCCACGACAATCCACAGGCACTCCTGCTCTGCCATTACCGGCGCGAGCAGGCCCTCTGCCACCGCGACGGTGTCAAGGACACCCCCAGCCTGGATCACTGCGTCCCCGGCTGCGGCAACATCGTCCGCACCGACCAGCACGCCGCCCGGATCCGCGAACGCGCCGACGTCCTCGACAAACGCGCGGTCCACACTCCCCAACCGGTCGGCGACCGACTGCGAGTCAACGCCGACAAGCTCCGTGCCATCGCCGACCACCACGACCGCACCCGCATCACACTTCAGGAAGCCTCATGACCCCGGCCCTCGACGAACGCGACCGCATCCGCGACGCCATGGACCGGATCCTCTCCGGCACCCCGCAGGCATCCAACGGCGCTCTCACCATCGTTGCCCTCGCCCAGGAAGCCGGCGTCCCGAGGAATGCCCTCACCCAGCGACACCTCGACCTGAAGAACGAGTTCTACGAGCGCGTCAAAGAACGCGGAGCCACCCCGGACGCCGAAGCCCGCCTTCGCCAGAAGATCGTGAAGCTCAAAGAGACGATCACCAACAAGAACAAGGAACTCGACCGGCTGCGAGCCGACGTCCCAGCACTCGTCAGAGTCGTCAATCAACTCACCCTGGAGAATCAAGAACTCCGCGAACTTCTCGCGAACCCGCACCCGAACGTGATCCCGATCCAGCGCAGGCAGTTCCGCTCAGACGAGTGACAGCCCGCCTCACAGATCCTCGGGGTGAGGGCACCTTCGGCGCCCTCACCCCGGCCCAGCGGTCTGGCCCTGCAGGCCCTCGAAAGTCTCGACACGCTGACTTGACAGGGATGTCGAGCGCGGCCGTCAGCTTCTGCTCGCCCGTTCGTCCCAGCCGCCGCCACACCGCCGCGTCCGCGCCGTGCTCCGTCAGCTGCTCCAGGGTGGTGACGACGACGGGCACCGCCTGGCCGTAGTCCTTCGCGGTGATCCCCCGGTGGTAGGTCTCGTACCGGCGCGGCGCCCAGTAACGGCGGCCGGTCTCCTCCAGTACGGCGACCGTGTTGTCGACCTTCGCCTCGGTGGTGTCCGCGAACACGAACGCGAGGGGCACCAGGCCCTCCCGGCCGGTCGGCGGGTAGAACCGGCGCCACAGCCGCTGCTCGTGGTCGACGTGTCCGATCGCGTCCGGCCGCGAGCGGACCCGGTCCGCGATCTGCTTGTCCGCGTCCTTCGGGAGCAGCCGGCCCCACTCCCAGTACCGGCGCAGTTTCTGCACCAGGTCGTGGGCGTCTTCGGTGCGGCGGTCGATCTCCAGCAGCATCACCGGCACCTTGGCCTCTGGTGCCCGCACCACCAGGTCCGCCCGCTGCACGAAGCTGTTGCCGAGCCGGTGGCCGATCTCGGTCTGGAAGCCGAGCTGGTGGCCGATCCCGGCGCGGTGGAGTTCGGCGGCTGTCGAGGTGACCGCCGCGGCGTGGTCGTCGTAGCTGGTGCCGAGCAGCTTCCCGGTGACCGCGTCGAACTTCTCCTCGCGCAGCACCGAGATCCGTATGCCCTTCGGCTCCAGCAGCTTCTTCGCCTCGCCATGTCCTCGCTTCGTCAGCACCCACACCTGCCGCTGGTCCTCCCGGACCGTTTCGATCCTCACCAGCTGGTGCTCCTCCAGATCCAGCAGGTTGTCCCGTACGAGCCTGTCGTGCTGGTTGTCGGGGCGGGTCAGCTTCCACAGCTGGTCGGGCGTAGCCCTCTGGAAGATTCCCAGTGCTTGCAGCAGTTCCCGGCGTCGAGGCTCGGTCGAAGTCCTCCTGTGCTTGGGACTCCTTTGGACATGAGGGTTGTCGGACCTGCGGCGACCCCCCTTTCGCCGTGTCTGACCTGCGGAAACGCCCGGCCCTTGGCGTCGGGGCGCGGAGGGGGTGATGGAGGGGTCCACGGAGGGGGGCCTTCTGGCCTGGACAAGGGGCTGCTCGGGGTCGTCTGCGGTGCTCGCCACAGGGTGCTCCTGGAGGTGGGGCGGGCCTATCCCGCCGTCACCTTCTACAGGTGTCGTCCGCGGCGAGTTTGTGACGCCGATCTTGGAAAACCTCTCCGCCGTAACCGCATCGTGATCAACCGTGTCCTGTCGCACCGAACTTTGAGTGAATCTCACCGAAGACTGACGGATTGCAGTTCGTCGCATCGAAGGTTAAGTACGCAGGTCAGGACCAAGGGCAACCTCCGCCGCGGCGGTTCAGCGAAGCAGTGCCGCGCGCAGGGTGATGCCGTGCCGCGTGCGCAGCCGCCGCAGCTCCCACTTCGCCATGACGGTGACGGTCAGCGGGGCTCCCAGCATGAAGGCCATCCGCACTCCGAACGGCACACCGTCGTAGGTACCCCGGAATACGTCGAAGAGGGCGACTTCCCAGACGAGCAGCGTCGCGAGCAGCGGTGGAAGCGTCTCGTGGAGGTCTGCTGTCCGGAAGACGTGCACGAGTGACTGCGCGATGCCGTAGAGAACAAAGGGGGCGAGCCATAGCAGGAAGGCGAACAGGGCGAACAGCAGCACCACCCGCTCTGCCGACGCCGTCCAGTTCGTTTCCTCGTCCACGTAGCCCAGCCCCGTGATCAGCCGTGGCACAGCGAGCGCGACGACCAGCGCGAGCAGCGCCCCGGCGGGCTTGCCCACGCGGCGCAGGAACAGGCGCCGGTTGGGTGGGCGGGCCGCCGCGATGAAGGCGGCGACGGCGACCGGGAACGTCACCCCCAGCACAATGAGGGTGGTACGGATCTGGCCGAAGCGGTCGTCCACCACGGCGTCGACGTCCGCCGCCAGCCCGTAGGACAACAGCATCCACGTGACAGCGACCAGACCGACGACCGTCCGCAAGACCTGCACCCTCTTCACCACCGGGTCGTGCACACGGTCCGGCCGGGACGGTGTGAACACCACACGCCCCACAGCGATCGGATTGAACAGACGCCCGAAAGTCAGCCGGCGCGCCGGAACGGCTGGCGAACCCGGTCCCGGCGGTTGTCCTCCCCCGTATGGATTCCAGGGCGCCCCCGCCCCCGTTTCCGCTCATCCCCGCGTCCTTCCTGTCGTCATGTCCAGAGGTCACGAGGAGAATCGCAGATCTCAGCGCGCCAAAACACCTGATTCCCACGGCAGTTGCGCTGCAGTCGTGTGCCGACAGCCACTGGGCCACCACCGCTGGAACCTCGAACGCATGGTTCGGCTCGCCGCACTGCCGCCGCCTCCACCAACGTTATGAGCGCAAAGGCCGGTGGGGCACCAGGGATCTCAAGCCGATCGCGGGCGCGGCGGTCAGACGTCAGACGAGCGTGCATTCCGCTGCCGCAATGCCCTGACCTGCGCACTTAACCTTCGATGAGACGAACTGCAATCCGTCAGTCTCCGGTGAGATTCACTCAAGGTTCGGCGCGACAGGACAAACCGGCTGTGACTGGACACGTTGGTTGGCGGCTGAGCGTTGGCGCAATGCCTGGTCATGGGTTTTCTGGCCAACGCGGTTGGCGGGCCCTGGCCGCAGTAGTTGGCGGGCCCCAGGCCGAGACAGCCGACTTCACGGGCGAACCCGCTGCTGTGACTTTTCGAGATACTTGACACCGCTATGCGTGGCTGAGCTGGGTGCTTGGCCGAGGCTGATCGCGCTTCTTGACACCGGATTTTCAACTTTGGTGACACCTACGCCGTCCAAGCCCACATACCGCCCACCCGTGGCCCAGTCCCCCGATCGGCCCCTGACCACCTCACCCCCCGGCGCTAGCTTGTACCGCGAAGGGCTGTCATTCCGGCGCATTAGCATCAAGACATGGCCGATACCGCTGCGATCGACGTCGTCGAGGACGCACAGCCGTCATGACTGTCGACGACCAACACGCGCGCCGGATCCACCGGCTGCCGGTGGACCGAAGGGCGGCCGCTGTCCTAACGACCTGGGCGGCTGCCACGGACGAGAGCACCCTCGACGCCACGTATCTGGACCTCTCGGGTGCCGATCTCTCCGGCGCCGATCTCGGCCTTGCCCTGTTTTGTCCGTCCGTGGCGCGAGGCGTCCGGCTGCGGGAAGCGGATCTGTACCGGGCGAATCTCGGGTGGGCGGATATGGAAGGCGCGGATATGACGCGGGCGGTGCTGGTTAAGGCCGAGCTCACCGAGACCATCCTGCGCGACGCCGATCTGACCGGCGTCAACCTGGGCAGCGCGGATCTCTACGACGTCGACGCGCGTGGGGCCTGCCTCCGCGCGGCCCAGCTGGACGGTGCATCGCTGCTCGGCAACACCCGCCTGGAAGGCGCCGACTTGACAGACGTCACCGTTGCGCACACCAGCTTCCAGGCCGCCCTCGACGACGGCACCCGCGTCACAGGGATGAGCGGCACGGTCTTCGGGCCGACCTGCGTCACCGCCCCAGACGGCACCCGGCACGAGCTGGCCGGCCTGGCGCTCGAGTTGTGGCTCACCGAGCGCGGCGCAGCCGTCCAAGTCCTCAACTCCCCCGCCGACACCACGACGTACTACGCTCTCCTCCCCGACGGCTTCCCCTGCAGCCGCCCCGGCGGTGTCGTACGCCGCCGCCGGGCCGGAATCGTCGTACGGGACGAAGCCTTCACCCGCAACCTGCGCTGGGAGCCCACTGAATACCTGCACCTCTACAAACTCGGGCACAACGACACCGACCACGTCGAGATCAGCCAGGCCGAGGCCGACGCCTTCGTCCGACGCCTCCTCTCACAGCCCCGCCCCTGACCCACGCTTCGCGGTGGCAGGCGCGGTCAGATCGGTATGCAGCGCTGTACATAGCCGTCCAGGACGCCGACCGCGCTGAGCGGGGCAGCATCGAACGCGACCGCGGCGCCCTCGCCACTCCTGCTCGCTGAGATGGCAGCTAACTCGGACCAAGTGTCATCTATCCCGAAAAGTCGCAGCTGCTCACATGAGCGTCGGCTACGGGCCCGCCAACTACGTGGCCAGCCGCCAACAAGCGCGTCCAGTCACACCGGCGGGGGGAGAGTTCTCCCCCCTCAGCGGCCGGACTCTGTCCACAGGGCCGCCGCTGGAGGCTCCTCTTGAGGCCGCCGCGATCAGCGGGGCGGCCCGTACGTGAGGAGCTCCCCGTGCCCCAAAGCCCCGCCGATGCACCGTTCATCCCGCTGACCGAGGCGACAGTAGCGAGTGCTTTCAGCTACCTCCGGGCGGTCCAGGCCGGCGACGTCCGGACGGCCGCCAAGCTCGTCACCGCCGAACCGCGGATGTCCGCGTTCCTCGCAGGCATCGCCGAAGGGATCGTCGTCGCGGGCACCTCTCTGCCCGGCCCGGACGACGACGCACCGACTTGGGACTCCTTCACCCTGGAGACCCTCGGGAAAGTCTTCCTGCACGCCCTGCGCGTCTGGCAGCAGGCCGGACCGGACGCCGTGCGGGGCATCGCCCAGACGGTCATCGTCTTCATCACGGCGATCCTCTTCGAACGCGAAGAGCGCGACGACATCGCCGATGCCCTGAACACCTACGAGTCGTGCGCGAGGGGCCAGCTGATCCTGGACGCGCGGGCCGCCGTATCGGCCGCGGCCTACCCGGTGGGCAACACCGCCGCGTAGCGCGCACCAGGTGAGCCCCGCGCTCACCGCCGCGCACGTCACCCCGCCACCCCGCAAGCCGTCGCGTCCTGCGGCCGCGCGATCAGCGAGACGGCCCGTACCTGAGGAGCCACCTATGCCCAAGACCACCACCACCGCACTCACCCCGATGGACCCGGACGACATCACCGCCCGTCCGGCCACCTGCCCAGGCATCGGCGCGACAGAGGCGCGTTCCTCAGCGAGCTCATCGGTCATCCGTTCAAGGACACGTTCAGCGACGGCGAGCTCGTCCCGCTCGGCCCGCACCTCCGCCAGCTGGGTGGTCAGCTGTTCTTCGAGCTCGTCCAGTTCTGCGCGCCGCGCAGTGATCCGTTCCAACAACTCGGGATCCAGCATGCACCGGATCGTAGACGGCGGCCGGACCGCACGAGCGAGAACCGGCAAGCTGACCGCTGGGACAAGAGACAGCAGTCTTCGAGCTGATCAGGATGCACCGATTCTCACTGAACTCAGAGCACGCGCAGGTAGCGGAGCTCAGTGAGCGTGATCTCGTCGTAGACGTCGTCTTGAGTAGCACCATCGGCTTGATAGCCAGCCCGCTCGTAGAAGCGCCGAGCTCGCTGGTTGCCAGAGAGAACCCACAAGGCGGACGCTTCGAATCCCTGGCTCTTCATCTGCGTGTGAGCCTCACCCAGGAGCCTCCGGCCGATGCCTTGGCCGATCAAATCCGGCGAGACGTACAAGGCGTAGATCTCGCCTGCCCGTCCCAGAACAGGCATCTCACCTCGACACGGCCCGAAGCAGATCCACCCCGCCAGGCCACGGTCAGCGTGCGCCACAAGGTCTCGTGACTTCCGAAGGGGTTGAGAGAACAACTGCCGTCGCTGAACGGCATCACCTTCGACGGTCATTGCATCCAAGTACGTCTGGGGAACCATGCCGGCGTATGCCGCCTGCCAACCCCGGACCCGGATCGTCGAGACGGCCTCGATATCCGCGCCGTCCATCTCCCGCACATGCACCATCGCGCCACGGTAAGGCCAGAGGCGCCGCAGAGCGAAGTGCTTTATCTCGTTTCCGAGCCGTCGGGATCGAAAGCACCGCCTGACGGACGATCTTCTCCGCGGCCTCCCGCCCACGACCAGCACGAGTACCCCGATGACCGATCACACCAGCCCTTTGACCAGCGACTTCAGGTTGGCGGAGGCTCCGTGCATCGACATTGGGAGGCGCGCGCCGGGTGCGGTGCGGACATCGTGGCGCGCACGGGAGTGGAGCCCACCCGGTCGACTCCACCCGATGGGCTCCACTCTCCGCATCCGATGTTCTGCATCCGATGCCGGGCATCGTCCACTGGATGCTGAGCATCGTGGGTTCCACTCGGTGGACGATGCCGGGCATCGTCACCACAGCCAGGCACTGGAGTGCCGCACCTGTGGTCATGTGAGTCCTCCAGTGGGTGTCCGGCCGGGCGTCTGCTGCCCGCCGGGCGGCGGGGTGTGTGACGGCGCGGGCGCCGACGGGGCGGGCTGCGGCCGGGGGTCCTGGACGACGGCGCGCTCCCGGATGCCGTCCTGGAGCTTGGCGGCCATCTTCGCGACGGCCTCGATCGTGGCGCGGGTCTGCTCCAGCGCGGCAACATCGGTCCCCTGCTCCAGGGCGTGGCCGGCTTTCCCGCCGGTGCGGGACGTACGCGGGCCAGACCTCGAGGCGCCGGGCGCGGCGCCGGTGTGCGGGCGGGTGCGGGAGTCCAGGCGGTCCGCGCGGCGCATCTCGTAGACCCGGGCACTCAGCGCTCCGGCGGCCAGGCGGGCCCGCGCGTAGAGGGGAGCGGTCCGCTTGCGGATCAGCGGGCGCAGCACGGCCTGGTCGTCGGTGTCGCGCGGGTACAGGGCGTGCAGATCAGCGGTCATCTTCCGGCCTCGGCCGACAGGGCGGGTGTAGTCGACGACGGTCTGCACGATCCGTTCGTCCAGGCCCGGCTGGTGCGGTTGGCCGCGCAGGACGTAGGAGAGGTAGCGGCGCGCTTCGGCGAGCAGGTGGTGGCGTTTGAACGCCCCGCGCATCACGTACACCACGGCGACGACGTCGACGGCGGCCAGGACGACGTCGACCACCGGCCGCACCCGCGCCCACACCGCCGCGGCTGCCGCCCGCGCCCGCTCCGCCAGCCGGTCGACGACGTCGGCGCCGAACGCGGCGACCGCCGACTCCCGCCAGCTCGCGCGCAGCTCGGACAGCGACCGCAGGTCCTTGCGCTTGGGCGGGCGTGTCCGGTCGGCGGCCTTGCAGGCCAGTGCGTACCCGGCCCGCTCCCCCGGGGCATGCCCGTGGTCCTCTTTGTAGTCGGCCACCAGGACGGACAGCGCGTCCTCGATCTGCTGACGGCGCGTCGACTGCCAGCCGATGAGCCGCTGATCGATCCCAGCAATCTCCATAACGGGCCAGCGTCCCGGGGTCACCTCGCGCGGCTCCCACGCTGTAGGTTCCGCTACTTCGTGCGCACTGGTACCTGCGGAAAAACGCCGGGACCCGGGCCTGATGCGCACTCGCTCCATCGGCCGGTCGCACGCATTCCTGCCGGATGGCTGCGAGGTGGCGAGGACACGCCTTGGCAACCGCTGCGGGCCGCCGCCCAGATCGCGATCACCACCCACGGCACCAGAGACGCTACGGCGCTGCTCGTGGCCCGAGGGGCGTCCTCATCAACGCCACCACAGCCCTCACAACGGCCAGTTGGGTGACAGGCGGCGCCCGGGCTGCGCTCCAGGTCACCGCAGGCCGGCTCCCAGTCCCGGCTTGTTCTGACGGCGAAGGCCAGGGCTGCATACCTGCCGTCAAAGCCTCTACGAGGGAGCCCCTCATGGCCGACGAATCAGTGCCAGCAGCCGCGATCAGTAAGGGGCCGGAAGCAGGGCAGGCCCGGGACGGCAGGGGAAACGGTGGCGGTCAGCGGCCGAGGGTGAGGGACAGGCAGGTCAGCGGGCCGGGGGTCTTCACCGGGCCGGGGGCCTTGCTCGGCGTGGCCGTGCGGCGGCCGTGTGCGACATCCCGCGAGTTCCCCTGATGCCCGGTGGGCGCCCGGCCTGCTGGCCAGGCGGTTCTGGTGCCCTTTCAGTCCGAGTGACCCGGTGAAGAAACTTCAGCATTTATGAAGTAGTCTCAGCTTTCACGATGGTTCCACTTTCCTCGTGAAACTGAGGGGGCTCGGGTTGGCGCTGGCTGCTGTACGGGATCTGCGCGAGCTCCGGCCGCCTGCCTCGACCGAGGAGTTGGAAGCCTTCGAGACTGACGTGCTCGCGGGCTTCGTGCTGGCGCGGGCGTCGGCCGGGCTGGCCGACGGCACCATCCGAGGCGACGTTGGCCACCTGGACCAGATGCGGACGTGGTTCGGCCGTCCGCTGTGGGACATGGAGCCGACCGATGCCGACGCGTACTTCGGGCGGGTGCTGCGGGGCTCGCCCAGCGGTACCCGCCTGGCCCGCTCGCAGGCGCTGAGCACGTACTTCATGTTTCTGGAGCTGCGGCACAAGGTCGAGATCCACCAGCTGACCGGCCGCATGGCCGAGTGCCCGATCGACGAGATGAACCGCCCGCGCGGCGCGAAGGACGCCCAGCTGCGGATCCCGCCGTCCGGCGCGGAGGCGGGGCAGCTGTTCGCCGGCTGGGGCGGGGAGCTGGCGACCTGCCGCAAGTTCGCCCCGACGGCCAGGAACTACACAGCCTCGAAGCTGATGTCGCAGGTCGGCTTGCGGGTGAATGAGGCGTGCAGGCTCGACCTGGACGACATCAAGTGGGACCTGGGCCGGTTCGGCAAGCTCCATATCCGCTATGGCAAGGGCAAGCGCGGGTCGGGTCCGCGCGAGCGGATGGTCCCGCTGATCAACGGCGCCGATCGGACTCTTCGGTGGTTCATCGAGGACGTGTGGGGTCAGTTCGACGACGACCACGTGCGCCCCGGCGCCCCGCTGTTCCCCTCCGAGCGCAGAAACGCAGACGGGTCCTCCCGCCGGGTCGGCGACGACGCTCTTCGGGACGGCCTGAAGGCCGCAACGAAGACTCACCTCCCCTTCTGGGAAGGGAAACTGACGCCACACGTGTTGCGGCACTTCTGCGCATCGGAGCTCTATCACGGCGGTCTCGACCTGGTGGCCATTCAGGAAGTACTAGGACATTCCTGGATCGCCACGACCATGCGCTACATAAACCCTCGGGAATTGCATCAGGCGGGCGAGAACTCGCAGGTCGCCAGGTCACGGCGAGAGCTTGAAGGACTCCGAGGCTACTACGACCTAGCTGTCTGACCAGGCATGTTGTCAATCGTATCCCTTCTGATGCATGATTTGCCCTCCAGAAGGGATGGTCTGGAGTGGTGTATCAGCGCAAGGTGGCCCTGGCTGGGGCGGCTCATCTGGAGCTTGTCTCCGGGGTGGTCCAGCTGCGTCCCGAGGACGCGATGTTCGACGCGATGCTGCGTGGTTGGCGGGCTCAGCAGAAGTCGCGCGGGCTGAAGGACGACACGATCGAACCGCGGGAACGACTCATACGCCGGTTCCTGGAGTTCGCGAACGACTACCCGTGGCAGTGGACGCCGGCCCACATGGACGAGTGGTCGGTCTCGTTGACCGGTGAGAAGCATCTGGCACCGTCGACGATCCGCAGCTACCAGGGCACCGTGCGACTGTTCAGCGAGTTCCTCATCGACGGCCGCTACGGCTGGGGTCCTGCCTGCGAGGAAGCCTTCGGTACCTTCCCGGTGGCGGTCTGCCACGAGTGGAACACCATCGCCCACCTCAACGATTACGAGGGCGACCCGGAGGCGAAGCCGTTCACCCGGGAACAGCTGCAGCTCTTCCTCGACTACGCCGACGAGCAGGTCGAACGAGCGGTACGGGCGAAACGCAAGGGCGCCCTGGCGGCCTACCGCGACGCCACCCTCTTCAAGGTGATCTACGGGTGGGGGCTTCGCCGGACCGAGACCTCCAAGCTCGATGTCGTCGACTTCGGGCGCAACCCGCAGGCCCGGCAGTTCGGCCGGTACGGCACGCTCAACGTCCGCTACGGCAAGGCCAAGAAGGGCCAGCCTCCGCGGCGCCGGAACGTCTTGTCGGTGATGGATTGGGCCGTCGAGGCAGTCGCCGACTACGTCGAGAACGTCCGGCCGCGCTTCGGATTCCCCGACAACCCCGCTCTATGGATCACTGAACGCGGTGGACGCCTGCGGCCCGGCTCGATCAACGACCGGTTCGAGGCATACCGCGACGCCCTTGGCCTGCCGAAAGAGCTGGTCCCTCACTCCTTGAGGCATTCGTACGTCACGCATCTGACCGAGGACGGCGTCGACCGCCGCTTCATCCAGCTTCTCTTGAGTCCTCTGCGGTGTGTCCACTACGTGCAGCACGAGCCTGGGGTGGGCGGAGATCTGTGTGGTGGAGGTGGTTATCTACCGCCGTCCATCACGCAGTTTTCCAGGAGGTCTGATGCTGGTGCAGAGGGTGTTGATGCCCGCCTCGTCGCTTGAGTCGTGGACAGTCCTCGGTGACGGGGGCGGGACGGTCGAGCCGATCGAGCGCTACCTCGCCTACCTGACCGATATTGAGCGGTCGCCGAACACGGTCAAGGCTTATGGCCATGATCTGAAGGACTGGTTCGTCTTCCTCGGCCGGCGCGGTCTGGACTGGCGCGAGGTGCGGCTGGAGGACCTGGGCGAGTTCGTCGCCTGGCTCCGGCTGCCGCCTGCGGGCCGTGACGGCCGGGTCGCGTTGCTGCCGTCGGCGGAGCATCACTGCGGGGTAACCACGGTCAACCGAAAGCTGTCGGCGGTCAGCGGTCTGTACGTCTTCCACGCCCGTCACGGCGTGGACCTGGGCGATCTGGTCACCGAGCTGCAGCCGGTCCGCGCCCGGCGCACGGGCTGGAAGCCGTTTCTGTATCACCTGGCGGGCGGCGAACCCGAGCGGCGCCGCACGATCAAGCTGAAAACGCCTCGCATGCACCCGACCATCCTGACCGCCGCCCAGGTCCAGGCAATCCTGGACGCGTGCACCCGGCTGCGGGACCGGTTCTTGTTCGCGCTGCTGTGGGAGACCGGGATCCGGATCGGTGAGGCCCTCGGTCTCCGTCATGAGGATCTCGCTGCGGCGGAAGGCGAGTTGATCGTCACTCCGCGAGTCAATGACAACCGGGCTCGGGCCAAGTCTGCCTCGCCCCGCACCGTTCCCGTCGGCCCCGAGATCATCCGGCTCTATGCGGACTATCTCCACGACGAGTACGGCGACCTGGACAGCGATTACATGTTCGTCAACCTCTGGGGCGGCTCCTACGGACACCCGCTGACCTACGCGGCCGTCTACGACCTGGTTCTGCGAATCCGCCGTGCCACCGGAATCGACTTCGACCCCCACTGGTTCCGGCACACCCGGGCCACTCTGCTCCTACGCCGCAAGGTGCCCATCGAGGTGGTCAGTACCTTGCTCGGTCATTCCTCGATCGCCACCACGCTTGATATTTACGGTCACTTGTCCGTCGAGGACGCCCGTCGCGCCCTGGAGGCCGCCGGTTTCCTGACCGGGCGGGAGGTCCGCTGGTGAGCGAGTCGACTCCCGCTGCTCCCCTTCCCGGCTCAGGGCTGCTGGGCAAACTCATGGCCGCGGTCCGGCCGGAGTTCCGCGTCGATGTGTTCATCCCCGCTCCGGGAGAACTGATCTTCGGGCTGGGAGCCTGCCGGGTTCCCGGATGTCCACGGCAACCCCGCACCCGTCAGCTCTGCCGCGGCCATTACTACCGCTGGCAGCGGCGCGGAGGCCCGGACATCGAGGCGTTCATCGCCGATCCCGGCCCCGGCCCGGTCGGGCGGACCGAACTGACCGAGTGCTCCATCGCCGGCTGCCACTACGGTGCGGCCCGCCAAGGGCTATGCGTGCGCCATCACGGCTTCTGGGAACGGGCGGGCAAGCCCGAAAAGAGGAAGTGGATGGCGAGTCTGCCGACCGTCGCCGACAACGGCCACCGGATCTGCCGCTTGTCGTTCTGCACCCTGTGGACCCAGGGGAAGTCGCCGTTCTGCCACAACCACAAGTCCCGCTGGTATGCCGTCGGCAGCCCCGAGATTGAGGAGTTCGTACGCCGCTGCGAGGCCGCCGGAGACGACCGCTTCGACTTCCGGCCGCTGGACGACAAGCGTCAGCTCAAGCTGGAATTGCAGTACGCGCTGCAGCGCCGCCACGACGAGCGCCAGGTCAACACCCATAGCTCGGCCGTCTCGCCGGTGATCCGGCTGGCCGCCGCCAGCGAGGCAGGATCCTTGCTGGAGTGGCCGATGGAGCAGTGGAGTGAGCACTTCGCCGCGATGCGCGGGGCCAGTCATGACCGGAACGGACAGCTTGCGTTCCTGCGCTACGCGCATGAGCATCTGGAGGATCTCGCCTGCGGCAGCGGCTGGGAGAGCGAGTTCCCCCGCGATGTGTGGGTGCTGCGTCGGCTGGGGATCGAGGGCACCCGGGCCCGGTTGCGGTTCGACCGTATCGCCCAGCCGTGGCTGCGGGAGCCGGCCAAAAGGTTCGTGCGCTGGCGGCTCAGTATCGGCCGCAGCATCAACCAGGCCGTCGTCGACATCCTTGCGCTCAACCGGTTCTCCGGCTTCCTGGCCGACCCACGGGTTGCCGCGGACGGTTTGGTTGCGGTGGACCGGCAGGTACTCGAACGCTACTTGGCCGATCTCGCGGTCGACCCGCGGTCGACCCACTCGCGCGGCCGGGACATCGGTTCGCTGAACGCGTTTTTCCACGCCATGCGCCGCCACGGCTGGGACGAGACCCTTCCGGCGAGCGCGACCTTCTACCCCGACGACTTCCCCCGCCCCGACAAGCGGTTGCCCCGGGCGCTGGCCGAGCAGGTCATGGCCCAGGTCGAACAGCCCGCCAACCTCGACCGCTGGCACAACCCCGAGGGCCGCCTGATGACCTTGGTCCTCATGCGGTGCGGGCTGCGGGTCGGTGACGCCTGCAACCTGGCCTTCGACTGCATCGTCCGGGACGCCGACGGCGCCGCCTACCTTCGTTATCTCAACCGGAAAATGAAACGCGAAGCCCTGGTCCCCATCGACGAGGAGGTCGAGGGCGAGATCACCGCCCAGCAGCAGCGCGTCCTGGACCGGTGGCCCGGCGGCAGCCGGTGGCTGTTCCCGGCCCCGCGGATGAACCCCGACGGGACCCGACCACTGACCACGCACTCCTACCGCGGACAGCTCGATCTCTGGCTGGAGCGCTGCGACGTCCGCGACGAGCACGGCCGGGCAGTGCATTTGACGCCCCATCAATGGCGCCACACTTTTGGAACCAGGCTGATCAACCGGGACGTCCCGCAGGAAGTCGTACGCGTCCTTCTTGACCACTCCTCCGGTGAGATGACCGCCCATTACGCCCGGCTGCACGACACCACGGTCCGCCGGCACTGGGAGAAGGCCCGCAAGGTCAATATCAAGGGCGAGAGCGTCACCGTTGACCCCAACGGTCCGCTGGCCGAGGCCACCTGGGCCAAGCAGCGGCTCGGCCGCGTGACCCAGGCCCTGCCGAACGGCTACTGCGGCCTGCCGGTGCAGAAAACCTGTCCGCATGCCAACGCTTGCCTGACCTGCCCGATGTTCGTCACCACCCCCGAGTTCCTGCCACAACACCGGGAACAGCGCCAGCAGTTGCTGCAGATCGTCTCCGCCGCCGAGGCCCGCGGCCAAGCGCGGGTGGTCGAGATGAACCGCCAGGTTCTGGGCAACTTGGAGCAGATCATCACCACCTTGGAATCCGACCCGGATCAGCCGGAGGCGACCGCCGATGCGAGCTGACAACAGCCAGCACATCATCGACGCCGCCCGGCGCCGAAGCGAGTACACCCGCTCCAAAGCCGTCCAGGCACTCCGTGCTCTGGATGCCGCGGGCGAACCAGTCACCTTCGAGACAGTCGCGAAACGAGCGCGAGTTTCCCGGTCCTGGCTCTATGCCCAGCCGGACCTGCGAACGGAGATCGAGCACCTGCGGTCATCGCACCGCCGAGCCCCCGCGTCCCCCGTTCCCGCACGTCAACGCACCTCCGATGCCTCCTTGCTGCAGAGACTCGAAGCCGCGAACAGTCGTATCCGGCGGCTTGCTGAGGAGAACCGGCAACTGCGCGAGCAACTCGCTCAGGCCCTTGGCGAACAACGCGCCGCGAGCACTCGTACACGCCCGCCACGCATGAGTGCGGGCAATCCCAGCTCAGTAACGATCGGCCCGTGCTGAAAAGCCAACGCATGCCCTCGTCCGACACGTCACGGACAACAACAACGAAGCAAACGCACAGGTCAACGTCCTGTCGAGCAAAGGAACTCAAGATAATCCAGCAGCAAGTCGGACACTCCCACGCCGCGACCACCGCGATCTACATGGGAGTGTCGAACGAGTACTGCAACAAGCTGCTGGAAGCGGCAATGAAGAACCGACTCGGCAACGACTGGGACGTGATGGCGTGATCAAGAAGATGGGCTACCAGTGGCAGCTCCGGCAGCTGATGGCGGAGCGTCAGATGTTCCAGACCTCCGATCTGGTGCCGTTGCTGGCCGAACGCGGCATCACGCTGTCGCGTGAACAGGTCTACCGGCTGGTCACTCAGCCTCCGCAGCGGATGAGCATGGACACCCTGGTCGCGCTCTGCGACATCCTGGGCTGCACACCCAACGACCTGATCAAGCCCGAGGTCGTCAACCTCCAGGTCCGCAAGACCGCCGACGGCGAGCCGTCGGCGCCGACGGCCATCACGCCGCGCCGCGCCGTCATCCGCCGCCCCGGCAACGGCAAGCCATGAGCCGCCAGCAGACACGGGAGATACGTCAGCGCGAGCTCGCCGAGGCCCGTGCCCGGAACATCGCCCGCCTCCAACAGGCAGCCGGCCCAGCGCTTTCCGCCTCGGCAGCTCAGGAGATCCTGGAGCAGGCCCGCGCCTGGGCCCCGACCCCCGCACGGGCATTGGACCGGTACTTCGCCGAGGACCCCGACGCCCTGGCCAACCCCTCGCCGCACTGCTCCGGCACGTTCGTACGCCTGCTGCGGCAGATGGACGTCGCCGGCCACGGCGACGCCGTCACCCAGCTCTGCTGCGCGGTCTGCGGCCGCGCCGACGGCACACTGCCCCGTCCTACCCCGGCTGGCCGGTGCTGTCACTGGTGCGCTGACCGCCACAAGAAGCGGCTATGCGCCCGCTGCAACAAGGAAGGCCGGATCCTCGCCCGCCGCCCCGAAGGGCCGATCTGCCAAAGCTGCTACCGCCGCGATCCGCAGGTCCTCACCGAGTGCGCCGAGTGCAGCCGACGCCGACTGCCCACCGTCCGGCGCGAGGACGGCTCGGCCTTGTGCCAGAACTGTGCTCCGGCGCCCGAACGGGAGTGCGTCCGCTGCGGGGCCGTCCGCCGCACCTGGGCTTTCACAGCCGCCGGGCCGGTATGCGACCGCTGCTACAAGCCTGCTCCGCGTTTCTGCGGAATCTGCGGCGAAATCCGCCCGATCCAGGCCCGCGCCGTCGACGGACAGCCCGACATCTGCGAGGGGTGCTACCGCGGGCCGCTCGGTGAGTGCGTCGTCTGCCGCCGGCAGCGTCACGGCCGTCACGTCCGCGCACTCGACGGAGCCTTTCACTGCTACTCCTGCGGCCCCCGCCCATCCCGTCGATGCGACGACTGCGGCGAGATGAAACCGGTGAAGGCAACCTGGCCGATCGGCACCCTCTGTGGCACCTGCTACCACCGGCGGTCCCGCAACCCGGCGCCGTGCTCCCGCTGCGGGACCGACCACGTTCTGGTCGGCCGCACGCCGGACGGCGGCGAGCTCTGCGGGCCCTGCAGCGGAGCCAACCACCTCGCCTTCGCGTGCCGTCGCTGCGGTTTCCCCGGCGACATCTATGCGGACGGCACCTGCACCCGCTGCATGATCACCGTTCGTCTGACCGACCTTCTCAGCGGTGAAGACGGAGCAATCAGTCCGCAACTCCGGTCTCTGGTCGATGCCTTGGGAAGGGCGGAACGGCCGTGGTCGGTGCTGGAGTGGCTTCGGGAGAGCCCCGCCGCACAGCTGCTGGCGGCCCTTGCCACCGACCACACGGAGATCAGCCACGACGTACTCGATGCACTTCCCCAAGACCGCAACACCCGCTACATCCGCGAGGTCCTAGTGGCCACGGGCGCTTTGCCCCAGCGCCAGGAGAACCTCGCCCGTCTGGAGCTCTGGGTGAAGAAAACGGTGGAGAACCTGCCGTCCCACCAGGCCCGGATCATCCGTCCCTTCGCCGAATGGAACGTGGTGCGTGACGCACGACGCCGCGCGATCCGAGGCCGCTACACCTCCAACGCGGCCGCCGGCGACCGCCATGACGTCCGCGTCGCCATCGAGTTCCTGACCTGGCTTGACGTCCACGAACTAAAGCTCGACACCGCCGGACAGGAAGACCTCGACCTCTGGCTAACCACCCACCCCACCCGACGCCGGGGCCTCGCCTCCTTCATCCGCTGGACCACCGCCCGCCGACTGACCAGCAAACTCACCGTCCCCCCGAGGCCGAAGACGCTACCGTCGCGCTTCCTCGACGAGGACGAGTACAGCGAACAACTGCGACGCTGCCTCAACGACGACACACTCCCGCTCGAAGTACGCATCGCCGGAGCCCTGATCAGGCTCTATGCCCTCCCGGCCACTCGCATCGTCGAGCTGACCACCGACCGGTTCCACCGCGAGGACGACGGCGCTTACCTCACCCTCGACCGCAACCCTGTCCTGCTGCCACCCAGGCTGGCCCAGCTCATCGAGCAACAGGCCACGCGTCCGGGACACGCCTCGACGCTCCGGCAGCGGGGAGACGACGAAGGACGCTTCCTCCTGCCGGGACGGCCACCCAGCCGACCCCGAAGCGCCGCCTCGATCCACTCACTCATGAACCAGTACGGACTCCCCGTACTCAGCGCCCGCAACACCGCGATGATAGAGGCGGTTGCGGACCTCCCGCCCATCGTCGTCGCCGACCTATTCGGCATCCACCCCAACACCGCACACTCCTGGGCCCAATACGCCCAGGACAGCTGGGCGGACTACCTCGCTGCCTGCCAGAACCCTCTCTGCCAGCCTTGGGTAAGACATCCCGCTTTGTCGGGTTAGCCTGAGAGGGCATCGACAGGAGTTCCACCCTTATGACCAGCACGAAGCCGTCCGGATCGGATCCGGCAGCGAAGCCGAAGCGCCGCAGTTTCAGTCCCGAGTACAAGCTGCGGATCGTGGCCGAGTACGACGCCGCGGCCAAGAACGAGAAGGGCTCGGTCCTGCGCCGCGAGCGGCTGTACCACTCGCACATCAAGGAGTGGCGGGCCGCCCGGGATGCCGGGGCCCTGGAGAAGCTGGCCGACAGGCGCACCGGCCCGGCGAGGCCGAAGAGGTCGCCCGCCGAGGTGGAGAACGAGAAACTGCGCCGCCAAGTGGAACGGCTGGAGAAGGAACTGGCCCGCAACAAGGCCGCGTTGGAGGTCATGGGAAAAGCTTCCGCGCTCTTGGAAATGATCTCCGAGAGCGCGGACTGACCCAGAACGCCGCCCCGGTCCTCGACGACGCCTTCGCCGGTGTCGAGCCCGCACTGGGTATCACCACCGCGTGCCGGCTGACCGGACGCTCGCGGGCCACCCACTACCGCAGGCTGCGGCCCGCAGCCGAGCGGAAACCGAGGAAGCCGCAGGTCCAGCCCTCGGCCCTGAGCGCGCCGGAGCGATCTGCGGTACTGGAGCTGATGAACCGCGAGGAGTACGCCGAACTCCCGCCCGCCCAGATCTGGGCCCGTGAGCTGGATGCCGGGCGCTACCGCTGCTCCGTCTCCACGATGTACCGGATCCTGCGCGAAAAGGGCCAGAGCGGCGAGCGCCGCCGACAGGCCACCCACCCTGCCAAGGCGGTGCCCGAACTCCTCGCCACCGCCCCCTCGCAGGTGTTCACCTGGGACATCACCAAGGCCGCCGGACCCGAGAAGGGCATCTGGTACCACGCCTACGTGATCATCGACATCTACTCCCGCTATATCGTCGGCCACACTGTCGAGAAGGCCGAATCGGCCGAGCGGGCCGAGGAGTTGATCCGCGAGACCATCACCCGCAACGGCATCGTGCCCGAGACCGTGCACGCGGACCGCGGGACCTCGATGACCAGCAAGAAGGTCTCCCAGATGCTGATCGACCTCGGAGTGACCCGGTCGCACTCGCGGCCCAAGGTCTCCAACGACAACCCCTACAGCGAGGCCCAGTTCAAGACCACGAAGTACATGTCGGACTACCCCGACCGCTTCGATTCCCTGGCCCATGCCCGCGAGTGGTTCGACACGTTCATCGCGTACTACAACCACGAACACCGCCACTCCGGCATCGGCTGGCACACCCCGGCCTCCGTCCACTTCGGGACCGCCGAGGAGGTCCGCGACCAACGAGCCGTCACTCTCGCCCAGGCATACGCCCGCCACCCCGAACGCTTCGCCCGCCGCCCCCGACCACCCCGAATACCCGAGAAAGCCTGGATCAACGACCCGGCCAAGCGCCGCGAACCCGCACCACAAACCTCATAGCGTCCCGACCGTCTCACTGGACTTGAAATCTTCCGGAACGAGGAGGGGCGGAACACCGCCTCTTCACCAGTAAGACGGGTCTGAGCTCGACCCACGAAGAGCGGCTCTACAGGCACGATGTGCGTGCCTGTAGAGCCGCTCTCTGCGTCTGGCGGGGCTGCTTCAGGGTGACGCAGCAGGGCCTCCCGCCCGGCCGTGCGTTTCACTCTTCGGGCGTTGTGGCCAGCCGGGCTGCCACCGCCGGGTCGGCGGCTAGCTCCGCCGATAGGTTGCGGATCGACACGAAGCGTGCCCGCAACAGCTGTTCCGGCTCCAAAAAGCGCACATTGCGGAGGCTCGCTCCGGTGAGGTCGGCCTTGGTGAGGGACGCCACGAAGAGGTTCGCTCCGTTGAGGCAAGCTCCAGTGAGGTTCGCTCCGCTGAGGTTCGCTCCAGTGAGGTTCGCTCCAGTGAGGTTCGCTCCAGTGAGGTACGCCCCGGTGAGGTTCGCTCCACTGAGGCAAGCCCTGAGCTGGCGCTGGACCTGATGGTCGGCCTGGTGAACCTGATCCACCCGCACGGCACCGCTGGGTCACGGACCGTGATCAGCAACCTGCTGGTGTCGGCCCGGCGGCTTCTGCGGTTCATGCACGACCGGGGCTTTGACGGGTGCGCCGGGGACCTCAGCCGACTGGATTTGATCGAGTTCTGGATGGGGGGCCGCTACAACGCGGAGATGCACACACGGCGGATGCTGGCGGCTTGGGACGAGGACGGGGCCAGGCTTTCGGAGCCGGTCCGTCTGCTGATCCAGGGCAGGATGTTCAACCAGCGTGAGAGGCAGCAGCCTCTGGTTCCCTACAGCGAGTCGGAGTGGGACCGGCTGATCGGCATCTGTCGCAGAAACGTACGCGAAGCCTTGGCGGCCCACGCCGCGGCGGTCGCTGCCGCCAGCCGCGGCCACGACCCTCTGGGCAGCGGGCGGTGGTCCTTTGAGGACATGTGTCGTCTCCTCGCCGAGCGTGGGCCGCTGGCGGCACGCCACCTGAAAGCCCTCGGCGTCCAGGACAAGATCGTGCGAGCCGTCCGCAGGCCCCTGGCCAACGCCCGGGCTGCCCTATTTCCGCAGCCGGACACAGTGATCTCCTACCAACTGCTGTTCGGCGCCTACAGCGGCATCGTCCCGGACGGAATCGACGGGCTCAGCCTGGATGACATCGAGTGGGCCGGGGACTCTCAGATCGTGCTCGGCTATATCAAGGGCCGCACCACACGCGAGAGCCTGAATCTTCCTCGCAAGGCGGTCAGGCTGCTGGAAAGGTGGCTGGAGCACTCCGCTCTGCTGCGTTCGCACGCTCCACGGCGCGAGGACCGGGGGGTGCTCTGGCTGCGGGATCGCCCGAACTTCACCGGCAACGTCGAGACCACACGGATCACGGAAATTTCGGTCAGAGCGTGGATCCGTCGGCACGGTCTGATGGGCGACAGCGGGGCTCCCTTGCTGATGAACCGCCAACGGATCCGGACGACGTTCCACAGCTTCCGCGACCGTCGCACCTGGTCCGGAAGCCCGAGGGCAACGATCGATCCGAACCACACGCCGGCGGTTGAAGCCGACCACTACCTGACGGCAACGACCCCGGCTCAGCAGCGGGCGGTCGAGGCGATCATCGAGGACGCCCAGGGGGATCTCCTCCGCCGGGCCATGCCACCAACAGTGCTGCCCGAGGAGGCGGCCGTCGTACTGGCCCGGGAGTATCCGCAGGTCATTGACCGGCTCGGGCTGGACGGCACCGCTCTGGAAGAGCTCGTTGGCGGCCAGCGGGATGTGTTCGTCGCCGCCTGTTCGGATCAACTGGCGGGACTGCACGGTCCGAAGGGAAAGCCGTGTCCCGCCCGGCCCTGGGTCTGCCTGCTCTGCCCACTGGCCGTATTCACCCCCCGGCATGCGGTGAACCTGCTTCGGCTGAAGGCGTTCTTCGCCCGCCAGTGGCGACAGATGCCGAACGAGCACTTCATGGCCGTCTTCGGGCCCTACGCCCAGCGCATCACCGAGGTCCTGGACCGCTTCGACCCCGCGCTACTGGAAGCCTCATCCCGAGAGGTCGCCGACACCGACGACGAACTTCCCCTGAGGCCCGAGGAGCGAACCGCATGACGTCGGCAACATCGGCGACGCCGGTCCCGGATACCGTCTCGCCGTTCGCCGGGGCCGATGTGTTCAAGGAGGCCGGCTGGACTTCGCTCGCCGGCTTCATTCCGCCCCGTTTCGGCGATGACGTCTGGGATCTGACCGGAATCCGGGGCCGGCCACAGCACCTTTGGGCATCGCAGTTGATTTGGGACTTCACCGAGATCGTCCACCCTGGCTGGCGGCTGGTGGCCAAGGAGCTGATCCTCGCCCAGTGGGCACCCACCCACCCGGCCGTCGCTCAACTGCCGATGGCCTACCGCACACCCCGGGCCCTGGCCACGGCCAGCCGACTACGCCCGGTTCTCTTCGACTGGCTGAACTGGCTCACCCAGCAGGGCATCGCGAGCTTGGGAGAGGTCACGCAAGACCACTGCCAGCGTCATCTTCTCGTCCGCAGCACGATCCGGGACCGGCACGGCCGTCCGCTGCGGGAGGCTAGCGTTTCCCACAAGCGGATGGTCGTCACCGCGATCATGGACCTCGCCTTCTACTCCGACTTGTTCACCAGTGACCGTTACGCCCCCGAGCTGCGGCCCTGGGGGTTCGCGAAGCCATCCCTCGTGGCCGGGCTGCAACGCGGCACGAAAGAGAACAAGACTCCCCCTGTTCCCGACCGGATCTTGCAGCCGCTGCTGGGTGCGTGTCTCTACATCGTCGACGTCCTCGGGCCCCAAGCCATTGATCTCCGGCGCCAGCTCGCGGCCCGACCCCCGCGGGCCAGGGACAGGGAAAGGAAGCGGCCGACCGTCGCGGATCTGTCCCGGGTCCTGACAGACCACCACTCCACCGGTGAGCCCCTGGTCGAGCTGGTGGAAAACCATGTCGCCAGGCGTCTGGGAGAGGGCTGGCATCCCCATGACCCGCTGCTGCGGGTGAGCTTTCAGGCTCTGTCCGACCGGGCCGGCTGCGGCGAGTACCGGTCGCACCAACTGACGGCGGAACTCCGCAGGACCGCCGAGGAGACGGCCGCGGCGGTCGGCCTGGCCAAGCCGTGGGGGCGGAAGGCTCCGGCCGTCACCCGATCGGACTCCCCAGAAACCGTGCCATGGACCGAGCCCCTGCACATCCGCGAGTTCATGGACCTGGTGGTGATGGTCCGGCTGGCGGCGCTGACGGTCATCGCGACCCTGTCCGGGATGCGCTACAGCGAACTCGCCGAACTGGCGGTGGGCTGCCGCCGCACCATCGAAGTCGCCCCGGGCCTGATCCGCCGCAGCCTCAATAGCAAGATCATCAAGGGGCAGCCGCTCGGCGGGGTCGAGGACGAGTGGATCGTCCTCGACGAGGTCCACCGGGCGGTCGCGCTCATCGAAGCACTGCACGATCACCCCGTTCCTGGGGCACCGCTTCTCGGCCGAATGCAGTACTCCAGCAACTACACCAGCTCGCTCCATCCCTGGATCAACAGCCCCGCAGGGCTCCGCCTTGGGCTGGCGCCGGTCCCGGACGGCCCCGTCAACCTGCGCATGCTGAGACGGACTCTGGCCATGGAACTGGGCTATCGCCCGCACGGCATGCTCGCGGCGAAGATCGCTCTCAAGCACGTGTCCGCCGTCACGACCGAGGGATACACAGCGCGGCCGGGCGGATCCCAGGCCAAGCTCCTGGCCGAGGCTCACGAGCACGAACGGGAACGGAACCTGTCTCTGGTCCTGGCCGAGTTCCGAAACTACCAGCAGGGCGTCATGCCGAGCGGCCCCGGCGCCCGCGACTTGATCGACTTTTTCGCTCATGTCGACGGAGAACTGGCTCAGACGCCCGGCTCCCCGCCCCACATCCGTTCCAGCGATCAAGACCTGCGCAACCTGCTGGCCAAGCGAGCGGGCATCCTCCACCTCGGCTCCGCGAACTTCTGCTGGTTCGCCGACCCGTCCAAGGCCCTCTGCCTCAAGCTCGCCGGCACCCCGAACGCTGACAAGCCCCTGGCGGGAATGTGTGACTCCGCCCGTTGCCCGCAGGCCACCCACCACGCCTGCCACCGGCCCGTCTGGGCTGGCACCGCCGTCCAGACCAAGGTCTTCCTCGGCTCGCTCAGCCGACGGCAGAACGGCGAGCGCAGCCGCCTCCAGGCCGAACTCGACCGAGCCGAACGAGTCCTCCACGAGATCGACAACGCGGTCGGCATCGGCCCCCGAGAGGAATCCAATGCGGATCAGTGATGATCAGCGGTGCCAGGCCGAGGACCGCATCAGGACCGCCATGGACCGGCTCCTGCGCGGTGAGGTCCCGCCGGGCGGCAAATGCGATCTCAAGACGCTCGCAGCCGAAGCAGGCGTGAACCGGACCGGCTTCTACCCCAAGGGAGGACGACCAGGCCCCTTCCAGCATCTGGCCGAGGAGTTCGCACAACGGCGTGATCGACTCCAGGCGGCTGGCCAGGCCCCCGACCCACGCGAAGCCCAGATCGCCCAGCTCAAGCAGACGGTCACGGATCTGCGGAAGCGTCTCGCTGAACACGACGCCGAGCTCGACGAGCTCAGGGGCTTCAAGCAGCGAGCGGTGTCCCAGCTCGCCGCCCAGCACCAAGAGATCGATCGCCTCCGTCAACAGCTCGCCAGAACGTCGCACCCGCAGGTTGCGGAACTTCCTCGCCCTCGGAGCGTCTCCGTTCTCGGCCCGTGCTGACTCCCGGAATGAGACACCCCGAGCGGGCCGCCCGGACGCACCGCTGCCGCCCGACCCGGATTGACCGCAACACAGCGCATCGGGACACGGGGAGTGCAGACAAAAAGCAGTGAGAGCAGTACGTTGCCGAGGCAGGATGTTCGACCCTGACCGTTCAGGACACCCCGCACTGCGGGCAGCTGGACGTCATGCCGGCCTGGACCGCCTCGGTCCTAGTCCGCGCCCGCCGCATCCGCCGCCAGTGCCGCGACCGGCACGCCGGCGAACAGAACACCGCTGTCGCCTTCGCCGACGGCATCAACGGGCCACCGCACCCACGGCACAACCGCGGCCCGCAGTCGTCGTCCACGACCACGACCGGCCGCAGCCGGGGCACCCCGTCCCTGCCCATGCCGCCACCGTACGCGCCCGACACCGACTCCCGCCCAGCCACGTCATTCGCCGCCGATACACCGGCGGCACGGCAGGCGTTCGCCACCGTGCCTCTGCTGGACGCACTGCCTGAAGATCGGCTGCGCGCGCTGTGGTCCGACTCGCTGCCGCGCCGCCATCACGCGGGAGAGGTACTGCGCAGTACCGGCGATCCGGCCGAGGCCTCCGAGCCCGGCATGCCCGCGACCGGCTGCCGAGACCGTCGCCGAGTCGGTTCAGATACTGGTGAGGTTGTCGGAGATGGCACCGGGGCGTCCGGGCCTCAGGAGCTTCTCGAAGATGGTCAGGACCAGTTCGTCGGTCTCGTCCAGGACACCGTGGTCCTCGCGGCTGACGTGGCCGTTGTGGAGGCGGAAGCCGTGTTTGACGAATGACGCGATCCGGGTGCCGTCCCGCATCGCCTCGGCGCGCTTTCCCCTGGTGTGAAGGAACGCGTAGTGCCGGCCGTGGACGAGGGCACGACCGGTTTTCTCCCGATGGCGACCGTTGGCTATGCCGTCGCTGACGAGAGCCTGCTCGTCATGCGGACTCAGCGTGATCGGGGTGGGTTCACGGGCAGGGGCAGACAGAGACGGCCCGTTCGTCTCGAAGGCGCGGCTCTTGTCCGCGTTCATCCGCCTGGCGAACCAGCCCGTGAAGTGCTGCACGGGCTCCGTGGCGACGGACGCCCGGACTCGGCCGGCGGGATCCATCACGTCGACGCGGGTGCGCGCCTCATCGGCCTGGATGCGCCAACCGCCGCGGGTGGGCCGACGCCAGAGAGGGATGTCCGTCATGGCCACAGCCTCTCAGACGGCCGGGATCCGCGGACCACCAGGCCGCTCCCGGAACCGCTTCACCATCACGACAAGGCCAAACACCTGATCAGCAACCCCAACTGCACCGCCCCGCACTTGCTGGACGGCCTGGTCGACGAGGAGTGAGGACGACCGGCTGGTCGAGGATGTCCATGAGCTCGGCGACCAGGACCACCACGAGGGGGCGGGTCGATCAGCGTCCACGGCCCGGAGGCGGAGGCGGAGCGCCTGTATGCCGAGCTGGCTCTGGACGCCACATGGGAGACCGAGCCGCCGTTGGCGGCGGTCCGTACGATTTGCTGCCCGATCTGCGGCGCCGATCGGGACCTGGTCGCGACCGTCCGGTGGGCCTCTGATGCTCTCCTGCTCTGCCCGAACGGCCACGAGTGGACCGAGACAGTCCGCACGGCGGCGGGTTCACCCTGATGCAGCGGCTCATCCAACCGGAGAGCCAATGCCCGAGGCCGGCCGGTAGGCGAGGACGAGGTGCCCCATTCGACCAGGGAGGCGGAAACGGTCACTAAGCCAACATAAAAGCTGACTTATTGGGGTGGCTGCAACCGCTGACTTCCAAGCCTTGTCTTCAGCGACATGACAGCCAATCGAAGGCCGCGAGCAGCCCCGAACGGTCGGGAGTTGCGGCGGACACTGGGCCGCACTTTCGCCGCCGCGGTCCTGGTCGCGGGCGGCATCTTCTACGGGCTGGTGGTGCTGCTCGACTTCAAGGACATCGGCACCACCGCCAAGCTCGACGCCAAAACACTCTTCGTCCTGGTGAAAATCTCCTTCGGGGTGGTCGCCGGGACCGGCGCGCTCGTCGCCCTGGTCGTTTCCTACCGCCGCCAGCGCATCGATGAGGCCGGCGCCCACCGCGAAGCCACCCGGCTGCACACCGAGCGCTTCTCCCAAGCCGTCGACGAACTCGGATCCGGCTCACCCGCAGTCCGGCTCGGCGGCGTCCACGCCCTGGCCGGCCTCGCCGACGACGCCCCCACACAAGACCTGCGCCAGGCCTGCATCGACGTTCTGTGCGCCTACCTCCAACTCCCCTTCACCCCCGACCACGGCAACGGCCCGACCCATCAGGAGGAACACCACCGCTGCCTGGCCCTTCGCAAGGTCCGGCACACGATCCTGCGCCTCATCGGCGACCACTACCGACGCCCCCAGGGAACCCACCGCTCCTGGCAGGGCTGCGACCTCAACCTCACCCGCGTCACCATCGACGGCAGCATGGACTTCGGCCGAGCGGTCTTCTCCGGCGGCACGGTGTCCTTCCGCGGCACGGTCTTCTCCGGCGGCACGGTGGACTTCGACCGCGCGACGTTCTCCGGCGGCACGGTGTCCTTCGGAGACGCGGTGGGTCCGGTTCCCAATGGGCTTCTCGCTGCCGTCGGCACTCCTGTTCCTATGACGGTCGTCCTTGCTTCCGCATGGCTGCCCCCAGTTCCATAGTGCCCATGGGGGCAAAACCGTCGTTTCAACCCCCGGACCAAGGTTCGGAAACAGGTAGAGGGGTGAAGGCGCGCCCTGGCGACGGCGTGCCCCCGCCCGGTGCTGCCGAGGCCAGGCACGGTGACGAGATGAGTCCCTCTTCGGCCTTTCGTTTTCCGCTGCCGGTCCCGGTGGAGGTGATGCGGCCTGTGGCGGTCTGCCGTTCCCGGCCTCGGAGAGCCGGCCGGACGGTGGCAAAACTCGATCAAGCTCGACGGCTGGCGCACGGTGGCTCTGCGCTACCCGGACCGTCTGGTGCTCCAGTCGCGGGCCGGGACTGTCGTCACCGAGCGCTTTCCCGAGATCGCGGCCACGCTGCGCCAGGTGCTCGCACCCGGGACGGTGCTGGACGGGGAAATCTATGCTTTCCATCCAGACGGGACGAAGGAGAAGCCGACCTGAAGCGGGCCGGGTCCGCCGCAGGAAAGTGGTCACGACAATCACCGGCCCGGCCGCCGGGCGGGCCCCGGACCTCCTGGACCGCGACGTCGTCGCCAGTGCCCCCAACCGCTGCTGGCATCGTCGGCTGGTCCGCCGCTACCGCCGAGGAGACCAGGCTCGTCCTGGACGCCCTGGACATGGCGCTGTGACAGCGCGGCCGGGACGGATTCCCCACACACACGGCGAGTTGATACACCACCATCGTAGCGCCGGGCAGGTGTCCATCCCCGCGCTACGGGACGGGAACCGATGAGTTCGGGAATCTGGCGCCAAGTCCTGTCCGCCCTCTCCAGCGAGGGCCACGACGATGCCGAACGCGAACGGCTGCTGGCCCTGGGCGCCGCCGAACTGGCCCACGCACGCAGCACCAGCGGCGAGCCCGTCACCACAGCAGATGTCCGGCGCATCGCCTACGAGGAGTTCTCACTCCTGATCGACGACACCCAGGCCCGCGCCGCCCTGCGCGAGCGCCGCAGCACCCGAGGGTGACCGAAGTGGCACTGAGCCGTTAGTCCTGCATGACCACGATGACCCTGCAGCCCGTGCCGGGCATCGAGAGCTCCGACGAATCGGTCCGCTCACCCGACCCCGAGCCGATCTACACGGCCCTGACCACACAGTGGTCCGCTGCCGGACGCCTGGTACCCGGCCAGCACGACCCCGAATGGAGACACCTGGCCGGTCACACTCCATGGCCGGACCGATAGACCGGCGTGATGCGACGGCACCCCTCGCCCTCGCCCCACGCCAAGGCCGGCAGCCTCGGACGCCTGCCCGGCCACACCGAGGCTGCCGGACCGGCCGGTCAATGGTTGGTCCCCACCGGTCCGGCAGCCCCCACCCCAACGAGTGAGTCCGGACCACCGGGCGCGCAGGTAACAGCAGGTATGAACACCGACACAGACCCCGTACCTGCCTCCGTGCGCCGAATCATCGGCGGCATCGCCGAGGCCGTTCGCGCCGGAGACGACTCCCGTATCCGGGTCCTGCTCGAACGGCTCGCCCAAGTCGCTGACACCGACGCTCTTCTGCTGCTGCGGCACCAGCTCAATCAGGACCTGGGCCGGGAGCCGCCACACTCGTCTCGAACGTCGGACAGGACGCTTGCCCGGGACTGAGCGGCATCCACCACGGAAGGTCCCCGCACGGCCCCGGCGAAGCTGCGAGAGGCCCTCCCGCTCGGCTTCCGTCACGAGCCGGGCCATCGGGCCAACGCCGCTGCCGCCGGGGAACGGGCAGGTGCACCCACCCACATCCCGCTCAACGACCTACCGGCTGTCGGTGTACGGACTTGTGTGGCCAGCCCGGTACGCGCGAACGTCCTTGGGCTGCTTTGGTCGCCGTATGGCCGGGGCTGGCCGATAGCCAGCCAGCCCCGGGAGAAGGCGGTCGGCCCCGGGTGGGGCGTAGCCCCATCGCGCAGCGACGCCCGTGGGGCGCACTTGCCGGATCGTCGTTTCCCGGCCCCTGGGGAGTCGGGTGGCCCCGGCTTCACGACCTGCGCACGATCACCTTCAGGGTGGGGACGTATCGCTGTACCTCACTGGCCGCGTAAGTGCGGACGCCGACACTTGGGGCCGGCGAGGGGCCGCTGGGCCGGGTGCGGAGGCCAGGCGGAGGGCGCAAACGGGTCGCGGATCTCGACCCGGGACTGCGTCCGGCCCTGCTGGCACTGGTCGAGCCGGACGAGCGCGGAGACCCGATGTCGCCACTGCGGTGGACGCTGAAGTCGACCCGCGCCCTGGCCCGGGAGCTGACCCGGGCCGGGCACCAGGTCAGTGCCGACACCGTCGCCGACTTGCTGCGGGAGGAGGGCTTCAGTTTGCAGGCGAACGCCAAGACCCTGGAGGGCGGCCAGCACGGCGACCGGGATGCCCAGTTTTGCTATCTCAACGAGCAGGCCCGCGGACACCGGGATGCCGGGCAGCCGGTGATCAGCGTGGACACCAAGAAGAAGGAACTCGTCGGAGATTTCAAGAACAGCGGCTGCCAGTGGCGGACAGAAGGTGATCCGGTGCGTGTGGGCGTCCATGACTTCGCCGATCCGCAACTGGGCAAAGCCGTCCCCTACGGGATCTATGAAGTTCCCCCTGTGAGCTGGACAGCTTGATACTGGGACGGATGGTCCCGGAGGAAGCAGTCACAGGTAGTGAGCAAGAAGAGCAATACGAGTAAGCGGTATACGGCCGAGTTCAAGCGGGACGCGGTTGCCTTGGCGTTGTCCTCGGAGAAGACGGTCACCGAGGTCGCGAGGGATCTGGGCGTGAGCCCGGAGGGGCTGCGCGGGTGGGTGAAGCAGGCGAAGATCGACCGCGGCGAGGGGCCCGCCGGGGCTTTGGCCACTGCGGAGCGTGAGGAACTGGTCCGGTTGCGGCGGAAGGTCCGCGAACAGGAGGCGACGATCGAGGTCCTGGGAAAAGCGACCGCCTTCTTCGCTCAGAACAAGATGAAGTAGACACCGCGGCACGGTGCCACTTCATCGATGCGGAGAAGGCTTCGGAGGGTAATCCCGCAGGTCACAGCGTTTCGTTTCTGTGCCGTGTGCTGGGAGTGCCCCGCTCCGCCTACTACGCGCGCATGGCGTCAGGGCCGGGTCGCGCGGTGCGGGAGCGGAACGAGGAGGTGCTGGTGGGCGAGATACGGGTGCTGCATGCCGGCTCGCGCGGCGCCTACGGGGCCCCGCGGGTCCACGCCGCCCTGCGGCGGGCCGGGCGGGTGGTGAACTCCAAGAAGGTCGAGCGGCTGATGCGCAAGCACCGGATCGTCGGGATCACCCGCCGCCGGAGAGGCGGCCTGACCCGGCAGGCGAAGCGGGCGGTGTTCGCCCTCGACCTGATCGGCCGGGACTTCACCGCGCCCCGGCCCGGTATGCGCATGGTCGGCGACATGACCGAACTCATGACGCTGGAAGGGAAGTTGTATCTGGCGACCTGTATCGATCTCGCGACGCGGGAGGTAATCGGCTGGGCGATGGCTGACCACCATCGTGCCGAGCTGCCGGTCGCTGCCCTGCGGATGGCGGCCGGACGTGGCGGCCTGGAGCACCGGTGCATCATGCACACGGATCGTGGCAGTGAATACACGAGTGACGAATTCCGCACCGAGATACGCGAGTTGCGGATGAGGCAGTCGATGGGACGCGTTGGCTCTTGTTACGATAACGCCGCTGCGGAAAGCTGGTTCGCTCTCCTGAAAGCGGAGATCGGGACGGCTGTCTGGGAGACTCGCGAGGCGGCCCGGGCCGACGTTTTCCGCTACATCGAGGTTGAGTACAACCGCAGCCGGCTCCGCCGACACCCCGACTACGGATACGTCACCCCGCTCGCAACGAGATCCCTGCTCAGGCAGAACCTCGCCCCAGCAGCGTAAACACCCGCTGTCCAGCCCGCGGGGGGAACTTCACCCTGTTCGAGTAAGCGCTTCATATCTGGCCGAAACCCCGACTCCCCCGCAGCAACGCAGAGGCCAATCCCCCACCCGTATCCGACGAACCCTCAAGCGACAGATCGCGACCATCAACTGGGCCACCCAGGCACCTCGCAGAGCGCCTCGTAAGGTGCCTTGTCCTGGAGCGCATCCGTGGGGCCCGGGATGTCACCCGTCGCGCTCGGGTCGTCCGTTCATGAGCGCGACCAGGCGCAGCGGCTTCCTCGCCGGTGGCGCTTCGCCAGATCGGGCTGAGGGGGCCGTGCTTCTGGAGCCTGGAGCGCCGCGGGCGTGGTCCAGTGCGCTGTGGAGTTGGTGGTGGCCGGGCCGTCGCCGATGCAGGCTGAACATGCCTCGACGGCGGGTGTCGGAGGCGGTCATCGTGCGGACATCCGCGATGGGCAGGGAGTAGCCCCGCTGGCCCGTGAGCATCCAGCAGTCGTGCAGGGCGTGGAAGAGGAACTGCACCCCGTGGCTGGCCGGGCCCGGGGCAATCCTCTCGGTCGGCCACCCGCCTTCGGTGGTGTCGGTTGGGGGCCCGGCGGGGGCCGGCCGTACAGCGGCGGGCGGCGCTGCTGGAGGTGCGGCGCGCAATACGCTGAATTCACCCGCCGGATCATCCGCAAGGTCGGCGGCGTCCAGCGGGTGGCGAAGATCCTCGGCAACACGGGTCCTGGCTGCAGCGCCTGGACCGCCTACCGGAACCGTCCCTGCGCGTGCGGGCTGCACCTCAGCGACCTGCTTCGCAGCACTCAGAACATGGTCAGACTCCACACTTTCGCCGACTGCGACAAAGGCCCTAAAACCCTATGGTGGCGCGCAGGTTGGGACGGGTGGCTCGATCTCTTGACCACCGTGACCTGCCCGTGTTCGGGCGAGGACTGCCTGCTTCCGCCTCCGAACTCGGAGGGTTTCCTGCCCTCGCCACACATGGCCGGTGCAGTCCATGCCGGGCGAGCGGCCTGAGCTGATCGCCGCCGGGGCGCTGATCCTGGCGGCCATCGCCGCCTCGTGCTGGGCCTACCGCCAAGGATGATCACGACCTGACATCGATGTGATCACTCGTAGGGGCGTGGGGAAGACAGCCTGCTACCTGGTGGATACGGTGTAAGGAACGCGTCAAGAGCTGGCGCGCGGTGTGCCGGGAAGTCTGGTCGGCGTCCTGGGGGCAGTGTGCCCTCTTTCGTCGACACTCCCGGAGGACCACTGCCATGGCCGGCACCCGCTCCCCCTTTCTCGGTCTGCTGCCGCTTCCCGAACGGCAGGCGATCAGCCGGGCCCTGCGCACCGAGACCGTCGGCGGCCTGGTCCTCCTCGGCGCTGCGGTCCTCGCACTGATCTGGGCGAACAGCCCGTGGAGCGGGGCCTACACGGCTGTACGCGACTTCCACTTCGGGATACCGGCCCTCGGCCTGGACCTGTCCGTGGGGCACTGGACCGCCGACGGGCTGCTGGCCGTGTTCTTCCTCGTGGCCGGAATCGAGCTGAAACGCGAGCTGGTCGTCGGAGAGCTGCGCACCCCGGCCACCGCCGCGCTGCCCGTCGTCGCGGCATTGTGCGGGATGGCCGTACCCGCCGCCCTCTACCTGGCCACCACCGCGGCGGGCGGCGGCAGCAGCGCGGGCTGGGCGGTCCCGATGGCCACCGACATCGCCTTTGCCCTCGCGGTCCTGGCGGTGCTGTCCACGCACCTGCCCGCCGCACTGCGCGCCTTCCTCCTCACCCTCGCCGTGGTCGACGACCTCGGCGCGATCCTGATCATCGCGGTGTTCTTCACCTCCGACCTGAACCTGTGGGCACTCGCCGGAGCTATCGCGGGCCTGGTGCTCTTCTACCTGCTCCAGCGGCTGCGCGTACGCGGCTGGTGGTGGTACGTGCCGCTCGGTGTGGCGATATGGGCGCTAATGTACAACGGCGGTGTCCACGCAACCGTCGCCGGCGTAGCCATGGGCCTGATCCTGCGCACGACCCGCGACGTGGGCGAGGACGTTTCGCCCGCCTCGCGGGTCGCGCACCTGGTGCACCCGTTCTCCGCGGGCATCGCTGTTCCGCTGTTCGCGCTCTTCGCGGCGGGGATGAGTGTTTCCGGCCCGGCTCTAGGCGCGGTGTTCACCGACCCGGAGCCTCTTGGCGTGGTGATCGGCCTGGTGGCCGGCAAGACGCTGGGGATCTTCGCCGGAACGTATCTGGCGGCCCGCTTCACCCGCGCCCAGCTCAACCCCGACCTCGCCTGGGCCGATGTCCTGGGCCTTTCGGTGCTGGCCGGGATCGGGTTCACCGTCGCCCTGCTTATCGGGGAGCTAGCCTTCCCGGGCACCGGGACCGGCGAGCACGTCAAGGCCGCCGTCAAGGCCGCCGTCCTGGTGGCCTCGCTGGTCGCGGCTGTCCTCGCCGCGATCCTGCTGCGCCGGCGCAACGCCGTCTACCGGCGCCTGTACGAGGCGGAGAACCTCGACGCCGACGACGACGGCATCCCCGACATCTACCAGACGGCGAAGACCGAGGGCACCGCAGCGGGCGCGGACGGGAAGCACGCCTGATGGCCGGTGGGGACGCGTCACCGCTGGCACCGGTCATTGTCATTGCCGCCCTGGTCATCCGCACCGCGCTCACCGAGCTCCGGCACCCCGGCAGTGCCCGGCGCCAGTGGGCGTTCGCCACCCGCCCCCGGGCGATGGCGGCCGGTGCGACGGCCGCCGCGGCCACGGTCTTGATCGGCGGATCCCGCTACGGCTGGGCTGCGGCCGCCTGGGCCCTGCTCATCGGGGCACTCACCGCCTTCCTCACCGGCCGCGACACCCCGGCGGCCCCCGCAACCCGCCCGTGCAAGGAGCAGCGGATGTCGGGACGGATCGGAAGAGTGATGGCAGCCGTCGGCGCGCCTCTCACCGTGGCCGGGGTGGCGATGTATTTCCTGCCCGGGCCCGGCACCCCCGTACTCATCACCGGCCTGGCCCTGCTCGTCACTGGCCTCGTCATGGCCCTCGCCGCCCGGCGGTAGAACCCCGCTCGGCATCGCTTGCATGCCCCGACACCCCCGACAGGAGTGCCACGACGATGATCTGGCAGTGGACCGGCCTGACCCTCTTCTCCCTCACCTTCCTGCCCGCCGGGATGGCGATGGCGTCCGGCTGGGCACCGGACCGTATGCGTGCCCGGCTCACGCCGGTACGCGCCCACGGCTGGGCCCTCCTCGCCCTCCACGCCGTAGCGCCCCTGAAGGCGATTCCGCGCCTGGCCGGGGCCTCCCGGCAGGTGGGTCTGGCCTTGACCGCTCTCGCCGGGATCGTCGCGGTGCCCGGATGCCTACTGGCCGGACTGGCCCGACTCGGCACAGCCAAGAGCGGCGCCCGGTGACTTCGAAGGCGCTCTCGTGGGCTTCGGCAGGGTCCGTCATCGGCTGGTGGGCGGTCCTTACCGGCATCCTCTGGCTCGCGGGCACCGCTCTCGCGGGCCCCGCACCGCTTGGTGGGTGCGCGACTTCCGCTGCTGTCCTGGTCGCGGTGGGCGAGGCAGGTGACTGGGTGCGGCGACGCTGGACGGCTCGGCGGGGCAGCCGGCCGCCGCGCTAGCAATCGCGGACCTATCCGCACCGCAGAGACCGGACCCGTTTTGGTCCTGCGTCTTGTCCGGCGTGATTCGGCGCGAGTATCTTCACCATCGGTGTGCCGGGAAGTCTGGTCGGCGATTAGGGGCCTTGTGCCCGCCGTGCCGATTCTGGAGGCCCGCATGGTCTCGCCCGCTTTCCGTACGGAATCCCTGACCAAACGCTATGGCCGCGTCCTGGCTCTGGACGGGCTGGATCTGCATGTTCCGGCCGGCGAGGTGTTCGGCTTCCTCGGCCCCAACGGTGCCGGCAAGTCCACCACCATCCGGCTGCTGCTGGGACTGGCCCGCCCCACCTCCGGACGGGCATCGATCTTCGGCACCGACGCGCGCGACGTGGCTGTGACGCACCGGCGCCTGGCGTACGTGCCGGCCGATGTCGCGTTGTGGCCCCAGCTCACCGGCGCCGAGATGCTTGAGCTGCTGGCGCGCACGGGCCCCGGCACCGACCGTTCCTACCGGGATGAGCTGGTCGATCGGTTCGACCTCGACCTGTCCAAACCGGGCCGGGTGTACTCGACAGGTAACCGGCAGAAGGTGGCGCTGGTGGCGGCGTTCGCCACCCGGGCGCCTCTGCTCGTGCTGGACGAGCCGACCAGCGGCCTGGATCCGCTGATGGAACGCGAGTTCCGCCGCGCGGTCCGCGAGGCCCGGGACAACGGCCAGAGCGTGTTCCTCAGCTCCCACCAGCTCGCCGAGGTCGAGGCCGTCTGCGACAAGGTCGCGATCCTGCGCGCCGGACGGCTCGTCGATGTCGCCACCGTGACGGAGTTGCGACGGCTGCACCGCACGGAGGTGACGGCGCACTTCAACGGCACGCCACCGGACCTGGCCCAGGTGCCCGGGGTAGAGGCGGTCGAGGTGACCGGCGCTGCCTCCGTGCGATTCACCCTCACCGGACCTCCGGGGCCTGCACTCCAGGAACTGGCGGCGGCGGACGTGGTCAGCCTCGCGGTGCGCGAACCCTCGCTGGAGGAAATCTTTCTCGGCTACTACGGCGGGACGCAGCAGTGACGGCCCTCAAGCCTGCGGCCCAGCGCACCGACCCCGCTCCAGGAGCGGGACGGGCGGTGACGGCTCTGGCTCTGCGCCAGACCAGGCGCGGCGCGCTCGTCACGGCCGCTCTGGTGGCTGGGATGTCAGCGGTGGCGGTGGCCGCCCACCACAGCACCGTCAAGGACCCGGCGGATGCCGCAGCCCTTAAAGCACTGGCGGGAAACCCGGCGATCCGCACCCTGTTCGGCGAACCAATCGCGCTGGATGACGCCGGCGGGTTCGCCGTGTGGCGCACGGGGACGGCATTGGCGGTGGTGCTCGCGGTCTGGGCGCTGCTCGCCGCAACGCGGATCACCCGAGGTGAGGAAGACGCCGGCCGGTGGGACGTCCTGCTGGCGGGGCGGGTGCCGGCCACCACCGTGGTGGCACGCCACATCACCATCCTGGTGTCGGCCTGCCTCCTTGCGGGCGCGGCCGCGTTCGCCGGCCTGATCGCGGCCGGTGCGGCTGCGGGCGGCGCCGCAGTGCACAGTGCCGGCCTGGCATTGTGTGGTGTGTTCTTCGCTGCGGTGGGCGCTATGGCCGCCCAGGTGTTCGCGACGCGATCCTCGGCCAGCGGCGCAGCGGTGGCGGTCCTCGGCATCAGCATGCTGCTGAAAATGGCCGGGGACGGTGTCGCCGCTTTGGGGTGGCTGCGCTGGCTGTCGCCGTTCGGTCTGACGGCACTGTCCCGCCCGTATGACGGAAACCGGCTGTGGCCACTGGTGATCCTGTTCGCCGCCTGCCTGGTGCTTGCCACCGGCGCCGCGGCCGCGGCCGGGCGCCGTGACATCCGCGGCGGATACCTGCCCTCCCCCTCCGGCCGGGCCCCGCGTAGGTGGCTGCTCGGCTCGGTCCAGGCGTTCGCGGTACGGCGGCTGTTGCGGCCAGTGGCCGCCTGGTCAGCGGGTGTCAGCGCCTACTACCTGCTCATCGGGGTGCTGGCCCTGTCCATGACGGACTTCCTCGCCGATAACCCGCGCTTCGCCAACCTCGCCGCACAGGCCGGCTTCGCCGGGCTCGGCACCGTGAAGGGATACGCCGCCACGCTGTTCGCGCTGCTGGCCGTCCCGGCAGGAGCCTTCGCCGCGGCCCGACTCGCCACGCTCGCCGCCGACGAATCCGACCGTCGGCTGACCCTCCTGTTCGCCCAGCCCCTCAACAGAGCGAAGCTACTCATCGGCGAGATCGCCGCCGCGCTCGGCGGCGTCATCGTCATCACCACCGTGGCCGGCCTCGCCACATGGAGCGGAACAAAAGCCGTCGGTGCCGACCTCGGCCTCACCGACGCGCTGTCGGGGGCGTGGAATGTGCTGCCGATCGCGCTTCTGTGCCTGGGCGCCGGTGTACTCGCGCTGGGCTGGGCTCCGCGCGCGGTCACCGTCATCGGATCGCTTCCAGCAGCGGGCGGGTTCCTGCTGAAAGTCATCGCCGACAGTGCCGGATGGCCGGCTTGGGTTGGCCACCTGTCTCCGTTCGCGCATCTGGCCGCTGTACCCGGCGTCCCCGTCAACTGGCCCGCGGTCTTCTTGATGACGGCCGCCGCCACGCTCGCCGCAGCCGCTGGCGTCGTCGGCTACCAGCTGCGCGACCTGCGCACCTGACCGTGTGAAGGTCGTGGGTCCGGGCTACTGGAGTTCGCTGAAGCGTTCGGTTGCCCGGATGCGACCAGCAACGATGATCGTGTCGTTGGTGCGGGCCCAGCGGAGCGGGCGATCTCCCGCACGGAGATGTCCAGCCCAGTCTGCTCGAGGCCGAGCCGGCCGGGCAGCACGGTCAGGTAGAACCAGCCGAGCGGGGAGAACGCGATCACCGCGATCACCGCGAACACTGAGTTCAGCACGACGAGGACGGCGGCGGCCTCGCGGTCGCCGCAGGCCAGCTCGTTCCAGATGATGACCATGGCGATGCCGCGGGGAGGCCGACGATGATCAGGCTGGCAATGCTCGGGGACCAGATCACTCACCACCACCGCGTCGATCACCGTCGGGTTCGCCACGGCGGCCTGCTTCTTCTCGTCGGCGCCTACGTCGCCCACTACGGCTGGTACGAGATCCGCGTCCAGGGCGACGCAGCTACCCAAGACGCCGCCATCGGTGCGGCCAGCGCCCTCCAGCGGACGATCGCCGACACGCTCGAAGGAAGCGGCCCGGCCATCCCTAACGACGTCGTCGCCCTTCTTGCGACCGGGCTCGGTCCGCGCAGCAAAAGCATCCGTCGTCAACGCCAGCGGTAGCGACTGAGCACCACGCGGGCGCGCCGATCGCATCCAAAGGTGCCGCTCGTGGCCCACATGCGGCTTCGCCGACAGCCCCGCAGCCTGCGCGATGGCAGGGGCACGAACAAGCACTCCCGTCTGCGGTCGTTCCCGCTTTGCCGCACATAAGGGCGATTCGGTTTTCAGATGATAAATGCGGGTAAATCTTCTAAAAGTTCTGTGGGTACATACCCATGGACCGGGAGCCCGAGAGGAAGAGTCGACCGCTGCCGCGCGCCGGTGCTGGGCAGGAGGAGGACCAAATGGATCCTTGGCTGATCTGGCTGGTCACCGGAGCCGTCCTGGGTGTCGCGGAGATTTTCACCCTCACCGCCGCGCTAGGAATCCTGGGGGTGGCGGCGCTGGCCACCGCCGGGACCGCGGCGCTCGGGCTTTCGCTCCCCCTGCAGTTCGCGGTGTTCACCGTCGTCGCGACCGTCAGTGTGCTGTTCGTGCGTCCTCTGGCCCTGCGTCGTCTGCCCGGCCCTCAGACCGAACGGTTCGGCGTCGACGCGCTGGTGGGCCAGGCCGCCCGCACTGTCTCGGAGGTGACGGGCCTGGATGGCAGGGTCCGTATCGGGGGTGAGGAATGGACAGCCCGCTGTTACGACGAGACACAGGTGATTCCCCCTGGTGCGATCGTCGACGTCATGGAGATCCGTGGCGCCACCGCGTTCGTCTATCCCCGGGAGTGAGCCATGGAAGTCTCGGCGCTACTCATAGCCGGCGTGATCGTCGCTCTGCTCGCGGTCTTCACGGTGCTGCGGGCGGTGCGCATCGTGCCACAGGCCCGCGCCCGCAATGTTGAACGCCTGGGCCGCTACCGCCGCACGCTGAAGCCCGGCCTCAACCTCGTCATTCCGTACATTGACCGGGTCTATCCGCTGATCGACCTGCGGGAACAGGTCGTCTCCTTCCAACCGCAACCGGTCATCACCGAGGACAACCTGGTCGTCGAGATCGACACCGTCCTCTACTTCCAGGTCACCGATCCACGAGCAGCCGCCTACGAAATCGCGGACTTCCTCCACGGAGTCGAGCAGCTCACCGTGACCACCCTGCGCAACGTCGTCGGATCCATGGATCTGGAAAAGACGCTCACCTCCCGCGACACGATCAACAACCAGCTCCGCGGTGTCCTGGACGAGGCCACCGGGAAGTGGGGACTGAGAGTCAACCGAGTGGAGATCAAGGCAATCGACCCGCCGCAGTCCATCAAGGACGCGATGGAAAAGCAGATGCGGGCCGAGCGGGACAAGCGGGCAGCGATCCTCGGGGCCGAGGGGCAACGCCAATCGCAGATCCTCACCGCCGAAGGCGACAAGCAGTCCGCAGTCCTCCGCGCAGAGGGCAACCGCACCGCCGAGATCCTCAAGGCCGAGGGCCAGGCCCGCGCCGTCGACGAGGTGTTCCAGGCCGTGCACCGCAACGACCCCGACCCCAAACTGCTCGCCTACCAGTACATGCAGATGCTGCCCCAGCTCGCACAGGGCCCCGGCAACACTTTCTGGGTCATCCCCAGCGAGGTCACTTCGGCACTCGAAGGCGTGTCCCGGGCCTTCGGTCAGACTCTGCCCCCGTCGCCGGCCACCCGCGAGAAGTCCTCGGACGGCAGGGCAGCAGAGGCCGCCGACGACGCGGCGCAGGCCGCGGAAGCCGCCGCAGAGGCCCTCGCCGACGCGGCCGGCACCGCCTCCAATACCCCATTCGGCCTACTCTCCGACGACAGACGAGAGCCCACTGATCGGCCACAGTGAACCTGATCCGCGGAAAGGCGGCCAGAGAACTGGACATGTCCGTGCTACCAAAACCACCGAGCCTGCGCAGCACGGGCTTCATGCAGACCGAGCCCAAGAAGTCCCGCTTTGAAGCCGCGTGAAGTCCGCTGCCCCGTTCGTTCATGCGGCGGCTCTTCGGCACGCGTTTCGGCCTCCGAGGCTGAATCAGTCTTCCGACGGGCGGTGATCCATCCACTTACGCCACGAGGAGGCCGGTGAGGCCGACCCACGCGCTCGCGGCATTATCCGGCGGCCCGCCATCCCACGACGCCGAGAAGCAGAGCTGGCACCAGCCCCACGCGCATCGCTCGGCCGTCGCTGACGAAGGCTCACTCCCGGCGCGCGCTGTCCGGCTCCCACATCTCCACCAGCGCAGTTCTGATCACCAGGGTGGCGGCCACGAGTGTCAGGGTCATCACGACCGGGCCGCACAGCGCTCCCCTTGCACGTCAGTGCCCGTCGGCCGTTTCCCCGGTCGGCGCGGCGCTGGTCCGTTGGTAGACATCGGGGATGCCGTCGGCGTCGTCGTCCCGGTTTTCCTCCTCGTACAGGCGGCGGTAGATCACGTCACGGCGTTTGAGCAGCAGGGCGGCCAAGACGGCTGCGATCAGTGATCCGATGAGGACGGCGGCCTTGATCTGTGTGGCGGCGGCCGGGTCGGGGAAGGCAAGCTCGCCGATCAGCAGCGCGACGGTGAAGCCGATTCCGGCCGATACCGCGAGCGCGAACACATCGGCCCAGGCGAGGTCCGGATTCAGCCGGGCGCGGGTGAAGCGGACAGCCAGGTAGGTGCCCGCGAAGATCCCCAGAATCTTGCCGACCACCAGACCGATCACCACACCGAGCGGCTCCGGCTGGGTGAAAACCTCGCCCAGGGACGCGGCCGAGACACCCACGCCTGCGGCGAAGAGTGCGAACAACGGCACGGCGATCCCGGCCGAGACCGGATGCAAGAGGTACGACGTGCGCTCAGCAGGTGACGCGGTCTCGTTCTTGTCGCGCTTGGTCCGCAAAATCAGGCCCATCGCCACTCCGGCGACAGTCGCGTGGACGCCGCCGTTGTACATCAGGGCCCAGATCGTGATGCCGAGCGGGGCGTACCACCACCAGCCCTTCACGCGGTATCGCTGCATGACGTAGAAGACGAACAGCCCGGCGAATGCCCCGGCGAGGGCCGCGAAATTCAGACTGCTGGTGAAGAAGATCGCGATGACGACGATCGCGCCCAGGTCGTCGACCACGGCGAGGGTGAGCAGAAAAGCGCGAAGCGCGGAGGGCAGGTGGGTGCTGAGAACCGCGAGGACGGCGAGCGCAAAGGCGATGTCGGCGGCCATCGGTACCGCCCAGCCGTTCAGGCTGTTACCCCCGCCGACCGTGACGGTGGCGACGTACAGCGCGGCAGGCACGACCATCCCGCACAACGCGGCGACGACCGGCAGAGCTGCCGTGGCGGGAGTTCGCAGCTCGCCCACGACCAGTTCGCGTTTCAGCTCGATGCCCGCGACCAGGAAGAAGATGCTGAGCAGGCCGTCGGCCGCCCAGTGCTGCACCGAGAGATCCAGGCCGAGCGCCGGTATGCCGAAGTGGAAGTCGCGCAGCTGTTCGTACGCTCCGCTCCACGGAGTGTTCGCCCACACCAGCGCCACCACGGCCGCAGCGAGCAATACCAGCCCGCCGACCGTCTCGGTTCGCAGCGCCTGGGCCACAGCCGTGCGCTCCGGCAGTGGCAGAAGACCGAGGAAGGGCGAACGCTCGCGCGGCGCGTCAGCCATAAAGGAATCTCCGGGGCATCGACTTGTGGGCCCAGGGCCCCAGGGACGCCGAGCAGACTTCCCTGCACACGGCGCATCCGGTGCCGCCGGTTCCGGCGGCCATCGACGCGTTCTTTGCCCGTACCCGGTTCTCCACAGTCCGACCAGGAGCCGTTTCACCTGGTGAAACGCATGAAAAAGCGGGTCCGTACACACCAAGGCGCGAGGTGTGTACGGACCCGCTCAGGAGCCTGCCACGGGGAAGGTCAGATGGTGGTCTTCGCCGGCTCGTGGTCTTCGTCGGCCTTGGGCGTCTCGCCGGCGTTACGGGCACGGACGAACTCCAGGAAGGTGTTCAGTTCGCGCTTGACGACCGGGGCGAGCAGGTACAGGCCGATGATGTTGATGACCGCGAGCATGAACAGCACCGCGTCGGCCATGTCGATGAGGGTCTGCAGTGTCAGCAGCGACCCGGCGACCGCGAAGAGGGTGTAGAGCACCTTGTACGTGAGCTCGCTGGCCTTGCTGCGGCCGAAGAGGTGCGTCCACGCCTTGAGGCCGTAGTAGCCCCAGGTGAGCACGGTGGAGATGGCGAAGAGCAGCACCGCGACCGTGAGGATGTACGGGAACCAGGGAAGCACCGTGGCGAAGGCGTCCGAGGTGATCGTCACGCCGCCGATCGAGTCTCCGGCGCGGGCCTCGCCCCAGCTTGCGGGGTTGGCGATGACGATGGTCAGCGCGGTCATCGTGCAGATGACGACGGTGTCGATGAACGGCTCCAGCAGGGCCACCAGGCCCTCGCTGGCGGGGTGCTTGGTCTTGACCGCGGAGTGCGCGATGGGGGCCGAGCCGAGACCCGCCTCGTTGGAGAACGCGGCCCGCTTGAAGCCGATGATCAGCGCACCGAGTACACCGCCCGCAACACCCTCGGGGTTGAAGGCGCCCTCGATGATCGTGCCGACGGCCGCGGGGAGTTCAGTGACGTGCACGAGGATGACAACCAGGCAGGCGGCGATGTAGATGGCGGCCATGGCCGGGACGAGCCGGCTGGTGACGGAGGCGATGGAACGGATGCCGCCGAGCAGGACGATACCGACGAGCGCGGCGATCAGGACACCGAAGAACAGCGCGCCTGCCGAGGAGCCCATGGCGCCGTCCTCGCCGCCGGTGACGGAGACGAGCTGGGCGTAGCTCTGATTGACCTGGAAGAGGTTGCCGCCGAAGAGGCCGAAGAAGAGGATCATGATGGAGGCCAGGACCCCGAGGACCTTGCCGAGGGTCTTGCCGCTCTTCCCGAAGCGCTCGGCGAGGCCCTTGGGCAGGTAGTGCATGGGGCCGCCGGAGACGGTGCCGTCGGCGTGCACCTCGCGGTATTTCACGCCGAGCGTGACCTCGACGAACTTGGTGGCCATGCCGAGCAGGCCGCACAGGATCATCCAGAAGGTGGCACCGGGGCCACCGATGGAGACGGCGACGGCCACACCGGCGATGTTGCCGAGACCGACCGTGCCGGAGACGGCGGCGGTCAGCGCCTGGAAGTGGTTGACCTCGCCGGCCGACCCCTTCTCGTCATACTTTCCTCGGACCACGTCGATGGCGAGCCGGAACTTGCGCAGCTGCACGAACCCGAACCAGCCGGTGAAGACCAGACCGGCGACCACGAGCCAGGCCACGATGAGCGGAATTTCCGTACCCCCGACGGGGACGGCGTAGAAGACGACCTCGCCGAGCCACTTGGCTATGGGCTCGAAAAAGCCGCTGACGGCTTCGTCAACGGACTTGGTGAAGGAGTCGAGTGACACGTTGGCTACCTCGGTGGCGCAGGGGACCGGCGCGTGGGAGGTCGCGCCGGATGATGTGCGGTCTTTGGGTGAACACCGATGTCCGATCGGCGCCCCTGGGCGTGCGGCCCGCGGACTCGGCCCGCGGTCACCCGGGTCGTGCTGCCGGCGCGTGTCGGCATTCCGCCCTGCGGCGGTGTGGGGGCCGTATGCGGAGTTGCGCAGTTCTACCACGCGCTTTACGAGATCTTTAGTGACCCACATCACATAACCGTTGGTCGTAATGAAACCGACAGGAAGCGTGACCGGACCGTTATTCGCCTATGAGACTCCGCTCATCGGACACAGCCACCTGGACCAGTGTCCTCGCGCCGGGTGGATCCCCGGACGGTCTGCCGCGTCAGAGTTCCTGACCCGGCCAATTCAGCAGGCGGGCCCCGACGACAGCCGTTTGCAGGGTGTAACGGTGGACAGGGTCACCCGGGTCGGCTCCCGTGAGCTTGTGGATCCGGTCGAGCCGGTAGGTCATCGCCCGTACGCTCAGGGACAGCCGCCGGGCGGCCTCGGCTGCCACGCAGCCCGTGTCGAAGTACGCGGTGAGGGTCTCGATGAGCGGCTGCGCTCCCCCGCGGGCCTGCTGGAGGGGCCCGAGCACGCTGTGGACGAGGTCGGCCATCGCCTGTCGGTCGCGGGTGAGCACCGGGTAGACCAGGAGGTCCGAAGCGCGCAGGACAGAGTCCTCCATGCCCATGCGCGCGGCCAGGTCGAGAGCGTTGAGCGCTTCCTCGTAGGAGTGGACAACTCCGCCGACGCCGGGATGGGCGCGCCCGATGGCCACCCGGCCGCCGTCGGTCGCCGCGTACGCCTGCTTCGCGAAGAAGTCGAGCACATCGGCTTCGTCCCCCGGCGCGACGCAGATCAGTCGGCCGTTCTTCGTGGTGAGCAGGATGCGACGGTCTCCGAAGCGGGCCGCGAGGGACGACTCGATCCGGCGAGTGACCGGGTAACCGTCGTCGTACGGCTCGTCCCCCTGCGCCACAGCGACCGCGTGGGCGTGGGACAGCAACAGGCCGAAGCGTTCGGCCCGTTCGGCGAGGCGGCCGAGATCGCTGCGCCCGTGGAGCAGGTCGTCGATGAACTCCCGCCGGGCGGCCTCCTCCTGGCGTACGGCCAGACGCTGCGCCCGTTCGTAGCCCTCGGCGAAGGCGTCCACGGCCTGCGCCACGGCGGCAAGCAAATGGTCGGCGGCGCGGCCCCGCAGGGTCGGGCGAACGTCTTGAGCGGAGGAGAGATGCGCACGGACCAGGGCGCGCAGTCCAATGCCGGCCTCCGCTGCCCGCTCGCCCCGTGCACGCAGCGCCGCGAGTTCGTTCCGGGTAAGCCTCCGGCCCGTTTCGCAGGCGCCGCTCAGAATCAGGGCGTACCCCTCCAGGTGTTCCTCGGATATGTCCCGCTCCGCCACGGCCCTCCCCGTTCCTGACCCGCCATGACGCCTTCCTGGCGCGCGCCTCAAGGGTGACACGTACGCGCTGACAGGCGTCCACCGACATCAAGGGAGCGTAAAGATTGCCGGTGGACGGCAATACGACAGTCACTCAGCCCTACCAGCATGAGCGGACCGGGGGCAGGCACACCACAACACTGCCCGGTCCCGGAAGCAGACCAACGTTCAAGGGGGATGAACCATGCCCGAGTTCCTGCATGCCGCCACCACCTTCCCCGTGGCAGTGTTCACCGCGGCCCTCATCGTGGTCCTCGGCTTCTGGTGATGCTCGGGGCCGTCGCCTCCGACAGCTTCGACGCCGATGTGGACACGAGCGCGCTCAGTCTCGGCGGCGTGCCCGTCTCGGTGTCGGCGTCGCTGCTGATCACTCTCTCCTGGTTCTTCAGTCTCACCGGGCCCGTACTCCTCGCCCGCACCGCAATGCCAGGCACCCTCCTGCGGCTGCTCGGCGCTGCCCTGCTGTGCGTCTCCCTCGCCGGCTCCTGGTGCCTGACACGGATACTCGTACGCACGCTGGCGAAGCTCTTCCCCGATGAACCCGGGCCGTCCCGGCTTGACTTCGTCCGACCTGGCGGAAGCACCGAACGCCACCGCCCGCAAGGAAGTAGAAAAGATCAACTTTGCACTGGCGGCCGGCAACAACACCCTGCTCTAACTCGACGACATCCAGCACACCTCACCGGAACTGCTCCAGAAGTTCATCCCACTGTGCGACGCGATCAACGGCCACGACCTGCGCAGCAAGCGCTTCGCCGTCTGCATGGCGGGAAACCCCTACACCGAGTCCGGACAGCGCTTCCAGGTCCCCGACATGCTCGCCAACCGCGCCGACGTGTGGAACCTCGGCGACGTCCTGACCGGCAAGGAGGACATCTTCGCTCTCAGCTTCGAGAACGCCCTCACCTCCCACCCGGCACTCGCTCCCCTCGCCGGGCGTGAGCGCGCCGACCTCGACCTGCTGGTACGCCTCGCCGCCGGGGATCCCTACGCCCGCCGGGACCGGCTCACCCACCCGTACCCGCCGGCCGAGCTCGACCGCGGCCTCGCGTCTCACCGCGCGCGAGACGGTCCTGGCCGTCAACAAGGCGTACCTCGCCTCCGCCGCCCAGTCCGAAGCCACCCGCACCGAACCGCCCTTCCAACTTCAGGGTTCGTACCGCAACATGAACAAGATCGTGGCCCGCATCTCCCCCGTCATGAACGACGATGAGCTGGCCGCCGTGATCGACGACCACTACTGGCTCAGGAGGTGGCGGGGGTCCGCGGCTCGTGTGATGGCCGTTTCGACGGCTGCGACCCGGTCGGCGAGCAGGTTGAGCGTGGCCACCGCCCGGCCGAGAGAGACGTCTTCCGAGCTGCCCTTGTCGCGGACGTACGCCGATGTGATGTCGTTCCAGCGAGCGGCCTGTTGCTCGGTGAGCGTGCCGGGCTGCCAGCTTGAGGAGGTTGGTCTCGGCTCCGGTGGTAAGGGGTCTGGGCCTCGCCGGTGCCCACCCGGCCGACACGCGGCCCGCCCGGGAGCGGCCCGGACGGATGACCCATAAGCTGCTGTCAGGTGCGCCGGGAAGCCTGGTCGGCAAGTGGACATCCCCTGCCCTGGAGCCGCCCGATGCCGCATTTGCCACGCCCGCGCCGGTCGCGTCGTCCGGGCACGGTAGTCGTGAGACTGCGCGGCCGGATCGACGCGCGCAGCGCCGAGCACACGGGCCGTACGCTCGCCGACGCCCTGGGCACCTCCCCGAACATTCTCGAGGTCGACCTGTCAGGCGTGGAGCACCTGAGCGCCGACGGCACCGGCGCCTTCTTCACAGGGCTCAGGGCGGCTCGGTCGCGTGGGTCGCGGTTGGCCGTGACCCACGCGCCTCCGCAGGCGGCCATGATGCTCAACCGGGTCGGACTGCTGCGACTCCTGAGCGCCGACGAAGGGCACGGCACCACAGGCTCATGACGTTCCGGGGGAGGAAAACGTGGCAAAGCCGGTGAACGCTTCAATAGGGGAGACGTGGATCTACTGCCTCATCTGCGAGAGCAACCAATTCCGGGTACGGCAGGTGAAACTCAGAGGTCGTTTTTTCCCAATGTTTCATTCTTGAATGTGGTGTTCGTCCTGTGGTGTCGGGTCGCGCCAGGAGATGGTCGTCTCGTCGGTGAGGCGGCGGGCCATCAGGTCGGTCATGGCGAGGTGGATCATGGCTTCGGAGCGGGCTGGCAGAGCCTCGTAGTCGCGGGCCAGGCGGCGGTGGAGCATCAGCCATCCATAAGTCCGCTCGACCGCCCAGCGTTTGGGGATCGGGGTGAACCCTCTGGTCCCGGGCCTGCGCGTGGTGATTTCCATGTCGATGCCGAGTGTGGCGGCGTGCTCGATGAAGTGCTTGCGGTAGCCGCCGTCCAACCAGGTCTTGCGGATCGTGGGGTGATCGGCGGAGACCCGGCCGAGCAGGTGGATGCCGGCGATCGAGTCCTGGACGCTGGCCGCGGTGACCAGGGTGCCGCCGAGCGCGGTCAGAACGGGCTGGTCTTGGCGGTAGTGGACGGAGAGGGCTCCGACGAGCGTTGGGCTCTGGTCGAGCCCGTGATCTCGGCCTGGAAGACCCAACGCCCCTCCGTCTCCCGGCACCCCAGTCCGCCAGCGGAAGCCTTCGATCACAACGCCAACCCCGAAACGGGCATCGACTCACATACCGCCCTCTGACACCCCCGGCAATTACTGGGTACGTCGACCTTGTATTCGCAAAACGATGATTGCTACCAGGGACAGGCAAGCGATCACTAGCGCGGACCACCAGATGCCTGGAACGTCCATAGCGTTGGGAGAAACGATAATTAGAGCTACTACGGAGACGATCAGCAGGAGAACCGCTGACGTGTGGCTTCTTTTCTGACGCATCGAGTCCTTCCGGATTAGGTTTTGTGTGGGGACCGGGACTCTACCCCCACACAAATCCGTCTTTCACATCAACATGCATTGTCGTCGTAAATCCCGCACGCGACCGCTCCAACAAAAGCTGCCTGACTGACGGCCAGACCTATCCCTGCGGCTACCCCCAGAGAAGCACCACCGGTTGGAATCGCCGTGATTAGGGCGACCGCTGCGAATGCTGTCGCCACAGTGTCGAATCCCGTCCACAAGCCTGTGGGGTCGGTGTTGTTGACCGGGTCGGCGGCGGCGTAGAGGTACGGGTTGGCTTCCTGTCCGGAGGGGTCGGGCTGCGTGAAGCGGCCCAGGGTGGGGTCGTAGTAGCGGGCGCCCATCTTGTACAGCCCCGTCGCATCCGCGTACGTGCCGGCGTAACGATATGGCTGGGCGATCTTCTCCGTCGGGGTCGTGCGTGCCTGCCCCGTGGGGCTGTAGGCGTAGGTGTGGGTGCGCTCGCCCGCTTCGTCGACCAGGCCCAGGACATTGCCGGTCGCGTCGGTGAGGTAGTAGTAGCTCTTGCCCCCGGTGCGCATGGAGTTGAGAGTGCCCGCTGGTTCGCGGATGAATCCGGTGTCGGCCCCGTTCGTCGTGGAGCCGGCCAGGCCCAGCGCGGTGTTGTGGAACCAGGTGTCGCCGAGCTTGGTGCGCTCATCATTGGTCATGCCCGCGTGAACCAGGTCGCGGGCCGTGCCCCCGGTGGTGATCGAAGTGAGCTGGCTGAAGTCGCCCCACGCCTCGCTGGTCCGGGCCGTCGTGGTCGCGGCGGCCGTTTCGTTGCCCGCCTTGTCATACGACCAGCCCGTCGTGCTGCCGCCCTTCGCGGTCAGCTGCGAGGCGTCGTTGTACGTGTACGTCGGCGCCGCCGGGCAGGCCGTCGCCGCGGTCGTGTCCTGGTGGGTGAGGTTGCCCGCCTTGTCCAGGCAGTAGCGCCAGGACGCCTTCCGGACACCCGCCGCGTCGGCTTCCTGCGCGTACGTCAGCCGGTTCTGGGTGTCGTAGCTGTACGCCGTCGTCAGCTTGGTCGCGTTGTCGGTGCGCGTGCGGATCTTCGTGCCGTCGGTCTTGGCGTCCGTGCCGTAGCCGTAGGTGTACTTCAGGTCGATGAGCGTTGTCGCCCCGGAGGCTGCCTTGATGGCGGTGGGGCGGCCGGAGTTGTCCAGGGTGACACTCTGCGTGGTGCCACTGGGGTAGGTGGTCTTGGTGCGCTTGTCGTTGTTGTTGTACTCGAAGGTGGTCTTCTTGCCCTCCGGGTCCGCGAGGTGCTCGAGGCGGCCCGCGGCGTCCCAGAGGTAGTCGGTCGTGCCGTTGGGGTCGGTGTACTGCTCAACCTCCCCGCCCGGCGCATACCCCAGCGCCGTCTGCACGCCGTTCTGCAGAGTGCGCGTACTCTCCCGGTTCAGCTTGTCGAAGCTCCACTTGGTGATACCCGACGCGTCGCCGCGGTAGGTGAGGTTGCCGTCGCCGTCGTAGGCGAAAGTGACCGTCCGGTTGGTGGAGGAGACCTCCTTGACCCGGTCACGGCTGTCGTAGATGTAGACGCTTTTGATGCCGCGCCCGTCGATGGCCGTCTCGGGCCGTCCCAGCGCGTCATACGTGTATGCCGTCTCCCCCAGCGGGGCCGGCGGCTTGACCTTCGACAGACTGCCCTTGGCGTCGTAGGTGAACGAGGTGACCTTGTCGTTGCGGTCCTTGGCCGTGCACCGCTGGCCCTCGAAACCACCGCACGTGGGCGATGCCTTGTTGTACGTGTACGACAGGGAGGTCCCCGCCCCACCACTCGCGGTTGTCGCGGTCGATGACAGGGTGTTGCCGCTGGCGTCGTACGCGAACGTGTCCTTGCGCCCGTCCGGGGCGCTGAAGTCCTTCGGCAGGTCGGTGCCCGCGACCGTCTGATACGCCGAGACTGCCGCCGTCGCCCCGGTCGGCAGCTTCGCCGAAGACGGATTGTTGCGCGCGTCCCACCCGTAGGCGACGACGTTGCCGCCGGTGCCGCCCGTCCCGGTGCCCATCGCATCGACCGCCGTCTGCACCAGGTGCGCCTTGTACGTGCTGGCGCGGTTGTGACCGAGCGGGTCGGTGACCTTGGTGATCTCACCGTCCGCGTTGTGCGTGTGAACGGTCTTGTCGCCGTCCGGGTCGGTGGCCGTCGTCGTTCCCGCCGCGGACGGGGACGCCCCCGAGTAGGCGTAGGTCCACGTCGGCCCGTGGTGCCGGCGCAGGGACGTGACCCGGTTCTCCTCGTCGTAGGTGAGCTGCGTCGTGGTGCCCTCCGGCGTGGTGATCCCGGTGAGCCGGCGCGAGGAATCGTAGTCGAAGACCGTCGTCTTACCGGCCGTGTCCGTCGAACGGGCCAGGTCACCGGCCGGATTGAGGTCGTAGACGGCGCTACGGCCGGTGTGGTCCTTCGCCTGCCACTGCGAGGCATCGGTCTTCACCAGGTCGATCCACCGGCCCGAACGCGTCTCCGTCAGCTTGAAGCCCTTGTTCTCGCCGCCCGCATCATGCTGGCTGATGGTGATCGTGCCGTTGTTGCGGTCGGTCACCTTCGTCAGGGTGCCGTGCTCGTTGTACGTGTCCTTCGCACCCGACTTACGGGTCGTCAGCGTGTACGTGCCGTCCGCGTTCTTCTTCAAGTCCTTCGAATAACCCGTCGGCGTGGTGTACGTGCCGTCGGCCTTCTTCGAGAAACGCACCGCGTCCCCGGTC
>NZ_JBDHNH010000021.1:0-77442 GCF_039766235.1 Streptomyces changchenzhani | reverse complement strand
CGGATCCTGATCGATGACCTGATCGCGAAGCTCTACCACGGTGGCCGGCGATCCGGGCCAGGGCGAAGGCCAAGGGCGGGGAGGTCCCCTTCGCCGACCAGGTTAGTGTCCTGTCCGATGAGTCACCGATCGCACCCGGGCAAGAAGGGCAGCACCCACACCGTGCGGCTCACGGGCAACCGGTTCTTGGCGAACGCGATGTCCGCGAGCAGCGCCAAGGACCGGATGCACTTCATGGTCTGCACCGAGATCCTCGACGCCACCGTGAGGGCTGCTTCTGGAGCGGCTCGTCGGGCACTTCGGCCACACGGTCCCCACGGTGGTCGACGGGCACTCAGCCCAACACTCTTGTAGGCACTTGAACTGAGCCCGGACGAGCTGGTCAACGCCGACCTCAAACACAGCCTTCCCCCACCCCCACCGGGCCAGGAACCAGGCCGAACTCGTCGCCGAAACACGCAGGTTCTTCCACCGCTGACAACGCCAGCCCCACACGTCCGCTACATCCTCGCCGAGTGAATCCCATGAGTCTCTGATCAATATGAACAGCTTGAAATAGCCTCGCCACCACGGAAGTCTGAACCTACTTCTAGGAACTAGGTTCAGACTTTTTCACTGATTCGAGTTGCCCGCGGACCTCTGTGAGGATTCAGGCACGGCCAACGCCGCAAGGCGCAATCTTGGCCGCTGGAGGTTCCCCTATCGAACCTCTCTTTTACTGAGAGAACGGGTTGATGTCCTTGATATGAGTGACGGCTTCAGCCGCGAACCCAGCCCTTTTTTGCTCTTCACGATTCAAGGCGCCCTGATATGTAGAGGCGCCGCTCGTGTACGTCTCTACCTAGCGGTCTCGTGAGCAAGAAGCACCTCGAACAGGCCCGCGAAGAATCCCCCCCCTTCAAATCTCCGGCAAACGCCGGTATCAACCGCAGGAGTAGTTCCCCTCTTGCGAAGGGGTGTTGCGGCCCCTCCCCCTGGGCGGCAACACCCGCCCTCCCGTGAACTCTTGCGCGGGCCTGCCGAATCGCCGACGCCCCTGCCCACTGTCCCGACAGGCGGGGTGTCCGCCTTTACAGGCGCGGTCACGGCAGCGCGACCACCACATGCAACCGATCCTCCCTGAGGAGCAACTCCGTGTTGACATCCGGATCCTTTAAGCGAACCCTGCCCATCGCCCTGGGGGCGGCGCTTGCCGCCACCGCGCTCTCCACCGCGTCGGCGTCCGCCAGCTCCGGCTGGTGGGTTTCCAGCGGAAGCGGTGCCGAGGGCTACTACAACCACGTCAACGGCCGAGTCACCGCATGTGACATCAAGACGGATGGCCGCAAGGCAGCGGTCCAGATCCTGGCGAACGACGGCCGTCTGCTCACCACGGTCACGGACTCCTACAACAACGGCAGCTGCTCCTGGAAGACCCCGACCCTCTTCCAGGGCACCCACAAGATCAGGGTCTGCGTGGCGAAGGGCAAGGCACGCCCCACCAAGTGCAGTGCGGCCCACACGTTCTCCGTCTGACCTCTCCCTGCCTCCTACGCAAGATGGTGGTTCCGGCATGCCTCATTCAGAACGCTTCATGCCGATATCCATGGGAATAGGTATAGCGGCTTCCGTTGTCGCTCTGGCTACTGGATGCTCCAGCTCGACTGACGGTCCGCCCGAGCCTGCGGCTGCACAACCGCACTCCGTTTCGGCAGGCGTCACGGAGACCGGTTCACCCAGCGCGACACCCCCTGTGTCGCCCTCAAATGCCTTTCTGCCGAAGAATGTTGAGCGCACGGCGCGGGCCTTCGCCACGGCCTATGCTTCGCGCGACGCCCGCGATGGCAAGGACAGCTCGTACGCCGATGCAGGCGCTCGGGCGGCTCGGCTTTCAACAGGCGAACTCGCGGGCATCCTGGCCCAGAAGCGGCCGAGTCAGGACGCCGCGTGGGCCGCGTTGCGGGCCGAGAAGGCCCGCCAGACAGTCAAGGTCACTTCAGCTGCGGTGCCTGACGGCGCACCAGCCGTGACACAGTCCTCCGGCCTGGTTCGGGTCGGCTACATACTCACGACGACGCCGAAGTCCGGGCGCGCGGGCCGCAGCAGCGAACAGCTCGCGCTCCGCCTTGAGCAGACCCCCCACGGCTGGCGCGTCACTGCGCTGCCGTGGGCGTGACGGGGCTGCGGTGAACAAGGGGATACAAACCGGCCTGGGACTTGTCACGGCTGGTGTCATCTCGGGTATCGCTCTGCTAACTACGTTCGGCGGGTCCGGCAGCGCGTCCGCACAGGAGACCGGGCCGGGCGGCAGCATCACAACCGACGCCCCTGTCCCCGGCTGGGTGCGCGTACTCATCGGCAAGTACGCCGGGAAGTGCCCGCAGGTCACAGCGTCGCTCCTGGCCGCTCAGCTCTACACAGAGAGCAAGTTCAACCCCAAGGCCAAATCCCCCGTGGACGCCCTCGGGATCGCTCAGTTCATGCCTGCCACCTGGGCTCAGTACGGCATGGATGGCGACGGCGACGGGCTCAAGGACATCTGGAACCCGGCCGACGCGATTGCCGCGCAGGCCAACTACGACTGCGTCTTGGCCAAGGAGGTCAAGGCCGTACCCGGGGACTCCACGGACAACATGCTCGCCGCGTACAACGCGGGCGGCGGCGCCGTGACCAAGTACGGCGGCGTCCCTCCCTACCCCGAGACTCGCAACTACGTACGGGACATCCGTGACTTGGCGGCGAAGTGGGCTGCGGCGGTCAACCCCGACCTGCCTGCGGGCAAGGGGAGCGCCCGCGCCATCTCCGCAGCTAAGACGGCCCTGGGGACTTGGTACCAGTGGGGCGGCGAATGCGTCGCTCCGTACAAGGGGCAGGGCGGTTGCGACTGTTCTTCGCTCACCAAGATGGCCTGGGCCTCGGCCGGCGTGAACCTGCCCCGAGTCACCTATGACCAGGTGCGTTCAGGGACCGCGGTCAAGTCTGTCAGTCAACTAAGGCCCGGCGACCTGTTGTTCAGCGTCCCCGGCAGCGCCGGCCCAGAACACGTCGGCATGTACATCGGCGACGGCCAGGTCATCGACGCCCCACACACGGGCGCCCAGGTGCGGATCAGGCCACTCAGTTACTGGAAACCGCAGATCACCGCGATGCGGCACGTCGGCTAATTCCAACAAAAGCCATATTTGTTGTATTCCATAGTAAAGGGATTCAAATGTATAACCTCCTTACTGTCGCCGCCGATCCCTCCCTCCACACCAGCCTCGCCGCAGGAGCTGACGTAGTAACCGGCGTCAAACCCGATTGGGGACCCTTCGGATCGCTGGGGACGACGACGAAGGTCATCCTCAGCGCAATCGCGGCCGTCGTACTCGCTGTCGGCGTCGGTGCGTTCCTCATTGGTGTCGGCAAATCGAAGGGGTGGTTCGGCGAGGGCCACTCCACCATGGACAGCTCGCGCGGCAAGGGCATGATGGTGGGCGGCCTGACCTGCATCTTCCTCGTGGCGTCTCTCGGGACGCTCGTCGCCATCACCTACGCCATGGGTGTGTGACCCATGACTACGGGATTCTGGAGGAGGAACGATGCCTCCGCGAAACGCGACGGGGTGCACCCGTCATCAGCGAAGCTCTGGGGCATCGCGGCAGGGGGGGTAGCGGTCGTTACCGCTGCCGGAATGATCGTCAGCCTGTCCACCGGCAGTGCATCAACGCCTTCCCCCGCCAAGTCCTCGACGGCGCACACGGCCCCGAAGCCGAGGGGGGAACGCATGCGCGTGCATCACGGGGTGCCGGTGGGCTATCCACGTACCCAGGCCGGCGCAAAGGCGGCAGCGGCCAACTACACGACTGTTCGCGGCAGCGTCTCATTCCTGCTGAACAAGAACGCGCGCCACCGAGCCGCGACGGTGATGGCCGCCGACGCTGCGGCGTCGACAGCAACCAAGAAGGCCGACCATGCCGTTGGTCAGGCAGTCGGCGCACTTCGCGGCGACAACGCCAAGGTCCATCCGCAGCAGGCCCTCGCCCGTACCGGCGTGCTCTCCGCTCATGTGCTCGGCTTCGACACGAACAAGGCCATGATCCGCCTGTGGACAACAACGGTCCGCGGTAGCGCGGCAGGGCACTCGACGCCGAAGACGGCCTTTCAGGCCGTCACTGTCACTCTCACCTGGGAGTCCAACGACTGGAAGTTCCGAGACAGTTCGAGCACGAGCGGACTGGTCGCTCCCATCGATGCCCGCCAGACCTCCAACGTCACGAGCGACTTCTCCGGCTACGTGCCTGGTGCTGCGAAAGACCCGGTTCTGAGCGGCGCCACCGGTGAGGACGGGTTTCCCGCAGGCTACGAGCGGAGTGAGCGCGGGGCCCGCGCAGCAGCCACAAGCGCCGCGATGCTCTACGGCGACCCGCGGTTCTTCACCGATGACAACTGGCGGCACAAGATGCTGGCCGCCACTGCCGCGCCGAGCGTCCTGGGCACGGTCAGGTCGGATGCCGACTCGACGGCGCAGCTGGTTGTGGAGAACCGGGGGCTCGGCGGTGACGGCAAGACTACGGATGGTGGAGAGCTGGTCACACGGACAGCGGCGCTCGCCACCCGTTCCGTTTCCTATTCAGATCATGCCGCGAGTATCGAGCTGTGGACCGCTTCAGTGGGCGGTATCGCAGGCAAGGACGAGACGCAGCGCCCGCAGATCGCCTACCTGCGCATGACGGTTGATCTCACTTGGACGGACGGAACGTGGAAGACGACTGCGGTCACCCCCTCCGAACCGCTCGTGCCGTCCCCGCCCGCAGCGGAAGAGGCCGCGCCAGCTGACAGTTTCGTGGACGTGGGAGGTGCCAGCAATGCGCCTGCGTTTGCGTGATGATGCCCCAGGGCTCCTGACCATCGAGCGGAGCACGCCGGGTCGCTGGAGCCGCCGCCTTCAGGCGGTGATGTGGATCAACGTTGTCATCGGCTTCATTTTCGTACCGTCGGCGGTCGCCAACCCGTTCTGCTACATCCCGATGGTGTGTGAGACGAAGGCGGCAATCGACTTCGTCAAGGACCCTCTGGGCTTCTTGCTCCAGAAGCTCACGGAGGCCAACATCTGGTTCCTGCGCAAGATGCTGGAACTGATGCAGAACACCACGAAGATTGACCTGACGAGCAGTGGTTTTCTCAAGCAGTACGCGATCATCTTCGCGGCCTCCTCGCTCTTCACAGTGGCCCTGTGGTTGATCGCTGTCGCCAAACGGGCCGTCCGCGGAGTCGCGGTGACCACGGCTGTCTCCGAGGCGATCGGGTTCCTGCTCCTCCAGTTCGCAGTCAACGCGATGACGCCGGGCGCAATCGCCTTGCTGATGAAGGCGATTGACGAGGTCACGGCCATTTTTGAGCCGTATGCAACCTCGAACTTCAAGCCGTTCCTGGGAAATCTCCTCAAGGTCATGGCGGCGAATCCCACGCAGGGCGTAGGTCAGCTGCTGATCGTGAATCTGATCATGATGTTCGGCGCGCTGCTGATGTGGGTGGAGCTCCTGATCCGCAGCGCGGCGATCTATGTGGCTGTCGCGCTCGGCCCCATCGTGAACGCGGGCTTGGTGGACAAGGATCTGTGGGGCAAGAGCAAGAAGTGGATTGGCGCGATCATCGCGATCGGCCTCACGAAACCCGTCCTCTTCGCACTGCTCGGGCTGGGTGGCGCGATCCTCAGTGACACCTCGGGAACCATGTCCGACGCAGTTTCCAGGATCTTGGTGGGCGCGCTAATCCTCCTGCTCGCCGTGTTCGCCTCAGGCACCCTCTACAAGTGGGTGCCCGCCTTCGGGGACGAGATGGCCCAGCTCCACCAGGACCGGAAGAACGCTCAGTCCTCGGGCCCGGCTGCTGTCGTGGACGGACCTGGCCAGCACGCGAACCGCGCCATCAACAGCCACGTTCAGGACTCGTTGGTCGGGGGCGGTGGCAAGGCGGCCGGCGGTAAGGCGGCTGCTTCGGCCGGTGGCAAAGCGTCTGCTTCGACTGTCGGCGGCGGTACGGCAGCAGCCGGACCGATTGGTGCTGCGGCTGCTGTCACCAAGGCCGGGGCTGACGTAGTGAAAAACAAGGCGACGAGTTCCCCCGGCATGCAGGGAACGGATGCTGCCAAGGGCGGCTCTGAGCAGGGCCAAAGCGGTCAAGGCAGGGACAGCGCTGGATCTTCCGGCGCACCGGCGACCGCCCGCCCGCAGGGAGCGACATCCGACCCGGTTGTCAGCTCGGGTCCGGGTACGGCGCAGGCACCCGTGACACCAGCTCCCTCTCCCCACGCGGCTGCGCCTCCTCCCTCCTCGGCCTCGGGTACCACCTCCGGCTCCGGCCCTTCGATCGCTCCCCCTCCGTCTTCTCGGCCGTCTGGTGGTCAAACACCTGGCGGGCCGGACCCCAGCAAGGATCAGTGACCCATGTCGACTCGTACGTATCAGTTCGGAAAGCACCGGCCCACAGGGCTGGTGGGCCGTCGGGACCTCGGTGAACAGGTCGTGCTTGGGGGCGGCGTGGCCACCGGCATCCTGCTCGGCTACATCTTCAACGGCGCGACGGTCGTGGCCGCGATCAGCTTGATCCTGCCGGTCCTGCTTGCGCTGGTGGTCGTCTACGCCCCCTACCGGCCCAAGGGCACTTCGCAGCGCCGGACCCTGTACCGCTGGTGGAGAATCAGCCGATATCACCGTCAAGCGCTCCGCCGCACCGGCGGCGTGTGGGTGTCCCCTGCCTTCGAGGCAGGCATGGGCCGTGACGGCACGCCGCCTCAGGCGGCCCTCGTGGAGCCGGAGGGCATCGCCGGAATGACGTGGGTGCCGGTCACGGTGCGCGGTCAGCAAGCGGTCATCGTGCTCCAACCGGAGGCCCGTTGTGTCACCGCCTCGCTGGAGATCGCCTCCCCCGGCCTGGGGGGAATGGAGGTCGGAGAACAGGTCGTCGCCCTTGAGCGGTGGGGCGAGTTGCTCGATGCCTTCGGCAACGTGGAAGAGCACCCGGTAAAGCGGATTCAGGTCATCGCCCGTCAGATGAAGAGCGATCCGTATGCCCATCAGCGGTTCATCGCGCAGCGGGACAAATCTGCGGCCACGGCCGATGCTCCGCAGTGGCTGAAGGATTCGTACAACGTCCTGGCCAACGCCGTATCGACCTCGGCGGAGGAACACCGTTACTACATCACCATCCATGCGAAGTTCACCCGCGACCTGGCCGCCGACGGCGCAGCCCGCGGCACCGGTGACGAAGGAGTCGCCACGGCGATGTCCGCGTACTTGGAAGAACTGTGGTCGCGCGCTGAGGATGCCGATCTCACAGTGATCGCCCCCCTGGACGAAGGCCGGATGACCGCCTTCATCCGCAACAGTTACGACCCCGACCACGCGATCTGGGATACGGAGCTTCAGCGGGCGCACGCATTCCCACGCAATGTCGACGTCCGTCAGGGCTCGCACGTCGCAACCCGCGCCGCCGGGTCCACCAACAGCTGGTTCCACGCCACGGCCGCCATCGTCGGGTGGCCCACCACTCCCGTTGGGCCCGACTTCCTGGCCCCGTTGCTGATCGGAATGCCCGACGTGATCCGCACGATCTCGATCACCCAGCAGCTTGAGCCGAACGACAAGGCCGTGGAGCGGATGCTGGCGGAGGACACGAACAACCAGGCCGAAATGCACCGAGACCGACAGCGCGGAAAGAACATCGACCCGCGCGACCAGATCGCGGCGACCGCCACCGGTTCGCGAGGCATGGCCCTCGCCTCGTCGGGCGCGGCCGGCTCAGCCGTCGTCGGCTACATCACCATCTCCACACGCAGTGCCGAAGAGCTGGAGCGCACGAAGCGCACCACTGCTTCCCGCGCCCGCAACGCCCACCTCCGCGTGGAGTGGCTCGACCTCGAACACGCCAGGGCCTTCGCCACCACGCTGCCGCTCGCCGGAGGGATCAAGTGACTGACCTGCTCGACCTCACGCCGCTGGCCCCGATGTACGAGACGGCGCGCCGTCCCCTCTACACCGAAACGACCACGAGCCAGGCTCTGTACCTGCCCATCGCGCCGCCGACCCTGGGCACGGCCGGCGCCATCATCGGCCGGGAGCTCTACTCCGGCAAAGCCTTCATCTACTGCCCTTTCAGCGCCTTCGGCGATGGCTTGCCCGGCGGGAACATGATCGTGATGGGGGACACGGGTCGCGGAAAGAGCGCGCTCACCAAGACCTACACGGCCCGGCAGATCCGCCTCGGTCGACAGGTGGTCGTGCTCGACACCAAGGAACAGAAGGAACGGGAAGAGGGCGAATGGGCGGCACTGGGGCGTTCGCTGACGGGGAACGCGCCCGTGAAGTTCACCCCGGGCGGCGGGCGGGGGGCCTCCTGCATCAACCCGATGGACCCCGCGATCGCGGGCAAGCGCCAGATCGAACTGGTCCGGACGATCGTTGAACTCGGGCTTGGTAAGCCCCTGGACGAGTTCGCCGGCTCAGCGTTGCGCCTCGCCATCCGGCGCGCTCATGAGCGGGCGGGCAGCCTGAGCCGCACACCCGTCCTGGCCGACGTCGCCACCGCGCTCCGCTCCCCGGAGGAGTCCGACGCCAAAGCCAAGAAGCGGACGCGGGACGAACTTCTCGGGGACGGACTGGAAGCGTCGTACGTGCTGGACCGGCTCTGCGGGAACGAGCAGGACACGACCGGCGACCTCACCGGCATGCTCGACGGACCGACCAGCCTCGGCGTGGATCTTGATGCCAACATGGTCGTCTTCGACCTGACGAAGGTGCCCAGCGGCGGTGTCGCCATGACGATTCTCGTCGCCGTAATCTCCGTCTTCCTCGAAGAGGTCTGGCTGCGGCCTCTCTGCGAGTGCGGGTCTGAGCCCAACCAGCACGAGCACGTCGTGGTCGACGAGAACTCCGGTGCCTGGGAACTCGGGCCGAACCCGAAATCGAGCTGCCGACGCTATACGCAGCGCAAGCGCATCCTCGTCTGCGAAGAGGCGTGGCACATTCTCGGAACCCCCCAACTGGCCGCGCTCCTGGAGAAGTTCCTCAAGTTCGCACGCGGATATGGGCTGTCCTGCATTTTCATCGTTCATCATCTGTCGGACATTGACGACAGTCCGGAGACCCAAGCGGCTCTGAAGATGGCGGACACCATCGTCATCTACAGCCAGAAGAAGTCCGAAGCGGAAGCAACGGTGGCTCGTCTGGGACTTCCGTCGTGGACGGCCGAGCACATCATGCGCCTGCGCCGTGGGATCGCGCTGTGGAAAGTCGGAGAAGTCATTTACCCCGGCGTCCAACACCTCCTGGTCGAAGCCGAACAGCACCTGTGCTTCTCCTCCGGCTCGATGACGGATCTCACCAGCACCTCCCCGGACACCAAATGACCAGACGACGCCACCTCGCCCCGGCCAACCCCTTCTACGCAGATACAAAGCACGCACGCCTCATGAGCACCGCGACCGACGAGGCCACGCTCCTGGCGGACGAGCACACGGTGCGGCAGGACATCGACCAGCTGCACGCCGATGCCCTCGAACTCGCCCGCCGCACGAAGGCACTCGCCACTGTGCTGGATCACGGCGACTACTCCGCCACCGGTGGTCGCGTCCGTACGGCCGTCACCCACATCTGGCGAGCGGCGGAAGACCTGCACAGCGCCTTCCACACGGCTCCACCGCGCTGTGCCGGGCCCGACGCGTCCCTCTCCGGGCTCTGCGGCCGGCGCATGCGCTATCTCGCAGCCCGGGTCGCACGGAGCACCGAGTAGTGGACCTCATGCCGAGCGGGATCTCCCTGACCCTGTACGCCGTGACCGCCGTGACCGCCGTGTGCGGAGTGGCCATGCTGACGCTCTGGATTCTGACGAACCGAGGGCGACGCAGCGCCGGGTTCGCCGCAAAGTCACAGCTCAGGCGTCAGATGTCGGTCAAAGCGGTCCTGAAGGCAACGGAGATCCGTCCTTCCCTTGCCCGCGGTGAAGACCACCCCGCCCGCACACCAGCGGTGAGCCTCGCGAAGGACCGTTCCACCGGTTCCTGACTCCCCCTCCCCCCATCTTGTTGCGGAGCACGCCATGCATCACGCCCTTGATCCCCACGACTTCGGCTATGCGCTTGGTACCTCGCAACGTCCCAAGGGCGTACAGCTGTGGTCCCGAGCCGACAAGGCATGCCGAGTCATTGGCCCCATGGGCAGCGGGAAGACCCTGCGATTCTTCGCACCGACCATCCGCAAGTGGGCCGGTCCGGTGCTCGCCACCTCGACCAAGCCGGACCTTGTGGAACTGACCCTCGATGCGCGGCGGCGTGATGGACGACCGGTCATGGTCTTCGACCCGCAGAACATCGCCCCTTCGCTGCCCAGATTCAGGTGGTCGCCAATCGCGGGTGCCTCGGAAACGGAGATCGCGATGATGCGGGCCAAAGCGTTCGTCGCCGGGTCCCGGGCTCCCGGGTCCGCGGCACAGTCCAGCGAAGGCAGCTCCTTCTACAAAGGCCAGGCGTCCAAGATCCTGGCCGCCTTCTTCCACGCCGCGGCCCTCGACGGTGCCAACATCGACTGGGTCTTGAAGTGGGCGCGCAAGCTGACCGATCCAGCGCCGCTCGGCATCCTCAATGCCCACCCCGGCGCCGGCCCTGGCTGGGCAGAGATGCTCCGGACGGCGACCACGGGTGACAGTCGAACCGTCGGCAACACCGCCTCGACCCTCGACGCGGCCCTTGAGCCCCTCATGCACCAGTCGGTGATCCGTGCCCTCCAGGGAGACGGTGAGGCCCCCACCGATTTTCACGAGTTCCTCGACGCAGAGGGCACCATCTACCTGTTGGGCAAGGACTCGGAGGTGAACTCCGTAGCACCGTTGACCACGGCGGTGACCGAGGACCTCCTGGACATCGCCGAAGCTCACGCCATCGCATCGCCGGCCGGGCGGCTCGACCCACCCCTCCTGGCCGCCCTGGACGAGGCACCGAACGTCGCGCCGATCCCCTCCCTTCGCCAACGCGTCGCTGACGGCCGAGGCCGCGGCATCACCGTGATCTACGGCCTCCAAGGTTGGGCATCCGCCCGCGCCCGCTTCGGCGAGGACACCGCAAACGAACTGGCGGCGTTCACCAACCACGTCGTCGTGTTCGGCGGCGCGAAGGACCCCGCCTTCCTCAAGGACATGTCCGACCTGTGCGGGCAGGTCGAACGTGAGCGTACTTCGAAGACCACGACTGGGGGAGAGCGCGGAGGGCACTCGACAGCCACGCATATGGCGCTGGAACCGGTCCTGCGTGGGGATGAGATCAGGGCTCTGCCTGAAGGCCACGCACTGGTGCTCGCGGACAACCTTCCGCCTGTCGTGACCCGCCTCGACGGCATGTGGACCTGGAAGTCCTGGTCTGAGATCGAGGGACACATCCACGATCTTCGGGCAGCCAACGAGGCAGAACGCTCGCAACAGGCCACCGCGAAGAAGAACCAGGCGAAGGCTCACGCCGCCGCCTGGTCTGCACGCGAGGAGGCGACTGCGGCATGACGAATCCGCTGGCCCACTTCCGTCCTTTCCCCGAACCACCCGTGCTGATCTTGGAGTACATCGCTGCTCGGAGCGCGGAGGAGTCCGTGGTCGACGGCCCCACCCCGTGGGATCTTGGTTCCCTGTCAGCCGAGTTGATCGCACCGATGCCCTCATGGCTCGACTCTGTGTGCCGGTGGCTCAACTGGACATATGCCTGGCAGCCGCAGGACGTCATCCCGCCCTGCTGGTCAAAGCACGAAGATCTGGGGTACGAGATCGCGGCCTTGGCCTTCGCCAGAACCGACGCGTACGAGGAGGCGGGCAAGGCCGTAATTTGGCACGAACAGTACGGCCGCTTCGTCGCACGGATGAACAAGACCCTTGGTAGGGCCGGCGACGAATGCCGAGTCGGACGGCACGAAGACCGTCCGGCACGCTTCCAGCTCGCTGCCTGGCCTCCACAGGTCGACGGAAGCGCCGAAGAATCGCAGGCCGCAGAGCGCGACGGGGAGACGGCGTGATGATGACGAACCCCGACATGGTCTTCTCGACTGATCCCCGTCACGGACTGGTGGCGCGAAGCGGCTGGGAGCAGGAAGAAGCTCGAACTGTCCTCCGCGATCTGGGCTGGGAGTGGGCAGAAAAACTACACGCTCTCGTCCCGCCGGACGACATGCCGGGGGTCGACGCCGGTGTTCAGACAATGGAAGAACTACACCGGCACGGCCACGGGACGGGCTACGCGGTGGGGCCATACGGCACGACTCCGCCACGCAAACCTCGGCGTCTCTTCCTTCGCACTCTCGTCGCGTCAACTCCAGGAGGCGCAATACCGTGATCTCCTCGGCCACCTCAGCGAGTTCCGACGTACGAGACCTCGCCGCCGCCTTCGAGCTGACGCGTTGAAAACGTCGGCACCCTCCCCCAAAAGGCCCCTCGGGACTGTCTCATGACATCAGCGGGACCACAGGTCAGAGCCGCATCACTACCGCAGCATCAAGAACTCACACCCGCTGGGCGAACGTCACGCCAGCCCTGCTGACCAGCGACTTCAGGATGGCACACGCTCATTCTTGGGCGAAAGCTGCGGGAGCACGTCGGTGGCTATCTGCTCCAGCACTTTCATATCTGCGTGAGCGCTTGATGTCTCGTGCGTCAATGGAAAGACCAGGTCAGTTACACCCATATCGCGATATTGAATCGCAGTCTTGGCGAAGACCTCCCGTGATTCAAGGACTGACCGATCCTGGCCGAGGTGTACGAGCTTGCGGATGCTGATCGGGTCACGATTCTGCTCCTCGCAGATTCGTGACAGTTCGCCGATCTGATACTGCACCAACGACGGATCGACACATGGTGCAATCACTCCGGGTTTTGAAGAGTATCCGTTGGTCACCCAGATATCAGCGTATCGCGCGGCAGTCTTCATGCCCTTCCGGCCGGTGGCCGCAACAGCGATCGGTACTCTTGCTCTCGCTTGGCTACTCGGATCTATACAAACACGTTTCGCTCCGTAGTATCGTCCCGAGTGGTCGGTGATTGACGTGCGAAGCAATTTGTCTGTCAACTCGACGAACTCATTGAATCTTCGGAAGCGTTCGGCTATCGACCATGGTTCGTTTCCTAGCGTTTCAGCATCGACACCGCCGGAACCCGCCCCAAGCCCCAATATGAAGCGTCCGCTCGATAGGTCATCAAGGGTCACGATCTCTTTCGCGAATGGCACAGGATGGCGGAAGTTGGGTGAGGATACCAAGGTTCCCAAGCGAATACGCTCAGTCACTCCTGCAGCAGCCGCAAGTGTTGGCATCGCAGCGAACCATGTCTGTCCGATGCGCTCGCGCCAAGCCACGTGGTCGTAGGTCCATGCATGATCGAAGCCCATCTGGTCAGCCAGGCGCCAAGTACGTTGGGCGATCTTCCAACTCTCTGATGGAAGGATTCGGACACCGATACGCATAGAATGCTTCCTTCGAGGATGCGGCTTCTCGGCCGTCTAATCATGTGCCGACGCCTACCAGCAACCTCATTCCGGAGATTTCATCCCGTCATGGTTCCGCACGAGTTCGAGGCCTTCACCTTGGGGCAAGTCGCGCATCCTGCGAAGCGGTGACAGGAAGTTTGGAAGCATGCTCATCATCATGCCGACTGTACCGATCCACAATGTTGTTGTTGCTCCGAACATAGAGCCCAATGCGCCACCCAAGAACCCACCCAGAGGAATGCCGCCCCAGGAGACGAACCGAGCTGTAGCGTTCATTCGGCCCAAGAGTTGATCGGGAGTGAGGGCCTGCTGGAAGCTTGATTGAGTCACAAAGCGGACTACTCCACCCAGCGAAAGAGCCGCGAGCCCGATCGCTGCCACAGCCACGCTCCAGCCGGGGTGCGCCAACGGCATCAGGGCTGCCAGAGGACACGTGACAAGTGGCGCAAGCCAGATTACCGGACCTTGCCCGATTCTCTTCGAGATCTTGCTTGCCAACAATGCGCCCGCCAAGGCACCGCAGCCCATTCCCGACAAGATGAGGCCGATACCAAAGGACTCAAGACCGATCTCCCTCTCCAGAAAGACCAGCAACATGGTTTGATACATAACCAGGAAGAGATTGAAGATCGCATCCCCCATCATGATGGCGCGCAGGGTTGGATGCTTGAGGACGAACTTCAATCCCTCCTTGACTTCTCGCCCCAGTCGAGGGTTTTCATGCGGCTCGGGCTTCTCCTCACGTTTGCGGATGCTGGCCGCCAGCAAACCCGACATGGCCAGTCCGGCCGAACTCGCCAAGAGCGTTACGGGGGCTCCGACCAAGCCGATTAGCGGCCCTCCTGCGGCTGGTCCACTGATACTCGTCACCGAGCGTATGGCCGAGAGTTTCGAGTTCCCTTCGACAAGGTTGTCACGTCCCACCAAGTGTGGAAGATAACTAACGTACGCGACATCGAAGAAAACAGTCAGCACGCCATGAATCAATGCGACTACATAGAGCCACCAGATGGTTAGAATGTCTGCCCACCATGCCGCCGGTATCGTCAGGAGGACCAGCGCCCTCGCGAAATCAGTGGTGATCATCACCGATCGCTTCCGCATGCGATCCACCCACGCGCCTGCCGGCAGCCCAACCAGGAGCGAGCCTGCCGCTGTCATCGCGGTCAGTGCGCCGACCTGGAACTCATCCACGTTCAATGCCAAGATTGCGACCAGAGGTAATGCCAGAAAAATGATGCGATCGCCCAGCTGTCCGAGCGCGGTGGCGGCAAACAAACGTCCGAAATCCGGATCGCGCAATAGGCCAAGCCGAGAGTGTGTTGACATTCGAGTTCCCTACTAAGCAGGAGGCTCCGCAAGATATTGTCAACCTAGCGGATTGTTGCGACGTGATCAAGGCTGCGAGGAAACATGGCTTAATGTCTATGCCGGACTTAGATGGCGTCTGCATTGTCGTCCGGTGTGACATTTTCGTTAGGTAGTTGAGTGGTGGCTCACTCGGCGGCGAGAAACCCCGGAATGCGAGCATCGTGGACAGTCAGAGCATGCGAGTCATCTAAGGAGCTGACTTGCACGGCTACGGCGGTGGCCGAAAAGCCAACAGCATAAAATGCCACTTGCTGGTCCACGCCCCTCTCTTTCCTGGCTGCATCCGCTCTTTCATTGCATGCTCAGCAATATTCGGAACCGTCGAGGGAGCCGAACAAATTGATTTTGGCTGCGTGGTAGTAGCGAGCGTGTGAGCCGCAGGCTCGGCCTGCCAGGATTCCGACCGGCAGCGAGAACTGCTCCCGCTGTTCTGGCGGGTGTCGCGCTCGTCACCTGCGACCGGCTTCGGCCAGTTCCGTCGCAGGCGCATCGCGGTCACCTCCGAATTGTCGAGCTGCCGCTACATGGCCCTGGTCACCAAGTAGCTCCCAACGCTGCAGAGCAAGGGGAACGTTGCCCTCGCGCCACAGGCGACCCATGAAGGAAGCAAGGCTCCATGTGTCGCCCTCGCGCTGGGCAGCCTCAGCGAGGAGGTCGTGGATCTGGATCTTGCCGGTGAGATAGCTCAGCCCCTGGCCCGGGTGCCCGGCGGAGAATGCCGCTTCCTCCCAAGCCGTGGCGGGGTCCATAGGGACCCGCTCGACCAGCCTGGCAGCGGCCTCTTCCAGGGTGAGTTCGCCGACGGCAAGGGAGATGTCGACCTCTACCCGCAGAGCACGAAGGCGCATCGCGTTCACCACGAACAGGGCGCTCGCCGGGGCATCCTGGAATAGTCCTGCGTGCAGGGCAAGTTCCTCGGCGTGAAAGGCGATGCCCTCATTGGCCGCCGAATCGAAATAGTGGCGCCGCAACGGATTGGGATGGCGCCAGGCGAGCGCCGACTGCCAGGCGTGTACGCCCTCGTGGACGACGCCCACGCGCGGATCGTAGGCCTCGACGCGCTGGAAGTAGGGCAGGTCCGCCCGGGGCGCACGGAGGTACCGCAATGCGTTGTCGCCGGGGCGCCGCGCTGAGGCGATGTAGTGCGGGACGCCGAGCCACGTCAGTGGTTCCAGGTACGGGGGCATGCAGGCATTGCGATAGTGGCGCAGGTCGTCGGGGAGGTCGATGATGCCTTCGCGACGCAGGAAGGCCCGGATGTCCTGCTCGTCGGTGCGCTGTTGCTCGACCTGCCGCGCAGTGTCGGCGAGGAGCGCTGGCTCGGGCAGGTTCCGGTGGCGGCGACGCAGCACGAGTTCGGCCGCGGCTGTGCGGGCGTACTCCTGGCGGCCCATTTCCAGCAGCTGCTCCACCGGGTACGGCAGCAGGGCAACGTTGTACAGAAAGTAGCGGAAGGCTTTCGGGCCGATACTGATCGACGCCCTGAAGGTGGGTAGGTGATCCCGCAGCCACTCCCGGTAGCCCACGAGTGCGCGTTGCGCGGTGCCAGTGACGGCGGCAATCTCTTCCGCCTGCACAGTCGTCAGGAACGGGGCCAATGCCGTCATGGCCGTCCCCAGCGCCTCGTCTGCGGTGTCGAGCAGGCGCAGCGCGTACCGGGCAAAGGGGCCTGCCGCATGTCCGCTGAGGTTGTGTTTCGCCTGCTCCAGGATCTTCGGCACATGACCGAGGAGGGCCACTACGTCCTGACCGCGCGTACCGGGCCATGGCGGTGGCTGGAGCAGCAGGTTGTAGACGGGCACCAGTGCCTGGTCGAGGTAGAAGCAGGGGTTGCGGCGCCAGGCGCGCAATAGATCCAGCTCCCAGTGCACTCGAGCGAGCGCGGAACCCAACAGGGCGGTGTCGACCTGGTTGGCGACCAGTTCCGTCGGAACGTGGAGGTCGCCATGGCGGCGCTTGAACTGGGCCAGGACACTTCGCCGTTCAGCGATGGCGTCGGACGACCAGTCAGGCAGCCAGCCGGCCGGTCGCTCGACCCGGGTGACGTCGTCGTAGGAGTCGGGCTGGGTGGCCGTACGCCACGCCCAGAACTCCTCAGCCAGGCGCCAGAGTTTGGCCCTGCCGCTTGTCATTGTTGTCTCCTCGCTCGATCCGTCGGACGCTCGGGCAGTTGGGTAATCATGCGGTCAGTGAGACGTTGTAACTCCGCATCCAGCGGTCCACCTCGATCAGGGGCAGCAGCAGGTGCAGGTTGTCCGCCATCGTCATCATCTCGCCCTGGCTGGCGGCGAGTTCCCGCACCTTGGGGATGTCCAGCAGCCCGCTCAACGGCGAGTCGCGGTCGTCCAGCACGGCGTCCAGGGCAGCGCGGACGGACTTGGCGTGGGCCGGCGAGAAGGTCGCGGGGTAGGCGCTCTTGCGGCGTCGCAGCACCTCGCCGGGGAGCAGGTCGGCGGCAGCGGCGCGGAGCAGACTCTTCTCGCGGCCGTCGGCCATCTTCATCTTCCACGGCACGTTCCACACGTACTCCAGGAGCTTATGGTCGCAGAAGGGCACCCGCACCTCCAGCCCCACGGCCATGCTCATCCGGTCCTTGCGGTCGAGGAGGTACACGAGCGGCCCTTGCAGGCTCAGATAGAGGACCTCACGCATCCGGGCCTGCCGGCCGGACTCGCCGGTCAGGCGCGGCACACGGGCGCGAAGCGTGGCGTACCGGTCGCGTTCGTCGTCGTCCGGACGGATCCGGGCCCGGGCATCGGGTGCCAGGCAGTCCGTGAGGCGGGGGCTATTGCCGAGCCAGGGAAAGGTGTCACCCCAGACGGTGGCGTGATCGAAGAACCAGGGGTAGCCGCCGAACACTTCGTCAGCCGCCTCACCCGACAGGGCAACCGTGGACCGCTCCCGAATCGCTTGGAAGAGTAGGTACATCGAGGAGTCGAACTGTCCGAGGCTGGGCAAATCGCGGGCAAGGAGGATCTCCGGTACGACCGTGGACAGCGCCTCGGGGTCGAGGGTGATCGCGGTGTGGTCGACCCTTAGATGGGCGGCAGCGGACAGGGCGAAGGGAGTGTCGCGTTCGGGGCGCAGAGCGGTGGCGCGGAAGTCGTCCTCGGCGCCCTCGAAGTCGACGGAGAAGGAGCGCAGCCTCCGCGGGTGGTGAGCGGCGGCCAGGGCGGTGATGACCGACGAGTCCAGGCCGCCAGACAGCAGGCAGCACAGCTCCACGTCCGCCACCAACTGGTGGCGGACGACATCCTCCAGGATCTCGCGGACCCGTGCCACGGTGGTCGCGGCGTCATCGTGATGCTCCCGGCTCACCAGCCGCCAGTAGGGCGTCTCGTGCGCCCCCGACCGGGCGAAGCGCACGAGATGGCCCGGCTGCACCTGCCGCAGATCGGTGAAAGGTGTCTCTCCTGGCATGGACAGGCGCGGGTTGAACAGAATGGGGAGTTTGTCCTCGCTGGTGCGCGCTGTGAACAGCGGGTTGGCCAGAATCGCCTTGGGCTCCGAGCCGAACAGCAGGCCGCCGCCGTAGACGTGGTAGTACAGGGGCTTCACACCGAGCCGGTCACGTACGAGGAGCAGCTCCTCACGGCCGGCGTCCCAGATTGCCAAGGCGAACATCCCGGTCAGGTGATCGACAAAGGCAGCGCCCCACTCCAGGTAGGCGTGCAGCACGACCTCGGTGTCGGAGACGGTCTCGAAGTGGTGACCGCGCGCGATCAACTGCGCCCGCAGCTCGCGGAAGTTGTACACTTCGCCGCTGTACGTCAACACCACGGGGCCCTCAGGTGAGCGTCGGAGCGCCACCATGGGCTGCTTGCCGCCCTCCAGGTCGACGATGGCCAGGCGCCGGTGACCGAGGGCGACGTGCGGTGCGAGCCACACCCCCTCGGAATCCGGGCCCCTCCGGTACAGGGAACCGGTCATGGCCTCCACGGTCTGCCGTTCCAGGGTGAGGTCCCGGGAGAAGTCGATCCAGCCGGCAATGCCGCACATCACGCGCTCCTGGTGCAATCGTCAGGGAAGATGGGGGTGGACAGCGGAGGTCCGCCGCGACGGGCCCGGCAGGCCGGCGAGGAAGTCGTCCAGGTCGACGAGGCGATGCCCTTGCACGCCGGGGCAGCTCCACCGCAGGTCGAGCCGGGGCGGACGGTCGTCGTCGTGGAAGTAGACCGCCTCGAACCCCTGCTCCGGGCCGAACCCGAGCAAGGGATTCGCGGCCAAGAAGTCGCGGACGGACGGGGTGTCCCGGCGGACCTGCAGCAGGAGCCGTTTGTTCGCGAAGTGGTTGCTGGGCAGGACCACTTCCGGGTGCATCTTTCGCTTGAACTGAAAAATCCCCTTGCTCAGGAACGGCTCGCACCCCGAAAGGTCCACCCGTGTCAGGCCGTGCTCAGCCGCCCACTGCAGGATCAGCACGTACATCGCCAAGTAGGTGCCCGAGCCATACGCCTGGTCGCTGCCCTGGTCCACGCCAGCCAGACGGATCACCAAGGTCCGGCCTTCGAGCCGGCACAGCATCCCCGCCACGCGCCGGTCTGACTCCCGCAGGAAGAAGAGCACACCGCGCTGGAAGAGACACACGCGCGCGCTCTCCCGGTCCTCGGATCGGGCGGAGTCACCGTGCCGGTTCGCCATGGTCGGCCGGTGCATGTCGTCGTAGAAGAATGCGAAGCCCTTCTCGCCGGTGGCCACTTCCAGGGTGCGGCGGTGGGAGCGGAGCTCTCGCGAGTGCTGCTGCCGAGCCTTGCGGGAGAGCCTGCGCAGTACCTCCTGCGGGTCGGGCCCGACTGGCACCCCCAGGGTGACCCGGAACGGCAGCAGCAGGCGGTGCCGCGGCAGCCGTTCCGGGACACGGTCGCGCAGCACGCCGACGGAGAGGATGTCGGCGCCCGGAGCGGCCCGGCCGGACACGAGGGCGGTCCAGGTAGTGCCTCGCCGGATTCGGTGCGACGGCGTACCGCGCTGCTGCTCCAGGAACGGCAGCACGTGCGTCAGCCCCTGGGGCAGGCCGCCATACGCCAGCACCAGCCCCTCGCCGTCCGGCCAGGACAGCGTGACCCGGGGCCGTGCGGTGACGGCGGCATCGGCCAAGGTGTGGGCCCGTACGATGCGCGGGTCGGCGCTGTTGTTCCAGACGTACCGCCAGGTCGGGGGAATCACCCCTCCTCCACCGTGTCCCCGGCGGTCAGTCCGTAGCCGGCGGGAGCGGAGGCGAGGGCGGAGGCGAGGTGCACGACCCGGTTGTGCTCGTCCACGAACACCACGTTGGGAGCTAGCTTGGCCGCGTCGCCGTCGGGCACCGTCGCGTAGGCGATGATGATGACGAGGTCGCCGTTTTGGACGAGGCGGGCCGCGGCGCCGTTGACACCAATGACACCGCTGCCGCGGGGACCCTCGATCACATAGGTCTCGAACCGGTTGCTGTTGTTGATGTCCACCAGGTGGATAAGTTCGCCGGGGAGCAGATCGGCGGCGTCCATGAGATCAGCATCGATGGTGAGGGAGCCGACGTAGTTCAGATCGCACTGGGTGACCGTGGCGCGGTGGATCTTGGATTTCAGCATCGTACGGAACATGGATGTCCCCTCTCGGTGTGGTGGTCCTGTCGGGTCGGATCTACGCGTGGGCGGCCGCGAGCAAGGTCTTGGCAAGGTCGTCCGCCGTGGCGGCGCGCGTGATGTGCTCGTCCCGCAGGGGGGCGAGCAGTTCGTCGCTGTAGTAGCCGGAGGCGTGCACGATCACGTCGGTGTCCGCCGCGACCAGGCCGCGTTCACGGGCCACGAGCACACCGGTGATCGCCTTGACCACGGACCACTCGCGGATCAGGGCAGGGTCGGCGGCGATCGTGATGCGGGCCTCGGCGGCGAGCGAGCGCACCTCGTCGAACTTGTCGAGGCACTCGCGGCGGGACACCACGACACCGCCGCCGCCGTGCCGCGCGACGATCTCGTTGACCTGCGATCGCGTCGGCGGCTCCTTGGTGTAGAAGGTGGCGTCGATCACTTCCTGCGGGTGGTCCGTGACCGCGGGGAACTCGACCGCCGCGGACTGCCGCCAGACACCGGACTCCTCGTCGTGGGTGTACTCGGGAACCTTCGTGCCGAGCAGGCTGGTCACCATGTCAGCCGTGGCGAGCTGCTGGACTAGGAAGAAGCCGGGGTGCCAGGCGGGCGCCGGAAGTCCGGTCAGGCCCTCAGCAAGCAGCTGATGCCCGAGGTGGTAGCCGATCAGTCCGAAAGCGCTGGAGACGGCGTGGGCGTGTACGCGCGGTGCGGACCGCTCGGTGATGGACAGCAGTTCGGCCTCCACAAAGGCGCGCGTCGCATCCGCGATGCGGTAGTTGTCGAGGTCGAGGGTGTACCAGATGCGGAAGCCGGTGGTGTCAAAGATCTCCGCGGCATACCGCTCCACGACCTCGCTGCTGAGCAGCTTCACGTCGCCCGGCTGCTCGACATCGGCGAGGACCACGGGGTTCGCCGTCCGCAGCGACCGCTCGGCGGTCAGCGGGCAGTCGCGCAGCTTGGACTGCGACGCCTCGGGGGCGAGCATGACGATCCGCAGCTCGTCGGGTGTGGCAAGGCCGGTCTCGTAGGCGCGGGCCACGGCATCCCGCAGTGCCGTCCCCTTGTTACCGGACGTCGGCGTGACCAGCAGCACCCGCTCGCCGGTGCGGCGGATGTGCGCGGCGGCACGCGCGATCATCAGCAGTGATGCAACGGTCTTCGTCGTCCGCGCACCGGGATTGCGCATCAGGTCGAGGATGTACATCCGCGGTTGCACCTGAGTCAGGCCGACATCCGTGACCTCGGTGAACTTGGCGAACCCGGCCGGTTTCGCGTCGAGCTCCAGAGGTATCAGGGGTGATGCGGTGCGCGCGGCACTCGCCTTGCGCGCGGCCGCCTGGATCTCGTGGAAGTACCGGTCGAGCACGTTGCGCACGACGCGACCGGTATCGGCCGCCTGACCCACAGTGGACATGAGGGACTCACTCCTTTGGGAAGCTGTTGGTTTCGCAACGATGACGTCGTCCACGGCCCGTGCCGACCGCTGGCCGTAGGGGAGTCGAACAAAAGGACTCAGGCCGACAAGCCACATCGGGGACCTGGCGGGTGCGGCCTAGGACCTGAGGGAGCATCACCCGGATCAAGCTGCCGTCGGCATCGCCGGGCTTAATGTCCAGCCGCGGAGTGCAACCAGCCGTCCGGATCCGGAGCCAGTCCGTGGTGCAGATCGGTCAGCGCCGTGCGCAGTGCCAGAGTGACCGGCCCTGGCTTTCCGTTTCCGATGGTCCAGGCGTTGCCGCGGTCGACGACTCTGCTGATCGGGGTGACCACGGCGGCAGTTCCGCAGGCGAACGCCTCCGACATCAGGCCCGAATCGCACTCGGTGCGCCACTGGTCCAGGGAGATGCGCTCCTCCACCGCTTGGTAGCCGAGGCGCTCGGCCAGGATGAGGATCGTATTGCGCGTCACGCCAGGCAGCAGCGTGCCGGTCAGTTTGGGAGTGACCACCTGTGCCTGCATCCCCTGGCCACGGACCAGGAAGATGTTCATTCCTCCCATCTCCTCCAGGTAGCGCCGCTCTACGGCGTCCAGCCAGAGGACCTGCTGGCAACCTGCCGCTTCTGCCTCGCGCTGGGCCAGGAAGGAGGGGGCGTAGTTGGCGGCCACCTTGACGTCACCAGTGCCGCCGGGGAAGGCACGGCTGTAGTCGTGGCTTGCGTACACCGAGACCGACTCGACGTACTCGCCGAAGAACCCGCCGGCGACAAAGGCCATGACCAGGAACCGATAGGTCCTCGACGGGCGCAGCATGAGCGACGTGTCGGTTCCGAACATGATCGGCCGCACGTAGATGCTGTGTGCGGGATCGCCGGAAAGGCTGCCCTCGTCCGCATTGATCAGCTGATCGACGGCCGCCACGAACGTCTCCACGGGCAGCTCGGGCATGGCCAGTCGGCGGCACGAACGCTGAAAGCGCAAGGCGTGGTCGTACGGACGCCATACGCCCATCGAAGCGTCGGCGCGCCGGTGGGCCTTCAGCCCCTCGTAAGCGACCTGACCGTAGTGGAGGCCGATCACCCCAGGATGAAGGGACAGATTCTGCAGCGGAGTTATCCGGCCCTCGGACCAACCCTCGCCCTCGGTCCACTCCATGCTGATCATATGCTCGGTGAAAGACTCGCCATGGCCAGGGTGCCGCACGACACGGTCGCGTGCGGTGGCGCTGGGTTCGAAAATGGCGGACATGTGAGAGCTCCTTCGGAACGGTGGTCTCAGACCAGAGGGGCAAAAAAGTAGGTGTCGCGGCTGGAGAAGAGGCCGTCGGGACACACTGTGAAGCTGTCCGCGAAGCGCAGGTGCACCGGATTGCCGTCGTTGAGCTCGCCGTGGAACTCGCCGAACACGCCGACGGTGTGGCCGTCCGTAAGCAGAGTGGTCAAAGCGTGCTTGCCCACGCGAATCGTCCGGCCCCTGCCGTAGAAGTCCAGCAGGCCCTCGGGGCCAACCATGAGGTCGTAGCCGGGTCGACGGTATTCGGCGTCGAGGGCAAACAGAGCGGCAAGACCGTGCACGTCTCCGCTGTCGACCAGGTCGTAGAAGCGTCGAACCGTGCGAACCGCGAGCTGTTCCGAATCGGAGCCCTCGGGTGTGGTGGGTCGATCGGGGCCGGATGTCACTGTCTTACCTCCTCGATGCGGACGGGTGGTCATGAATAGGGGCTGCACGAGCCGATGGGAGCGAGCGGAACCCCACGTGTGCCAGGGCGGGGCACCACGCCGTCATGAGGCCCCTCTGCGCCGGGAGCTCAGTACGGGCCCAGCCGTGCGGTCCTTCGCGAGCCGGCCGACGAGATCGGCAACCGTGGGCGCTTCGAAGACGGCCTTGATGGACAACTCCGCCCCGAGCGCCGAGCGGACCCGGTTGACCAGTTTGGTGACGTGCAGGGAGTGGCCGCCGAGGTCGAAGAAGTTGTCGTCGATTCCGACGTGCTCGACTCGGAGGACCTCGGCGAACAAGTCGCAGAGGAACTTCTCTTGCTCGGTGCGCGGTTCCCGGCCGGCTTCGCGCGGCGTGAGGAGGGGAACCGGCAGGGCGCGGCGATCAAGCTTGCCGGTCGCCGTCATGGGGAGCGAGTCCAGCACGACCACCGCGGAAGGCACCAGATAGTGGGGCAGCCGTTCGGCCAGGAACGCACGAACCGCCGCGGGATCCACACTGCTGTCGTCCTTGGCCACGACATACCCGACCAGACGCTTGTCACCGGGTGCGTCCTCACGCACGACAACCGCTGTACGGACCAGTCCCGGGTGCTCAGCCAACGCCGACTGCACCTCGCCGGGTTCGATCCGGAAGCCGCGGATCTTCACCTGGTCGTCGGCACGACCCAGGTACTCCATGATCCCGTCGGCACGCCAACGCACCAGATCGCCGGTGCGGTACATACGCTCGCCTGGCGCACCGAACGGGCAGGCGATGAAACGCTCGGCAGTCAGGCCCGGCTGGCCGACATAGCCATGGGCGAGTCCCACACCGGACATGTAGAGCTCACCTACCACCCCCGGAGCTGCCATGGCGAGGTTGTCGTCCAGCACGTACAGGCCCTTGCCGCGAAGCGGCCGGCCTACCGGGATGGCAGGACGGGCACCGTCCTCGGCGGTGATCCGGTGGGTCAGGGTGAAAATCGTCGACTCGACCGGCGAGTAGCCGTTGACCAGTCGGATATGCGGGAACACACGCACCAGACGCATCACATGGTGCACCGATGCTGCCTCCCCGCCGGTCATCACCTGCTGGAGGCCGGTGAACGTCGCCGGGTGCTCGTCCAGCAGGAAGTTCAGCAGGCTCGCCGACACGTGCATTGTGGTGACGCCGTGCTCCCGCACGAGGGAGGCGATCAGTGCCGGTTCGGGTCGCTGTCCTGGTTGCAGCACACATACGCCTCCGGAGAACAGGGCACCGAACAGCTCGAGCGCGAAGGCGTCCCACGACACGGGCGAACACTGTAGCCACACCTGCGAGGGTTCCATGTCCGCGAAGTCCTGGCCTAGCATCGTGCCAACGATCGCGCGGTGCGGGGTCACTACACCCTTCGGCACACCCGTCGAACCTGACGTGAACATCACGCAAGCGGCGTCCTGCGGGCTGGCACGGTGCCCAAGCCCCTGAACCGGCCGCCCAGCGATCGCCTCCGCGTCGGTGTCGACGCACATCAGAAGATCCGGACGTCCGGACAGCCGCCCGGCGAGCTCAGTCCTGGTCACCACGGCCCGCGCGGAGGCGTGGGTGAGCAGTGCCTCCACTCGACCGACCGGCAGGTCCGGGTCGAGCATGGTGTAGGTTCCGTCGGCCTTGAGCACGGCCAGCACGGCGACCACCTGCTCGATGCCTCGCTCCAGGTACACACCGACCACCTCGCCTCGCCCCAGCCCGGCGGCGACGAGATGGTGCGCCAGCCGGTTGGCTCGCACATCCAGATCGCGATACGAAAGCCGCTCCCGCTCGAAGATCAGCGCGTCGGCGTCCGGCCGCTCAGCCGCCTGCTCCTCGAACAGCTCATGCACCAAACGATCCGTCGACTGCCGCGCCGGTGAGCCGTTCCAATCGACCAGGAGCGTTCGGCGCTCGGTGTCCGACAGCACCCCCACCCGGCTCACCGCGTGCTCCGCGTCGGCAAGCGCCGAATCCACGAAACGAACCAGCCGGGCCGTCAGGGCGACGATCGACTCCCGATCGAACAGATCGGTGGAGTATCTCACTGCGACATCGACACCGATCGCGGTCCCGTCCGCGCGGTGTCCCTCTGCGAGCTCCACGACGAGATCGACAGCGGCCGCGTTCAGGTCGAACACCCGCGCCTCGGCGGCCAGCCCGGCGAACTCGGCGCGAGCCGTGGTGCGGTCCTCCGACACCAGCATGACTTGGAAGAACGGGTGGCGGGACGGCATACGGGCAGGAGCCAGTTCCTCGACCAGACGCTCGAAGGGCACGTCCTGATGGGCGCAGGCCTCCAGGGTGGTCTCTCGCACCTGGGCGACGAGTTCCCGGAAGGTCGGGTCACCGGATAGGTCGGTTCGCAGCACAAGTATGTTGAGCGCGCTGACCGAAGCTCGTCCAGGAGCGGAGGTGCCCAGGGGAACGTCCGTGCCTGCGCCTAACCGGGACAGCAGTCCCGCCATGGCAGCCTGGAGCACCAGGAACACTGACACCTGGTGTTCCTGTGCGAAGGTGACGAGCCGTTCGTGCAGTCTGGCCCCGATCCGCGCCACATGAACCGCGCCGCGGTAGGACGGAGAGGCAGGGCGGGGCCGGTCGGTGGGTACCGCAAACTCTTCGGGAAGGTTGGCCAGTGCCCGGCGCCAGTGGGCGAGTTGCTCCGACATCAGGCCCAGCGAGTCTTCCGCCGAGGCCTCCCGTCGGAGAAAGCTCGGCTTCTCGTCAGGCACCTTGCCCTCACGCCGCGCGGCGTAGGCCGCGGCCACATCGCTCAGCACCTGACCCAATGCCCAGCCCGCACTGGCCATGCGATGCGTCACCAGCACCAACACATGGTCCTTGGTGCCTACCGAGAACAGACGAGACCGCACAGATGCCTCACTCGGCGGCACGACGTCACCAATGGCCTCTGTCAGCGCGTCGTGAAGTGTCTCCTCGGAGCAGTGGGTCACCGCCCAGGGGATCTGCGCCTCTTGTCCTTTGGAGAGGCCGTGGCGCCTGACAAGGTCGGTGACCGCGGCCTGTAGGGCGTCCACATTCAGTGATCCCCGAAGCCTGATGGTCAAGGAGACGGTGCCAAGGGAACGGGGCCCCTCCGGAAGGTTGTGCAGCCAGAGTCGTGCCTGATCAAAAGCGGGTGGAATCATCGAAACTTCCCAGAAGTCAACCGGTCGCGGGATCCGCTGCCGAACGAGGGGAAGGGCCACAGATCCTCAGGCCCCAGGGAACCGGGCGTGTACTTGCCCAACGCGCTGATCAACAGGCGCAGCTCGAGAGCGAGACAGGACAGCAGATTGACCAGTCCCGCTGCCGGATCTTCGTCGACAGCGACGAGCGCCGCGCGCCCGAGTCCGACCGCGGTGGCACCGAGAGCCAGACACTTGACGGCTCGGCTTCCTTCCCATATCCGCCCGGAGGCGAGGAGGCACGCATCGTGGTTCCCGATCCGGACCAGGCATTCGCCGAGCGGCAGGCCGACCTGGTCGATTGTGGCGACGGGTGCCCAGCCGGTGCCCCCCTCCGCGCCGTCGACGATGACGGCGTCCGCGCCGGCCTCCCAGGCAGTCGCCGCGGCAAGTGCGACATCTCGTCCCGGATGTAGCTTCACCCAGACCTTGACCCGAGGGAAGTTGTTGCGCATCAGCCGGATCTGCTGGCGCAGGATCTCTTCCGTGAAGGTCCCCGCGCTGCCACACCGCAGGACCTCTTCGGCGCCCTGACCGAAGATCTCGTCCAGCGCGAACTGCTGGTCCACCTGCGCAGCGGCCGAGCGGTTCAGCAACGTCATCCCGCCGAGGCCAGGCTTGGCCCCCTGACCGACCTTGAGCTCGAAGGCCAGCCGTCCGCTCTCCAGCAGCGGCTGCGCGGACGGGTCGCTGTAGACGAGGTTCCACACCTCGGCATCGGCGTCCTCGGTGCTCTGCTGAATCGCCAGCCCGCCGAACCCATCCAGGAGTTCCTCCTGGTAGGCGGCGAGACGGCCGAGGATAGTGCGCTGGGTCTGCTCACCGACCCTGCCATAGCCCGTCATGGGCACGATGTTTTCGCCGATGGTCATCGGGATTCCCAGACGGCCAGCCTGACGGCTGGCATTCAGCACCTGCTCCGTGCCAGCGGCCTTGGTCGATCCGAAGGCGGAGACGTAGAGCGGCAGCGTAGAGCGCAGACCACCAATCACCGTGTCGAGGATGACGTCGCTATGCAGGGGTTCCCTGCCGAGTTCGAGCAGTTTCTCCAGCCGCTGCGGCATGAACACGGGTGGAGTCAGCCGCATGCCGCCCAGGGGATCGCTGACGTCGGCCACGGCCGCGGTAGAGCCGTAGAGGACCTGCCCGTAGTTCTGCCGGTCGGGGAAGGCGGCCGCCATACCCTCACGGGCGCGTTCGCGGACGGCCTCCTCCGAGAAGCCATGGGCGTGCAGCGCGGTCACGGCGATACCACTCCCGGCACCTTCGGGAAGGCGGACGCCTGCCAGACACTGTCGAGTCCCGCAAGGTAGCGGGTGAACCGCTCCAAACCGATCCCGAATCCGGCGCTGGCTGGAATACCTTCGCGTAGCAGATCCAGGTACCAGCCGTACTTGGCAGGGTTCTCACCGGTTTCCCGGATCCGGCTGACGATGCGGGTGTAGTCGTACTCCCGCTCACTGCCGCTACATAGCTCGCCGTACCCTTCCGGGGCCAGCAGGTCGAAATTGCGCAGCAAACCTGGTTCCGTCTGGCTCTCCCGGTCGTAGAAGCCACGTGATCCCTTGGGATAATCGGTGACGAAGACCGGACGACCCAAGTGGCTGGACAGCAACGCCTCGCCCGCCCATTCGATCTCTGTGTCCGTGTTCTGCACATGTCCCAGTTCACGGAGCTTTTCCAATGCCTGAGCATGCGTCATGGTGGAGAAGGCCTGGTCCACCAGCGACTCGAAGGCCGAAGGATCGCGACCGAGCGTCTCCAGTTCCGCAGGCAGATCAGCGATCACCCGGCTCACGATCTGCCGGACGAGCCGCTCCAGCACACCGGTAATCTCCTGGCGTGAGGCACCGGCCATTTCCACGTCGATCTGATGGAACTCGGCTAGGTGACGGCTGGTGTTGGTGGTCTCGAGCGGCTCCAAGCGGACGTTGGGTGCGATGTAGAAGATCTTGTCGTAAGTCAGCAGGGAAGCCTGCTTGTAGAGAATCGCACTGGTCATCAGCTTGTACCGGTGGCCGTAGAAATCCACGTCCACCTGCTTCGAACCACGGGTGCCCGGGTCAGTCACCGGTCCGATGATCGGCGGCAGCATTTCCACGAAGCCGGCGTCGGTGAGGTGTTCACGGGCAACGCCCAGCAGGTGCCGCTGGATGGCCAGCACGGCCCGAGTGATATCCGAGGTGAGGTGGTGGCGGACACTGTCCGGGGACGACAGCGGCTGCTTGAGCAGAGTGGACTCGGGAACATGCGTCATGAGACGGATTCCTTCGCGTATCGGGTTAGATCGACGGCGTCGACCGGAGCGGTCAGAGCGGCGTGCCGAGCACCGTTCTCAGCGACTCGGGAGAACGTCGCGTCCGCCAGAGCTAGCTGGTCGTATTTGCGCTCGACATAGGAGAGCGAGCTCAGCAGGTCAGCCGACGAGAGCCGAACACGGTCGTGGACCGTTCGGCGAACCGGCATCGAGCCGACTTCGCACCAGTGCAGCCGTCCTTCGGAATCCAAGAAGCTTCGAGTGCGTCCGGCGTTGTCCGGATGCAGGCAGAACGGAACGTCCAGCAGCCCTGTTGCGAACGCCCGGACCAGCGCCCTTCCTATGTACGGGTCGAGAGCGAGAACGGCATCGATGATCGTCCGAGCCTCGTCGAGTATGCCGGTGTCCTGGCTGCCGGCCGCTCTGTGCTCCGCCGGCTGACTCGCGGCGGCTCGTGCGGCGAGCTCCAGGGCTGCAACGTTCTCCGCGATGTTCGGAATCCGATGTGCCTCAGCGGACGTCTTCACGACGAGTCGGGCCACGCCGGTGCGCACCGCCAAGCGAGCGGCTTCCTCCAAGAGCAGCTCGGATCCGGCTGATGTGCGGGGAAACACCCCCATGTAAGCGTAGAGAACGATGTGCCAGTCCATGGTGCTCAGCAGCTCGCCGGCGATTGTGGCCAGCGCCTTGATAGCCTCCTCATCCTGCACGGCATTCGTCTGCTGCGCATAGCTGAGTGAGACGCTGTGCAGCCCGTGGTGTTTGAAGAAGAGTGCTTCCAGCACCGCCAGAGCGACCAGCAGGCTGGGCGGGCACATCTGGCCCATCATGCAGCCGCCGAAAGTCTCCAAGTGCGGCTCGACACCCGTCTCTTCCAGACGCGCGAACATCTCACAGCAGCGCGCCCAGTCCAGTACGGACTGCTCCAAGGGGGTTCGGCTATACGGCAGACAGTAAGAAACCGGGCCGCCCTCGGTGGCAGCCAGGCCCGCAGCCACCAAGGCCTCGAATATCGCGTAGGGAGACGGCGAACCGTGCCGGACCTGGATCGGGAAATCAGGACTGGCGATCCCATCGGTGACACCGAGGGTGGTGGCGGTGCCGAGGGCCACGATGGGGTAGCCGTTGAGCGCCACCCCATCGGCCACCGCACGACGAGCGAGCTCGTGGGAACCCAGGCGGGTGTAGCTGTCCAACGTGATCGTGCCCACGGTGACCGCCTCCGCCTGCCGGGTGGCCTGCAATCCGGACCGCATCAGATGGGGATCGCTCATTCCCATCCGTGGCTGGACCACAAGATGACCGGCGCGCTGAGCGGCGCCGACGAAGGCTCCGAAGGACTCGACCGACGGACCGGTGACCGGACGGCCATCGAGGTGACGCACGAGCGATGAATGATTGCCTGCGCTCATTGCGTCACCTCTGACGGCAGCGACTGGATGAAGTCACGGAAGCTGACGATGCCGACACTCTCCTCGAAAACCGCATCGAAGCCGGCCTCGATCAACTCCCGGGCACCCCGCCCGTGCTCCCCGCCGCCGATGCCGAGCTTGCCGCCTATGACGATGGGCGTGTGGCGTAGTTCAGGGCAGCCACGCAGCGAGCTCACCACGCGTTTTCCGTCGACGAAACCGTGCCCGTTGACCGTCGAGATCACGATCAGGTCGGGACGCCGGGCACGACATTCGTCGACCACCAGTTGGTCGGGTACGCAGGCACCGAGGTTGGTCACCCGGTGACCCAGCTCTTCGAGGAGGAGTTGCAGATAGACCAGATTCCACGTGTGGGCATCTGAGGCCACGCTGGTGACAACGACGCCCAGGCCCGTAGTTTCGGGTGGATGCGCGTAGAAGTGCAATTCCACAGTCGGTTCCCGTCGAACGGCATTGACCTGAACTATTTACTGGCACCAACCAGGGCAGCGACGTTGCCCGGTGCCTGTACACCCTCAAGTAGATGCTGATGAGCCTGGCCGATCTCGTCGAACGTATAGGTATGCCCCAGGTGGGGAGCCAGGAGACCCATATCGACCAGACGTGTCACGGCATGACACTCTCGCGGATTGGCGAAATGAGACCCCTGAAGCCGCTTCTGCCGCATCCAGAGATATCTGAGGTCAACGTCTACGTTGAAGCCGGATGTGGCGCCGCAGATCACGATCATTCCGCCTGAAGCGCACATGAAAACCGACGTCGGAATGGTATCGCTGCCGGGATGTTCGAACACTATCTTGGGAGACACTTTTTCGCCAAGAATTTCCCAGATCTCGCGCCCGAAAGCCCGCAGATCGGCCGTCCTCGACTTGTGTTCCTCTGTGTCGGCCGGGGGCACGCGTCCCCAGTGGTTGTACTTGGTTCGATCAATGACTCCGGCGGCACCCAGCTCGAGGCAGTACTTGGCCTTCTCCGGAGACGACACAACGGCAATGGGCTTCCCTCCCATTTGGAGAGTCAGCGAGATCGCCATCGAACCGAGGCCGCCGGACCCACCCCAGATGAGAACCCCGTCCCCGGGCTGAACCGTGTTGGGCGGCCAGCCGGCGAGCTGCCGGTATGCCGTCGCACCGGTGAGCAGGTACCCCGCTGCCTCAGCCCAGCTCAGGCGGGCGGGCTTGGGCAGGCACTGAAGCTCGGCCACCAGGGCGAACTGAGCAAAGGAACCCCAGTTCAGTTCGTATCCCCACACCTGCTGCGACGCTGCCAGCATGGGATCGAGGCCGAGCCGCACATCAGGATCATCCTCGTCCCAACGACAGCCCGATAGTACGACCTCGTCGCCCACCTTGACTCTCCTTACGCCCGCGCCGACCTTCCAGACAATTCCGGATCCCTCTGAGCCGCCGATATGAAAAGGCTCGGTGCTTCCTTGACGCTGGCGCATCGCCACGACATCGACAGGCTTACCTTTGGCGGCCCATACGTTGTTGTAGTTGATACCGGCGGCCATGACCGCCACGAGAACGAAGCCCGGCGGAACCTCAGGTGTATCGACGACTTCCGTCCGGAACGCTGTTGCCGGTTCCCCATACCGTTCCGGGCGAATGACCGACGCATACATGGAGCATGGGACGGTGCCGAGCGGGGGGAAATCTCCAATGTCATACAGCGTGCTTGTGGTCGAGTCCAACGAAACCTCCAGTGTCGATATCAAGGATCTGGGTGGGCGAGTCGCTAGTTTCTGGTATTCGCCATGTGCATCGCGATGTCATCGGCTATCAGTCCGACGCTCGGAATTCGCATGATGGAGTAGTGATCTCCTGCCAGCTCCATCACTTTGATCTGGTTGGCGAACGGGCTCCAGACGGATTCCAGGGATTCCTTCCACCCGTTTTCGGTCGCGGTGTACAGGCGAAGGTCAGAATCGACGGGGCGCGGCTCGAACGCCGCCATCGCATGGAGCTGGGACTTCCTGATCCTGAGATGGGACTCCACCGCGTCGTGGCCCAGCAGAAGGATGTCGTCGGTCACCCCGACCTCACGGAGCGCGCTCAGCGCATCCGGGTTGATCCCGTTCTGCTCATCCGGGCTTCTCAGGCTGTCGACGTCGGCGACGAGACCGTCGATGACTTCGGCGTCCTTGCTGATCCGCTTGCGCAAGCTCCCCGAGGGAAGCACGGAGTCGACCACAGCCAGCATTCCGACCTCGAGGTTCGACACCCTGGCCTGCCTGGCCATCTCCAGTGCTACCAGCCCGCCGAACGACCAACCCGCCAGGAAGTACGGCCCGGTGGGCTCCACCTGGCGGATGGCCGCCAGGTATCGAGTGGCCTGCTCGGTGATGTCCCCAGCCAGAGCCGTTCCGCCCGCCGGAGCATTGATACCGAGCACGTTCACCTGCCCGTTGAGCTGATTCGCCAGGTGGGCATAGGCACCGGTGCCGCCGCCGATCTCGTGAACCCAGAACAGGCTCGGCCTGCCCGGCGCGTGCTCGTTCAAATGCACGATCTCCGGCGCCGACGGATCCGGCACCACTGACACCTCCACGGGCGTCCGCAAGCGGACGCTGAGACGGGCGACTGTCGGAGTCTTCAGGATGTCCTTGGGCGAAAGCTGGAAGCCCCGTGCCCGGGCGTCCACTACCACTCGGGTGGCGAGGAGGGAGTGTCCGCCGAGGTCGAAGAAGTTGTCGTGGATGCCGACCTGGTCGATGCCGAGTACTTGGGCCCAGATGTCGGCGATGATGGTTTCGGTGTCGTTTCGGGGTGCGACGTAGTGTGCGGCAAGGTCGGGGCGGTCAGTGTCGGGGGCGGGCAGGGCTCGTCTGTCGACCTTGCCGTTGGGGGTGAGGGGCAGTGCCTCCAGGATGATGAAGGCGCTGGGGACCATGAAGTCGGGCAGAGTGGTGGCACACCAGGGGCGCAGGGTCGATGCCATCGGGTGGGTGTCGTGTTGTGGTACGACGTAGGCGCCCAGGCGCTTGTCTCCGGGGGAATCTTCGCGAACGGTGACCACGACCTGCGCTACGTCCTCGTGGGCGGCCAGTCGTGATTCGATCTCGCCGAGTTCGATGCGGATGCCGCGTATCTTGACCTGGTCGTCGATGCGGCCGAGGAACTCCAGGTCGCCGGTGGGCAGCCAGCGGACGAGGTCGCCGGTGCGGTAGACGCGGCGGGTCTGGCCCGCGATCTCCACCTCGACGAACTTCTCGGCGGTCAGCTCCGGGCGGTTCAGATAACCCCGGGCCACGCCGGCGCCACCCACCAGCAGCTCACCGGGAACTCCGATCGGCACCAGCCCGTCGGCATCGTCCACCACGAACACCTCGGTATTCGCGATGGGACGACCGATCGGCACACCACCATGCGCAGAGTTGACGATCGCCGTCGTCGCGGTGACGGTGGTTTCCGTCGGACCGTAAGCGTTACAGAGCGGAACCGAGAACCGCTGAAACCACTTGGAAACAAGCGCCGCCGAGAGTGCCTCTCCTCCGAGAACCAGCTGCCGGAGCGATGTCAGACGTGAAGGCTCGAGGTAACTGAACATCTGCTCCCATACCGCGGGAGGCAGGTTCGTGGTGACGATCTTGTACCGCGCGATCATGTCGGCAAGCAGCTCAGGCGTCCACTCCGTGGCACGCACCACCAGCTTTCCGCCTGCCAGCAGTGTGGTGAACACGTTCTCCGTGCCGACGTCGAACGTCATGGAAGCGAACTGCAGGAATGCATCCCCTTGCTCGATGCGATAGTGCCGTCGCATCTCCCAAGCCTGAGCGCTGAGCGATCGGTGTTCGGTCATGACGCCTTTGGGGGTGCCGGTTGATCCGGAGGTGTAGATGACGTAGACAAGGTTGTCGGGGGTGGTGTGGTTGTCGGGGTTGGTGTGGGGCTGGGTGCTGATGGTGTCGGTGTCCCCGCAGACGACGGTGTGTGCCCCGGTGGGCAGCCGGTCGCGGAGGCTGTGCTGTGTGAGGAGGACGGGGGCGGCGGTGTCGGCCAGCATGAAGGCCAGGCGTTCGGTGGGGTAGTCGGGGTCGAGGGGGACGTAGGCGCCGCCGGCTTTGAGGACGGCGAGGAGGGACACGATTATGTCCAGGCCGCGCTCCAGGCAGACGCCCACCAGGGTTTCCGGCCCCACTCCAAGGCTTCGAAGGTGGTGGGCCAGTTGGTTGGCTCGTGTGTTCAGCTGTGCGTAGGTGAGTTCCTGGTCGCCGAAGACGACTGCCACCGCATCCGGCTGGGCGGCGACCTGTGCCTCGACGAGCTGGTGGACGCACAGGCCCTGAGGGAATTCCGCTGCTGTGTCGTTCCATTCCACGGCCAGCTGATGCTGTTCCGCCTGTGACAGCATCTTCAGTTCGCTGAGTCGCGTCTTGGGCTCGGCTACTGCGGACGCCAGTATGTTTCGGTAGTGCCCGGCCAGGCGTTCCATGGACGAGACATCGAACAGGTCTGTGCTGTAGACCAGATTGGCTTTCAGCGCGTCATCGGTCTCGTGAACCGAAAGAGTCAGGTCGAACTGGGAAACCCTGAACTCGTTGGGGTAGGAGTCAATATCCAGTGCGGTGAATTCCCAGGTCTCTTCGCCGGCGTTCTGGAGGATGAACATGACTTGGAAGAGGGGGGTGCGGGAGAGGTCTCGTTCGGGGGCGAGTTCTTCCACGAGCCGCTCGAAGGGCAAGTCCTGGTGGTCGTAGGCGGCGAGGGTCGTGTCTTTGACACGTGCCAGGAGGTCTTCGAAGGTGGGGTTGTTGGCGAGGTCGTTTCGGATGATGAGTGTGTTGACGAAGAATCCGATCAGGCCTTCGATCTCGGCGCGGTTGCGGCCGGCGATGGGGGTTCCAACCGCCACGTCGTCGCGCCGGCCGTACCTGGCGAGCAGGACATCGAACGCGGCCAGCAACACCATGTACAGGGAGGTGCCGGTGCTGTTGGCGAGGGCGCGCAGCTGGGTCACCAGAGCGTCGGGCACGTCGAACTCGAACGAGGAGCCATTGCCGGTGCGCTCGACCGGGCGTGGAAAGTCGGTGGGCAGTTCCAGGGGTTCCAGGCCAGCGAGCTGGTCGCGCCAATAGCCCAGCTGCCGCTCCAGGACCTCGCCCTGCAACCACTCCCGCTGCCACACGGCGAAGTCGGCGTACTGCACAGGAAGTTCCGGCAACTGCGGATCACGGCCCGCCACGGCGGCGGTGTACAGCTCGCCGAGCTCTCGTGTGAGTACGCCGATCGACCAGCCGTCGGACACGATGTGGTGCATGGCCAAGACGAGGACGTGGTCCTCGCCGGAGACACGAATCAAGGACACACGCAACAGCGCGTCCTTGGCAAGGTCGAATGGTCGCAGCGCCTCCGCATCGACCATCTCGCGCACCTGAGCCTCACGCGCCACCGGGTCCTGCACCGCGGACAAGTCGAAATGACGTACGCGCACCGGACCCGGCCCGTCGACTACCTGAACCGGCTCCCCACCAGCACCGATAACGAACCGCGTCCGCAGCACCTCATGCCGCGCCACCAACCCCGAGAACGCCGCCTCCAACGCCCCTACAACCAAACCACCCCGCAGCCGCCAAACCCCAGGAATCGCGAGATCCAGCCCGTCAAGTCCCAGTTGTTCGAGGAACCACAGGCGCTGCTGCGCGAAGGACAAGGGCAGCCCCTGATCACCACGCGGCACTGGGACCAGCTGCGCACTCTCCGGGGCTGTTGCGCTGGTGTGCTCGGACGCTCCTGAGGCCTTCTTTGTTTCGACGAGTTCGGCGAGTTCGGCGACCGTGGATGCGTGAAAGACCTCCCGGACCGACAGGGGGGCGGACAGCCGATCCCGCAACCGGGAAGTGAGCTGAGTCGCCAGCAGGGAGTCGCCGCCCAGCTTGAAGAAGTCATGCTGCCTGGCCGGCTGGGTGATTCCCAGCAATTCTTCGAAGACCTGTGCCACGGCCGCTTCGGTGGCCGTGGCGGGTGCCTCCAACGTTACTCCGGGATCGATGTCCTCCTCGGCGACCCGCTCGATAGACACCGGCCTCTCTGCCGTGGGATCCAGATGGAACCTGGTGCGCTGGAACGGGTACGTGGGCAGCGGAATACGCCGCCTGTCCGCTCCTGAGTGGACTCCGTACCAGTCCAGGTCATGTCCGGCGCACCACAGGAAGCCCGCAGAGCCATGAATGTGCTCCAGGTCGGACAACGGAGCCGAGGGGTGGGGCAAGCTCGAGACCACGAGGTGGTCTTTCCTGACCTTCGGGTGCCTACGGGCCAAAGTGGTTAGGCTTCGCCCCGGCCCAACTTCCAGGACGGTCCTGTCCTCGGCATCGAGCAGTGTCGAGATGACGTCACCGAAACGAACGGTTTTCCGCATGTGGTCAACCCAGTAATTCGGGTCTGTCACCCGCGGCGGCTCCAGGAGTCGGCCGTCACTGTCGGATACGAAGGGGATGACCGGTTCCCTGAACTCGATGCTCTGCATGTAGTCGGCGAAACTACCCGTGATCGAGTCCACCAACGAGGAGTGACCGGCGCCGGGGATGTGCAGTGGGCGAACGTTGGTTTCGCTGTGCTCCAGCCGCACGGTGAGATCGGCGATAGCGGCCTTCGGCCCGGACACCACGCACTGGTCTGGTCCGTTCACGGCGCCCAGCGACAGCTCTTCGGTCAAGAGCTTGGACACTTCCCCTTCCGCCATGGAAACCGCGATCATTCCCCCACTCGGAAGGGTGTCGAGTAGCCGGCTCCGGTAGGTCACCACCGCTGCCGCATCGCGAAGCGTGAAGACTCCCGCGACATAAGCTGCTGCGTAACTTCCGAGGCTCTGCCCAGCGACTACGTCGGGCACGACCCCCCACGACTCCCAAAGCCCGCAGAGAGCCAATTCCACGCTGAAGATCGCCGCGTGACTGACCGGCAGTTCGGCCAGCTTCGATTCAGCGCCCCCGGAAGCCTCGTCGAAGAGGATGTCAGCCAGGTCCACGCCGATGTGGGGAGCGAATGCCGCCGCGCATTCATCGAAGGATTCCCTGAAGACTCCTTCGTTGAGATAAAGCTCGCGTGCCATGCCCAGCTTTTGTCCGCCATGTCCGGGAAACACCATGGCTACGGAACGCTCAGCGCCGCTCACAGGATCGATCACGGCGGTGGAATCCGCGCTTGCGAGCTTCAGCGCCAGGCCAGGTGCGCTTGAGGCCACGAATGCCTGACGGTAGGCATGGCCCGGCCGACCCACCTGAGTGGTCCAGGCAACATCCGCCATATCGGTGTCGGGGTGATTTTTGAGGTGCTCTCCAAGTCGAGCTCGTGCGGCGAGAAGACCCGGACGGGATTTCGCCGAGACCACTACGAGCTGGGACCGCTTCGCCGCTTCGTGACGGTGAACTGGCGGCGCCTCTTCCAGAATGATGTGCGCATTGGTACCGCCGATGCCGAGGGCGTTCACTGCTGCCCGGCGAGGGGTGCCATCGGACTTCCACACGCGCAACACGGTGTTCACGCGGAACGGGGAGTTCTCAAAGTCGATTTCCGGGTTCGGCGTCACGAAGTTGAGGCTCGGCGGTATCTGGCGGTGGCGCATGGCAAGAATCGTCTTGATCAGGCCGGCGATCCCGGCAGCCGCATCGCTGTGGCCAACGTTGGTCTTGAGCGAACCGATCCAGGCCGGACCCTGCGGTCGGTCGTCAGTCTGTCCGGGTCCGTACGCCGCCGTGAGCGCGGCCACCTCGATGGGATCGCCCAATCGGGTGCCCGTGCCATGCGTCTCGACGTAGGAAATGGTGTCCGGACTGACCTCCGCCACCTTCAACGCGGCCTGCATTACCTCGGACTGGCCCGACACACTCGGGGCGGTGAAGCCGATCTTGGCTCTGCCGTCGTTGTTGACCGCAGTGCCGATCAGCACAGCGTGAATAGTGTTCCCGTCCGCTATGGCGTCCTCGAGAAGCTTGAGCACAACGATGCCCACGGCGTCACCGGCCACGGATCCACTGGCGGCGGCGTCGAATGCTCGACAATGTCCGTCGCCCGACATCGCGCCGTCCTCGGTGTACTCCGTCACGGGCGTAGGCAGATGGACGCTGGCGCCACCGGCCAGAGCCATGTCGCAATCACCCGCCAGCAATGCCTGTGCGGCTTGATGGACAGCCACCAGCGAAGTGGAACACGCAGTCTGAACCGTCACGGCAGGGCCCCGAAGACCCAGTTGGTAGGCGACGCGAGTGGTCAGAAAGCTCAGTCCAGTCCCGAGGCCGAGCAGCATCTCACTCGGGTTTCCCAGCTGCTCCCGCACAGCACGCAGCGATTCGAGATGGCTCGTCTGACTGCTGCCTGCGTACACGCCGATAGGCCCGGGGAAGCGAGACGGGTCTTCCCCCGCGTCTTCGAGAGCCTCGACCGCGCACTCCATGAAGAGTCGATGCTGCGGGTCGATGAGCATCGCTTCTCGTGGCGCGAAACCGAAATAGTCCGAATCAAAGCAGTCGGGATCTATGAGTGCGGCGAACACCGGTTGGTGCGACAGATCGTCGGCTACGTCCACCGGCTTGACCGACTCCACACCCCTGGCAAGGTTGTTCCAGAACCCGTCCAGGTCCTCCGCTTCCGGGAAGCGGCCCGCCATTCCGATGACGGCGATGTGTGGAGGGTTCTCCTCGAATTGTTCGCCGTTGTTCATCACTTGCCGCCCCTCGAGGACCTGCGGTTGCGCCGTTGGCTCAGTCGTGCCCTGCCGTTTCGCCGGGCGCGTACGAGCGCTGTTGTGTCCAGTTCTGCTGTGCTGGTGTCAGACAGATATCGCGACAAGGCACGCACCGAGGTGTGCTGGAACAATGCGACCATTGGCAGCGTCACGCCCAATTTGTCGGTGACAAGACTCCGCACCTGTGTCAGGAGGAGGGAGTGTCCGCCGAGGTCGAAGAAGTTGTCGTGGATGCCGACCTGGTCGATGCCGAGTACTTGGGCCCAGATGTCGGCGATGATGGTTTCGGTGTCGTTTCGGGGTGCGACGTAGTGTGCGGCAAGGTCGGGGCGGTCAGTGTCGGGGGCGGGCAGGGCTCGTCTGTCGACCTTGCCGTTGGGGGTGAGGGGCAGTGCCTCCAGGATGATGAAGGCGCTGGGGACCATGAAGTCGGGCAGAGTGGTGGCACACCAGGGGCGCAGGGTCGATGCCATCGGGTGGGTGTCGTGTTGTGGTACGACGTAGGCGCCCAGGCGCTTGTCTCCGGGGGAATCTTCGCGAACGGTGACCACGACCTGCGCTACGTCCTCGTGGGCGGCCAGTCGTGATTCGATCTCGCCGAGTTCGATGCGGATGCCGCGTATCTTGACCTGGTCGTCGATGCGGCCGAGGAACTCCAGGTCGCCGGTGGGCAGCCAGCGGACGAGGTCGCCGGTGCGGTAGACGCGGCGGGTCTGGCCCGCGATCTCCACCTCGACGAACTTCTCGGCGGTCAGCTCCGGGCGGTTCAGATAACCCCGGGCCACGCCGGCGCCACCCACCAGCAGCTCACCGGGAACTCCGATCGGCACCAGCCCGTCGGCATCGTCCACCACGAACACCTCGGTATTCGCGATGGGACGACCGATCGGCACACCACCAACAGGAGCCTCCTTCGCGCCGTAGGTGGTAGCACACACGGTTATCTCTGTTGGGCCGTAGCCATTGATCAGGAACTGCCCCTGAGACCATGCGAGCCAGGACTGCGCATTCGATGCTTCGCCCGCGACGATCAGCGTTTCCAGTTGCGTCAGGAAACTCAGATCGGCCTGCTCCTGAACCGAAGGGGGGAGGGTGAGCGTGTTGATGGCGTATTTGCGGATGGTGGTCTCGAGGCTGCCTCCGGGTATCAGCTGGGTCCTCGGGGCGAGAATGACGGTTCCGCCTGCACCGAGATTGGAGAAAATTTCGGCAGCTGAAGCGTCGAAAGCGAAGGATGCGAACTGCAGAACCCGACTCCCGTTGTGCAGCCGGTGTGCCTTCCTCAGCGCCTGGGCCATATTTGCGGCCCCAGCGTGCCGGATCATGACGCCTTTGGGGGTGCCGGTTGATCCGGAGGTGTAGATGACGTAGACAAGGTTGTCGGGGGTGGTGTGGTTGTCGGGGTTGGTGTGGGGCTGGGTGCTGATGGTGTCGGTGTCCCCGCAGACGACGGTGTGTGCCCCGGTGGGCAGCCGGTCGCGGAGGCTGTGCTGTGTGAGGAGGACGGGGGCGGCGGTGTCGGCCAGCATGAAGGCCAGGCGTTCGGTGGGGTAGTCGGGGTCGAGGGGGACGTAGGCGCCGCCGGCTTTGAGGACGGCGAGGAGGGACACGATTATGTCCAGGCCGCGCTCCAGGCAGACGCCCACCAGGGTTTCCGGCCCCACTCCAAGGCTTCGAAGGTGGTGGGCCAGTTGGTTGGCTCGTGTGTTCAGCTGTGCGTAGGTGAGTTCCTGGTCGCCGAAGACGACTGCCACCGCATCCGGCTGGGCGGCGACCTGTGCCTCGACGAGCTGGTGGACGCACAGGCCCTGAGGGAATTCCGCTGCTGTGTCGTTCCATTCCACGGCCAGCTGATGCTGTTCCGCCTGTGACAGCATCTTCAGTTCGCTGAGTCGCGTCTTGGGCTCGGCTACTGCGGACGCCAGTATGTTTCGGTAGTGCCCGGCCAGGCGTTCCATGGACGAGACATCGAACAGGTCTGTGCTGTAGACCAGATTGGCTTTCAGCGCGTCATCGGTCTCGTGAACCGAAAGAGTCAGGTCGAACTGGGAAACCCTGAACTCGTTGGGGTAGGAGTCAATATCCAGTGCGGTGAATTCCCAGGTCTCTTCGCCGGCGTTCTGGAGGATGAACATGACTTGGAAGAGGGGGGTGCGGGAGAGGTCTCGTTCGGGGGCGAGTTCTTCCACGAGCCGCTCGAAGGGCAAGTCCTGGTGGTCGTAGGCGGCGAGGGTCGTGTCTTTGACACGTGCCAGGAGGTCTTCGAAGGTGGGGTTGTTGGCGAGGTCGTTTCGGATGATGAGTGTGTTGACGAAGAATCCGATCAGGCCTTCGATCTCGGCGCGGTTGCGGCCGGCGATGGGGGTTCCAACCGCCACGTCGTCGCGCCGGCCGTACCTGGCGAGCAGGACATCGAACGCGGCCAGCAACACCATGTACAGGGAGGTGCCGGTGCTGTTGGCGAGGGCGCGCAGCTGGGTCACCAGAGCGTCGGGCACGTCGAACTCGAACGAGGAGCCATTGCCGGTGCGCTCGACCGGGCGTGGAAAGTCGGTGGGCAGTTCCAGGGGTTCCAGGCCAGCGAGCTGGTCGCGCCAATAGCCCAGCTGCCGCTCCAGGACCTCGCCCTGCAACCACTCCCGCTGCCACACGGCGAAGTCGGCGTACTGCACAGGAAGTTCCGGCAACTGCGGATCACGGCCCGCCACGGCGGCGGTGTACAGCTCGCCGAGCTCTCGTGTGAGTACGCCGATCGACCAGCCGTCGGACACGATGTGGTGCATGGCCAAGACGAGGACGTGGTCCTCGCCGGAGACACGAATCAAGGACACACGCAACAGCGCGTCCTTGGCAAGGTCGAATGGTCGCAGCGCCTCCGCATCGACCATCTCGCGCACCTGAGCCTCACGCGCCACCGGGTCCTGCACCGCGGACAAGTCGAAATGACGTACGCGCACCGGACCCGGCCCGTCGACTACCTGAACCGGCTCCCCACCAGCACCGATAACGAACCGCGTCCGCAGCACCTCATGCCGCGCCACCAACCCCGAGAACGCCGCCTCCAACGCCCCTACAACCAAACCACCCCGCAGCCGCAAGACATACGACAGGTGGTTCACACCGAGCTCCAGTTGTTCGAGGAACCACAGGCGCTGCTGCGCAAACGACAGTGGTGTCCCACCCTCAGTACGAGGCACCGGCACCGGCACCGGCACCGGCCTCACACTGTCTGTGGCGGAGTTGGTCGTGCCGATCGCCTGGACCAGCTGCGCGACGGTGGGAGAGGTGAACAACTCCCGCACCGAGACTTCCCGTCGCAGGTCTCGCCGTACAAGCGAAACCACTCGGGTGGCGAGGAGGGAGTGTCCGCCGAGGTCGAAGAAGTTGTCGTGGATGCCGACCTGGTCGATGCCGAGTACTTGGGCCCAGATGTCGGCGATGATGGTTTCGGTGTCGTTTCGGGGTGCGACGTAGTGTGCGGCAAGGTCGGGGCGGTCAGTGTCGGGGGCGGGCAGGGCTCGTCTGTCGACCTTGCCGTTGGGGGTGAGGGGCAGTGCCTCCAGGATGATGAAGGCGCTGGGGACCATGAAGTCGGGCAGAGTGGTGGCACACCAGGGGCGCAGGGTCGATGCCATCGGGTGGGTGTCGTGTTGTGGTACGACGTAGGCGCCCAGGCGCTTGTCTCCGGGGGAATCTTCGCGAACGGTGACCACGACCTGCGCTACGTCCTCGTGGGCGGCCAGTCGTGATTCGATCTCGCCGAGTTCGATGCGGATGCCGCGTATCTTGACCTGGTCGTCGATGCGGCCGAGGAACTCCAGGTCGCCGGTGGGCAGCCAGCGGACGAGGTCGCCGGTGCGGTAGACGCGGCGGGTCTGGCCCGCGATCTCCACCTCGACGAACTTCTCGGCGGTCAGCTCCGGGCGGTTCAGATAACCCCGGGCCACGCCGGCGCCACCCACCAGCAGCTCACCGGGAACTCCGATCGGCACCAGCCCGTCGGCATCGTCCACCACGAACACCTCGGTATTCGGTGCAGAACTGCCGACCGGCATGGATAAGGTTTTCGGGCTTTCAGGATGCACTCGGAAGAGAGTCGTGTCCCCCCAGTTTTCCGTCGGGCCATAGGCTTGTATCAGGAACTCAGGTGCGTGCACGCTATTGATCAGGGAGTCGGCTTCGGCTCGCGTGACCTTTTCACCGCTGTACTTGCCGAACCGTATGCCCTCAAGGATGTCCGGGCATGCCGAAACGTGATGGTTAAACACGGATGAGCTCAACTGTATCGCCGTTACGCCACGAGCGCGCGTAACCTCCCGGAGCAGGAACGGGTTGCGGATCTCGTCCCGCAGGAAGATGGCAAGTGTCGCCCCTGAAGTCAGAGCGCTCCAGCATTCCATCGCACATACATCCCAGGAGAAGCTGGCTATTTGCGCCACGCAGTCCTGAGAGGTCAGGGGTTCGATCCAGTTATAATTCACCTGCCTCGCCATGGAGTGGTGTTCGGTCATGACGCCTTTGGGGGTGCCGGTTGATCCGGAGGTGTAGATGACGTAGACAAGGTTGTCGGGGGTGGTGTGGTTGTCGGGGTTGGTGTGGGGCTGGGTGCTGATGGTGTCGGTGTCCCCGCAGACGACGGTGTGTGCCCCGGTGGGCAGCCGGTCGCGGAGGCTGTGCTGTGTGAGGAGGACGGGGGCGGCGGTGTCGGCCAGCATGAAGGCCAGGCGTTCGGTGGGGTAGTCGGGGTCGAGGGGGACGTAGGCGCCGCCGGCTTTGAGGACGGCGAGGAGGGACACGATTATGTCCAGGCCGCGCTCCAGGCAGACGCCCACCAGGGTTTCCGGCCCCACTCCAAGGCTTCGAAGGTGGTGGGCCAGTTGGTTGGCTCGTGTGTTCAGCTGTGCGTAGGTGAGTTCCTGGTCGCCGAAGACGACTGCCACCGCATCCGGCTGGGCGGCGACCTGTGCCTCGACGAGCTGGTGGACGCACAGGCCCTGAGGGAATTCCGCTGCTGTGTCGTTCCATTCCACGGCCAGCTGATGCTGTTCCGCCTGTGACAGCATCTTCAGTTCGCTGAGTCGCGTCTTGGGCTCGGCTACTGCGGACGCCAGTATGTTTCGGTAGTGCCCGGCCAGGCGTTCCATGGACGAGACATCGAACAGGTCTGTGCTGTACATCAACTCGACTTTCAACCCAGCGCTGACTTCCTGTGCAGACAGGACCAAGTCGAATGTAGCCACTACCTCGCTCGGCACACTGGGTTCCACGTCCAGTGCGGTGAATTCCCAGGTCTCTTCGCCGGCGTTCTGGAGGATGAACATGACTTGGAAGAGGGGGGTGCGGGAGAGGTCTCGTTCGGGGGCGAGTTCTTCCACGAGCCGCTCGAAGGGCAAGTCCTGGTGGTCGTAGGCGGCGAGGGTCGTGTCTTTGACACGTGCCAGGAGGTCTTCGAAGGTGGGGTTGTTGGCGAGGTCGTTTCGGATGATGAGTGTGTTGACGAAGAATCCGATCAGGCCTTCGATCTCGGCGCGGTTGCGGCCGGCGATGGGGGTTCCAACCGCCACGTCGTCGCGCCGGCCGTACCTGGCGAGCAGGACATCGAACGCGGCCAGCAACACCATGTACAGGGAGGTGCCGGTGCTGTTGGCGAGGGCGCGCAGCTGGGTCACCAGAGCGTCGGGCACGTCGAACTCGAACGAGGAGCCATTGCCGGTGCGCTCGACCGGGCGTGGAAAGTCGGTGGGCAGTTCCAGGGGTTCCAGGCCAGCGAGCTGGTCGCGCCAATAGCCCAGCTGCCGCTCCAGGACCTCGCCCTGCAACCACTCCCGCTGCCACACGGCGAAGTCGGCGTACTGCACAGGAAGTTCCGGCAACTGCGGATCACGGCCCGCCACGGCGGCGGTGTACAGCTCGCCGAGCTCTCGTGTGAGTACGCCGATCGACCAGCCGTCGGACACGATGTGGTGCATGGCCAAGACGAGGACGTGGTCCTCGCCGGAGACACGAATCAAGGACACACGCAACAGCGCGTCCTTGGCAAGGTCGAATGGTCGCAGCGCCTCCGCATCGACCATCTCGCGCACCTGAGCCTCACGCGCCACCGGGTCCTGCACCGCGGACAAGTCGAAATGACGTACGCGCACCGGACCCGGCCCGTCGACTACCTGAACCGGCTCCCCACCAGCACCGATAACGAACCGCGTCCGCAGCACCTCATGCCGCGCCACCAACCCCGAGAACGCCGCCTCCAACGCCCCTACAACCAAACCACCCCGCAGCCGCAGCACTCTGGGAACCAGATACTCCTGTTGATTCAGGCCCAATTGGCTCAGGAACCAGAGACGCTGCTGGGCAAACGAGAGAGGAAACTCAACCTCGTTACGAGCCGCCGGTACATTATGTTCATTGGAGTTCACTGCGGCTCAGGCCTTTCCGTGTAAGTACAGGGAATTTGATGATGGCGCGACCGCTTGGCCGACGGGGCGCGGATCACAAGGTCGAGCGCCTCCGGTGAGAACCGGGCAGGCGCCCTGCGTGCTCCGCAGCACTGGATCAGGCGGGATCCGCTAGAAATCCTTACGCGCTGCAAGCAGCTAGCGTGGACGCGGCTGGGGCGCATGCTGGCTAGAGGGTGAGCGCAGGGTGCGCCACCATGGCTATGACGTGGCTAGATGTGGCGACTTTTTGATCGGAGTGTGCAGGTTGGGGCCCTTAGTCATGGACCTGGAGGTAGGAGACCCCGTGGGTAAGCATCTCGATGGGGGAACGCGCACCGTCGACGTTGCAGATCGGCCTAGGCTCCGGCGTTGATGGCGGCAGACGCGACGCGAAAGAGTTGCCACCGGGATGGCTGGTCGAGCCTGGCTGGCAACACAGCAAATCCCCCGATCTGTTCCACACAAGCAGCTCTAGAATTACGTACGGTTACCCCGCGGTTGCCGAGGCGCTCACGGTACAGTCCATCCAGTCGGTTTCGCAATAGTCGTCGAGTTGGCCAGGCTCGGCCGAACCGCGGAGCGCAGGGTAGCTTTCGGGCCGATGGGTGACAAAGAGAGGCATTCATGACCAGCAAGATCCCCCCTCGCCGCCCGCGGGTGCAGCGGCGCTCGCAAGATACGCGCAGGCTGATCCTCGAAGCTGCTGGCACGGTCTTCGCCAATGAGGGTTACGCGGGCGCCACGCTGCAGAAAATCCAGGATGAAGCCGGGATCGCCAGGGGCACCCTCATCCACCACTTCCGTTCCAAAGAGGACCTGAGAACGGCTCTGCTGGACGCGCAGGTGGCGCTGGTGAGCGCCCCGCCTCGGGAGTGCAAAATCCAGGAAGTGGTGGACATGGCCTTCCTCTTCGCTGCAGGCCTGCAGAACGATCCACTGGTCAGGGGGAGTGCTCGACTGACCACGGATGGCCTGGCCGCTGGCCTCGACGTCAACGGAACGGTCCATATCTGGGTGGCGCACATCGAGGGCATGCTGACGCAAGCCAGCGAAGCTGGCCAGCTACTGCCCACGGTCACACCCCTCGAGGCAGCAGAGGCACTGGTTGGCGCATTTATCGGCACCCAGCAGACCTCGCAGCTGTTCGACAACCGCACCCGGCTGCATCACCGCATCTCCCGGATGTGGCGCCTGTTCCTACCCAGCATCGTGGTGCCAGGCATGCTCGCCAGCCTTGACTTCGCCCCGGACCGCCTTGCACGTATGGAACTGCCCCAGCCATCGGCGGAGCCTCCGCTCTGAAAGCCAGGGGGCTCTTCGCCGTCCCCATCTGGACGCTACGGAAGTGTGCTCCGAAATGAAACCGTCTAAATGGTCTGTATAAGCTGGCCGATGCAGGATACGGTGTGCGGCGCTGTCTCCACAGGTGACTTGCCGGTTGCATTGACCCGAGGGAACGGGCGTGAGCGCGCGGCACATCACCCGGGCAACGCCTCTGCCCCGGCATCGACATCATCTCTACCAGCACACGCAAGCCCGGGGAGTAACTTTGCGAAAACCACGGCTCGGAACTTGCTCGCTCAGGCGCGTGATGGAGGCGGTCGCCTCCTCGTCGGTGCTGACAACGGCGTGGGGAAAGCATGCGGCCAGTTCGAGCGCGACCTGCGGAGACCAGTCCGGCGCACCGCGCCGATCACATCCTGCGGATGCGCGTGATCGGCGACGCCCGCGCGAAACGCCTGACCGGGACGGTGCCCGCAGATCCAGGGCCTGTTGCCGGTAGCGGACACGTTGAGACGATCTCAATCGTGTTGATCGTCACCCTGAGCCGACTGATCGCTGACGCTATTGCCCGGCTACCGTCCAGTGCGTGACCTCACTACTGCCCTCTGACTCGACCTCTGCAGCGCTCGCCAAGATTGTCTTCGGTGGTCAGTTAGACCTCCACGAACCGTGGCGCCAGTTGTTCAGTACCGAGCCGTTTCGGGTCCGAGACGGGCTGACGCCCCAGGAGCGCACAGGGTTGTCCTACGAGCGCCTGCGTCTAGTCAACAATGCTCTCGACAATCCCGAGAGGTTTGTGGCCGACGTGGAGTCGCTCACCGCTCTGCACGAGTGGGCGGCACCCGCCGATGCGGGAATGGCAATCGTGGCGAGCATCCACTACAACCTCTTTCTGGGAAGCCTGCTCGACCACAACGGGCACGGACAGCGTGACCTCCGAGACTTCACCGAGCTACGGCGTACGGGCACTTTCCTGTGTATGGAAGTCGGGGATGACAACGAGGCTGCCCGAGTGGGGACTACCGCCACGTACGACCGGGTCCGGCGCGGCTTCATCCTGAACACGCCAACGCCGGCAGCATCCAAGTTCCTGGCGAACACGTCCTCCACCGGTGGCCCCAAGACGGGCATTGTCGCGGCGCGCCTGATCGCAGAAGAACAGGACCAGGGAGTCTTCCTCTTCCTCACTCCGCTGAGCGACGGCACCGGACAGCCCCTGCCAGGGGTAGAGATAAGCCACCTGCCTGAGACAATTAGCTCGGTTGATCACCGCCTCACTTCGTTCGACCACGTTCCCCTGCCCCACGACGCGCTCTTGCAGTCCGGACACGGGCGCCTCTCACCGGAAGGCGTTTTCACCAGCTCTATCAGCAGTCCACGCCAGCGGTTCCTGCCCTCTCTCAGCCGCATGACGACCGGGAAACTCTGCATGAGTGCCTACAGCCTCGGCGTCACCCGCCACGCCGTCGCCCTCGCCGTGCACCATGCCCACACCCAGCACACCGTCGGTGTAGCCGATCAGGACAGCGTTCCTCTCTTCGCTCACCGCAGCCATCACGCCCCGCTCATCGACGCCATCGTGACCACCTACGCAGCGACGCTGCTGCACCGCACTGCCGTGCGCCGGTGGTCGCGGGCGACGAGCCTCGACCGCGAGGACGCGCGACACTTGGTCACTGTTACCAAGGGGTGGATTATCTTGCGGAGTCGTGACGTGATGGCCGCGTGCGGCGAGCGGCCCGACCACGCATTGGCCTTCCAGCTGGCGGCCAATGGCGGCACGATCACGGCGGACGACGATAACCTGGCCACCTGGGTCAAGGCCGCCGGGGAGACGCTGCTGGGGCACTTCACTCCCGAGCCCGTCGGCACGCGCGCGTCTAACGAACACGACATCACCGACACGTTCTTCCTTCATGGTCTCCTGGCGGATATCGAGCGCATCTGGCACCAGCGCGCGACCACACGTCTGCACAGGGCGAAGCCCGGCACTGTCTTCGAGAGATGGAACGCCGCCGTGACCCCCGCGCTCGACCTCGTCGATGCTCACGCCTACCGCCGGGCCTCACAAGCGTTGCTCACGGGCGCCGCCAATGCCATTGACCCGGACGCCCAGCACCTCTTGCAGCTCATGCACCGTCACTTCGCGCTGCGCCGTGTAGCCGCTCACAGTGGAGACCTCCTCGCAGAAGGACATCTGACTGCGGACCAGGTTAGACAACTACCCGACGCGGCTGAAGCCATCGTCACCGCCCTCGAGCCGCACGCCATGGCCCTCATCCAGGGCTTTGCCCTCTCGGAGGCTGTTCTCCTCGACCACCCCATCGACCATCCTGGAGGTTGAGGCGACTGCGTCCCGGTCGCTGACCTGCACCTCGTTGCGACGCACGGTAGGTCGCCCCGGAGCCGGCTCGTATCGGTCTCGGCCCCGTTCACGCTGACGAAGTCACGAGCAGAGTGGTCGAGGGGCCTTAACGGTGGACTACCGGATCGGCACCGGGCCGGTTCCGCCGGCGTTGCGGGTCCGGCGGGTCGCTGCGGCGACCGAGGCCATGAGCTCCGCGTCCAGGAGTGACGGGTCGGCGAGGCGGGTCGCGGCGGCGTACGAGTTGAGCAGTGCCTTGGTGACGCGCAGGGCCGCCTCGGGGCGGCGGACGATCGGCTTCGACCAGGCGGTCACGGCGTCGTCGAGAGCGTCAGCGGGTACGACGCGTTGCAGGATCGACAGTTCGTACGCCTCGGCGGCATCAAAGGACCGTCCGGTGAGGATGAGTTCGCGGGCCCGCGCGGCGCCGACCTCGTGGATCAGCCGCGGCAGCACACCGCCCCAGGCGGTGGGCAGACCGAGTGCCAGCTCCGGCAGCCTGAATCCGGCGGTGTCGGCGCCGACGCGCAGGTCACAGGCGAGAGCGAGTGCCAGACCAGCGCCGATGGCCTTTCCCTGCACCCTGGCGATGGTGACGGCCCGGTTGGTGGAGATCGCCTCACAGACCCGGCGGGCTTTGTCGCCGGCGATGCGGATGCCGCGTCCGGTGGGGTTCTCGTCGAGCCAGTCGGCGAACTCGTTGCGGTCCCCGCCCAGGCAGAAGTCGTCCCCGGCGCCGCTGAGCACCAGCACCCTGACATCGGGGTCCTGTGAACTCAGGACTGTCAACAGGTCGTCCAGCATGTCCTCGGTGACGGCATTGCCGGTGGCGGGGGAGTCCAGTTCGACATGGAGGACCGACCCTGCGTCGATGGTCCGTACCGTGCTCGGCCGCCCGTAGGGGGGCAGGGGGGCGGGAAGGGAGAGACTCACAACGTCACGTTCAGCGAGGTCACACGCCGGAAGACCATGCGGGACGCGTACGTGGGTGGCGCGACGGCACGCAGGTCGGGGAAACGCTCAAGCAGTTGGGTCAGCAGGGTGCGCGCCTCCAGCCGGGCGAGTGCCGCGCCCAGGCAGTAGTGCGCGCCGCCCCCGAAGGTGAGGTGGTCGCCGCCACGCAGGATGTTGAAGGCGTCGGGGTCCTGATTGCGCCGTGGGTCGTGATTGGCGGCCCCGTGCATGACGTGGACCATGGAGTCCTTGGCAATCGGGACACCCGCCAGGATGGTGTCGGCCCCGGCTACACGGCTGTTGATATGGATGGGCGGGTCGTAGCGCAGCACCTCGTCGATGGCGGCGTCGATGTGCTCGGGATGTTCCCCGAGCCACGCCCAGCGGCCGGGCTCGCTCAACAAAAGCCACACCATGGCCGACAGCAGCGTCGCGGTGGTCTCCAAGCTGGCGATGGTGACGAACATGACGAGCCGGTAGAGCGTCTCGTCCGCCATCGCGCGGTCCGGCTCCAGTTCGTCCCAGGTCCGTATCCACTTGGACAGCACGTCGTCGCCGGGCTGCGCGCGGCGTTGCTCGATCAGGTCGGTGAAGTACGCGCGGAGCTGGACAGTGGCCTCGGCGGACACATCGAGCTCGCTTTTGGTGGGGATCAGCTCCTGGGCGTGCACCTGACGGTGCGTGATGTCCAAGATGCGCGCGTAGTCTCCCTGTGGGAGGCTCAGCCAGGAGCCGATGGTGCTGATCGGCAGCTGCTCGCTGATGGTGCTGACGAAGTCGGCCTCGCCCCAGCGCAGTTTGTCGGCCAACTCGTCCAGGAGCCGGGTGACGTCCCGTTCCACCTGGGGCGTCAGCTCCGAGATGGTGGACCTGTCGAAAAGATTCCCGAGACTGCGCCGCTGGCACGTGTGCTCGGGCGCGTTGAGGCGAGCGAGCGTCCTGGTCATCTCCCGGGTGGCGGGGGCATCCCAGTGCCCGACGTCCGCCCGCCGCTCCTGCCAGGCGAAGTCGGGTGCCAGCCAGGTGCGGCCGCGTAACACCTGGCTGCAGGCGTCGAAGCCGGTGACGAAGTACGCGCCCCAGGGGGCGCGTACGACGTCGCCCATAGCCCTCAGGTCACCCAGCAGGCCGTAGGGCTCGGCCTGCCCCTCTGGCGTTTTCAGCCGTCGGAGCAGAGAGATGAGGGCGCGGCGGTTGAGGGGTCTGGCTATGCCAGCTGTAGCGCTCACGCAGAGTTCCTTGCCCTCGACCCATGGATGCCGACCAGAACCTACCCTTCCGCATATGCCTGCCATGCGTAGATAACTGTTGGCCCCGTCACAGCGAAACATCCCAAATGCGCCTTGTTGTATACGGAAAGCTTCTAGCGGTGGTTTGTTGACTGCGGGGCAGGCTGGCGCTATGCCGGGTAGCAGGGGATGTGTTGCCTCGCCGCTGGGGGGGGCTTGTGATGACCGCTCGTGTGCTGTGTCCGCCCACTCCGGGCCCGCTGGAGGACTACGCTTCCCGTTTTGATGACCTGTTTTCCAATCTGGGACGGCGGCGAGGGTTCCGTGAGCACCTGGCCGGGTTGCTGCTGCCGCGGGACCGTAACAAGACGCTGAGTGCCTGGCGGGTACTGAGCCGGTGGTCGGTGCCCAGCATCCGGCGGTGCAGCGGCCGCTCCCCCGGGCCTGGGCCGATGCGCTCGGCCTGGAAAGACCCCACGTCGAGGAGTACCGGCAGGAAGTCGACTGGTTCGGGCATCATTCGGGTTCATCGAACTGGTCGTCCCTGAGATCCAGAAGGCCCAGGCGTGAGGGCCCCGCCCGCCGACGCAGTACTCGCCAGCGCCGTGCTACGCCACCGGCTGGATGAGCTGCCACTCGCGGCGAAGGATCGTGTGCACGACCGAGTCGCGCCATTGTCCAGCTTTTTGGATGTGCTCGCGGATCGTGTAGTCCTCGCGCATTCCAGCCGTGAGCATCGTCTTGGCCGAAGCGGAGTTGAGCGGGGAGCGGGCGCCCCAGATGCGGTGCAGCTCCAGCTCGTCGAAGCCGACTTCGAGCAGAAGCTGCACCGTTTCAACCCCGTAGCCGACACCCCACGCGTCAGGACACAGCGCGAAGCCGATCGTGGCTCCCTGCGGCTGGTGCGGGTCAAGGGCAAGGCGGGCGAACCCGATCAGTCCGGCCGTCTCCTGCTCGACGACGGCCAGCGCGTACTCGTCGCGCGGAGTCTTGCTGGCTGCTGCAATCGACCGGGCGACGATCTGTCCCACCTGGTCACGCGAGCGCGGCTCGAAGGACAGGTGCTCGGTCGCTTCCGCGTTGCCGTAGATCGCGTGCACAGCATCCACGTCGTCAACGGTGAGCTCACGGAGCGCCAGGCGGGGGCTGTATCGGCTGATCGGGTACATGGTGGCGGACTCTACCTGCGCTCAACTCCGCAGGGCAGGGCGCGCAGGACGGTACATCTCGATCTCGGCGCGCAGGTCGCGGGCTACCACCGCATCGCGGACAGAGCCTCGGGCCAGGGCGGCTCGGACGCGGTCGGCCGAGACGATGATGCCGCTGTTTCGGTGGCTGGGTGCAAGGTCCAGGACGGGGCGGACGGCTTCGGCGGCACCGTCGAGGTCCTCGCCGAAGAGGCGCACCAAAGCGAGGTTGCACTGGGCCCCGGCCTGGTCTCCGAAGGCCCAGTTGGGGTCGGAAGGGTCGCTGAATCCGCGCACGGCCTCCTCAGCGGCGCTGGCGACGCGAGCATCGCCCTGCCCCAGTAGGACGGCGGCCTCGACGGCGTAGTACCGCTGCTTGACCTCGGGGTAGGTGAAGAGTCCGCCAAGTGCGTCCAGCTCATCGGGCGCAACCTGCTCACGCAAGGTGGCTGCCCGCTGATTGGCTGCTCGGACAGTGTCCTCGTCGCCCAGCAGGGCCGCAGCACGGGCCTGAAGTCCGTACAGCCACGGCGTCACTGTGCCCCGCAGTACATCGGCCGTTGCTGCGCCTTGCTGGGCGTAGTGCAGGGCATCTTCGGGCCGGTTGGCCCAGTAGGAGATGAGGGACTTGAGACCGTCGGTCAAGGCGGTCAGACCGGTGTGCTCGGCCTGCCGGGCGAGAAAGTTCGCCGTACGGGCCTGCATCAGGGCGGCCTTTGGGTCCCCGATGTCGTGCGAACCCTTGGCCATCATGAAGCTGAGTGCGCCGGCCATGAACAGCAGATCGCGGGACTGAGAGGGCCGGGCACGCCCGCTCTCCAGGAGCCGGAAGGCTTCCTCCTGGCTCAGCGCCAGGTCGTCCCAGATGTCCGACAGCGGGACCTTGGGGTAGGCCGCCGCCAGCCGGGTCACCTCGTCACCGAGGAAACCGATGGTGTCCTCGCCCACCTGCTCGCGTTCCGCCCCCATGGCGAAATCCATTGCACGCCTTGCGGCCATAGCGCCCGTCCTTCTCATCTCGTGCAGATCCACGCCGAGTTCGGCATGGGCAGCGGCCGTACCGAACCGCAAGGCCGGTTCCTGGGCTCCCAGGTCTTCGGGTGCCGGAGTCCACAGCTGCTTGATGGTGCAGCCCAGCAGGTGTACCAAGACGCGTCGCGCATCAACGTTGGGCTGGCGATCGCCGTAGTACCACCCCTGAAAGGTCCGCTTCCGGGGCTCCAACCGCGCCAGGGATTCAGGGCCCTCACGCTCGGCAAGCTCCCGCGCCGCCTGCTGGAAACGAGACAAGAACACGTCGTAGTCGTGCCACTCGCGCTCGTCGAGCAGGTGCCGGAGCAGTGTGCGCATGGTGCTCCCCTTTTCCCTGACTTTCGGTACGTCGCTACCGCCGACCGTAGAGCGCCGTCTGGTTCAACTTGCCCCGAATCGAAGCTACTTAGCGAACCTCGCGCCAACCCGGCGAACCGGCGGCGAAGGTCCGGCGCACGGCGCCCCGATCCGGCGAAAGTCCGGCATCGAGATGGGGCTAGGTATGACCGGGTTCCGCTTGTCAGGCTCATAGCACTCCTCGCTGAGAGTGCACAAACGACCACAGAAGTGCCAACTGCGCCGCTCTAGCAGGCGTCAGGAGGGCATCCCCCACACACTTCGGCCATTTGAGAGGCACACGATGAGCCCCGCCACATCTGCGGTTGTCGCTGCCGCCGCCGAGTTGCAGCAGGGCATCGGCCCCGGGTTCGCGGTGGCCTTCACCCCGGGCAAGTCCCGCGTCGCACACATGCGCAAGATCACCGCAGCTCACCTGCGCCTGTGGCGGGTGCCTCAGTCGATCGCGGAGAACGTCGTGCTCGCGGTGTCGGAACTGGTGACCAACGGCATCCAGCATGGCCACGGCGCTGTCGGGCTGAAGGCCATCTGCTCCGATGGCGTGCTGCGGGTGGAGGTCACGGACGGCAACCCGAGCCCTGCCCAGCTAATAGCAGCAGATGACGACGACATCTCCGGGCGTGGCCTTTTCCTCGTCGCTGTCCTTGCCCACACCTGGGGGGTCAGCAAGGACGGCCACACCACGTGGTGTGCCTTCCGACTTCCTCCGGGGACGCCCTGATGACCGCCGTCATCTACGAGACCGCTGCGCCGCTGCGCGTTGGGGCGTACGCGAACGACGACGTGACAGCCAGCAGGGTCGACCTTGGCCTGCGCCGGTTCCTTGCCTCCGACGCAGTCACCAACGACTTGTACGACGACTTGGAGACCGTCCTTGGCCAGGACGCTGTCCGTCTCTCCCCGGAGGACATCGCGGCCATCGCAGACCGGCTGAGAAAAGTGACGCCGACGCTCGAATACGTGGTCGAGCGCCTGTTGAAGCCCTACCCCGCCCAGATGGACGCCGCGATGGCCCTGAGTAGCGAAATGCCCGGCCAGCAGGGCGTCCACGGGCATCTGGTGCGCTTCGCCAGCACGATCCTCACCGTCCTCGACTTGATGGGGGAGATCGCCGAGTTGAGGGAGGACGACACCTCATGACGCATTCCCCCACCACAGACGTCGGGCTGCTTCTGGCGGCCCGACCCTCCGCCCGGCGCTGCGAAAACACGGCTCTGCACGTCCCCCGCAGGGAGCCGAAGCGCCTCAGCGCTGGGCGGAACACCCGCCGCATCACCCTCGCTGCGATCCTCTGTGCGCTCATCTCCGCCAGGCTGCTGCGCTCCCCGCGCCGCCGACCAGAGCCCGCCATACGCGCCTTGGTAGCCCCTGACGAGGCTCGTTTCGCCGAGCTGTGCCTTCGGATCGCTCGTACCCGTCAGAGAGGAATCCAGCAATGACCACGATCGCGAGGATCACCCTCGCCCCCAGGGAGCGACAGATCATCGAGGGGCTGTGCAATGGCAGCACGCTCGCCGTCGTCGCTCAGGACTTGACGATCCGGGGTGGCACGGCCGCTGGCTACCTCAAACTGGCCAAGCGGAAGCTGCACGGAGTGAGCGACAACGCCGCCGCTATTGCCGTCGGCTACGCCACCGAAGCCATCGACCGTCCGGCGCTGCTGGACCCGGCAGGGATGTGCCTGTCCCTTGAGCAGCGTCAACTCGTGCCATTCATCGCGAGGGGAATGCGCTCCGCGCAGATGGCCACCGAGCTGAAGCGGCCGGTCAACATCGTTCGCCGAGACGGTCGGGACCTGATGACGAACCTCGGAGCGAAGAACCCGGCTCACATCGTCACGCGGGCCTGGCAGTACCAGATCCTCACGGCAGGTCAGGTGATCTCATGGCTCCGCTGATTCCACGAAGCGATGGACCGCCTGTAGCCCTCCGGCATGGCGAGGCCCAGCACCTCGACGGCGGTGAAGAGTCCGATCTCCCGGTGTTCGTGGCTGATCACCGAGACCGCTTGCGGAGTGAGAACCAGACACCCGTACGTGATGATCACGACGCGCCGGTCGGGAAGGGTCTGCGGGAGCGGTTGGTAGATCCAGACGTCCAGAAGCAGCCCCGCCTTCACGGTCCAGCCGGACTCTTCCTGCAGTTCCCTCTCGACGGTGTGCTCCGGACTGCTGTCAGCTGCCTCCAGTTGGCCGCCGGGAAGCTCCCACTCCTCACGCTCGTTCTTCAACAGCAGCACCCTGCCGCGGGCGTCCAGGGCGACACCTTTGACGGAGACAGGCCAGGTCGGGGGCGTGTACGTCATGAGATCCCTCGCAGTGCCGGGCGGTGCCAGAGTTCGCGGACCGTAGCACGGGACGCTCAAATCGCCCTGTGCTCCTTGAGCTTGTCGTCACTGAGAACTGAGAGTCCGGGGATTTCTGTGGTGTCGGGCGAAGCACACGAAGATACGACCTCACGTCCCTCCGCTGTTCCCAACAAGGTCGAGGTCCTGGCCCTCGTCGAAGCAGCGTTGTCCTGGGACGTGGACAGCCCCGAACTTCCGGCGGTCAAGGACGCTCTGGCCATGGCACAGCAGTTCACGGACTTCGGCCGGATCGTGGCCGAGGACTTGGAAGCCCAGATGCTCAGCCTCCCCGCGGACTCAGAACTCTGCCTCGGTGGGCGGGCAACCCTCGTCGAAGCCAGCAGGCGCCTCTACCTGAGACCTCTCGCCCAGACCGCTGCCCCCCGATCGGCCGCCCACCGTGCACAGAATCTTGCCCGCCTCGTCCAGACCCTGGACCGCGCGTTCGGCGAGGTCTGCTACGAGCAAGTCCGCTCTCGCTCAATCCAGGCACCACAACGGGAGTGACCCCCAAGATTGGGGCCCCCTCCCGGTCGTGTGGACCTCCGTGCCCGTGCACGAGGACCCGAGATCGTCACGAGGAGGAGGCGGCGTCGGGCAACCGCGCCCCGGCCGCGTTCCGTGGGGGAGCTAGCGGCCGGCCCGTGAACTACCTGGCCACCGAAGGAGGGTTCACGACCCGATCGGTGGGCGGGTGCACCACCCGGCAGCCGGGCCTGGAAAAGGGCCGGTGCCGGACGAAGCGTGTGGGGAGGGACCCCTCCCAAAGGGCTCCTCCCCATGCCAACCGAATCGACGAAAGGGGGCCAGCGATGGCGATACCCGAGACCGCATTTCTGCCAAACCCGACGGCCGACTACCCCACCGGCGCGGCCCCGCCACCCGCGCATGGCGGCCTGGCTACCGTCGCCGACGGCTACCAGCCCGCGCAGCCGCGCGACCGCGCAGACACCACGTAAGGAACCCTCTGTGACCGATGTGACGACCGTAGAGCCCGACGAGGCCACGCGCCTGCGCCACAAGACCATCGACCAGTTGCGGGACGAAGACTGGATCACCTCGGCCGCGGTCGAGGCAGCCATGAAGAAGGTGCCCCGAGACCGCTTCACCCCGCCGGGCACGCCGCTGGAAGAGGTGTACGACCCGTACTCAGCCGTCATCACCAAGACCGACGAGCACGGCGTGCAGATCAGCAGCGTCTCCGCCCCGCAGATCCAGGCCATCCAGCTGGAGCAGTGCCAGCTCCAGCCGCGAATGCGTGTCCTGGAGATCGGCTCGGGCGGCCTCAACGCCACCTACCTGGCCGAACTCGTCGGACCTGAAGGCCACGTGACCACGGTCGACATCGACTCGGAAGTCACCGAACGCGCCGAACGCCTCCTCGCCGAGAACGACTACGACCAGGTGCGCGTGGTCACCGCGGACGCCGCCCAACCGATCCCCGACCTCGGCGCAGTGGACGTCATCCTCGTCACCGTCGGGGCTTGGGACATCCCACCGGCTTGGACCGATCAGTTGGAGCCGGGCGGTCGCCTCGTCGTGCCGCTGCGGATGCGCGGCCTGACCCGCTCCGTCGCCTTCACTCGGGTCGGCGATCACCTGGAGTCGGTGTCGGCGAAGATCTGCGGGTTCGTGCCCATGCAGGGCACCACCGAGCACGACGAACAGCTCCTGCTCGTCAACGGAACCCCGGAGATCGGCCTGCGCTTCGACGACGGGCTCCCCGCCAAACCCAGCAAGCTCGACAACGCCGTCACCACGCCGCGCCACGAGCTGTGGACCGGCGTCACCATCGGCCTGTCCGAACTCCTCGACACCTTCCAGATGCACCTGGCAATCAGCCTGCCGGGCTTCTGCACCATGGCCGTCGATGAGGACCTGGACACCGGCCTGGTCGCCCCGGTGAACAAGCGGTACGCCCTCGCCGCCGTCGAAGAGGACACCTTCGCCTACCTCGTCACCCGCCGCACCGAGGACAACAAGCACGTCGAGTACGGCGTGCACGCCCTGGGCCCCAACGCCGAGCAGTTCGCCGCGAAGATCGCCGATGTCCTGCGCAACTGGGAGGCCCATCGGCGCGGCGGGCCCAGCCCGAGCATCCGGGTCTATCCGGCCGGCACCCCCGATGACCAGATCCCCGCAGACCGAGTCATCGACAAGGTCCACAGCCGGATCTCGCTCTCCTGGCCCGCGGCCTAACCACCGTGAGCCAGGTCCACCAGGTACCACCCCGTCAACCAGGAGGATCGATATGAGCCCCAACGCTGCCGTTCTGGAAGCGCCCCAGGCCACCTTCGGCGAGGACGACGACTTCGCCCCGCTGAACGTCAAGGTGGTCGTCGCTGCCCACCCCATCGGGAAGCTGATGTGCTCCACCGGCGACGGATGTGGCGGAACCTGCGCCGGCGCCGCCTCGTCCTGCAACAGCTTCGTCGAGGACCCGGCCTGACCTGACCCTCTACCGGTCAAGCGGGGGCGTCGAGCAGCATCGTTCGGCGCCCCCGCGCCCGCCCCTACCGCCATCCCCCACCGGAAGGAACGAGGTCTCATGGCCGATGCCATCAGCTACCAGTGGACAGGCGTAGCCATGCTCCGCGCCACCACCGACCCGAGCCCCGCCGACATCCCCCAGGGCCTCAACCTGGACGATCCGGTGAGCACCCGTACCTGGCTGGTGAGGATCTGGCAGCGCCCCGACATCCGCAACGCCCTCCTCAGCGCGAGTCCCGTGCTTTCGGCGACGGTGGAGGGCATCATTCGCGGCACGCCCCCAGCGCCCCGGCAGATTCGCCGGGCCGCCCTGTCCGTCATCTCCTACCTTCTGCGCTGGCGACACCGGCCCACTCCCTTTGGCCTGTTCGCCGGCGCCGCCCCGCTCACGGTCGGCATGGCACCGCAAGTGAGCTGGGGCCGCGACCACCCCGTCCGGTTACGTGCCGACGGCGAGTGGATCAGCGACGTCATCCAGCACCTGGAGAGCGATGTCGAACTCCTCGAACGTCTCCCGGTCCTTGCCAACAACACCGCCTACATCCGCGGTGACCGTCTCGCCGCGCCAGGTCCGCCCGCCGACGGGCACGCCCGCCTCATGGCACCGGTCGAGATATCCCTGCGGCTCACCCGCCCGGTGAAAGCGGCGATGAAAGCCGCCCAGTCCCCGATCCTCTACCAAGACCTCCGCGAGCACCTGACGGCCCTCTTCCCGGCCGGAGACGGGGGAAAGATCGACGGAGTCCTGCGCGAACTGCTGACGCAGAACCTCCTCATCAGCAGCCTGCGCCCGTCTATGACGGCCCTCGACGCCCTCGACCACGTGTGCACCGAGCTGAAGAAGGTCGACGCGCATTCGCTTCCCACCATGGGGGCCTATGCCCGCAGCCTCTACGACCTACACGACGACCTGGCCTCACACAACGAGAGCGCCGCGACAACCAATCTCCAGGCGCTCACCACGCGCATGGCCGCCAAGTCGTCCATCGCGCCAGTGCCGGTCCTCGTGGACACCGCCCTGAACGGGGCGGTCCAGCTGCCCACCAAGGTCATCACCGAAGCGCAGGAGGCCGTCACCCTCCTGCACCGTCTCAGCCCGCACCCCTACGGCTATCACCACTGGCGCGACTACCACCGGCGCTTCCGCGCCCAGTACGGCGTCGGCGTGACCGTCCCTGTCCTGGATCTGGTCGCCGACAGCGGCCTGGGCTGGCCCGCCGGATACACCGGCTCCGAGCGCCGCAAGGCACCCACCCTGCTGACCGACCGCGACGCGGTGATGCTCAAGCTCCTCCAGCAGACCGGGCACGGTGACCTCGACCTCGACGAGCCCACGATCGCCGAACTGGTTGAGGCCGGCGGCATCGACGAACCGCTGTTCGCAGACCGCTGCGAAGTCGGCTTCGAGGTCCACGCTCCCTCGACACGCGACCTGGTCCAGGGCGCATTCACCCTCGAAATCACAGCCGTTCCCCGCCCCGGCAGCAGCATGTTCGGGCGCTTCGCCCACCTGCTGCCCGCTGACCAGCAACGCTTGATCGCCGACTCGTACACGACCCGGCCCGACGCGATCACGGCGCAGCTCTCCTTCGGCCCACGCCGTCGCCGCAACGAGAACGTCGCCCGAACTCCCCAGCTCCTGCCCCGCGTTATTCCGCTCGCCGAGCACCCCGCCGAGGGCGCCACCTCGATCGCCGTGGACGACATCGGCGTGACCGCGGACGCCCGCAGTCTCCACCTCGTACAGCTCTCCACCGGCCGCCCCATCGACGCACGCGTACCCCACGCCCTGGAAGCCGGTATCCAGACCCCGCCCCTGGCCCGGTTCCTGGCCGAGGTCGCGGGCGCCCGGCACGCGGCCTACAAGCCCTTCGACTTCGGGGCCGCCGCCTCCCGTCTGCCCTACCTGCCCCGTGTCCGCTACGGCCGCACCACCCTGACCGCCGCACGCTGGCTCCTGGAAAACCGGGGTATGCCCACCCGCACGGCACCGCATCACGAGTGGGAGAAGGCGTTCACCACTTGGCGGATGCGGATGAACGTCCCGCGCTACATCTGTCTGATGGAGTACGACCAGCGCCTTCCGCTTGACCTCGACCACCCGGTGCATCGCCGCCTCGTGCGGTCCCGGATGTACGAGGGCCCCGGGCTGGAGCTGCGCCATGGTACGGACCCGGACGCCCACGGGTGGATCGGCCGCGCACACGACGTCATCCTCCCGTTCACCCGCACCACCCCGACCGTCCGGAGCCTGCCGGCGCTTCACCCCTCCACGAATGTGCAGGCGCCCGTTCAGTTCCCGGGGGCGGGCTCGGTTCTCCAGATGCACCTGTACGGGCACCCCGACCGGTTCGACGAGATCTTGGACCGCCACCTCCCCCGGCTGTTGGCCGCGCTCGACACCGAGCCGACGTGGTGGTTCACCCGCCACCGGCAACTCGCCCGCCCGGAGATCGGACAGCACCTTCAGCTCAACCTGCACGTCGCAGCAGCGGACCACGCGGCCGTGGCAGAGGCCCTGAATCAGTGGGCGACCGAGCTGCACCATCAGCGTCTCCTCGCGCGCCTGACCCTGGAGCCCTATCGGCCCCAGACCGGGCGCTTCGGCGCGCGGACGGCGATGGAGGCCGCGCACGTCCTGTTCGCCGCGGACTCTGCGGCAGCTCTCGCACAGATCCGCCTCACCTCGCGCTCGCCCATCTCCCGGCGAGCGGTGACGGCCGCGAGCCTGGTCGACCTCGCCACCCACTTCCTGCCCTCCGCCGAGGACGGCTGGCGATGGCTGATCGAGAACACGCCCGCCCACGGCCGCCCCGACCGGGCCGACCGCACCGAAGCCCTCCAGCTCTACGCAGCCGCAGGCGGCGACCTGAGCGGAGCATGGGCGGAGCGCGCCAGGGCTCTGACCGCCTACCGGCACGCCCTTGGTGTGGAAGGGCATGACCCCGGCACCGTGCTGCGCTCGTTGCTGCACCAGCACCACGTCCGGGCCCTCGGCGTCGACCCCACCGCCGAAGCCGCCACCCTGCACCTTGCCCGCACCGTGGCCCTGCGTCACCAGCCCAGCAAGGCGGGCCGATGACCGCGGTAATGGAACAGGCACAAGCACTCGTCGAAGAACTCACTGCCGTCCTCGCCCAGCCCTCCGCACCCCCGGCAGATGAGCCGTGGGCCGGACAATCCCTCGCCACCGGCGCGGCCGGCATCACGCTTTTCCATATCGAACAGGCCGCCGTCGGCCGGGCAACCTGGCACGCCGCGCACCGCTGGATCGGCCAGGCCGCGGCCGGGGACATCACCGCCACGGACAGCACCGGCTTGTACCTCGGTGCGCCTGCGGTCGCGTACGTCCTGCAGAGCGTCCCGCCCTCCGTGGAACACCTCTACCGGGACGCCCACGCCGCCCTCCATGCACATGTCGTGAACCTGGCACACCGCCGCGTCGACAGCGCGCTCGCCCGCATATACCGGGGCGCACACCCCACCTTCGCCGAATACGACACCTTCTACGGGCTCACCGGAATCGGCGCCTACCTCCTACGCGCCGCCCCTCACGGCAGCGCGATGGAGAAGGTCCTGCGCTACCTCGTGTCGCTGACCCACCCCCTCGACAGCGACGGCCTCAGCACTCCCGGCTGGTGGGTCGATCACGACCCCCGCCGTAAGGACAGCCTTCCCGGGGGGCACGGTAACCTCGGCGCCGCTCACGGCATCACCGGGCCGCTCCTGCTCCTCGCTCAAGCTCATCGCCGCGGCGTCCAGGTCGACGGCCAGAGCGAAGCCATCCACGCCATCTGCGCCCACCTCGACGCATGGCGGCAAGAGAGTGACACCGGCCCATGGTGGCCCGAACACCTCACGCTCACCGACCTCAAGACGGGCCGACCACATCAGCACGGCCCCGCCCGCCCTTCCTGGTGCTACGGCACACCCGGCATCGCCCGCGCCGGACAGCTCGCAGCCATCGCGCTCGACGACCGCACCCTCCAGCTCAGATACGAGGTCGCCCTGCACCAGTGCCTGAGTGATCCCGTACAGCTTGGCCGGATCACCGACAACAGCCTGTGTCACGGATGGGCGGGCCTCTACCAGACGGTCTACCGCGCCGCCCAGGATGCCCGCACCCCTCACCTGGGCACCCGGCTTCCCGCCCTGGCCAAGAGCCTGATCACGCAGGCCCACTCGGAAATGCCAGGCCCGGGGTTCCTCGACGGCACAGCAGGTTGCGCTCTCGCCCTGACCACTATCGCGACTAACCAGGCCCCGACCACGGAGTGGGATACATGTCTGCTCCTCACCTGACAACCAGATCCCTCCCACCGAGCGACGAGGTGAGCCGGGCGGTCCGGTCCGTACTCGCCGGTGAACTCATCGACAACGCCGCAGGCCGGATCGGTATGCATCCCACCGCCCTTATGGACGCAGTCCACGTCTTCACCCAGGCCGGCACCGAAGCCCTGCGCCGCCAGGACCGGCGCACCGAGTGGGCTCAGTTCTACGTCGAGTTCACCGACTGGGCCGCGGCCGAGCAGATCACTGGCGCCCATCTCGTCCCGATCCTGAACAAGGTGAAGGGCAGCGAGACGACAGCGCTGTGGTGGTTCATCCGTAAGCACCCCTGCTGGCGGCTGCGCGTCCATGGCGGCCCTGCCGATCTGATCCGCACCGAACTGGACAAGCTCGTCCAGGCAGGGCACCTGCGCCGCTGGTGGCCGGGCAACTACGAGCCGGAGACCGCTGCGTTCGGCGGAACCTCGGGGATGCTGTCGGCCCATCTCCTGTTCGCTGCGGACAGCTCCCACATCCTGAACCATGCCGATGTACCCCTCGGCCGCCGGGAACTGTCCGTCGTCCTCTGCACGATCATGATCCGAGCGGCGGGCCTTGAGTGGTACGAACAGGGCGACGTCTGGGGGCGGGTCGTCAACGAGGAGCAGCGCTCCGACACCAGCGCCGTTTCGGCAGAACAACTTGACGGGCTGACGCGACAAATTCGCCAGCTCCTGGTCAGTGATGTCTCCCACGAGGGCCCGCTCTTTGGGCCCGGTGCGCCCTTGCAGCCGGTTGTCTCCTGGGCCGATGCCTTTCGCCGCACCGGTAGCGCGCTGAAGGCAGACGTGCAGGCGGGCACTCTGGAGCGTGGGCTCCGCCGCGTCCTCGCCTATCAGGTGATCTTCCACTGGAACCGGCTCGGTCTCTCCCTTGGAGCGCAGAGCGCCATGGCGCTCGCCGCGCGGAACGCGGTTCTCGATCCACCGACGGAGGTGTAGTTCCGGCAAGGGCTCAGCTGTAAGGCGCGTCAGCTGGTCTGGACAACGTGCTTAGTGAAGATCACGGCGTGAGCTCATCTGGCGCATCGTCGAACGTCTGCGATACATCGTCGTGGTGCAGCTGTGAGGCGTAGGGGGCTACGGTCAGTGGCTCGGATACAGGTGTACTCGTCAGCTCGTCGGCGTTGGGCTGAATGCCCGTATGAGCCCTTGAAGCCAACTCATTGCGCAGACCCGTCACCCGGTAGGCGGAGCCTTGAGCGGTACTTCGCGCCTTATCCGCCTCCGTCCGAAGTCGCTTGGCTGTTTCGTTGTCCTCGCCCATGGCATGGCGCAGGAGTACGGCGTTGTCCTGCTGTGACAAGTCCGCTTCGGTGAGCACGACTTCGTGTTCAACAACGGGTCCGGCCAGCTGGACAACAGCCTCCAGTCGCACTTTCATCTGCTCCAGATCCCGACCGGTCTCCTCGCGGGTGCGAAGCAGTCCTTCGCGATCTGTCTGTGCTGCGGCTCGACCGTCCCCACGGAGTGCCGGACGCCCGAAACGGCCCGTCGCGGCCAGCTGCTGTTCGAGTCCTTCGATACAGGTCTGCGTGTCGTGGAGCCGGTCCGTGCGTTCAGCGATCGTGCCGTCCAGTGCTCGAACTTCGCGGATGGCCACGGCCCGCTCGGCGATGTCCTGATGACGGCGGTGGAGCGCGAGCGAGTTCGGGCCAGATCCGGCAGCAGCCTCCCGTTCGGCACGGTTGGCGGCGGCCTCAGCCTTCTCGGCCGCCGCGTCGGCGGCGCGCGCTGCCGTGGCTGCCTTGCGCGCAGCGTCGCGCAGGGCCGAATTACTGAGGTGGACGTACGGACGGTCAGCCGACGGCGCGGATTCTGGGGGCGCACTCAGCTCCTCGCGTCGCCTGGCCGTGGCCGGAGTGGATCGGATCTCCGGCTCTGCATCCTCTTCGGGGCCGCTCGCGTCACGCAGTTCTCCCATACCGGGAGCACGCGGGATCGGCAGGTCCGCGACGGCTTGGCGAACATGGGCGGGCATTGCGCTCTTGGGGAGGTCAGTGAGGATCATGCGTTCCTCGGTGCCGCTCTCAATCTCGCGGATGAGGCCGGCGACGGCGCGGTCAAGCTGTTCCTGCTCGGTGAATGCGTCGCCGCTGCGGGCGCGGTCGGCGTCGGACTCGTAAACGGAGAGCGGCAGGAAGAGGTGGGACTCCTTCTTGTCGCGGCTCATCATCGTATAGAGCGCGTTCGCCTGGGCTCTGGGGCCGTAGACCAGGGCCTCTTGGACGCTGAGTCCCTGCGACTTGTGGCCGGTGATCGCGTATCCGAGGCTGAGTCCGCCCTGTGCGATGTAATCGGCGTCGACCCATTCGGCAACGTCACGGTGGCCGTCTGCGGTCTTCGCTCGCCACTCGATCAACACCCGGCGTTCCTCGTCCACGGCTCGCACGATTCCGCGGAGGCCGTTCAACACGTCCTCGTTCTCACCCTGGCTCCGCTTGCCCCGGTAGTCGTTGATGCGAAGGAGGACCTGGTCCCCGACGGACAGCGTCAGCTCGCCGCCACCGGGCAGCGCGTAGGCGTGCTCGGGGCCGGTGAGGTCGCCGCTGGCCTTGCGCAGGGCGCGGGCTCCCATGTTCAGTTCTTCCACGATCTCGTTGGTGGTGGCCAGCATGATGAGCTGCTGCACAGCGGTGTGGTCGTCGGTGTGCGCGGCGCGCTTGTCTGCCCAGATGGTCAGCATCGCGGCGAGGGTGGTGTCCTTGTCTGCGAGCGCGTGCACGCGGCCAGCCCCGGCGAAGATACGGAGGGCTTCCACGCGGTTGTCGTCTCGCCACAGTTCCAGTGCTCGACGCTCGATCGCGTCCTTCTGGCGGAAGTTCTCGCTGAGGCTGAGCCCTCCAACGATGTGGTGCACGGCGGCGAAGCTGCCGCCGATGCCGGGTGAGTGCAGCTGCTTGGGGTCGCCGATACCGACGACCTTCGTGCCGGTTTCCGCCGCGTGGGTGAGGAGTTCGGCGATGTCGCGGTCATCGCACATGGCGGCCTCATCCACGACCAGGACGTCAACACCCGTAAGGCCGGGGCCGCCGTTGCGGATGCCGGTGAGCCAAGACGCGAGGGTGCGGGACTCAATGCCCGCTTCGGCCTTCAGGTTCGCGGCGGCGACGGCGGCCGTGCTCGCACCGGCGATGACGAGACCGTGGGACTCCCATGCCGCACGCGCGGTGTTCATGATCGTGGTCTTGCCCGATCCGGCGATGCCCTCCACCGCATCGATTCCGTGGCCGACAGTGAGGAGCCGTTCGAGGACGGCACGCTGTTCGTCGGAGAGCGCGAAGGTGCCACCGTGCTGAGCTTCGACGGTGGACAGGGTCATGTCGACCGTGTCGCGGCTGACGACGGCGGCCTGTTCGTTGAGGCGCTTCTCCGCCTCGGAGACGATCAGCGTTTCCGCAGCCACGACGTCTGCCGTCGTGTACCGGTCGGCGTGCGTGAAGTGCTGGGCACCGCGCGGGTTGAGCTGGACCGCGTATCCGGCATGACGGAGAACGGAGTTGGTGAGCTGCTCGGCCTCGTCCGCATCTGCGACTCCGTACGGCAGGGCGTCCAGCACGGCGGCGATGGCGGCGGCGTGAGTGAACTCCTTGGAGTGGCTGGTCAGGCCAGTCTCCGGGTCGAAGACCTGGGCGCACAGCTCGCCCATAGAGGGGTTCTGGTTAGCTCGGTCCTGTTCCATCGCGCTGACTGCGATGGCGTCGGGGTCATCCCCGGCGGCACGACCTTCGGCCTGCCAGTGGGCGCGCAGTACATCGTCCTCGACTCCGGCGGCTTCGCCGTTCTTCGCGGCCTTGGACGCGGTGGAGGCAGCAGTGCGCTCTCGGGTCGTGGCGCTGTCGTAGTCGATGCCGAGTTTCGTCAGCAGGTCCCGGACCTGACTGTCGCGCTTGCTGAACAAACGGATCGTGGCCTCGGGAATCGCTGCGATCTCCCACGCACCGGTTCGCTCCTCTCGACGGAAGCTGATGCCGAACGTGTCGGTCAGCTCCCGGCGGATACGGGCGTTCATTAGGGACTGGGTCGCGCGGGTGTGCCGGTGGAGGTCGCGGCCCCCGCTGGCCATCGTGGACCACTTGCCGTCGGTGCCCTTGACCATGTTCGCCAAGGTGAAGTGCAGGTGGAAGTGAGGGTCACCGTAAAGGGCGCCGCCCACCGGCCGGGCGGCGCGGTGGACCATCATCCAGCCGGAGAACCCGCTCGTCTTCACGGTCTCCGCTTCGTCGCCGTCGCCGTGGTGGCCGCGCATGGCGTACGCGGTCCACCGCTCCAGGGCACCGATGGACTCGCGCCCGGCGGCCATGTAGATGCCCTCGACCTGAGCCGCGATCTCCTCGGGCGCATAGGCGAGGAACGCGGACTTCGACTTCGCCAGGTCCAAGGTGACGTCAGCACCGAAGTTGCCGACCTGGACTCGGCCTTCGAGGAGAGCGGCCTTGATCTCCTCGGCGTCCCACACATCCTCGGGCGCGAGACCCGCCGCCTTGGCCATGGCGACGGCTTCGCGCACGTCCATCGGTAGATCCCGAAGACGACGTTCGCCTTCACCTTCAGTCTGGTCGTAACGGCGCTTCATGGACGCGGCGGCGAACAGGTCGCCGGGCTGTTGTCCGGTCTCGGCTGCGCGGGCCTCGATGGCGCGCAGGAGTGCACGGGCGTCCAAGTGGCCGCCCGCCTCGGCGGCCACGGCCTTCTCCACTATGTCCTCGCCGTAGAGGTCGACGGCGTCGATGCCGACGGCATCGGCAAGCTTCAGCACCGTCGAGACGGGGACGCGGTGCGACTCCCCGAATCGCTGGATCTGGTTCTCCATCCGGCGGAAGGCGTCTTGCTTGCGCTTGGAGTCCAGCAGGGAGACGGGGTTCACGCTGCGTTCGGCAGCGGCGCGGCGGATGGCACGGGCCAGCGGCGCGGCGGGGAGCTTGGCGGCCGGCGCGATGGCCAGCTTGGGTTCCACGAGGGTCTGCCCAGTACGGGGGTCCTCACCGTGCATGAGGCGTCGCGCGGCCTGGAAGCGCTCGGGAACGAGGACGCTGCCGGGGCTGAGGTCGAACTCGGTGAGGCCGTTCCCGATCCAGATCAGAGGGCGTTCGCTGGCGTCCAAGTGGTAGTCCACCTGTCCGTCGGCTGGTCGCGGGGGAAGGGCCTGTTCGCTGTAGAGCTCGCGGGCCTCAAGTCCGGCTGCGACAGCCACTTCGACGGCGTCGAACCTGGTGAACCGCGCGGTGCCCTTACTACGGATGAGCCCGCGGGCGCGGAAGAAGGCGCGCTTGGCCTCGCGGTTGGCGAGTAGGGAGGCGACGGGGGTACCGGCGGCTTCGGCCTTGGCCTCGATGGCGGCAACGAGAGGGGCAGCGTCGACCGATACCGCCTTTCCGCAGCCGTGGCCACCGGTAAGGCGGTACTCAACCTGCTCGTCGGAGGGACCGATCATGGTCACCCACCCCATCGGCCCGCTCACCCCCCGCTCTCACTCGGTCAGTTTCGGTCGTCTTGGCTGATTGTATCGTCACGAAGTGACGATACCTTGGTCCTTGAATTTCAAGATCGGCTGCACGGTGGTGCTCTGACGGCGGGATCGGGCGGGGAAGGGCCTCCGGTTTCGCTGTTACCGGGCGGCTCTGCAGTCCGGTTGTCAGTGGCGGGTGATTTCCTCATCGGCAGGGTGCTGTTGAGGAAATCAGGCATCCACCGACTTAAGGAGATCGCCGTGTCAGCCGAACCGGCATCGGCCCGACGTGAGGCTCAGCCCTCCCTCTGGCGGCTGTGGGCCGCTGCATCCGGTATCGCCGGGACAGCGGTCCTCGCAAGCGTGGCAGTCAGCAGTACCTCAGTGGCGCTGTTCCGCGGCTCGGCCGCCGTCGCAGCCGTTCTCCTGCTCGTCGCGTACCTGGTCGTGAAGCCGTGGTTCGTGGCTCGCTCCGAGCGCTGGCACCGCGTGATCACCTTTCTACCAATGACGGCGTATGCCTGGGCTGTTGGCCTCGTCGTCGTTGCCGCGGTCAGTCTCCTCCCGGACCGACCCATGGAAGCCAGCTTCGGCCTGCTCATGGTCTGGTGCTTCCACATCGGTGGCGGGGTATCGGAACCGACGTCCTTCGCCTTCGAACGCCTGCGGGGCCGGTTCACGTGGGCGGCTGCCCTCCACGTGAACGCGATGGTCTATGGAACCCTGGGGGCCGTCTGCCTGGTCCGTGCGTTGCCGGTTCCGGAGCGCTACGCGACCCCGGTCTTCGGCGCGTCCGTGAGCGTGGTGCTCGGCGTCGCGGGGGTGTCGGCGTTGAGGGTGTTCCAGCGCGTGCGGAAGCTCGCCACGGAACTGGATACCCGAGCGCAGAAGGTAGAGCGGTGCTTGGTGAGGCTGTCGCGCTGCCCGGCCGAGGAACGCGGCCAGCGTCGCGAGTCCGCCGAAGACGCCTGGGACGACCTGCACCGGACACTCCACAACAAGGTAGAGACCGGGTTCCACCTGTACGGGACCTTCGTCATCCCGCCCGAAACGACGAAGGAGCTGGAAAGGTTGGTGGAGGAGGTCATCACCGATCCTGGGGCACCGACGTACCGCGATGTGGCTGCGCGGTTGTCTGCGCTGCGGACGGCGTGCAAACCCAAGATCGACACGGTGGCATGAGCAGACGTGGCGGCGGCGCAACGACCTCGTAGTTGCTCTTACGACGGCGTTCCTCCTCTACGCCGCCAACGGCAACCTGCTCGTCGCGTTGGACACAAGAGGCGACGCTTTCAGCACCACGATGGCCCCGGCCCTTGGGGGTGTACTCGCTGTTCCTCCCGCGAGAAGCGGAGCAGCGATGTCTGAAGGGCGGGCTGTTGGGCCCGCCCCTCACACCACGGCACGGCAGAAGTACCAGGCCATGGCGTACGCAGTCATCGGACTCTGAGGGGCCAGCCATCGAAGGGGATCGGCGGCTCTTTCCTAGCGTCACGGACGCTTTCGTCCGTTCCGCAAGGCGCGCAGACCCGAACGTCACGGTCGAGTGTGATCCGCGACCGGGCCGGCCGTTCGCCGAGCGGGCCGCCGCAGCGCGGACAGCGGGTGTCGGGCACCGGTCACTCCTCGGGGTGCTCGCGGGCGGACTTGATGATGTTGTTCCAGGTCGGGCGGGAGTACGTCTTCTCCGTCAGCTCCAGGAGCTGGGGGATCAGCTCGGCGTTCGTGGCCCTGGGGTTCGCCGCGATGGCCTGCCGGGCAAGGTTCAGCCGCCCGTCTCCCTGGTACGGATAGGCCAGGCCGCGGCGGCCGGTGGGCCGTCCGCCGGCGTGCCCGCGGCCCTTCCGGTCCGCGAGGTACTGCCACAGCCTCCAGCGCTTCCACTTCGGACGGCGCCGGGTCGGAAGCTCGTCCCAGTCGTCTGGTGCCGGCCACCCCTCGGGCGGGTTCTTGACGTAGTGGGAGACGGTGGTGGAGTCGGCGAAGCCGCAGACCTTCGCGGCTTCTGCGGGGCCGACCATCTCTTCGGGGTCGCCGTCGAGCTTCGGCGGGTTGGTGGTGCTGGCTGCGGCGCGCTGTCGCTGAAGCTCGTGGTGCCACTCCGCCCAAACGTCGCCGTCCCAGTGCATGACGCCGTCGATGGTGTCCGCGACGGGCGGGTGACCGTTGTTCTTCCGGTCGGTCCAGAGGTTCTGAAGGGTCGACTCGCTGATGTCGTGAGCTTGGCGCAGGTCTGCGCGTGAGTAGAGCGTGCGGCCGGTCTTGCGGGACACGGTCGTCTCCTGTCTTTGGTCGGGGTCGTGACCGCTCGGCACGGTCACTGGATGCCGTCCGGGTCCGGGGTCGGCGCCCACGTACGGCTGCCTGCCGGTTCGAGCCGGGTGAGGGTGGCTATGTCGGCCAAGGGGACGGCGGCGGCCCAGTCGGGGTGGCTGGGGTGATCGACGGGCAGGTTGAGCACGAGGTGGCGGCCGGTCGGCGGGAAGTCCTCGACGATGACGAAGCTGTCGCCGGTGGGATCAGCGGCGATGCTGTTATCCCTTGTGAGCTGGGCGATGTCGCCGGGCTGGGGACAGTCGGGGTGTCGGTCACATAGCATGGTGTGGTCTTTCTGGTGAGAGAGACACCGACGGCCAGCGCCTTGTTGCCCTTGTGCGCTGGCCGTCATCTGTTGTCTGGGGTGTGTGGCGCCGGTGGGGCGCGCGGCCGGTCGGAGGTTGCCCGCTCCGCTGATGGCTGAGTAATTAAACCACCTTTGATTTGAGCAGGTGTGGCCCTGGTCCGGAGGACGGCGGCCATCAGAAGAGGGTCCTCTGATCTGCGGGGCGGCTGCCCCGGCTGCTCGGTGGACGGACGATGCGCAGTTCATAGCGGGGACGTCCCGCATGCGGCGGAGCATGGGCTTCGCGGCGGTACCGGCTCCAGACCAGGACAGGCGCGCCCTGGTCGATCCAACCTGGCGGGTACTGGGCGGTGAGCTGAGCCCAGCGACTCCGGCTCTGCGGAACGGCCCACCGATCCTCGACAGTGGTGATCGGCGGCAGTGTCCGCCAGCCCGGGGAAAGCGTGGTCGTGGGCGTCCTCGATTGCGCAGTTGTCGCCGTCGCCGTACCCGCTTCCGCGGTGGAGGGGACCTTCCCAGTCGCAGGTGAGGCATCCGCCCCGGAACTCCTGCTCCTCCCCCCGGCGGCCGGTCGGCCGGCTGCGGGAGAGCAGGGTCGGCGCGTGGTGTCCGGGCGGGTCCAGCTCGTGGCCGAGGTCGCAGTACGCGCCGCCGGGGTGCCCGGGCTGGATGTGCCACGCCTGCCAGGCGCTCGCGGGCGACTGGGGCGTCCGCGCGTTGCGCACCGGCCAGTAGTACGTCTGCCGCGCCCGTGCTCCAGTCCGCTCGGCGACGGTGGCGGTCACAACTTCCTGCTTCCGGCGGCGAGCACTTCGCGGAGCGGGTCAGCGAGCACGGCCTGTTCGTCGGGGGCGTCGAGGAACCGGGCCCCGTATGCGCGGCGCACCGCGCGGCGGGCGCCCTGGTGGCGGTCGAGCTCCGGGTAGTACGGCGACCGGTCGAGCACGTCATAGCCGTGCTGGGTGAGCACGTCGGCGATGAGCGACCGGACCCGTATCGGGTCGAGGGCGGAGAGGTCGTTCTCCCTCGGGGCCGCGAGGAGCATGCGGATCAGCTCGGTCGCACTGAGCCGGGGGTGGAGGGGAACGCTGAGCCGGTGGACGCCGTCCCGGCTGGGGGTGGCGGCTCCTCGGCGGCTCGGCGTCCTGGTGGTGCTGCGGGCTTCTGTCGTCTCGTCCATCGTGTGGGCCTTCGATGACTCGGGGTGCTGGTGGGCGGCGGGGTTCAGAACAGGGCGTGTTCGGCGCGGGCCGCGGCGCTCGGGGACGCGCAGGCGGCGTCGGCGGCGGTACGGCCGGGCTCGGCGCTCCACCGGTCGATGACCTCGCGGTGCAGGGCCCTGGCGGCGGCGGCCTCGTCAGCGCCCATGGGGTGACCGGCGAGGGTTTCCGCGAGGACGGCGAACGCCTGGTCGCGGGCATGGTTGATGCGATCCCAGTCATACGTACGGCCGGCGGCTCCCCGCCCCTGGCCGGTGGCGACTTCGAGGGCGCCGCGCGGCCAGCACGGCAAAGTGGCCGTACGGCCCGGACCGGCGAACAGACGGGGACCCAGGTGGATACCGACGTGTTCGATGTGGCGGGCGGCCCATTCCAGGATCGCGGCGGGGGTGTCCGCGATGACGACGCTCTCGGGGATGTGGCGGGTCGGCACGGTGCTGTCCTTCGGGAAAGCGGGGGCGGCGGCACGCTGCCGCCGCCCCTCGGTCGGTCTGTTAGTGGTAGGCGGGGATCAAGCGGCGGACCTTGTCCTCTCCGATGCACCCGCCCTTGTGACGGCGCGCGCTCGGCGGCTCTCCGTTGCGCCCGCGCAGGTGCGACCAGAACTTCGGGCCTTCCCACGGGCACAGTTCACAGCTGAGGAACCAGTGGTTATCGCTACCGGGAAACCCGGTGAGGGCTGCCCGCCAGTGGTGGGCCGCGAGTCCCGCGAACGCGATCTGCGCGCCCTCGATGTTGCGATCGTTGACCGGCATCCGCGGGTGCAGGAGAGGCACCGGCCCGCACAACGGCGTGGAGGCCTCGGCGAGCACCTGGTCGAGCGGGACGGCACCGATCCGACCGGCGCCGTACTCCTCTGCGAGATGGGCGGCGGCCATGTCGGTGCCCGGCGTCCCCTTCGGGGGGCGGCGGAGGTTGAGTTCACCCGCGGTGGTGAGGACGAGCCAATCCCGGTGCCACCTGAAGGCGCGGCCGATTACCTGGTCTTCGCCAACGATCACGGGGTATCGGCACTGGATGTCGGGGGAACCGACGCGGTACTTCGGGACAGTGGTGGAGCCCTCGGTCGCGGGGACGATGAGCCTGCCCGCTTCAGTGTCGGGGACTGTGACGGTCGCGGGTCGTTCGATGAGTTGCGTGGTCATGGTGTTGCCCTGTTCTGGTGAGAGAGGGGCCCGCCCCGGCGCGCTCGGCCGCCGGGGCGGGCGGGGCGTGGTTACGCGGCCTCGGCGGGGGCCTGCGGGGCGGCGGACCATTCACGGCGCGGGGTGACGCCCAAGTCCGAAAGGACCGGGGCGAGACTCCCGTTGTCGGGCACCCATTCCCAGTCGGCGCCTTCGACGCCGGGCCGGTCGGTCCAGGTGAGCATGTAGGAGCGGCCGGAGGTGCGGGGGTCGCCGCACACGGACTGTGCCTCGCGACGGGGCAGCGCCCACAAAGCGCGCTTGCGGGAGTGGCGGGAGTTCTTCGAGGCGATGAGCACCAGCACCATGCCCTCCTGCCGGTCCGCCCCTGCGGCGGGGACCGACGCGGGGGTCGGCTTCCTCTCGGGGGTGTGGTGGCAGTGAGCACAGCGCCGTACTTCCGCGTGCCACTGGCTGGATTGGCACATGGGGCACGTCTCGGCTGCCGGTACCGGCTCCACGACCGTCGGGGACTGCTGGGCCCGCTCATGGCGCACGGCGGCCTCGGTCTGCGGCGGCTGCTGCATCTCGTCGGCGCTCTTGCGCCCGGATACGTCGTCGTAGGGGGCGGTCCACGTCCAGTCGTCGTGCCGGTTGCCCGTGGCGCGGACGATGCGCTTACCGGTGCCGTTGTGGATGTGCGGGATGGTGACCGACTTCGGGTTGCCGCGCAGGACCTCGTACCAGGTGCCGCGGTAGAGAACGAAGTCACCGCGCGTGAAGTCTGCCCGCGACCAGACCTTGACGCCTTCGGCCTCGGCGTCCTTGATGATCTGCTCCCAGTGCTCGATCTCTTCGGTCAGTTCCTCGTGCCGGATCGTCAGTTCCGGGTCGTCGGGGTTACGGGAGTAGCCCTTGGCGGACTCGCCGCGCTGCCACTTCTCGACCGCGCGGAGGTCGGCCCGCAACGTGTCGAGACGGCGGAGGGTGCGGCCGGGGTCCTTCTTGAACCGCTCGTAGTTCGCGGCGGCCTGTGCCCGGCCGGTCCAGTGGTCAGCGCGGTCACGCTCGCCGATGCTCTTGCGCATCGCGTTGTCCATCCGCGCGTGATCACGGCGGGCACGGCCCTCGGAGTGGTGTCCGACGAGGATGGGCTGACCGAAGGCGAACCGCTCGGATATCTCGTGGCTCGACTTCCACGCGGCCTCGGAATTCCGGGCGGCGCTGGCGGCGTATCCGCCGAACCTCTCCGCCCGGCCTTCGGCCTTCTCTTCCCGCTCGTCCTCGGCTTCGGAGAACGACCGGCGGTCGGCGTTGTCGATGGTCAGCGTGACCTCGAAGCCCACGTCTCGGAGTCGCCGCGTGAGGAGTTCGAGTGAGGAGGTGTAGGTGGCGTGGTCGCGGCTGTGAGGGAGGTACCAGCAGTCAAGGTTCCTGCTCCAGCGGAAGGGCTGGCGCTGGGTGCGGCCGTACTCGCGCAGTCGCAGGATCTCGGCCGATCCGTCGCCCCGGCTCGTGCCCTCGATCAGGGTTCCTTCTCGGCGGGTGTGGGTGATCTCGATAGTCACTGAACTGGTCTTTTCTGGTGAGAGTTTGTGGTCCGGCCGCAGGGCGGACCGTGCGTTGGCAGCGGCGCAGCACCACCGGCGCGGGCCGTGAGGGACGATCGGCTCGCGGGTCGTCGCGCCTGCGCGACGACAGGGGCTGTCGCGCCCCCGCGGGGCGCGTCCGCTGCGGTCCGGTGCCCGTCGTCGGTCAGCGGAGCCGCCTGCGGCGGAGTCGACCGGCGGCGGTGAACGCACCGGACCTGTCCTGCCGCCCCGAAGGGGTGTCCGCTGGGGCGCTGGGGGCCTGCCGGTCCGGAGGTGTTGCCCTCCCCCGGACCGGCGGGGTCTTGGTCAGCTGCGGTGGAGCGTGTGCCGGGCGACCGGGTCGGCGTCGGCCAGTCCGGCTCGCTCGCGCCATGCCTGGCGGACTGCGGCGCGGAAGTTACCCCCGTCGTCGTAGGCGAACCGTCCCCGGCGCAGGCTGCGGACGATGTCGCGGAACGTGTCCTGGTGCATCGTGGTCAGCGTGTCGTCAAGCGGGGTCAGCTCGTGCGGGAACATCGCCTGGACGCTGTCGCCCGGCGCCGGGGCACCGAGGGTGAAGAACCAGACCACGGACATGGTGGCCTCGTCTGCGAACTCCGGCCCGCCGAACGGGCCGACGACGACGGCGGGGCGGGTGTCGAGCTGGTGGCCACGGAACCAGGGTCCGCCGATCACGAGCGTCGCGGTGGGGAAGTCCTGGACGGTGGGCTTCTTGTCGGTGGTGAGCATGTCGTGTCCCGTCTGGTGAGAGATTCCGCCGAGGCCGGTCGGCCCCGGCGAGGGTGTCGGTCGGGGGGTTGCCCTCCCCCTTCTGACATCATTAATTAAACCATGTTCCTAAGTCTGGGTCAACCGGCCACGGCAAGTTCGCGGCGGTGCTCGGCGGCCGTGGTGACGGCGCGGGCGACGGCGCGGCCGGTCTCGATGACCCGGACGGCGGACTCATGTACCGGGGGCTTCTTGCCCTGGGTGATGATGCCCGCGAGCGGCGGCAAGACGGCGGGGCCCGGAGCGACGTTCAGGATGAGCGCGGCGACGTTGGCGGCTGAGGCGACTTCGGCGGCGCGCCGGCCTGGAAGGGGGGCGTCCGCCTCGTTGATGCGTCGCCACGCGTGGCCGTACAGCAGGATGCGGACGGCGTGGTCGGGGGCGTCCTGGGTGAAGTCGAACCCTCCGACCTGCTCGGGGTCCTCGTGGTACTGGTCGCGGTACTGGTTCACCAGGACATCGCGGATGACCTCGGCGGCGAGCGGGGCGGCGGCGGGCGGATCGTAGGCTTCGCCGTCGGTCTGGCTGATGTCGAAAACCGGCCCGGCCTTGAAGCCGGACACCTTGCGCGTCTCGCCCTCGGCGGCCTCGTTGGCGGCGTCTCGCTGCCCGCCGTCGGCGGCTGCGGCCGTGGCCTCCTGAGCCCCCTCGGGCCGCCGCTTGATCGGCGTCCAGATGCGGAGGGAGGTGGACCCCTTGGCCGGGAAGCGTCCAGCCTTCCGCCAGTCTCCGGAGCTGAGTACGTGGGTGGCGTTGGGGTGCTGGGCGGCGATGGCGATGCAGTTGGTCGGGCTGCGGTCATCGCGGTCCGGGTGGGTCAGGTTCGCGGCCGTGCGCATGACGGCGGCCCAGAAGTCTTCGCTGCCGACCATCGCGCCGTACGCGCGATCCATGACGGCTTCGAGTTCGCCGCGCATCTTGGTGGAGTAGGCCCGGCGCTCTTCGTCGGTCATCTTCGGCTTACGGGGCATGTCTCGGTCCTGTGGTGAGAGATCGGCGTCCGGGGCCGGCTGGCCTCACGGTGTCGGTCGGGAGGGTGCCCCCCTTCCGGTATCATTAATTAAACCATGTTCTAGGGGTTGGGTCAACCCGGGTAGGTGCTCTGACCTGGCCTTTTCTCACCACCACCGACCCGCACCCACCCGGCCGGACCCGGCCACAACGCGCCTGGGCGGGGTTCCCTCCTCGGTCGGACAGCTCCGCCGCGCCCGGGTTCCTGGTACGCCCCTTGGGGGTCCGGCCGAGGAGGGAACCCCGCCTTCACCACCCGCACCACAACAACGCCGCACCCAACCAACCCGCCCCCACCCCTCCGAGAGAGGACCCGCCGGAGGCAAGAAGCCTTTCCGGTCGACACCAAGAACGCTTCCTACACGTCCGCAGGGACGCCCTTTGCACGGGGGCCGGTGCGCGGGCCGGCCGCCGACGCACGGACGCCCGCTCGGCGGTGGGCGGAGTGTGGTGTGGGCGGCTCGATGCCGTCCGCACCACGGCCCGGCGGACGGGGTCCGGCCGGGCGGCGACCTATTCGC
>NZ_JBDHNH010000020.1:0-85460 GCF_039766235.1 Streptomyces changchenzhani | reverse complement strand
GATTACGGTCGGTCTGTACGGGGCCAGCTACCCCAGCACGAAACCCTCGTAGTTCCCGCCATACCTCGCTACGACTAGGCAATGCTAGGTCCCGCCATGTGGTCATTGGTGCCCTCCTGTTTTTGCTGTGTCAATTGCCGAATACCCTCAGCGAGCTGGCGAAGCGTTTCAAAACCGCCGAAGCAGCGAAAGTGCTAGACCCGAATCTGTCCGTCCTGTCGGCAGCAGTACAGCAGAGAAGTGCAGCAACCGCAGGGGATATTCAGAAGTACTGTTGGATAGGAACTCGGGGGGCAGGAGCCGGGAGTCACGCTGTGCGATGCCTCACGCGGGAGGGCGGTCCATCGCCTCACGGTCGAGGCGCACATAGTCCACGTGCTCGGTGGCCATCGCTGCCCGGTTCGCGTTCATGGCAGTCGCGGATTGGTGGGCATCTACGCAGCACAGGCCGCTACAGCCCGCCTTGGTTGTGCCAATCGCTCGTCTGACCCTGGGCCGTCTGTGGGCCGTGGGACGGCGACGGGGGACGACCGGCAACGACTTCTGACAACCGAGGGCGGCTGGCCGTCACGCCGCCTGAGCAGGTGACGGCCGACCGGACCGGTGAGTGTCTGCGACACTGAGAAGACCATGCCTGTACCCGGAGAACTTACTTTTGTCGCGCCCCGCGGAGCCAAGAAGCCCCCGCGGCATCTCGCCGACCTCACGCCCGCCGAGCGCCGCGAGGCCGTGGCCGCGATCGGTGAGAAGCCGTTTCGTGCCACGCAGCTGTCGCAGCACTACTTCGCGCGGTACGCGCACGAACCGGACCAGTGGACCGACATCCCGGCCGGCTCGCGCGAGAAGCTTCAGGCGGCGCTGCTGCCCGACCTGATGAATGTGCTGCGGCACATCAGCTGTGACGAGGACACCACCCGCAAGACGCTGTGGAAGCTGCACGACGGCACGCTCGTCGAGTCCGTGCTGATGCGCTACCCGGACCGGGTGACCATGTGCATCTCCTCGCAGGCCGGGTGCGGCATGAACTGCCCGTTCTGCGCGACCGGCCAGGCCGGACTCGACCGGAATCTGTCGACCGCCGAGATCGTGCACCAGATCGTGGACGGCATGCGCGCGCTGCGCGACGGGGATGTCCCCGGTGGGCCCGCCCGGCTGTCCAACATCGTGTTCATGGGCATGGGAGAGCCGCTCGCCAACTACAACCGGGTCGTGGGCGCCATCCGCCGGCTGACCGACCCCGAGCCCGACGGGCTCGGCCTCTCGCAGCGCGGGATCACCGTGTCCACCGTGGGTCTGGTGCCGGCGATGCTGCGCTTCGCCGACGAGGGCTTCAAGTGCCGCCTCGCGGTGTCGCTGCATGCCCCGGACGACGAGCTGCGCGACACCCTGGTGCCGGTCAACACCAAGTGGAACGTACGCGAGGTACTGGACGCCGCGTGGGAGCACGAGGCGAAGTCCGGCCGGCGTATTTCCATCGAGTACGCGCTGATTCGCGACATCAACGACCAGGCATGGCGTGGTGACCTGCTCGGCCGGCTCCTCAAGAACAAGCCGGTGCATGTCAATCTGATCCCGCTCAACCCGACCCCCGGGTCGAAGTGGACCGCGTCCAGGCCCGAGGACGAGAAGGCCTTCGTCGCGGCGATTGCGGCCCACGGCGTGCCCGTGACCGTACGGGACACCCGTGGCCAGGAGATCGATGGAGCGTGCGGACAGCTGGCGGCTTCGGAGCGATAAGGCCCGTGTAACGTGAGTCGGACATTTACATATTCCGACAGGGGAGCGCCACAGCGCTGAGAGTGCGGCATTGCCGCAGACCCTCTGAACCTTGCCCGGGTCATTCCAGGTAGGAAGTTCGGTCACTACTCAAGCTGTAGCGCCCTGCCCGCATGCGGGCAGGGCCGCGTCTCTTCCTGGTCATCCAGGAGGAATTTCAGTGAGCACCACCAAGAAGTTCGCGCTCAGCGCCCTGGCCGCCGCGCTCGGCGTCTCGACGCTGGCGGCCTGTGGCGGCGAGTCCGACGACGGCGCGAAGTCGTCCGGCGGTTCGAAGTCCAAGACCGTGACGCTCGTCAGCCACGACTCGTTCGCCGCCTCCGACGGTGTGCTGAAGGCGTTCACCAAGGAGACCGGCTACAAGGTCCAGGTCCTCAAGAGCGGTGACGCGGGCTCCGCCCTGAACCAGGAGATCCTGACCAAGGGCTCCCCGCGCGGCGATGTCTTCTTCGGCGTCGACAACACCCTGCTCTCGCGGGCCCTGGACAACGATCTGTTCACGTCGTACGAGGCCAAGGGCCTGGACAGGGTCCCGGACGGCCTTCAGCTCGACAAGGCAGAGCACCGGGTCACGCCCATCGACACCGGCGACATCTGCGTGAACTACGACAAGAAGTACTTCGCGGACAAGAAGCTCGCGCCGCCGAAGAGCTTCGACGACCTCGCGAAGCCCGCGTACAAGAACCTGCTCGTCACCGAGAACGCCGAGAACTCCTCGCCCGGCCTCGGCTTCCTCCTCGGCACGACCGCCCAGTACGGCGACGACGGCTGGCGGGACTACTGGAAGCAGCTCAAGGACAACGGCGTGAAGGTCGTCGACAGCTGGGAGCAGGCGTACAACGAGGAGTTCTCCGGTTCGGCAGGCGGCAAGAAGACCAAGGGCGACCGGCCGCTCGTCGTCTCGTACGCCTCCAGCCCGCCCGTCGAAGTGCTCTACGCGAAGCCGCAGCCCAAGGAGGCGCCGACCGGCGTCGCGACCGGCACCTGCTTCCGGCAGACCGAGTTCGCGGGCCTGCTGACCGGCGCGAAGAACGAGGCGGGCGGCAAGGCGCTGCTGGACTTCCTGGTCGGCAAGCAGTTCCAGGAGGACATGCCGCTGAACATGTTCGTGAACCCGGTGGCGAAGGACGCGAAGCTGCCCGAGCTGTTCACGAAGTTCGGCGCGGTGATCGACAAGCCGCGGACCGTGGCCCCGGACAAGATCGCCGACAACCGTGAGCAGTGGGTCAAGTCGTGGTCCTCGCTCGTTCTGAAGTAAGCAAGGACGCCAAGCCCGAAGCAGGCGACGACGTCAAGAAGGGCATCAGGCAAGGGCCGCGCGGGAACGCCGTGCGGCTCGGTCTGATGGCCGGGCCCGTCGTGTTCTTCGCGCTCTTCTTCGCCTACCCCGTGGTCGCGATCGTCGGGCGCGGGCTCAAGACGGACGGCGGCTGGCAGTTCGGCCGGATCGGTGAGGTGCTGACCGACCCGGACATCCTGGACGTCCTGTGGTTCACCACCTGGCAGGCGGTCGCCTCGACCGTGCTGACCCTGCTGATCGCCCTGCCCGCGGCGTATGCCTTCGCCCGGCTCGACTTCCCCGGCAAGCAGGTGCTGCGAGCCGTGGTGACCGTGCCGTTCGTGCTCCCGACGGTGGTCGTCGGGACCGCGTTCCTGGCGATGCTGGGACGCGGTGGGCTGCTGGACGAGCTGTGGGGCGTACGGCTCGACACCACGGTGTGGGCGATCCTCCTCGCGCACGTCTTCTTCAACTACGCCGTGGTGGTACGCACCGTGGGCGGCCTCTGGGCGCAGCTCGACCCGCGCCAGGAAGAGGCGGCGCGAGTGCTCGGCGCCGGGCGCTTCGCGGCCTGGCGGCGGGTGACGCTGCCGGCGCTCGTGCCCGCCGTGGCCGCCGCCGCGCTGATGGTCTTCCTCTTCACCTTCACCTCCTTCGGCGTGGTGCAGATCCTGGGCGGGCCCGCCTACTCCACCTTGGAGGTGGAGATCTACCGGCAGACCGCGCAGCTGCTCGACCTGCCGACGGCGGCGGTGCTGACGCTGGTGCAGTTCGCGGCGGTGGGCGCGATCCTCGCCGTGCACGCGTGGACGGTACGCCGCCGGGAGAGCGCCCTGAAGCTGGTCGACGCGGCGCAGACCGCACGCAGGCCGCGCGGGGCGGGGCAGTGGTCGCTGCTCGGCGGCGTGCTGGTCACGGTGGTGGTGCTGATCCTGCTGCCGGTCGGGGTGCTCGTCGAGCGGTCCTTCGACGGGCCCGACGGGTACGGCCTCATGTACTACCGCGCGCTCCAGTCGGCGGGCGGCAACAACGGGACGTTCCTGGTGCCGCCCCTGGAGGCGGTGTGGAATTCCCTGCAGTACGCCCTGGTGGCGACGGCCATCGCGCTGTTCGTCGGCGGGCTTGCCGCCGCCGCGCTGACCCGGCGGGCCGGCCGGCTCGTGCGGGGCTTCGACGCACTGCTGATGCTGCCGCTCGGCGTCTCGGCCGTGACGGTCGGCTTCGGTTTTCTGATCACGCTCAACAAGCCGCCGCTGGATCTGCGGACGACCTGGATCCTGGTACCGCTCGCCCAGGCGCTGGTGGGTGTGCCCTTCGTCGTACGGACGATGCTGCCCGTCCTGAGGGCCGTCGACGGCCGGTTGCGTGAGGCGGCCGGGGTGCTCGGGGCTTCGCCGCTGCGGGCCTGGCGGGAGGTCGACCTGCCGATGGTGCGGCGCGCGCTGCTTGTCGCCGCCGGGTTCGCCTTCGCCGTGTCGCTCGGCGAATTCGGGGCGACCGTCTTCATCGCGCGGCCCGACAACCCGACGCTTCCGGTGGCCGTGGCGCGGCTGCTCGGGCGGGCCGGGGACCTCAACTACGGGCAGGCGATGGCCCTGAGCACGATTCTGATGGTGGTGTGCGCGGTGTCCCTGCTGGTGCTCGAACGTATTCGTACCGACCGGTCGGGGGAGTTCTGATGTTGCGGCTGGACGGCGTGAGCGTGCGGTTCGGGAAGCGTGCGGCGCTCGAATCGGTCGACCTTGAGGTCGCCGACCACGAGATCGTCTGTGTTCTCGGGCCGAGCGGCAGTGGCAAGTCCACGCTGCTGCGAGTCGTCGCGGGACTGCAGACCGCCGACACCGGGCGGGTGCTTCTCGACGGGCGCGACCAGGGCGGGGTGCCTGTGCACCGGCGCGGGGTCGGCCTGATGTTCCAGGACCATCAGCTCTTTCCGCAGCGGGACGTCGGCGGCAATGTCGCGTTCGGGCTGCGGATGCGGGGTGCGGCTCGGGCCGAACAGGTGCGCCGGGTCGACGAACTGCTGGACCTGGTGGGGCTGCCGGGGGCGCAGCGGCGGGCGATCGCCACGCTGTCCGGCGGTGAGCAGCAGCGGGTCGCGCTCGCGCGGGCGCTGGCCCCGCAGCCCAAGCTGCTGATGCTCGACGAGCCGCTGGGCCAGCTCGACCGGACGCTGCGCGAGCGTCTGGTCGTCGAGCTGCGCCAGCTCTTCGGGCTGCTCGGTACGACGGTGCTGGCCGTCACGCACGATCAGGGCGAGGCGTTCGCGCTGGCCGACCGGGTCGTGGTGATGCGGGACGGGCGGATCGCCCAGACCGGTACGCCGCTGGAGGTCTGGCAGCGGCCCGCGTCCGAATTCGTGGCCCGTTTCCTCGGCTTCGACAATGTCGTCCCGGCCACGGTGACGGGTGAGGCGGCCGACACGGTGTGGGGCAAGATCCCGGTGCCGGCCGGTTCGCCGCAGGGCGCGTGCCGGCTGCTGGTGCGGCCGGCGGGTGTCCGCCAGGTGCCGGTGGCGGACGGGCTGCCGTGCACGGTGACGGCCCGCACGTTCCGTGGCAACCATGTCGCTCTGCTGCTGCAGCCCTCGGGGGCGCCGCAGTTGGAGGCGGAGTGTGCGTTGCGGGACGCGCCGGGGGAGGGCGTGGGGGTGGGGGTCGTGTTCGCGGCGGACGAGGTGGTGGTGTTGCCGGCGGTGGGGTAGGGGTGGGGGTGGAGTGCGGGTGCGGGTGCGGGTTGCGAGGCGTGGCGCGGTGGGGGTGCGGGTGCGAGGCGTGGTGGGGGTGCGGTGCGGGTGCGGGTTCTGGGCGGGGTTGCCTGCGGCGCTGTTCCCCTACCCGCCCCTTCCCGTAACTGGGGCTCCGCCCCAGACCCCGGTCCTCAAACGCCGGACGGGCTGAAATGGGCGGGGTGGGGTGGGTGCGGCCCCTGGACCCCGGCTCCTCGATCCTCAGACTCCGGACGGGCTGGGAGTGGCGGGTGGGGCGGGGTGTGGTCCTAGCTCCCTCGGTCCTCAGACTCCGGACGGGCTGGATTTCGCGAGCTCGTCGGGTTGCGGCTCCTCGGCAGGGTCGGTCGGTGCGTCCTCCGGCGCTCCGAACCAGGCCACCGCGACCGCACCCGCCACCGCCAGGACGAAGCCCAGGACCGCCATCCAGGCGAAGCCCTCGCGGGACGCGTCGCCCAGCCACAGGACGCCGATCGCGCCGGGCAGTACCGTTTCGCCGACCACCAGGGCTGCCGTCGCGCCGTTGACCGAGCCGATCTGGAGGGCGACGGTGTGCAGGTACATGCCGCCTATGCCCGCGACCAGGATCGCGTAGAGGGCCGGGTCGGACAGCAGCGCGGAGAGGTCGAACGGGTCCACGCCATTCAGTACGCGTACGCCGACGCCCAGCGCGCCGAAGCCCAGGCCGGACAGGAGACCGGCGAGGATCGCGGCGCGGGCGCCCAGGAGACGTACCGCCAGAGTGCCGCCCGCCATCAGTACGACCGAGATCACCAGCAGCCACCAGTGGGTGGCGATCGGGGTGTGGCTGCCGCCCTCGTGGCCCGCGGCGGTGGCCAGCAGGATCAGGGCCGAGCAGACGACGCCGATGGACGTCCACTCCTTGCGGGTCAGCCTGATGCCGAGCATCTTCACGCTCAGCACCGCCGTGACCACGAGGTTCGCGCTGATCACTGTCTGCGAGAGGAACAGCGGGAGGAGGCGCGCGGCGAGGGCGCCGAGACCGAATCCGATGAAGTCCAGGATCGTACCGACGATGAACTCCCAGGTCATCGCGGCCTTCGCGGTGGAGGAGAGATTCGGCCCGCCGTGCTGCGTCACCCCTGAAGCGGCTGCCTCGCGGCGGGCGGACTTGCGGGATCCGACGGCTTGCAGGACGGAGCCCGTGCCGTAGCAGATCGACGCCGCGATTGCGGTCAGTAGGCCGATGAGCACCAAGAACTCCGTTCACGCGGTTCGTCCGTCACGTTTGTCATGTTCCGAATGGCAGACGTGTCCTGAGGCGTAAACGTTGCTTCTGGATCTTGTGGACTCGCGGGATGGGACCTGCTGGATCAGGCGTTCTTGCCCGCGGCCAGCCGGGCCAGGGCCGCCGGGGCCTCCTCGACGGTGTCGACCAGGGCGATACGGGCCTGCATCGGGCGCTCCTTCGCCAGGGCCTGGAGGAGGGGCCAGGTGGGGAGGCGCTCGGTCCAGTGCGTGCGGTTGACCAGGACCATGGGGGTCGGTTCGCCGCGCGACTCGTAGTAGTTCGGGGTCGCGTTGTCGAAGATCTCCTGGACGGTGCCCGCGGCGCCCGGCAGGAAGACGACGCCCGCGGTGCAGCGGGCGAGCAGGCCGTCCTCGCGGGTGGCGTTGGCGAAGTACTTGGCGATGTGGCCCGCGAAGGCGTTCGGCGGCTCGTGCCCGTAGTACCAGGTGGGGATGCCGACCGAGTCGCCACCGGACGGCCAGCGGTCACGGACGGCGAAGGCGGCCTTGGCCCACTCGGTGATCGACGGGACGAAGGACGGGGTCCCGGCGAGGAGTTCGAGGGCCTCGCCGAGCGCGTCGTCGGGTGCGGCGGAGAGGTACGCGCCGAGGTTGGCGGCCTCCATCGCGCCGGGGCCGCCGCCGGTGGCTACGGTCAGGCCGGCGCGGGTGAGGGTGCGGCCCAGGTGGGCGGCGCCGGTGTACGCGTCCGTGCCGCGGGCCATGGCGTGACCACCCATGACGCCGACCACGCGGGCGCCGACGAGCGCTTCGTCGAGGGCGTCCGAGACGGCGTCGTCATGGATGCAGCGCAGCATCGAGGCGTATATGTCGCCGTCGGCCTTGGTGCGCTGGAACCACTCGTAGGCCAGGGCGTCGGGGGTGGACTCGTAGCCGGAGTCGAGGCCTTCGAAGAGCGCGTCCGCGGTGTAGAGCAGTCCGCGGTACGGGTTGAAGGGCAGGTCGGGGACGGGCGGAAAGACGAGTGCGCCGTCCGCGTGCACCTTGGCCGTGGCCTCGGTGCCCATGGGGCAGCCGAGGAAGGCGGCGCCCGAGGTGTTGATCGACAGGAGGGCGGGCGTACGGGGCGTCAGGTCCACGGACTGGACGCGGTAGCCGTCGAGTGACTTGGCGCGCGAGACGACTTCGTCGAACTCGGCGAGGGTCTCGATTTCGCGCTCGTGGTCCGGGTATTGAGGCACCCGGTCATGCTAGGCCCAGTGGGGGGCGCGGATGAGGTGGGGTACGGCGGGGACGTGGAAGCACGAATCTGCCGTGCGGCGCGCTGCCGCCGGATGGGGCGCGCGGTCATGCGGATGCGCCCCCGGCTCCCTGCCCCGGATCGTCGTTCCGTGGCAGGGACGCGGCGATTCAGGTGTGGGGTGCGGAAGTTCCCGCACCTCGCCCCCTTCCGGAACCGGGGAGGCCCCCGGACCCCGAGTGCCCGTTGTGCGGCACGCGGTGCCGGAGGGGGCCAACGGGCAGGTGCCCCAGCCCCGTTCAGGCCTCGGCCCGCTCCCCGTTACCTTTTCCATGGCCCCGCCGGTCGGAGGCCGGCACAGCGGCCCGAAGCCCAGGAGGCCCCCAGGGGCCGAGTGGTGCGAGGGCCGCGTAAAAAGGGGGTCAGAAGGGCAGCGCCGCCAGTTCCGCGACCGCCCAGGTCAGCGGGGCGAAGACCGTCAGCAGCGCGATGGCTCTCAGCGCCGCCGCGCCGCGCAGCGTCTGGGTCGGGGCGCCCAGGCGGAGCAGGGCCTTCGTTGTGTCGGTACGGGCGTGCTTGGCCTCCAGCGCCGCCGTCAGCAGGGTGGCGACGGTGCAGCTCATGACCAGGGCCGCGCCCAGGCCCGTAAGAGGTCCGAAGGGGCGTGGGCCGCTGTCGCCGCCGTACAGCGTCGACGCCGCGATCGCGCCCGACGCCACCGCGCAGACCACGCCCAGCGGGCGGCCGATGCGATGGGCCTCGTCCATCAGGACGCGCCCCGCGAGCAGGCGCACGGCGCCCGGCCGGATCGACTGGATCGCTCGGCCGCACAGGTACGTCAGGCCCGGCCCCGCCAGTGCCAGGCCCAGCGCCGTGAGGGCCCAGCCGGCCAGGACGCCCGCCGGGACCACGTCGAGCCGGCCGGGGAGCGGGAGCGGTGCGCCGGGCGTGCCGCGGTTCGCGTACGCCTCCACCGCGAGGCCCGTCGCCGTGAGGGCGACGCCCCAGGGGAGGCCGGTGGGGACCCGGTGAGGGGCGGCGGCGGTGTCGTCGGCCGGCTTTGCGGGGCGCGGTCGCAGGGCCAGGGCGCTCGCGGCCGCCGCCGTCAGCGGGACCAGGCACAGCAGGGTGAGCGCGGCGGCGAGCGGCATCGGCCGTCCGGCGGCGAGGAGTTCGGCCGCCGCGCTGTCGAAGGGCAGGCCGGTGAGGTCGCCGCGGAGGTGGAGATAGAAGAGCAGCGCGAGCGCGCTGCCCAGCGTGCAGGAGACCGCCGTGGACACGGCGGCCAGCGCCGTGAGGCGCACCGGTCCGAGGCCCGCGCCGGTCAGGCCGGCGCGCGGCGGGCTGGTGCTCGGGTCGGTCCGGGCCACCGCGACCGCGAAGTGCACGGTCGCGGCCAGCGGGGCCAGGCACCAGAGCAGGCGCAGTACGGAGCCGGTGGAGTGGGCGGGGTGGCCCACCGCGTAACCCAGGGTGCACAGGAGAAGGAAACCCACCCCCGCCGAGGCCGTCGCGACGAGCAGTCGCCGCAGCAGGACCAGCGGATGGGCGCCGCGGGCTAGACGGAGAGCGAGCACGCGGCCCGGCCTTCCACACCAGCCACCTGCACGGAGTTGACGCGGCGTCCGTCGAGCAGCGACACGGTGCGGTCCGCGAGGGTCGCCACCTCCGCGTCGTGTGTGGCCAGCACGACGGTGATCCGGTGCGAGCGGGCCGCGGTGGTGAGCGTGCGCAGTACCTGGGCGCGGTCCATGCGGTGCAGCGGCGCCGTCGGCTCGTCCGCGAAGAGCACCGATGGGGTGGTGACCAGGGCGCGGGCGATGGCGATGCGCTGGCGCTGGGACTGCAGGAGCGCGGCCGGGCGCTTGCGGGCGATCATGCCGATGTCGAGCCGCTCCAGCCACTCCATGGCGGCCTTCCTCGCGGTGCGGTGCGAAGTGCCGTGCAGCAGGAGGGGGAGCGCCGCGTTCTCCCAGGCGTTCAGTTCCGGTACGAGCCGGGGCTCGGGGTCGATCCAGCCGAACCGGTCGCGGCGCAGCCGTTCGCGCAGCAGCGGGCCCATGGTGTGTACGGGTGCGCTGTTGAACCACACTTCGCCCTGGTCCGGGAGGAGTTGACCGGAAAGGCACTGCAGCAGGGTCGTTTTGCCGCTGCCGCGCGGGCCGTTGACGGCGAGGATCTCTCCTTCGCGCACACCGAGGGAGACACCGGTGAGGGCGGGGGAGCCACTGTGGGAGTAGTGCAAGGACCGTGCCCAGAGCACATCGTTGTCCGGCGGGGCCACCATGGCGTACACCTCGTTCAGATCAGATATCCCGTCCCCCGTACGAGGGAACGAAGACGGGGCCGATCGGTCACTGGGCACGGTAGGGATTCGGACCATGGCTGTGCGGCAAGCGCGCGGCCCGGATACCCCCGTTCTCACTCGAACGGGCGTATCCGGGCCGCGATGGGACGGACCATACGATCAGAGCTTGGTCCAGGCCTCCGTCAGCACCTGGCGCAGAATGCCCTCGATCTCGTCGAACGTCTCCTGCGTGGAGATGAGCGGCGGGGCGAGCTGGACGACCGGGTCCCCGCGGTCGTCGGCCCGGCAGTACAGGCCGTTCTCGTACAGCGCCTTGGAGAGGAAGCCGTAGAGCACGCGCTCCGTCTCCTCGTCGGTGAAGGTCTCCTTGGTGGCCTTGTCCTTCACCAGCTCGATGCCGTAGAAGAAGCCGTTGCCGCGGACGTCGCCGACGATCGGCAGGTCGTGCAGCTTCTTGAGCGTTGTGAAGAATGCGTCCTCGTTGTCGAGGACGTGCTGGCTGAGGCCCTCGCGCTCGAAGATGTCGAGGTTCGCGTTGGCGACGGCCGAGGAGACCGGGTGGCCGCCGAAGGTGTAGCCGTGCAGGAAGGTGTTGCCACCCTGGTAGAACGGCTCCGCGAGCTTGTCGGAGATGATGCAGGCGCCGATCGGGGAGTAACCCGACGTCATGCCCTTGGCGCAGGTGATCATGTCCGGTACGTAGTCGAACTTGTCGCACGCGAACATCGTGCCGAGGCGGCCGAAGGCGCAGATGACCTCGTCCGAGACGAGCAGCACGTTGTACTTGTCGCAGATCTCGCGGACCCGCTGGAAGTACCCGGGCGGCGGCGGGAAGCAGCCGCCCGCGTTCTGCACCGGCTCCAGGAAGACCGCGGCGACGGTCTCCGGGCCCTCGAACAGGATCTCCTGCTCGATCTGGTCGGCGCACCAGCGGCCATAGGCCACCGGGTCGTCGCCGAACAGCGGGGCGCGGTAGATGTTGGTGTTGACCACCTTGCGCGCACCGGGCACCAGCGGCTCGAACGGCGCCTTGAGGGCCGGCAGGCCGGTAATCGACAGGGCGCCCTGCGGGGTGCCGTGGTAGGCGACGGCGCGGGAGATGACCTTGTACTTGGTCGGCTCGCCGGTGAGCTTGAAGTACTGCTTCGCCAGCTTCCACGCGGTCTCGACGGCCTCGCCGCCACCCGTGGTGAAGAAGACCTTGTTGAGGTCGCCCGGCGCGTAGTCCGCGAGTCGCTCGGCCAGCTTGACGGCCTGCGGGTGGGCGTACGACCAGATCGGGAAGAAGGCCAGCTCCTGCGCCTGCTTGTACGCCGCCTCGGCGAGCTCGTGACGGCCGTGACCGGCGTTGACCACGAACAGGCCGGAAAGGCCGTCGAGGTAGCGCTTGCCCTGGTCGTCGAAGATGTAGGTGCCCTCACCACGCACGATGGTGGGCACGGGTGCGTTCTCGTAGTCCGACATGCGGGTGAAGTGCATCCACAGGTGGTCGTACGCGGTTTTGGAGAGGTCCTGGCTCACGACTATCGGGTTCCCCACATATAGGTCTGCTTCTTCAGCTTGAGGTAGACGAAGCTCTCGGTGGAGCGCACACCGGGGAGCGTGCGAATCCGCTTGTTGATCACTTCGAGCAAGTGGTCGTCGTCCTCGCAGACGACCTCCACCATGAGGTCGAAGGAGCCCGCGGTCATCACCACGTACTCGCACTCGGCCATGGCTGTCAGTGCCTCGGCGACAGGGTCGAGGTCGCCCTCGACATTGATGCCGACCATCGCCTGACGCCGGAAACCCACGGTGAGCGGGTCGGTGACGGCGACGATCTGCATCACGCCCTGGTCCTGCAGCTTCTGCACGCGCTGGCGCACGGCCGCCTCGGAGAGGCCGACCGCTTTGCCTATCGCGGCGTAAGGACGGCGTCCGTCCTCCTGGAGCTGCTGGATGATCGCCAGGGAGACGGCATCCACCGTAGGGGAGGTGCCGTGCCCGTTCCTGGAGTCTGCGCTTCGACTGGCCACGGCTTCACTGTGCACGACGTCTCGTCTGTCCCGCAACCCCAAACCGATGAAATTCGTTGTTCGGAAGCTCAGATTTCACGGAATCCGAAGTTCTTGGTGGTCGGGTATGTCGAAAGCGTTACCCCTGCGACTAGGGTGGGTGTCTCATCCATTGGACGTCCGAGAGGGAGGGGTGGCAGTGACCACCGAACTGCGTCGCCTGCGCAATTACATCGACGGAGAGTTCCGGGACGCCGCTGACGGGCGGACCATCGAGGTGGTCAACCCGGCTACCGGAGATGCGTACGCCTCCTCGCCGCTGTCCGGCCAGGACGACGTCGACGCGGCCATGGCCGCCGCCGCGGCCGCCTTCCCGGGCTGGCGCGACAGCACCCCCGCGGAGCGCCAGCGGGCGCTGCTCAAGATTGCTGATGCCTTCGAGGAGCGCGCCGAGGACCTGATCGCGGCCGAGTCGGAGAACTGCGGCAAGCCGATCGGCCTCACCCGCAGCGAAGAGCTCCCGCCGATGGTGGACCAGATCCGCTTCTTCGCGGGCGCGGCCAGGATGCTCGAAGGCCGCTCGGCCGGCGAGTACATGGAGGGTCTGACCTCCATCGTGCGGCGCGAGCCGGTCGGTGTCTGCGCGCAGGTCGCCCCGTGGAACTACCCGATGATGATGGCCGTGTGGAAGTTCGCACCGGCGCTCGCCGCGGGCAACACGGTCGTCCTCAAGCCGTCGGACACCACGCCCGCATCGACCGTCCTGATGGCCGAGATCATCGGCGCGATCGTACCCAAGGGCGTCTTCAACGTCGTCTGCGGCGACCGTGACACGGGCCGCGCGATGGTCGAGCACAAGACCCCCGCGATGGCCTCGATCACCGGTTCCGTACGGGCCGGCATGCAGGTCGCCGAGTCCGCGGCCAAGGACCTCAAGCGCGTTCACCTGGAGCTGGGCGGCAAGGCGCCGGTCGTCGTCTTCGAGGACACCGACATCGCCAAGGCCGTCGAGGACATCTCGGTCGCGGGCTTCTTCAACGCTGGCCAGGACTGTACGGCCGCGACGCGCGTGCTCGTGCAGGAGTCGATCCACGACGAGTTCGTGACGGCGCTGGCGAAGGCGGCGGCGGACACCAAGACCGGGCAGCCGGACGACGAGGACGTGCTGTACGGCCCGCTCAACAACGCCAACCAGCTGAAGCAGGTCAGCGGCTTCATCGAGCGGCTGCCCGCCCACGCCAAGGTCGAGACGGGTGGCCACCAGGTCGGCGACAAGGGCTACTTCTACGCCCCGACCGTTGTCTCCGGCCTCAAGCAGGACGACGAGATCATCCAGAACGAGATCTTCGGTCCGGTCATCACCGTCCAGTCCTTCACGGACGAGGCACAGGCCCTGGAGTGGGCCAACGGCGTCGAGTTCGCCCTCGCCTCCTCGGTGTGGACCAAGGACCACGGCCGCGCGATGCGGATGTCCAAGAACCTCGACTTCGGCTGCGTGTGGATCAACACCCACATCCCGCTGGTCGCGGAGATGCCGCACGGCGGATTCAAGAAGTCCGGCTACGGCAAGGACCTGTCGGCGTACGGCTTCGAGGACTACACGCGCATCAAGCACGTGATGACCTCGCTCGACAGCTGAGACCTGATGGCAGTGGGCTGACGGGCGAGCGCTGATCTCAACACCGTCCGGTCAGGACGCTGTTCGACGGGGGCGGGCAATAGACAGACTGTCTATTGCCCGCCCCCGCTCCGTGGGACCAGGGTGGGAGCCATGGGTGATCTTGGTCAGGTGTCGCGTCGTACGCTGCTTCGCGGATTCGGTACGGCAGGGGCGCTGGCCGCGCTCGCCGGATGCGGGGTGCCCGCCGCCTATGTGAAACCGGGCGACCGGGCGGGGCGCGACATCTCGGGCCGGGACAAGAGCCTGCACTTCGCCAACTGGCCCCTCTACATCGACACCGACGACGAGGACGAGTCGCGGCGCCCCACCCTCGACAGCTTCGCGAAGCGCACCGGGATCTCCGTCCGGTACACCGAGGAGATCAACGACAACGACGAGTTCTTCGGGAAGATCAGCCCCGCGCTGATGAACCACCAGGAGACCGGCCGCGACCTGATCGTCATGAGCGACTGGATGGCCGCCCGGTTCGTACGCCTGGGGTGGGTGCAGGAGATGGACCGGGCCGGGCAGCCCAATGTCGCCAAGTACCTCGACCCGCAGCTGCGCACCCCCGCCTTCGACAAGGGGCGGCTGCACTCCGTCCCGTGGCAGTCCGGGATCACCGGCATCGCGTACAACCGCAAGAAGCTCGGCCACGAGATCCGGCACACTTCCGAGCTGTGGGCCGACGAACTGCGTGGCAAGGTGACGCTCTTCTCCGGTCTCGACGAGAGCTTCGCGCTGCTCATGCAGGGCAACGGCGTCGACGTGACCCGCTGGGACGCGGACGACTTCCACCGGATGTGCGAGCAGGTGGAGAAGCTGGTGCGGCGGGGACACATCAGGCGCTTCACCGGCAATGACTACATCAAGGACCTGGCGAGCGGTGACGTGCTGGCCTGCCAGGCGTACTCGGGCGACGTCATCCAGCTCCAGGCCGACAACCCCGACATCGAGTTCGTGGTGCCCGACGAGGGTGCGGAGCTGTGGGCCGAGAGCCTGATGATCCCCAACCTCGCCCGCCACAAGCGCAACGCCGAGAAGCTCATCGACCACTACTACGAGCCAGCTGTCGCCGCCGAGCTGGCGACCTGGGTCAATTACGTCTGCCCGGTGCCGGCCGCGCGCGATATCCTCGCCTCCTCCAAGGACGAGGAGACCGCCGCGCTCGCCGAGGACCCGCTCATCTTTCCCGACGACGCGATGCGGAAGCGGCTCGTCATCGCGCGTGACATCACGTCCGACGAGCGGCTGGAGTTCGCGAAGACGTGGAACTCGATCGTGGGCCTGTAGCTCCTGGCCGGCCGGTCAGGAGTTGGGCCGTGGCCAGGTGGATCGCGTCGAACGAACGCAGGTACGCATCGGTGTACGCGGCGGCGGTGGCGCGAACGGTCTGGTCGATCTCCAGCCGGTACAGGCGGGTCAGGGCGCCGGGCGCCCTGGCGAGAGCCTGCGGTGCGGCCCGGCGTTCTTGCGGAAGCGGTACGGATCTCCGCGACGGCCTACGACAGTGACAGTGCGCATGGGGTCGTTGTCGTCATCGGGGATCAATGGCCTGTGATCAATTGCCGTTCATCGATCCCACTGTTGACCATTCGGCATTGATCGTTTGTTGTCAGGAACGGCGGGCGAGCCAGCCCGCCGTGTAGGTGTCGATCTCGTCCGCGATCCGCGCCTTGCCCGCCTTGTCGAGGAAGGAGGCCTGTACGGCGTTCTTCGCGAGGTCCGCGACACCGCGCTCGTCGAGGTCGAGCAGGTGCGCCGCCGTCCCGTACTCGCTGTTCAGATCGGTGCCGAACATCGGCGGGTCGTCGCTGTTGATGGTGACCAGCACCCCGGCCTCGACCATCTGCCGCAGCGGGTGCTCGTCCATCGTGGCGACGGCGCGCGTCGCGATGTTGGAGGTGGGGCAGACCTCCAACGCGATGCGGTGCTCGGCGAGATGGGCCAGCAGCCGGGGGTCCCGGACCGAGCTGGTGCCGTGCCCGATGCGCTCGGCGCGCAGCTCGGTCAGCGCGTCCCAGACCGTCTCGGGCCCTGTCGTCTCGCCGGCGTGCGGGACGGAATGCAGACCGGACGCGATCGCCCGGTCGAAGTACGGCTTGAACTGCGGACGCGGTACGCCGATCTCCGGACCGCCGAGGCCGAACGACACCAGGCCCTCGGGGCGCAGGTCCACGGCCAGCCTGGCGGTCTCCGCCGCCGCTTCGAGGCCGGCCTCCCCGGGGATGTCGAAGCACCAGCGCAGGACGGTGCCCAGCTCGGCCTCCGCCGCCTTGCGGGCGTCCTCGATCGCCTCCATGAAGGCGACCTCGTTGATGCCGCGGCGGGTCGAGCTGAAGGGCGTGAGGGTCAGCTCGGCGTAGCGGATGTTCTGCCGGGCCATGTCACGGGCGATCTCGAACGTCAGCAGCCGGACGTCCTCCGGGGTGCGGATCAGGTCCACGACGGAGAGGTAGACATCGATGAAGTGCGCGAAGTCGGTGAAGGTGAAGTAGTCCGCGAGCGCCTCGGGGTCGGTGGGGACCTTCGAGTCGGGGTGGTGGGCGGCCAGTTCGGCGACAATGCGGGGGGAGGCGGATCCGACGTGGTGCACGTGCAGTTCGGCCTTGGGCAGCCCCGCGATGAAGGGGTGCAGGTCGGTCATCGGATCCTCCGGGGTGCGGGTGCGGGTGCGGGTGCGCTGGGCCCCGGCGCGGCGGGACGGGGTCGGGGATCATCGTAGGCGGGGCGGTAGCGCCCGGAACGCAGGCCTTAGCATGACGGGACCACGATGGGGGACGCAGATGTCAGACAACGCACAACAGCCCTCGGGCCCGCCGCCCGAGCAGTCAAGAGACCCCTGGGCGCCGCCGGAGCACAAGGTGCCGCTGGACAAGCCGCAGCCCACGGCGCCTCCGGCGTACGGTCCGCCGCCGGTCCACGACCAGCAGACGGTCACGTCGATGCCCATATCGGGCGGCGACACCGGCCCGACCGCCGCGCCGGGCGGCCCGTACGACCCGGGGGCCGTGCCCCCGCCGCCCGCCGCCCCGACCGGCCCGAACGCGCAGTACGGATACCCGTCGTACCCGGCCGCAGGACCGGGCACGCCGCCGCCCTACGGCCAGCCGGCCGCGCCGTCCTACGGCTACCCCGGCTACCCGTCGACGCCGCAGAGCGGCTGGACCGGCATGCAGGCACAGCCGCAGAACGGTATGGGCATCGCCGCGATGGTGCTCGGCATCCTCGCCATCTGCCTCTTCTGCCTGTACGGCGTGGTGAGCATCATCCTCGGTGTCCTCGCCCTGATCTTCGGCATCCTCGGCCGCAAGCGGGTCGAGCGCGGTGAGGCGACCAACAGCGGCATGGCGCTCGCCGGGATCATCCTGGGAGGCATCGGAATCGCCATCGGCGCGGTCGTGGTGGCCTTCATCGTCTGGGGCATCACCATGGCGGTCGAGGACAGCAAGAACAACGACAACGACTACGACTACGACGGCTACTCCTCCTCCGCCCCCTACGACCCCTCACAGGTCGTGGGCGCGAGGCGCTAGTCCGTTTCACGGCCGCCGCGAGGCCGGTTCGTTCTGATCCAGCCCGTCACCTGGTGTTTCCTCCCGGTGGCGGGCTGGAGTCGTTTGTACGCTCTGTCCATGACACGCCGGTCCCTCATTCGCCACGGACACTCCGTACGGTATTTGCCCGGCGACGCGACACATGGTCGACCGATTCCGTCGCGTAACCAAAAGGCAACAACGGAATCACTTGTTGACGGTGGACTGCTCTGTCAGGATCGGCACTCAAATCGAGCTGGAGCTACGCCGACACCCGCTGAGCGGGGAGGGCGGCGGAGGAGAGCGTCATGGGTAACCGCTTCCAGGTGCAGGACCGTTTCGCGGCAGGCGCGCAGTACATCGGCGGGCAGCTGCGGGCCGGCACCTCGGGCCGTACACACGCTGTCGTGAACCCCGCGACCGGCGAAGAGATCTATCAGTACGAGCTGGCGGGGACAGCCGACGTAGACGCCGCGGTGGCCGCCGCGCTCGCCGCGTTCCCCGGCTGGGCGGCGGCCACGCCGGCCGGCCGGTCCGAGGCGATGCACCGGTTCGCGCTGGTGCTGGCCGACCAGGCCGAGGACTTCGCGTACGTCGAATCACTCCAGTGCGGCAAGCCGATCAAGCTGTCCACGGAGTTCGACGTGCCGGGCAGCGTCGACAACACGGCCTTCTTCGCGGGCGCCGCCCGTCACCTGGAGGGCAAGTCGGCCGGCGAGTACTCCGCCGACCACACCTCGTACGTACGCCGGGAGCCGATCGGTGTCGTCGGCTCCATCGCACCGTGGAACTATCCGCTCCAGATGGCCGCCTGGAAGGTCCTGCCCGCCATCGCCGCGGGCAACACGATCGTCCTCAAGCCCGCCGAGATCACCCCGCTCACCTCGCTGATGTTCGCGCAGGCCGCGAAGGAGGCGGGCATTCCCGACGGTGTCATCAACATCGTCTCCGGCGCGGGCAAGGACGCGGGCGAGCACCTCGTCGGCCACCCCGACGTGGTGATGACCTCCTTCACCGGTTCCACCCCGGTCGGCAAGCGCGTCGCGGAGATCGCCACCTCCACCGTCAAGCGCCTCCACCTCGAACTCGGCGGCAAGGCCCCCTTCGTGGTCTTCGACGACGCCGACCTCGAAGCGGCCGTCCACGGCGCGGTCGCGGGCTCGCTCATCAACACCGGTCAGGACTGCACGGCCGCCACCCGCGCGTACGTCCAGCGCCCCCTCTACGACGCCTTCGTCAGCGGTGTCGCCGCGCTGATGGAGACCGTCAGGCTCGGTGACCCCTTCGACCCGTCGACCGACCTCGGCCCGCTGATCAGCCACACCCAGCGCGACCGGGTCGCGGGCATGGTCGAGCGGGCACGCGCGTACGCACGCGTGGTCACCGGCGGCGAAGCGCCCGGCGGCGATCTCGCCGAGGGCGCGTACTACCGGCCGACGCTGATCGCCGACGCCGCCCAGGACAGCGAGATCGTCCAGCAGGAGATCTTCGGCCCGGTCCTGGTGGTGCTGCCCTTCGACACCGACGACGAGGGCATCGCGTTGGCCAACGACACCCCGTACGGCCTCGCGGCCTCCGCCTGGACACGCGACCTGTTCCGCGCGAACCGCGCCACCCGCGAGATCAAGGCGGGCTGCGTATGGGTCAACGACCACATTCCGATCCTCAGCGAGATGCCGCACGGCGGCTACAAGGCCAGCGGCTTCGGCAAGGACATGTCGGCGTACTCGTTCGAGGAGTACACGCAGGTCAAGCATGTGATGTTCGACAACACCGCGGTGGCCGAGAAGGACTGGCACCGCACCGTCTTCGGGGACCGATAGATACTGAAATGCGGCTATCGCCGTACGGCGCCTGACCAGCGGCCGAACAACCCGAAAGGGCACTCGCGCATGGAGCAGTACGAGCCCAACCTCCTCTCCCCGGCCCAAGTGGCCGCCGTGCGACGCAGCACGACCAACGGCCGGGGCGCCCTCACCCGCCGGTCCCTGCTGCGCGCCTCCAGTGCCGGCGCGCTCGCGGTCGGCGGCATGGGCGCGCTGGGCGCCTGTGGCATCCCGCCCGCCAAGCGGGAGGGCGAAGCGGCGGCCTCCGACGACGACTCGGCCAAGGAGAAGCGGATCACCTTCTCCAACTGGACCGAGTACATGGACGTCAGCGAGGACGGCAAGAGCCGTCCCACGCTGGAGGCCTTCACGAAGCGCACCGGCATCAAGGTCAAGTACACCGAGGACATCAACGACAACGTCGAGTTCTTCGGCAAGATCAAACCGCAGCTCGCGGCCGGTCAGGACACCGGGCGCGACCTCATCTGCGTCACCGACTGGCTGGCCGCCCGCTTCATCCGGCTCGGCTGGGCGCAGAAGCTCGACCCGGCGCACCTGCCGCACGCCTACGCCAACCTCTCCGCCCAGTTCCGCTCGCCGGACTGGGACCCGGGCCGCTCGTACTCGTACCCCTGGACCGGCATCTCGACGGTCGTCGCCTACAACTCCAAGGCGACGAAGGGGCGCAAGATCGAATCCGTCGGGCAGCTGCTCGACGACCCGGCGCTCAAGGGCCGGGTCGGTTTCCTCTCCGAGATGCGCGACTCCGTCGGGATGGCCCTCCTGGACCTGGGCAAGGACCCGGGGAAGTTCACCGACGACGACTACGACGCGGCGATCGCCCGTATGCAGAAGGCCGTCGACAAGAAGCAGATTCGCCGCTTCACCGGCAACGACTACACCTCCGACCTCGACAAGGGCGACCTCGCCGCCTGCCTCGCCTGGGCCGGCGACATCATCCAGCTGCAGGCCGGCAACCCGGACATCAAGTACGTGATCCCCGAGGCCGGGTACATCACCTCCAGCGACAACCTGCTGGTCCCGGCCAAGGCACGGCACAAGGCCAACGCCGAGAAGCTCATCGACTACTACTACGAGCCGCCCGTCGCCGCCCAGCTCGCCGCGTACATCAACTACGTGTGCCCGGTCGACGGTGTGCGCGAGGAGCTGGCGAAGATCGACGAGTCGATGGCCTCCAACACGCTGATCCTCCCCGACAAGGCGATGGCCGCGAAGTCGCACGCCTTCCGCTCGCTCAGCAGCGAGGAAGAGACGGCGTACGAAGAGAAGTTCGCCAAGCTCATCGGTGCCTGACCGCCGCCCTCCCGCCCCTCTCACGACCCTGGGACCACACCCCATGACGCAGAAGACAGCAGAAGGCGGCGACGTCCGCCTCACCGGGATCAGCAAGACCTACGGCTCCTTCACGGCCGTGCACCCGCTCGACCTGACCGTCCCGCAGGGCTCCTTTTTCGCCCTGCTCGGCGCCTCGGGCTGCGGCAAGACGACCACCCTGCGGATGATCGCGGGCCTTGAGGAACCGACGACCGGCACCGTGTTCCTCGGCGACAAGGACGTCACCGACCTCCAGCCGCACAAGCGCCCGGTCAACACCGTCTTCCAGAGCTACGCGCTCTTCCCACACCTCGACGTCACCGAGAACATCGCCTTCGGGCTGCGCCGGCGCGGCATCAAGTCCGTGAAGAAGCAGGTCGACGACATGCTCGGCCTCGTCGAGCTCGGCCCCTTCGCGAAGCGCAAGCCGCATCAGCTCTCCGGCGGCCAGCAGCAGCGCGTCGCCGTCGCCCGTGCGCTCATCAACCACCCGCAGGTCCTGCTCCTCGACGAGCCGCTGGGCGCCCTCGACCTCAAGCTGCGCCGCCAGATGCAGCTGGAGCTCAAGCGCATCCAGACCGAGGTCGGCATCACCTTCGTCCATGTCACCCACGACCAGGAGGAGGCCATGACCATGGCCGACCAGGTCGCGGTGATGAACGGCGGCCGCGTCGAGCAGCTCGGTGCCCCCGCCGACCTCTACGAGAACCCCCGGACGACGTTCGTCGCCAACTTCCTCGGCACGTCCAACCTCATCGAGGCCGAGGTCGTCGAGACCGCGGGCGACACCGTCGTGGTCACCTGCGGCGGCTCCAAGCTGCGGCTGCCCGACGAGCGATGTTCGGCGGGGACCCGCAGCGGCGGAAAGCTGCTTGTCGGCGTACGCCCGGAGAAGGTGTCCCTCACGCACGCCGACGACGCGGCGGCCGTTCCCGAGGGGCGCAACCGGATCACCGGCCGGATCGTCGCCTCCAGCTTCATCGGCGTCTCCACCCAGTACGTCGTCGACAGCCCGGCCTGCGCCGAGTTCGAGGTGTACGCGCAGAACATCGAGCGCGACGCCCGCCTCGCCCCCGGCGCCGAAGTGGTCATGCACTGGAACCCGGCCCACACCTTCGGGCTCGACGCGGATCAGGACATCGACGCCGGCGTGGAGACGGTGGGGGAGGGCGCGTGACCCTCACCGACGCGCCCCCCGAGGCGCCCGCGCCGCAGGACCTACCCCTGCGGAAGATCCCCACCCGTAAACGACTCGTCCCGTACTGGCTGCTGCTGCCCGGCATCCTGTGGCTGCTGGTCTTCTTCGCGCTGCCGATGGTCTATCAGGCCTCGACGTCCGTGCAGACCGGGTCCCTGGAGAAGGGCTTCGAGGTCACCTGGCACTTCCAGACGTACTGGGATGCGCTGACGGACTACTACCCGCAGTTCGTACGGTCGCTGCTGTACGCCGGCACCGCCACCCTGCTGTGCCTGCTGCTCGGCTACCCGCTCGCGTACATGATCGCCTTCAAGGCGGGCCGCTGGCGCAACCTGGTCCTGGTCCTGGTCATCGCGCCGTTCTTCACCAGCTTCCTCATCCGCACGCTCGCCTGGAAGACGATCCTCGCGGACGGCGGCCCGGTGGTGGACGTGCTCAACACCCTGCACGTCCTGGACGTCACGAGCTGGCTGGGCTGGACCGAGGGCAGCCGGGTGCTGGCCACACCGATGGCCGTGGTCTGCGGTCTGACGTACAACTTCCTGCCCTTCATGATCCTGCCGCTCTACACCTCGCTGGAGCGCATCGACGGCCGGCTGCACGAGGCGGCGGGCGACCTGTACGCCACCCCGGCCACCACCTTCCGCAAGGTGACCTTCCCGCTGTCGATGCCCGGCGTCGTCTCGGGCACGCTGCTGACCTTCATTCCGGCGAGCGGCGACTACGTCAACGCGGAACTGCTCGGTTCGACCGACACCAAAATGGTCGGCAGCGTCATTCAGTCGCAATTCCTGCGGGTCCTCGACTATCCGACGGCAGCCGCACTGTCCTTCATTCTCATGGCGATCGTGCTGGTCATGGTCACCGTGTACATCCGTAAATCCGGTACGGAGGATCTGGTCTAGTGAAGTGGATCCGACGCAACCTCATTGTCATCGCGGGCCTGTTGACGCTCGCCTACATGCTGCTGCCCAATGTTGTCGTGATGGTGTTCTCGTTCAACAATCCGAACGGGCGCTTCAATTACGCGTGGCAGAAATTCTCCCTGGACGCCTGGAAGGACCCGTGCGGCGTCGCCGACCTGTGCGGCTCCCTCTCCCTCAGCCTCCAGATTGCCGTCTGGGCGACGGTCGGCGCGACCGTACTCGGCACGATGATCGCCTTCGCGCTGGTCCGCTACCGCTTCCGGGCGCGCGGCTCCATCAACTCGCTGATCTTCCTGCCGATGGCCATGCCCGAGGTCGTGATGGCCGCCTCGCTGCTGACGCTCTTCCTCAACATGGGCGCCCAGCTGGGCTTCTGGACCGTCCTCATCGCGCACATCATGTTCTGCCTGAGCTTCGTGGTGACGGCGGTCAAGGCGCGCGTGATGTCCATGGACCCCCGTCTCGAAGAGGCCGCGCGTGATCTCTATGCCGGTCCGGTGCAGACCTTCCTACGGGTCACCCTGCCGATCGCCGCACCCGGAATCGCCGCCGGAGCGCTGCTCGCCTTCGCGCTGTCCTTCGACGATTTCATCATCACCAATTTCAATGCGGGCTCGACCGTGACATTCCCCATGTTCGTCTGGGGATCAGCCCAGCGCGGCACGCCCGTACAAATCAATGTCATTGGTACGGCTATGTTCGTCATCGCGGTACTGATGGTTCTCGGCGGCCAGATCACGGCCGGCCGGCGAAAGAAGAGCGCATCACCCCAGTAAGTCCCTGAAGGAGTTGGAAACCATGGCTCCCGTTGCCATGCGTACTGCCGCACAATCCCTTTCCGACGCACAGTCTCTCGCCGACGCCCAGCCCGGATCCTTTTGGCTGGACGATCCGAAGAAGCCCGCGCCACAACCGGCCCTCACCGGCGACGAACACTGCGACCTCCTCGTCATCGGCGGCGGCTACAGCGGACTGTGGACCGCGCTCATCGCCAAGGAGCGCGACCCCTCGCGAGACGTTGTACTCATCGAGGGCCACGAGGTGGGCTGGGCCGCCTCGGGCCGCAACGGCGGCTTCTGCGCCGCCTCCCTCACCCACGGCTTCGGCAACGGGCTCGCCCGCTGGCCGCAGGAGCTGGCGAAGCTGGAGGAGCTCGGCGAGCGCAACCTCGACGCCATCGAGGCGGCGGTCAAGACGTACGGCATCGACTGCGACTTCGAGCGCACCGGCGAGATCGACGTCGCGACCGAACCGCACCAGGTCGAAGAGCTGCACGAGGCGTACGAGGAGGCCCGGCGCCTCGGCTTCGAGGGGCTCGAACTCCTCGACCGGGACGCCGTACGCGCCCAGGTCGACTCGCCGACCTTCCTCGGCGGTCTGTGGGACCGGCGCGGCGTCGCGTTGCTCAACCCGGCCGCTCTCGCCTGGGGCCTCAAGCAGGCCTGCCTCGGGCTCGGCGTGCGGATCTACGAGCGCACCCGCGGCCTTGAGCTGTCCTCCGCCGGCGCGGGCACGGCCGTACGCACCCCGTACGGCCGAGTCTTCGCCCGCCACGTCGCACTGGGCACCAACATCTTCCCGTCGCTGGTCAAGCGCGTCCGTCCGTACACCGTCCCGGTCTACGACTACGCGCTGATGACCGAGCCGCTCACCGACGAACAGCTCGCCTCCATCGGCTGGCAGGGCAGGCAGGGACTCGGCGACAGCGCCAACCAGTTCCACTACTTCCGGCTCAGCGCCGACAACCGCATCCTGTGGGGCGGTTACGACGCCATCTATCCCTACGGCGGCAAACTCAGCGCCGAGCTGGACCACCGCCCGGAGACCTACCTCAAGCTCGCCGGCCACTTCTTCCGCTGCTTCCCGCAGCTGGAGGGCGTGCGCTTCAGCCACGCGTGGGGCGGCGCGATCGACACCTGCTCGCGCTTCTCGGCCTTCTTCGGCACGGCCCACGCGGGCAAGGTCGCGTACGCCGCCGGATACACCGGTCTCGGGGTGGGCGCGACCCGCTTCGGCGCGGACGTGATGCTCGACCTGCTGGCGGGTGGGCGCACCGAGCGCACCGAGCTGGACATGGTGCGCAGCAAGCCGATGCCCTTTCCGCCCGAGCCGCTGGCCTGGGCGGGGATCGGCCTCACCAAGTGGTCGCTGGCCCGCTCCGACAACAACGGTGGGCACCGCAACCTGTGGCTGAAGACGATGGACCGGATCGGCCTCGGCTTCGACAGCTGAGCCCCGGGGTGGCCGGTCGCGCCGGGTACGCCGGGGGCGCACGATCACCTGTTCCCGTGTGACCGGGGTCACCACCACGAGGTGCCCGAACCCGCGTAATGATCCTGCCCCGCCCTCCTCTCTCCTGTGAACGTACTACCCGTGCACAGGCATGAATGGAGGCCGAGCAATGACTGGCTCGGGGGCAAAGACCGCGGTGGAGTGGCTCGCATCGGTGGCACCGGATCCCGACGCCTGCCGGTGGGAATGGGAGCGCAACCCCCTGGGGGTCGCTCTCCTTCCCGCCGGCAGGCGCTGGGACGTCCTGATCCTGCCGGGGGAACTGGGCTATCCCACGCTCGACATCCTCGCGCGTCTCGTCGACCGGCCGGGCCCCGTCCTCGCCGATTTCGGCGACTCCCGCATGGGCTTCTTCGTACCGCCGGGCACGGCCGCGCGCTGGATCGGCACGGGCGTACGGGGGGCGGGGCACGGCACCTGGATCGTCGTGCCCTATCCGGGCCGGGCGTCCGGCGGCGTCCGCTGGCTGGTCGTGCCGGACGGCTCGGGCACCCTCACCGATCCGGCGCTGCTCGAACTCGCGATGCACGAGGCGGTGGCGAGTCTCGCCCGGCAGGGCGATGGCTGAGCAGCAGGAGCAGGAGCAGCAGGGCGCACAGGCACCAGCTGCCGAGTACGTCCAGCGGCCAGTGGTAGCCGCGCAGCACCAGGCCCGCGCCGGTCGCCGCCGTGAGGACGAGGGCGGCCGGCAGCACAAGGCGCGCCCGTACGTACGCACAGAGCAGCAGGGCCGCGCCGCAGTAGGCCACCATCGACGTGGCGGCGTGGCCCGACGGGTAGTACCCGGTCTCCGCGGTGAGCGGGCCGGGGCGGGCGATCCAGGACTTGAGCGGGACCACCAGGGCCGGCACGGCCGCCATGGCGAGGACGGCGCCGAGCGCGGGGGCGTATCCACCGTGCCACAGGGCGTACGCGACCGCCGCGGCCAAGACCGGCAGCGCGACGGACAGGTTGCCGAGATCGGCGAGGAATTCGGTGAGGGCGACCGCGCCGCGCCCCTCGAAGGCCCGGCCCAGACGCTCGTCCGCGCGCAGCAGGGGGCCCTCGGCCACTACCTGCCAGGTGATCAGCGCGAAGAGCAGACCGAGGAGCCCGCAGAGGGTGAGGAAGGCGCGGGGCGCCGGGAAGAGGAAAGTCGGCTGCCCCGGAACAGGGGGGGGAGTTCCGAGGCAGCCGCCAGGACCGGGCTGCCGTACGCCCCGGGGGGTGTGGGGCGGACGGCGATCCGATCGGTGAGGAGTTCCGGAGCCAGAGGCTCCAGTGGCGTGCGCGAAGGCACGGCCAGGGCGGGGCTGGGGAAGCTCCGACCTGGACCCGCCCGCAGTCCCCTGCGAGCGGAGTGTTTCTCTCATCTGCAGAAACCGTACGCCAGCGAATGGGGGACCGACAGGCGCAACTCCATCCCGCCATTGGCCCCCCACAGCTTCTTCACAGCTCACACTCGGGCGAAGGCCGCCTCGATGATGTCCATGCCCTCGTTCAGCAGGTCCTCGCCGATCACCAGCGGCGGCAGGAAGCGCAGCACATTGCCGTAGGTGCCGCAGGTGAGGACCAGCAGGCCCTCCGCGTGACACGCCTTGGCGAGCGCGCCGGTGGCCTCCGGGTTGGGGTCCTTCGTACCGGACTTCACCAGCTCGATCGCGATCATGGCGCCGCGGCCACGGATGTCACCGACGATGTCGTACTTCTCCTGGATCGCCGTGAGGCGGGCCTTCATGACCTCCTCGATGCGCTTGGCCTTCGCGTTGAGGTCGAGCTCCTTCATCGTCTCGATGGCGCCCAGCGCGGCGGCGCAGGCCACCGGGTTTCCGCCGTACGTGCCGCCCAGGCCACCGCTGTGCGGCGCGTCCATCATCTTGGCGCGGCCGGTGACGGCGGCGAGCGGCAGGCCGCCCGCGATGCCCTTGGCGGTGGTGATCAGGTCGGGGACGACGTTCTCGTCCTCGCACGCGAACCACTGGCCGGTGCGGCAGAAGCCGGACTGGATCTCGTCCGCGACGAACACGATGCCGTTGTCGGTAGCGAACTTCGAGATCGCCGGCAGGAAGCCCTTCGCCGGCTCGATGAAGCCGCCCTCGCCGAGCACCGGCTCGATGATGATCGCGGCGACGTTCTCCGCACCGATCTGCTTGACGATCATGTCGATGGCCTGGGCGGACGCCTCGGCGCCGGCGTTCTCCGCGCCCGTCGGCCAGCGATAGCCGTACGCGACCGGGACGCGGTAGATCTCCGGGGCGAACGGGCCGAAGCCGTTCTTGTACGGCATGTTCTTGGCGGTCAGCGCCATCGTCAGGTTGGTGCGGCCGTGGTACCCGTGGTCGAACACCACGACGGCCTGGCGCTTGGTGTACGCACGGGCGATCTTGACGGCGTTCTCGACGGCCTCCGCGCCGGAGTTGAACAGCGCCGATTTCTTGGCGTGGTCGCCCGGGGTCAGCTCGGCGAGCCTCTCACAGACCTCCACATAGCCCTCGTACGGCGTCACCATGAAACAGGTGTGGGTGAACTCGGCGAGCTGCGCGGACGCACGGCGCACGACGGCCTCGGCGGACGAGCCGACCGACGTCACGGCGATGCCGGAACCGAAGTCGATCAGACGGTTGCCGTCGACGTCCTCGATGATCCCGCCGTTCGCGCGCGCGGCGAACACGGGCAGCACGGAGCCCACGCCGCCGGCGACCGCGCCGAGACGGCGGGCCTGCAGCTCCTGGGACTTGGGGCCGGGGATGGCGGTGACGAGGCGGCGCTCCTGCGGGATTGCGCTCATGCGGGGCTCCTGGGGGTATTCCGGACGCTTCTTTACTTTTGCAGGCTAGGGGCGGGGGAGCGGCCGGGGCATGTTCCGTTAGGGAGAAGTGGAAGCGCGTCGTTGTCCGTGACGGACATACGGACATAGCGACCGCCGTGTCGACATCCGGTCGACATCTCCGGTCGGCGTTCGGTGGACATCCGGGCGATCTCCGCTTGGCTTCCGGTGCGGCGGACGCGCGTGCCGGACCCCGGACACCACGGAGAACGGCCACACATCGCCTAGATTGAGGCTCTGCGCGCGGCGAATCGAAGCTTCGCGCGGGGCGAAGTGAGGCTCTGCGCGCGGCGAAGTCACACCCCGCGCGGGGTGACACGGACCGACATGTAGTGAGCTGGTCAGGGGACGAGGGGCAGCACATGGACACCGAGGGCACACCCGACGCACGCGCCACCCGGGACTCGGCCCCCGTGCCGCGCCCGGCCGGTCCGCCGCCCTCCACGCCGCCCGCTGTCCCGCCCGCCCCCGCGCACGCGCCGGACAACGGGCCGTCACTCGGCGAGTGGCTGCGCACCCCGCGGCCCACCGGTGAGCCGGGGGTCTGGTCCTACGGGCATGTGCCGCGGCCGGCCGAGGAACCCGAGGTCGTCCCCGGGCGCCAGCTCGTCAGCGGCGCGCTGATCTCCCTCCTCACCGCCCTGCTGATCTGGTCGCTCTGCTGGAACGGCTACATCTCCTTCTGGCTCTGGCCCCTCTTCTGGTTCACCCCCGGGTCCTGGCGCGAGGACGGCGGCAACATGGCCTATGTCTGGGTGTCGTACTTCTATTACGGGCTGTTCGCCCTGCTCCTCGCCGTCGCCTTCGGGCGCCTCGGCCGCTGGGCCGAGGTCGTCCGCCGCTATCTGCTGCCCAAGGCCCCCGCCGCGGGGCCCCCGTCCGACCCCCGCACCGAGGCCGGGTCCGCCGCCGACCCCGCCGAGTGGCCCGAGCTGGTCGGCGCGGGACAGGCCGAGGCCGCCGGACGGCTCGCGGGGGAGGTCCGCTCCGGGCGGATGAACGACGTGGACTACACCCGCATCCGCCGCGCCTGGCAGTCCGTCCAGGCCGACCCGTCCCGGCTGACGTCCTTCACCGACACCGTGCTGCGCAAGGGCGCCGCCGCGTGCGTCCACCCTTCGGGGGCGCGCGACCTGCCCGTGCGCGCCGCCGCGCACGACCTGCGCGCCCGCCAGGTCAGGCTCGGCACCGTCCACCCCGGCGAACGCAATCCGTACTCCCGGCGCGGCACCGGGCTCGCCCTCGACCCGTCCCTGCTCGGCACCTCACTGGTCGCCGTCGGCCCGCCGGGCTCCGGCAAGACCAGCCACCTCGTACGGCCCGTCGTCGAATCGCTGGCCCTCCAGGCACTCGCCGGGCAGGCCGCCGTCATCGCCGTCGGAGCGGTCGGCGCGCAGCTCGGACCCGACGAGGCGTACGACGTCGTCGTCAAGCTCGGCGATGCCACGTCCGTCTACGACCTCGACCTGTACGGCGGGACCACCGACCCCGACGAGGCCGCCGCCGTACTCGCCGAGGGCTTCGTCGGCGACCTGCCCGACGTCGACAGCCGACGCGCCGCCACCGTCCTTGCCCAGCTCCTCGGCCCGTACCGCGCGGCCCACGGGCGCTTCCCCTCCGTACCCGAACTGCGCGAACTCCTCGACGGCGTCCCGACCGCGCTCGCCGCCCTGCGCGAGGCACTCGACGGCGGCGCGCACTACGCCCTCCAGCGCGAACTCGACGCCCGCGCCCGGCAGTCGGGCACCCCCGGCGACCCCGGCCTCGCCCTCGCGGACCGCGTCGCCCTCCTCGACCGGCCCGCCTTCGCGTCCTTCTTCGACACCAGCGGCAGGGCCCGGCCCTTCTCGCTGCGCTCCCTGGAACACCCGCTGCGCGTCCGCATCGACCTGCCAGAGCGCGGCCACGCCGAGGCCTCCCGGATGCTCGCCCGCATCGTCCTCACCCAGTTCACGGCGAGCGCCGCGCACCGCTCCGACCGGTCCCTCTTCGCCTGCCTCGTCCTCGACGACGCCACCCGCGCCGTCACCACCGAGACGGTGCGCGGCATCCAGCGGCTGCGGTCCGTGAACGCCGGCGCCGTGCTCACCCTGCGCACCCTCGACGACGTACCGGAGAAGCTGCACTCCGCGCTGCTCGGCGCCATCGGCTGCCGCATGGCCTTCTCCGGAGTGACCACCTGGGACGGCAAACGGTTCGCCGAGTCGTGGGGCACCGAGTGGGTCGAGACGCGTGATGTCACGAGCCGCACGGTCTTCGCCGACCAGCCGCTCACCCGCGCCTTCCACGTATTCCGGCGGATCGTCACCGGCAAGGCCGTGACCACGGACGCGGTGACCGTGCGCAGGGTCGAGCGGGAACGCTGGTCCGCGTCCGACCTCGCGCACTCGGTGCCCGCCGGGCACGCGGTGCTCTCGCTCACCACAGTGCGCGGGGAACACGCTCCGCCGCTGCTCGTGGATCTGCGGAGCTGACTGCGGCGCCGGCGGCTCGGCGCCGGCGGCTCGGCGCCGGGGACCCGGCGCCGAGGACCCGGACGTCCTGGCAGAATTGGTAGTAGCCGTTCATACGGGGCGGCGGAATCGCCCCGCTCCCTCTGCCGAAGGTCCCCGGTCCATGCCGCCCACGCTCGCCTCTCTCGTTCACCACCCGGCGCTCAAGCTCACCGTGCGCGCCGGGGAGGACCGGCTGGAGACGCCCGTGCGCTGGGCCCACGCGAGTGAGCTCGCCGACCCCGTTCCCTACATGGAGGGCGGCGAGCTTCTCCTGATCACGGCGATGAAACTCGACGCCGAGGACCCGGAAGCGATGCGCCGGTACGTACGGCGGCTGGCCGGCGCGGGCGTCGTCGGGCTCGGCTTCGCCATCGGCGTCAACTACGAGGACATTCCGGACGCGCTCGTTCAGGCGGCGAAGGACGAGGATCTGCCGCTGCTCGGTGTGCCGCGGCGCACCCCCTTCATCGCCATCAGCAAGGCCGTCTCCGCGGCCATCGCCGCCGACCAGTACCGGGCCGTGACCGCCGGGTACGAGGCGCAGCGCGATCTGACGAAGGCGGCGCTCGCCGGGGACGGGCCCGCGGAGCTGCTGGCCAGGCTCGCCGCGCACGTCAAAGGATGGGCCGCGCTGTACGACGTTTCCGGCGCGGTCGTCGTTGCGGCGCCCGAGTGGGCCGCGCGCCGCGCCGCCCGGCTCACCGCCGACATCCAACGCCTCCAGGAACGCCCCGCGCCCGCGAGCTCCGTGGTGGGCGGCGGCGGGGCGGACTCGGACCCCGACGCGGACGACCGGGTCGAGCTCCAGTCGCTGGGCGCGGGGCGGCGGGTGCGGGGCGTTCTGGCGGTCGGGACGGGGGCTCCGCTGGGGATCGCGGAGCGGTACGCCGTCCACTCGGCGATCGCCCTCCTGACGCTGACCACGGAGCGGTCGCGGTCCCTGCAGGCGGCGGAGCAGCGGCTCGGGGCGGCGGTGCTGCGGATGCTGCTCGCGGGTGAGCCCGACCATGCGCGGGCCGTCGCGGGGGATCTTTACGGCGGGCTGCTCGACGCGCCGTTCCGGCTTCTGATCGCGGAGCCGGCGGTCTCGGAGACGGAGGGGGAGCCTTCGGGGGCCGACCCGCTGCAGGGCCTTGCCGACGCGATGGAGTCGGCTGCGTCGCGGGCGGGGGAAGCGGTGCTCGTGGTGCCCGACGGGGAGCGGCTCGTGGTGCTCGCGGCGGACGGCGGCGAGGCGGTGGCCGCGTGCACGGCCCACACGGAGGCGCGGCACGGTACGTCGGCCCGGCCGCTCGAACCGGCCGACGGCGATGAGCTGGTGGTGGGGCTCTCGGCGCCCGCCGGGCCGATCGCGGCGGTATCCGCGTACAGGCAGGCGGAGCAGGCGCTGTCGGTCGCGAAGAGGCGTGGACGTTCGCTGGTGGAGCACGAGGAGCTGGCGGCGGGGTCCGTCATGCAACTGCTCGCGGACGACGCGGTGCGGTCCTTCGCGGACAGCATGCTGCGGGCGCTGCACGAGCATGACGCGACGGGGCGCGGAGACCTGGTGGCCTCGCTGCGGGCGTGGCTGTCCCGGCACGGGCAGTGGGACGCGGCTGCGGCGGACCTGGGCGTGCACCGGCACACGCTGCGGTACCGGATGCGGCGGGTGGAGGAGATTCTGGGGCGTTCGCTGGACGACGCGGATGTGCGGATGGAGCTCTGGCTGGCGCTCAAGGCGACTTCTGCGGGGTCGTGAGGGTGGGGTGGGGTGTGGTGGGCCGGGGCCCGGGAGCGGCGTTCGGGACTGCACGATTTAGGCGCACTGCGGGGGCGTTGAGTGGTGGCCCGGGGAAGAGGCCCACACATCACGCTTTACGTCCCGAACACCACTCCCTGCGGCCCCGACCCCTCCCGCCGCCCCACACCCGACAAACCGGCGTCTCCCGCCGGGCCCGTACTCCACGTCGGACAAACGACCCGCCGCGTCCGCGCCCCTACGGTGGGACGCAGCACCCACCCCATCGAAGGGCCGGAACCACCATGACTTCCACCCACGCCTTCTGGCTCGCCGGCCGCCAGGCCACCGGCGAGGACACCTTCGAGGTGACGTCCCCCTGGGACGGCCGCGTCGTCGGTACCGTGAGCGTTCCCACCGACGCCCAGGTCGAAGAGGCGCTTGCCGCCGCGTACGCCGTTGAGAGTGAGTTCGCGGCGACTCCGGCGCACGTCCGGGCCGCCGCCCTCGACCACGTCAGCAGGCGCCTTGTCGAGCGCACCGAGGAGATCGCCCAGCTGATCTCCGCCGAGAACGGCAAGCCCATCAAGTGGGCCCGCGGTGAGGTCGGCCGCGCCGTCTCCGTGTTCCGGTTCGCCGCCGAGGAAGCGCGCCGATTCAACGGCGGCGAGGCCCAGCGCCTCGACACCGACGCGGGCGGCGTCGGCCGGCTCGCCCTGACGCGCCGCTTCCCCCGTGGCACCGTCCTGGGCATCGCGCCGTTCAACTTCCCGCTGAATCTGTGTGCCCACAAGGTCGCTCCGGCGATCGCTGTTGGTGCTCCGATCATTCTGAAGCCGGCTCCCGCGACGCCGCTGTCCGGGCTGATTCTGGGTGAGCTGCTGGCCGAGACCGACCTGCCGGTCGGTTCATGGTCCGTGCTGCCCGTCGCCAATGAGCGGATGCCTGCTCTGGTGCAGGACGAGCGGCTGCCGGTGATTTCCTTCACCGGGTCCGACAAGGTCGGCTACGCGATCATGGACTCGGTGCCGCGCAAGCACTGCACCCTGGAACTCGGTGGCAACGGCGCGGCCGTTGTGCTGGGCGACTGGGCCTCCGAGAAGGACCTGGACTGGGCGGCGACCCGTATCGCCACCTTCTCCAACTACCAGGGCGGCCAGTCCTGCATCTCGGTGCAACGCGTTATTGCTGACGCGTCGGTGTACGAGCGGCTTCTGCCGAAGATCGTCGCGGCGGTGGGGAAGCAGGTCGCCGGTGATCCCTCCGATGCCGCCACCGATGTCGGTCCGCTGGTCAGCGAGGACGCGGCGAAGCGCGTCGAGACCTGGGTCGACGAGGCCGTCGAGGCCGGCGCGACTCTTCTCGCGGGCGGTAAGCGCGACGGCGCGTCGTATGCGCCGACCGTGCTCGCCGACGTACCGGGCGGCGTCATGCTCGCCGAGGAAGAGGCCTTCGGGCCGGTCCTGACGGTGCGGAGGGTCGACGGGGAGGCCGAGGCTTTCGCTGCCGTCAACGACTCCAAGTACGGGCTTCAGGCCGGCGTCTTCACGCACGACCTGCAGACCGCCTTCCGCGCCCACCGCGCACTGGAGGTCGGCGGCGTGATCATCGGCGACGTTCCCTCGTACCGCGCGGACCAGATGCCGTACGGCGGCGTCAAGCAGTCCGGCGTCGGCCGCGAAGGCGTGCGCTACGCGATGGACGACTACACGTACGAGCGGGTCATGGTCTTCACCGGCCTCGATCTCTGAGTACGCACACCCCTGAACCGGCGGTCGGAGCCCTCTGTGCGGGGGCTCCGGCCGTCGTAGGTCTGGTGGGAACATCAGATATCGGGTAGTACGGACGAGTAGAACCGGCCGGTAGTACGCAGTCGGCCGGGCCCATTCTCCGACGCCGCGGCGAGGTGAGCTCCTCATGTCCGCACCACTCGACAAGCCCCAGCAGCCCAAGGTTTCCGAGCGCGAGGCGCGCCGGGTGGCCGAGGCCGCACGCGAACAGGACTGGCGAAAGCCAAGTTTCGCCAAGGAACTGTTCCTCGGCCGCCTCCGCCTCGACCTCATCCACCCCCACCCGATGCCTCCGCCGGAAGACGCCAGGCGCGGCGAGGAATTCCTCGCCACCCTGCGCGACTTCTGCGAGACGAAGATCGACAGCGCGCAGATCGAGCGCGAGGCGAAGATCCCCGACGAGGTCATCAACGGCCTCAAGGAGCTCGGCGCCCTCGGCATGAAGATCGACAGGGAGTACGGCGGCCTGGGCCTCACCCAGGTGTACTACAACAAGGCCCTGGCCCTCGTCGGCTCGGCCAACCCCGCCCTGGGTGCGCTGCTCTCCGCCCATCAGTCGATCGGCGTACCGCAGCCGCTCAAGCTCTTCGGCACCCAGGAGCAGAAGGCCGCGTTCCTGCCGCGCCTGGCCCGTACCGACATCTCCGCGTTCCTGCTCACCGAGCCCGACGTGGGTTCGGACCCGGCCCGTCTCGCGACTACGGCCGTGCCGGACGGCGACTCGTATGTCATGGACGGCGTAAAGCTGTGGACGACCAATGGAGTCGTCGCCGATCTGCTGGTCGTCATGGCGCGCGTGCCGAAGTCCGAGGGCCACAAGGGGGGCATTACCGCCTTCGTGGTGGAGGCGGACGCCCCCGGCGTGACGGTCGAGAAGCGCAACGCCTTCATGGGGCTGCGCGGCCTGGAGAACGGCGTCACCCGCTTTCACCAGGTACGGGTCCCGGCCGCGAACCGCATCGGCGCGGAGGGCGCGGGCCTCAAGATCGCCCTCACCACGCTCAACACGGGCCGGCTCTCGCTGCCCGCGATGTGCGTGGGCGCGGGAAAGTGGTGCCTGAAGATCGCCCGCGAGTGGTCCTCGGTGCGCGAGCAGTGGGGCAAGCCGGTGGCGCTGCACGAGGCGGTGGGTTCGAAGATCTCGTTCATCGCGGCTACGACGTTCGCGCTCGAAGCCGTCCTCGACCTGTCCTCGCAGATGGCCGACGAGGACCGCAACGACATCCGCATCGAGGCGGCCCTGGCCAAGCTGTACGGCAGCGAAATGGCCTGGCTGATGGCCGACGAGCTCGTTCAGATCCGTGGCGGGCGGGGGTTCGAGACGGCCGAGTCGCTGGCGGCGCGTGGCGAGCGGGCGGTCCCCGCCGAGCAGATCCTGCGCGATCTGCGTATCAACCGCATCTTCGAGGGCTCGACGGAGATCATGCACCTGCTGATCGCCCGTGAGGCGGTCGACGCCCACCTGAAGGTGGCGGGCGACATCATCGACCCCGACAAGCCGTTCTCGGCGAAGGCGAAGGCGGGCGCGAACGCGGCCGGTTTCTACGCCAAGTGGCTTCCGAAGCTGGTGACCGGCCCCGGCCAGCTCCCGCGCGCGTACGCCGAATTCCACCCGGACGGCCATCCGGACCTCTCGGTGCACCTGCGTTACGCGGAACGCACCGCCCGCAAGCTCGCCCGCTCCACCTTCTACGGGATGTCGCGCTGGCAGGGCCGGATGGAGACGAAGCAGGGCTTCCTCGGCCGGATCGTCGACATTGGCGCCGAGCTGTTCGCGATGAGCGCTGCGTGCGTACGCGCCGAGCTGCTGCGTACGACGGAGGACTACGGCCGCGAGGCGTACCAGTTGGCCGATGTCTTCTGCCGCCAGTCCCGCATCCGGGTGGAAGAACTGTTCACCCGCCTGTGGTCCAACACCGACGACCTCGACGGCAAGGTCGTCAAGGGCGTCCTGTCCGGTACGTACACCTGGCTGGAGCAGGGCATCGTCGACCCGAGCGGCGAAGGCCCCTGGATCGCCGAGGCCGCCCCGGGCCCGTCCCAGCACGACAACGTCCACCGTCCGATCCGCTGACGCGCGGCCGGGCCGCGGCTTCACAGCCGCGGCCCGGACACGCCTACGCGTCCTCGACGGCCGAGATGCGGTACCGCTTCACGTCAGTGTCACGGATCGCCGCCGTCTGCTCGGGTTCCGGGTCGGCGCCGCGGAAATCGGCGAGCTCCGCGTCGGATTCCCACCGCTCGTACACATTGATGCGATCCGCCTCGATCGGATCCGCCGAGAGTACGAAGTCCAGACAGCCGGGCGCGGCTCTCGCCTGCTCGACCACGCTCATAAATCCGTTCAGGTACGCGCCGCGGGTGGCGGGGTCGACGTACAGCTTTCCGGACACAATGATCATGATCGTCCTCCTTGGAGACATGCCGTGGACGTGCTGTAGATGTGCAGACCTGCCGGCCTCCCGGAAATCATCGCTCGGAACGGGTCGTGTGCCACGCATGTGCGAGCCGCGATCAGTGACGGCAGCCACGTCCGTGCAGCAGAATCGAGCCTTCACACACGCGGCGACAGAACCAGGGGTCACAGATGTTCGGGGAGGGGAAACAGCGGCGGCGGCAGGTCATGGCCGTCGTGGTGGCCGGGCTCGTGGGCGCGTGCGGCGGCGGCAGCGGCGACGGCGGTGAGCAGGACGGCAAGGGCTCCGCCGCATCCGGCAGGAGCACGGCCGTGCCCGCGGCGCTCACCGAAGCGCAGCTCAAGGCCGCCGCCTTCGTCGACGGTGAGACCGTCGGCGAGTACACCGCATCCGAGTACACTCTCGGCGCGCCGCACGGCGACGACTACACCGCCGACCCCGCCGTCTGCCAGCCGCTGGTCAGCCTCGCCGCGGACGTCACCGCGTATCGGCTGAAGGCCGAAGTCAGCCGTGAGGCCGAGATCCCGGACAAGATGCTCGGCCCCACGGTCGCCGTCCAGCTCCGGTCGTACGCCGGTGGGGACGCCGCCCGTGTCATGAAGGCCGTCGGCAAGGCGGGCAAGGAGTGCGCGGACGGGTTCACCGAGGAGCGGGCCGTCGCCGAGGGCGAGTACCTCAAGGTCGAGCCGGTGCAGGCGCCCGCCTTCGGGGACGAGGCCAGGGCGTACCGCTTCACGATCCTCGATGTGTTGGGCAAGGCGAAGCTCCACGAGTACCTGACCGTCGTACGTGCCGGCTCGGCCACCCTCTCCTTCCGTGGTGAGATCGCTGCCGACAAGGACATCGGGGAAGTGCCGCGAGAGATCCTGGACGCCCAGTGGGAAAAGTTCGAGACGGCAGCCGGCGGCCGATGATCCGGAGAACCCACTGGGACGCGATGTCCACCGGGTGAGACATTGCGGCAACAATGGGGGGCATGAGCGACAGCCCAGCCCCCCTCGCCGATCCGCACATCGCCTTCGACGCGTCCGAAGGCCGCCGGGACCTCGTTGTCCTCGGCTCCACCGGGTCCATCGGCACCCAGGCCATCGACCTGGTCCTGCGCAATCCCGACCGCTTCCGCGTCACCGCGCTCTCCGCGGCGGGCGGCCGGGTCGGGCTGCTCGCCGAGCAGGCGCGGCAGCTGCGGGTACGTACCGTGGCGGTCGCCCGCGAGGACGCGGTGCCCGCACTGCGCGAGGCGCTGAGCGCGCAGTACGGCGCGGGGGAGCGGGTGCCCGAGATCCTCGCGGGGCCCCAAGCCGCGAGCGAGCTCGCCGCGTCCGTCTGCCACACCGTCCTCAACGGCATCACCGGCTCCATCGGCCTCGCGCCGACCCTCGCCGCCCTCGAAGCAGGCCGCACCCTGGCCCTCGCGAACAAGGAGTCGCTGATCGTCGGCGGCCCCCTGGTGAAGGCGCTCGCCAAGCCCGGCCAGATCATCCCGGTCGACTCCGAGCACGCCGCGCTCTTCCAGGCCCTGGCGGGCGGCACCCGCGCCGATGTGCGCAGGCTCGTCGTCACGGCGTCCGGCGGCCCCTTCCGCGGTCGTACGAAGGCCGAGCTGGCCGCCGTCACCCCCGAGGCGGCCCTCGCGCACCCCACCTGGGCCATGGGCCCGGTCATCACCATCAACTCCGCGACGCTGGTCAACAAGGGGCTGGAGGTCATCGAGGCCCATCTGCTGTACGACATCCCCTTCGACCGCATCGAGGTCGTCGTCCACCCGCAGTCCTATGTGCACTCCATGGTCGAGTTCACCGACGGCTCCACACTCGCCCAGGCCACCCCGCCCGACATGCGCGGTCCGATCGCGATCGGCATCGGCTGGCCCGAGCGGGTCGCGGACGCCGCGCCGGCCTTCGACTGGTCGAAGGCGTCGACCTGGGAGTTCTACCCGCTGGACCAGGACGCGTTCCCGGCCGTGGGACTCGCCCGCCATGTCGGTACGCTCGGGGGTACGGCCCCCGCGGTGTTCAATGCCGCGAACGAGGAGTGCGTCGACGCGTTTCTCGCCGGCAGGCTGCCGTTCAACGGAATCGTGGATACGGTCGCCGAAGTCGTGGCAGAGCATGGCACCCCCGCAACGGGAACCTCGCTCACGGTCGCGGACGTCCTGGAAGCGGAGACCTGGGCACGAGCCCGGGCACGTGAACTTGCGGTACAGGCAACAGCGGAGGCTCGCGCATGACGACGATCCTGTTGACGGTCCTCGGGATAGTCATCTTCTTTGCAGGGCTGCTCTTCTCCATCGGCTGGCACGAGCTGGGGCACCTCTCGACCGCCAAGCTCTTCGGCGTCCGGGTCCCGCAGTACATGGTCGGCTTCGGCCCGACCATCTGGTCGCGGACGAAGGGCGACACGGAGTACGGCATCAAGGCGATCCCGCTCGGCGGCTACATCCGCATGATCGGGATGTTCCCGCCCGGCGCCGACGGCCGCATCGAGGCACGGTCCACGTCGCCCTGGCGCGGCATGATCGAGGACGCCCGTTCGGCGGCGTACGAGGAACTGCAGCCCGGCGACGAGACCCGCCTCTTCTACACGCGCAAGCCGTGGAAGCGCGTGATCGTGATGTTCGCCGGTCCCTTCATGAACCTCATCCTCGCGGTGGCGATCTTCGTCGGCGTGATGATGTCGATCGGCCTCAACCAGCAGACGACCACGGTCAACGAGGTCGTGCCCTGCGTCGTCTCGCAGAGCGAGAACCGCGGCTGCAACAAGAGCGACCCCGCATCGCCCGCCAAGGCGGCCGGCCTGCAGAAGGGCGACAAGATCGTCGCCTTCAACGGCAAGGCCATCGAGGACTGGGCCACGCTGTCGGACCGTATCCGCGACACCGTCGGTCCCGCCACGATCACCGTCGAGCGCGGCGGTGCGCAGCAGGTGCTGCAGGCGAACCTGATCGCCAACAAGGTCGCCAAGAAGGACGCCCAGGGCCAGCCGATCGCCGACGAGTACGTCAACGCCGGCTACCTCGGCTTCGGCCCGGGCACGGCCGTCGTGCCGCTGTCCTTCGTCGATTCGGTGGACCGGATGGGCGTCATGATCGAGTCCGGTGTGGACTCGATCATGACGCTCCCCTCCAAGGTCCCTGACCTGTGGAACGCGGCGTTCAACGGCGAGGAGCGCAAGGCCGACTCCCCGATGGGCGTGGTCGGCGCGGCCCGCGTCGGCGGCGAGATCCTCGGGCTCGGACTGCCCGTGGAGAACACCGTGGGGATGATGCTGTTCCTCATCGCCGGCTTCAACCTGTCGCTGTTCCTCTTCAACATGCTGCCGCTGCTGCCGCTCGACGGCGGCCACATCGCGGGAGCCATGTGGGAGTCGCTGCGGCGCAACCTGGCGAAGGTCTTCCGGCGCCCCGATCCGGGCCCCTTCGACGTCGCCAAGCTGATGCCGGTCGCCTATGTCGTCGCCGGGATCTTCATCTGCTTCACCGCGCTCGTCCTGGTGGCCGACGTGGTGAATCCCGTACGTATCTCCTGAGAACCGCCGACCACCATCGGGTGGATTTGTCGACGTGGTGTGCTCCGGCCTTTCGAGGTGACGTAACCTCGAAGACTGGAGCCCGCCGATCTCGGGACCATGATCCACACCTTGGGGTTGCACAGCCGATGACTGCAATTTCTCTCGGAATGCCTGACGTTCCGACGAAGCTCGCCGACCGGAGGGTCAGCCGCAAGATCCAGGTTGGCACCGTGGCGGTCGGCGGGGATGCGCCGGTTTCGGTGCAGTCGATGACGACGACGCGGACGTCCGACATTGGGGCGACGCTGCAGCAGATTGCGGAGTTGACGGCTTCGGGTTGTCAGATTGTGCGGGTGGCGTGTCCGACGCAGGATGATGCGGATGCGTTGTCGACGATCGCGAGTAAGTCGCAGATTCCGGTGATCGCGGACATTCATTTCCAGCCGAAGTATGTGTTCGCGGCGATTGATGCCGGGTGTGCGGCGGTGCGGGTGAATCCGGGCAATATCAAGCAGTTCGACGACAAGGTCAAGGAGATCGCGAAGGCGGCCTCGGCGACGGGTACGCCGATCCGTATTGGTGTCAATGCGGGGTCGTTGGATGCGCGGTTGATGGCGAAGTACGGCAAGGCGACGCCGGAGGCTCTGGTGGAGTCGGCGTTGTGGGAGGCGTCGTTGTTCGAGGAGCACGGGTTCGGCGACATCAAGATCTCGGTCAAGCACAATGACCCGGTGGTGATGGTCAACGCGTACCGGCTGCTGGCGGCGAAGTCGGATTATCCGCTGCATCTGGGTGTGACGGAGGCGGGTCCGGCGTTCCAGGGGACGATCAAGTCGGCGGTGGCTTTCGGTGCGCTGTTGAGTGAGGGCATCGGGGACACGATCCGGGTGTCGTTGTCGGCGCCTCCGGTCGAGGAGGTGAAGGTCGGGCTGCAGATTCTGGAGTCGTTGAATCTCAAGCAGCGGCGGCTTGAGATTGTGTCGTGTCCTTCGTGCGGGCGGGCGCAGGTGGATGTGTACAAGCTGGCTGATCAGGTCGCTGCGGGTCTGGACGGCCTGGAGGTGCCGCTGCGGGTGGCGGTGATGGGCTGTGTGGTCAATGGTCCCGGTGAGGCGCGTGAGGCCGATCTGGGGGTGGCTTCGGGTAATGGCAAGGGGCAGATTTTCGTCAAGGGCGAGATCATCAAGACGGTCCCCGAGTCGAAGATCGTCGAGACCCTCATCGAAGAGGCCATGAAGATCGCCGAGCAGATGGAGAAGGACGGCATCGCGTCGGGCGAGCCCGCCGTCTCCGTCAGCGGCTGACCCCTTCGCAGTACATCGATCACCCCGGAGCCCCGCCCATGGCGGGGCTCCGGACCGTTTGAGGCGCTCCGCAGAAGTGGCAGGTACAGTGCGGAGATCAGCAGACCGTACGGTGAGGCCCCTCACGTGTTGACTCAGACCGCAACCAGGGTCCTCGACCCCAGCGACCTCGGCGCCGTGCTCGCCATCCTTGAGAGCGAGCCCGTCGTCAATGCCTTCGTGACCTCCCGCGTCCAGGTCGCCGGCCTCGACCCGTGGCGGCTCGGCGGGGAGATGTGGGGCTGGTACGCCGACGGCCGCCTGCGCTCGCTGTGCTACTCCGGCGCCAACCTCGTCCCCATCTGCGCCACCCCCGAAGCCGTACGCGCCTTCGCCGAGCGGGCCCGCAGGGCCGGCCGCCGCTGCTCCTCCATCGTCGGCCCCGCCGAGCCGACCGCCGAGCTGTGGCGGCTGCTCGAACCGAACTGGGGCCCCGCCCGCGACGTACGCGCGAACCAGCCACTCATGGTCACCGAGCAGCTGCCGGCCACCGTCGAGCCCGACCCCGGCGTCGTGCGCATCCACAAGGACCAGCTGGACGTCATCATGCCCGCGTGCGTGGCCATGTTCACCGAGGAGGTCGGCGTCTCGCCGCTGGCAGGCGACGGCGGGCTGCTCTACCAGGCCCGGGTGGCCGAACTGGTCGCAGCCGGGCGGTCCTTCGCCCGTATCGAGGACGGCAAGGTCGTCTTCAAGGCCGAGATCGGCGCCGCGACCACATTGGCCTGCCAGATCCAGGGCGTCTGGGTGGCCCCCGAATTCCGCGGCCGGGGCCTCTCGGAGGCCGGCATGGCCGCAGTGCTTCGCTACGCGCTGGCCGATGTCGCGCCCATCGTCAGCCTCTACGTCAACGACTTCAACGCCGCGGCCCGCGCGTCCTACCGGCGGGTCGGCTTCCGCGAGGTGGGCGCGTTCATGAGCGTGTTGTTCTGACCCGGCGGCCCAGTAGGGTGCGCTGCATGGCACCTCTCTCCGGCGGCGATCCCCGGACCCCCGGCATCGTGGTCGGACCCGTCGATCTCGCCACACGGGTGGACGAGGCACTCGCCGTGCAGGCCGTCGCCTTCGGGCTCAGCGACGACGAGATCGGCGTACGCCGTCACATCGTCCTGCGGCACCTGCTCAATCCGGGTGCGCGCGCGCTCGGCGCTACGACGCCCGACGGGCGGCTCGTCGGATTCGTGTACGGGATGCCCAACGACCGTACGCACTGGTGGTCGACGGTCGTGCAGCCCTATCTGCGCGACACCGGCTGCGACGGCTGGCTGGACGACTCCTTCGTCATCACCGAGCTGCACGTGCACCCCGGCCACCAGGCGCGGGGCATCGGCCGGCAACTGATCACCATGCTCACGGACGCCGCCCACCAGCCGCGTTCCATCCTCTCGGCCATCGACACCGAGAGCCCGGCCCGCGGTCTGTACCGGACGCTGGGGTACGCGGACCTCGCCCGGCAGGTCCTTTTTCCCAGCGCGCCCAAGCCGTACGCCGTCATGGGAGCTCCGCTTCCACTGCCCCGTCACGCATAACCGATTTCCCGGTGCCCCCGCCGCACGGCTAACCTCCTGCCCATCACACTTTCTTCGCAGGAGTTCACCATGACCCAGGTCCAGCGCATGTCCCGTCTCATGGTCAAGACACTGCGCGACGACCCGGCCGACGCCGAGACGCTCAGTCACAAGCTGCTGGTGCGCGCCGGGTACGTCCGCCGGAACGCGGCGGGGATCTGGTCCTGGCTGCCGCTGGGCAAGCGGGTCCTCGACAACATCTCACGCGTCGTGCGCGAGGAGATGGACGACATCGGCGCGCAGGAGGTCCTGCTGCCGGCGCTGCTGCCCAAGGAGCCGTACGAGGCGAGCGGCCGCTGGCAGGAGTACGGCGACCTGCTGTTCCGTCTCAAGGACCGCAAGGGCGGCGACTACCTCCTCGGCCCGACGCACGAGGAGATCTTCACCCAGATCGTCAAGGACCAGTGCACGTCCTACAAGGACCTGCCGGTGATGCTCTACCAGATCCAGACGAAGTACCGCGACGAGGCGCGTCCGCGCTCCGGCGTGCTGCGCGGCCGTGAGTTCCAGATGAAGGACTCGTACTCCTTCGACACCACGGACGAGGGCCTCGCCGAGTCGTACGCCCTGCACCGCGCGGCGTACCAGAAGATCTTCGCGCGCCTCGGCCTGGACTACCGCATCGTGTCCGCGGTCTCCGGCGCGATGGGCGGCTCGGCCTCCGAGGAGTTCCTCGCCCCGGCCGCGGCGGGCGAGGACACCTTCGTGGACTGCCCGTCCTGCGACTACGCGGCCAACACGGAGGCCGTCACCTTCAGCACCCCGGCGGTCGACGGCTCCGCGCACGCACCCGTCGAGGAGCTGGACACCCCGGACACCCCGACGATCGAGACCCTCGCCGCGCACCTCGGCGTCCCCGCGTCGGCGACCCTGAAGAACCTGCTGGTCAAGATCGACGGCGAGATCGTCGCCGTCGGCGTGCCCGGTGACCGCGAGGTCGACCTGGGCAAGCTGGGCGAGCACCTGACGCCCGCCGTCGTCGAGCTGGTGACGGCCGAGGACTTCGTGGGCCGCGACGATCTCGTACGGGGTTACGTCGGCCCGCAGGGCCTCGGCAAGATCCGCTACATCGCCGACCCGCGCGTCGCCCCCGGCACCTCCTGGATCACCGGTGCGAACAAGGACGGGAAGCACGCGAAGAACGTCGTCGCCGGCCGGGACTTCGAGGTCGACGACTACCTCGACGTCGTGGTTGTCGAAGAGGGCGACCCCTGCCCGTCCTGCGGCACCGGCCTCAAGCTGGGCCGCGCGATCGAGATCGGCCACATCTTCCAGCTCGGCCGCAAGTACGCCGACACCTTCCAGCTGGACGTCCTTGGCCAGCAGGGCAAGCCGGTCCGGGTCACCATGGGCTCGTACGGCATCGGCGTCTCCCGCGCGGTCGCGGCGCTCGCCGAGCAGACCGCGGACGCGCAGGGCCTGTGCTGGCCCGCCGAGATCGCCCCGGCCGATGTGCATGTCGTGGCGGCGGGCAAGGCGCTGCAGACCGAGCTGGCCGTCGAGGTCGCGGAGAAGCTGGCCGCCGCGGGGCTGCGGGTGCTGGTGGACGAGCGTGCGGGTGTCTCGCCGGGTGTGAAGTTCACCGACGCGGAGCTCATCGGCGTACCGAAGATCCTGGTGGCGGGCCGCCGCAGCGCCGAGGGCGTGGTGGAGCTCAAGGACCGCAGGACGGGTGAGCGCGAGGAGCTGACGGTGGACGAGGCGGTTGCCCGCCTGACCGCCTGACGCTCGCCGGACGGGGCTGGGCACAACGGGTCCAACGGGCGAGGGCCCCACGCGGTCGCGTGGGGCCCTCGTGCTGTCTGCCTTCAGCTGTACGAGCCGATCAGGCGGGCCAGGTGTCTGCCCGCGATCTCCAGTGGTTCGTCGCTCCTGGCGACCTGGGCGGCCAGCTCGGCCCCCTCCAGCGTGTTGACCACGGTGAACGCCAGCTCAAGGGCGTCGTGCTCCGCGATGCCCGATGCGCGGAGCCGGTCGGAGACCACGGCGCGCCAGTTCGCGAAGGCCTCGGCCGAGGCCTGCTGGATGTCGGGGGCGTGGCCCGCGGTTCCCACGACCGTGGCGGTGACGGGGCAGCCGTCGATCCAGTCCGAGGCCCGAAGCCCCTCGGCGAGGTCGCGGGCGCACGCGATGATCGCCCGCGCCGGGTCCTTCTCGGCGTCCAGCGCTTCGCGCAGCATGTCGGTGAACTCCTGGTCACCGTGGCGGACGGCCGCCGCGGCCAGCTCCTGCTTGCCGCCCGGGAAGAAGTGGTAGACCGACCCGAGCGTGGCCTCGGCCTCCCGTGAGATCTGCTTGATCCCGGTCCCCTCGTACCCGTGTCGCTGCATCAGGCGTGAGGTCGTCCGGACGATCCGCTCGCGCGTGCCCAGTTCCGGTGGCTGTGGGTTGGTCTTCACGCGTCGAGCCTATCGGATAGAGCGTTCGTTCTGGAGTCGTGCTAGGTTCTCGGCTAGATAGAGCGTTCGTTCTAGAGGGGGATGTCATGAAGAAGCAGTCGGTTCAGCCGGTGCGGTCCGTGACCGTGATCGGCCTGGGCCCGATGGGGCAGGCGATGGTGGCGGCGTTCCTGGACAGGGGGCACGAGGTGACCGTGTGGAACCGGACGGCGAGCCGGGCCGACGAACTGGTGGCCAGGGGTGCGCGCCGGGCCGCCACGGTCGAACAGGCCCTGGAGGCCAATAAGTTGGTGATCCTGAGCCTTACGGACTACGACGCGATGTACGCCCTCCTGGAGCCTGCCACCGCGGCGCTGTCGGGCCGCGTCGTCGTCAACCTCAGTTCCGACACCCCGCGGAAGGCCCGGGAGGCGGCGAAGTGGGCGGCGGGGCACGGTGCGCGGTACCTCACGGGCGGAGTGCAGACGAATCCGCCCGGCATCGGGAAGCCGGAGTCATCGACGTACTACAGCGGTCCCAGAGAGGTCTTCGAGGCACATCAGGACACCTTGGAGGTGCTCACGGGCACGGACTACAAGGGCGAGGACCCCGGCTCGGCCGCGCTCTACTACCAGCTCGGCATGGACCTCTTCTGGACGACTCTCGTCGCCTGGCTGCATGCCCTCGCGGTGGCCGAGGCGAACGGCATCACGGCAGAGGAGTTCCTGCCGCACGCCGCCGAGTCGATGGCCACCATGCCGGCCTTCTTCAGCTTCTACACCGCGCGGATCGATGCGGGGGAGCACCCCGGTGACGTCGACCGGCTCGCCATGGGGGCGGCGAGCGTCGAGCACGTGCTGCATACGGCCCGGGACGCGGGCGTGGACACGGCGCTGCCCGCCGCTGTGCTCGACATCTTCCGGCGGGGGGTGGCTGCGGGGCACGCGGGAGACAGTGCGACCAGTCTGATCGAGATCTTCAAGAAGGCGGGCGGCCGGTAGGAGGCGGGGCCGGGGTGCGGGTAGGGGAACAGCCCCCGGCAGGGCACCCGCACCCGCCGTCGCACCCCCTCGCCTACAGCCAGCCCGCGAACTCCAGCAGCAGCTCGCCGTCCTGCTCGCGGCCCGCCGCCATCGCCCGTACGCCCGACTCCACCGCGCGAAACAGTGTCCAGCCGTGCAGCCTGGCCCGGTCGACCTCCAGTGAGTCGGCGAGCTTGTTGACCCGCCGACGCGTGGCCGAAGGGCCGCCGGACGCGGCGACCAGGTCCTCGACCCGGTCGCGGACGAGGCGGGCAAGGTCGTACGCCCGCTCGCCGACCAGCGGCTCGGGCCCGACCGCCAGCCACGGCGCCCGGTCGCCGCCGAGCACCTTGCCCTGCCGGAAATTGCCGTGCAGCAGCAACAGTTCGGCGCCGGACGCGGTCAGCTCGTCGCGCGCCGCGAGCGCTGCGTCCACCAGCGGAGCGAGCGCCGGGTCCGCGCCGCGCATCGGCTCGGCCTGGCGTGCGGTGCGTTCGGCGACGGTCTCGAAAGGGTGACCCGCGGGCGGCTCGATCCACAGCCGCCGGACCGTGCCGGCCGCCTCAAGCAGCGCCTTGGCCTCCGGCAGGGAGCGGAGCGAGACCTCCGGGTGCAGGCGCTCCAGGAGCAGCTGGCCGTCGTCCGCCTCGTCGTCGAGGAGCTTGACCACGCCCCAGCCGTTCCAGTGCGCCAGGGCCGCCCGCTCAAGGTCGGCCCTGGCCTGTTCCGGAGCGATCTTCAGCGCGGCGGGCCTGCCGTCCTGCTGCCGTACGAGGACGACCAGGCTGCTCCGGCCGCCCGGCGCCTGCACCCGCTCGACGTCCAGCTTCCGCCGCGACAGCGCCTCCTCGGCGATCCCGGGCAGCCGCCCGAGCCAGTCTGCGGCGGCACTGGCCCCGTGCGCCTCGCCGAGCGCCCGTACAAGCCGCTGCGGCGGTTCGAAAGCCATACGTGTGGTGTCCCCTTCAAAAGGCGATGCATGAGCCAATCAGCGGTGCCGGCCCGAAAGGGGGCCCGACCTCATTGCGTGCGGCTCACGGCCGAGGTGGTCAGCTCGGCGAGCCCAGGAAAGGCTACGCTGCGTCCCCGCCAGCGCACGGCCCGCACTGCCGCCTCCCGCAGCGACCCCGCCGCCTCGCGCCGCAGCGGGCCCCCGGCGGCCCGTACGAGATCGGAGTAGACGCCCGCCACCCGGTCCTCCAGCTCCGCGGCGAGCCGTACGGCGGCCGCCGCGTCCGGCACCGGAAACGGCAGGGCGTACGCCGCGGCCGCGGCCACCGGGGTTGCGCCCAGGTCCCGCACGGTCCGCTCCAGCGCGTCACGCCGGGCGCGATGGGCGTCGTACGCCTCCCGCGCCTCACCCCTGCGGTCATCACCGACCCGGCCGCCGACGACCCCGTACCCGTACACGGCGGCGTGCTCGGCGGCGAGCGCGGCCTGCACGGCCTGCGTCGGGTCCGCGGCGCTGCTGCTCACTTGGGGTCCCCTTCGGTCAGCAGGTACGCGTGGGCGGCGCCGGCCGCCGCGACGGAGGCCAGCAGGCGGGCCAGCTCGGGCGGGGCGTCGACGAGCGCCGTACCGTGCCCGTCGGCGCTGCGGCGCTCAGCGGCGGCCAGCTCCTTGAGCGCCTTCCTGCGGTCGGGGTCGACGGGCGGCGCAGGCGGTGAGGTGGGGGCGGCCGTCGACCCCGACCCCGACGGCGAAGGGGAGGTGGGGGCGGGGGCGGCAGGGGACGGCGTCGACCCGGCGGCCGGGCCGCGCAGCGCGTCCGCCTGCCTGGCCACCGCCGCGCGCAGCGGCTTCAGCCGGTCCGCGGCGGCGGGGTGTGCGGCGATGACGGCGTCGTAGTGCGCCAGCAGCTCGCGGCGGGCGCGGGCGGCGGTCGTGCGCAGGGGCGCCTCCGCCGAGGCCGAATCCGCCCCACTGAGGGTGCCGGGGGCGGAGCCCTCGCTGCCGCGCGGACCGGATCCTTCCGCGCAAGCGGAGGCCAGTAGTCCGGCGGCCGCGGCCCCGGTCACGCCGAGCGCACGCCTGCGTGTCGTTCCCGTGCGCCGCACGTGTGTCTCCCCCTCTGGGCTCTGCGGTGATCACCGCAGGCGAGCGTACCTGCGGGTCCGTGGCAGGCGGACGGCAACACCCCTCGGGACCGGATACCCTTTGATCTGACACGCGACGACCCACACAACAGCACACGCGGCCGAGGAGTCACCCGGATGAGCACCACCCAGAGCGACAGGCTGCGCGGACTCCTGGAACCAATGGTCAGCGCAGAGGGCCTCGATCTGGAAGACATCGAGGTGTCCCGGGCAGGCAAGCGCCGCATGTTGCGCATCACTGTGGACTCCGATGACGGCGTGGAGCTGGACACCTGTGCCGAGCTGAGCCGTGCCATCTCCGAGAAGCTCGACGAGACGGACGCGATGGGCGAGGGCGAGTACGTCCTCGAAGTCGGCTCGCCGGGTGCGGACCGCCCGCTGACGGAACACCGCCATTACGTACGCGCCACCGGTCGCCTGGTGAAGCTGCAGTTCAACAAAGCCGCCGCGGCCGACGAAGCCGATGCGGCCGAAGAGCTGATCGCGCGCATTCTGACCGTGGACGACGAGGGACTCGACCTCGAAGTACCGGGCGTCAAGGGGCGCAAGCCCAAGGCCCGCCGGGTCGCCTTCGCCGAGATCGCCAAGGCGCGCGTGGAGATCGAGTTCAACCGCAAGGACAAGAAGGAAGAGGAGGCGTAGCCATGGACATCGACGTAAAGCTCCTGAAGGGCTTGGCGAAAGAAAAGGAGATCTCCTTCGACCTGCTGGTCGAGGCGATCGAGTCGGCCCTCCTCATCGCCTACCACCGCACCGACGGAAGCCGCCGCCACGCGCGCGTGCGGCTCGACCGGGAGAACGGTCATGTGACGGTCTGGGCGAAGGAAGACCCGGCCGACCTCGAAGAGGGCCAGGAGCCCAAGGACTTCGACGACACCCCGTCCGACTTCGGCCGGATCGCCGCGAGCACCGCCAAGCAGGTCATCCTCCAGCGTCTGCGTGACGCCGCGGACGAACTCACCTTCGGCGAGTACGCGGGCCGCGAGGGCGACGTCGTCGCCGGTGTGGTGCAGCAGGGCAGGGACCCCAAGAACGTCCTGGTCGACATCGGCAAGCTGGAAGCCATCCTGCCGATCCAGGAGCAGGTCCCCGGCGAGGACTACAAGCACGGCCTGCGGCTGCGTACGTACGTCGTACGGGTGGCGAAGGGCGTGCGCGGTCCGTCCGTGACGCTGTCGCGCACCCACCCCAACCTGGTGCGTCAGCTCTTCGCGCTGGAGGTCCCGGAGATCGCGGACGGCTCGGTCGTCATCGAGGCGATCGCCCGCGAGGCCGGCCACCGCAGCAAGATCGCCGTACGGTCGACGAGGTCGGGCCTGAACGCCAAGGGTGCCTGCATCGGCCCCATGGGCGCTCGTGTGCGCAACGTCATGGCCGAGCTGCTCGGCGAGAAGATCGACATCGTCGACTGGTCGGACGACCCGGCCGAGATGGTCGCCAACGCCCTGTCGCCCGCCCGGGTCAGCAAGGTCGAGGTCGTGGACCTGGGGGCCCGCTCCGCCCGCGTCATCGTGCCCGACTACCAGCTGTCACTGGCGATCGGCAAGGAAGGGCAGAACGCCCGCCTGGCCGCCCGCCTGACCGGCTGGCGCATCGACATCCGTTCTGACACCGAGGAGCCCTCGGACCAGGACTGAGGCAAATTTCACGACAACAACCGTTCGATTTTTGCCCCATTGGGGTGAGGTCGCTACGGGGAGGTAGACTTCATAGTGTCTGGCCGGACGCATGCCCGCGCGTGCCCTGAGCGAACCTGTGTGGGGTGCCGGGAGCGAGCGGCCAAGAGCGATCTGCTGCGCATCGTGGTGATCGAGGGCGAATGTGTCCCTGATCAACGCGGTACGCTGCCCGGCCGGGGTGCGTACGTTCACCCCGCCTCTGTCTGTATCGCCCTGGCGGTCCGCCGCCGGGCGTTCGCCCGGGCCTTTCGGGGCCGGGCACCGCTCGACACCTCGGCGCTGAGCCGTTTTGTCGAGCAGGCGACACAGCAAGAACCGTAAGAAATGAACGGCACGGATCTCCGTGCGGTCAGGTACCTCGCGAGTTGGAAGTAGGTCGAGATTGCGATGAGCACTCGATGAGTACGCGATGAGTACGCCCATGAAGTAGCGACGGTCCGGCGGTAACCCGGACCTAAAAGGAGCGAAGTGGCTAAGGTCCGGGTATACGAACTCGCCAAGGAGTTCGGCGTTGAGAGCAAGGTCGTCATGGCCAAGCTCCAAGAACTTGGTGAATTCGTCCGTTCGGCTTCCTCGACCATCGAGGCGCCGGTAGTACGTAAGTTGACTGACGCTTTGCAGGGCCCCGGCGGCAACGCCGCCAAGCCCGCCGCGAAGCCTGGCGCGCCCCGCAAGGCAGCGCCCGCCAAGCCGTCCGCGACGGCCGAATCATCGTCGGCGGCTCCGGCCTCCCCGACCACCGCGGCCCGTCCGGGTGCGCCCAAGCCCGGCTTCCCGGCCCCCAAGCCGGCCGTTGCCGAGGCCCCGCAGAGCAGCGCCCCCGAGGCGCCGGCTGCAGGACCGCGTCCGGGTCCCAAGCCCGCGCCGGTCAAGCCCACCCCGGCGCCGGTGCCGGTAGCCGAGTTCTCGGCTCCCGAGCCGGCCCAGCCCGCTGCGCCCGCGCAGCAGGCCCCGCGTGCCGCCGGTGCCACGCCCGGCCCGCGTCCCGCCGCGTCCCCTGCCCGTCCGGCTCCGGCCGCCGGTCAGCGTGACGGTGGCCGTGACGGCGCCCCGCGTGACGACCGCCGCGGTGGCGAGCGTCCGGCCCGCCCCGCGGGTCAGCAGGCCGCGCGTCCGGGTGGTGCCCGTCCCGCGGGTCCCCGTCCCGGAAACAACCCGTTCACCTCCGGTGGCTCCACCGGCATGGCGCGTCCCGGGGCCCCGCGCCCCGGTGGCGCCCCGCGCCCCGGTGCTCCGGCGGCCCCCGGTGGCGCTCCGCGTCCGCAGGGTGCTCCCGGCGGCGCTCCCCGGCCGCAGGGCCAGGGCGGCGCTCGTCCGTCCCCCGGTGGCATGCCCCGTCCGCAGGGCGGCGCCCCGCGTCCGGGTGGTGCCCCCGCGGGTAACCGTCCGAACCCGGGCATGATGCCGACGCGTCCCGCGGCCGGTACTCCGCGTCCCGGTGGTGGCCCCGGCGGTGGCCGTGGTCCCGGTACCGGTGGCGCAGGTCGCCCCGGTGGCGGCGCCGGCGCTGGTGCGGGTCGCCCCGCAGGCGGCGGCTTCGCAGGTCGTCCGGCTGGTCCCGGCGGCGGTCGTCCCGGTGGTGGCGGCGGCTTCGCCGGCCGTCCCGGTGGCGGTGCCGGTGGTGGCGGCGGTTTCGCCGGTCGCCCCGGTGGCGGTCGTCCCGGTGGTCCCAACGCACGTGGTGGAACGCAGGGCGCCTTCGGCCGTCCCGGTGGGCCCGCGCGTCGTGGCCGCAAGTCGAAGCGTCAGAGGCGCCAGGAGTACGAGGCCATGCAGGCCCCGTCCGTGGGCGGCGTGATGCTGCCGCGTGGCCAGGGCCAGACGGTCCGGCTGTCGCGCGGTGCCTCCCTCACCGACTTCGCGGAGAAGATCAACGCCAACCCGGCGTCGCTCGTCGCCGTGATGATGAATGTCGGCGAGATGGTGACGGCCACCCAGTCCGTCTCCGACGACACGCTGCAGCTCCTCGCGAACGAGATGAACTACGTTCTCGAAATCGTCAGCCCGGAGGAAGAGGACCGCGAGCTTCTCGAGTCCTTCTCCATCGAGTTCGGTGAGAACGAGGGCGGCGAGGAAATGCTCGTCTCCCGTCCGCCGGTCGTGACCGTCATGGGTCACGTCGACCACGGTAAGACCCGCCTCCTCGACGCCATCCGCAAGACGAACGTCGTTGCGGGCGAGGCCGGTGGCATTACGCAGCACATCGGTGCGTACCAGGTCGCCACCGAGGTCAACGGTGAAGAGCGCGCCATCACCTTCATCGACACCCCCGGCCACGAGGCGTTCACCGCCATGCGTGCCCGTGGTGCGAAGTCCACCGACATCGCGATCCTCGTGGTCGCGGCGAACGACGGTGTGATGCCGCAGACGATCGAGGCGCTGAACCACGCCAAGGCGGCCAATGTGCCGATCGTGGTCGCGGTCAACAAGATCGACGTCGAAGGTGCCGACCCGGTCAAGGTGCGCGGTCAGCTCACCGAGTTCGGTCTGGTGGCGGAGGAGTACGGCGGCGACACGATGTTCGTCGACATCTCCGCACGGCAGGGCCTCAACATCGAGAGCCTGCTGGAGGCCGTGGTCCTCACCGCGGACGCCTCGCTCGACCTCCGTGCGAACGCGGAGATGGACGCGCAGGGTATTGCCATCGAGGCTCACCTCGACAAGGGCCGCGGCGCAGTCGCCACCGTCCTCGTCCAGCGCGGAACGCTCCGCGTCGGTGACACGATGGTCGCCGGTGACGCGTACGGCCGCGTCAGGGCGATGCTCGACGACAACGGCAACAACGTCGAGGAAGCGGGTCCCTCGACCCCCGTCCTGGTCCTGGGTCTCACCAACGTCCCGGGCGCAGGCGACAACTTCCTCGTCGTCGAAGAGGACCGTACGGCGCGTCAGATCGCCGAGAAGCGTGCGGCGCGTGAGCGCAACGCGGCCTTCGCCAAGCGCACCCGCCGGGTGTCCCTCGAGGACCTCGACTCGGTGCTCAAGGCCGGTCTCATCCAGGACCTCAACATCATCATCAAGGGCGACGCGTCCGGTTCGGTCGAGGCTCTCGAAGCCTCGCTGCTCCAGCTCGACGTCGGCGAAGAGGTGGAGATCCGGGTCCTGCACCGCGGTGTGGGTGCGGTCACCGAGTCCGACATCGACCTGGCGATGGGCTCCGACGCCATCGTCATCGGCTTCAACGTCCGTGCGGCCGGTCGCGCCGCGCAGATGGCGGAGCGCGAGGGCGTCGACGTCCGCTACTACTCGGTGATCTACCAGGCCATCGAGGAGATCGAGGCAGCCCTCAAGGGGATGCTCAAGCCGGAGTACGAAGAGGTCGAGCTCGGTACGGCGGAGATCCGAGAGGTCTTCCGCTCGTCCAAGCTGGGCAACATCGCCGGTGTTCTCATCCGCTCGGGCGAGGTCAAGCGCAACACCAAGGCTCGACTCGTCCGCGACGGCAAGGTCGTGGCGGAGGACCTCAACATCCAGGGTCTGCGCCGCTTCAAGGACGACGTCACCGAGATCCGCGAAGGGTTCGAGGGCGGTATCAACCTCGGTAACTTCAACGACATCAAGATCGACGACGTCATCGCGACGTACGAGATGCGGGAGAAGCCGCGCGGCTAAGCCGTACAGCTGATCCGTACAGCGTCAGTCGGGGCCGGTCGCCGGAGCGTTATTTCCGTCGATCGGCCCCGGCCGTTGCGTGTACGGTTCTTGTGTCCCTGCCAAGCCCTGGCGGGGACACGAACCCGCACCGGCGGGACATCCGGACATACATGTATGTGGGGACACTGTCCTTCGATCTGCTCCTCGGCGACGTACGGTCGTTGAAGGAGAAGCGCTCCATCGTCCGCCCGATCGTCGCCGAGCTGCAGCGTAAATTCGCAGTGAGCGCGGCGGAAGTCGGGGACCAGGACCTTCACCGCAGGGCCGAGATCGGCCTGGCGGTGGTGTCCGGGGAGACGGGGCATCTCACAGACGTACTGGACCGGTGCGAGCGAATGATCGCCGCCCGGCCCGAGGTGGAGCTGCTGTCCGTTCGACGGCGGCTGCACGGCGACGAAGACTGAAATGAAAGCGAAAGAGGAGACGGACCGGTGACCGACAAAGCGCGGGCCCGCAAGCTGGCCGATCGCATCCAGGTCGTGGTCGCGGAGACCCTGGACCGGCGTATCAAGGATCCGCGACTGGGCTTCGTGACCATCACGGACGCCCGGGTCACCGGTGACCTGCGGGAGGCCACGGTCTTCTACACGGTCTACGGCGACGAAGAGGAGCGCACCGCTTCGGCGGAGGCGCTGGAGAGTGCCAAGGGCGTCCTGCGCTCCGAGGTCGGCCGGCAGACCGGGGTGCGGCACACGCCGTCCCTGGCCTTCGTCCTGGACGCCCTGCCGGACAACGCACGCACCATGGAGGACCTCCTCGACAAGGCGCGTGCCAAGGACGCGGAGGTGCGCGAGGTGTCGACCGGCAAGACGTACGCCGGGGACGCCGACCCGTACCGCAAGGACGAAGAGGACGACGAGACCGAGGACGAAACCGCGGAATGAAGCGTTCCACCACGACGCCGGACGGCCTTGTCATTGTCGACAAGCCGTCCGGCTTCACTTCGCACGACGTAGTCGCCAAGATGCGCGGGATCGCCAAGACCCGCCGCGTCGGCCACGCGGGCACCCTCGACCCCATGGCCACCGGTGTGCTTGTCCTCGGCATCGAGAAGGCCACCAAGCTGCTCGGCCATCTCGCACTGACCGAGAAGGAGTACCTCGGTACGATCCGGCTCGGCCAGTCCACCATCACGGACGACGCGGAGGGCGAGATCATCGCCTCCGTCGACGCCTCCGGGGTGAGCAGGGCAGGCATCGACGCGGGCGTTGCCGCGCTGAGCGGCGCGATCATGCAGGTGCCGTCCAAGGTCAGCGCCATCAAGATCGACGGCAAGCGGTCGTACTCGCGGGTGCGCCAGGGCGAGGAGTTCGAGATCCCGGCCAGGCCGGTCACCGTCTCGTCCTTCCAGGTGCACGATGTGCGCGCGGCGGTGGCCGAGGACGGGACGCCCGTCGTCGACCTGATCGTCTCGGTGGTCTGCTCCTCCGGTACGTACATCCGCGCCCTCGCCCGTGACCTCGGCGCCGGCCTCGGCGTCGGCGGACACCTGGCCGCGCTGCGCCGCACCAGGGTCGGCCCTTACGGGCTCGACGCGGCGAAGACGCTGGAGGAGCTCCAGGCGGACTTCGCGGTCATGCCGATCGCGGACGCCGCCGCGGCCGCTTTCCCGCGCTGGGACGTGGACGAGAAGCGGGCGGGCCTGCTGACGAACGGCGTACGGCTCGACATGCCGTCGTACGAGACCAGTCCGGTCGCCGTCTTCGACCCCGAGGGGCGCTTCCTCGCCCTGGTCGAGGAGAGCCGCGGCAAGGCGAAGAGCCTCGCGGTCTTCGGCTGACCGAGCACGACCGAGTGCGACCGACCTGGATCACCCGGATCACCCGGTGGGTCCCATCGTGGAGCGGACGGCCCCCCGGCTGTCCGCTCCACGATCCCCCTCGGTAGGGGTCTGTCCACCCAGCCCCGCGGATTCACCCCAATGGGCAGGCGCTCGGAGTGAATAGGGGGTGCAATGGGGGGCGCTTTCGCTGTGCGTCCTTCTCCTGCTGATCACTGGCGACCTACCGTCGGGAAGTACGGGGCGGCGGGAGGACGGCGATGGCGGTACGGGATGTGCCGGTATCGCCGGTCACACTGGTGCGGATCTGCGACCTGGCAGGCCGCCCGCGCGGGACCGGATTCGTCGCGGACGACCGGGGCACCGTCATCACCAGCCATGAGGCCGTCGACGGCCTGACCCGCGTCGTGCTGCACGCGCCCGGCCAGCGGACCTGTCTCGCCGAGGCCGACGCGATCACCGGACTGCCCGAGATGGATCTCGCGCTGGTGCGCACCGAGGGGCTCGGGGTGCGGCCGGTACCGGTCACCGCCCGGGACGGGGTCGAGACAGGGACGTACGTACGACTGGTGGCGCACGGCTGGCGCGACGCACGGATCCTCGGCCCGGCCTCGGTCACCTACACGGCCACCGACCGCTTCCATCTGGTCGACTGCGCCGTCGAGTTGGCGATCGGCACAGCCGGCAGTGACGCGTTGCGGCTCGGCGGGGAAGCCACCGGCGGGCCCGTCCTCGATGCCGGGACCGGCGCGGTGCTCGCCGTGCTCGGCACCGCGCTGCAGTCGGGGCGCCGGGGGGCGGGCTTCGCCGTGCCGCTTCGGGAGGCGGCGGCCACCGACCCGGAAGGCCCGCTGGCCGAATTGCTGCGACGCAACGCGGCGACCGTCCCCGGCTACGGGCGCGACCTCAACCTCGCGGGCGCGCTCCAGCTCACCGCGACCTGCGTCGGATCCGTCGGCGGGCCGAGCAGCTGGCAGGACCCGGTCGAACGACCCGACATCAGCAGGGAGTTCGCGTCCTTCGAGGCGTCCACCGACTCCCTGGTGCTCGGCCTGGTCGGCGATCCGGGGACCGGACGCACGACGGAGCTGGCCGCGCTGGCCGCCCGGCGGGCCCGGGGCGCCGAACCGGCCCCGACCCTGTGGCTGCGCGGCGCCGATCTGCGCGCCGGTGACCGGTCGGTCGCGGACGCGATGGCGCGCGCCCTGCGGCAGGCCGGGCGGATCGTCGCAGCCTCGGGGGAGCGGGGCGACCCGGCGCCGGCCACCCCCGAGCGCGTCGCACGGCTGGCCCTCGACGCAGGACGGCCGCTGCTCGTGCTCCTCGACGGCCCCGAGGAGATGCCGCCCGCGCTCGCGCACCGGCTGCCCGAATGGGCTGCGGGGACGGCGAGTTGGCTGCGGACCGCCGGGGCGCGGCTGGTCGTCGCGTGTCGCCCCGAGCACTGGGAGCAGGCCGGGGAGCTGTACCCGTGCGGAGCGCTGCACCGGCCAGGACGCCCGGCGCGCAGGCTGCCCGCGGCCGTCCGCGTCGGTGACCTGTCCGCACGCCAGGCGCAGCGGGCCCGTAAGCGGTACGGCATCGGGGACACGGCGCTCGCGCAGCGCGACTCCCGGCATCCGCTGACGCTGCGGCTGCTCGCGGAGGTGCGGGAGGCGCTGCCGGAGGACGTCGCGGGGCGGCCGGGCCGCGACGAGGTGTTCGCCGCGCACCTGGACCTGATGTGCCTGCGGGTCGCGGTGCGGCTGGCGGCGGCGGCCCGGCCTTCGCCGAGGGGTACGGCGGTCCGGCGGCTGGCGGCGAAGGTCTCCGGACAGGTGCACGAGGCGGCACGGCGGTGCCTGGGTCCCGGGCAGGGGGAGCTGGACCGCGAATCCTTCGAGGAGATCTTTCCGTGGCGCACGGGGTGGGCGTCCGCGGTGCTCACGGAGGGGCTGCTGGTGCCGGCGAGCGGTGGATACCGGTTCGCCCACGAGGAGTTCGCGGACTGGGTGCAGGGCGCGCATCTGGACGTCGACGCCGCGCTGTACGCCCTGGTCCACCGCGAACGCGGGGACGCGCCAGCCGCCCTCGACCCATCGGATCCGGGTGCGGCCACCGCGCGGGCGCCGGTCCGCCTCCCCTCACGCCCGGCCGTGAGCTCGGCCGGGAGCCCGCGGGTGGGCCGGCCCTACGTCCCGCCCCCGCCGGGCTCGCACGCCGACGCGGGCAGCGCGGACGAGGCCGACCCGCCGCGTTCCCTGCCCGTGCCGCGGCACCGCATCGGCCCGGTCGTCCAGGCGCTGCTGCTTCTGGGCCGCGACCACGGTCCGGCCGCGCTGGCCCGCAGACTTGAGGGCCTGATCGACGCGCTCGACATCCTGAAGCCCCGGCCGGACACCGCAGCCGACACCGCGCCGGAGAGCGCCGCCGCACCGGCTGCGGGCACGGCGGAGGCCGACGGCTCGCCGGCTGCCGGACCGGTCGCCGATCGCGCCGGGGACGCCTGCTGGTGGGGTGCCCATCTGCTCGGGGAGGTCCTGTTGCGGGTGGTCGGCATCGAGTCGTACCTGCCCGTCCTGCGCCATCTCGCCGACCGTGTCACCGCCCGCTCGGTCCGCGAGGGCGGGCCCGAACACCTCGGCGGATTCAGCGAGTTCGGGCCGTGGTTCTGGGACGCGCTGCGGGTGGACGAGGCGGAGCGGATCGACCTGCTGCGGCGGCTGGTACCCGCGGACGGGGCGCCGGGCGGCCCCGCCCCGCAGGAGCGGTACCTGGACGCCGTCGCACGACTGCTCGCCGACGGGCCCCGGAGCGTACAGCCGCTGCTGTGCCGCTGGTTCGACGACGAACGGCCGCTGCCCGCGGCGGACGGCGCCGCCGTACGGCCCACCGTCGCCGGGGCCGCCCAGGCGCTCCTGTACGCGCGCCGTGAGCTGGCCATCGACGACCTGACCGAGACGCTCGTCGACTGCGCGCACCCCCGCGCCGACGAGCTCCTCGCCGCGCTCGCCGAGGACGAGCCCTCCGCGCTCTGCCGGGCCGTCGACCGCTGGGCCCACGACGCCGACCGGCCGGGCCGACGGGTCGCGGCCGCGGCCTACGGGCCCGCCACCGCCCCACACGTGAGGTCCGACGCCGATCGCGAACTGCTGCGGTACGCAGCGCTGTCGCTGCTCGCCCGGCCGGCGGACGCCACCCTGCACGGGCCGGCGCTCGCCCTGCTCGTACGCGATCCGCACACCAGGTCCCGGTATCTGCCCGAAGCGCTGGCCGCGTTCGCCGCCGACGCACCGCAGCTGCCCGCAAGTGCCCTCACCACGGCGCTGCTCACCCACCCCGAGCCCGTGCTCGCCGCCTTCCAGGCGCGGCTCGGCCGAGGGGGCGAGGGGGCCGGGGAGGTGCTGCGCGCCCTCGCCGACGTCAACACGCCCGCGCTGGCCCGCCGCGCCGCCGCCCTCGTCCAGGAGTACGTCGACCGCAGCCCCGAGGGTGCCGCACACGCCGCCGCGTACGTGGACCGGCGCATCGAGCACGGCCCCGCCTGCCGGGCCGTCCTCTTCCCGCTGGTCACCAGCCTGCTGCGGGGCCGTCCCGTCCAGGTGCGGCGCGCCCTGGCCCCCGTACTCGCCGCGCCGGGCAGCCGGGCCTCGCGTCCGCTGCGGGCCGAGCTGCTCGACGTACTGATGGAGTACGAGCAGTACGAGGCCAGGGACCTGGCCGTCCTCGACGCCCTGCTGCGCGCCGCCGCGCTCGGCGCCGGGGACAGGGCCGAGGCCAGGACCCGGGACCTGGTGCACCGCACCGGGCTGCTCCTCGTCCGTACGCCCGAGGGGGCGACCTGCTTCGACCGGCGGCTGGTCGAGCTGGCCCGCGAGGTCCCCGGATTCGCCGCGCTGGTCGTCGGATGGCTGGCCGACGCGCCGCAGGAATGGGCGGTGGTGATCGGACCGAGCGCCCGCCGGACGGTCGAGACCCTCAGCACCCCCATGCCGATGCGAGTCGCAGGCCTCGGGCATGGCAGTCTTAGACCTGCGTAAGAGTCAATCCCACGTACACAGGTTCGGGCGAGGAGCGGTCACAGTGCAGCGCTGGCGTGGCTTGGAGGACATCCCCCAGGACTGGGGACGCAGCGTCGTCACCATCGGCTCCTACGACGGTGTGCACCGTGGACACCAGCTGATCATCGGGCGGGCGGTGGACCGCGCCCGCGAGCTGGGTCTCCCGTCGGTCGTCGTCACCTTTGATCCGCACCCCAGCGAGGTGGTACGCCCCGGCAGCCACCCGCCGCTGCTGGCCCCGCACCACCGCCGCGCCGAACTGATGGCCGAGCTGGGTGTGGACGCGCTGCTGATCCTCCCCTTCACCGCCGAGTTCTCGAAGCTGTCACCGGCCGAGTTCATCGCGAAGGTGCTGGTCGACAAGTTGCACGCGCGCGCCGTCATAGAAGGTCCCAACTTCCGCTTCGGGCACCGGGCGGCGGGCAATGTGGCGCTGCTGGCCGAGCTCGGGGCGAGTTACGACTACGAGGTCGAGGTCGTCGACCTGTATGTGCGCGGCGAAGCGGGCGGCGGCGAGCCCTTCTCCTCCACGCTGACCCGGCGGCTCGTCGTCGAGGGCGATGTCGAGGGCGCCATGGAGATCCTGGGCCGCCCGCACCGCGTCGAGGGCATCGTGGTGCGCGGCGCGCAGCGCGGCCGAGAGCTCGGCTACCCGACCGCGAACGTGGAGACGCTGCCGCACACCGCGATCCCCGCGGACGGGGTGTACGCGGGCTGGCTGACCGCGGACGGCGAGACGATGCCCGCCGCGATCTCGGTCGGCACGAACCCGCAGTTCGACGCCACCGAGCGGACGGTCGAGGCGTACGCCATCGACCGCGTGGGCCTCGATCTGTACGGGCTGCACGTCGCCGTCGACTTCCTCGCGTACGTACGCGGCATGGAGAAGTTCGAGTCGATCGACGCGCTCCTGGTGGCCATCGGGGCCGATGTGAAGCGCGCGAGCGAGCTCATCGGGGCGTACGCGGGCTGATCGGCGCGCGACGCGAAACGCCGCGGGCGTGAGGTCTGCCCGGTGTGCAGGCCGCGGCTAAGAACTCTGCGCCGTTGCGCGGTCCGAGGCTACCCAGTCGGCGCCGGTGCGTGGGCCGCCGCCGCCCAGTGGCAGGCGACCTGCGCCTCGTCGCCGCCGGTCAGCACGGGCAGCGGCGTCGTGCGGCACGCGGAGTCGACACCGGCCCGCGCGGCCTCCCCGGACGCGAGGACATGGCACCGGGCGTGGAAGCGGCAGCCGCCGGGGATGCGGGACGGGTCCGGCGGCTCACCGGTGAGGATCACCGGCTGCTCACCGGATTCCGGTAGGACGGACAATAGGGCCTGTGTGTAAGGGTGTTGAGGTGCCGTCAGGACCTGCTCGGCCGGGCCGGTCTCCACGATCCGGCCCAGATACATCACCGCCACGCGGTCGGCGATGTTCCAGGCCAGACCGAGGTCGTGGGTGACGACCAGGGCGGAGAGGCCCAGTTCGTCGCGCAGCGACAGCAGAAGTGCCAGGATCTCACCCCGTACGGATGCGTCCAGCGAGGCCACCGGCTCGTCGGCGACGATGAGTTCGGGATCGAGGACGAGTGCGCCCGCGATGACGACGCGCTGGCGCTGACCGCCGGAGAGCTCGTGCGGATAGCGCAGGAAGAACCGCTCGGGCGGCCGCAGCCCGGCGCGCGACAGCGCCCCGGCGACGGCCTCCCGCTCGTCGCCCGCGTACCCGTGGATGCGCAGCCCCTCGGACACCGCGTCGTACACGGTGTGGCGGGGGTTGAGTGAACCGCTCGGGTCCTGGAGGACGAGCTGTACGCGCTTGCGGTACGCCTTCAGGGCCCGCGACCGGTAGTCCAGCGGCCGTCCGCCGAAAGTGACGGCGCCCGAGGTGGGCGCGACCAGGCCGAGCAGGCTCCGGGCGAGGGTGGTCTTGCCGCACCCGGACTCGCCGACCAGCGCGACGATCTCACCCGGGTGGATATCGAGGTCGACGCCGTCGACGGCGCGGGCGGCGGGGGCGCCGCGGCGGCCGGGAAAGGTGACGTGCAGGCCGGCGGCGGAGAGGAGAGGCGTGGCGCTCATGTCTGGCGACTCCGGTGGGGTGGTGGGGGAGTGGGGGTGGCGGTGCCGGTGCGGGCCGGTGGTGGGTGCGGGTTGCCTGCGGCGCTGTCCCCTACCCGCCCCTTCCCGCTGTGTCTTTTTGCGGCTGCCGCCGCGTGGTGGGGCTCCGCCCCGGACCCCGGTCCTCAAACGCCGGGCAACTTCAGCCCGTCGAGGGGGTCCCCCCATGCCCTTAAGGCAATGGGGGAGATTGAGGACACGCCCGAAGGGCGTCCGGGAGGTCTGGGGGCTTGCCCCCAGTTGCGGGAAGGGGCGGGTAGGGGAACATCCCCGGTCACGACGGCCGCGCCGCATCCGCATCCACCCGCACGCAGGCCGCCCGCCGCCCCGCCCCGGCCACCCGCAGCACCTGGTCCTCCGTGGCGCACACATCCAGCGCCACCGGGCACCGAGGGTGGAACGTACAACCGCCCGGCAGGTCGGCCGGATCCGGCGGATCGCCCGGCAGCCCCCGCGGCGCCCGCCGTGAAGCCGGGTCGCCGATCCGGGGGAACGCCGCGGACAGCGCCACGCCGTAGGGATGTTGTGCCTCCGCGAACACCTGTTGGGCCGGGCCCTCCTCGACGATCCGCCCCGCGTACATGACGGCGAGCCGGTCGCACGTGTCGGCCAGTACCGAGAGGTCGTGACTGATCATCAGCAGGCTGATGTCCTGGTCGGCCACCAACTGCTCGATCAGCCGCAGGATTTGGGCCTGGATCATCACATCGAGCGCGGTGGTCGGCTCGTCGGCGACGATCAGCCGGGGATCACAGGCCAGCGCCATCGCGATCATCACCCGCTGCCGCTGCCCGCCGGACAGCTCGTGCGGATACGCCTCGGCGCGTGAGCCGGGCAACCCCACCTGCTCCAGCAGCCCGGCGACCCGCTTGCGCGCGGCGGCCGGAGTGGACTTCTGGTGCAGCAGAATCGGTTCCGCGATCTGGTCACCGACCCGATGCACCGCGTTGAGCGAGTGCATCGCGCCCTGGAAGATGATCGAGGCCCCCACCCACCGCACGGCCCGCAGCCTGCCCCACTTCATGGTGAGGACGTCCTCACCGTCGAGCAGGATCTCGCCACTGACCCGGGCTGAGGCGGGCAGCAGCCGCAGCAGTGCGAGCGCCAGCGTCGACTTTCCGCATCCGGACTCGCCCGCGATGCCCAGCTTCTGCCCGGCGGCGACGCTCAGGTCCACACCGCGTACGGCCAGGGTCCCCACGCCGTATATGACGTGCAGGTCCTTCACTTCGAGCAGCGGACTCCGTGTGGTCGGTGTGCTCAACGGGTGGCCCCCAGCTTTGGATTGAGTACGGACTCCACCGCGCGCCCGCAGAGCGTGAAGGCGAGCGCGACGACCGCGATGGCGATGCCGGGCGGCGCCAGGTACCACCAGTGGCCCGAGCTGACCGCACCCGCCTCCCGCGCGTCCTGGAGCATGCCGCCCCACGAGACGACAGTCGGGTCGCCGAGGCCCAGGAAGGCCAGCGTTGCCTCGGTGAGGATGGCGTTGGAGATGCCGAGCGTGGTCTGAGCGAGGACCAGCGGCATGACATTGGGCAGCACATGGCGGCTCATGATGTGGCCGTGGCCGCCGCCGAGTGCCGTCGCCCGCTCGATGTACGGACGCGACTCGACGGCGAGCGTCTGCGCCCGCACCAGCCGGGCCGTCGTCGGCCAGCTGGTGACGCCGATCGCCAGGATCACCGTCCACACGCTGCGTGACATCACGGTGGCCAGCACGATCGCGAGCACCAGGGTCGGCATCACCAGGAACCAGTCGGTGATCCGCATGAGCACGGTCGAGAACCAGCCCCCGAAGTGCCCGGAGATGATGCCGACAAGCGTACCGATGGCCACCGACAGTGCGGCGGCCAGCAGGCCCACGGTCAGCGAGATCCGCGCTCCCCAGATCAGCAGCCCGAACAGGGAACGGCCGAACTGGTCGGTCCCGAGCGGGAATTCGCCGCTCGGCGACTCCAGCGCCGTACCGGGCGCATTCGTCACACTCTGTACGTCCCCGCCGGCGAGCAGCGGGGCGGCGAGCGCGATCAGGGCGATCAGGACAAGGGCGCAGAGGCCGAGGAGTCCGGCCCGTTGCTTGCGGTACGAGCGCCAGAACCGGGCCACGGAATGGCGGCGCCGCACCCAGGCCAGGGAGCGGGCCGTGGTGGCCTTCTCCGCAGCGCCCTCCGCAGCACCCTCGGCAGGTTTCTTCGTGGTCGTCATCGGCCCACCCGGGGATCGAGCAGCGGATAGAGCAGGTCGGCGAGGAGATTCATGACGATCATCGCTCCGGCGAAGACCACGAAGAGCCCTTGCACCAGCGGCAGATCTGGCACGCTCAGCGCCTGGTAGAAGAGCCCGCCGAGCCCCGGCCAGGAGAAGACCGTCTCGACGAGGATCGAACCGGCCGCCACATGGCCCAAGTTGATGAAGACCATGGTGACGGTCGGCAGCAGGGCATTGGGTACGGCGTGCCGGCGCCGCACCGCGTCGTCGCGCAGCCCCTTGGCGCGCGCCGTCGTCAGATAGTCGCTGCCCATCTCGTCCAGCAGCGACGACCGCATGACCAGCAGCGTCTGGGCGTACCCGACGGCGACCAGCGTCAGCACCGGCAGCACCAGGTGGTGCGCGACATCGACGACGTACGCGAGACCGGTCTCGTCGCCGGACTCCATGCCGCCCGTCGGGAACATCCCGGGGATCGGCCCGATGCCCACCGAGAATGTGATGATCAGCAGCAGTCCGAGCCAGAAGGACGGCACGGACCACAGGGTCAGCGCCACCCCCGTGCTGATCTTGTCGCCGAGTCCGCCGTGCCGCCACGCGGAGCGCGTGCCGAGCCACAGGCCGAGCATCGAGTAGATGACGACGGCGACACCGGTCAGCAGCAGCGTCGCGGGCAGCTTCTCGACGATCAGGTCGCTGACGGGCGCGTGGAACTGGTACGAGGTGCCGAGGTCGCCGGTGAGCGCCTTGCCGCAGTAGTCGGTGAACTGCTGCCACACCGGCAGATCGAGGCCGAACTGGGCGCGCAGTGAGGCGAGTTGCTCGGCGGACACCTGGCGGCCCTGGGTCATGGTGCGCACCGGGTCGCCCGGGATGATCCGGAACAGGAAGAAGCTGGTGACGAGGACGGCGAAGAGCGAGACGGCCGCGCCGCCCAGTTTCCCGGCGACGTACACCAGGTAGGCACCCGCGTTGCGGGCGCGGGGGCCCGAGGGGCCGGTCTTCACCGGGACCGGTCCCTCGGCCGTCCCCTCCACGAGGGGGGTGGTGCTCGCAGTGCTCATGGACTATTCACGGTCTTCCGCGGTGGAACGGCGGCGCAGGGCGAAGAAGAGCCCGAGCCCGGCGGCGAGGACGACGGCCGCGCCGATACCGACGAAGAGCCCCGTGGAGGACCCGCTGTCCTCGTCGGAGCTCGCACGGTCCGCAGGTACGGCCGACCACCAGCTCCAGTACCCGTCCTGACCCCAGAGGTTGCCCGCGGCCGATGGCATGGTCGTGATCGACTTGATCTGGTCGGTACGGTACGCCTCGACCGCGTTGGGATATGCCATGACATTCATGTACTTGGTGTCGTACAGCCTCGACTGGAGCTGCTTGACGAGATCGGCGCGCTTCGTCTCGTCGTACTCGGCCGTCTGCTTGGCGTAGAGCTCGTCGAGCTTCTTGTCGCAGATGAAGTTGTCCGTGGAGCCGGTGTCCTTGGGCGTGGCGGGCAGCGCACCGCACGTGTGGATGGAGAGGACGAAGTCCGGATCAGGGTTGACGGACCAGCCGTCGAAGGCCAGGTCGTACTCGCCGGCCAGCCACGGGTCGGAGACGTTGTCCAGGCAGTTGACCTTGAGGCCGATGCCCAGCTCGCCCCACCACTCCTGCAGGTACTTGCCGATGGCCTTGTCGTTCGGGTCGGTGGCGTGGCACAGGATGCGGAAGTCGAGGGCCTTGCCGTTCTTCCCGACGCGCTTTCCGGCGCCGTTCTTCTTGTAGCCCGCCTCGTCGAGGAGCTGAGCGGCCCTCGCCGGGTCGTAGGCGATCTTCTGGTCCCCGGCCGGCTGCCAGTAGTACGTCGAGAAGCGCGGCGGGATGTACCCCTCGCCCTCGACGGCGTGGCCCTGGAAGACCTTGTCGATGATGGTCTTGCGGTCGGTGGCCGCGAAGAGGGCCTCGCGGACCTTGGGGTCGAGCAGGGCGGGATGGCCGTTGCCGAACTTCTTGCCGTCCTTCGCCTGGGCGCCCGGGTTGGTGGCGAGTGCGTAGAAGCGGCGGCCCGGCGCGTCGTTGACCTTGATGTTCTTGGCCTTGCCGAGGGCGGCGGCCTGGGCGGGGGTGAGGTTGGCCGCGAAGGACACCTCGCCCTTCTGGAGTGCGGCGACCGCCGCGTCACCGTCCTTGTAGTACTTCAGGACAAGCTCGTCGAACTTGGGCGCCCCGCGCCAGAACTGCTTGTTCGGCTTGAGCTTGACGTACTGGTCGACCTTGTAGTCGGTGAGGATGAACGGCCCGTTGCCGACGATCGGGAACTTCTTGTCGTTGTTGAACTTCGAGAAGTCCCCGACCTTCTCCCACTCGTGCTTGGGCACGATCGGCACATCGAGCGCCGCCATGGTGGCCTGCGGCTTCTTCAGCTCGATGACCAGCTCGGTGGGGCTCGGTGCGGTGACCTTCTTGAAGTTCGCGACGAAGCTGCCGTTGGCGGTGGCGGCGCCGTCGTCGTTCATCATCTTGTTGAACGTCCAGGCGGCGTCCTCGGCGGTGGCCTGCTTGCCGTCGGACCACTTGGAGTTGTCGCGGATCGTGTATGTCCACGTCAGCTTGTCCGGCGACGGCTTCCAGGCGGTGGCCAGACCGGGAATCGCGTGGTTGTCCTTGGCGTCGTAGTTCGTCAGGTACTCGTACACGAGCCGGTGGACGCTCGTGGAGACCAGTCGCTGGGCCAGGAACGGGCTGAGCGAATCGACGCTCTGCGCGACCGCGACAGTCAGCACCTGCTTGCCGTCGCCCTCGGCCGCGGCGGCCTGGCGAGGAGCAGGATTGAGCGGAGTCGCGGCCGATGCGGCCAGGGTGAGGGCGGTGGCGCCCACGGCCAGGAGAGTACGGATACGGGGACATTGCCGGGTACTGCGCGCAATCTTTTGGACCATGGGACGGTGACCTCGCGTCATCACTCGCACGGGGAGGGCGGGTTGATCTCGGTGCGCCAGCTGGTGATGCGAAGGTTTATCAGCGCCGGTCCGGTCGCGTCAACGATGCTCAAAACCTGGTGTGTACTGCGGGAATGCCGGTGTCGGCAGTGACGGGAATGACGAAGGGCCCGCACCGTGGAGACGGTGCGGGCCCTTATTGGTCTAGACCCTTGTAAGCCTACTGCTGAGGGGCTGGCGGAGCCTGTGGCGGCTGCTGGTGGGACGGTTGTTGGGGCTGCTGGTGAGGGTGTTGCTGGGGTCGGCCGGCGGGCGGGACGGGGCCCTGAAGTTCAGGTTGCCCCGGCTGGCCGGGCTGCTGGGGCTGGGCCGAATGAGGTGGCTGCCCCATCGGCTGGCCCGGCTGGTACGGCTGACCGGGCTGAATCTGCGGCTGGCCCGCGGGGTGCGGGGCCGGCTGACCGGGGGCGGGGTGTTGCTGCTGCCAGCCCTGGGGCGGCTGCTGCGGATGGGCTCCCTGCGGGTGCGGGTGCGGCTGTTGCTGTTGTGGCGGGGGCTGCTGAGCGCCGTACGGCTGGTGGGGGTGCTCCTGGTGCTGCGGGTGCTGTGGGTGGGGCTGCTGTGGTGCGTACGGCGGCTGCTGCTGGCCGGGCATGGGCTGACCGGGCGCATAGTGGCCCGGCATGGGCTGGCCAGGGGCGTACTGCCCCGGTGCTTGCTGTCCCGGCGCCTGCTGGGCCGGTGCTTGCTGTCCCGGCAGCGGTGGCGCCTGGTGCGGCGGCGGGTTGCTGCCGTCGCCGGTCCACAGCCCCTGCTGCTGCTGAGCCCGTACGAAGTCCTCGGCGATCAGTGCGGAGAGGTGGAAGTACGACTCGCGCGTCTTCGGCCTCATCATGTCGAGATCAACCTCGGCGCCCGCCGCCAGGTGCTCGTCGAACGGCACCACGACCACGCCGCGGCAGCGCGTCTCGAAGTGCTGCACGATGTCGTCGACCTTGATCATCTTGCCGGTCTCGCGGACCCCGGAGATGACGGTGAGGGAACGCGCGACCAGGTCGGCGTAACCGTGCGCGGAGAGCCAGTCGAGCGTCGTACTCGCGCTGCTCGCGCCGTCCACGGACGGCGTGGAGACAATGATCAGCTGGTCGGCGAGGTCCAGGACTCCGCGCATCGCGCTGTAGAGCAGGCCCGTACCGGAGTCGGTGAGGATGATCGGGTACTGCTTGCCGAGCACACCGATCGCGCGCCGGTAGTCCTCGTCGTTGAAGGCCGTGGAGACCGCCGGGTCGACGTCGTTGGCGATGATCTCCAGACCGGAGGGCGCCTGTGAGGTGAAGCGGCGGATGTCCATGTAGCTGTTGAGGTACGGGATCGCCTGGACCAGGTCACGGATGGTGGCCCCGGTCTCGCGTCGCACGCGGCGGCCGAGCGTGCCGGCGTCCGGGTTGGCGTCGATCGCCAGGATCTTGTCCTGCCGCTCGGTGGCCAGGGTCGCGCCCAACGCGGTCGTTGTCGTGGTCTTGCCGACGCCGCCCTTGAGGCTGATGACCGCGATCCGGTAGCAGGACAGGACGGGTGTACGGATCAGCTCCAGCTTGCGCTGGCGCTCGGCCTCCTCCTTCTTGCCGCCGATCTTGAAGCGGCTGCCTGCGGAGGAGTTGCGGCTGCTCTTGGGCTTCGGCTTGTTGTTGCGCAGGAGGCGGTCGGAGGACAGCTCTACGGCGGCCGTGTAGCCCAGCGGGGCGCCGGGCACGGAGCGCTGGCGCTGGTCGTGCGCGACGGGCGTCGGCCAGGCGGCACCGGCGCGCGGGTCGACAGGCGCGGCCGGGTCTTCCTGCTGCGGCATCTGCTGGTGCGGCTGCTGTGGCTGCGCCTGCGGTTGGGCGTGCGGCTGCTGCGGAGGCTGCTGCTGTGCGGGCAGGTGTTGCTGCTGCGGTGCGAGGGGCGCGGGCAGGTTGGACGCCGGGGCGCCGGGCTGCGGCTGCTGGGGGAACCCGTACCCACCTTGCGGGGCTTGCGGGGCCTGAGGCGCGGGCGCGCCGGGCTGCGGCTGCTGCGGTACGCCGGGCTGCGGGACCCCGTACCCACTCTGCGGAGGCTGCGGTGCCGGGGGCTGCGCGGCGGCCACGGGCGCGCCGGGCTGGGGGAAGCCGTAGCCACCCTGGTGCCCCTGGGGTCCCAGGGGCTGCGGGGTCTGCGGCTGCGGTGCATTCGGGGCGCCGGGCTGCGGCTGTTGCGGGAATCCGTAGCCGCCCTGCGCCGACTGCGGAGCCGGGGGCGTCGTGGCGTCGGGCCGGGGGAAGCCGTAGCCACCCTGCTGCGGCTGCGGTGCCTGGGGAGCCGGGGGCGTCGGTGCCTCGGGGTGCGCGGCGGCCACGGGCTGCGGGAATCCGTACCCGTCCTGGGGAGAAGGCAGCGGGGCGCCCGGAGCGGGGGCGCCGGGCTGCGGGAAGGCATACCCGCTCTGCGGAGCGGCCGGCTGCGGGGAGCTCGACGCCTCGCTCGACGGAGTCGGGGTGGGCGCCGGCGCCGGAGTCGTCCAGGCAGCCGGGCCGCCCTGGGGCTGCGGAGCGGGCGGCTCGACCGCCGGCGGCGTGACCGGCCACTGCGGGGCCGAGGTCGGCGCCGCGGCCTGGAAGGCGGGGGGCAGCGGCGGCAGACCGTTTCGTGGGGCCGGTGGGGGCGACCAGGGCTGCGCCCCGGCGGGCCGGGTGCCCTGGGGCTCGCCGACGGGCGGGGCGTCCTGAGGAGCGGCGTCCGTGATCTCGTCGACGGGAACGGAGTCGGCCGGCTCCTCGGCACGTACTGCGTCGTGCACCTCGTCCACGCCTGCGTCCGTGGCGCCGCCCTCGCGGTCCTCGGAGCCTTCGACGCCTTCGGCGCTCTCGTCCGTGGCTGCTGTCGCGGGCACGGAGTCGGGCGTCCTGGTCTCATCCAGTTCCGCGGCCTCAGCCACGGCGCCCGCCTCGACCTCGACCTCGACCTTGTTCTCGACCTCGTTCTCGACGTCCGAGCCCGCGTCGGCCTCGTCCGCCGCCTCGGCGGTCGAGGAGTCCTCGCCCCGTACTTCGACCTCGACCTCGACCTCGGCCAACGGCTCCGCGGCGGAGCCGGCATCCGGATCCGCCACGTCGACCGGGTCGGCCTCGACCTCCGGCTTCGACGAACTATCCGTAATGTCCACCCCGTTGGCGGGCGCGGCCGCAGGCACGGCGGCGTCGTCCCGGCTCGGCTCGGCGCGCCCGGTCGAGGGCCCAGCCTCGGCGGCAGCACGCTCATTCATCTCGCGCTTCAGCGCCGCAGGGTTGAAGCGCATGGTGGCGCCGCTCTCCAGGTCACCGCCCCCGAAGGGATCCGGCGCGGCAGCCGGAGGAGTGAAAGGAGCAGGTACGGACGCGGGGGCGGACACAGGTGTAGGTGCGGGTGCAGGTGCTTGTGGCGCCTGGGACGGCTGAGCCCAATGGGGCTCGAAGCCACTGCCCACCGGCAGGCCCGGCACAGCTACCGGACTCCCGGCCGGCGGTGCGGGAGGCGGCGTGGCGCTCTGGGGCACAGGCGTACTCGGCGCGCTAGGCGTGCTCGACGCACTTCCCGCACCCCCTGACGCATTCTGCGTATACCAAGCAGGAGGGGTGTAGTCGATGGTGAACTCACCCGTCATCTCGGGCTCCGCGTCGGACTGATCGTCGACGGGCGTGTTCCAGCCCCCGCGATTCTCGTTCCGCTCGCCGTTCACTTTGCCTCCTGATGTGGTCGAACACCCTCGTGCCGTGGTAGGGGGGGCGACCGTTTCTGGTCGTCCGATCCGCCCGGCTCTCCCCGTGTGTGCCGTGGACCGCCTGCCCGCAGGGTTCCCCTGCTACGCACGGTCCGCGCACGCTCCCAGCCTAAGCGTCAGCAGTGTCAGTGCAGCAGGCCCGTCCGCCTACCGACAACTGTCCCGTGCATCGCTCTGTGCCCGCGAGTGTCCTCAAGTGACCGCAGGGCGGCAGAGCGTGAGGGGCGAAGCGATCGGTTCCGTACATATGCACACGAAATGTGGGCGCCTCAGGTCGTCCCGGGAGCGCTGCTCAACAATCCGGTATCGGCGGCTGTGGTCTGTGTCATGGCGAACCGGCGAGCGCACCCGACGGCCACCGCAATACCCACCGCAATACCCACTGCAAAACCACCGCGATACCCACCGGGAACGCACTGTGGAAGTGCCGTGCGGCGAGGGCGTCGGCGAACCCGAACGACGTCTCGGTTTTCTGCCGACCCACAGCGGGCCGCAGCGTCACCACCGACCGCTGCGGCCCGTACGTCTCAGCCTGCTCCACTCGGTGGAGTCAGTGGAGGTCGAACTCCCCGTCACGTGCCCCGAGTACAAACGCACGCCACTCGGCCTCGGTGTACCGCAGCACGGTCTCCGGATCCACGGACGACCGCATGGCCACCGCTCCGCCGGGCAGATAGGCGATCTCGACCCGTTCCTCGTTCTCGCTCGTGCCGGGTGCGCTGTGCCACTCGATGCCAGAGATATCGAGGGCGTACAGCTCTTCCTTCTCCTGCGCGCTCCCCATCAGTCAAGCTTCCTTCCGGTAACCGCGTACGACAGGTCCCGTACGACTCAGACCACTTCGGGCATCCTAGGCCAGCGACCCGGGCCTCCGGGGGAGAGTCACACGAGAGAGTGGCCGCGAGACGGACACGGACACCGAGGCCGACGCACCGACACCGAGACTCAGTCCATCCGCCGGGCGACACCCAACAGACCCGACTCGGCATCCGTGGCGCTCGTCATCACCCAGTGCCGTTCACGTCCCGCGCACCACAGGGTGACACCGTCCGCCAGGGTCGGCAGGGCCTCGCGTTCGGCCCGGGAAAGCCCCAGGATCCGGCCGATCTGCTCCGCCTCCTCCGGTGATACGCGCTGGACGCCCACGAGGGTGGAGTCCCGCATCAACCGGGGTGCCACCGGGCTGACATACGGGAGCAGGGTCAGCACCGACTGCCACGGCGCGGAGACCACGCGCCCCCGCGGCGGCCGCATCCCGCAGTCGCGCACCACCAGCACCGGGCTTCCCACGGTCGCCCCCATCGGGGGGACCCGGCCCACGTCGTGGAGCGTGATGCACTCCAGTCCCGCGCCCGCGGCGTGCGCCAGGCGGGTCCACCCGGGCGCGCGCCCCGTTTCCACCGCCACCCGCGCGCCCGTGCCCGCCGCCCGCAGCGCCAGCACCTGCGCCGTCCACAGGCCGCCGATGAGCAGCACGTCGTACGGAGTGGAACGGTGGAACCCCACCAACTGCGGGTGTCCCTCCGCGTCGTCACCGATCACCACGCCGTCGTCCCCGACGGGCAACGAGAGCGCGTCCAGAAGATCCGTGTCGACGGTGTGCCCCGCGTGGCGCGGCCCGAGGAGGCCTCGCAGGCCGCGGGCCGCCGCGGTCCGAGCCGTCATCGCGCACCTCCCAGGGGCAGCGTGGCCAGCACGCCGGGCAGCTGTTCGCGGTCCAGCCGCACCAGGCCGACCCTCGCCGTCCGCGCGGCCAGCTCCAACGCGCCGCGCACACCGACCAGTTCGGTGTCGCTCCCGCCGGTGATGCGTACATGGCCGCCCAGGGTCATCGTCCCCCGGTGTGCGCCCCGCCGCAGGGTGAGGCTGAATGTGGTGGCGTACGCGGGAACGGCGGTGAGCAGGGACACCAGTTGGGGGAGCGGAGTCGCGCCGACGCCCAACTCCGGCCAGCGGCCCACCGCGTACGTGGTGTGCCAGCGATCGTCGCACCGCCACACCCGCGCCGTCTCCGAGGTACGCCGATGCGGCGCGGTGTCCGGCCGGCCCGCGCGGGCCGACTGGACCGGGCTGGCGCAGGCGGAGGTCGCCACGGCGGAGTTCAGCTCTTCCTGGTCGAGCACCACGGTCCGGAACCCGGCCCCGGTGATGCGGCTCGCCACATGGTCCGCGACCCGCACGAGACAGCGCTGGGCACCTTCGACGCCGCCGCCGCGGGCCTCGACGGCCTCCCGGCACAGCTCCGGATCCAGCTTCACCGCCACCCACGTCATCCGCAGCGCGGGCGCCCCGGTCCGCTCCTGCAGGGGGGCGTACGAGAGCCGGGCCACCGACTGCTGCGGAAGGTGCGGCGCGGGAGCCGAACGTACCTGCTGCACCAACTGCACCGACTCCAGCACGATGTCGTCCACTTCGAGTGCGCCGCCCAGCAGGGACAGCGGGAGCGCCCGGGCGCCGAACGCGGGGCGCAGCGCGTCACCGCTCGCCTCGACCCGTACCACCGCGGTCAGGAAGGTGCCGTCGCCGAGCATCCCGACGGTGCGCCGGTCCCGTTCGACATAGGTGAAGGGACCGAATCCCGGCACACTTTCGGCGACCGGGGCCAGCGACGGATCCACGTCCTGAGCGCCCTGGGCGTGGTGCGCACCCTGAGCGGACCGACCGGCGGTGCGGGTGCGCGCGCGCAGGGCGAGAGCGGTCGACATCCAGTCCTGTACGGCGTGCCCGCGGCGCCGGATCACGGCGAGCAGCACCAGCGCGCAGGCGACGGCGATGGTGGGCACCAGCCAGAGCCCGCCGAGCGCGACCCCGACCGTGGCCGTCGCGAGGGCCACCTCGACGAGGACCAACTGCCGCAACTGGAAGGGGCCGACGCGGCTGGTGCGCGACAGCGGGCGCGGAGTCGTCGTCGATGGCACGTTCCGCAGAGAACCCGGAGCGCCCGGGGTTCTCGCCGGAGCGAGTACCGGCTGCCCGTTGCTGCGTTGCCGTTGGGAAGTCCCAGGCACTCGCGCGGTAGTCCGGCCGGTGCGCCGGCGCGTCGCCGTACTCATCGCTGCGTTGCCCCCCTCGTGTGCGTAATTGCCGTTTTCTCTTGGGTGTTGACCGGGCGGTCACACTACCTGAGCGATCGGGCCGAATACGCAGCGTGCATAGTGGGGGTCCGGTACGACGGCAGGTCCTTCAGCGAGTCGAGGGAACCTGGCCGTCCAGTGGGGGAGACAGCGGACAGATGGCATCACGACGGGACGAACTCAACGCCTATACCTTCGCGAAGCGGAGGTTGATCGCGCAGTTCGTACAGCCCAACTCGACCGGCTCGGAGGAGGGCGCACCGCGCCCGCTGCGTGCGGTGGTGCCCGGCGCGATCGTCGGCGTGGTGATCCTCGCGGCCTTCGGCGCCTGGGGGATGTTCAAGCCGGTCGCGCCCAAGCAGTGGGACACGCCGGGCGAGAACGTCATTATCGCCAGCAAATCCACCACGCGGTACGTGGTGTTGAACACAGACGGTAAGACGCAGCTCCACCCGGTCCTGAACATGTCCTCCGCGAAGCTGCTCCTCGACCTGGACAAGGGCAAGGTCACCAACGTCGACGAGTCGGTGCTCGACAGCGGAAAGATCCCGCACGGAGCCACCCTCGGCATCCCCTACGGCCCCGACCGGCTGCCGGACAGCAAGGAGGCCGCCGCCGCCAAGCGCTGGGTGGTCTGTGAGCGACCGGGCGCGGGCGGCAGGGCCATCCAGAAGGCGGCGTTCGTCCTCGCCGAGCGCGAGCGGAAGAAGACCGAGGGCGCCGAACGGCTCGTTGGTGGTGAGCTGTTGTACGTCGAGGGCCCCGGCCCCGACCGGACCCGCTACATCGTGGACGCCGCGGGCCAGGCGTACGCCGTGGACCAGGACGAGCTGCTGCTGCGTCAGTTGGTGGGCGACCGCCGCACCCCGCAAAGAGTGTCCGCCGCCTGGCTGGCCACCCTCCACAAGGGCGACCCCATCGCGTTCCCCACGATCCCCGGCACTCCCGGCGTCGCCGCGGGCGCCCCAGGTGAGCTGGGACCCGATCTGAACAAGGTGGGCACGGTCCTCAAGGCCGTCGACGGGACCAGGAGTCAGCAGTACGTGGTCCTGGCGGGCCGGGTCGCCCCGGTCTCGGACTTCACCGCGAAGCTGCTGCTCACCAGCCGGGCGCTGGCGGACATGGCGAAGGACGGCCGGGCGAAGTCCGTCAACCCGGCTCTGTTCCGGCCGGGCCGGCCGTTCGGGCAGAACAAGGACTGGCCGCAGCACTCCCCGGTGGCGGTCAACTCGGCAACCCAGGGCGAGGGCAGCCGTAACACCGTGTGCAACGTCCTGCGTGAAGTCGACGAGGACAACGGCGCGACCACCCTGAGCACCTGGGCGGGCACCGACTTCCCGCAGACACTGCCGACGGGATCGAGCAGCGCCTACGTAACTCCCGGTTCTGGCCAGCTGTTCCGTCAGTTCCAGGGCTCCAGGACGGACTCCGGTTTCCTCTTCCTCGTCACGGACACGGGGCTGCGCTATGCCATGCAGTCCAACGGAGACAGCGCGACGGACGACTCCGGCATCGGCTCCTCCGGCTCGAAGAAGGAGAAGCTGGCGCGGCAACAGGAGTCGCAGGAGGCGCAGGGCAGGCTCGGTTACAAGGACGTGGCTCCGGCGCCGATTCCCGCCACCTGGTCCCAACTCCTGCCGACCGGCCCGCGTCTGTCGACCGGCGCGGCCCGCCAGCCGCAGGGCTCATGAGGGGCGGGCTGAGCATGAGACGTACGCACCCACTGACACCCCGGCACCTCCTCACCACCGCGGCCGCCACCGCGATCACTTTCCTCGGCCTGCCCGCGCCCGTCGCGGCCGCGGATTCGAGCACCGAGTGCACTTTCCCGGGCAAGAAGTACGAGGGCCGCCCCTGGTCGCTGCAGCGCGTACTGCTCGACGAGCTGTGGACGCAGTCCACCGGCAAGGGCGTACGGGTCGCGGTCATCGACACCGGCGTGGACACCAGAAACCCGCAGCTCAAGCGCGCGGTGAACGCCCAGAGCGGCCGGAACCTGATGCCCAGGGGCCTCAAGGACGAGAACGGCGACAAGCTCGAACGCGGCAAGGAGAACGGCACCACGGACACGGTGGGCCACGGCACCAAGATCGCGGGCATCATCGCCGCGCGCCCGGCGAAGGGCACCGGCTTCGTCGGCCTGGCTCCCGACGCGACGATCATCCCCATCCAGCAGAACGACGCCGAGGGCAACGGCACGGCCAAAACGCTTGCTGCTGCGATCAATTACGCGATCCAGGCGCGCGCCCATGTCATCAACATCTCGCAGGACACCGCCAACGCGGTGAAGCCCACGCCGATCCTCGAACAGGCGGTGGACGCGGCGCTGGCCGAGGGCATCGTGGTCGTCGCGTCGGCAGGCAACGACGGCCTGGGCGGCAACGTCAAGGAGACCTATCCGGCGTCGTACAAAGGTGTGCTGGCCGTAGCTTCCTCGGACCGTAACAACGAGCGCGCGGCGTTCTCCCAGTCCGGCGACTTCGTCGGCATCGCGGCCCCCGGCGTCGACATGATCTCCACCGTGCCGGGCGGCGGCCACTGCGCCGACAACGGTACGAGCTTCTCCGCCCCGTACATCGCGGGCATCGCGGCACTCATCAAAAGCAAGCACCAGGACTGGACGTACCAGCAGATCACCGCCCAAATCCAGCAGACAGCGGAACGATCGGTGGCCGGCCACGACCGTCTGGTGGGCTGGGGCGTGGTCGACCCGGTACGTGCTCTGACGGAGGACGACAAGCCCGTCGATCGCCCGGTCGCCCATGAGGGAGTGACCCGCGCGAAGGCGCCGACACCTGCCGAACTCCATCTGGGGGAATCCCCGGAGGAGCGCACGGCGCGCCTCGCCACGTACGTAGTGGTGGGCGGCGGTGTCCTGGTGGCCGCGATCACGGGCAGTGCGGTGGCCCTTCGCGACGCACGGCGGCGGGCGGGGCGGGGCGCGTCCGGGACGTAGTGCCTGAAGTCACTCATGGAAGAAGTCGGCTGGGCGTTATGGCAGTTGGGACTGTCACAGTCAGTGGCTACAGTGACACTCGTGTGATCAATGACGTTCGCGTCAATGCGATCGCAATGTGCAGCAGATTGCGCAAACGGGGAACGGGGAACGGGGAGGCGCGAGCGCAATGCTCGATGTAAGCGGGGGCAGGGGCGGGGGGAGCGACCTCGAACGGGGGGTCGGCGCGCTGAAGCGGTTCCAGACGCGTGTGAACGGGCTGTTGAAGGACTTCGAGGGCGGCGCGGGCGGCAGCACCAAGGTGGCCGCGCAGCGAATCTCCCGGGCGTCGCTCAGCGGCGGCAACGCGTCTTTCACCGAGGCGGACGGGCTCTTCAGCCAGTACAACCGTGTCCACAAAGAGCTCGTCACACTCTCCCGGTCGCTCGGGGACCAGATAGAGCTGTTGAGCATTGCCGTGCACGGTGCGGAGGTTGGCTTCGACAACCTTGAGGAGGACCTGCGGCAAAGGTTCCACTCGATCCTGGCACGTCTCGACCAGGAGCAGGAGACGCAGCGGGAGCAACGCGAGCAGCAGAAGGAAGCCAAGTCCGAGACGCCGAAGACCAACGATGAGAAGTCCACGTCCGGGGGGTACCGATGAGTGACGAGACTCCGGGCAAGAAGGACCGGGCAAGGGTCGATGCCCAACTCGATGTGACGGACGCCGGCTCGTGCAGCGGCGGGTCGCGTACAGGCCGCACCAACTTCGAAGCCCGCCGCCTCAACGAGATGCTCGACCTGATCGAGAGCGCCAACCCGGAGGACCTGGAGAGCGCGGGCACGGCACTCTGGAAAGCCAGAGACGGGCTCAGGGATGCCGGGCGAGAGCTCAAGGACTACGTCACGAGTGTGGAGTGGAAGGGCGAGGCAGCCACAGAGTTTCGCCGCTTCGGCCTCTCACTCGCCACCCACGCCGGCCGCCTGGGCGACTTCGCGGACACTGCCGGCACGCAGATCACGGTCGCGGGCACGGGCCTGGCCTCGGTACGCAGCTCCAAGCCGGACCGGGACGGCCGCTTCGTCCAGAAGCGCCCCGACGACTTCGAGCTCCCGGAGCGCACCGAGGACAACCCGGATTACCAGAAGGCAGTGAAGGTGGAGAAGGACCGCCAGGAGGCCATCAACCAGATGAACCGCCTGGCGTCCTTCTACGCAGTGTCTGAGGAGACGCTGGCAGGGCAGGAGCCGCCGAAGTTTCCGGCGATGCTGAAGGCGGATGTGCCGCGGCCGGTGATGGAGGAAATCGACTCGGGATCAACCTCGGGAGGAAGTGCGCCCAGCGGTGATTCGTCGGGCGGCGCGCTGCCGCAACAGTTGGGTTCCAGCAGGCAGCAGGCGATACCCGAACCTACTGACGCCATTGGTGCAGGTGGTGTGCCTCGATCTGAGGCCGCCGGTATGCCCACGGCACTGTCGGAACGGAACACTTCGATGGAGATCGACGGTGTCGCCGCCCCGCCAGCCCCCACCACCGGGCCGGGCGGCACACCGCCCCCGCCTGCGACCGGCCCCACAGGCCCTCCTGCTGGTCATCTTCCGCCGGCAGTACCCAGGTTTGTGAACCCGGGGCAGGGTGGGGCGTCGCGGGCAGCGCTCGGATCGAGCAGATCCAGTGCCCCGGGAGTCGGCGCAGGCGGCCGCTCCGGAGCTACTGGAGGCGGGCCTGCGGCGGCTGGACGCGCCGGGGCAGGCGGACCGCTTGGTCGACAGGTAGGTGCGGGGGGTGGTAGCGCGGCGTCGGGACGCCCAGGGTCCGCAGGCCAGACTCCCGTGGCTGGTCGGCCTGGATCTGCGGGCGGTGGCGCCGCCGGGACCGGCCGCCCAAACGCTACTGGGGCCGGTGGCCAGAGCCCCATGGCCGGACGGCCAAGTACGGGAGGTCAAGCGATTGCAGGGCGTGCCAGTACAGGCGGACCTGCAAGTCCCCGCGCCGGCCGTTCCGACGGCATTGTGGGCGGCACTCCGCAGCGCGCTGTCTCGGGCTCCGCAGGACCACGCCTCCCACGAGGCACCGTCATCGGTGCCGAGACGACGCCCCCCGGCCGTACTTCCGCTACGAGGCCGGGCCAGTCCGGAGTCATCGGGGCGAACCCGGCGAACGGCACCCCCCGGCCCACCGGCCGAGGCACTCCCAGCTCGAACGGAGTGGTCGGTACAACTCGTAGCGGTGCCCCCGGCTCACGGCCTGCCGCAGGGGGCTCCACCGCCGGAGGCACTGGCTTCATTGCGGGCCGTCCAAGCCAGAGGCGACCCAATGAGGGCGAGCAGGAGCGCACCGGATCAGCCCGTCCGGACTACCTGACGGAAGACGAAGAAACATGGGCGGCGCGGAGACGCGGTTCCGTACCACCGGTGATCGACTAAGCACAGGAAAGGTCCGGAATTCAGGTGGCAGTGAGCACGAGCCAGGAGCGGAGGCGCTCCGCGCCACACACTCCGCGGTGGCGGCTGACCTGCACGTTGGCCCTGGCGGGAGCGTGGACGATCGGCGTCGCCGGACTGGCCCCAGCGGCAGTCGCGGCGGATGTGCGATCGAAGCAGTGGTACTTGGACGCCATGCATGCCGAGGAGATGTGGAAGAGCGCGACGGGTAAGGGTGTCAAAGTCGCCGTCATTGACTCTGGCGTGAATTCGTCCACCCCTTCCCTCAAGGGCCAGGTTCTACAGGGGCTTGACGCTACGGGAACAGGTGGGAAAGCCACGGACGACTACAGCGGGCATGGGACCACTATGGCCGAGCTGATCGCCGGAACGGGCGCTGGAGGCGGGCTGCGAGGGCTGGCAGCCGACGCTAAGATTGTCCCCATGCGGGTTGTCCTTAAAGGGTTTACCCATAAGGGCAAGGTGAACGCGTGGAGTACGGAGGAAGCTATTCGTGCTGCGGCTGACAGCGAAGCTCAGATCATCAATATGTCGTTCGGTGGAGACTTCGCGAGCCGTAAAGAGCAGGAGGCCGTGAAGTATGCTCAGAGCAAGGGAAAGCTGCTCTTCGCTGGTGTCGGCAATGATGCGTTGAAGGACAACAAGGCAGGGTATCCCGCCGCCTATCCTCAGGTCGTCGGAGTCGCCTCCGCCGATCGCAAAGGGCGGGTGGCCGATTACTCGGAGCACGGAAAATTCGTAGACATCGCGTCTCCTGGAAACGATATTCCACGCTGGTGCGATGCGAACTTCCAGAGCTACTGTGACGGCGACGGCGGCACCAGCGCAGCCACAGCGATCGCCTCTGCCTCCGCAGCCCTGATCTGGTCCGCGCACCCGGACTGGACCGCGAACCAGGTACTCCGAGTCCTCTTCGACACGGCCGGCCGGGACTGGAAGAAGGGCACCGTCAGCAATTACCTCGGCCATGGCCTGATCCGGCCAGGACAGGTAATTCTGGACGGTAAGGGGGATCCCGGTGCTCCTGGCGTGAACCCCCTCGCCAATAAGAAGGCTTCAGGCTCTCCCGCTCCCTCCGCATCGGCCGCGCCACAAACGCCACAGCGCAGGCCGGGTGACAAAGCAGTCGTGGCCGGCTCCAGTGAGAAGGCCGAAGGCGGCAGCCGACTGGTTCTCATCCTCGGTGTGACCGCAGCCGTGTCAGTACTCGCTGCCGGGCTTTTCGCCGTAACCCGCAGGCGCCGCAGTGGATGACTGCCCGTGCCCCTCCCGCCCACAAATTTCAACCGCCGATGCTCACGCACCGACCGGTGAAATGCATGTCCAACGAAGCTCCTGAGAGAGGAACACCACCCAATGTCAGTCCGGAAGCTAAACGACCAGGCTCTTAAGAATCTGGAAGACGAACTCGGCGGCAATTTCGAAAACGTCAAGAGCCAATTGCGCAAGCTGCAAGCGGCGATTGACGGCCTGGAAGGGCAATGGCAGGGAATCGGTGCCAACCAGTTCAACGCCACACAAACAAAGATCAACAACAATATGGTGAAGATCGGAAAGCTGCTGCTGAACTTCCAGGAAGCAATGGCGGCTGCTCGTACCATTTCTGGTAACACCGAGGATGAGATCGCAGCAGCCTTGAAGGGAATCGATGTGGCCGACGGTCACTCGGGGGACGTCGCTGCGGAGAAGGCAAACTCCAGCATCAGGGGCTACTGACACTGGAAGTCGTACTGATCCGAATCAAGGCACCACAAAAGCAGAACTAGCTACTGGAGGACATCATGGTGCACGGCGACGGCACGTTGGTCGTTACCTACGCGAAGCTGGACGAAACAGCTTTGGAAATCCGCAATCAGGGAAAGAGGCTCGAAGAGAGCCTTCAGGCCATCAAGGCGAAGATCTCCGCGGTGTCCGAGCTCTGGGAAGGTGAGGCGCGGGAGGCGTACAACATCGCTCAGAGGGACTGGGACAAGCAGGCTACAGAAATTCACGCTTCCCTCGCAACGATCTCGAATCAGATCGCAGAGGCATCCGCGGCCTATCGCCGCGCGGATCAAAAGGGTGGGCAGGGGTTCCACCCAGGAGCATGAGACAACTGGGTGGGCACGCGCGGGAGGTGCCCACCCAGCCTCTGCTGCGACTTCTTTCAGCTTCAGGCGGGTAGGCTTTTGCGCTCCGCTTCGCACGATTGGCCACGAGTACGTGTATCTGCCATCCCTCTGGTCTTGGGACTCGGTGGGCTCACGCTCAGCGCCATGGGGAAATAGGTATGGAACCCTTGCGCCAGGACGACCCGCCCCAGATAGGGCCGTACGTCACCTTGGCTCGGCTCGATGCGGAGAGCGCGGAGCGAGCGGTCCCGGAGCGACGCTACATCGCGCGCCACGCGGACGGGGATCGTACGGTCCTGGCCTGCGTCCCGCGCATCGGGGCCGACCCGACCCGCTGGTCGATCGAGGCGGAGGGGGCCCGCCGCCTCTCCGTCCCTGGCCTGCAGCGCGTCACACAGGTCGGTGGCACGGCGGGCTTCCCCTGGCACACCAGCCCGTACGTCCCCGCGCTCTCCTTGCCGGCAGCCTTGGAAGCACACGGCGGTCCGCTTCCGGAGTCCTGCGTACGTTCCTTGGGCGTTGCCCTGGCCGAATCGCTGGCCGCAGCCCATGCGCGGGGTGTGACGCACGCAGGGGTCTCCCCTTCAGCCGTATTGCTCACAGCCGAAGGTCCGCGTCTGGGCTGCTTCGGCGCAGTACGTTCCGCGGCGCCCGACGGCGAACAGCGGGCGGGGCTTCCCGGGTTGGACTCCGGCAGCCTCGCCCCGGAGCAGGCACAAGGCGGCCGTCCCCGCCCCCTCGGTGACATCTACGCCTTGGGAGCGGTGCTCTCGTACGCGAGCACCGGACACGCGGTCCCCGAGCGCGACGAACTCCCCGCGTTTCTGCGCAGATTGATCACGGCTTGCCTCGCTCGCGATGCCGGGATACGTCCTCAGGCGCACCAGATCCCCGCCGAGCTGATTCCTCCTGCGGAAGCAGGGCTTTCCGCAGCCCCTCAGGCCACGGTCCTGGACACCGCTGCCCCGCCCCTCCTTCCCGCCCGTGTGGTTGCGGCTCTGGCCCGTCAGTCGACGGAGATCCTCGCCGCCGAACTCCCCACCCACGCTCGCACCCTCACCCCTAGCGCCCTGGACTGACGGCCGATGTTCTCCCCACTCACTCACGACGACCCGCAGCAGCTCGGCACCTACCGCCTCATCGCCCGCCTGGGCAGCGGCGGTATGGGCACCGTCTACCTCGCCCGCTCGTCCTCCGGCCGCACCGCCGCGCTCAAGACCATGCACGCCCGCATCGCCACCGACCCCGCCTTCCGCACCCGCTTCCGCCTGGAGGTGGACGCGGCCCGTGTGATCGGCGGCGTACATGGAGCCCAGGTCTTCGACGCGGCCCCGCTGTCCGAAATGCCGTGGCTGGCAACGGAGTACATCCTGGGCCCGCCCCTGGACGACGCAGTCGCGCTCGCAGGCCCCCTCCCCGAGCCGGCGGTACGCGCCCTGGGCGCCGCTCTGTGCCACGCACTGGCCCAACTCCACGCCTCGGAAGTGGTCCACCGCGACCTCAAGCCGTCCAACATCATGATCACTGCCGATGGCCCCAAGGTCATCGACTTCGGCATCGCCCGAGCCATCGGTGACGCCCGCCTGACTCGGGTCGGCGCGGCGGACGGCACCCCTGCCTTCATGTCCCCGGAGCAGGCCACCGGCCAGGAACACACCTCCGCGGGCGACATCTTCGCCTTGGCGGGCGTACTGGTCCACGCGGCAACGGGCCACGGCCCGTTCGGCTCGGGCCAGCCGGCGGACCTGCTGTACCGCGTGCGCTACGCGGACCCGGATCTGACAGGTGTCTCTGACTCCCTGGCCACAGTGCTGGCCCGCTGCCTGAGCAAGGCCCCGGCGGACCGCCCTACGACAGTGGAGCTCGCGGCCCAACTGTCAACCAGTACATCCGACTTCGCCTGTCATCTCCCCGAAGCTCTGCTCATCGAGATCACCCGCAGAGCAGCAGAGGTCTGGCACATCCAGCCGCACCGCCTCCTGCCCCCGGCGGACACACTGCCGGAGCCGTCGACGGTCCCCCCGCCACCCGCAATGTCCCGCCGCAAGCTACTGACGGTGGGCGGAGGTTCCACCCTCGGGGTGGCGGCGGTCGGCACGGGAGCCTGGGCCTGGCTCGGAGGGCGGAACACCCGGAACAGCGGCACAGGCGCGCCGAATGGCGGGGCGACAACCAGCGCTTCGGCGACACCGAAGGGGGAATGGTTGTGGCGGCTCCCCATCAGCACTTCGAAATCCACGATCGTGCCGCCAGTTCCTCTCACGTATGTCGGATGGATCGTCATCGCGGATGACAATGGCGTGCGTTTCATCGATGGGGAGCGTGGTGGGGTCGAGTTCCCATCCCTCAGTAAGGCCCTGTCGCACCAGTGCGTTACCGATGGAGATCAGGTACACACCTGCGAACTCCCCCCGGACGCTGACGGGCCCCTCAGTATCAAGTCGTTCGACCTCATCAGAGGGGTCCTGGACCCTCCTCTTGTCACGTTTCAGGACTTCAACGGGAGGCTTCTGGGAACCCAGCTGCTGTGCGCCGCGGACGGCGTCCTGTATCTCGCAGCCGGGCAGGGGAAGGAGTCGGGAAAAGGCGTCGGTTTCAGGAGCGACCAATCTTGGTTTCTCCTGGCTGTCAACACCCGTACGCGCAAAATAATCTGGCGTCGGCCGCTGCCACAGAGGTCCGCCACATCGCAGCGACTGCACTTCCTCGCCTCTCAAGTCATGGAAAAGCACCTCGTACTGTTGCAGGAGACCTCGGGCGGCAAGGTCAGGCTCTCGGTGCGTGACACCCGTACAGGGAACGTCCGTTGGGAGCAGTCGATGGCTGTCTCCGAGCCGGACGATGTCCAGGGCCAGTTGGCGGTGGACCTTTTTTATGTGTATCCACCGGTGGGAGCGCTGCGTGCCCTGCGCCTGAGCGACGGCAAAGAGGAATGGAACTTCGGGGACGGGCGATCCCGCCGTACTGGTCCACCAACGGCTACAACCCATGCCGTGTACGCCGTTGAGGAAGGACTCGGCGTGGTGGCTGTAGATCCCATGACTGGAGAACTGCAGTGGGAGGAAAAGGGCGGCCGGGGCGCTGAAGCAGACTTCGACGCTCCGCCCGTGGCCATCGACGGTTTTGAGAACGTCTACAGCAAGGGCCCAGGGCAGCTCCGGACCATGGACGGTGGCACGGGCAGAACGGGACGGGCGTACGAAGCCACTGAGGACCGTTTCTTCGCCCACGACAGCGCCATCGGCGATGCCAGAAGGATTATCGCCATGGGCGACGAATTCATCACCGGCTACGCCCTTCAGTGAACCGAGAGAAAGCAGCTTCCCCATGGACCCCCTAGGCACCGGCGACCCACTCCGCCTCGGCCCCTACCGCCTCCTCGGGGTGCTGGGCGAAGGCGGCATGGGCAAGGTGTACTTCGGGCAGGACAGCGCCGGAGCCACGGCCGCTGTGAAGGTCCTCAGACCGGAGCTTGCCCACGACCAGAACCTCGCCCAGCGCTTCGTCCGCGAGGCTCAGATGGCGCAAGCCGTCACGAGCACCGGCGTGGCACGCGTCCTCGGCGCCCAGACTGAAGGCGGACGGCCGTGGATGGCGACCGAGTTCCTGACCGGGCCGACTCTTGACCAAGCTGTCGGCGCCCACGGCGCCTTCGATGAGACGGCCGTGCGTGCCCTGGCCGCCGCGCTCGCCCGCACACTGATGGACATTCACACGGCAGGCCTGGTCCACCGTGACCTCAAGCCCGCCAACATTGTGCTGACTTCAGCCGGTCCCCGCATCATCGACTTCGGTATCGCCCGCCCCGAGCACGGCCTTACCCTCACCACCACGGGCCAGGTTCCGGTCACCCCTGGCTACGGCGCCCCCGAGCAGGCGCTCGGGCAACGAGTCGGCCCGCCCGCCGATGTGTTCTCGCTGGGGGCTGTACTGGTGTACGCGGCCAGTGGATCCCCGGCATTCAGTGGCGGCCATGTCGCGGCCGTACAGTACGAGGTCGTACACGGTGAAGCTCAACTGGGCCGCGTACCAGCGCAACTTGGACCGCTCATCGCCCCATGCCTCGGCAAGAACCCGGCCTTCAGACCTACCCCCTGCCAGATGGCAACAGCCTTCGCACCGCCCCGGGGCGCGGAACGCATCTGGCGCCACGGCCCACTCGCCACCGACATCAAACAGCGAGAGCGCACGGTTCGGCAGCTGACCACGATTGTTTCCGGAGCCGGCACCGCTCAGCGCATGTCGCGGCGGCGCCTACTCACCACGCTCGCGGTCGGCGG
>NZ_JBDHNH010000002.1:0-711774 GCF_039766235.1 Streptomyces changchenzhani | reverse complement strand
CTGTTCCTTCTCGTTCCCGATGGCATCTCCGACTTCAGTGTCCGCGTTCGAATGCCCAATGATTCCTTCAATGACACCAGAATTTTTAGCTACCGTTCGAATTGCGTCATTCGTATTGCCGTCGTAAAGAGAATCGTCTGCGATGTGGGCTTCGATGGAGCTGCCCGTATAGATGCTCTCCCCGTAGAGGAGGGCAGCTCTGCCATCAGGGTCCTTTGCGACCTCATATAGAAACCGGGTGGTATCTGTTCTGTCGAGCCCGTCCGGCGCGGCGCTGTCCGTCAGAAAGATTGACTCCGCTCCATAGCCAGCAATTGTTCGGTTAATCTCGGGCATATAACCGGATGCCATGTGACCGAAACTTTCACCAATTTCCTTACTCACCAAGGCCGTACCACCGTCTGGTTGCGCAACGGCATGCATGACATTCTTCATGATCTCGACCTGTGTCCTGCTGTGTGGCTGGGGCCCGGATGGCGTCTCGCCGTGCGAAACGCCGGAGACCGCAGCTTCGAGTGCGTGTCCTACGGACTGCCCCCTGTCCGTATATTTGGTGCTTTCGAGTACATGGTCGAGAACGGGCTTCGAGTCAAAGGTGTTGGTGGACGCTTCGGAGTTGTGAGAGAGCGCGTCCATAAATCCGATCATGGGGTCGCGGCCGTCGCCCTTTCCGAATACAAGGTCCAACGTTTGCCCTGGTCCCTTCCAGACGTCGTTGGTGCCCATACCAGTCTGTCCCGGAGGGGCTATGTCCCCCTTGAGCAGCTTTTTTCCGTAGTCATCAAGAAACTCGGTATCGTATTTCCCCTGGCTCATCAGGCTGCTCATGACCTGGACCCCGAGAACCCCAACCGCACCCTTGCTTGGATTTGACGGATCAGGCCTGAAGTTTGTATTGCCCTCTTCGGTGATCTTCTGTTTCCATTCCTGCATTCCGATGGAATCAGAGTGGGTTGCGGTGGCCAAGGTCATGCTCAAGTTCTTTTGTAGCTCCTTGAGTTCATTCAATTCGCCTCCCTTGGCTCCGGCGTGGACATCAGCCATTTCGGACCAAAATTGCAGTGTTTCCCTGGCCCCTAGTTTTTTCGCGAACTGTTCGGCGAAGAGGCTGTCACTCTGGTACTTGTGCAAGGTTTGGTTGAAAGTCTTGAGTTCCTCGGACGACATGTCGTTCGGGTCCTTCTTCGCGATCCTCGCCATGTCGTCTGCGTGCCTGAGGGCGTCAGCGGCGGAGTCGCGGTCTTTGTAGGACGCATCGGAGAAGCCGTGCTCTGCCTGTTTGGAAATCGCGCGTAGTACCTGTGCGGCGGTTGTGTCGCTTGTGGTGGCCTTGGTGAGGATGCCCTGGAGCTCGTCGCGCAGTGCGTCGACTGCCTGCTTGCTGTTGGCGGGTTCAGGGTGGACGTTCACGAAGACTTTGAAACCGCCACCTTGCGTGCCCACAGCAGTGAGGCGCTTCTCCCATCCTTTATCGAGAGCTCGGGTCAGCTCCCCGCGATATGCAACGAGTTCGTCCCGGGTGTCACGCAGAATGTCTCGGATTGTCGTGGCCTGAGTGACGGCGTCGGCGAACTCGCCTGCAGTCTTGGTGATGAACTCTCGAGAAACAGTGGCGTTGAGGCCCGCCCAGTCTGCCTTGTCGGCTTTGCCCTTCAGGTCATCGCGGGCGTCATTCTTCAATGTCGTGAGATTCTTGACCACTTTGGACCAATCGCCGATCGCCTCGCCCAGCGAAGCGAAGTTTCCGTGGCGCAATGCCTCGAGGTCCATCAGCGTTCAGTCCTCTCGTCGAATCCCTTGTCCAATTGCGCGATACTGCTCATCTTGGATGCGATGTAATACTCGTCGCCCTGATGTGCCTTCTTGGTGAAGTCCAGGTGATTGGAGATATGCGCGCATGCATCCAGGAGCGACTGCAGCTGTTTCTCCCACTGCTTCTGCACCTGGTGGATAGCGCCACCGAGTTCAAATTCCTGCGTCGTGAGGTCCTTGGCGGCGGTCTGGCTGCTCGACCACGCGTCGCGGCCATGTCGGCCAAGGTCCTCGAACAACGCGAACGCGCTGTTCCCGACGGCTGCCAGGTCCTGTTGGTTCACCCTCAGGTCGCCCTGCTGCCCCGCCCCACCGCCGCTGCTGGGCTCAGGCGCAACCTGATTGAGCTGCATCTGCGAGGACTGTCTCTCGGCCGCGTCGGCCTTCAGCTTCTCCCATTCGTCCCATGCCATCTGTGGGTTCCTTCCCCCGTGCGTGTCGTGCGGGTGATGAGGTTGTGGCTCGGGCCGGCGAGGTGGCCCAGCTACCCGAACGGGCCGCCTGTTGCGGAGCTTCGGCGACGGGTGCGGATCACGCCGAAAGCGATTGCGGTGCCGATCAGGGCGGCGGCGCCGAGGCCCAGGGTGACCCAGAGGGTCGTGTTGTCGTCCTCCGGGGAGGCGGTTGTCGCGGCGGCCGACTTGTTGTCCTTCTTGGGTTTCCCGCTGTCACCTGTGGACTTGGAGGCGTCCGGGGACGGCGACTTGGGTGCTGCCGCTGCCAGGTCCGGGATGGGGTACTCGTCGGCCGGGCCGGGGTTGCCGGGGTTCTTCAGGGCGATGCGGGGGCGGATGACGCCGTAACCCACTACGTCGTCGCGCTTCAGGCCCTTGTCGTTGCCGCTGGCCGTTGTCATCAGGACGCGGAGGACCTGGTTGTTCGTCCAGTCGGGGTGCTTGGACCAGAGGAGGGCGGCTGAGGCGGAGGCGAGGGCGGACGCGTTGCTGGTGCCGGTTCCCGAACAGAGCCGGGAGCTGCCGGCACACGCGCTGGCGATGTCCTTCGCCGGGGCGGCGAGGTCGACCTGGGGTCCCCACTGGGAGTTCTCTACGGGTTTTGCCTTCTGGTCCACTCCACTGACGCCCACGACACCTGGGGTTGCTCCTGGGAATCCCAAGAAGTTCGAGGTGTTTCCGTTGTTGCCGACCGCGGCGAAGATCAATTTTCCTTTGCCGTTGGCGTACTTCACGGCGGCATTCAATTGTGGCGGGCTGGTATTCTCCTTGCCCGGAGAATTGAACTGCCCCAGCGAGATATTGATGATCTGGGCATCGGAATCCGCCGCGAAACGAATCGACTTCGCGATGTACTCGAAAAATCTTGCCCGTACGTTCACCTTTCCGTAGCCCTCATTCGAGGAGACCATCCGGATTGGCAGAATTTTGGCTTCTGGCGCAAGCCCGAAGACACCGTCCGCCTTGCCCTGTGCGCCCGTTGCCGCGATCAGACCAGCCATGCCCGTGCCGTGGTCTCCGTGGTCCTTGTGCTCATCGCCGGCCAGTTTCGAGTAGTCCTTGCCATCCAGAACTTGACCTCGAAGATCTGGTCCGGAATCGTCCACGCCGGAATCGATGACAGCGACTGTGATGCCACGGCCGGTACTGGTCTTCCACATCTCTTCTGCGTGCATTGCCTTCAGGTGCCACTGCCTGGCCCAGGCAGTGTCCGCATGGGCCGGAACCGTCGCAATGCCCGTCAGCAAGAGCCCGACTCCGGCCGACAGGGCCGACCGGAATCGGAACGATCGCTTACTACTGGTGCTCATCTATTTTCCTCTTGCCGATATCAGTCGATGACCGGAGGCACTGCACGCCGACTGTTCTGCTGCCAGGTCTCCTCGTCTTCGACGAGGTAGTCCGGCCGGTCGTTTCCTTCCTCGTCACGAGGTTTCCTCCGCGTGCGCGAACTCGGCGGCGGAATTGCCGCCCCGCCGCGTCCCGCTGGACCCGTCGCTTGAGGAGCGCTGCCTGGGGCGGCACCACGGACCAAGCCGGTTCCACCGGGTGTGAAGGGGCGAGTGCCTGCTCGGCTCGACTGGTTGGGACGGCCGCCCACGATGCCTCCGGTCTCGCTCGCCAGGCGGCGGCCGACAGCTGATCCGCGTTGACCTGCTCCGGCGCCTCCCGTGCCGGCACCAGTACCGGCACCCATCGGTCCGCGAGCTGCGCCTCCTGTGCCGGCGCCTCCCGAACCGGACCCCATGGGCCCGCGACCGTAAGCGCCCTCGCCACCGACGACGGTGCCGCGGGGGATTCCGCCCGGGGTGCGGTTGGTGCTGGGTGTGGGACGCCCGCCGACGATGCCACCGCCCCCGGGGGGACGTCCGGCAGATGCCTGTGCTCCGGACGTGCCCTGTCCGGGCAGCATCGGGGGACGAACACCGGAGTTCTGTCGACGGGCCCGATCCGGGGCCGAGGATGCAGGCGTCCTGCCGCCGCTCGCCGATGGAGCCAGGCCGAGGGGCGGCGCCATGCCTCCGTCCGGCCGGCTGACGGCCGGTACGTTGGCCGGTGGTGCGGCCGATGGGCCCGACGGGGCCTGCGGCAGCGTGCCTACCGAGTCGATCTCCATGCCGACCGGGCGCTCCGGTCGTACGGCGCTGGCTGAAGACGAGACACCGTCAGTTTGCTGAGCCCCGTATGCGCCTGGCAGGGAAGGTCCTGTATCACTGGAGCGGCCGCTCGTAGGCGTAGAGAGCGGCCCGGATCCGCTGCTCGAAGGAGCCATTGGTCCGCCCTCGGCGGAAGGCGGGGCTGCCTGGTGGCCGACTGCGGGCCGCCATTGATCAAAGCCCCCCATATACCGCGCCGGCGGCGGAAACGTAGGCGGCTGCACGCTGTTGACCTGGTGCGCCGACAGCTCGTACGCCTGCGCGAGCTTGCTCAGCCGCTGTACGGCCTCCTGCCTCGCCGCGTCCATCCGTCCCTGTGCGGCAGTCGCGTCCGCCTGGGAGCTCTTTGCCACTGTGCGTGCGTCGGGGTCGTTTCTGTTTTCCGGGTCCGTCGCAGCCTTGTGGTTCTTCTGGGCGCTCAGGAGATCGCCCTTGGCCTTCGTCGTCTCGGAGAGCGGGGGCATCGTGGCCTTCGCCTCGGCGACGGCCGTCGAGACCTGTTCCATCCACCGGGACGCGACCTCGCTGTACTCCCCGAGATGCAGCGTGGCGTTCGCGGTCTGGTTGCCCCACTGGCGGAAGGCGTCGCCGCCCTCGCCGTGCCAAGGCAGGCCGGCCACATGGGTCTTGATGTCCTCGCCGATCTTGGAGATCGTCGTGGCCGCTCCGGCCAGCTTGCGGGCCAGGTTCGCCGGGCCCGCCGGGTTGGCCGCCGTGAGCATCGCGACCAGCTTCTCGTGCGACATGGACTGGAAGTTTGTGCTCTTCGGCTGTGGCTTCGCGCTCATCAGAAGCCCGTTTCCTTGCTGGTGTCCTTCTTGGCAGGGCCGCCGACAGGTTGCTGGACGGTCGGGTCCCGGTCCTTGTCGTAGTACTTCTCCGCATCCGCGTTGATCGCGGCCATACGGTCCCGGATGTCCACGTCGACGTTCTCGTAGCCCACGCGCGACGCATGGACCGCGAGGCCCATTCCCTCGATCTGGGTTCCGAGGGCCTTCGACAGCTTTTCCAGCTCCTCGTGGACGACGTTGTACGACTCGAAGAGGAACTGCGCCTCAAGGAAGTCCTCGGACCCCAGATGGGCGCGGACCAGCCGACCGTCGGCCATCTTGCCCGGAGCCGCCTCGGACTTGTCGAGCTCGGTCAGCAGGTCGTCGACCCGCTTCTTGAAGCCCTTCATCTTGTCGGCTTCAATCACCAACGCCTGTTGAGGGTTCACCCCGTAAAACGTGTCGAACGACCGGCCCGTGTCCGGTGTTGACGCCCCACCCTCACCTGCCACAATTACCTCCCCGTTACTGCCAAAGCATCCCGGATCACTTTACGTATCGGCAGTGACAATGCGAGGCTGTGCGGTTCTGGTGCAATCCGGTTTGCATGGTGAGGACTTGGACACGTCGGGCTGTCCGGGCGGCGTGACGGTCACCACACCGGCTTGATCAGAGCTCGGGCTGTTGCTGCGTGGCGCAGTGGATGCCGCCGCCGCCCTCGGCGACCGTGTGGATCTCCACCGGTACGACCTCCCGGCCCGGGTGGAGCTCGCCGATGATCGAAGCCGCGTTCCGGTCCGCCTTCCGGTCGCCGAAGCGCGGGATGATGACCGCGTCGTTGACGACGTAGTAGTTGGCGTACGAGCCGAGGAAATCCGCGCCGCGGGAGCCGAGTTCGGTGGGGTCCGGCTCTGGGAGGTCGACCAGCTCCAGGCGGCGGCCGCGTGCGTCGGTGGCCTCCTTGAGGACGCTGCGCGCCTGGTCGTAGGCGCGGGTCCAGACATCCGGGGGTGTGTTCCGGGGCGGGCTGCTGAGCAGGACGACGCCGTTCTCCGCGAAGCGGGCGAGGGAGTCGACGTGGTAGTCGGTGATGTCCTCGCCCCGCAGCCCTTTGAGCCAGATCACCTTCGTGGCGCCGACCAGATTCTTGAGGGCCGCTTCGATCTCGTCGCGGGACATGCCCGGGTTGCGGTTCGGGTTGACCAGGGAGCTTTCCGTCACCAGGAGCGTGCCCTGGCCGTCGACCTCCAGTGAGCCGCCCTCGGCGGTCAGTGGTGCGTCGATCCGGGGTACGTGTTCGCGCGTCAGCACGGTACGGGCGACGCGCCCGTCGCGCTCGTGCTCCTGTTTGCCGCCCCAGCCGTTGAAGTGGAGGTCGACGCCTGCCAGGCCCTTCGGGCCGGTGACGAAGGTTGGCCCGGTGTCGCGCATCCACAGGTCGTCCACGGCGACGGGGATCACCTCAACGCCCGCCCCGCAGGCCCGCTGCGCGGCCTTCACCTCCTTGGGGGCGGCCAGCAGCACGACGGGCTCGAACTCGGCGGTCCTCTGGGCGATCCCGGCGATGTCGCGCTGCACGTCCTCGGCCAGGTCTGCGGAGGCCCAGTCGGAGTCCAGTGGCGGCCAGGCCATGAAGGTGCGCTTGTGCTGCTGAGTCTCCGGCGGCATGCGCCACCCGTCGGCCTCCTGCGCGGGCACCTTCTCCTCGCCTCCCTGGTCCGATCCGGGCCCGCACGCCACCGCCCCCGCGCCGGTCAGTACGCCCGCTGCTCCGAATCTCAGCCATGCTCGGCGGTTCGGTCCTTTCACGGCGCGCTCCTTGGTGTCGGCGTCTTCCCTGACTGAAAATTTGGTCAGCATGCAGGATAGCACCAGCCCCGGTACGCGGCAGATCCTGGCGGATGTGCTGGGCGGATCGCGCCCGTTAAATCGCTTCCTTGATCGAATTTGACGCGTAACCTGTGACTCGCCGGGGGGTGCACGTTGCTTGTGATGCAGGGCCCCCTGTGCCCAACAAGGTTCTTCGGGGGGAAACTTGAGAAGTCTCATGCGGATTTTTGCCATACCTGCTGCCGTCGTCGGCATGCTGGTAGCCACAGCCCAGCCCGCTTCGGCGAACAGCTTCGGCCCTGGCTACGCGGACAACAAGGCGCACAGCTTCTTCTATGACGACGACCTGTCGTCAGCCCAGCGTGCGGGCATGGGGTGGGCTCGTACCAAGTCGCTCGCGCCGACCGACATGACCACGAGCGTGAACAGCGCCTACAACAAGCAGGTGGACGTGTGGGGCTATGCCACCTGGCGCCCGACCGGGGACCAGCGGAGCTGGTACGCCTGGACGACCTGTATCAAGCAGGCCGGCAGCAAGTGCGACCAGCACACGATTGTCTTCAACCACAAGCTCCCGCACAGCAATTACAAGTCACTCAGCTGTCATGAGATCGGGCACAGTGTGGGGCTCGGCCACCACTCGGGGAAGAACAGCAGCTACTCCTCAGCGACTCGTTCCTGCCTCCGCGGGAACCCCGATCACACTTACTACTCGTCTCACGACAAGAGTCATATCAACGGACGCTACTGAGTCGGACGAGGGAGAGCAGTTGATGAAGAAGAAGCAGACGTACGCGGTTCCCGGCCTGGTCGCCGCCTTGGTCTTCGGTGCCACCGCATGCACATCGGCGGAGGGCGGCGGCGGCGCGGCCCCTGACAAGAGCGGCGGCGACGCGGTCTCCCAGAGCTTCTGGGGCACTCACTCGACCCCCGCCGCGTCCGAGGCCGACCCACCCACGAGCGTCACCGGCATCGCCGAGCGCGCGGACCTGGTGGTTCTCGGCAACTTCGGCGGCGTCAAGGAAGGCAGGAACTACAGCGAGGACGGCAAGCCTGCGAACCGTACGTCCAACCTTGACCTTCGGGTGGAGAAGTCGAGCAAAGCCGGTGTCGACAAGGCCGTGGTGGAGTTCACCCGGAATCCCGGTTCGCAGCTGAAGGACATCGTCGAAGACCTGCCGAAGGGGCGATACGTCTTCTACTTGAAGTCCTGGTACGAAGGCCCGGACGGCCCCGTGTACCGGTGTGCCTCCCCCGCCAAGTGCGTGGTGGGCGTGGCCGACGGCGCCCTGGAGACGCCTCGTGACCCGGGCGCCGCGGAGGACCTGAGCGAGCCGGCCGCCGCGGCACGCCAGTCGAGCGGCACGGACGGCACCTTGACGCTGGAGACGGTCTACTCACAGAGCGCGGCGGCCGTTCCTGTCAAGGTCGCGCCCTGACGAGAACTGCCTGAAGTGCCCGGGGGAGCGCCGTCGACGTCAGTGTCGGGGGCGCTCCCCTCAGCGGCTTTCCGGCAGCGCCGCCGGGGGAGCGGCGGCGCTGCTGGTCCGGGTGTGGGGGGAAGGGCTACGGCAGGTTGTGGACGTGCGGGCCGACCGTGTTGGACCAGGCGTTGCCCGCGGTCGCGTCCCAGTTCGTCGACCAGGTCATCGCGCCGCGCAGGCCCGGGTACGTCTTGGACGGCTTGAACGAGCCGCAGTTCGTGCCCCGCGTCAGGCAGTCCAGGGCGTTCTTGACGATCTGCGGGTCCACGTAACCGCTGCCCGCGCCCCGTGTTGAGGCCGGGACTCCGATGCCTACCTGGCTCGGGTCCAGGCCGCCCTCCAGTTGGATGCAGGCGAGTGCGGTGAGGAAGTCCACCGAGCCCTGCGAGTAGACCTTGCCGTCGCAGCCCAGCATCGAACCGCTGTTGTAGTACTGCATGTTGACGACGGTCAGGATGTCCTTCACGGCCAGCGCCGTCTTGAAGTACTCCGTCGACGTCGACTGCATGTCGATCGTCTGCGGCGCCATCGTGAGGACCAGACCCGAACCGGCCTTTGCCGACAGCTGCTTGAGCGCCTTCGTCAGATACGTGGCGTTGACGCCGTGCTCCAGGTCGATGTCGATCCCGGTGAAGCCGTATTCCTGCATCAGCTTGTGCGCGCTGTCCGCGAAGGCGGTCGCGGAGGCGTCGCTGTTGATCGTGACGTTGCCCTTCTCTCCGCCGACCGAGAGGATCACCGACTTGCCGGCCGCCTTCTTGGCGGCGATGTCGGACTTGAAGCCGTCGACCGACGAGTAGCCGATCGCCGGGTCGAGGGTGAAGGTGAGTTCGCCGGCGGTGGGGGTCGCATCGGCGAAGGAGACCGCGATGATGTCGTACTGCGACTGCACGGCGCTGAGCTTCTGCACCGTCGCGCCGTTGTTGAAGTTCTGCCAGTAGCCGGTCAGGGCGTGCTTGGGCACCGCCGCCGCGCCGACCGAGGCCTTGGCGTCGTCGGCGGGAGCGCCCGCGGCTGCTCCCGTGCCGGCGAGTGCCGCCGTGACGGCCAGTGCCAGGGCTGCGCCGACGCCGATCCGTCGTCGTCGTGCGCTGCTGCGAGGGCTCTGAGATGCCTGAGACGTGTGATGGGCGTGCTGAGTGCGGTCCACTTGCTGCCTCCGTGGGGGGAGAAGGGGGAGGAGTCGCTGGGACGGTGGCCACCGCTGGTCGTACAAGTTGGTTCAGACCAATTCTGTTGTCAAGGCCTCTGACAGCGTTGTCGACACGTCGGTGATCTCATCCCGGTGCAAACCGGCGTCGGAGATCCATAGGCGAAATAACGCCAACTCACGCACGAGTACGGCCATACAAGAAAAAGGAAAGGTGTTCTCCGCCACGTTGGTCGTGGATAAAGTGCTGGTGCAGCACGACGGAACAGCATCGATTTGCGCACGCCGAGACCGCGGCGGACGGAGTGAACGGGGTAGCCAACGTGCCGACCGCGATAGCAGTCACCAGCGCCGACCTGGTGCTGCCGCCCACCGACCGGCAGACGCCGACGGCGGCCCTGATCCGCGCCCCGGGCGACCAGTCGCTGGCAGCCGCGCTGGCCGATATGAACGTGATGCTTGAGCGGCACGGTTACGTCGTGGTCCTCTACCCCGCCTCCATCCCCGTCGCCCACGAACAGCGCCTGCACACCATCCGCTCCGTCCTGGAGACCGACCGGCTGGCCCTGCTGAAGCTCGACCTGCCGCCGCTCGGCGTGGCCGTTCTCGTACGACAGCTGCGCCAGTTGTCCATCTGCGACTTCAGTGCCGGGGTTGTCGCGTCGGCCGCCCGGCTCCTCTCGCACTACATCTACGCGGGTGCGCTGCTCAACTCGGTCACCAAGCTCGACCGGGTCCCGGTCAGCCTCAAGGCGCACGCGAAGTCCTGGGTGCCGGGCGCGCAGTTCGGCGTATTGGCCAGTCCCACGCCGGAGTTGATCAAGGTGGGGGGCGGGGTGACGCTCGCGGGCCCTGAGTTCGCCACCCACTTGGTGGTCGCCAAGGGGCAGCTGACCTCGGACTGGGTGACCGAGACCCTCGCCCCCGCCTGGCAGGTGCAGGGCGTGCAGGAGACGGAGCTCACCGACTATTCGCCGCGCTGGTGGGGTACGGCCAAGATGATCGAGTTCGCCGCGTTCCTGCCGGACATCTCCGTCCTGTACCAACTGGTCGCGTCCGTACGGCGGGAGCAGTGCCACTGGTGCGGCATAGAGCTCATAGGGGATCGCTGCGGGTTCTGTTCGGCCCCGCTCGCGCCGCCCGAGAGCCGGGCCCGCGCGCACCGGACGCGCGCGATCGCCGCCCTGGGGCAGGGGCCGCCCTGATGCCGTACGGGGTCAGCGCGCGCAGCACCCCGCTCACTGTCCGTTGCTCCGACCGACATTCCTGATCGAGGTAGCCCGACCCCATGAACTCACGTCAGCGCCGCGGCGTCATTCTGCTGCTCCTCTCGGTCCTCTGCGCCTTCGGCGCGTTCGCCGGCGTGCTCTCGGTGATCCGCGATGTGAACGCCAAGGTGGGACCGGAGGTCGCGGCGTACCGGCTGAAGGACAACGTGGCTCCGTACAAACAGCTCAGCGCCGCGCAGTTCGAGAAGATCTCCATGCCCGAGCGTTGGCTTTCGGCCAATGCCGTGACCGACATCTCCGAGGTACGCGGAAAGATCGCGGTCACCCAGCTCCAGAAGGGCTCGCTGCTCCAGAGCGACATGATCGTGCGCAAGCCGGAGCTCTCGGCGGGTGAGCAGGAGATCGCCATCATGATCGACGCCGCCACCGGGGTCGCCGGAAAGATCAACCCCGGCTCGCGGGTGAACATCTACGCCACCTTCGAGGGCGAGGAGAAGGGACAGCCGAACAAGTCCCAGGTCATCGTCGCCGGCGCCCGCGTCATCGACGTAGGCAAGATCACCGCGCTGGAGCCGGGCAACAACGACCGCAGCCGCAGGGCCAAGGACGCGGTGCCGATCACCTTCGCCCTCAATACGCTCGACGCCCAGCGCGTGGCGTACGCGGAGTCGTTCGCCGAGCATGTGCGCCTGGCGCTCGTGGCCGACGGCAGCGACACCACCATCACACCGCGCGACCGTGAGTACACCCTCGACGGGGACAAGTGAGGACCGGCCGTATGACGACTCGCATCCTCCCGGCGGTCGGCGACCCGGACGCCGCCCGCGCCATCATCACCCTCCTCAGCCAGCTCCCCGACGCGGAACCGGCCGCGCCCGTCATCGACTCGACCTCCCTGCTCGACACCCTCGCGACGCTCGCCGCCGAATCGCTCGACGAGCTGCCCGAGGTGGTCCTGGTGCACGAGCGGATCGGCCCGGTGCCGGCCCTCGAAGTGATCCGGGAGGTCGCGCTGCGCTTCCCGGCGGTCGGCGTCGTCCTGATCACCAGCGACGCGGGCCCCGGCCACTTCACGGCGGCGATGGACTGCGGGGCGCGCGGCCTGGTCGGACTCCCGCTGGGTTACGAGGAACTGGCGGCCCGCGTCCAGGGCGCGGCGGCCTGGTCCACCGGAGTACGCCGCCACCTCGGCGCAGGCTCCGACGTCTTCTCGGGGCCCGGCGGCACGGTGGTCACCGTGACCGGGGCCAAGGGCGGCACGGGGGCCACGGTCACCGCCGTACAACTGGCGCTGGCGGCCAAGGCGTCCGGACGCACGGTCGCGCTCGTCGACCTGGACCTTCAGTCGGGGGACGTCGCGTCGTACCTCGATGTGCAGTTCAGGCGGTCGATCGCCGACCTGGCCGGGATCGCGGACATCTCGCCGCGTGTCCTCCAGGACGCCGTCTACACCCACCCCACAGGCCTCGGCCTGCTGCTCGCACCCGCCGAGGGCGAGCGCGGCGAGGAGGTCACCGACCGGGTGGCCCGGCAGGTGGTCGGCGCGCTGCGCAACCGCTACGAGGTCGTGGTCGTCGACTGCGGCACCCAGATGAACAGCGCCAACGCCGCCGCCATAGAGTTGGCCGACCAGGCGCTCCTCATCGTCACCCCGGACGTGGTCGCGGTGCGGGGGGCCAAGCGCATGGTGCGGATGTGGGACCGGCTCCAGATCCGCAAGGCGGAGGAGACGACCACCGTCGTCAACCGCCACACCCGTAACACCGAGATCCAGCCGGCGCTCGTCGAACGCATCACGGGTACGAAGGTCTCGCGCATCGCGATCCCGGCCAACTTCAAGGAACTCCAGGCGGCCACGGACTCCGGCCGCATGCAGGACCTGGACAGCCGCAGCTCCGTCAAGCAGGCGCTGTGGGCGCTCGCGGGTGAACTGGGCCTGGTGAAGGCGCCGGAGAGCGCGGGCGGCCGGGGCAAGGGCGGCGAGCACAAGGCGCTGGCGCTGCGGGGCAAGGGCGCGCGGGCGGGCAGGGGCGGCCGGGACCGTGGCGCGGTGACGGTCGAGCTGGCGGGGATGGCCCCGCTGATCATCTTCGTCATGATCGCGATGTGGCAGGCGGTGCTGTTCGGCTACACGTTCTCGCTGGCGGGCAACGCGGCGGACGAGGGCGCGCGGGCCGCCACGGCGGCCGAAGCGAGCGGCGGCGATCCGCAGGCCGCGTGCACCGAGGCGGCGCGGCAGCGGCTGCCGGCGAGCTGGCAGGACGGCTTCGCCCCGACGTGCGGTGCTTCGGGAAACCTGTGGAAGGCCGAGGTCAGGCTCCAGACGCCGGTGCTCTTCCCCGGCGCGGGCAACTTCCCCTGGTCCGTCAACGGCAGCGGCGGCGCCGCGAGGGAGGAGACGGAGGACCAATGAAGACAGCCAATGGCGCGAAGGCGCGCGGCGGTGGGGCGGGCGCGGGCGGGCCCGGCGCCCGCCGTGCCCTCCGCGCACCCAGCGCACTCCGCGCACGCGCCCTCCGCGCACCCAGCGCACTCCGCGCCCTCCGCAGCCGGTCGCAGCGCGACCGAGGCGCAGCCATCCTCGAATTCACCGGGTTCCTCCCGATCCTGCTCTTCGTCGCCATGGCCGCCATCCAGCTCGGCCTCGCCGGATACGCCGCCTCCCAGGCCGGGACCGCCGCCCGCGCCGCCGCGCGCACCGAGTCCCTGGAGCCGGGCTCCGGCGCGGCCTCCGGGTACGCCTCGATCAGTGGCTGGATGGGCGGGCGTACGACGATCAGCGCCGGACCCGCCGGGGCCGAGACCGTGTCCGGCACGGCCGTGGTCGGGATCCCGTCCGTACTCCCCGGCATCGGCGACTTCGGCCCGATCACCCGCACCGTCGTCATGCCCAGCGATGAGGAGCCCTAAGTCCGGCGCACCCGGGGCCGACCCCGCAAGCAGCAGGACGCGCCGAACCACCCCGCCCGAATGAGGAGCACCGCCACATGAGTCTGCGGGCACGCATCACCGCCCCCGAGGAGAACGCCGGTGGGCGCGAGGACGGCCATCTGGTCGCCACCTACCGGACGAAGCTCCTGGAGGAGATCGACCTCGCGGAGATGTCCTCGCTCGCCGCCGGCGAACGACGGGCCCGCCTGGAGCGCGTACTCGCGCACATCATCAGCCGCGAAGGCCCGGTCCTCTCCACGTCCGAGCGCTCCCAGCTCATCCGCCGTGTCGTCGACGAGGCCCTCGGGCTCGGTGTGCTCGAACCGCTCCTCGAAGACCCTTCCATCACCGAGATCATGGTGAACGGACCCGACTCGATCTTCGTCGAGCGGGCCGGCCGCGTCGAGCAGCTCCCGATGCGCTTCGCGTCCACCGAGCAGCTGATGCAGACCATCGAGCGCATCGTCTCCACCGTCAACCGCCGCGTGGACGAGTCCAATCCGATGGTCGACGCCCGCCTGCCCTCCGGCGAGCGCGTCAACGTCATCATCCCGCCGCTGTCCCTCACAGGCCCCACCCTCACCATCCGTCGCTTCCCGCGCGCGTACCGGCTCCAGGAGCTGATCAGCCTCGGCACGCTCGACGAGCAGATGCTGCTGCTGCTCTCCGCGTTCGTACGGGCCCGCTTCAACGTCATCGTCTCGGGCGGTACGGGCTCGGGGAAGACCACTCTCCTCAACGCGCTCTCCGGCCTGATCCCGGAACACGAGCGCATCATCACCGTCGAGGACGCCGCCGAGCTCCAGCTCCAGCAGGCCCACGTCATCCGGCTTGAGACCCGCCCGGCCAACGTCGAGGGCAAGGGCCAGATCACCATCCGCGACCTCGTACGCAACTCCCTGCGCATGCGCCCCGACCGCATCATCGTCGGTGAGGTCCGCGGCGGCGAGACGCTCGACATGCTCCAGGCCATGTCGACCGGCCACGACGGCTCGCTCGCCACCGTCCACTCCAACAGCGCCGAGGACGCCCTGATGCGGCTCCAGACCCTCGGCTCCATGTCGGAGGTCGACGTACCCTTCGAGGCGCTCAAGGACCAGATCAACAGCGCCGTCGACGTCATCGTCCAGCTCGCCAGGCTCGCCGACGGCTCCCGCAAGGTCAGCGAGATCGCGCTGCTGGTCTCGCACGGCAGGGAGCAGTTCAAGACAACCACCGTCTCGCACTTCATCACCGAGCCGATGAGCGCCGAGCGCGTAGTGCGCGGCCGGTTCGAGCACCTCGCCCTGCCCCGCCGCGTCGCGCAACGGCTCTACCTCGCGAACGAGCCGATCCCGCCCGCCTTCGGCATCACGGAAGACAACGATCCCCTCTATTCGCGAGAGGCCCAGTAGGTACGGCCATGGACAATTCCGCACTGCTGGCGATCGGCAGCACGCTGCTCTGCGGCGTACTGGCCGTCGCCGGAATCCACACCTACACCGCCGGCCGCTCCCAGCGAGCCGCCCTGGTGGAACGCCTCGCCATCACGGGCCCGCGCCCGCTCGGCCGCCACCGGCGCTTCGCCGGCCTCGACCGGCGGCTGCGCAAAACCACGCTGGGCAAGAAGATCCAGCTGCGCCTGTCGGCCACCGGACTCGACCTGACCGCGGGTGAGTTCCTCGTGTACGTCCTGGGGGGCGTCGCCGCCCTGTGGCTGATCGCGGCCTCGGTCCTCGCGCCCTTCTTCGGCCCGGTCGCCGGTCTGGTCGCCGTCTGGAGCGGCGTCGCCTTCCTCAACTGGCAGCGCCAGAAGCGCATCGAGGCCTTCATCAACCAACTGCCCGACCTCTCGCGCATACTCGCCAACGCGACCGCCGCCGGGCTCGCGCTGCGTACCGCGCTCAGCATGGCCGCCGAGGAGCTGGAGGCACCGGCCGGCGAGGAACTGGCCACCGTCGCCAACCACTTGTCCGTCGGCCGCTCCATCGACGACGCGCTCGGCGAGCTCGCGGAGCGTCTGCCGTCGCGCGAGCTGGTCGTCCTCGTCACCACCCTCGTACTCTCCAACCGCGCCGGCGGCACCGTCGTCGGCTCGCTGCGCAACCTCACCGAGACACTGGAGGAGCGCAAGGAGACACGACGCGAGGTCCGCACGATGCTCTCCGAGGTCAACGCGACGGCGTACACGATCCCGCTGCTCGGCCTCGGCGCGATGATCATGCTCAACTCCGTCACTCCGGGCTCCATGGCCCGGATGACCAGCAACCCACTCGGCCAAATCATCGTGCTCGTGGCCATCGGCCTCTACGCGGCGGGCTTCATAGCGATGCGCCGCTTCGGCAAGATCGACGTATAGATGTACCGACGTATAGCGCCATGTCCACTGAAAGCTCCAGCGGAATCAGGAGGGAACCCCCATGGCACTGCTCCTCGCGCTGGTGGTCGGGCTGAGCGTCGCGGGTGCCTTTCAGGGCGTCAGGATGTACCGCGCCGAAGCCAAGATCCCCGGCGACCTGGCCGTCGCCCTGGAGATCGGCGCCACCCGCGTCTCCGGCCCCGAATCGGCCGTCGACCGCCTCGGCATGCGGTTCGCACCCGCCGTCCTGCGCCTGATGGGCCCGAGCCGGGTCGACCGCAAGCGCCGCAAGATCGACATGGCGGGCAACCCCGGCGGCCTCACCGTCGACCGGTACGCCGCCCGCCGCGCGATCTACGGCGCCTTCGGCGGCTTCGCGGCCGTCATCTGCCTGCTCAACGACCTGCCGCTGTTCGGGATCTTCTGCATCGCGTACGGCTGGTTCGCCGCCGACGTCACCATCTGGCAGGCCATCCGCGAACGCAAGGACGTCATCGAGCGCACCCTGCCCGACTTCCTCGACGTACTCGCCGTCGTCGTCAGCGCCGGCCTCGGCTTTCGCCAGGCACTCGACCGCGTCTCGGAGAAGTACGAAGGGCCCTGGGCCGACGAACTGCGCATCACCCTGCGCCAGATGGACATGGGCGTCAGCCGCCGCCAGGCCTTCGAGGAACTGCGCAGGCGCAACGCGTCCGAGCAGGTCTCCCAGTTCGTGACCGCGCTCCAGCAGGGTGAGGAACTCGGCGCGCCCATCGCCGACACCCTGATTCAGATCGCCAACGACATGCGCCGCACCGACGCCCAGAACTCCCGGCGGCGCGCGGCGAAAGCCATCCCGAAGACGACGGTGGTCACGCTCGCCTTCATGGTCCCGGCGACGCTGCTCCTCATCGTGACCAACATGTTCCTGGGGTCGGACACCGACTTCGGTTCGGTATTCGGCGAATGACGGCCATGTCGCTGCCCCCGAGCCACCTCAGGTACAGCGGCGCAAGGCTCGACGCACTCCAGGGAGTCACTCCCGCCTCACAGATCCCACAGTTCCCACAGGTCCCAGTGGCATCGGCGGTCTTGCAGTCCCCCTTGCCGGGGCCGGGGACTTCCGCACCCGTGACGTCCGCACCTGTCACGTCCGCACCTGTCACGTCCGCACCTGTCACGTCCGCGCCCGTCGCTTCCGCGCTCGCCGACGACGTACCGGCGCCCAGCATCCCCATCCAGATCAACGCCCTCCAGGCCCTGTGCCGCCAGGTCTTCGGCTTCCGCCTCGCGATGATCGCCCTCGGCGCGCCCTTCGCGCTGGCCAGGGCGGGCGGCCAGTTCGGCGGCTGGCTGGTCGGCGCCGCCGTGGTGTTCAGCTTCGTCGGCTCGTACGCGATGCTCCGGGACTGGGAGAAGCTCGGCCCGCTGCTCATCAAGTACCGCTCCCTGATGGGCGTAGACCTGCTCTTCGGCTCCGTCCTGCTCCTGACGGCCTCACCCGACTCGGCCCTCGGCTACGCCACCGCGTGCACCCCGCTGCTCGCCGGGCTGCTGTACGGCTGGCGGGGCGCGGGCATCTTCACCTCGATCCAGATCCTGCTCCTGGCGGCGGCGTACACGGCCTGGGCACAGCGGATGGGCAGCCCCGCCAGTACGCTCCTGATCAGCGGATTCTGTGTGGCGGCCGGGGTCATCGGGGTCACCCTGCGCAATCTGATGTTCCGCTTCGGCGCCGCGACCCAGGCCCTGTCCGAGGCCAACGCCAGACTCGCGGTGAGCGACGCGGTCGAAGGCGAACGCGCCCGCCTCGCCAGGGAGATGCACGACTCGGTCGCCAAGACCCTGCACGGCGTGGCGATGGCCGCCGACAGCCTCGCCGGCTCCGCCGACCGCCTGGACCCCCACGCCGTCCGCGACCGGGCGGGCATGGTCGCCCGCGCGGCCCGTCGCGCCGCGTCCGAGTCCCGCGAGATCCTCTCCGACCTGCGCAGGCAGGCGGACTACGACACCGCGACCGGGGGAGTGGCCGTCGGCGACGAACTCCGGGCGCGGCTGGACGACTTCGGACGGCGTACGGGCATCGCGACGGCATTCCGCCCACTCGGCGACGGGTCTTCGCTCGCCGTCCCGTACGCCGTCGCACGCCACATCCTGACGATCGCCACCGAAGCCATGGAAAACAGCCACCGTCACGCCCGCGCCACCCACGTCACCCTGGAGATCGGTCTCGTCGAGGGCGCACTGCGCATCAGCGTCCTGGACAACGGCAGCGGCCTGCCCGCGGGCATCTGCCTGGAGAACCTCCGCAAGACCGGCCACTTCGGCCTGGTCGGCATGGTCGAGCGGGCGGCCGGCATCGGCGCCCGCATCCGCATCGGCCGGGGCCGCAGCGCGGGCGGCACGGAAGTACGCCTCGAACTACCGGTCGCGGCCCTCACCCCCGCGGGCGTCCCCTGACCGATTCCACTCCCCGACCCCCACTCCCCACTCCCCGACCCCCGAGAGGAGGCCGCACCATGCCGGACGAAAGCACCTACGGCCAAGGGCCCCGGTCCATGGCTTCACATGTGCATGTGTCGACGCACGGCTCCCAGCACACGTCGTCGCACACCACCGAACCCTGCTCGGAACACACCCCCGCCGGGCTCCGCATTCCCCTGCCGGAGGCGGCGTTCCCCGCCCCTTCCCCCACCCCACTCACCCCTCCTGACCTGCGCGCATCCCCAACCGTTCTGCGCATCGTCATCGTCGACGACAACCCTGTTGTACGGGCGGGGCTCACCGTCCTGCTCGGAGGCCGCGACGACATAGAGGTCGTGGCAGAGGCGACCGAAGGCAGCCAAGCCCTGACCGTGGCGCAGCAGCACCTCCCCGACATCGTGCTGCTCGACGTCCGGATGCCGGGCGTGGACGGCCTATCGGTCCTCCCGTACCTGGTCCGCGTTGCGCCGGTGATGATGCTGACGTACAGCCGCGAGAGCGAGGTCGTGCGCGAGGCGCTGCGGCTGGGCGCGGGCGGCTATCTGGTGCACGGAGAGTTCACCGCCGATCAACTGGTGGATGCGGTACGGGACATCCGGGCGGGCCGCGCCCACTTCACGACCTCCGTCCAGGACGCGCTACTGGCCCATGTGCGCGGCGGCTGCCTCCAGGACGAGGTGCGACCGCTGCCGGGAGGACTCGGCGCGGTGTACGAGACGGGCGTCCCGTATGCGGGCACGAGCCGGATACCTGGCTACGCACCGGGCGCAGATGCGACTGCACATCCCGGCGGGGCCCATGACTCCGGGCCAAGAGTCTCGAATTCGTTGCGGCATCGCGAAAGACCTTCGCATGTGCAATCAGATGTGGGACAGTCGTCAGCGGAACGGTCCCGGGCCCAGCAGGCACCACCGGCCCCGCAGTCTCACAACCGGCGCAATCATGGGCTGAGTTCGAGGGAGGTGGAGGTCATGGACCTCATCGCCACAGGTATGAGCAACCAGCAAATCGCCGCCACCTGCTTCATCAGCGAGAAGACCGTGAAGAACCACATCAACCGCATCTTCGCGAAGCTGCACAGCACGAGCCGGAGCGAGGCGATCGCGGCGTGGGGCGGGGAGACGTGGCTGACATGACCGTTCCCAAGCAGACACAGGGGGCCCAAAACATGATTTGGGCCCAGAATTGGGCCCCGGGGCCCTCTGGCGGTATCCGCATGAAGCCGTACGTTTCTCGTATCGGAAGCGGCACCACGCGCGAAGATACGCTTACGTCGGCCGAACTCGGAGAGGTACCCCATGGCGAAGGACAACGCGCTCAAGACCGCCACGAAGGCGCAGATCGCAATCACCAACTGGCGCGACACGACGGTGCGGCGGATGCGCGCGGATGCGGGCGCGAGCGTGGTGGAGTACGCGGGGTTGGTGGTCGTAATCGCTTTGATCGTGGTGGCGGTGCGGGCGTTGAACCTGGATCAGACGATTTCAGAGGCGATCGGCACCGCAGTGTCCGATATCACCGGCGGCTGACGCTCGACAAACTTCGGCAGGACCGAGGGCAGACCCTCCCCATGTACGTCGTGGTGGTGGCGGGTCTGCTCTTTCTTGCGTTCGCCTACTTCGCCTTCGCCCAGGCGGCAGCAGCTCGCAACAGCGGCCAGTCGGCGGCCGATGCAGCATCGCTGGCGGCTGCCCAGGACGGGCGTGACGAGCTGACGGACGGCTTCTTCGAGTCGCTCGGCAATCCCGACGAGTGGCCCGCTTGGCTCGCGGTGGAGGAAGAGATCCCGGGGGCGGGCTACGACGCAGCAGCGCGGCAACTCGCGGGTGACAACGACGCGGATGTCGAGAGCGTAGGGATGGCCGAGGTCGACGGTGCCTACGAATCCTCGGTGGCGATCGTGACTCGCGGCACGGTGGGCGACTCGGTCATCCCCGGCACGGAGAGCACTCACGCCAAGGCCGACGCCACCGCGACGATCGAGCCTCTCTGCGTGGCCGCGCCCGAAGGCGAAGAGGCTGATCTGATCGAAATTGATTGCAGAGGCAGCGGTCGCTGGCAGATTGATCCGGACACGCCCATCGATGAGCAGGACGATCTGCCCGAGCCGAAGGACTTGTTCTCCGTCCATCTGGTCGAGTGAACGTCGAGACAAGGAAGAGTTACTGATGAGCATGCGGCACACCATGAAGGCCCGAAGGGCACTGACCGCAGTGGCGATCACGACTGGCTTGGTCCTCACGGTGGCCGGTTGCGGCGGAGGAGGCGGCGAGGACGACAAGCCCAAAGCGGGTTCGTCGTCGACTCCTACAGACAAGGGCAAAGAGGGCGAGGAGACGCCGAAGGGAGATGAGCCTTCTCCTCCAGCAGAGGAGACCGTACTTGCCGAGATGACTGGAGGCAGTGACAACACCACTCTCATTGTCAGCTCTGCCGTACGAGACGAGGGAGGTTTCCTGACCGTCTCCGGGAAGGTGAAGAACGGCAAGGGGAGCTTCTGGAACCCCACCTCCTGGAGGGGAGATGAGAAGGAGTTGTCGGCCAACTCAAGTTCCATGGCCGGTGCGTCACTGGTGGACAGGACAGGTAAGAAGAAGTATCTGATCCTGCGTGATACAGAAGGCCGCTGCCTCTGCACGCAGTTCGGTGGAGCCTTCAAGACCGGCGAGGAAAAGACCTGGTTCGCCCAATTCCCTGCCCCCCCCACCGAATCCACCAAGGTCGACTTCCAGATCGCGGACATGCCCCCCGCCTCCATCGAGATCTCCGATGGTGAGTGACGCCATGCCTCAGACCACTTCCCGAAGTCGCCCGGCCCACTTCGCGAAGATCACCCTCGCGACAGCCGTCCTGATCACCGGCCTATCCGTCACCAGCGCTCACGCGGACCCCGACCCCAGCGTCCCCCCGGGCAGCACCACGTCGTCCCCGCCTCCTGAGGTGGACGGAAACGCACCGGGGCTGCGGCTCGCAGACGGCGGCACTCTCGCTCCCGCCCGCGTCATCGATATCAAGTCCGTCGTCGAGGACCTGGGCGGCGAGGAACGCCGTGAAGACACCAATTCCGACGTCAAGTTCGCCCTCCAGGCCGAAGTCCTCTTCGACAAGGACAGCTCGAAGCTCAACGTCGACGCGTCCTCCCGTATCAGGGCCATCGCCGAAGAGATCACGATGCAGAAGGCCACGAAGATCCGGGTCTTCGGTTTCACCGACGACCTCGGCTCGTACGGGCACGGCAAGGTCCTGTCCAAAAAGCGCGCCGACGCCGTACATCAGGAGCTGAACAAAACGCTCGGCCCGGACATCTCCTTCGAGATCCGTGGCTACAGCGAGGACTATCCGATTGCCGACAACGCCTCGGAAGAGGGCCGGAAGAAGAACCGCCGGGTCGAGATCTCATTCCCCCGAGGCGCAGCCCCCGCCACAGGCTCTCAGAGCTGACCCGTTGCAGGGAGAACTGCACGGCGGCGGGTTGCCGGCCCACGCCCGGACCACTCCGGTCAGCGGGGACCAGGTTGTTGTGCTGACCGGCCGCTGAGATCCGTATCGCTCGCCTGCGGACCACGCACTGGGCGCCGAGCCGCCGTCATGCACCTGGTGGTCGAACGTTGGCCTTGACGGCGTCTCGGATCGAGGTGGATCCGGCGTTGAGTTCGAGGGTCTGCCGGCCGGCTGACGGCCTCACCTGAGGTTGCTACCGGTGCCGTGCCCAACCGGCTTGGTCATCGCTGCCATGCTCCCGCCCCGGCGGCCCGCACGACGAACTCCTCGAAGGTTCGGGGCGCACGGCCCAGCACGGTGGCGACGCCGTCGGTCGTCGCGGCGATGGTCCCACGCCCCATCACCACGAACATCTCAACGACGTGGTCCGCGACGTGCTGCTCCCAGCCCTCCCTGACAAGGGCTGCGGAGTACTCGGTGGAGGAGATCTCCTTGAAGGTGATGGGAAGGCCGGATGCCTTCGAGATCAGCTCAACCGCCTCGCCGAAGGTCACTGCGCGCGGCCCGGTCAGCTCGTAGGTCTTACCGGCGTGCCGCTCCGGTTCGGTGAGCACGAGGGCCGCAACATCGGCCACGTCCTCAAGGTCGATGAACGGCTCGGGCACGGGGCCGGCCGGAAGTGCGAGCTCGCCGGCCACCAGTGGGGCGTGGAACAGGTCTTCGTCGAAGTTCTGGTTGAAGTTCGAGGGGCGCAGCACAGTCCACTCCAACGATGATCCGCGGACGGCCTCCTCGGCTGAGCGCATGTCCAGCCCGAACGTGGTGTCACCCCAGGTGTCGGCGCCGTGCCCGGAGAGCAGGACGAGACGCTGCACGCCGGCGGCCTCGGCTCGTGCCACGAAGTCGTGCACCGGGCCGGGCACGGACGGAGGCACGATATAGGCAGTGTTGACGTCTTTCAGGACTTGGTCCCACCCGGCGGGATCGGCCCAGTCGAACCGGGTGCGGCTGGATCGGGAGGCGGCCCGGACCTGCACGCCGTGCAACCGCAGCCGGGCGGCGACCCGTCGGCCGGTCTTGCCGGTGGCGCCGAGGACAAGAGTCGTTTCGCTTCTCATGGCTTTGATTCAACGCGCTCGCCTCGGACGGATCCATGGCCAAGAAGCCAGATCGCATGTGTATTCGTCTAATCTCGTGGCATGGATGCCTTCGGTGAGCTGTTTCGTGGTGTACGAGCCCAGGGGTCGCTGTTCGGTAGTTCGACACTGTCTCCGCCCTGGGCACTGCACTTCGTGGACGGCGCCCCGCTGACCCTGTGCATCGCTCTCGGGGGGCTCGGGTGGATTGTCCCGCAGGGTCGCCCGCCCGAGCGGGTCGACGCCGGTGAGATGGTGATCGTTCGCGGTCCCGAGCCGTTCACCTTCGTCGATGAGATCGGTACCAGGGCCGAGCCGGTCGAGTGCGGCGAGTACTGCGCGGTGCCCGAGCACGGTGGGACCCGCTACCGCCTCGGTTGGAACGACCAGGGCTCGGAGGAGCCAGGCAGCGGTTCGACGACTCTCGTCGTCGGCGCCTATCCGGTGAACGGCGAGATCGGCCGATGGCTGCTGGAGGCACTGCCCGATGTCCTGCGCGTCACACCCGGCGGTGTGGCCGATGCCGTTCGAGACCACCTGGCCGCCGAGGTCGCTGTCGACACCCCGGGCCAGCAGGTGGTACTCGATCGACTGCTGGACTGGCTGATGGTGTGTTCGCTGCGCGAGTGGTTCGATCAGCCTGAAAGCAGCCCGCCCGCCTGGTACACCGCGCACCGCGACCCGGTGGTCGGCGACGCCCTGCGGTTGCTGCACGCCGAGCCGTCGACGCCCTGGACGGTCGCCTCACTCGCGGACCGCTCGGGTGTCTCGCGCTCGACGCTCGCAAAGCGGTTCACGCAGCTGGTCGGTGAGCCGCCGCTGACCTACCTCACCCGCTGGCGCATGACCCTCGCCGCCGATCTGCTGACCGAGCAGGCGGCAACGACCATCTTCGACATCGCTCGAGCCGTCGGCTACTCCGACGCGTTCGGTTTCAGCGTCGCGTTCAAGCGCACGAGAGGCGTGAGCCCGAGCGATTTCCGGCGTGGGCGCTCCGGCGCAGCCCTTGCGACCTCGTCCAGATCCGATTCCCCCTCGGCGTTCGGTCGCCGGACGGGTACCTGACTTTTGGACGAGTCACGACCTGGCCGACGCCGCTGGTGCTCGATGAGCACCTGCGGCGACCGGGCGAAGAAGGCCACGTATCGCGGTCGGATCGACGTTCAGCAGTTCGAGCAGTCGGGCTTGGACTGCTACTGCTACTGCTACTGCTACGGGAGCGGGGCTTGCGGCGGGTCGGTACTGGTGCAGGGAATGCGCGTTTGATTTCGCCCCTCGGCGGCGGAGATCATGGCGGCTCGGCCCGGGTTCGCCTGGGAACGGGGAAACGGGGAGGGTTTCGCGGATGGCGTGGGACGAGTGGGAACAGCTCAAAGCCGATGCGGCAGAGCGCAGTTCCGCGCAGATGCAGCTGAACCAGGTCGATCCGGGCGGAGCCCCGGCGGGCGCGCCTTCGGGGGATCTGAAGTCGGACAAGAAGGCATGGGTGCAGGCCGGCGAGGGCGTCACGGGCCTGAAGGGCGGCATCGGCAAGGCGCTGACGAAGCTGCACGAAGGGCAGTCGGGGCTCGATGACACTGCCGGGTGCCAGAGCGCGGCGGCGCAGAAGGAGTTGTACGACTCCTGGAAGAAGTACGTCGGCGATGTGAGCCGCCGCTGCGGCGAGTTGGGCGGGCTTCTGGAGAGGGCGGGTCATGACCTTTCGAAGTCCGACCAGGCGGTCATGGAAGAGCTGAACAGGTTGAAGCTGCAGCACGAGGACACCGAGGCCGTCGGCGGCCAAGCGAAAGAGAAGTGATCCGCAGCCATGGATCTTGCGACGCTGAAAGATTTCAAGCCGTCGGAGTACGAGGAAGCCGCAGACGGCTACCGGGCGGCTGGCGACATGGCCAGTGCGGCCAAGGACACCATCGACAATCGGGTCTGCGCGGGAATGCGTTACGAGCTGAAGGGCGACGCTGCGACGGCCGCCCTCCGCGAACTCCAGGCCCTGTCGAAGAACTTCCACTACGCGCAGACCGAGTGCGGACTGGTCAGCACCGCGCTGAATGGCTTCGCCTTCGACATGGCGGTGGCCAAGCGAAGGCTGGACGCGGCGATCGAGGACGCGCGCGCCGACAACTGCACGGTGAACCCGGACGGTTCGGTCGGGTATCCAGCAGGCAAGAAGCCGGGCGACGAGAAGATCGCCGACGGCGGCACGGTGACCGGGAGCGCCGGGGGCGGCCCGACGTCCGGTGCCCTGGAACGCCAGGCGGTGAACATCCACCCGAACCCGAACGACGGCAAGGCGATGGGTTACGCGAACCGGATCGCCGACGCGTTGAAGGAAGCCACGGAAGCGGACACGAAGTGGGCGCCGAAGCTGCGCGCGCTGAAGGCCGATGACGACTTGAAGGTCTCCGACCGGGACTGGGCCGACACACAGTCGGACATGGGCGGGGTCCGCGAGGCGGGCAAGGCCTACGTCGACTCCTTGCCGGAGGCGCCGAAAGGCGGCAGCCCGGCGGACAACGCGACGTGGTGGAAGGGGCTCAGCCCGGAGGAGCAGTCCGCCTACGTCTCCTTGGAAGCCGCCTCGGTCGGGGCGCTGGACGGACTGCCCGCGGAGACCCGTGACGAGGCCAACCGCACGGTTCTGGCGGGGGCCAAGGCGCAGGTACAGCTTGAACTGGACAGGATTCCTGCCGAGCCCGCGAAGTATGCCCCCAATCCCAACGGCTCCTATCCGGCCGTCGTCCAGACCGACGGCTGGAGCAAGTGGAACGAGAAGTACGGCGCCCAGAAGGCACGCGCCGACGGTTCCATGAAGGGAATGCAGGCGATCCAGGACCGCTTCGACAACACCGGGTTCAAACGCCTGCCCGAGGCGTACCTGCTCGGATTCAGTGCGGAAGGGAATGGCCGTGCCATCGTTGCGAACGGCAATCCGGACACTGCTGACCACCAGGCGGTCTATGTGCCGGGTACGACGTCGAACCTGAGCAGCGTAGAGGGAGACATCGACCGGATGGTGAATGTGTGGCGCGTGGCCGACGCCGTGCCCGGCGATGACTCGGTTTCCACGATCACCTGGCTCGGGTACGACGCCCCACAGAGCATCGTCAAGGACTCACCGTTCAGCCACTACGCCAATGACGGAGCCCCGGCCTACAACCAGTTTCTCGACGGCCTCGACGCGTCGCGTAGTGTCGATTCGGACCCTCATCGTACGGCGATCGGCCACTCGTACGGGACGACTCTCGTCGGGTCCGCGGCCCGGCAGGGTGACCTGAACGTGGACGACGTGATTCTCGCGGGCAGCCCCGGGGTGCAGGTGAGCAATGCGGATCAGATGGATGTCCCGAAGGGCCACGTCTGGAACCAGGAGGCCGACGGGGATCTCGTCCCGGACGTTGGTCGTTTCGGGCACGGCGGGACCGATTGGGACGGCCCATGGACGATTCCCAGTGACGAGCGTTTCGGCGCCAACCAGATGACAACGGATACCGAGGGCCACAGTGATTACTGGGAGGAGGAATCCGACAGTCTCCTGAATCAGGGCTTGGTCGTGGCGGGCAAGGGTGGGAGCGTGGACCTGAAGGAGCCGCCAAACCTCACGCCAGGAGCGAGGTAGGGATGACGAGCCCACGGGCGCCAGCCCGTGCCAGTCTGACGACCGATCCACGAAATTCCCGACTGAAACGACCGGCCCGTGTCCTGTTCCGACCAACCGAGGTTCTTCGACTTGAAGATCAAGCTGGGCGCATCCGCGCTCCTTGTGTCCATCGCTCTCACTACCCTCACCGGATGCAGCATGACTGACGCCAATGGCTCCGACGACACCCCCTCTGCGGGCACCAGTACCTCGGAGGACGCTGCCGATGAGGCGGAGAAGGTCTCCAGCGAGCTCTACGACTTGATCGGTATCAAGGGAAAGTTGTCCAAGACCGGAGCCGGCGTCACGGAGTGCAGCGGCAAGGATCGGGAGAAGTTCTTCAAGATCTTTCACCCGTCGAGCCTCGTACCCGCATCGGCCGACCAGCTCGGTGGTGCGATGGAGCGGCTCAAGGAGGAACTGCCCAAGCATGGCTGGAAGGTCGTCGAGTACGGGGTTGACAACAGCCAGAACAAGAACCTCAACCTCACGGCCGACAATGATAAGAAGAAGTACAGCGTCAAGATCGTCCACATGGCGAAGGACAACCCGCCGGGTCTGAGCCTGATGGTCGTCTCCGGCTGCTATCAGGTGCCGGATGGCGAGAAGGTCCAGCGGTTCTGAGGGTGCTGCTTTCGTGACGGGCGGGCGCGGGATGGCTCGGCCTGCCGCCGCGCCCACCCGGTTCGCCCCCCGGTCCAGCCCTTGGTGCGCGGTTCCGGTGCCCATGTCTGCCCGGTCACGGCGGTGAGGCGGGCGTTGGGCCAGTTCGGGGTCTGCGCTGCGTTTGTGTACAGCGGTTTCGATCGAGCCGTCGAGCTGTGGCGATGCCCGACTTTTGATGATCCGCCCCCGAACGTTCTGGCAGTCCTTATCGCTGACGGGCCCATGTGCTGTTACAGCAGGTGGTCGGCCTTGCCGGCCTTGATGTCTCGGATCATGGTCCGCAGTGCCTCGTGGCTGTCGGTGAGGTACCGGTCCTCCTCGCCTTTTACGGCGATGTAGCTGTTGCCGCGCTCGTCTGTCCCGAGTCGGAAGCAGGAGTTTCCCTCGCCGCAGAACGGCTCGTCCCATGCGATGTCCGGCATGAAGGTCCCCTCACAGTTGGCGTGCGATGTCGTGGATGAAGCCCCGAGACTCTTCGGGATTCAGTGCGAGGCGGTCCATCCAGTCGAGATGCGCACGGTACTTCGCGGACTGGGCTTCGCCATAGAGGAATTCCGTGCCACGCGTGCTGCCGATCGCCAGGAGTGAGATAGGGATGACGAGCCCACGGGCGCCAGCCCGTGCCAGTCTGACGACCGATCCACGAAATTCCCGACCGTAACGACCGGCCCGTGTCCTGTTCCGACCAACCGAGGCTTTTCGACTTGAAGATCAAGCTGGGCGCATCCGCGCTCCGGAAGATTTCAAGTCCAGTGAGACGGTCGGGACGCTATGAGGTTTGTGGTGCGGGTTCGCGGCGCTTGGCCGGGTCGTTGATCCAGGCTTTCTCGGGTATTCGGGGTGGTCGGGGGCGGCGGGCGAAGCGTTCGGGGTGGCGGGCGTATGCCTGGGCGAGAGTGACGGCTCGTTGGTCGCGGACCTCCTCGGCGGTCCCGAAGTGGACGGAGGCCGGGGTGTGCCAGCCGATGCCGGAGTGGCGGTGTTCGTGGTTGTAGTACGCGATGAACGTGTCGAACCACTCGCGGGCATGGGCCAGGGAATCGAAGCGGTCGGGGTAGTCCGACATGTACTTCGTGGTCTTGAACTGGGCCTCGCTGTAGGGGTTGTCGTTGGAGACCTTGGGCCGCGAGTGCGACCGGGTCACTCCGAGGTCGATCAGCATCTGGGAGACCTTCTTGCTGGTCATCGAGGTCCCGCGGTCCGCGTGCACGGTCTCGGGCACGATGCCGTTGCGGGTGATGGTCTCGCGGATCAACTCCTCGGCCCGCTCGGCCGATTCGGCCTTCTCGACAGTGTGGCCGACGATATAGCGGGAGTAGATGTCGATGATCACGTAGGCGTGGTACCAGATGCCCTTCTCGGGTCCGGCGGCCTTGGTGATGTCCCAGGTGAACACCTGCGAGGGGGCGGTGGCGAGGAGTTCGGGCACCGCCTTGGCAGGGTGGGTGGCCTGTCGGCGGCGCTCGCCGCTCTGGCCCTTTTCGCGCAGGATCCGGTACATCGTGGAGACGGAGCAGCGGTAGCGCCCGGCATCCAGCTCACGGGCCCAGATCTGGGCGGGCGGGAGTTCGGCGTACTCCTCGCGGTTCATCAGCTCCAGTACCGCAGATCGCTCCGGCGCGCTCAGGGCCGAGGGCTGGACCTGCGGCTTCCTCGGTTTCCGCTCGGCTGCGGGCCGCAGCCTGCGGTAGTGGGTGGCCCGCGAGCGTCCGGTCAGCCGGCACGCGGTGGTGATACCCAGTGCGGGCTCGACACCGGCGAAGGCGTCGTCGAGGACCGGGGCGGCGTTCTGGGTCAGTCCGCGCTCTCGGAGATCATTTCCAAGAGCGCGGAAGCTTTTCCCATGACCTCCAACGCGGCCTTGTTGCGGGCCAGTTCCTTCTCCAGCCGTTCCACTTGGCGGCGCAGTTTCTCGTTCTCCACCTCGGCGGGCGACCTCTTCGGCCTCGCCGGGCCGGTGCGCCTGTCGGCCAGCTTCTCCAGGGCCCCGGCATCCCGGGCGGCCCGCCACTCCTTGATGTGCGAGTGGTACAGCCGCTCGCGGCGCAGGACCGAGCCCTTCTCGTTCTTGGCCGCGGCGTCGTACTCGGCCACGATCCGCAGCTTGTACTCGGGACTGAAACTGCGGCGCTTCGGCTTCGCTGCCGGATCCGATCCGGACGGCTTCGTGCTGGTCATAAGGGTGGAACTCCTGTCGATGCCCTCTCAGGCTAACCCGACAAAGCGGGATGTCTCACCCAAGGCTGGCAGAGAGGGCTCCTCGTGTCCCTCGCTCTCACTACCCTCACCGGATGCAGCATGACTGACGCCAATGGCTCCGGCGACATCCCCTCCGCGGGCACCATGACTTCGGAGGCCGCCGCGGACAAGACGGAGAAGGTTTCCAGCGAGATCTATGACCTGATCGGCATCAAGGGGAAGGCGTCGAACAGCGGAGCGGGTGTCTCGGAGTGCAGCGGCAAGGATCCGGAGAAGTATTTCCAGATCTTTCACCCGTGGAGCTTCTACCCTGCATCGGCCGACCAGCTCGACGGGGTGATGAAACGGCTCAAGGTAGAACTGCCCAAGCACGGCTGGAAGGTCGTCGAGTACGGGCTGGACACGAGCAAGAACAAGAATCTCAATCTCACGGCCGGCAACGACGCGAAGAAGTACAGCGTCAATATCGTCCAGATGCAAAAGCGCGACAAGCCGAAGCTGAGCCTGATGGTCGTCTCCGGCTGTTATCAGGTGCCGGATGGCGTGAAGGTCGAGCGGTTCTGAGGGTGCTGCTTCCGTGACGGGCGGGCGCGGGATGGCTCGGTCTGCTGCCCGCGCCCACCCGGTTCGCGCCCCGGTCCAGCCCTTGGTACGCGGTTCCGGCGTCCATGCCCACGGGTGCGGAGTCCGCGCGCAGCCCTATGGCAAGGATTCCGTCCGGCCACGCAGGTCCTTGTCGAGGAACACCGGACCCCCATTGGAGACCGCCACACTGCCGTGGAAGAAGACGGAGATCCATCACCCTGACGACCGACGCCGAGAAGAGGATCGGGTCCACAGTGTCCGTCGTTCCCGGCTCGGTGCAGGGCTCCGACGGCATGCTGCACGCCGCGCCCTGCCTCATCACCGTTGACGGGAAGAAGGTCGCGGACAACCAGGGAGGCAAGTCCGACAAGACGCTGTGCGAGTACCTGGTGAAGTGAGTGAGCTGTCCGGATCCGCCGGACACGAGACGACGTCACGAGCAGCACCGGGCGTCGCTTCGCGGTCTGTCGTGGCGGTCAATCTTTCGGGACGTGACCCAGCAGTGCCACAACCGCGTGGATCATTCTCCGGAAGGATCTGCTCTTGTCCGCCGCCGCGCGGAGATCGATGAGTGCAGAGAATTTCGCCTGATGCAGAGTCTCCTTGTAGGACTCGTTCATCATGGCCTCCAGCTGACTTTTCGCATCCCGCTTGGCTTCAGGATCTGTGGGTGCGTACGCATCGTCACGCACTGCCTGGTGGTCGCGGAGCGAGTCCGCCCCGGCGAGAAACCAAGCTTCGTACTCGTGTCGGGCGATCACAATCTCCACAGGGACAGTGACCAAGTCCGGTTGCGGTGCCATGCTGCGGGCAAGCTCGACGGGGCACCGGATGTCGTGGTCGTCGCCGTCTCGAAGGATCAGGACCCCGCCGCGCCCTCGGACACGCTCAGCCTGGAAGCGCACGGCCTTTGCCAGCTCGTCGGGCTTGCGCATCTTGCCGGAGTCGAGGCGGAACGGCTGAGCGACTTCTGTCCACTCGCCGCAGAGATCAGTAGCAATGCGGCTGATGAGTTCACGCACGGCTTTGACTTCGCCGTGTCCCTCCACGATGGGAGCCACAACCGGGGCGAGGTCACTCGGCCACCCCCGGGTGAAGCTCGGTGGCGGAGGAGGGAAGGAGCTGGTCGGTCCGGAGGAGTTCGCCGGGGGTGTAGAGCTGGTCGCGCAGGGCCAGTGCGCCCGCTTCGTCCAACTGCCCAATCTTCGTCTCGCCCCCGACCGAGCGCACGGCGCGAAGCTCAGCGAGGTCGAAGTCGTGGCGGTCGAGCAGGTCGGGGCTGTGACTGGTGACGATCACCTGACGGCGTTCAGCGGCGTCCCGCAGCGCGTCAAGGAGCACACCCGCTGCTGCCGGATGCAGAGCGCTTTCGGGCTCCTCGATCCCCACCGTACTGAGTGTGCTCCCCGTGCCGGCGAACAGCGAGACGAGTACACCTAGCGCACGCAGAGTGCCGTCGGAAACCGACTGAGCCTGGAAACGCCAAGGGCTCTTCGCCCCCGGTACGTCCTGGGCGAACTCCAGCGTCTCCCAATTTCCCAGTACGGAGCGAGCTACACCCTGCATGCCGGGGACGATCTGCTGGAGGTAGCTCTCGATGCGGGACTTGTCATCCCGGCCTCGGCGGCTGCGCTCCAGACCCTCTCTGCCAGCCTTGGGTGAGACATCCCGCTTTGTCGGGTTAGCCTGAGAGGGCATCGACAGGAGTTCCACCCTTATGACCAGCACGAAGCCGTCCGGATCGGATCCGGCAGCGAAGCCGAAGCGCCGCAGTTTCAGTCCCGAGTACAAGCTGCGGATCGTGGCCGAGTACGACGCCGCGGCCAAGAACGAGAAGGGCTCGGTCCTGCGCCGCGAGCGGCTGTACCACTCGCACATCAAGGAGTGGCGGGCCGCCCGGGATGCCGGGGCCCTGGAGAAGCTGGCCGACAGGCGCACCGGCCCGGCGAGGCCGAAGAGGTCGCCCGCCGAGGTGGAGAACGAGAAACTGCGCCGCCAAGTGGAACGGCTGGAGAAGGAACTGGCCCGCAACAAGGCCGCGTTGGAGGTCATGGGAAAAGCTTCCGCGCTCTTGGAAATGATCTCCGAGAGCGCGGACTGACCCAGAACGCCGCCCCGGTCCTCGACGACGCCTTCGCCGGTGTCGAGCCCGCACTGGGTATCACCACCGCGTGCCGGCTGACCGGACGCTCGCGGGCCACCCACTACCGCAGGCTGCGGCCCGCAGCCGAGCGGAAACCGAGGAAGCCGCAGGTCCAGCCCTCGGCCCTGAGCGCGCCGGAGCGATCTGCGGTACTGGAGCTGATGAACCGCGAGGAGTACGCCGAACTCCCGCCCGCCCAGATCTGGGCCCGTGAGCTGGATGCCGGGCGCTACCGCTGCTCCGTCTCCACGATGTACCGGATCCTGCGCGAAAAGGGCCAGAGCGGCGAGCGCCGCCGACAGGCCACCCACCCTGCCAAGGCGGTGCCCGAACTCCTCGCCACCGCCCCCTCGCAGGTGTTCACCTGGGACATCACCAAGGCCGCCGGACCCGAGAAGGGCATCTGGTACCACGCCTACGTGATCATCGACATCTACTCCCGCTATATCGTCGGCCACACTGTCGAGAAGGCCGAATCGGCCGAGCGGGCCGAGGAGTTGATCCGCGAGACCATCACCCGCAACGGCATCGTGCCCGAGACCGTGCACGCGGACCGCGGGACCTCGATGACCAGCAAGAAGGTCTCCCAGATGCTGATCGACCTCGGAGTGACCCGGTCGCACTCGCGGCCCAAGGTCTCCAACGACAACCCCTACAGCGAGGCCCAGTTCAAGACCACGAAGTACATGTCGGACTACCCCGACCGCTTCGATTCCCTGGCCCATGCCCGCGAGTGGTTCGACACGTTCATCGCGTACTACAACCACGAACACCGCCACTCCGGCATCGGCTGGCACACCCCGGCCTCCGTCCACTTCGGGACCGCCGAGGAGGTCCGCGACCAACGAGCCGTCACTCTCGCCCAGGCATACGCCCGCCACCCCGAACGCTTCGCCCGCCGCCCCCGACCACCCCGAATACCCGAGAAAGCCTGGATCAACGACCCGGCCAAGCGCCGCGAACCCGCACCACAAACCTCATAGCGTCCCGACCGTCTCACTGGACTTGAAATCTTCCGAGACGATGCAGGACGCTGGCGATGTTGGAACCATCGCGACGCAGGAAGTCCCCCGAGTCAGGCGTCTGGGGCCGGCGCATCTCATCCGGGTTCACACTGAAAACGCTGATGCCTGCGAGTCCCTCGTACACGGGCAGGAAAGCTTCAAGCCCAGCTGCGGACACCAGATAAAGGCGCTGCTCGCTCACCGGAGGCATGACGGGCTCGGGTTTGTCGATCAGACTGCCGCTCACGATACGGAAGCTGGCATCGGCATATCTCACGCCTTCATCGCTCCGCGCGTCGAACCAGACGCGGCAGTACTCGCTGGAGACCCGGAAACCGCCGCCCTTCACCGAGCCGATCTCGAACCCGTAGTCGCCCTTGTACTCCGGGCCCCGGAATTCGAGGTCGATCGAGAAATGGGTCGGGTGGCCAGTCGATCTCCTCCGCACCTCCGCCACGCCACCGCGGCTCCGTAGAGCCTGGTCGAGAGACGTCTGGAGAGACTCGGAGACCAGTCGCAGCGCATCGAGGAAGTTGCTCTTGCCGGACCCGTTCGGCCCGACGAGCAGGAGTAGTCTGCCCAGCTCGACGTCGGCCGCCGCGATACTCCGGTAGTGCCTCAGCCGGACGCGGGTCAGCGAGAAGTAGTTGTCCTGCATGGGATCAGTCTGGCAGCACTGGAGGCGGCGAGATCCTGTAACCCGGCCCGGCCCGGTCGGCGTGTTCACTGCTGGCCGAGCCTACGGGCGGCTACAGCAGGTGGTCGGCCTTGCCGGCCTTGATGTCTCGGATCATGGTCCGCAGTGCCTCGTGGCTGTCGGTGAGGTAGCGGTCCTCCTCGCCGTTGATGGCGATGTAGCTGTTGCCGTCGGTGTCGGTGCCTATGCGGAAGCAGTTATTGCCTTCTGCGCAGAACGGGTCCTGCCACTGAATCTCGGCCATGTGGACCTTCCTCAGAGTTCGTGGGCGATGCGATGGATGAGGTCGCGTGATTCCCGGGCGTGCAGCGTGTGCGTATCCATCCAGGTCAGATGGCCGTTGTACTTAGCCAGTTGCGCTTCGGCATGAGTGAATTCGGGCCCGTGTGCCGAGTCGAGCTGCACGGTGTCCAGCTGCGGTACGGGTCCGTTGGCGTACAGGACGGCGTGCCCTGCTCCGGGGAACGCGCCCGCCGTGAGGGGGAGGATGCGCAGCTCGATGCTGTCGTGTTCCGACATGACGCACAGATGCTCAAGCTGTTCGCGTGTGGCGCGACGGCCGCCGAACTGCATCAGGAGTGCGGCTTCGTGGACGTACCCGACGTAGCCCACGGGGCTGTCGCGCTCCCAGATCCTCTGTCGCTGTATGCGGTGAGCGACTCGGAGTTCGATCTCTGACTGCGGCAGCTGGGGAATGGCGGAGCTGAACACTGCGCGTGCGTATCCGCTCAGGTGCAGCAGTCCTGGCAGGTGCACAGTCTGGAACGTTCGCAGACACCTGGCGTTCCATTCCAACTCGGCGACATCCAGCAGTCCTTGAGGAAGCGAACCCCGGTACTCCTCCCACCAGCCGCGCTGACGATTGCCGGCCAGGCCTGCCAGGGCGGTGACATAGGCCTCGTCCGGGCAGTCGTAGTTGCTGGCCAGCGTGCGCACACGGTCTGCGGAAGTCGCCCGGATGCCGGACTCCATGTTCGAGACCTTCGTCCGGTCGAGCCCGAGCAGCCCGGCCGCGTATTCGGTGGTCGCTCCGGCCGCTGTTCGCATCTTGCGCAGTTCGGCGCCCAGTCGCTTCTGGCGCTCGGTGGGTGTTGCTCTGGTGGGCATCCGTCCTCGTCTTCCTGCCTGATGCGGGTCAGTCTGCCTCCTGCTCCGGCCGCTGGTCCACCCAATCGGGGGCAATGTTCATGGATAGGTGGTACGTGAGCCACATTTTCCTCTACGTTGAGTAACGCGATGCTCACGCAGTTGAGTTGAAGCGCATCACGCGGTCCTGCCCGCAATCTCCTTCCCTGGGAGGGGCGGTCCCGCGTCAGGGAGACAGGCCACTACTCATCAGCCGTGCGCCCACGTGAAAGCGAGCCCGGTCAACACCTCACCCCCATACGGGAGTCGACGATGTCTCCATCCATCCGCACCGCCCTCTGTCCGGTCGCCGCGAGCAGCGGAACCGGCGGCCCGGCCGCCCCCTACCTCCGCCCCCGCCCGGACGACGGCCTCGCGCTGAGCCTTACCGTGCCGTGCGCGCCGCGCAGTGCCGGGATCGTGCGTGCGGCGGTCAGTTGCGCGCTGCACGCGCACGGGCTCGACCGTTACGCGCTGCCCGCGACCATCGCCATGACCGAACTGGTCGCCACCGCCACCCTGTTGGATGCGGAGGAGGACCTCTATCTGTCCCTCCGCCACCGCGAGGACGTACTGCGCCTGGTCGTCTGGGACCAGCACCCCCGTCACTCCGACCCCGACGCGGTGGCCGTCTGTGAGGAGCGGCGGCGGCGTTCGCTGTGGCTCCTCGCGGCGGTGGTCGGGGACTGGGGCGGGGACTGGGGTGTCGGTGACGCGCACCCGCCGCACCGGGGGACCAAGTCCTGGGTGGTGTTGCCCCGGTGACAGTTGGGGCTCAGTTGGGGGCGGGCGCCGGTGCGAGGCCGTCCTCGGCGAGGCCGGCCAGTACCGCAGCGCCCAGCGCGTGCACGGCCGACTGCGGGCGGACCATGACGGTGAATTCCTTGATCAGGCCCGCTTCGTCGAAGTGCAGCAGGTCGATGCCGTGGATCTCCTTGCCGTCCACGAGGGTCCGGAAGAGCAGGACGGCCGACGGGGAGGGGGCGCCGTCCGCGCTCGTCTCGGAGGTGCCGTCGAACTCGCCGACGTAACGGAAGTCCTCAAAGGTGCGGAGCAGGACGCCGAAGAGGCCCATCACCATGGGCCTGCCCTCGAACGGGGTGAACTTCACCGGGCTGTAGAGCCGGATGTCGTCGGTGAACAGGGCCTCCAGTGCGGCGAGGTCCTTCTTTTCCACTGCGGCACGGAAGCGGTCGGCAGTCTCCATGGTGGATTCTCCTACTCATCGATCTGACTAGTCACTTTCATGAGTATGGTGGGGGATGGGTCCGGGAATGGGAAGAGGAGACGGGAGAACGCTTCGATGGCCTTGCGACACGCCGTGCTGGCGGCCCTGCTGGACGGTGAGTACAGCGGGTACCAGCTGGCCAAGGCGTTCGACGTGGGCGTGGCGAACTTCTGGCACGCCCTGCCCCAGCAGCTGTACGCCGAGCTGGCCAAGCTGGAGAAGGAAGGCTTGGTCGTGGGCCGGGAAGTGGTCCAGGAGAGCCGCCCCAATAAGCGCCTCTTTCGCGTCACGGATACGGGCCTGGCCGAGCTGGAGGGGTTCGCGGCGGCCGTGGCGAAGCCGACGTTCATCCGCGACGACCTGGTGGTGAAGGTCCAGACGGTCGACTTCGTCGATGCCGGGCCGGTGATCGAGCAGCTCGACGAGCGGGCGTCCGTCGCCCGCGCCAAGACCGAGCTCTTCCGCGAACTGCTGCGGAAGATGCGCGGTGCGCTGGACGAGGAGGAGTTCCTGCGCGGTGGGGAGCGGATCGGCCCGTACCTGACGTGCCTGCGCGGGCTGTCCCTCGAAGGGGAGCACGAGGCATGGTGCCGACGGATCGCGGCCGTGCTCAGGGAACGGGACAGGGAGAGGCGTACGCGTCGTGGCTGACAACGAACACACGGATCACGCGCACATCGCACATGGATATGTGCGTTACGTCGCGCTGGGCGACAGCCAGAGCGAAGGCGTCGGCGACGGGGACGACGTAACAGGCCTGCGCGGCCTGGCGGACCGTCTCGCCGAGCAGCTCGCGGTCCTCAACCCCGGTCTCCAGTACGCCAATCTGGCCGTACGGGGAAAGCTCGCCGGCCAGGTCCGCGCCGAGCAGCTCGCACCCGCCCTGGCCATGCGTCCGGACCTGGTGACGGTCATTGCGGGGGTGAACGACCTGATGCGGCCAAAGTTCGATGCCGCCGAGGTGGCGGCCGAGCTGGAGGCGATGTTCGTGGCGCTGACGGCGGCCGGGGTACGGGTGGCGACGGTGACCTTCCCGGACGTGGGGAAGATCGCTCCGCTGGCCCGCCCGCTGCGCTCCCGCGTGCTGGACCTCAACGCGCGCGTCCGGGTGGCGGCGGCCCGGCACGGCGTCGCGTTGGCCGACTGCGCCGTGCATCCCTTCGCGACGGACCCGCGCATCTGGAACCAGGACCGCCTGCACGCCAGCCCGTTGGGCCACGCACGCATCGCCGCGTCCCTCGCGCACGCCATCGAGCTGCCGGGCAGCGACGACTCGTGGACCGTCCCGCTCCCCCCGCCCCCGCTCTCCTCCCGCGTGCAGGTGCTGGGCACCGAGCTGCGCTGGGTGTCCGGTTTCCTCGGCCCCTGGCTGCTTCGCCGGCTGCGCGGCCGGTCCTCGGGCGACGGGCGGGTCGCCAAACGCCCCGAACTCCTGCCGCTGCTCACGGAGTTGGGCCCGGCTCCGGAGGCGCCGTAACCGCCCCGCCCGGCGCCTCGCTCGCGCTCAGCGGCCCCGCCGGTAGCTGCTGCCGTCCCTCGGGCGGACCAGCAGGCCCGTCTCGACCAGGTCGCGGCGCAGCGCCGCGCAGTCCTCCCGTACGGGCCGACTGCCGGGCAAGCTGGTTTCCCGTACGCCCCCCTTTCTCACATGATGCTGTTCGTTCGCTCATTGGTGTGTTAGAAATGCTGCATGGGAGTAGCGAATCGTCTTGATCTGACTTTGCGGCTGGTGCAGGGCACCGGCCGGGTCTCCGTCGCGGAGTTGTCGCAGCGCCTGGGCGTGTCGGAGATGACGGTGCGGCGCGACCTGGACGAGCTGGAGCGCCAGGGCCTGGTGAAACGGGTGCGCGGCGGCGCGGTCACCACGCGCTCGCGTGAGGAGGAGGCCGGGTTCACGGCCCGCGAGGGCTGGCAGGCGGCGACGAAGGACCGGCTGGGAGCCGCGGTCGCCGAGCTGATCGAACCAGGGGCGACGGTACTGCTCGACGCGGGCACGACGACCGCCCACGTCGCCGAACACCTGGTAGCCCGCGCACCGTTGACGGTGGCCGTGCTGAGTCTCCAGGCGGCGGTACGGCTGGCCGACCGGCCGGGAATCCGGCTGCTGGTCATCGGCGGCCAGTCCCGCCCGGGGGAGCAGTCCCTGATCGGTCCGCTCGCGCTGCGGGCCGTCGGCGCGATGGCGTTCGACGTGTTCGTGATGTCGATCGGTGGGGTCGAGGCGCAGCACGGGTGGTCGGAGTTCTCCCTGGACGACGCCGCCGTGAAGCAGGCCGGCCTCGCCCAGGCGTCACGGACGGTCGCGGTGGCCGACGCCACCAAGCTCGGCGTCCGCGCCTTCAGCCAGGTCGCCGATCTGGGCGCGGTGGACACCTTCGTGACCGACTCCGCCGCCGCCGACCTCGCCACTCACCCGAAGGGGCCAGAGACGCTGGCCGCCATGCGGGATGCGGACGTCGACGTCGTGCTGATCTGAGGTCTTCTTCCCTGCACAGGACCTCTGCGCAGGACCAGTACGAGTAGACGAGTACGGAGTGATGTTGTGCGCGCTGTTCCGGTTGTCCCCGTTGTTCCCGTTGTTCCTGCTGCTCCCACCGGCCCGCGTCCGCTGATGATCCTGGTCGCCGGTCCCTACCGGTCCGGCACCGGCGACGACCCGGCCCGACTCGCGGCGCATGTAAGGGCGATGAACGAGACCGCCCTGAGCCTCTTCCGCGCCGGGCACCTCCCGGTGACGGGGGAGGCCCTGGCGCTCCCCCTGTTGGAGGTGGCCGGCAGTACCCGCACGGGCGACGCCCTCTTCGACGAGATCTTCCACCCCGTGTCCGAGCTGCTGCTGTCCCGCTGTGACGCGGTGCTGCGGATCGGCGGTCCGTCGGCGGGCGCGGACATGATGGTCGAGCAGGCCCGCGCGGCGGGCAAGGGCGTCTACGCCGACCTTGTCGAGATCCCGGTGGCGCGATGACCGTGCCCACCGTGCCCACCGAACCTACCGAACCCACCGGCACCCCGAACCACGGGGCGCGGCTGCTGCACGACGCCTATGTGGCGAAGATCAACGCCGCGATCGCCTCGGGCCGTGACGACCTCGTCGCCGAACTGGCCGAAAACTACCGGCAGGACTCCCGTCGGGCCTGAGTGACGGCCCGACGGGACTGATCGCGCACGCCGCTCAGCCCTGCTGGTTGTGCGCGGCGACGGCGGCGGAGATCGCGCCGACGATGTGCGTTTCGGCGGATGCCTTGTTGATGCCGATACCGGTGAGCGGGCCCGTACCGCCCTCAAGCTCCAGCAGGGCCAGCAGGATGTGCTCGGTCCCGATGTAGTTGTGGCCCATCCGCAGCGCCTCCCGGAAAGTGAGCTCCAGCGCCTTGCGGGCCTGTGCGTCGTACGGAATGAGCTCGGGCACCTCGCCCGTGGTCGCCGGCGGCAGTACGGCGGTCAGGGCCTGGCGGACGGCGTCCAGATCGATGCCCTGCGCGGTGATCGTGGCCGGGCCGATCGCGCCGGGCTCCGCGAGCAGGCCCAGCGCCAGGTGCGCGGGGCCGATCTCGGTGTTCCGCGCCTCGCGGGCCGCGTTCTGCGCCGCGATGAGGGCATTGCGGGCTCGCGGGGTGAACCGGCTGAAGCCCTGGTTGGGGTCCAGGTCGATCGGTTCGGCGGAGTCCTTGGTGACGAAGCGCTTCTGGGCGGCCTGCTTCGAGACACCCATGCTCCGGCCGATGTCCGTCCAGGACGCGCCCGAGCGCCGCGCCTGGTCCACGAAGTGGCCGATCAGGTGGTCGGCGACGTCGCCGAGGTGATCCGCGGCGAGCACCGCGTCGGAGAGCTGGTCGAGCGTGTCGGGGTGGACCTTCTTGATGGCTTCGATCAGGTCGTCGAGCCGGACGGGATTCGTCATGCGGGCCGGATTCGTCATGCGTCAACCCTAGGTTGACGATTCAGGGTCGTCAACCCCGGGTTGACGGTCTTCTGTCTCGCGCGTCCTTCCGCTACTTCCGCGGCCACTCCCACTACTCCCACTGCTCCGGCCGTTCCGGCTGATCGGGCTAATCGGGATCGTCCGGGAAGAGCATCGCCATGCGCAGGCAGATTTCCGGCAGCTCCGGTGCCTCGCTGATCCAGTGCTCGGTGTCGATGCTCGCGACGATGCCGGCGGACCAGAGCGTCGCCAGCAGCCGGGTGGCCCGGTTGCGCTGCGGGTGAGGGGCGTCCGGGGCGAGTCTGCGGATGGCCACGGTTGCCTGCTCGATCACGGACGGGTCCAGCAGGCAGCGGATTCCGGAGCCGGCCTCGATGAGGAAGCCGGAGTAGACCGCCATGAAGAGGCGGACCGTGTCCGACTCTCGCTCCAGCCCGACCCGGGCCTGGTCGGTGAACTGGGCGACCAGGTCCACCTGGCCGGCCAGGTGCGTCGAGGGGGTACCCCGATGTTGTTTGCGCTCTCTGTCAGCCATGACCACTCACCCCCACACTGCCGTCCGTAGAAGCCATGCAAGCCGTCCCGGCTCAGGCGTTCATGCTGTGTTGGGCGCGTCGCTCTGGCCGTCCGCGTGGTTGCTCCGTTGAGCGCCGTTGCCGTTGCTGAGGGAGGCCAGGGCCTTGTCCACCGTGTCGTACACCGGAGCCAGCTCGTCGATGCCGACAATCCGTAGCACTGCACGGGACACCGCGCGGTTGGTGACGATCTTCACCGGTACGCCGGCCATGGTCAGGAAAGGGGCGGCCGACCAGTCCAGGAGGACCGTTTCTGCGGAAGGGTGGGGAGACCCGCGTAAACCCTTCCTTGCCAGGTCACGGAGGTGTGTACGCGCACTCTCCGCGTTGCCGATGTCCACTTCCGGTGGGAGCTTCACCACCAGGGAGCCTTGCCTGGGCGAGTACTGAGGCGAGTACTGAGGCGAGTGCTGAAGAGTCATGTCCGACCGTCCCCTTCCACGGTCTCCTGCCCGCCTCGAAAGGCGTCACTCCAGGAGGGCATTTTCCAGTATGCCCAGCCGTTGCCCAGGATTCACCCGGCTTGGTCGATTCACCCGCGAAATTACGATGTGGTCCGCTACGGCCCCGACCGAGCGGTGTCGGCCGCACGGCCACTGGGCTGCGGCGCGGCACCGGCCGCCGGACATGGCCGCCGGACACGGGTGCCGGTTCCGTCAAGCGGGGCAAGGCCGTGAGGGGGGCGACGAGTTCGGCTCAGGACGGGCCGACGGCGCCCGTGGCGCCCGACAGTACCGCCACCCGTACCCCCGGCCGCAGGCCCCACTGGCGCAGGGCGCCGGCCTCCGCCTCCAGTACGTGCCGGGCCCGCGGCCGGGGCAGGCCGAGCCGGCCGGGGCGCATCGTCCGTACCCCGATGACGCGCAACTCCCGGTCCAGGTAAGCCACATCGATCGCGAAGCGCATCCGTACGGTGTGCACACAATTGGCCGGGCTGAGCAGCAGCGCGCCCACGATCCCGTCCCGGTCGAGCAGACCGCGCGTCCGGGCCCGCGCGGAGGCCGCGATCTCCAGCGGAAGGGGGCTGCCTTCGCGCCCCTCGACCGTCAATGTCGCCGCTCCGTCCCGCCATTGCCCCATCCGCGGACCGTAGCGGATCGCTCCACGGCCGGTCCGCCCCCCGGAGCCGGGCCTGGCCTGATCGAGCAGGTGCCGCGCCGACCGATCGCGGCAACTTCGCAACCATGAGAAGTTGGCAGGAACCGGGTGGTGCGGAGGCCGCCCGCCCGCCCGTGATCGAAGCCGCAGCCGCAGCCAGGAGTGCCCCGATGACGCAGTCGCCCCGCCCGACCCCGGAACTGCTCGCCGAACTGCGCAAGCCCCGCCCTTACCCGGTGGTGTCCGTGACCCTGCCGACCCACCGCCACCGGCCGGAGAACCAGCAGGACCACATCCGGCTGCGCAATCTCCTCGCCGAGGCCTCAAAGCGCCTCACCGACGACCCCGACGTGCCGCGGGCCCAGGCCGTCGCGGTGCACGGACAGCTGGCCGCCGCCGCCGAAGGGCTCGACCCCGAGTACTTCCTCGACGGCCTTGTCGTGCACGCATCGCACGACGAGAACGCGACGTATGTGCTCGGCACGGATGTGCCCGAGCGCATCGTCGTCGGTACGGCGTACCTCACCCGCAACCTGGTCGCCGCGGCGGCGCGCGAGCGGCCGTATCTGGTCCTGATCCTCAGCTCGGGCGAGGTACGGCTGTGGCGCGGGGAGGGCGAGCGGGTGGCCGAGGACCGCGCCGGCGGCTTCCCGGTGATCACCTCCGCCGTCGAGCGGGACGGGCCGCCCAACCGGGAGGGCGACCACGGGGCCGCGCAGGACTTCCTCAACATGCTCAGCGACGCCGACAGGCAGCTCACCCCGCTGCTCCAGGGGGAGAACGGGCTGCCGGTGATCCTGGTCGGGCTGCGCCAGCACATCGCGACGTTCCGCGAGGTCAGCAGGCACGGGCAGGCGCTCGCCGCCGAGGTGGAGGTCGGCGGGCTGCTGAACTCCACGGCGCCCGAGCTGGCCACCCAGCTGGCCCCCGCCCGGCACACGCTCACCGAGGCCGACGCCAAGGACGCGCTGCGCGCCCTGGACGAGGCCCGCAGTGGGCGGCGCTTCGCGGGCGGCGTGCAGGACCTGTGGCAGGCGGCGGGCGAGGGCCGGGTGGCGCTGCTGGTGGTCGAGGAGGGCCTACGGGTCACCGCGCGCCCCGACACGGTCGAGGGAGCGGAGCGGGCGACGCTGACGCTGCTCGACGAGGGGGATGCGGCGGGGACACGTGGGGCGGAGGAGGACATCATCGACTCGCTCGTCGAGACGGTCCTCGGCGCGGACGGCAAGGTCGTCTTCGTCCCGGACGAGACGCTCAAGGACGCGGGCGGGGCGGCGGCGGCGCTGCGGTACTGAGGGCGGGGGCGGGGTGCGGGTGCGGCCGGACGCGGGGGCGGGTTGCCGGGTGCGGGTGCGGGTGCGTCGGCGGGGTGCGGGTTGCCTGCGGCGCTGTCCCCTACCCGCCCCTTCCCGAAGCCGGGGGTACCCCCGGACCCCCGGGACGCCCTTCGGGCGTGTCCTCAAGCGCCGGACGGGCTCAAAGTTTCCCGGATGCCGCGAATCCTTCAGCCCGTCCGGCGTTTGACCACCACCGCCCCCCGACCCCGCCTCCTCCACCCACCCGTATCCCCCGCCTAATATCCGGACCTATGCGGACAATCCCTGACGGTGGGGCGCTGCTGAGCACCGAGACCCCCGCCCCCACTCCCGCGCATCCCACCACCCGCACCCGCCCCCGGCTCCCCCTCCCCCTCCCCCTCCTCATCCCCCTCCCCTGGCTGTGGGCCGGGGCGCTGTTCCTGCTGTACGCCGCCGTGGCCGTGCGGCGGCATCAGTTGCTCAGGACCACCGGCTACGACCTCGGCATCTTCGAGCAGGCCATCCGCGCGTACTCCCAACTCCGCGCCCCCGTCGTCCCCCTGCGCGGCGAAGGGTTCAATCTGCTCGGCGACCACTTCCACCCCGCGCTCGTCGTCTTCGCCCCCCTCTACCGGCTCTGGCCCTCCCCGCTCTGCCTCCTCGTCGCCCAGTCCGCGCTGCTCGCCCTCGCGGTCGTCCCCCTCGCCCGCTGGGCGCTGCGCGTCCTCGGCCGGCGCGCCGCGCATGTCGTCGCCCTCGGGTACGGCGCGAGCTGGGGCATCGCCTCGGCCGCTGCCTTCGACTTCCACGAGGTGGTGCTGGCCGTGCCGCTGCTGGCCTTCGCCCTGGAGGCGCTGGGCAGACAGCGGTGGCGGTACGCCGTCGCCTGGGCGGCGCCGCTGCTGCTGATCAAGGAGGATCTCGGCCTCACCCTCGCCGCCGTCGGCGGCTACATCGCCTGGAAGGGGCCGCATAGCCTCGGTCTCACTACCGCCGCAGCCGGTTTGCTCGGCTCGCTGATCGAGATCAAGCTGCTGCTGCCCGCCTTCAACCCGGGAGGCTCGTACGCGCACGGCGGCAACCTCAGCGAGGGCGCGCACAGCTCCCTGCTCGCCACCCTCGCCTTCGCCCCGCTCGACGCGCTCAGACCTGACATCAAGGCCATGACCCTGGTCCTGGTGTTCGCCCCGTCCGCGCTGCTCGCGCTGCGCTCGCCACTGGCCCTGCTCGCCGTGCCGACCCTCGCCTGGCGGATGCTCTCGCAGAACGGCTTCCACTGGGGCACGGCCTTCCACTACAGCGCCGTCCTGATGCCCATCGTCTTCGCCGGCCTCATCGACGCCCTGGCCCAGTGGCGCCGCACCGACCACCCCCTCGCCGCCCGCCACATCCGCGCCTCGCTCGCCACCGTGCTGGCCGTGACCGTGGTGCTGCTGCCGTCGTTCCCGCTCGCCCAACTGCTGCACCGCGCCACCTGGAGCACCACCGCGCATGTCGGCGCGGCCCGCGTCCTGCTGGCCAGGATTCCGGACGGTGCGACCGTCGCCGCCTCCAACCGCCTTGCCCCGCAGCTCACTTCACGCTGCGAGGTGGTGATCTTCCCGACCTTTCCGGTCGGCGGGCGGCTCTACCAGTACCGGGTGAAACGGCTGCCGCCGCCCACCGCCGAGTGGATCATCCACGACCGCCGGGCGCCGGACGCCTGGCCCTACCCGACGGGGCACTGGCCGTACTCGCTGGACCGCCAGCAGGCTGAACTGGCTTCAGCCCAGCGCAAGTACGGCTACAAGGTCGTGGCCGTCCGCGACGGAGTGACCCTGCTCCGCCGCGCCTGACCTCCCTGACCTCCCTGACCTCCCGAATCGTAGGTACTGTCGATCTGGTAAGTAATGCTGCCGTGCAGAGGAGTCAGTGATGGCGCACAAGCGGACCGGTCCCTACGTATGCGGTCTCGACGCCGCCATGGACGTCATCGGCGGTAAGTGGAAGGCGCTGATTCTCTGGTCCCTGCACAATTCCGGCACCCTACGCTTCGGGCAGCTCAGGCGTGAAGTCCCGGGCGTCAGCGAGAAGATGCTCATCCAGCAGCTGCGCGAGCTGGAGTCGGACGGCATCGTCCACCGCGAGGTGTACCGAGAAGTCCCGCCGCGCGTCGAGTACTCGCTGACCGAGATGGGCCAGGCGCTCAACACGGCCCTGGGGTCCCTCGGCAGCTGGGCCGACCGGCACATGGAGCAGATCCTCGCCGCCAAGCAGCGGGACGCGGGGTAGGCGCACAAACAGCCCACAGGCGGCCCGCAAACAGCCCGCAAAGGCCCCGCAGGGCAGCGCCCACAGAATGCGCACAGGACGCACAGGAAACACACGGCAATTGCAACGCAGGAGCGGCAGTTGTAAGCGGAGCGTCAAGTCGGCGCCGTTCCGTTTACCCGGCCGGGACGACTCCCGGCGGCCGGGGCGGAGGCCCGGGACCGGGCGTCCGGCCTAGGGCCGACTGGGCTCACAAGGTTCGCTCGGCCCGCAACGCAATAATTCGTAGAGGGCTTACGGCATGGCGTGGCGCCCAGCACCCTTTACGAAGGGTTATGGTGTAAACCCCCCCTCGGGCCGGTCCATATCCCCCCCATGGACCGGCCCGTTTTTTTGTCAGCCGCGTCCGGCCCAGATGTTGGTGCCGGGGGTGGAGACGGCGAAGGCGTCGATCTCCTTCAACTCCTCGTCGGACAGCCCCGATCCGTCCAGCGCCGCGACATTCTCCTCCAGCTGCTTGACGCTGGACGCGCCGATCAGCGCCGACGTCATTCGCGGATCCCGCAGCACCCAGCACAGCGCCAGCTGGGCCAGCGACTGACCACGCCGGGCCGCGATGTCGTTCAGCCCGTTCAGCCGGCGGACGACCTCGTCGGAGAGCAGGTCCGGGTCGAGCGACTTGCCCTGTGTGGCCCGTGAGCCCTCCGGGATGCCCTTCAGGTACTTGCCGGTGAGCAGGCCCTGCGCGAGCGGCACGAAGGAGATGCAGCCCATGCCGGCCGTCTCCAGGGTGTCGAGCAGCTTGTCGTCCTCGGTCCAGCGGTTGATCATCGAGTACGAGGGCTGGTGGATCAGGGCAGGAACGCCCATCTCCTTGAGCAGCCTGGCCGCCTCGGCGGTCTGCTCCGCGTTGTAGGAGGAGACACCGGCGTACAGCGCCTTGCCGCTCTGTACGGCGGACGCGAGCGCGCCCATCGTCTCTTCGAGCGGGGTCCCGGGGTCGAAGCGGTGCGAGTAGAAGATGTCGACGTAATCGAGGCCCATCCGCGACAGCGAGGCGTCGAGCGAGGACAGCAGGTACTTGCGCGACCCCCACTCGCCGTACGGGCCCGGGTGCATCAGGTAACCGGCCTTGGTCGAGATGACCAGCTCATCGCGGTACGCGGCAAAATCCTGCGCGAAGATCTTGCCGAAGTTCAGCTCGGCGGAACCGGCCGGCGGGCCGTAGTTGTTCGCCAGGTCGAAGTGGGTCACACCCAGGTCGAAGGCGCGGCGCAGGATCGCGCGCTGGTTGTCCAGCGCGCAGTCGTCGCCGAAGTTGTGCCAGAGGCCGAGGGAGATCGCGGGCAGTTTGAGTCCGCTGCGGCCGGTGCGCCGGTACTCCATGGAGTCATAGCGGTCGGAGGCGGCGGGGTAAGAAGCGGAATCAGTCACAATCCCCTCCTTATCACGGACTTGTGACAGACCGGGTTGGGTCCCCGCTGCGCCTGCCCACTAGTGTGGCTTGCTTCGGGGCTGACGTGCGACGAGGGGCCGTGAGCGCGCGCCGCAGCTCCCCGGGGGACGACCGCACCCGCACGAAGCCATGAGGTGAGACCCAGTGAACCTGCGCGACCTGGTGTACAGGCTCTACGCACGCAGGGTGGAAGGCCGCCTCGATCACGATCAGGTGCCCAAGCACATCGGGGTCATCCTCGACGGCAACCGACGCTGGGCGAAGGCCGCAGGCGGCACCGCCGAGCAGGGGCACAAGGCAGGCGCCAGCAAGATCCAGGAGCTGCTCGGCTGGTGTGCCGAGACCGACGTGGAAGTCGTCACGCTCTGGATGCTGTCCACCGAGAACCTGGACCGGCCCGAGGCCGAGCTGACCCCGCTGCTCGGCATCATCGAGGGCGCGGTCGGCGACCTGGCGGCGGACGGCCGCTGGCGCGTGCACCACGTCGGAACGCTGGACGTGCTGCCCGCCCGTACCCAGGCCGTACTCAAGGAGGCCGAGCAGGCCACCAACGGCAACGACGGAATACTCGTCAATGTCGCGGTGGGCTACGGCGGCCGCCAGGAGATCGCCGACGCCGTCCGCTCGCTCCTCCTGGAGCACGCGCGCAAGGGCACCTCGCTGGAAGAGGTCGCCGAGATCGTCGACGTCGAGCACATCTCGGAGCACCTCTACACGCGCGGCCAGCCCGACCCGGACCTGGTGATCCGTACCAGCGGTGAGCAGCGACTCTCGGGCTTCATGCTCTGGCAGAGCGCCCACTCGGAGTACTACTTCTGCGAAGTTTTCTGGCCCGCTTTCCGCAAGGTCGACTTCCTGCGCGCACTGCGCGACTACGCCGCCAGACACCGGCGTTACGGGACCTGAGCCCTCCCGGACCCACCACCCCAGGAGCCTCGGGACACGGCTCCGGACCCCCCTCGGCCCACGCCATGTCATATGCCGTGGCATGGCAGCGGGTGTTCGAGGGAATACCTCTTGCAGGTAGACGTCCGGTCCACGGACGTCGCATCTCAGTGAGCGGCAGACACCGCTCGCCCGGGAGGCCCTTTGCACCAGGAAGACCGTGTGCTGAGCACGGACGACGTGGAGGGCCGGCGTTCGGCCCGCGCATCGTGGCCCGAGCCCGGTCCCAAGGCACGCGACGTCGTCGCACCCCAACCTCGTCCGAGGGGGTACGTCCTTCCGTGGTGACCAGTACTAAGCGCCGCATGCCCGACAGGCGCACTTACGTTCTCGACACCAGCGTCCTGCTGGCCGACCCGAACGCCATGGCCCGGTTCGACGAGCATGAAGTGGTGCTCCCGATCGTCGTGGTCACGGAGTTGGAGGCCAAGAGGCACCATCCCGAACTCGGCTACTTCGCCCGGCAGGCCCTGCGCCGGCTCGACGACTGCCGGGTGCGGTACGGACGCCTCGATGCCCCCATCCCCATGGGCGACCTGGGCGGGACCCTCCGTGTCGAGCTCAACCACACCGATCCCGGCGTGCTCCCGGCCGGCTATCGATTGGGGGACAACGACTCGCGGATCCTGGCGGTCGCGCGCAATCTCCAGGCCGAGGGCTTCGACGTCACGGTGGTGTCGAAGGACCTGCCGCTGAGGATCAAGGCATCCTCGGTCGGGCTGCTCGCCGAGGAGTACCGCGCCGAGCTCGCCGTCACCGACTCCGGCTGGACAGGGATGTCCGAGCTCTCGCTCTCCGCCGAGCAGGTGGACCTGCTCTACACCGAGGAAACGGTGTACGAACCGGCCGCCGCCGAGCTTCCCGTACATACGGGTCTGGTGATCCAGTCCGAGCGCGGCAAGGCGCTGGGCCGAGTCACCCCCGAGGGGACGATCAGGCTCGTACGGGGCGACCGGGAGGCCTTCGGGATCCACGGGCGCAGCGCCGAGCAGCGCATCGCGCTCGATCTGCTCCTCGACCCCGAGGTCGGCATCGTGTCGATGGGCGGCCGGGCAGGCACCGGCAAGTCGGCCCTGGCCCTCTGCGCGGGCCTGGAGGCCGTGCTGGAGCGCCGCCAGCACCAGAAGGTGATGGTCTTCCGCCCGCTGTACGCGGTGGGCGGCCAGGAGCTCGGCTATCTGCCCGGCTCCGAGTCCGAGAAGATGAGCCCCTGGGCGCAGGCGGTGTTCGACACGCTCTCGGCCGTCGCGAGCCGCGAGGTGATCGAGGAGGTGCTGGGGCGCGGCATGCTCGAAGTGCTGCCGCTCACGCACATCCGCGGCCGCTCGCTGCACGACGCGTTCGTGATCGTCGACGAGGCCCAGTCACTGGAGCGGAACGTCCTGCTGACGGTTCTGTCCAGGATTGGGACGAATTCCCGGGTGGTGCTGACCCACGATGTCGCGCAGCGCGACAATCTGCGGGTCGGCCGGTACGACGGAGTGGTCGCCGTCGTCGAGAAGTTGAAGGGCCATCCGCTCTTCGCGCATGTCACCCTCACCCGGTCCGAGCGCTCCCAGATCGCGGCGCTGGTGACCGAAATGCTGGAGGAAGGGCAGATCTGACCCTCTCTGGCCCTGGGTAGCCCGTTCGGTAACCCATTGAGGGCAAAAGGCAGTTGGCGCCGCCCGGCGAAGCGCAGGAGCATAGCCGGGCGGCGCCGCGCTGCGCGCCTGTTTCCGAGAAACTTCCGGCGTAAACGACGTGTGAGCTTTCACACGCAGCGGAGAATTGCTTCCCGGCGTCTGGTTCCGGCAGAGTCTTGCTTCCGTCAGGCCCCGCATACGGCACACCCGCAACACCCGCGGTGCAATACCGCACAACTCAACAGTCTTCGCCGTATGTCGCCCGAGCACCACACGGCTCTCCCTTAACGGGAGTTGCCCAACGGGCCAGTGTCTCCTGTGACAAAGTGTCAGGGAGGCCAGTGCCAGGGGCACGATTGCGTCCGCGAGGTCACCCGAGCGGGCACTGCTGGAAGGAAACCGTGTGAGCCGGATTTCGGTCCGGGGATTCGCCGTGGCTTCGGCTACCGCGGTCACCACTGTCGGCGCCGTAGTGGGCGTCGCCTCGGGCGACACTCTGCCCTCGAACGACAACTTCGAGGCGACCGCAGCCGACACGACGCTCCTCGCAGACATCCCTGCCGGCCAGCAGGCCCAGGTGCAGACCGCGTCCCTGACGCAGCAGGCCGACGCCCAGGCCTATGCCGCCGACGCGACTGCCAAGAAGTCGGCCGAGGAATCGGCCCGTCTTCAGGCCGCCAAGGATGCCAAGGCGAAGAAGGAGTCCGCCGAGGAGAAGGCGGAGGCCGAGGCGAAGGCAGCCAAGGCCGCCAAGGAAGCCAAGGAGCGTGAGAAGGAGGAGTCGCAGGTCGCCTCCCGCTCCGCGTCCCGTGACGCTTCCAGCTTCTCCCCGCAGGGTTCCTACTCCGTGGCCGAGGTTCAGGCCATGGCGCGCCAGATGATCCCCGGCGACCAGTTCCAGTGCTTCAGCAACATCGTGAATCACGAGTCGACCTGGAACTACAAGGCGAGCAACCCCTCGTCCGGTGCGTACGGTCTCGTCCAGGCGCTTCCCGCGTCCAAGATGTCCTCCGCGGGATCCGACTGGCAGACCAACCCGGCCACGCAGATCAAGTGGGGCCTCAACTACATGAACGAGCGCTACGACAGCCCCTGTGGCGCGTGGCAGTTCTGGCAGGCGAACAACTGGTACTAGTACGGGCATCAGGTCTTCTGGCGCTCAACTCGGCTGAGCCCTCCACCGTCCTATGGTGGGGGGCTCTCCCCGTGTACGGTCGGGTCCGGCCAACTCCCTCAGCGGAGTTGCGGGGGAAGAGGATCAATCATGTCGAAGGTGCCAGGATGGCTCGGCCGGGTGGGTGACGGGCTGACCCGGGTGGGGGCGCGCTTGGAAGAGCGCCGGGCCGAGGCGGACGCCGACCCGGATCAGCTGATCGCCCAAGGGCCGCTCGCCGCGCCCGCGGACGCGGCGGTCGGTGTCGAACACGTCCCCGCGCCGCCCGCCTACGCTCCCGCCGTCGCGGCCAGGCCCGACCCCGTCGCGGCCGTTCCGTGGGGGATGCGCGTCGCGGCCGAGGCCGGCTGGCGGCTGCTCGTACTGGCAGGCACGCTCTGGGTACTGATGAAGATCATCAGCTCCGTACAGCTGGTGGTCCTCGCCTTTGTCGCGGCCCTGCTCGTCACCGCGATGCTCCAGCCCACCGTCGCCCGCCTCCGGCGCGTGGGACTGCCGCGCGGCCTCGCGACCGCCGTCACCGCGATCCTCGGCTTCGTCATCATGGGCCTGGTCGGCTGGTTCGTGGTGTGGCAGGTCATGGAGAACCTCGACAACCTCTCCGACCGGCTCAGGGACGGCATCGAGGAGCTCAAGCGCTGGCTCCTCAACAGCCCGTTCCATGTGACCGAGGACCAGATCAACGACATCGCGAAGAACCTGAGCGACGCGGTGGGCACCAACACCGAGGAGATCACCTCGGCGGGCCTGCAGGGCGTCACGGTCATGGTCGAGTTCCTCACCGGCATACTGCTCGCGATGTTCTCGACGCTCTTTCTGCTGTACGACGGCAAGCGCATCTGGGAGTGGAGCCTCAAGCTGGTGCCCTCCCCGGCCAGGCCCGGCGTCGCGGGCGCGGGGCCGCGCGCATGGCGCACGCTCACGGCGTATGTGCGCGGCACGGTGATAGTGGCCATGATCGACGCGATATTCATCGGCCTGGGGCTCTTCTTCCTGGACATCCCGATGGCCGTGCCCCTCGCCGTCTTCATCTTCCTTGGCGCCTTCATCCCGCTCGTCGGCGCGGTGATGTCCGGGGCGCTGGCGATCGTGGTCGCGCTGGTCACCGAGGGCCCGTTCACGGCGCTGATGGTGATGGCCGTGGTGCTCGCGGTGCAGCAGATAGAGGGGCATGTGCTCCAGCCCTTCATCCTCGGCAGGGCGGTACGCGTACACCCGCTGGCCGTTGTCCTGTCGGTCGCGGCGGGCGGCCTGGTCGCCGGCATCGGCGGCGCGGTGGTCGCGGTGCCGCTGGTCGCGGTGACCAATACGGTGGTCGGCTACCTGCGGTCGTACAGCAACGAGGCGGCCCTGCGCGCGGCCCCTCAGCCGCACGGCGCGGTGGCGCCGACCCCGGCTTCGGCGGATCGCCCGGTGGAGCAGGAATGATCTCCGAGCCTGAGCTGGAGGGGGAAATAGGGCCGCCGGACGGCCCGGACACCCTCGCCGAAGACGATCCGGCCCCCAAGCGCCCACGCCGCGAAGTCCCGCGCTGGGCCTGGGCGGTGGGCGGCGCACTGCTGGCGTCCGCGCTGTGGGCGGGCGGGCTGTACGTGGCCGGGCTCGACGGCGGGGTGGACTCGCGGGGGTACAAGGTGGGGAAGGGGCTCTGCGCGGAGGTCGAATTGAGCGCGCTGGGTGGAGAGTTGGGTACGAAGGCGGAGGAACCGGTGGAGATGGCCAGCGAGCACAGTGCGCTGGACCGGGGCGAATGTTCTTTCTTGCTGGTGCCCGATGGGCAGCAGGCAGGGGACGACTTCACCCTGAACTATGAAGTCCAGACGCTGGTCGAACTGCACAAGAAGACCGACCCGGGGCCGGAGTTCGAGGCCACTGTCACCGAGGCCCGTTGGCCCGGCTCCCCACCGGCCGGGGCGAAGGAAGCGGTGCCCGAGCTCGGCGAGAAGGCGTACTTCGTGATGGACGACGGTACTGACGACGGCATGCAGGCGCTCCGGCTGAAGGTTCTGGACGGGGGAGCGGTGCTCACACTCGACGTCGGCGTCAGCATGACCTACACCGGGGACGAGGAGACCACGGACAAGGAGCCGACGGTGTCCTTGGACCCGTCCTCGGTCCGCCCCCTCATGGTTAAGGACGCTCGCGACCTTCTGGCCGCGCTCAAGCGCTGACCCGCTGTCGCGTTGTCGGACGGAACGCGCGAACGGCCCCGCAGACGCACTGTCTGCGGGGCCGTTCGTACGTACGACGTACTGCTACGACAGTTCCGCGAGGACCGCTTCGGCGTCGACGGTCGCGCCGACGGCCTGGATCACCGCGGCGATCTTGAAGGCCTCCTGGACGGTGTCACGCTCGACACCGGCCTTGCGCAGGACCTGCTCGTGCGAGTCGAGGCACTGGCCGCAGCCGTTGATCGCGGAGACGGCGAGCGACCACAGCTCGAAGTCGACCTTCTCCACACCCGGGTTGCCGATGACGTTCATCCGCAGACCGGCGCGCATCGTCCCGTACTCAGGGTCGGAGAGCAGGTGACGCGTGCGGTAGAAGACGTTGTTCATCGCCATGATGGCCGCGGCCGACTTGGCGGCGGTGTACGCCTCGGGGGAGAGGTTGGCCTTGGCCTCGGGCTCCAGCTCGCGAAGCACCTTCGGCGAGCGCGAGGCGATCGCGCAGGCCAGCACGGTGCCCCAGAGCTGCTGCTTCGGGAGGTCACTGTTGCCGATGACCGAGCCCAGGTTCAGGCGGAGGTCCTTGGCGTAGTCCGGTACGGCGGACTTGAGGTCGTCGAGGGACATCGCGGTCACTCGCCCGACAGGAGGGCGACCGGGTCAAGGGTGTTCTCGCCCTTGGTCCAGTTGCACGGGCACAGCTCGTCGGTCTGCAGGGCGTCGAGAACCCGGAGGACTTCCTTGGGGTTACGGCCCACGCTGCCGGCGGTCACCATCGTGAACTGGATCTCGTTGTTCGGGTCGACGATGAAGACCGCGCGCTGCGCGAAGCCGTCCTCGCCCTCGATGCCGAGGTCACTCATGAGCTCGTGCTTCGTGTCGGCCAGCATCGGGAAGGGCAGGTCCGTCAGGTCCGGGTGGTCCTTGCGCCAGGCGTGGTGCACGAACTCGGAGTCACCGGAGAAGCCGAGGACCTGCGCGTCGCGGTCCGCGAACTCCTCGTTCAGCTTGCCGAACGCGGCGATCTCGGTGGGGCAGACGAAGGTGAAGTCCTTGGGCCACGCGAAGACCACACGCCACTTGCCCTCGTAGGACTTGTGGTTGATCTGCTCGAACTCCTGACCGGTCTCCAGGGAGACACAGGCAGTGAGGTCGTACGTGGGGAACTTGTCACCAACAGTGAGCACGCGCTCTCCTTGCAGCGAAGGAAATCCCATTTGGGCGACTTCCTGGGGTTGGACGGATCCCCAGAGTGACATAGGAGGTATTGATCGCGGAAATAGCTAGACTTGCTCGACGTGATCGGAGGTACCTATCAGTGGCTGTCGTACATAGGGGCAAACAGCCCAGCCTGTCGCAGTTGCGGGCGTTCGTGGCCGTGGCCGAGTACCTGCACTTCCGCGACGCCGCCGCCGCGATCGGGACCAGCCAGCCGGCCCTGTCCGGGGCTGTCTCGGCGCTGGAGGAGACACTGGGCGTGCAGCTCGTCGAGCGCACGACGCGCAAGGTGCTGCTCTCCCCGGCGGGCGAGCGGCTCGCGGTGCGGGCCAGGGCGGTGCTCGACGCGGTCGGGGAGCTGCTGGAGGAGGCCGAGGCGGTACGGGCCCCCTTCACCGGGGTCCTCAGGCTCGGGGTGATCCCGACGGTGGCGCCGTATCTGCTGCCGACGGTGCTCAGGCTCGTACACGAGCGCTATCCGGAACTGGATCTCCAGGTGCACGAGGAGCAGACCTCCTCGCTCCTGGAGGGGCTGGCGGCCGGCCGGCTCGATCTGCTGCTGCTCGCGGTGCCGCTCGGGGTGCCCGGGGTGACCGAACTGCCGCTGTTCGACGAGGACTTCGTGCTGGTCACGCCCAAGGGCCATTGGCTTGGCGGGCGTTCGGACATTCCGCGCTCGGCGCTGGGTGAGCTGCATCTGCTGCTGCTCGACGAGGGGCACTGCCTGCGCGACCAGGCGCTCGACATCTGCCGCGAGGCGGGCCGGGTGGACGGCGCGCCGGTGACGACGACCGCGGCCGGGCTGTCCACGCTGGTCCAACTGGTCGCGGGCGGCCTCGGCGTGACGCTGCTGCCGCGCACGGCGGTACGGGTCGAGACCGACCGCAACGACCAGTTGGTCACCGGGTACTTCGCCGATCCGGCGCCGTCGCGGCGGGTCGCGCTGGCGATGCGGTCGGGGGCGGCGCGCCAGGGCGAGTTCGAGGCGTTCGCGCAGGCGCTGCGGGGGGCGATGGCGGAGCTTCCGGTGCGGGTGGTGGGGGACGCCGGGTAGGCCGCCTGCGGCGGGGTGGGGAACAGGCCCCGCGCAGCGGCCCGCCCGCACCCTGCAACCCGCACCCGCACCCCCGCCTCACTCCGTCCGCAGCCCCTCCGGCCGCATCATGCGCCACAACGGCGGCAGGCTGAGCAGCGTCACCGTCAGGATCAGCGCCGCGCCCGCGCCCGCGAAGGGCAGGAACACCCACCAGTCGCTCACCGGCTTGTTGATCATCCTGAGCAGCGCCGCGCCGAGCGCGAGACCGCCGCCGATGGCGACCGTCAGACCGAGGAGCACCGGGACCGCCGTCTGCCACAGCACGGACCACCCGAGGGTGGCGCGGCGCGTGCCGAACGCGATCAGGACCGACAACAGTCGCTTGCGCTCCCGCAGTTGCTCCAACTGCGAGACCAGCATGCTCGCAGCGACCAGCATCATCGTCGCGCTCGCCCCGACCAGCAGCCCGGTCTGCACGCTCGCGTACTGCTTGTCGCGCTCGGTCGCGTGGAGTGTGGATACCTGCAGGCCGGGGCCGATCCGGGCGGCGGTGTTGCGTACGTACTCCGTGGCGTCCGCCACCTTGGGGTCGACCTTGACCTGGGCATGCGTCGTCGCCTCGGGCAGGCCCGCCGGGTCGACCGCGCCCACAGTGGCGTAGATGCCGTCGTGGACGTTGCCCGACGGGTCGGGCCTGGCCTGCACCATCCGGGTCGACTTGGGCAGGGTCCACAGCACCGGCTTCGAACCGTCCTCCCTCGTGAACGGGTTGACGTTGACCGGCTTGCCGATCCGCGCGGTCTTGTCGATCCAGTCGTTCAGCTTGGAGTCCTCGGTGTGCGCGACGAAGGTGTCGCCGTCCTTGCAGGAGCTGATACGGGCCAGCTCGCGCAGGGTCGCGCAGTCGCCGACGGTCAGCGTGGAGGTCGGCCGGGTGCCGTTCACCGTGCCGTTGCCCGGCAGGACGACGAACGTCCGGACGATGCCGATGACCTTCTCCACGCCCTTGGTGGCGCGGAAGTCCTCGATCATCCGGTTCGCCAGCTCACCATTGGCGACCTCCGCCATGACGCTGATCTGGGCCCTGGACGGGTCCTCGCCGGTCACCCTGGTGAAGTCGTCCTGGATCGCGGCGAACAGCATCTGCATCGCGATGGCGCCCGCCACGGCGACCGTGATGCCGCTGACCGCGCGGGCGGCTGTGCCGCTGCTCAACTGGAGTCGGCGGGTGGCCAGCTGCCAGGGAACGGGCCCGCCGCCGAGACGGGCCACCACGGCCTCAACGAGCCAGGGCAGCAACAGGATGAGCCCGAGGAGTACCAGCACCGCGCCCCCCGCGATGGGGTACGGATCAACGGCCTGGGTCTGGCCGTCGACGCTACCGGTCATCAGCAGTACCGCCATGCCCGCGACGGGGACCAGCAGCCGCCACCACAGCCGGCGGGAACGGGTGCGGTTGTTGCGTACGACGCCCAGCGGCTCGATGGCCACCGAGCGCAGCGCGACGAGCGTCACGGCGACGGCCGCCGCGGGTACCGCGAGGGTGACCAGCGCGGCGAGCGCCGGGACGGGGGTCAGGTCCTGGGGGAAGGCGCTGAAGCGCCAGATCTGTACGCCGCCCATGAGTTGACGGCCAGCCAGGAAGACGCCGACGCCGACGACCAGGCCGAGCACCGAGCCGAACAGGGCCTCGCCGGCGGCGATCCGCCGGGTCATCCGAATGTCGGCGCCGACCAGGCGCAGCGCGGCCAGCCTGCGGTCGCGCCGCTCGCCGCCGAACCGGACGGCGGTGGCGATGAAGATGGCCACCGGAACCAGCAGCACCACACAGATCAGGATGATCACGACCACCAGGACAGGGTCCATCGGCTCGTGCTTCTCGTCCCCGCCGTAACCCGTGGTCCGGTAGCCGCCGGAGTCGCGGGTGAGCGTCGAACTGCCGAGGTAGTAGAGGAGTTCGCTCGGGGAGGCCAGGCCGGGGTCGGCGATCGTGCCGACGATGCGCTCGTCCAGGCGCTCCCTGAGCAGCTTGCCATCGGCGGAGCCGAGCAGGTCCTTGAGCGCGGGGGACACGTACATCTCGCCGGGTGCCGGGACGCTCTTGATGCCGGGCGGGTGAACCGGGTTCGCGCCGTCCGCGCGCAGGAGCCTCCCGTCGATCGCCGAGTTGCGGAACTCGGTGCCCGCGAAGCCCCAGAGCACCGTGGTGTCGGAGGCCTTGGGCCGGTCCATCTCCGAACTGGTGGGGATGCGGGCGTTGGTGCGCTCCAGCCGGGTCTCGTTGAGCGAGGGCACGGACGCGGCGGCGAGCAGCAGGCCCACGCCGAGGCCGACGCCGACGGCGGTCAGGATCGTACGGACCCAGCCCTCGCGCCCGCCGGAGACGGCGAAGCGGATACCGAGGCCGAGGTCGCGGATCCAGGCGGCCGGGCCGGTGGGCGGGGCGGGGGCCGGGGGAGTGTCGGATGCGGGCCGCCTGGCGGTGAGCGTCATGCGGAGAACTCCAGGTCACGGGACTTTCCGTCGCGTACGACGATCTCGCGGTCGGAGTAGGCGGCGACGCGCGCTTCGTGCGTGACCAGGACGACGGCTGCGTTGGCCGACCGGGCGGCCTCGGTGAACAGCTCCATGACGCGCTCGCCGTTGAGAGAGTCCAGTGCGCCGGTCGGCTCGTCCGCGAAGAGCACACGGGGCGAGGAGACGAGGGAGCGGGCGACGGCGACGCGCTGGCCCTGACCGCCGGAGACCTCGCCGGGGCGCTTGTGGCCGAGGTCGTCGACCTCCAGGCGCTCCATCCAGCGCAGGGCCTCACGCTCGGCTTCCTTGCGCCTGACGCCGTTCAGGCGCAGGGGGAGCGCGACGTTCTCGACGCAGGTCAGCTCCGGGACGAGCTGGCCGAACTGGAAGACGAACCCGAAGTCGCTGCGGCGTAGTGCGCTGCGCCGGGCGTCGGGCATGGACGACAGCTCCTGGCCCTGGTATGTGATGGTGCCCGAGTCCGGGGTGACGATCCCGGCCAGACAGTGCAGCAGGGTCGATTTACCGGAGCCCGACGGGCCCATGACGGCGACGATCTCGCCGGCGTGGATCGAGAAGTGGGCGCCGTCGAGGGCGGGGGTGGGGCCGTACGCCTTGTGTAGATTGTCGGCGCTGAGCAGGGAGCCGGCGGGAGTCATGCCCGTACCTCCGTGGCGAGCTTGTCGAGGCGCGCGGCGGCCAGTTCCAGCCAGCGCAGGTCGGCTTCCAGGTGGAAAAGGGCGTGGTCGCAGACGAGCTGGTCGGCGAGATCGCCCTTGCGCTTGCGGTCGGTGAGGATGCGCATCAGTCGCAGGTGTTCGGCGCGCTGGACGTCGAGCAGGCCGGCGGCGCTGCGGCCGGTCAGGAGCGCGAGGACGAGCTTGGTGTAGAGCGTCGACTGGAGGTACGGCTCGGGCTTCTCGGGCTGGGCGAGCCACTGGTCGACATCGGTGATGCCGGCGTCGGTGATCGCGTACCGCTTGCGCTCTGGGCCGGCGCCGGACTCTATGCCGTCGACTTCGACGAGGCCGTTCTTGAGGAGCCGGGACATGGTCGAGTAGACCTGGCCGTAGTGCAGCGGCCGGTCCTGACCGAACTTGTCGTCGAAGGCGCGCTTGAGGTCGTAGCCGTGGCGGGGGCCGGATTCGAGCAGGCCGAGGAGGGTGTGTCCGATTGACATACGGAGCACTATACATGGTGGGTATACATGGTGTGTATAGTGGTGTGCGGGTGCGGGCGGGGGCGCCGCTTTGGTGCGGGTTGTCTGCGGCGCTTTCCCCTCCCCGCCCCTTCCCGCTGTGTCATTGTGCGGCTGCCGCCGCGTGGTGGGGCTCCGCCCCAGACCCCGGTCCTCAAGCTCCCCCATTGCCTTAAGGGCATAGGAGGGACCCCCTCGACGGGCTGAAATTCAGCCCGTCCGGCGCTTGAGGACACGCCCGAAGGGCGTCCGGGGGTCCGGGGGTACCCCCGGCTTCGGGAAGGGGCGGGTAGGGGAACAAGCCCGCCGCAGGCGCCCGCCCCGCCCTACCCCGCCGGCGGCTCCGGCTCCCGGCCCCCGCCCGCATCCGGAGCCGCATCCCCGCCCGTATCCGGCGGCTGCGCCGCCCCCCGCGGCCGTCCCCGGCGGCGGATCGGGGACGCGGTGCCGGGGAGGCGGCCGGTGTCGGCGAGGGCGCGGCGCAGCAGGAACTCGATCTGCGCGTTCGCGCTGCGCAGCTCCTCCGACGCCCAGCGCGCCAGCGCATCGTGCACCGCCGGATCCAACCGCAGCAGCACCTGCTTGCGCGGCCGCGGCTGCCGCCGTGGCTGCGGCTCCGGCTGCGGATCCGTCACTGGTAGAGCGTGCCGGTGTTGAGCACAGGCTGAACGGCCCGGTCGCCGCACAGCACCACCATCAGATTGCTCACCATCGACGCCTTGCGCTCGGGGTCGAGCTCGACGATGTCCTGCTCGGCGATCCGGGTGAGGGCCATCTCGACCATCCCCACCGCGCCCTCGACGATCAGCTTGCGGGCCGCGACGACCGCCCCCGCCTGCTGCCGCTGAAGCATCGCCGAGGCGATCTCGGGCGCGTACGCGAGGTGGGTGAAGCGGGACTCGATGATGTGCACCCCGGCCGCCTCCACGCGCGCGTGCAGCTCGACCGCGAGCTTCTCGGTGATCTCCTCCGCGTTGCCCCGCAGCGACAGGCCGTCCTCGTCGTGCGCGTCGTACGGGTACTCGATCGCGATGTGCCGTACCGCCGCCTCGGTCTGGGTCGCGACGAACTCCAGGAAGTCGTCGACCTCGAACCTCGCCTGCGCCGTGTCCTCGACCTTCCAGACCACCACCGCGGCGAGCTCGATCGGGTTGCCGTAGGCGTCGTTGACCTTCAGGACCGCGGTCTTGTGGTTCCGGATACGCGTGGAGATCTTGGAGCGGGTGGTCAGCGGGTTGACCCAGCGCAGCCCGTCGGTGCGGATCGTGCCCCGGTAGCGGCCGAAGAGCTGGACGACGCGGGCCTCGCCCGGCGCGACCATGTTGAGCCCGGCCATCGCGAAGCAGGCGCCGGTCGCGACCAGCGCGCCGACGACGACCAGCGCGGCCTTGAGGCCGGTCGCGGTGACGGGGGCGGCGACGGCGATGAGCCCCGCCCCGACGAGCAGGCCGAGCAGACCGAGCAGCAGCGCGAGACCGCCCGCGATGCTGTGCGCGGTGAATTCCCGGACCTGTGGTGCGGGCATGTCGGGCAGGTCGGCGGGGGTGTCTGTGCTGGTGATGGGCATGGTGGGTCCCCGTTTCGATGGTGAGCAGATGGTGAGCCGATGGTGCGTGCGTACGGCCGACATTCTCTAGCAAAGTGATAACACATTAAGGCGCGCCACAAACCTGTGCGACCCGCCTCGCAACCCTGGACCCCTCTCATGAGTCGGTTCCTGAGAGACGGGTGCTGATTGTCACGTCCGGAAAAGACCGGATCGGGTGCCCTTTGTCCGTAGGTGCGGTGTTAGCTTTCTGAGCTGATATCAGGGGGCTCGACGAGCGGAGCGACGGAGTAATGGGCCGAGCAGAAGCCAGACAGGACCGGAAGCGTGGTGCGCGCCGGGCTAAGAAGAAGGCGGGAGGCATACGCCGCTTCTTCACGTTCAAGAAGCTGCTCGGCACGTTCTTCGGGCTGTGCCTGCTCGCCATGGCGGCCTTCGTCGCGCTCTACGTCTACGTGCCCGTGCCCGCGGCCAACGTCCAGGCCGAGCTGCAGAGCAACGTCTACAAGTACAGCGACGGCAAGATCATGGCCCGTACGGGCAAGGTCAACCGGGAGATCGTCGGCCTCGACCGGATCCCCAAGGAGGTCCAGTCGACCTTCGTCGCCGCCGAGAACAAGGGCTTCTACAAGGACTCCGGCGTCGACTTCAGGGGCACCGCCCGCGGCCTGATCAACACCCTCAGCGGCAAGGGCAAGCAGGGCGGCTCGACGATCACCCAGCAGTACGTCAAGAACTACTACCTCGATCAGGACCAGACGGTCACCCGCAAGCTCAAGGAGCTGGTGATCTCGATCAAGGTGGACCGGAAGAAGACCAAGAACGAGATCCTCGCCGGGTACATGAACACCAGCTACTACGGCCGCGGCGCCTACGGCATCCAGGCCGCGGCCCAGGCCTACTACGGCGTCGACGCCGAGAAGCTCAACGTCCAGCAGGGCGCGTACCTCGCCGCGCTGCTCCAGGCCCCCAGCCAGTACGACTGGTCGTCGGCGGGCCCGGTCAGCAAGAAGCTGGTCCAGGACCGCTGGAACTACGTACTCGACAACATGGTCGAGATGGGTGAGCTGGACCAGGGCAAGCGCTCAGGGCTGACGTTCCCCAAGCCGCAGCACCCCAAGGGCGCCCCCGGCGAGGAAGGCCAGCGGGGTTACATGATCAAGGCCGCGAAGGACGAGCTGCGCAAGCAGGGCGTCAGCGAGGCGGAGATCGACGCGGGCGGCTGGACGATCACGCTGAACATCGACGAGAAGCGGCAGAAGAAGCTGGAGCAGGCGGTCAAGCAGCAGCTGGACTCCAAGCTCGACCGCAAGAACAACAAGGTCGACGCGACGCTTCAGGCCGGTGCGACCTCGGTGGATCCCAAGACCGGCGCGGTGGTCGCGCTCTACGGCGGCCAGGACGCCACCAAGCACTGGATATCCAACGCCACCCGCTCCGACTACCAGCCGGCCTCGACGTTCAAGCCGGTCGTCCTCGCCTCCGCCCTGGAGAACGACGCCGAGACCCAGGACGGCACACCGATCACGCCCAACACGATCTACGACGGCACCAGCAGGCGCCCCGTGAAGGGCAGCGCCACCGCGTTCGCCCCGCAGAACGAGAACAACGAGTCCTACGGCCGCATCCCCGTCCAGAAGGCCATGAACAGCTCCGTCAACGCGGTCTTCGCGCAGATGATCGTCGACGTGGGCCCGGACGAGGTGAAGGACACCGCGATGGAGATGGGCATGGAGGACAAGGGCGGCTTCGACGAGCGCCCCGCCATGTCCCTCGGTGTGATGGGCGCCAGCACGATGGACATGGCGGGTGTCTACGCGACCCTCGACAACCACGGCAAGAGGGTCCTGCCGTCCATCGTGAAGTCCGCGGAGCACAAGGACCGTGAGGGCGGCAAGGTCGATCTCCCCGACCCGATCGGCAGCCAGGTGATCAGCCGCTCGACGGCCGACAGCGTGACCAAGGTGCTCACCGGGGTCGTGCGCGGCGGCACCGCCCAGGAGGCCAACAGCAGCGCGTACAAGGCGGCGGGCAAGACCGGCACCTCGGAGCTGAACAAGTCCGCCTGGTTCGTCGGCTACACCCCGGAGCTGAGCACCGCGGTCGCCCTCTTCGGCGAGTCCGCCGACGGTGGCAAGCAGGTCACGCTGACCGGCACGGCCAATTCGGGACGCGCCAACGGCGGTGGCTTCCCCGCCAAGATCTGGGCGGACTACACGCTCGGCGCCCTGAACGGCGGCTCCGACGCCGACTTCGACCTGAAGATCGACTCCGGCGACACCTACAGCCCGCCGCCGACCGACCCTCCGTCGCCGACCCGGACGCCGAGCGCGACTCCGTCGACCCCGAGCACGCCGCCGACCACGCCGAGCACGCCTCCGACGACCCCGAGCAGCCCGCCGCCGTCGTCCCCGAGCATGCCTCCGACCACGCCGAGCGGGACGCTGAGCCCCGATCCCACGACGTCGAGTTCACCGCCGCCGGGCGAGGGTGACGAGGACGACGAAACCGGCCTGCCGGGGTTCTAGCGCACCTCCGGAGCGACAGACGCAGCTGTGCGGCGGGCACCCTCGGGTGCCCGCCGCACAGCCGCGTCAGGGATCAGACGGTCCCGTTCACCTTGGTGGCGATACGGTCACCGAGGCCCTTGTCGACGTTGCGCCAGTACTGCAGCGCGCGGTCGAGCACGGTCCGGCTCACGCCGCCCAGCAGGTGCCCGGAGATGTTGGACACCAGCCGGTCGCGCGCGGCGTCGTCCAGGACCTCGCGCACCAGCGTGCCCGGCTGGCCCCAGTCGTCGTCCTCGCTGCGCAGCGTGTACGCGTGGTGCACCATCTCGCCGGCCGACGCCCAGCCGGCCGGCTCGCCGAAGCGCGCGGTGTCGGCCGCGGGCCCGCCGTAGGAGTTCGGCGCGTACACCGCTCCCGTGCGGGACGGCTCGTACCGCATCGGTCCGTCCTTCGCGTACGAGCTGACCGGCGAACGCGGCCGGTTCGGCGGCAGCTGCTGGTAGTTCGGGCCGATCCGGTACCGGTGAGTGTCCGGGTACGAGAAGAGCCGGCCGAGCAGCATCTTGTCCGGGGACGGGCCGATGCCCGGCACCAGGTTCGAGGGCTCGAAGGAGGCCTGTTCGATGTGGACGAAGAAGTCCTCCGGGTTCTCGTTCAGGGTCATCCGGCCGACCTCGATCAGCGGATAGTCGCCCTGCGGCCACACCTTGGTGAGGTCGAAGGGGTTGAAGCGGTAGTCGGGGGCGTCGTCGAACGGCATGATCTGGACCTTCAGGGTCCAGCTCGGCGCGTTGCCCGATTCGATCGAGTCGAACAGGTCGCGGCGGTGGCAGTCGCCGTCGCTGCCCGCGAGGGCGTCGCCCTCGTCCTGGGTGAGGAACTCGATGCCCTGGTCGGTCTTGAAGTGGTACTTCACCCAGAACCGCTCGCCGCCCGCGTTGACCCACAGATAGGTGTGCGAGCTGTAGCCGTTCATATGGCGGTACGACTTGGGGATGCCGCGGTCGCCCATCAGCCACGTCACCTGGTGCGCGGTCTCGGGGGACAGCGTCCAGAAGTCCCACTGCATGTCGTTGTCGCGCAGCCCGCTGTCCGGGCGGCGCTTCTGGGAGCGGATGAAGTCCTGGAACTTCATCGGGTCACGTACGAAGAAGACGGGGGTGTTGTTCCCGACGAGGTCGTAGTTGCCGTGCTCCGTGTAGAACTTCAGCGCGAAACCGCGTGGGTCGCGCCAGGTGTCGGGCGAACCCTGCTCGCCCGCGACCGTCGAGAAGCGGGCCAGCATGTCTGTCCGTTTGCCCGGCTGGAAGAGGTCCGCCTTGGTGAACTGGCTGACATCGTTGGTGACTTCGAAGAAGCCGTACGCGCCAGCCCCCTTGGCATGGACCACTCGCTCGGGTACCCGTTCGCGGTTGAACTGGGCCATCTTCTCGATGAGGTAGTGGTCCTGCAGCAGGATCGGTCCGTCGGGCCCGATGGTGAGCGAGTGCTCGTCGCTCTCCACCGGGATCCCGGCGTTGTTGGTCGTGTACGTGGCCTTGGGTGCCTCGGTCACGAGCGTCCTCCCGTGGTGAGGGATGAGGGTTTCAGGTCGCTTCGCCCACCACAGCAGTCAACTCCGCCGACGCGATGTCGGCAACACTTGGACACGGTCCAATTCTGGTCTATGTATGAGTGGCCAGTTCGAACCAGACCACCTTGCCGGTCGAGAGCCGGGTCGCTCCCCACCGCTCGGCCAGCCGGTTCACCAGGAAAAGGCCGCGTCCGCCCTCATCGGTGTCACGTGCCTTGCGCTGCCTCGGCAGCTGCGCAGAATCGTCGCCGACCTCGCAGCGCAGCACATCCGTGCGCAGCAGCCGCAGCGTCACCGGACGCTCCGCGTACCGCACGGCATTGGTCACCACCTCGCTGACCAGCAGCTCCATCGAGTCCGACAGCTCCTCCAGGCCCCAACGGGTGAGCGCCTTGCGGGCCAGTCGGCGGGCCCGGCCCGGGGCCTGCTCCTCCGGCTCCAGGAACCAGTACGCGACATCGCTCGGCGCGATCCCGTCGAAGCGGGCGGCGAGCAGCGCGATGTCGTCGTCCCGGTCGCCGGGGCCGAGCATGTCGAGCACCTCGTCGCACAGGGCTTCCAGGGGCGGCGGGTGGTCCGGGCCGGTCAGCTGAGCGGTCGCGGCCAGCCGCTCGCGCAGCTGCTCGATGCCGGTCCATACGTCGCGCAGCCGGGACTCGACGAGCCCGTCGGTGTACAGCAGCAGCGTGGCGCCGGCCGGGGCGTCCAGCTCGACGGCCTCGAAGTCGACGCCGCCGACCCCGATGGGCGCGCCGGGCGGCACCCGCAGCACCTCGGCGCGGCCCCCCAGATGCAGCAGGACGGGCGGCGGATGCCCGGCGTTGGCGATGGTGATCCGGTGCGACACCGGGTCGTACACGGCGTACAGGCAGGTCGCCATGCGGTCGGTGCCCAGGCGCTGCGCCTGCTCGTCGAGGTGGTGCAGCACCTCCTGCGGCGGCAGGTCGAGACCGGCCAGCGTCTGGGCGGTGGTGCGCAGCTGGCCCATGATCGCGGCGGAGGTCATGGAGTGGCCCATGACGTCACCGACGACCAGGGCGACCCGGCTGCCGGGCAGCGGGATCGCGTCGTACCAGTCGCCGCCGACCCGGGCCGTCTCGGCGGCCGGCAGATAGCGCGAGGCGAGCCTGACGCCGGTCGGCTGGGGGAGCGAGTCGGGCAGCATGGTGCGCTGCAGCTCGTCGGCGATGTACGCCTCGCGCCCGTACAGCACGGCCTTGTCGATGCCGAGCGCCGTGTGGGTCGCCAACTGGGCGGCCACCAGGAGGTCATTGGCCTCGAAGGCGGGCCGCTCGGAGCGCCGCAGAAAGACCGCGGCGCCGATCACCCGGCGCCGGCCGCGCAGCGGGGCGAGGATCGCGCGCCGCCCGTCCGGTATGGCGAGGGCGTCCCCGAGGAGCTCGGGCAGCGCCGCCAGAGCGGCGGAGGAGTCGCCGAACACCGGCCGTACGCCCCGCAGCACCTCGGCGAGCGCGCCGCCGCTGCGCACCTCGCACAGCTGCGCCGCGGGCAGTGCCTCCGCCTGGACGTCCAGCTCCGCCGCCCCGTCGTCGGCCAGCCGCAGCCGGTCGGTACGGCGCAGGCGGAGCATGAACGGGACGGCAGGCCGCTCGTCACCGACCGGCAGCGGATCGCGGAGATACACGAGGATCGCGTCGGAGAACGTCGGAACCGATGCCCGGCACAGGCCGAGCACGATCTCGTCGAGGTCTATGCCGCGGGCGATCCGGCGGGTGGCCGCGCCCACGAACCGCAGCCGGTCGCCCTCACTCCGCGCCACGCCCGCGGGATCGGGCGGCGTGGCGGATTCGGGGGCGTCCGATCCCGCCGCGGGTTTCTGCGGCGGGACGGGAGCGGGGGAGGCATCGGGGCCCGGGACCGCTCCTTGGGCCGGGGCGGACATCTCCTCCTGTCGCGGCCGGGTGCGCTCGTGCTGACCGGCGGCCAGAGGCTGCCGGCCTTCGTGCGAGGTGGACTGGTGCTCCGTCACGCGTGGGGTTCCGTCCGTCCAGGGAGCTTGTGCGATGCAATCGCTTTGTGTGGCGATATACCCGCTCTGCGGGCGGCGTCGACAGGACGGCGGGCCGTGAACGTTACAGACTCACTTCCGGGCACGGCTCCGCCCCCTGTGGTGACATGCGGTCAAGTCTTGCTCTACGCCCTCGGTTTGCCGAGGGCGCAGCCTTGCGGAGGACGATCCTACGTTTGAACCATGGGGGCGCATCAAGGGTCTCACGACGCCATGTGCGCCGGAGTGCGGTCCCAGTCATCAGGCAATTTGGGGACAGTCCACCTCGGATCAGGACGCCAGTCCTCCCAGCCGTCCCGAAACGGTGTTCCCCACGCGGAGATGACCCCGGCCGCCGCGCGCCCCGCCTCCCGTACGCGCCGGACCTGCTCCGTGTTCAGCAGTCCGGCCCGCCGGGCCTCGGCGAACTCGTCCTCGTCCAGCCAGTGCCAGCCGCGGTCGGGGTACACGGAGATGTCCAGGAAGTGGTCCTCCGAGTCGACCCCGCCCGACCAGCGGGTCCTGGGTTCCTCAAGATTCACGTACCAGGACTTGAAGCGCCAGTCCGGTTCCCAGAACAGCCACACCGACCAGGGGTCGCCGGGCCGCGCCAGTTTGAGCACGCCCGTGCCCCACCAGTGCGAGGTGACCGTGGTGCGCGGGGCGGTGTACCGGGTCGCGAGCGGTTCCTCGTGCACCGGTGTGCCGTTGCTGAGCACCGGTTTCACACACTGCGTGCCGGGCGCCATCCACACCGCGAGAAGCTCGTCGGTGTCCTGGACGACGGTGACGGGACGGCAGATGTGGATCTGCTCGGTGGCATTGCCGCGGTAGCGCCAGAGGATGTGGTCCCCCGGCGCCCAACGCACCCTGCCTGCCGTATCTCTCATGAGCAGATCTTAGGAGTACGTGTACGTTGCCGCTGCTATCCGGGTCGGCCGGTGATCGCCCGCCTCCGTCACGTCCGCCGTTGCGGCGGAGTCCGGGCGGCTGTCGCGTCGGCTGTTCCTTTCACCTGCTACGGATGCGTCATGCGCAGTACGTCCAGCGCCTCGTCCAACTGCACCACCGTCAGGTCGCCCCGCTCGACGTAGCCCGATTCCAGGACCACCTCGCGGATGGTCTTGCGCTCGGCGAGGGACTTCTTGACGACCTTCGCCGCCTCCTCGTACCCGATGTACTTGTTGAGCGGGGTGACGACGGACGGGGACGACTCCGCGTACTCACGGGCCCGTTCGACGTTGGCGGTGATGCCGTCGACTGTGCGGTCCGCGAGCAGCCGGGACGCGTTGGCGAGCAGCCGCACCGACTCCAGGAGGTTCTTGGCCATCACCGGGAGCATCACATTGAGCTCGAAGTTGCCCGCGGCGCCGGCCGTCGCGACCGTCACGTCGTTGCCGGTCACCTGGGCCGCGACCATCAGTACGGCCTCCGGAATGACCGGATTGACCTTGCCGGGCATGATCGACGAGCCCGGCTGGAGGTCGGGAAGGCTGATCTCGGCCAATCCTGTGCGCGGGCCGCTGGCCATCCAGCGCAGGTCGTTGGAGATCTTGGTGAGGGAGACCGCGACGGTCCGGAGCTGCCCGGACGTCTCGACGAGGCCGTCGCGCGCGCCCTGCGCCTCGAAGTGGTCGCGGGCCTCGGTGAGCGGCAGCCCGGTGGCGCGGGCGACCGCGGCGATCACGGCGGCGGAGAAGCCCGGCGGGGTATTGATGCCGGTGCCGACCGCGGTGCCGCCGAGGGGCAGTTCGGCCAAGCGGGGCAGTGACGCCTCCAGGCGCTCCACGCCGTACCTGATCTGCGCGGCGTAACCGCCGAACTCCTGGCCCAGGGTGACCGGGGTGGCGTCCATCAGGTGCGTACGGCCGGACTTGACGACCTGCGTGAACTCGGCGGACTTGCGCTCCAGCGCCTCCGCGAGATGCGCCAGCGCGGGGATCAGGTCGCCCGTCACTGCGGCCGTCGCCGCGATGTGGATGGAGGACGGGAAGACGTCGTTCGAGGACTGCGACGCGTTCACATGGTCGTTGGGGTGGACGGGGCTGCCGAGCCGCTCGGTGGCGAGGGTGGCGACGACCTCGTTCATGTTCATGTTGGACGACGTGCCGGAGCCGGTCTGGAAGACGTCGACCGGGAAGTGCTCGTCCCAGCGGCCGTCGGCGACCTCGCCCGCGGCAGCGGCGACGGCCCCGGCGATGTCCTGGTCGATCACCCCGAGCTCCGCGTTGACCTGGGCGGCGGCGGCCTTGATCCGGGCCAGCGCCTCGATGTGGGCCCGCTCAAGGCGCTGCCCGGAGATCGGGAAGTTCTGCACGGCGCGCTGGGTCTGGGCCCGCCACTTGGCGTGCGCGGGCACCCGTACCTCGCCCATCGAGTCGTGCTCGACGCGGTAGCCGTCGTGGTCGCCGTGGTGGTCGGTCGTCATCAGTGGTACCTCCTGCAAAAGTTGAGCACTTGTCTTGTTCTATGTATTCCCAAGTCGCCTACTGACCAGTAAATACCGGGGGTAACAAGAAACCGTGGAGGCGCAATGACGCGCAACAGACACAGAGTTCGCAGCACGTTCGCGGCCGCCGTCGCGCTGACGGCGGCACTCGGCGGGATGGCGTTCACCACCTCACCCGCCACTGCCGCCGATACGACGGCCGAGAGCGCCGCGGCATCGGTACCCCTGCCGCCCGAGCTGGAGAAGATCCGGGCGGCCGAGGCCGCCAAGCTCTACGGCGACCCGGCCGAGCGCCCGCTCGGCGACCGCAAGTCCGGGCTGATCTCGCTGGGCGACAGCGAGATCTCCGGTGAGGGCGTCGGCACCTACGAACCGGGCACCAACGGCCCCACCAACTGGTGCCACCGCTCGCCCGACGCCGCCATCCACCGCACCGGCATCGCCGCCGACGTCACCTATAACGTCTCCTGCTCGGGCGCGTACTCCGGAAACATCAGGATCGGCGGCTCAAAGCAGTACGCCGACGAGCTGGTCCAGAGCGACAACCTCGCCGTCAAGGCCCGCAATACGAAGATCAAGATGGTGCTGCTCGTCGCGGGGGCCAATGACGACCTCCAGTTCGGGCCCGTCATGACGGACTGCGTCACCCGCTGGCTGCTCATCCAGGGCACCTGCGAGCCCAAGTACCAGCCGGGCTGGCAGGCGCGCGTCGACGGGCTCGTCCCCAAGGTCGAGCAGACCCTGCGCGACCTGCGCACCGTCATGCGCGACGCGGGCTACGCCGACGGCGACTACAAGCTGGTCACGATGGGCTACCCCAGCCCCATCGGCCCCGACTTCAAGGACAACCCGAAGTTCCCCGGCAAGATCGTCGGCGGTTGTACGGGATACGACTCCGACGCCGCGTGGGGACGCAACAGCGCCGTCCCGGCCTTCGAGCGCGGCATGCGCACGGCCGCCGCGAACACCGGCTCCGTCTACCTCGACAACTCGCGCCTCTTCCAAGGTCACGAGGTGTGCATGGAGGACGCCTGGGCGCGCGGCCTGTACATCGACATCGCCAACCCCTTCCCGCCGGACTCCAACTCCCTGCGCCAGTCCTTCCACCCGAACGTGCGCGGCCACGCGGCCTTCGCGTCCTGCCTCACCCAGATCTACAACTCGGGCCTGCGTGAAGCGGGTTGCGCGGATCCGGCGAGCACAGGAAAGCCTGCACTGTTCGCGGGCGCCTGGGACGACGCGTACAAGCCACTGAAGAACACCGGCACCGGCAGCTGCGTCGACGTACCCGCTTCGACGACCCGCAACGGCACGGCGGTCGGCGGCTGGGACTGCCACGACGGGCGCAATCAGGGCTGGTGGTTCGACAGCGCCCAGAAGTCGCTGCGCACCGAACTGACCCACGACCGCTGCCTGGACGTCCCCGGCGCGAAGTACGAGGCGGGGGCCGGGCTGATCCTCTGGAACTGCTCGGGCGCGGCCAACCAGCAGTTCGTACAGCAGCAGGACACCCTGCGCCCCGCGGCGGCCTCCGGGCTGTGCGTGACCCTGGCGAGCGCGAAGGACCAGCTGCGGCTCCAGCCCTGCACGGGGGCGGCGAACCAGCGCTTCATCTGAGCGCCCACCGACCCATGGTGACCCGGTGACGGGATCTGCCCCCGCTCGTGTGCCGAGCGGGGGCAGATCCGGTGCGTACGAGTGCCTGGTTCAGGAGGCGCGCACGGTCTTGCGGGCCGGCTCGTAGCCGGGGAGCATCCCGGCGCTCTCCTGGTTGTCCGGTCCGCCGAGCTGGACGTCAGAGCTTACGGACCGGGATCGAGGTGAACGTCGGGGCGGCGGGCGCCCGCTCGGTGAAGAAGTCGTTGCCCTTGTCGTCCACCACGATGAACGCGGGGAAGTCCTCGACCTCGATCCGCCAGACCGCTTCCATGCCGAGCTCCTCGTACTCGACTACCTCGACCTTCTTGATGCAGTCGAGCGCGAGCCGCGCCGCGGGCCCGCCGATCGAGCCCAGGTAGAAGCCGCCGTGGCTGTCGCACGCGTCCGTGACCTGCTGCGAGCGGTTGCCCTTGGCCAGCATGACCTTGGAGCCGCCGGCCGCCTGGAATTGCTCGACGTAGGAGTCCATGCGCCCGGCGGTCGTCGGGCCGAAGGACCCCGACGCGTACCCCTCGGGAGTCTTCGCCGGGCCCGCGTAGTACACCGGGTGGTCCTTCAGGTACTGCGGCATCTCCTCGCCCGCGTCCAGCCGCTCCTTGATCTTGGCGTGCGCGAGGTCGCGCGCCACGACCAGCGGGCCGGTCAGCGAGAGCCGGGTCCTGACCGGGTACTTGGTGAGCTCGGCGAGGATGTCGTCCATCGGGCGGCGCAGGTCGACGCGTACGACGTCGCTCTCGTCCAGGTGCTCGTCGGTGGTGTCCGGCAGGAAGCGCGCCGGATCCCTCTCCAGCTGCTCAAGGAAGACGCCCTCGGCGGTGATCTTCGCGACGGCCTGACGGTCCGCCGAGCAGGACACGGCGATGGCGACGGGCAGTGAGGCGCCGTGCCGCGGCAGGCGCACCACCCGCACGTCGTGGCAGAAGTACTTGCCGCCGAACTGCGCGCCGATGCCGATCTTCTGCGTCAGCTCGAAGACCTTCTCCTCCAGCTCCTTGTCGCGGAAGCCGTGGCCGGTCGGCGAGCCCTCGGCGGGCAGCTCGTCCAGGTAGTGCGCGGAGGCGTACTTGGCGGTCTTGAGCGCGAACTCGGCCGACGTACCGCCGACGACGATGGCCAGGTGGTACGGCGGGCACGCGGCCGTGCCCAGCGAGCGGATCTTCTCCTCCAGGAACTTCATCATGGAGGCCTCGTTCAGGACGGCCTTCGTCTCCTGGTAGAGGAACGACTTATTGGCCGAGCCGCCGCCCTTGGCCATGAAGAGGAACTTGTACGCGCCGCCGTCCGTCGCGTACAGCTCGATCTGGGCCGGCAGGTTCGAGCCGGTGTTCTTCTCGTCCCACATGGTCAGCGGGGCCATCTGCGAGTAGCGCAGATTGAGCTTGGTGTACGCGTCGAAGACGCCGTGCGAGAGGGCTTCCTCGTCGCCGCCCTCGGTGAGGACGTGCTGGCCGCGCTTGCCCATGACGATCGCCGTGCCGGTGTCCTGGCACATCGGCAGTACGCCGGCCGCCGCGATGTTCGCGTTCTTCAGCAGGTCGAGCGCGACGAACTTGTCGTTGGAGGAGGCCTGCGGGTCGTCGATGATCCTGCGCAGCTGCGCGAGGTGGGCGGGCCGCAGATAGTGCGAAATGTCGTGCATCGCCTCGGCGGCGAGCGTGCGCAGCGCCTCGGGATCGACCTTGAGGAACGTCCGGCCTTCGGCCTCGAAAGTGGAGACACCCTCTGCGGTCACCAGCCGGTACGGCGTGGTGTCCTCTCCCAGGGGGAGCAGATCGGAGTACACAAACGCCGGGTTGGGCGGGCGGGAGACAGGGGACATGACGGCCATTCCTCACTCGGCGACGGCGACTGGCCTCCATTGGCGCAGTGCGCCCACCAGCGTAAGACGCCCCTCGGACAGTGAGCCGGTGAGGTAAGGCTCAGTTGCTCTCCGGTGTATCGCAGTGGGGGCTAGTCGCGATCTATCGCGTCTGGGTACGCTGGGCCGGTGGACCTCGAAAAGCGCCCCCAGCAGCCGGCCGCCCCCGCGAAGCCCGCCGAGCCCGCCGAGCCCGCGGAGCCCGCCGAGCCCGCCGAGCCCGCGGAGCCCGCCATCCGCGCGTCCGACGCGGACCGCGACCGGATCGCGGACATCCTGCGCGAGGCGATGGCCGTGGGCAGGCTGACGGCCGACGAGCACGCCGATCGTATCGACGCCGTGTACCGCGCCAAGACCGTCGCCGAGCTCGAACCGCTGGTGCGGGACCTGCCCGCGCCGGAGGCCCGCAGCGCGGCGTCCTCGGCGTCGTACGCCCCGGATGATTCGCCGGGCCCGGACACCGCCGAGAACCTGGTCGCGATCTTCAGCAGCTCGACCCGCAAGGGCCGTTGGCGCATCGGCCGCAAGACCAACGCCTTCGCGTTGTTCGGCAGTGTCGAGATCGACCTCACCGAGGCGCTGTTCGGGCAGCGGACGACCGTGATCAACGCGACCGCGATTTTCGGGAGCGTCGAGGTACGGGTCCCGGAGAACATCTCGCTGCGCGGCAGCGGCACCGGCATCCTCGGAAGTTTCGAGGTCGACACCCTTGAAGCACACGACCCGCAGGCACCCGTCGTGGTGGTCAACGGCTTCTCCGTGCTGGGCAGTATCGAGGCAAAACCCAAGCGCGGTAAGCGCATCGCGGATCTTCAGCGTCGCATGCGCAAACACTTCGGGGCCTGACGTCCTTCGAAACTCAGTGCATAGGCTCGCGCACAGCGGGTAGGGAGTGCTTCATCGTCGCTCGCTCCCGAAGTCGTCGTCAGGAGTAGACCGTGCTGCATCCGCCGCATCAGTCTCTGCAGGTCACCGCCATTCCGTCGCAGCGTGCGCCGGCGCGTGATCAGGCCGGCCCCTGGCACTCGGAGGCGGTGTGCCGCCGGGACGAAGCCGGGCTGTTCTTTGCCCCTTCCAAGGAACCGACGGCCGCGAGGCTGGCGCGGGAGGAAGCTGCGAAGCGGGTCTGCGCCCGATGCCCGGTCATGGTCGAGTGCCGGGAGCACGCACTGCTCCAGCCTGAGCCGTACGGCGTGTGGGGCGGGCTGACCGCTGCCGAGCGCCGGGTGGTGCTGGCCCGGCGCAGGCGGCGCGAACTGGAGCTCAGCAACCTCGCGGGCACGGCCCAGACCGACTCGCGGATCGCCGCGGCGGGCTGATCCGGCCCGCTGTTTCCCGGCTTGCTGTTCAGGCCCGCTGTTTCGGGTCCGCTGTTCCCGGCCCGCTGTTCAGGCCCCCGCCCGGTCTCGTATCGCGTACGAGAAAGGGGCGCCCCCGCTGCACAACGGGGCCGCCCCTTTCTCCTACGCCGTACTGGTACTGGTACTGGCGCTGCTCGCTCAGCCTGCCCTGCCCGCTACTTCCCGCGGTCGAAGTCGATCGCGCTGTACGCGCGCAGCTTCGACAGCCGGTGCGTGGAGTCGATCTGGCGGATGGTGCCCGACTTGGAGCGCATCACCAGGGACTGGGTGGTGGCGGTCTCGGCGCGGTAGCGGACGCCGCGCAGCAGCTCGCCGTCCGTGATGCCGGTGGCGACGAAGAACACGTTCTCGCCGCTGACCAGGTCGTTCGTGTGCAGCACGCGGTCGAGGTCGTGCCCCGCGTCGAGCGCCCGCTGGCGCTCCGCCGCGTCCTTGGGCCACAGCTTGCCCTGGATCGTGCCACCGAGGCACTTGATCGCGCAGGCCGAGATGATGCCTTCGGGCGTGCCGCCGATGCCCATCAGCAGGTCAACACCGGTGCCTTCGCGCACCGCCATGACCGAGCCTGCGACGTCGCCGTCGGAGATGAACTTGATGCGGGCGCCCGTCTCGCGGATCTCCTTGACGATGCCCTCGTGACGGGGGCGGTCGAGGATCATCACGGTGACGTCTTCGGGGGTGGAGTGCTTGGCCTTGGCCACCCGGCGGATGTTGACGGAGACCGGGGCGTTGATGTCGACGAAGTCGGCTGCCTCGGGCCCGGTGACGAGCTTGTCCATGTAGAAGACCGCGGACGGGTCGAACATGGTGCCGCGGTCCGCGGCGGCGAGAACGGCGATGGCGTTCGGCATGCCCTTGGCGTTCAGCGTCGTACCGTCGATCGGGTCGACAGCGATGTCGACCTCCGCGCCGGTGCCGTCGCCGACCCGCTCCCCGTTGAAGAGCATCGGGGCTTCGTCCTTCTCGCCTTCACCGATGACGACGATGCCGTTCATCGAGACGGTCGAGACAAGGGTCCGCATGGCCTTCACCGCAGCGCCGTCCGCGCCGATCTTGTCACCGCGGCCGACCCACCGCCCGGCGGCCATGGCAGCGGCCTCGGTGACCCGGACAAGCTCCAGGGCCAGGTTGCGGTCGGGGGCCTCGGGCGAGACTTCGAGCTGAGACGGAAGATGGTGCTCGGTCATCGGAGCGCACCTTTCTGTACGGCGACGGCCGGAAAAGAGGGTGCTGCGACTCTATCGGTACGTCGACAAAATGAGCAGACCGGGTCACGTATGAGCGCCGTACTGTGATCCTCGCTGTGATCCACGACCCCTGGAGCAGGCGTCCACCCGGCATGGGGGACGATGGTGGGGTGGCAAGTACGAAGGGCAAGCAGACGGTCCGGGACATGGTGCTGTCGATGACGGTGATCGGAGCCGTCGTCGCGAGTATCTACGTCTTCATCCCGCACGACGAGAAGAAGGACCCGACCCGCACGGTCGACTACCGGGTCGAACTCATCACGGCGAGGCGCGCCGCACCGTACCCCGTGGCGGCCCCGGTGGGCCTGCCGGAGACGTGGCGGCCGACGTCCGTCTCGTACCGGGGGCAGGACGAGGACGCCTGGCACCTCGGCTTCCTCGACCCGGACGACGAGTACGTCGCGGTCGAGCAGTCGAGCGGGCCCGCCGAGCGGTTCATCGGGATGGTCAGCCAGCAGGCCACGAAGACGGGCCGCACCCAGCAGGTCGGCTCGGAGAGCTGGCAGCGCTGGGAGGGACCGAAGTACGACGCGCTGGTGCGCGTGGAGAAGGGCGTGACGACGGTGGTCACGGGCACCGCCCCGCACGAGCAGCTGGTGAAGATGGCTGCCGCGCTGGAGGCGAAGAAGTCCTGACCCGACGCGGGTACGACGATGCCGCCGCACCTTTCCGGGTGCGGCGGCATCGTCGTACGTACGGGACTCAGACGGTTGTGATGACCTCGTCGTAGGCCAGCCGCGGGGAGCGCGGGAACCAGGCGTCGTCGCCCGGCTTGCCGATGTTGACGACCATCAGCGGGGTGTGGTCGTCGTCCAGGAACTCCTTCTGGACACCGGCGAAGTCGAAGCCGGTCATCGGGCCGGCGGACAGGCCGGCGGCGCGGATGCCGACGATGAAGTACGCGGCCTGCAGGGCGGCGTTCATGCCGGCGGCCTGCTCACGGGCCGGGCGCTCGGCGAAGAACACGTCCTTGGCCTGCGGGAAGTGCGGGAACAGCGCCGGGAGTTCGTGGTGGAACTCGTTGTCCGCGGCGAGGATCGCGACCAGCGGGGCGGTGGCGGTCTTGGGCCGGTTGCCCTCGGCCATGTGCGGGACGAGGCGCTCACGCGCTTCGGCCGAGCGGACCAGGACGACGCGCAGCGGCGTCTGGTTGAACGCGGTCGGGCCGTACTTGACGAGGTCGTAGATCGCCTGGACCTGCTCCTCGGTCACCGGCTCGTCGGTGAACGTATTGGCGGTGCGGGCCTCGCGGAAAAGGAGGTCCTGGGCGGCGGGGTCAAGAACGAGAGACATACGACTTACCTTCCGGGCGTGCGTGGGGGTTCGAGCGATGCACTCACGGTAGGACGTTTTAGATTAAGTTTCAACTAAAACTGGATCTCCGTGATCTGTTTCACACGCCTAAGGACTTTTCGGGCAGCTGGAGCCACTTGTTGCCCGTTGCCCGGCTTCAGGCCTTCGACGGCTCCGACGGGTCCGCCAGCGCCGCGTCCAGGCGGGCGCGCGCACCTTCCAGCCAGTGGCGGCAGACCTTGGCCAGCTCCTCGCCCCGCTCCCACAGAGCCAGCGAGTCCTCCAGCGTCGTGCCGCCCGCCTCCAGGCGGCGTACGACATCGATCAGCTCGTCCCTGGCCTGCTCGTAGCCCAGTGCCGCGGTCGCCGTCGCCTCGTCCGTCTTCGCCATGTCATCCACCCTACGCATCGGCTGTCCCTCCCCAGGAGGGCACGCTCGTCCGTCCCATGCCCGCCGCGCGACCCGCAGGCCCCGCGCGTGGCCCTCACTCGGTGGCTGTGTCCGCCACCCGCACCATGAACTCGCCCTCCGCGACCCGGGCCCGCAGCTCCTGCTCCGGACCCACGTCGCCCGCCGAGCGCACCACCGCGCCGTCCACCGTCTGCAGCACCGCGTACCCCCGCTCCAGCGTCGCGGCCGGCGACAGCGCCACCACCCGCGCCCTGGTGTGCGAAAGCTCGGAGTCGGCGCGGTCCAGGAGGTGCCCGAGCGTGCGGCGGCTGCGGGCGAGCAGTGCATGGACCTCGTCCTCGCGCTCCTCCACCATCCGCTGCGGACGCTCCATCACCGGCCTGGCCAGCGCGTGCGCCAGCCCCCGCTCCTCGCGGTCGATCAGCCCCTGCACGGTCCGCAGGGCCCGGTCCCGCAGCTGCTGTACGCGGTCCAGCTCCTCGCCGACGTCCGGCACGACCTTCTTCGCCGCGTCCGTCGGCGTCGACGCCCGCAGGTCCGCGACCAGGTCCAGCAGCGGCGAGTCCGGCTCGTGCCCGATCGCGGACACCACCGGCGTACGGCATGCGGCCACGGTCCGTACGAGCTGCTCGTCGGAGAACGGCAGCAGGTCCTCGACGCTGCCGCCGCCCCGCGCCACGATGATCACGTCGACGTCCGTCAGCTCGTCGAGCTCCTTGACCGCCTGGACGACCTGGGCCACCGCGTGCACCCCCTGCACCGCCACATTGCGCACCTCGAAGCGCACAGCGGGCCAGCGGCGGCGCGCGTTCTCCAGGACGTCCCGCTCGGCCGCCGACGCGCGTCCGGTGACCAGACCGATGCGCTGCGGCAGGAAGGGCAGCGGACGCTTGCGGTCCAGGGCGAACAGGCCCTCACTGGCGAGGGACTTCTTCAGCTGCTCCAGCCGGGCGAGCAGCTCACCGATGCCCACCGGCTTTATTTCGGTGGCCCGCAGCGAGAGCTGGCCGCGCGGCGCGTACCACTCGGGCTTGGCGTGGACGATGACGCGCGCGCCCTCGGACACGACGTCGGAGATCGCGTCGAAGACCTGCCGGTAGCACGTCACACCCACCGAGATGTCGTGCGAAGGGTCACGCAGGGTCAGAAAGACGACCCCCGCGCCAGGCCTGCGCGACAGCTGCGTGATCTGCCCCTCGACCCACACCGCTCCGAGCCGGTCGATCCACCCGCCGATCAGGCGCGAGACCTCACCGACGGGCAGCGGCGCTTCCGCGGACGTATTGAGAGCCATGTACGCAGGCTAGCCGCCGGTACTGACACCGAGGCCTTCACTGCGCCCGTCCTTGCCGCCGTCTCCACGCCCGGCCCGACGGCCACGTTGTACGGCGAGTACCACCAGCCCCGCGAGCAGCCATACCGCGCCGACCACTTGAGCCGTACGCGACGCCTCCACGATTACCGCGATCGCCACCACCGCGCCCAGCACCGGCAGCAGCACATGCCGCCACCACACCGGCGGCCCGCCCATCCTGCGTACCGCGAACCAGCCCACCACCGACGCGTGCAGCAGCACGAACGCCGTCAGCGCGCCGATGTTCACCACCGACACCAGGTGATCAATGCCGTCGTCGCGCCGGGCCGCCCACACCGCGGCGACCAGCGTCACCACGGCCGCGAGCAGCAGCGCCAGCCTCGGTACGCGCGACTTCGGATCGATCTTCGCCAGCGCGCTCGGCAGCCGTCGCTCCCGCGCCATCGCGAACAGCAGCCGCCCGGCCGCCGCCTGCCCGGCCAGCGCCGCGAACGCCGCGCCGATGGCCTTGCTGATCGCCACCAGGTCGTGCAGCCAGCTGCCGGTCGCCGAGTCCACGGTGTCGTAGAACGCGGTGCCCTGGCGCCCGGGATCGGCGGCCAGTTCCGCCGCCGTCATCGGCGCCAGGAGCGAGGCCAGATACGTCTGTGTCACGAACAGCACACCCGCGAGCACCAGACAGAACAGCACCGCCCGCGCCACCCGCTCCGAGCCGCCCGTGACCTCCTCGGCGAACGAAGCGATGGCGTCGAAGCCGAGATACGACAGCACCGCCACCGACACCGCCCCGAGGACCGCCGCCATCGAGAAGGACCCCATCGAGCCGTCACCGGTGAGCGGCGAGAGCCAGCCGCGCCGCGCGCCGTCCTGTACGAGGACCACGACCGCGGCGACCACGAAGATCACCAGCACCACGATCTCCAGCGCCAGCACGGCGAAGCCGACCCGGGCCGCCGCCCGTACGCCCCACATGTTCAGCGCGGTCGTCACCAGGACGGCGATCGCCGTCCACACCCACTGCGAGACGGACGGCACGAGCGCGTGCATCGCGATTCCGGAGAACAGATACGCGACGGCGGGGATCAGCAGGTAGTCGAGCATCGCCATCCAACCGGCGATGAAACCGGGCCCCTCGCCGAGCGCCTTCCTGGCATACGCGAAGACCGAACCCGCCTGGGGGACCACCCGCACCATCTGCGCGTAGCTGAAAGCGGTGAAAGCCATCGCGACCGTGGCGACCAGATAGACCAGCGCCACGGCGCCGTGCGACTTCGCGTCGAGGGTCCCGAATACGCCGACGGGGGCCATGGGAGCGATGAAGAGCAGCCCGTAGACGACAAGATCACGAAAGCCCAGACTGCGTCGCAGTCCCGTCGTCCCCGCCGTCTCACCTTGGGTTGTGGACATCGCGCCTCCGTACATAGGGACGTACATAGGGACGTGCATAGGGCGCGTGCGTAAGACATGGATGGGACGTGCATGGGACGTGCATGGGGCCGGACCGTGGAGCCGGGGCACCATCTTGACCACAGAGGCGATCTTTGGCTTGGCAGGCACGGCCTTACGATGGGAAACATGACTGCTACTGCCGCCCGAGCCCGTCGTGTCCTGCTCGCTGCTCCCCGTGGCTATTGCGCGGGCGTGGACCGTGCCGTGATCGCCGTGGAGAAGGCTCTGGAGCAGTACGGAGCCCCGATCTACGTGCGCCACGAGATCGTCCACAACAAGTACGTCGTGCAGACCCTGGAGCGGAAAGGCGCGATCTTCGTCGAGCGGACGGACGAGGTCCCCGAGGGATCGATCGTGATGTTCTCCGCGCACGGCGTCGCGCCGGCCGTCCACGCGGAGGCCGCCGAGCGCAAACTCGCGACCATCGACGCGACCTGCCCGCTGGTCACCAAGGTCCACAAGGAAGCCGTCCGCTTCGCCCAGGAGGACTACGACATCCTTCTCATCGGCCACGAGGGCCATGAGGAAGTCATCGGCACCTCGGGTGAGGCCCCGGACCACATCACGCTGGTCGATGGCCCCGACGACGTCGCCAACCTCACCGTCCGCGACGAGTCGAAGGTCGTCTGGCTCTCCCAGACCACGCTCTCCGTGGACGAGACGATGGAGACGGTCGACGCGATCAAGAGCAAGTTCCCGAACCTGCTCTCGCCGCCGAGCGACGACATCTGCTACGCCACGCAGAACCGCCAGATCGCGGTGAAGAAGCTGAGCGAGGACGCCGAACTGGTCATCGTCGTCGGCTCCAAGAACTCCTCGAACTCCATCCGCATGGTCGAGGTCGCCCTCGACGCGGGTGCCGCAGCGGCGTACCTGGTCGACTTCGCCGACGAGATCGACGAGGCCTGGCTGGAGGGTGTCACCACGGTCGGCCTCACCTCAGGCGCCTCGGTCCCCGAGGTGCTGGTCGACGGTGTGCTGGAGTGGCTGGCCGAGCGCGGCTACGGCGACGTGGAGACGGTCAAGACCGCCGACGAGTCGATCATCTTCTCGCTTCCCAAGGAGCTCCGCCGCGACCTGCGTGCGGAGGCGGCGGGCCTGTCGGAGAAGTAACGGTCGGCCGCACGGAGAAGTGACGGTCGGCTCCGGCGAGAAGTGACCGTCGCCCGAGTCACTGTCGGTGCCACACCGTAACGTTGCCTTCATGAACGTCTTCGGTGTGGACATCGGTGGTTCGGGCATCAAGGGCGCGCCCGTGGACCTGGAGCGGGGCGACCTGGCCGAACTACGACACAAGGTGCTGACCCCGCACCCGGCCACGCCCGACGGCGTGGCGGGCCGCGTGAAAGAGGTCGTCGACCACTTCGACTGGTCGGGCCCCGTCGGCGTCACCTTCCCCGGTGTGGTCACCGGCGGTGTCACCCGGACCGCGGCCAATGTCGACAAGGGCTGGGTGGACCTGGACGCCGGCACCCTGCTCGGCGAGCGCATCGGCCTGCCCGTCACCGTCCTCAACGACGCGGACGCGGCCGGGGTCGCCGAGATGACCTTCGGCGCAGGCGCGGGCCGCGAGGGCACGGTCTTCCTGCTCACCTTCGGCACGGGTATCGGCAGCGCGCTCTTCCGCGACGGCGTCCTGGTGCCCAACACGGAGCTGGGGCACCTGGAGCTGCACGGCCACGACGCGGAGAAGCACGCGTCGACGAAGGCCAAGGAGGACGAGGACCTGAGCTGGCTGCACTGGGCGCACCGGGTGCAGAAGTATCTGGCGCACGTCGAGATGCTGTTCTCGCCGGAGCTGTTCATCATCGGCGGCGGGGTCAGCCGCAAGGCCGACCGGTTCATCCCGCTGATCGAGGACATCCGCGCCGAGATCGTCCCCGCGCAGCTGCAGAACAACGCGGGGATCGTGGGCGCGGCGATGGCGGCGGCGAAGACGGGTCCGTCGGCCTAGGGCCGGTACGTCGGCCTGGAGCCGGTACTCCGGGACGGAGTCCCCGCTCCAGCCCGGGCCTACAGGGCGTCCTGCTTGCCCGGCCGGCGGCCACGGGTGGCGCCCGCAGCCAGTGCCTGCCGGCGCCGCCCCATCAGCCGCACCTTGCGTACGGTCGCGATGAGCCCGGCGACGAGCGTGCCGCCGTACAGCCAGCCCGCGTGTACGGCGAGCGCGGTGACCACGGCCATGATGCGGCTGCCGAGCCCGCTCGCGCCGCCCGCGATCGGCACCATCCCGATGGCGAAGGCGATCGGCACCACGATCGGCGCGGTCACCAGGTCGGCGGGCCGCACCCACAGCGCGGTCACGGCGCTGACCGGCAGGAAGAGCAGCCCGTACACAAGTGGTGAGCCGTCGAGCAGCAGCCAGTCAAGGCCGCCGAGCACGAGCATCGTGGCCGCGGCGAACAGCCCGCTGCCGAGCCCGGTCAGTCGCGGATTCGGCAGCCGCCGCAGCGCGAGGATCACCGGCGGAACGGCCCGGCCCGGCCGGGCCGCGGCCCGGTAGACACGTGCGGCCCCGGAGGCAGCTGCGGCCTCGGCGGGACCGACCGACGGGAGCAGGGGCGTCTGCGGCCGCTGCTGGTGACGAGGGGTACGTGTCCTGGGTTGCTCCACATGGACAACGTAGGTCGCAAGGCGGCAGGAATCAGGCGCAGGACACGCCCTTTGGGTGACCTTGGCTGAGAGTTCGACGCCGGGCCCCGCGTCCGGTCCGCCCCATCCGGGCTCCCGGCGCGGGCCCGTCGGGCCCGCCCGTAAACTGGGGGATCGGTTGGCCCTGGTCCGTACGGACCAGTCGGCGGGCCGGCACCCCACAAGCACGCACCCCACCCCTCGCTCCTCACTCTCACTCTTCAGGAAGTCGCCAACGTGTCGCTCACGATCGGAATCGTCGGCCTGCCGAATGTCGGCAAGTCGACCCTGTTCAACGCCCTGACCAAGAACGACGTGCTGGCGGCCAACTACCCGTTCGCCACGATCGAGCCGAACGTCGGCGTCGTCGGTGTCCCCGACGCGCGGCTGGCCGTGCTCGCGAAGATCTTCGGCTCGCAGAAGATCCTCCCGGCGACCGTCGACTTCGTCGACATCGCGGGCATCGTGCGCGGCGCTTCGGAGGGTGAGGGCCTGGGCAACAAGTTCCTGGCGACCATCCGTGAGTCCGACGCGATCTGCCAGGTTATCCGTGCCTTCAAGGACGAGAACGTCGTACACGTCGACGGCAAGGTCTCGCCCAAGGACGACATTGAGACGATCAACACCGAGCTGATCCTCGCCGACCTCCAGTCCGTCGAGAAGGCCGTCCCGCGCCTGACGAAGGAGTCGCGCCTCCAGAAGGAGAAGATCGCGGTCCTCGCCGCGGTCGACGAGGCGCAGAAGATCCTGGAGACGGGCACCACCCTCTTCGCGGCGGGCATCACGGCCGACACGGAGAAGGGCCGCCTCCTCCACGAGCTGCACCTGCTCACGACGAAGCCGTTCCTCTACGCGTTCAACGTCGACGAGGACGAGCTGGTCGACGAGGACTTCAAGAACGAGCAGCGCGCGCTGGTCGCCCCGGCCGAGGCGATCTTCCTCAACGCGAAGATCGAGTCCGAGCTCATCGAGCTCGACGACGAGGAGGCCCTCGAACTCCTCCAGTCGATGGGCCAGGAGGAGCCCGGCCTGGCCACCCTCGGCCGTGTCGGCTTCGACATCCTGGGCCTCCAGACGTACCTGACGGCAGGCCCCAAGGAGACCCGCGCCTGGACCATCAAGAAGGGCGCCACGGCCCCCGAGGCGGCTGGTGTGATCCACACCGACTTCCAGAAGGGCTTCATCAAGGCCGAGGTCATCTCCTTCGCCGACCTGGTCGAGACCGGCTCGGTCGCCGAGGCCCGCGCGAAGGGCAAGGCCCGTATGGAGGGCAAGGAGTACGTCATGCAGGACGGCGACGTGGTGGAGTTCCGCTTCAACGTGTGAGCGGGTGAAGTAACACCACGTTGGCGACCTGGTAAACATGCAGTTCAAATGGGGTCGGCTCTGCCAGGAGTCGGCCCCTCGCTGCATCCCGTACTGAGATGCCTGACGGCGACTGCTCAAGGCGTACGAGAATGCCTTGAGCAACATCAACGTGTCGGAGCGCGAGCTGATCGATCCTGATGCGGCGGATCCTGCTGCGGGTGCCGCGTGAGGCTCGTCTTCGAGGATCAGGGCTGGGAGGACTACACGTCCTGGCTCAGGAACGACCGCAGGATGCTCGCTCGGATCAACAAGCTCATCATCGTCATTCTCGCGGCTCGTTATCGCTACTGACCGCAGAGCGGTTCCGGTGGGACGGTGTGCCTGTGCAAAGCGCGGCGGCATTCTGCGGAATCGGCGCTGGAGGTCAGATGTCGTAAACGGTGGAACGGTGTCCGACGTGCACGCCCCACACGACCAGTTCCCCGTTGTCGACCGTGTAGACGACCCGGTAGTCGCCCACGCGCATTCGACGACGCTCGGGTTGGGTCGTCTGCGAGGCGGCTGAGGAGGAGGGGGCGGGTTTCCGGTGAGCCCGCCCCCTCCCGCGTTCAGCCGGCCCGGCCGGGTGTCATCTTGTCGAGGTCCAGCGTGATGTCGAACGGCACGGGTCGCTGCAGTGTGTGCCGGAAGATTCCGCCGGGCGCGTACGCTCCGGTCGGTTCGTCCAGTTCGTAGACGTGCACGACGGGGGCCCCGTCCTCGTCTTCGATGCACCAGTAGTGCGGGATGCCGGCCTCGGCGTACTTGCGCAGCTTGACCGTGCGGTCCCGGTGGGCGGACTCGGGGGAGACGACCTCGATGACGAGTTGAACGTCCTCAGGTGCGTACCAGGTGCGGTCCGGGGCGTACGAAGCTGTTGTCAGCAGGAGGTCCGGCTCGGGCCTGGTGCGTGCGTCGAGGCGGATCGTCATTTCCCGCTCGACCTCAAGGCCCTCGGGGGTCTGGGCCATCAGCGTGGTTGTCAGGGTGGTGACGAGTCGCCCGTGCCAGGATCGCTGTGGGGACACCATGAAAACGAGCGCTCCGTCGATCAGCTCGGTGTGGCGGGGTGCCTCGGGGAGGCGGTCCAGGTCCTCCGCGAACCAGCCTTCCGCGCGCGGCGGGCGCATCCAGTCGGGCAGTGCGGTCATGGCTCAACCGTAGCGATTCGGGGAGATCCGGGCCACGGGATCGTCAGCCGTGGAGCCGTGGGCAGAAGAACTCTTCGGGAAGAGTTCTTCTGGTTTGGCGACGGCGCGAGGGCGTAAGGGCCTGCGGCCGTACGGGGCCTACAGGCCTACGGCCCTGCGGGACTCGCCCGGTTACCGCCCCACCACCTCCGGCGCCGCAAGACCCGTCTTCGCCCCCGCGCCGCACAGCGGGACCACCGCGCTGCGGCCCGCCAGCGGGTGTGCGCTCACCGCTGCCCAGCACGCGACCCCCGTCGGCTCGACGAAGAGGCCGCGGGACGCCAGGTCGAGCTGGGCCGCGCGGAGTTGCTCCTCGGTCACCGTCAGGAAGGTGCCGCCCGAATCCCGTACCGCGCGCAGGATCTGCCGGGCGCGCGGCGGCTGCGGGATCGCGATGCCCTCGGCGAGGGTGGGGCGGGTGGTCTCCGCGCCGATGAGGTCGTCGGCTCCCGCGTGGAACGCCGCCGCGAGGGGTGACACCGCCTCTGCCTGTACGGCGATCAGTTCGGGGCGGCGGTCGATGAGCCCGTGGGCGTGCAGTTCGGTGATGGCGAGGGACGCGCCGAGCAGCAGTGTCCCGTTGCCGACCGGGACGACGATCGCGTCCGGGAGCCGGCCGCCGAGGTCCTCCCAGATCTCGTAGACATAGGTCTTCGTGCCGTGCAGGAAGAACGGGTTGTGGACATGGCTCGCGTAGAAGGTGCCGGGGGTGTCCGCCGCCGCGCGGGCCGCCCACGCGGTGGCCTGGCGGTCGCCGGGGACGAGCTCGATGTGCGCGCCGTGCGCCTCGATCTGCTCGACCTTCTTGGGGGAGGTGGCCTCGGGGACGTAGACCGTGCAGGGCAGTCCCGCCCGGGTGCTGTACGCGGCGACGGCCGTGCCCGCGTTGCCGCTGCTGTCGGCGATCACCCGGGACACCCGGTCGGGACCGAGGCGCCGGGCGAGCTCGACCAGGAGCACCGCGCCGCGGTCCTTGAAGGAGAGTGTCGGCATCAGGAAGTCGAGTTTGGCCGATACCGCGTCGGTGAGCGGCACGAGCGGGGTCCGGCCCTCGCCCAGTGTGACGGTGGGTGCGCCGCCGGGCAGGGGGAGCGCCTCCTCGTAGCGCCAGAGTGAATTCACTCTCCCCGCAAGGGACTTGAGGTCCACCGCGGCGCTTGTGAATTCGAGGTCCCAGGGTCCGCCGCAGGCCGGGCACTGCCAGGCGAGGGAATCGATGGAGCCCCGGGTGCCGTCCGTGGGGCAGCGGTAGGTCGTGGTGGGTGTCGTGGTCGTCATGCCGGAAGCGTATGCATCAGCCGAGCTGACGGGCCGTCATGACAGACGGTCATGACGGCAGTGTGGCGGTCGGGTTGCGGGCGTGTCGGAGCCCTTGTGGGTTTCTTGTGGATGCGCCAACCTTTCGCTGGCAGCAGGGCGCGGAGCCCGTCGCGGACACCGAGGCGATGGGTTGTCATGCCCATGCCGTACCACCCCCCACCAGCGCACCGCTATGAGGAGGACCCCTCACATGTCCGTGATGCGTATTTCCAGGCGAAGACTCGCCGCAGCCAGTGCCACCGCCGTCGCCGCCCTCGCACTCGGCGCGGTCACCGCTCTCCCGGCCACCGCCGCCGAGGGGCAGATTCTGAACGCAGGAGCTCCCGGAACGATCGCGGGCAGCTACATCGTCCTCCTTGACGAGGCGTCCGCCGACGCGGGCTCCGCGGAGGGCAAGGCGCTCGCCAAGGAGTACGGCGCCAAGATCAAGCAGACGTACAGCGCGGCCCTGAACGGCTACGCCGTCGAGCTGTCCGCGGCGCAGGCGAAGAAGTTCGCGGCCGACCCGGCCGTCGACTCGGTCGTGCAGAACCGGACCTTCACGGTCTCCGCCACCCAGCCGAACCCGCCCTCCTGGGGCCTGGACCGCATCGACCAGCGGGCCCTCCCGCTGAACCAGAGCTACACCTACCCCGACAAGGCGGGCGAGGGTGTCACCGCGTACGTCATCGACACCGGTGTGCGCATCACCCACAGCGACTTCGGCGGCCGCGCCACCTACGGCTACGACGCCATCGACAACGACAACACCGCGCAGGACGGCCACGGCCACGGCACGCACGTCGCGGGCACGGTCGGCGGCGGTGCGTACGGCGTGGCCAAGAAGGCCAAGATCGTCGGCGTCCGGGTGCTCAACAACCAGGGCTCGGGCACCACCGCGCAGGTCGTCGCCGGCATCGACTGGGTGACCCGCAACGCGGTCAAGCCCGCCGTCGCGAACATGAGCCTCGGCGGCGGCGCCGACCCGGCGCTGGACACCGCCGTACGCAACTCCATAGCCTCCGGCGTCACTTACGCGGTGGCCGCGGGCAACGAGTCGACCAACGCCAACACCAAGTCGCCCGCCCGGGTGACCGAGGCGATCACGGTCGGCGCCACCACCAACACGGACGCCAGGGCGAGCTACTCGAACTACGGCGATGTGCTCGACCTGTTCGCGCCCGGCTCGGGCATCACGTCGTCCTGGAACACCAGCGACACCGCGACGAACAGCATCTCCGGCACCTCGATGGCGTCCCCGCACGCAGCGGGCGCTGCGGCGCTGTACCTGGCAAGCAACCCCACGGCCACCCCGGCGCAGGTGTCGGCCGCGCTGGTCGCCGCCGCCACGCCCAATGTGGTGGGCAGCCCGGGCACCGGCTCGCCCAACCGTCTGCTGTACGTCGGCACCGGTGACACCCCGCCGCCCGGCAAGCGGTTCGAGAACCTCACCGACTTCACCATCAGCGACAACACGACCGTCGAGTCCCCGGTCACCGTCAGCGGCGTCACCGGAAACGCACCGGCGAGCCTGAGTGTGCCGGTCGACATCAAGCACACGTACGTCGGTGACCTCAAGGTCGACCTGATCGCCCCCGACGGCACCGCCTACACCCTCAAGGGCTACGGCACGGGCGGCAGCAGCGACAACCTGAACACGACGTACACCGTGAACGCCTCGTCGGAGGTGGCCAACGGCATCTGGAAGCTGCGGGTGAGCGACAACGCGGCGCAGGACGTCGGGAAGATCGACTCCTGGGCGTTGCAGTTCTGATCGGTCCTGATCGGTCCTGATTAGGGCTGGCCAGTGCTGAGTTGCTCGTGAGTGGTTTGTGTGTACGTGAACGAGGGGGCGACCGCCATCGGCGGTCGCCCCCTCTTCGCTTGCCATGCGCGGGGCGGTCGCCCGCCCCCGACGAGGAGCTGCGTACCTGTGGACATACCGCCGCCCATGCCCGGCCAGGCTCCCCGATGCCCCCACCGATGCCCCCACTGGCGTTCCCGCGGACGGGGGTTCGAGCAGTGGCGTCGAGTCCGCGGTCTCCTGGTCCTCGCACCGGCCGTCCGGATCCCTATACCCGCGCCAACGCCCTGCGTAAAGGCAAGTCATCACTTCGAGTGAAACTTTGGCCTTTACTTGCGGTCAACAACCCACGGTTGCCAGGCTGTTGCTGTGTGTAAACCTGATGGGAGTGGCCAGTGACATTCGGTGAGCAGCCGGCCTATCTGCGCGTCGCGGGCGATCTACGACAGAAGATCGTCGACGGTTCCCTGCCACCGCACACCCGACTTCCCTCGCAGGCACGCATCCGCGAGGAGTACGGGGTCTCCGACACCGTCGCGCTGGAGGCCCGCAAGGTCCTGATGGCGGAGGGTCTCGTCGAGGGCCGCTCGGGGTCCGGTACGTATGTGCGCGAGCAGCCCGTCCCGCGTCGCGTCTCGCGCTCCGGGCATCGCACAAAGGGGCCGTCGACGCCGTTCCGGCAGGAGCAGTCGGAGAGCGATGCGCGCGGCACCTGGGAGTCGAGCAGCGAGCAGGAAATGGCGCCGCGGCCCATCGCGGAGCGGCTCGGCGTCGAGGAGGGCGACCGGGTGATGCGCACCCGGTATGTCTTCCGGGACGCGGGGGAGTCGATGATGCTCTCGACGTCGTGGGAGCCACTGGCCGTCACGGGGCGCACCCCGGTGATGCTTCCCGAGGAAGGGCCGCTGGGCGGCTGCGGCGTCGTGGAGCGGATGGCGGCGATCGGCTTCGTCGTGGACAACGTGGTGGAGGAGGTCGGTGCGCGGCCCGGTCTCGCGGAGGAGCTGATGCAGCTCGGCGGGGTGCCGGGGCATGCGGTGCTGGTCATCGAGCGGACGTACTACGCGTCGGGCCGGGCGGTCGAGACGGCCGACGTGGTGGTCCCTGCGGACCGCTACCGGATCACTTACCACCTGCCGGTGAAGTGACCGGGGTGAAGTGACCGGGGTGAAATGACCGGTACGCGAACGCGTCGTCTGCAGTGCGGGGTGGATGCCGCATGGGGGGATGGCATGAACGAGGGGGCGTGCTCCGCGGAGCACGCCCCCTCGTTCATGGCCGGATGCGTACCTCTTTGTATAAAAGCGTATTCGCTGAGTGAAGGTCAGGCGTACGCTCGGGCATATGCGGATTGCGGTTTCCTGGGGATCGTTAGAGGTAAGTGCTCCGGCGGACGGAGGCGCACGATGAACGACAGCGGGTCCGTACTCCCATGGTTGGTGGTACGGCAGGACGACAACGGCAACCGCTACCGGGTCGGCAGGTACGCCACCAAGACCGAGGCGCAGAAGATCGCGGACAGTCTCGACGGCCGCGGACGCCAGCAGCAGCTCTACTGGGTCGAACGGGTCGGCCAGAGCGTCCAGTAGAGCTTTCGGCGGGACCGGCGGCAGCCCCCGGGAGCGTCCAGCGGGATCGCCTGCCGCCCCGGGAGCGTCGAGGGCCTCCGGCGGGACCACCGACAGTTCCCGGTCGCGCCCGGGACGTAGGCTCCGCGCATGACTGATCGTGTCGTGGTGGGCGCAGCCGTGTGCGACCGGGGGCTGCTGCTGGCCGCGCGCCGCAGTGCCCCTCCCGAGCTGGCCGGCCGCTGGGAGCTGCCGGGCGGCAAGGTGGAGCCCGGCGAGAGCCCCGAGCAGGCGCTCGTGCGCGAGCTGCGCGAAGAGCTCGGCGTCGAGGTGCGGCCGGTGGAGCGCATCCCCGGCGAGTGGCCCCTAAAGCCGGGTCTGGTCCTCCAGGTGTGGACGGCCCGCCTTGTCTCGGGCACGCCCAGGCCGCTCCAGGACCACGACGCGCTGCGCTGGCTCGCGCCGCACGAGGCTGCGGACGCGGTGGACTGGCTGGACCAGGACCGCCCCGCGGTGGCCCAAGCGGTACGCCGCCTGAGTGCTCTGTCCGGACCGGCCGCCCAGGCTTGAACCGCCCCCGTGGAGCGCCTTCGGGGCAGGTGGGGCGGGGGCGTGGGCTGTGATCCCGTGCGCCTTTTGTGCCCCAATGCTTCCATTGCCGGGATTAACTCGGACCGTATATCGGGTATGTGCTGATTAACCCCCCGAAAAAGGACGCGGGCCCCGCTGTTTGTCTGGGATCTGGGATGTGGTCGGCGTGATCGACACCGAAGGCGACTGCGCCGAGTGGACCTTCCCTGCCGAGGCCAATGCCGTACGCACCGCACGCCATGCCGTCCGTGACGCGCTGCGCACCTGGGGCCTGCTGGACGCGGTCGGCGATATGACCGTTCTGTTGGTCAGCGAACTGGTGACCAATTCTTTGCGGTACGCATCGGGCCCCATCGGTGTCCGGCTGCTGCGGTGCGACCCTGCCGGGCTTCCTCCCGTCACCGGGCCCGTCCTGTTGGTGGAAGTGTCGGATCCGCTTCCGGATCCGCCCCTCGCGCGCATCGCGGGCCCCGATGACGAGGGAGGACGCGGGATGCAGCTGGTGGCCCGCTCCGCGCGGCGGTGGGGTACACGTCACGGCAGGACGGGCAAGACGGTGTGGTTCGAGCTGGCTCTGCCTGGTTAGAAGAGTGAAGGGACAACGATCACTGCCCGGCCGCCTTTCCGGCCGAAAAGGAACGAGTCCGTGCTGTGATCGTGAACGCCGTGCCGCTTGGGCCCGTAGTGCTGAATACTGCGGGAAGGACCGGTCCGGTGCGTTGAGCTGGAGGGGACGGTCGCGTGAATGAGATATCGGCGGCGGCGGGCGAAGCCATGTGGCAGAGCAGCCCGCCCGGCTCGATCTATGACTACATCAAAGTCGCGTCCTTCTCGATCGGCCCCGACGGGCTCGTCGAGCAGTGGAGCAGAAGGGCCGAGGAGCTGTTCGGCCTGGCCGCACGCGATGTGGTGGGCAAGGATCCGGTCGAGGCGTTCATGCCTGCCGAGCTGCGCGTGCGCGGTCACCGCGAGGTCGCGGAGATCCTCGACGGCAAGGAATGGACCGGGCTGGTCCCGTTCCGTATGCCCGACAGCGGGGGTGCGCACGGGATCGCGGAAATTTATGTGATGCCGAGCGAGACGTCGAACGCCGAGCGTGCGGCGCTGTGCATCGTCGTCGACGTCCGCGCGCTGCGCCGGATCGAAACGGATCTGGCTTCTTCGCAGGCCATTTTCGGCCAATCTCCCTTCGGCTTCCTCCTGTTCGGTACGGACCTCACCGTGCAGCGGGCCAACAAGCGCTTCGCCACCGTCTTCGGCGGCGGTGCGGAGGACCACCGGGGCCGTACGGTCCACGACTACCTCTCCCCGCCCGAGGCCGTCCGGATGACAGCGGCGCTCCAACGGGTGCTGGAGACCGGCGAGTCCGTGACCGACATGCAGATCATCGGCGCCATCCCCGGCAGCACGGACCGCAGACACTGGTCGGTCAACCTCTACCGGGTGCACAGCGGCGCGGGCCGCCCCATCGGCGTCGCGGGCCTCGCCACCGACGTGACCCGCCGCCACACGGCCGCCCGTGAGGCGGCCGACGCCCGGCGCAACCTGGCCCTGCTGAACGAGGCGGGCGCCCGCATCGGGAACTCCCTCGACCTGGAGACCACCGCCCGCGAACTCCTCGACGTGGCCGTCCCCGGCTTCTGCGACCTCGCCTCCGTCGACCTCTACCAGGGCCTGGTGGCCGGCGACGAGGCCCCGCCCGGCCTGGCCGACGGCAGCGCGGAGCTGCGCCGGGTGGCCTTCGCCAGCGCCGTCTCCGACGGCCCGCTGGTCGCCCCCGGCTGCGTCGCCGAGGGCGAGGAGCCGGCGCCGACCGAGGTCGGCGTCGTCCACCGCTACCCGTTCAACTCGCCCTGCGCGGGCGCCCTGCGTACCGCCCGGGTGCAGGTGGTGCCCAGCAGGGAGGGCAGCCTGATCCAGTCCACGCTGGCCGTCCCGATGGTCGCCCACGACACGGTCGTCGGCCTGGTCCAGTTCTCCCGTACGAAGGGCAGCGAGCCCTTCGGGGAGCGCGACCGCGCACTCGCCGTCGAGCTGGCCGCCCGCGCCGCCGTCTGCATCGACAACGCACGCCTCTACCGGCGTGAGCACGAGCGGGCCCTGATCCTGCAACGCAGCCTGCTGCCGCCGGGCGACCCGGTGGCAGCAGGCCTCGACATCGCCTGCCGCTACCTGCCCGGCAATACGGCGACGGAGGTCGGCGGCGACTGGTTCGACGTCATCGAGCTGCCGGGACACCGCACGGCCCTGGTGGTCGGCGACGTGATGGGACGCGGCCTGCGCGCCGCCGTCGCCATGGGCGAACTGCGCACCGCGGTACGGACCTTGGCGCTGCTCGACCTGGAGCCCGCCGAAGTGCTCTCGGCCCTCGACGAGATCGCGCGCGGCCTGGGCACACCCAGCGGCGCCCAGCACGCCTCGCGCGCCACCCACAAGGCACGCGAGGCCGACCTGTCGGAGGTCTACCTCGCGACCTGTGTGTACGCGGTCTACGACCCGGTCACCCGCCGGTGTACGTTCGCCAACGCGGGCCACCTGCCGCCCGTCCTCGTCGAGCCCGGCGAAGAGGCGCTGCTGCTCGACGTACCGCCGGGCATGCCGCTGGGTGTCGGCGGCGAGCCGTTCGAGGAGGTCGAGGTCGAGGTGCCCGAGGGCGCGCTGCTCGCGCTCTACACGGACGGGCTCGTCGAGTCGCGGGACCATCCGCTCGACGAGGGGCTGCGGGCCTTCCGCGCGGCCCTCACCGACCCGGGCCGCCCCCTGGAGGACGTCTGCGATCACGTCCTGAACACCCTCGACACCCGGCACGGCGAGGACGACATCGCCCTGCTGATGGCCCGCATCCAGGGGCTGCCCGCCGAGGCGGTGGGCGACTGGCAGCTGCCGCGGGAGCCGCGTTCGGTGGGCCGGGCGCGCGAGTTGGCGCGGGCGCAGCTGGTCACCTGGCACCTCGAAGACCTGGTGGACACCTGCGAACTCCTGGTCAGCGAGCTGGTCACCAACGCCCTGCGGTACGGCGAGGGCGAGATCAGGCTCCGGCTGCTGCGCGACCGTACGCTCGTCTGCGAGGTGTGGGACGGCGGTCTGGTCCAGCCACGCCGGCGGCGCGCGCGCGTCACCGACGAGGGCGGGCGCGGGCTGCAGCTGGTCGGGCTGCTCAGCGCGGCCTGGGGCTCGCGGCGGACACCGCGCGGCAAGACGGTCTGGTTCGAACTCGCCCTGCCGAACGGGCGGCCGAAGGGTGAGCCGAGCGTGGAGCAGCTGCTGAGCATGTACTAAGCCCCCAGGGGGCTTCACCTGCCCTTCAGCGCGGCCAGCCTCGCCTCGATCTCCGCGCCGTCGCCGAGGCTGTCCAACTGCTCGAACTGGGCATCCAGGGACGAGGCGGCCAGCTCCTGCTTGCCCATCGCCCTGGCCTCCTCGCGGCGCACCTTGTCCTCGAAACGGCCCAGCTCGCTCGTCGGGTCGAGCACGTTGATGTTCTTGACCGCGTCCATCATCTGGTTCTGCGCCTGGGCGGACTTCGCGCGGGCCACCAGCTCGTCGCGCTTGGCCGCCAGCTCGCCGAGCTTGGTCCGCATCTGGTCGAGACCGGACTTGAGCCGGTCGACGACCTCCGTCTGCGAGGCGATGGTCGGCTCCGCCGTCTTCGCCTCCTTCTCTGACTGCAACTGCCGCTGGAGCGCCACCTTGGCGAGATTGTCGAAGGTGTCCGCCTCCGCCGCCGAACCGGTGGTGCGCAGCGCGTCGGCCTTCTTGCTGGCGGCGAGCGCCTTGCCGCCCCACTCGGCCGCCGCTTCCATGTCCTCGCGGTGGTCCTGCTCCAGGAGCCGCAGATTGCCGATGGTCGACGAGACGGCCTCCTCGGCCTCCGCGATGTTGTTGGTGTAGTCGCGGATCAGCTGGTCCAGCATCTTCTGCGGGTCTTCGGCCTGGTCGATGAGGGCGTTGATGTTGGCCTTCGCCAGCTGGGTCACGCGGCCGAGGATGGTCTGCTTCGACATGGGACGACTCCTTGCGGGTGGGTGGTGTGTACGGGGCGAATGGGCGCTTTACGGGCTATGGGTGCGGGCACTGATACGGGCACTGACTCGGGTATGGGTGCGGGCACTGACTCGGGTGGGTGCGGGCACTGACTCGGGCACTGGTACGGGTCAGAACCGGCTCCCGCCGCCCCTTCGGCCGCGCGTGCCCCCGCCGCCGAAGCTGCCGGGCCCGCCGCCCTGGCCGAAGCCGCCGCCGAAGCTGCCTCCGCCCCGGCCGCCTCCGCCGCCGCCCAGGATTCCGCCGAGGATGATCCCGCCGAGCACCGCGCCGTTCAGGCCGCCGCCCCCGCCGCCGCGTCCGCGGCCCCCGCCGTAGGGGTCGTCGTACCCCCGTACGTCCTGTTCCGCGAGGCTCTGCGCCTGCCGGGCCAGCGCGTCCGCCTGCTGGGCCTCCGCGAGCGCGGCCTGCGCGTCCGGGGACGCGGCGGACTGTTCGAGGTGGCGCTGGGCCTCCGCCAGGCGGGTACGGGCCTGGCTGCCCACCGCTCCGCGGTGCGTGGTGATGTAGTCGGCGGCGGCTCCGACGGAGGCGCGGGCGCCGAGCGTGGCCTGGTCGAGCAGGGCGCGGGCGCGCTGCCCGGCGGACTCGCGCTCCCGCGCGCCCGCCAGCGCCTCGTCCAGCGCGCCGTCGGCCTCCTCCACCCGGCGCAGCGCGTCGATGGGGTCGTACCTGCCGGACTGTTCTTCCTGCCGTACGTCGGCGACGACGGCCTCCGCGCGGGCGATACGCCCCTGGAGGTCGGCCGTGGAGCTGCCCTTGCTGCTGCCCTGGAGGAGGCCGCGCGCATCGGCGAGGTCGGTCTCCGTCTCGGTGAGGGCGCCGGGCAGCTTGCCCGCGGCCTCGGCGAGTTCCCGGGCGCGGCGGTCCACGGCGTCGATGAGGGTGGCCGCCTGCCCGACGGCGCCCTCGGCGGCCCGGACGAAGACGGCCGCCCGGCCCGTGTCGCCCGCTTCGAGCGCCTGTTTGGCCTCGTCGAGGGTGCCGGTCACGAAGACGAGCCGGTCCTTGGCCTGTTCGGCGTGACCGGCGATGGGCGCGGCGGCGGAGTCCGCGTACCGCGTCCGCATCGCGGTCAGTGTGGCTTCCGCGATGCCCGTGCGCCCGGTGAGTTCGCGGAAGGACTCCTCGGTGGCGGCCAGTGCGGCGGGGGCGTTCTTCTCCAGGTCGCGCAGTTGGTCGAAGGCGTCGGACTCGGCGTCGAGGCGCCGGTTGGCCTCCGAGCAACGGGCGATGATCTCGTCGAGCATGTGCCGGCGGGTCTCGTCGTCCTCGGGGTGGGCGTCGTCGAGCTGCTGGCGCAGCCGGAAGGCGGCGGTCAGTTCACCCTTGGAGTATGTGAGGGCCTCGGCGAAGGGCCGCGCGGCCTCCTCGCCGAACTGGGCCGAGGCGAAGCCCAGTTCCTCCTCGCTGGTGCGTACGGCGTCATCCGTGTCGACGAGGGTCTGCTTGGCCCGGGAATCGAGCTCGGGCAACGGCGTCGGCGCCGACGCCGCGGGAGCCCAGCCGCCACCGGGTGTCGTGCCGGTCGTGGCCCCGGTCATGGAGCGCCGCTTGCGGCGGCTGTACGCGTACGCCGCCAGCGCACAGGCGCCGCCGACCGCGATGATCGGAACCGCCAGATCCGCGGCGCTGTTCTCGCCACCGCTGTCACCGCCACCACCGCCGGGGTCGGTCTCGCCGGGGGTGATGGCGGGCGCGGGGACGGGATCACCGGCGAGTACCGCGTCGTACCCGTCGGCGGCGCCGATCGCCGCGCCCGCCCAGTCGTTCTCCTTGAGCGCGGGCTCCACGGCCGTCCTGGCGACGTCGGCGAGCTGGGCGTCGGTGAGGCGCGAGTCCTGGTCGACGGAGTAGGCGTACTGCCGGTCGTGGGTGGCGACGGCGAGCAGGACATCGTCGCGGCCCAGGCCGCTGCGCCCGGCGGTGCTGTCGGCCCAGCTCTGCGCGGACTGCCCGGAGAAGTCACGGACGTACGCGACGAAGAGCTGAAGGCGGCGGTCGTCGTAGAGCCGGTCCAGGGCGCGCACGGTGTCGTTCCTACGGTCGCCCAGCGCGTCCACCTTGTCGGTGATCTGGCCCTCGCGCGACAGGACAACGGGGTCCTCGGCGCGGGCGCCCCGGTCGGCGGGCACCGCGAACCACCCCGCCGCCAGGACGGACACGGCAAGGAAGGTCCCGGTTCGGCTCAGCAGCGGCGTCACGTTTGCGAGGCTATGTCCGCACTCCCTGCCCCGCGACCGGAACCGATCACCGGCGTCGGCGCGTCCGTCCCCACGATGTCGTCAAGCATCGGACGGTTGTACGAACGAAGCCCGTCCGGCGCGCATCGACCGAACGGGCGGTTACGTCGCCCAGCAGACCTCCCTCGCCCTGGAGGTCACGCCCGAGGGGACGGACCTCCTGATGGGGCTGCCGTTCTTCCACGAGGACGACCTCAGCCACCACGAGAACGCCGGTTCGGGGTGGCGCTGTACGTCGACTTCGCGGCGACGGAGGGCGACTGGGCGGCGTACCGGGCGGGCTGGGGCGGGAGGCCCGCACCGGCTCAGATGCTGAAGCGCTCCCTGCCGAGCATCGGCCGGACCCGGGTGTCGAACCCGCCGGTGCGGAACGGGCGTTGGAGCAGGCCGGGGCTCAACTCCTGGGCGAGCGCGGCGATGACCATGCCCTGGTCGAGCGCGAGGACGAAGTCGCTGACCCGGCCCGTCACCACATCGACGGAGTCCCGGAAGCCGTAACCCTCGTCGTAAGCGCCGAAGTCGCGCGCGAGCGCCTTGAGGTTGGCGAGCGCCTCGGTGCGGGCCTGCGGGAGCGCGAGGAAGGAGGCGTGCGGGGTGACGACGCCGTGCGACTCGTACCCCTCCAGCTGCATGCCGATCGCGTCCACGCCGTACTCGCGGTAGCCGCCGGCCGGGATGTTCGCGGGGGAGAAACCCCAGTATCCGTACTCGGCCTCGATCAGGCCGTGTTCGATGTGCGAGCGGACGTAACGGCCGTGGGTGGTGCGCCAGGACGCCGACCACGTGGACTCGGGGACGAAGAGCGGCACCATCAGCGCCTCGAACATCGAGCCGCCCCAGGTCGGGACGAGCTTGCGGCCGCGATGGGTGTAGTGGCCCTGCCAGACGCGTACGCCGTCCATCACGGCGTACGCGCCCTGCGGGGTCTGCTCCTGCTCGTGCTCGGGCAGCATGGTCCGCAGCAGGTGCCAGTAGTGGTCGGTGGGCAGGCTGCCGTCCGCGATACCCTGGTAACTGGCCATGCGGGGCTCGGTGTTGAGGGCGCCGTAGTGGTGGGGTGTCGGCTCGCCGGTGTCGGTCCAGAAGCCGCCGCGCAGCTGGCCGGGGCCCTTCACCGGGTCGGCCGGGTCGTACGGCGTGTAGAAGTACGACCAGTCCGCGCCGGCCAGCAGCTTGCTGATGCGCGGGCGCAGCTGCGGATCGGCGTCGGCGGCGATGCGCAGGCCGGTGACCAGCCAGGCGTTGTCGACGGAGGACAGGAAGGGGCGGACCGGGTCGCCGGTGCCCGGCCAGCTGGTGAGCACCGAACCGTCGTACGCGTCATACCAGTTGAGCCAGAAGCCGTGGTGGCGCTCCAGCTTCTCCACGGCTCGTACGGTGTGCTCCAGACGGCGGTGCATCGTGTCGTGGTCGATGACGCCGAGTCCGGCCGCGGCGACGGTGGACCACAGGCCGCAGCCGATGTTGGTCGGCGAGGTGTTCTGCGAGGGGACGGGCCGGCCCGGCGCGGAGAGGTCGGTCTTGTCGGCCGTGAGGCCGAAGTCGGTCGTCATCGCCCGCATCGAGCGGTACGTGTCACGGAACCAGGTGTGCAGCAGCGAGGTGTCGGCGGCGTGCGGGCGATCGGTCGTGCGGGCGGACGCGGTGGGCGCCCCGGCGGCTGCCAGGGACAGGGCGGCGGCCCCGGCGCCGGTGGCGGTGACGAACGTACGACGGTCCATGAAGGATCAACTCCCGGTCGCAGGTGCGGAGATGGACGGGAGCCGGCGGGGTCAGGTCCGCCGGCTCCCGGGTCTTCAGGGGTGGTGCGTGGGCCCCTAGGCGGCGATGCGCGGCAGTTCGCGGGTGCGGCCGAGGCCGCCGAGCCAGACCGCCGACGGCTTGGCGGTCCGCTCGAACGTCTGCGGGTCGACGGCGATCAGCCCGAAAGTGGGTTGGAACGAGCCCCACTCGTAGTTGTCCAGGGCGCTCCAGGCCAGATAGCCGTCGACGTTGATGGCGTCGTCCAGGGCGGCGGCGACCGCGCTGAGCGCGCCCGTGTAGTAGTCCACCCGGCGGGTGTCGTCGGCGGTCGCGATGCCGTTCTCGGTCACGATGAGCGGTACGTCGCCGACCAACTCGGCGGTGTGGCGCAGCGCGTACCCGATCGCGGCCGGGTAGTACTCCCACTGGGTCAGGGTGCGCTCGGCGTCCTCGGGCGCCGGGATCGGGCCCTGCGCGCCGATCCTGGTCCGGGTGTAGGACTGGACGCCGATCCAGTCGTCGCCGCGGGCGGCCTCGATGAACACGTCCTCGCGGGGGCGGCGGTACGCGGCGGTGGCGTCCTCCGCGCCGGGCAGCGCCTGGTAGACCTGGTTGGCGACGGTCCAGCCGACCCGGATGTCCGGGTTGATGCCCTTCACGGCCTTGACGGCGGCGTGGTGGGCGGCGATGACGGCCAGCGTCGTCTCCTTGTCGGGGGTCGGCAGCCCCGCCGGGGGAAAGCCGATGTTGCCGGCCTTGGCGGCCCCGGCCATCACCGCGATCATGTTGGGCTCGTTGATGGTGCAGACGTACGGCACATCCTCGGCGATGACCGTCGCGGTGGCCTCGGCGTAGCGGGTGAAGAGCTCCACGGCGCCGTCGGCGACCCAGCCGCCGCGCTCCTCGAACCACTGCGGCACGGTGAAGTGGTGCAGGGTGACCATCGGCCGCAGCCCGCGGGCGACGGCGCCGTCGACCATGCGCCGGTAGTGGGCGAGCTCGGCCCGGGAGAAGTGGCCCTGGGCCGGTTCGATGCGAGCCCACTCGATGCTGAACCGGTAGTCGGTGAAGCCCAGTTCCGCGAGGAGGTCCATGTCCTGGTCCCAGCGGTGGTAGCTGTCGCAGGCGTCCAGGCTCGGCTCCTCGATGGTGGAGTCCGCGCTGTGTTCCTTCACCCACCAGTCGCTGTTGGTGTTGTTGCCCTCGATCTGGTGGGCGGCGGTGGAGGCACCCCACAGAAAGCCGTCGGGGAAGCGGGTCGGGGCGTGCGTCATCGTCATGTCTCTCTGGTGTGGGGGGTGTGGGGGGTGTGGTGCCGTGCCGTGACCTTCGGCTACTTCAGACCCGCGGTCGCGATGCCCTGGGTGAAGTGCCTCTGCAGTACGGCGAAGACGAGCAGGACCGGCAGCACGACCAGGAAGGATCCGGCCATCAGCACCCCGTTGGCGCCGTTCGCCCGGTTGGGGTCGGTGGCGAAGGTGGCCAGCGCCACCGGGAGGGTGTATTTGTCCGGGTCGTTGGTCGCGATCAGCGGCCAGACGAAGTTGTTCCAGGACCCGAGGAACGTGATGATCCCCAGCGTCGCGAGAGCCGGTTTCACCAGCGGCATCACGATCCGCCAGAAGATGTACCACTCACCGGCGCCGTCCAGCCGGGCCGCTTCAAGCAGCTCGTCGGGGATCGACAGCATGAACTGCCGCATCAGGAACACCCCGAAGGCCGCGGCCGCGAAGGGCAGCACCAGACCGGCGTACGAGTCGATCAGCTGCATCTTGCTCATCAGGACGAAGAGCGGCAGCAGCATCAGATTGCCCGGCACCATCAGCGCGCCGAGCACCAGGGCGAACAGCTGCCTGCGGCCCGCGAAGTTCAGCTTCGCCAGGGCGTAGCCGAGCATCGAGCAGAACAGCAGATTGGACACCGTGACGAGGGTGGCGACGACGGTGGAGTTGAAGAAGTAGAGCGGCAGATCGAGCAGGTCGAGCAGCTCACGGAAGTTGGCCAGGGTCCACTCGGTGGGGATCCACACCGGGGGGCTCGCGGCCAGCTCGGGCTTGGTCTTGAAGGCGGACAGCGCCATCCACAGGAAGGGAGCCGCCATGGCCAGCAGGCCGAGGGCGAGCAGGCTGTAGGTGACGGGCTTGCGCAGCCGTACGGCGCTCATTTCGTGTTGTCCTTCAGCAGTCGGAGCTGGAGCACCGTGATGCCCATGATCACGACGAAGAGGACGTACGCCATCGCGCTCGCATAGCCCATGTGGAAGAAGTTGAAGCCTTCGCGGTACATGTTGAGCGACACCGTGAGGGTGCTGTCGGAGGGCCCGCCGTTGGTCATCACAAACGGTTCCTCGAAGACATTGAGGTAGCCGATGGTGGTGATCACCGTGGCATACAGGATCGTCGGCCGCAGCAGCGGAACGGTGATCGCGCGGAACTCCTGCCACAGACCGGCGCCGTCGAGGCGGGCCGCCTCGCGGACGTCCGCCGGAATGGCCTGGAGCCCCGCGATGCACAGCACCATGACCGTACCGAGGTTGCGCCACGCCGCCATCACGATCAGCGAGGGCATGGCGAGTGCCTCGGAGCCGAGGAAGTCGGGTGCGGTGAGGCCGACTTCGGAGGCGAGTCCGGCGATCAGGCCGTCGGCCGGGTCGAGGACGAAGCGCCAGACGACGGCGATGGCGACGATGCTGGTCACCACCGGCGCGTAGAAGCCGATCCGGAACACGGTGCGCATGCGGTTGATGCCGTTGTTCAGCAGGACGGCGACGGCCAGACCCGAGACGACTGTCAGCGGTACGCCGACGACCACGAAGTACCCCGTGTTGAAAAGGGACTTGAGGAACTTCTCGTCGCCGAAGAGCTTGGTGTAGTTCTCGAAGCCGATGAACTTCGCGGAGAGAGGGTCGGTGACATTGCGCAGTCCGAAGTCGGTGAAGCTCATCACCAGCGTCGCGACGATCGGCAGCGCCATGAACACCGAGAACAACACCAGGAAGGGCGTGGAGAACAGCCAGCCGGCGAGGTTCTGCACCCCGGCCCGGTTCTTGCGCCGGGCCGGGGGCCCGGCGGCCGGGGCGGCCGGGCCCGGTCCGGCGGGGATCTTGGCGATCCCGCCGGACCCCTGAGTCGTACGGGTGGCGCTCACCGCACTACCCCACCAGGCCGGAGGTGTCGGCCTGCAGCTTCTTGGCGGCCTGCTCCGCGGTGGCCTTGCCCTGCGTCACGGACTCGACCGCCGTGTCGATCTTCGCGCCGAACTCGGCCCACCTGGCGATCGCCGGGACGCCCTTGGCGGTTTCCATCTGCGTCTTGAAGATCTTCATATTGGGGTCGGTGGCGAGCTTGCCCTGGTCCCAGGCCGCCTGGTTGGCGGGCAGGTCGGTGGTCAGGGTGTACCAGTCTGCCTGCGCCTTGGGGGCGGTCAGGGACTGGATGAACCCCTGGGCCGCGGCCTTGTGCTCGCTGTCCTTGGACACGACCAGGCTGGAGCCGCCCACCCAGGAGGTGGACGCGGCGTCGGCGGGCATCGGCGCGACCGCCCACTTGCCCTTCAGGCCAGGCTGGTTCTCGGCGATGTTGGTGGTCTGCCAGGGCCCGGAGAGGAACATCGGCGCCGAGCCGTTGCCGAAGTCCTTGATGACGTCGTAGCCGGGCTGGACGCTCTTCTTGGAGTAGCCCTTGTCGAAGTACGAGGCGTACTCCTTCAGGGCCTTCACCGAAGCGGCGCTGTCCAGGGCGGGCTTGCCGTCCTTGAGCAGCTCTCCGCCGGCGGAGTAGAGGAACGGCAGCCAGTTCTGCCAGGTGTCCAGGGTGTACGGCTGGAACGAGACGCCCCACTTGGTCTTCGCCTTGTCCTGGTAGGCGGCCGCCAGTGCGGACATTTCCTTCCAGTTCTTGGGCGCCTGCTTGACGCCTGCCTTCTCGGCGAGGTCGGTGCGGTAGTAGAGGACGCGGGTGTCGACGTACCAGGGGACGCCGTAGGCCTCGCCTTCGACGACGTTGTTCTCCCAGGCGGCCGGGAAGAAGTCGGCCTTCTTGAACGCCTTGGTGTCCACCGGCTCAAGGACGCCCAGCTCCGCGAACTCGCCCATGAAGGTCGAGCCCATCTGCATCACATCGGGCAGCGAGCCGGCTGCGGCGGCGGAGACCAGCTTCTGGTGGGCGACGTCCCAGCCGATGGGGGTGACCTTGACGGTGAGGTTCGCGTGCTGGTTCTCGTACGCCTTGGCGATGTCTACGAGCTTCTCGCCCTCGGTGCCCATGGCCCAGACGGTGAGCGTCTGCTTCTTGTCGGCAGCCACCTGTTCACCGCCCGATCCGCCACAGGCGGTGATTCCGAACGCCGTGGCGAGTGCGAGGGCGGCCGAGACGGTTCTGGTGGTGCTGTGCATGGACGGCTCCTCCTTGAGCTCCCCCGATGTATGCGCTGTCTGTAAGCGCATACATCACCCTGCTGCAGGGGCGCGGGGCGCCGCAAGGGGAGACCTGGTCACGCTTGCGTAACGAGCCGGAAATGTGGGGACGGCTTTGGGGAACGCTAAGCGGGGTCGTTGCAGATGGAAAGCGTGTGAGACGGACGACGCGTCCGGCGGCAGTCGCGGGGCGGGCGGGGGCGGACGCAGGAGGCCGGTCCGGGGCGGTCCGAGGGCGGCCCGCAGCCGCAGCTGTTCGAGGGCGGGGCGGCCCGCACCCGCAGCTGTCCGCAGGCGGGGTCGGGGTCGTCCGCGGCGGGACTCCCTAGCCGCAGCCACACCCGCAACTGTCCGCGTCGGGGCAGCCCTCAGCCGCAGCCGCAGCTGTCCCGGCGGGCCACCGACACCGGCAGCATCAGCGACACCGGATCACGGTCACGGTCGGCGAGCCGCCGCACCAGCAGCTCCACCGCCTCCTCGCCAAGACGCTGGATGGGCTGGCGCACCGTCGTCAGCGACGGCCGTACGATCCGGCTCAGCGGAATCCCGTCGAACCCCGTCACGGCGATGTCCTCGGGGACCCGCACCCCACGCCGCTCCAGCGCGTGCAGCGCCCCCACGGCCATCTGGTCGTTGGCGAAGAGCATCGCCTGCGGGCGCGGCGCGTCGCCCCGGCCCAGCAGCGTCTCGGCGGCCCGCTGCCCCTCGGCCCGCGTCATCATCGCGGCCCGTACGGACGGCTCGTCCGGCACCGGAAGCCCCGCGTCGCGGCACGCCTCCTGGTAGCCGCGGAATCGCGCCTCGGCGTCCGGGGAGTCCGGCTGGCCCCCGACGAAGGCCAGCCTGCGCAGCCCGTGGTCCTCGATCAGATGCTGGGCCAGCTCGCGCTCGCCGTCGGAGTTCGCCACCTCGATGTGGTCGAGATGGTCGATCTCCCGGGGCCCGGCCAGCATGACCACCGGCAGCCGCCGCGAGATCACTTCCAGGTCCTCGGTGGGCACCGTCCGCGCCAGCACCGCGAAGCCGTCCACCCGCCCCGCCACCTTGGCGACCAGGCTCTCGGGACCGCCCGCGAGCGAGGCCGCGATCAGCAGCGCGTACCCGTGCCGCCTGGCCGCCCGCTCCATGCCCCGGATGACGTGGTCGGAGTAGAGCATCACCGCGGAGTCGTCGTCCGCCGCCTCGGTGTCGGCCTCGGCGTCCGGGTCGGCGAAGTCGGGAAAGCACAGCCCGAGCACGCCGGTGGTCCTGCTCGCCAGCCCCCGCGCGTTCCCACTCGGTACATAGCCGAGCTCGCGCGCCGCCTCCACGACCCGGTCGCGGGTCTGGGCCCGGACGGAATCCGGGTTCCGGTAGACCCGCGACACCGTCGCAATGGAGACGCCCGACCGCTCGGCGACGTCGTACACCGTGGGGGCGCTCACCCGACCGACCGTCCGTCCGCTTCTTGTCCGCGGTCTTTCTCCGCGTTTCCGTAACCGTTTGCGCTTGCGTTTGAAAGCGCATTCACCCTAGGCGGCGACAGCGACCGGGAGCAAGACCGACCCCGCGGCCGGGGTGGCCGTCAGGCCGACTTGGCCGCCGGCAGCTCGGCGTCCGTGTCGGTCGGCTGCGATGCGGGCCATCTCGCCGGCGGCGGGAAGCGGTGCTCGGCGGGACGGTCCGGGGATCACTTCGAGGCGCGTTTCGGCCTGGGTGCGTGGAACGATCACGTTCGTATAGTGCTGGTCGAAGGACAGGATCGCGGGTCGAGCCAGGCGCCAGGCCAGTGTGGCGTTGACGGTGTCCGCCAGCCCGAGAGCGTGACCGAAGTACCTGGACATCAGATCTTCGGCCTCGGGCAGGAGGGACACCACCAAAATGCGCGGCGCATTCAGTGCCGCGACCCCCGCCTGATGGGCGTCGTCCTTCCGGTTGTAGGCGGCGACCAGTATGCACGTGTCGACAATGGCGACAGGCGGAGCATCGGTCGCTGGCCGAATCCTTCGCGGAGATGCTCGTCGGTGCGGGCGGCCAGGTCGGCCGCCCCGTCGAACAATCCCCATTCGGGCACGCGTGGATCGTCGCCGATGGGCTCCGAGGGGATGGTCAGGGAGCCGGTGGCCCATTCCCCGATGAGGGCTTCCGGTGTGCGCCCGAGGACGGCGGCCAAGTCACGCAGCAGCGAGGCCCGGCTTCCGCTGACCGTCACGTTCGCGCTGATCTGCTCGTCCTGTGGAGGCTCCGCAGGCTGGTCGTTCATCGTTCGTGGTCCCCTCGTGGTGGCGAGTGGTCCCATTCTGCCCGCATTCCCTCCACTGTGGGGCGGGAATATCGGGTGCGTCGCCGTTCCGCATGCCGAAAATCCCGTCCCGTTGCGTCGAATACCGAAAAATCGAAGCAATGCGACAGGTGCAGCAACGGCGCGCACCACGGCTATTCCGCCCCCCGCTCCCTCACTCCCCCCGGCGGCGGATCTTGTTCCCCAGCCAGACCAGGGGGTCGTACTTCCGGTCCACCGTCCGTTCCTTCAGCGGGATCAGCGCATTGTCGGTGATCTTGATGTTCTCGGGGCAGACCTCGGTGCAGCACTTGGTGATGTTGCAGTAGCCGAGCCCGTGTTCGTCCTGGGCGGTCTGTTTGCGGTCGAGTCCCGCCTCCGCTGCTGCGTCCAGGGGATGCATGTCCAGCTCCGCGACCCGCATCAGGAAGCGGGGGCCGGCGAAGGACGCCTTGTTCTCCTCGTGGTCGCGCACCACATGGCAGGTGTCCTGGCACAGGAAGCACTCGATGCACTTGCGGAACTCCTGCGACCGCTCCACATCCACCTGCTGCATCCGGTACTCGCCCGCCCCGACCCCCGGCGGCGGTACGAAGGAGGGCACCTCCCGCGCCTTCGTGTAGTTGAAGGACACATCCGTCACCAGATCGCGGACGACGGGAAAGGCCCGCAGCGGCGTCACGGTGATCGTCTCCTCGGCGGAGAAGACCGACATCCGCGTCATGCACAGCAGCCGAGGGCGGCCGTTGATCTCCGCACTGCACGAACCGCACTTGCCCGCCTTGCAGTTCCAGCGGACCGCGAGGTCGGAGGCCTGGGTCGCCTGGATCCGGTGAATGATGTCGAGGACGACCTCGCCGTCATTCACCTCGACGGTGAAGTCCTTGAGCCCCCCGCCGTCCTTATCGCCCCGCCAGACCTTGAAGTTGGCCTTGTACGACGTCACTCGTAGAGCTCCTCTTCGGCGAGGTACTTGACCAGCTCTTCCTTCTCGAAGAGGGCGAGCAGGTCGGGTCGGATGGGCACGGTGTTCTCCCGGAGCAGCGAGACCTGCCCCTGCATCGGGTCAGCCGCTGTCAACTCGCCTCCGGGAGAGGTCAGTTGGCAAAGCAGGTTGATCCGCCGCCAGTCCCGCTCCATGGCCGGGCAGTCCTCGCGGGTGTGGCCGCCGCGGCTCTCGGTGCGCTCCAGGGCCGCGCGCGCGATGCACTCGCTGACCAGCAGCATGTTTCGCAGGTCGAGGGCCAGGTGCCAGCCCGGGTTGAACTGCCGGTGCCCCTCGACCCCGGCCCGCCGGGCCCGTACGCGCAGATCGGCCAGCTTCGCCAGCGCCTGCTCCATCTCCGGTGCCCGCCGGATGATGCCGACCAGGTCGTTCATCGTCTGCTGGAGCTCCTGGTGGAGGCTGTACGGGTTCTCCGGCGGGCGCCCGTTCTCCTCGCCGGGCCCGGGGCCCTCTGCGCTGAAGGGGCGCAGTGCCTCGGCCGCGGCCGTGTCGATCTGGACCGGGTCCACCGCGGGCCTGGCGCCGGTCGTGAAGCCGGTGGCGTACTGGGCGGCGTGCAGTCCGGCGCGCCGCCCGAAGACCAGCAGGTCGGACAGGGAGTTGCCGCCGAGCCGGTTGGAGCCGTGCATGCCGCCGGCCACCTCGCCCGCCGCGAACAGACCCGGGACGCCGCGGGTGGCGGCGCTGTCGGACTCGACCGCGATGCCGCCCATCACGTAGTGGCAGGTCGGGCCGACCTCCATGGCCTCCGCGGTGATGTCGACGTCCGCGAGTTCCTTGAACTGGTGGTACATGGACGGCAGTCGGCGCCGGATCGTGTCGGCGGGCATACGCGTCGACACATCGAGGAACACCCCGCCGTGCGGGGAGCCGCGGCCCGCCTTGACCTCGGAGTTGATGGCGCGGGCGACCTCGTCGCGGGGGAGCAGCTCGGGGGGACGCCGGTTGTGGTCCGGGTCCTCGTACCAGCGGTCGCCCTCCTCCTCGGACTGCGCGTACTTCTCCTTGAAGACGTCGGGGACGTAGTCGAACATGAAGCGCTTACCCTCGGAGTTGCGCAGCACCCCGCCGTCGCCGCGCACCGACTCGGTGACGAGGATGCCCTTCACCGAGGGCGGCCAGACCATGCCCGTCGGGTGGAACTGCACGAACTCCATGTTGAGGAGCGGGGCGCCCGCGAGCAGCGCAAGCGCGTGCCCGTCGCCGGTGTACTCCCACGAATTCGACGTCACCTTGAAGGACTTGCCGATGCCACCGGTGGCCAGCACCACCGCCGGGGCCTCCAGTACGAAGAACCGGCCGGACTCCCGCTCGTAGCAGAACGCTCCCGAGACCCGCTCGTCCTCCTTCAGGACCCTGGTGACTGTGCACTCCTGGAAGACCTTCAACCGGGCTTCGTAGTCGCCGAATTCGCGGAAGTCCTCCTGCTGGAGGGAGACGATCTTCTGCTGGAGCGTACGGATCAGCTCCAGGCCGGTCCGGTCGCCGACGTGGGCGAGCCGCGGGTACTCGTGTCCGCCGAAGTTGCGCTGGGAGATCTTCCCCTCGGGCGTACGGTCGAAGAGTGCACCCCAGGTCTCCAACTCCCAGACCCGGTCCGGGGCTTCCTGCGCGTGCAGTTCAGCCATCCGCCACTGGTTGAGGAACTTGCCGCCGCGCATGGTGTCGCGGAAGTGCACCTGCCAGTTGTCCCCGGAGTTCACATTGCCCATGGACGCGGCGATGCCGCCCTCGGCCATCACCGTGTGGGCCTTGCCGAAGAGGGACTTGCAGATCACCGCGGTACGGGCGCCGTGTTCGCGCGCCTCGATGGCGGCGCGCAGCCCCGCGCCGCCCGCGCCGACCACGACGACGTCCCACTCCTGCCGTTCGAGTTGCGTCATCAAAAGGCCCTTACCGTTAGAAGAAGCGCGGATCGTCGAAGGCGCCGGACGCCACGAGATAGACGTAGAAGTCGGCGAGCGCGACGCTGATCAACGAGGCCCACGCGAGGCCCATGTGATGTGCGTTCAGCTTGCTGACCCACCCCCACATCCGATAGCGCACCGGGTGCTTGGAGAAGTGCTTGAGTTTCCCGCCGATGATGTGCCGGCAGGAGTGGCAGGAGAAGGTGTACGCCCAGATCAGCACGATGTTGACCAGGAAGATCAGCGTGCCGAGTCCCATGTGGCCCCACGCGTAGTTCTCGTCGCGGAAGGCGAGCACGGTGTCGTACGTGAGGATGAGCGCGACCGGCACGGCGGCGTAGAAGAAGTAGCGGTGGATGTTCTGCATGACCAGCGGGAAGCGGGTCTCACCGGTGTACTTCTTGTGCGGCTCGGCGACTGCGCAGGCCGGGGGAGACGCCCAGAAGCCCCGGTAGTAGGCCTTGCGGTAGTAGTAGCAGGTCAGCCGGAAGCCGAGCGGGAAGATCAGGATCAGCAGGGCGGGGGACAGGCCCCACCAGGAGCCGAGGATCTCCCAGTTGGGGCCGCCCTTCATCGGCGCGCAGTTCTCCGCCAGACACGGGGAGTAGAAGGGCGAGACGTACGGCGCCGCGTAGTAGTCCGCGTTCGAGAAGGCCCGCCACGTCGAGTAGACGATGAAGGCGAGCAGTCCGGCGGCGGTCGCGGCCGGCGCCAGCCACCAGCGGTCGGTGCGCAGATGGCGGGGCGTGATGGCGGCGCGCGAAGCGCCGTGTACGCCCGTTGAGGCTTGAGGTTCTGTGCCAGTGGCCAACGAGGACTCCATAGGGAGCGGGCAGTCGGGACAGGGACGGGTGGGGAGGGGCAGGGCGGACAGTGCTGGGGTTACGGCGCGTGCCGGTCGCGGGCGCCCAGACCCTCGTCGTCCGTGTCCGTCCACAGCGAGCTGTCGTACGGGGCGTCGGGGATGGTCACCAGGTCCGGGCGCGACTCGGGTGTGCGTATGGCGGGTGCGGCCTCCCTCAGCAGGGCGAGGCTCTCACGCAGATGGCCGGTGTCGGTTCGTACGCGTCTGATCTCCAGGCCGTCGCCGCCGACCCGCTGCTCCAGCTGTGCGACCGACCGGACCAGTTCGTCGAGGCAGCGCTGAACTGCCGTCAACTCATCTTGCAGGGACATGGATTGCCCTCACTTCCGTGGTGGCGCGTGGTCACGCTCGTGCGCCTGCGAGTGTCGCGCGTCACATCCCTCCTTGTGAAGGGGACGTGCAGCGATTCTCGGCGCGCGGCTTCGTGCGCGCCCCCTTCTGTTGGGCCGCACGGGTGGGGTTCGGGGGTGCGCCGCCGTGTCGCCGACGGCTCACGTCCGGCGGCCCTTTCAGTGGGAGGGCAATAGATGTGATCAGCTGCATATGCCGCCAAATGTGAAAAACCGGGTTCATTCCGACAGGGAGTGGGCCGGGCCGGCCCTGGAGGTACCTGCCATGTCCCACGTCGGCGTCCCACGCGGGAAGGCATCCCGCTGCAGGCCCCAGCGAAACCACCGTTCCCTCGCGCTCCTGACCACGGGCGTGCTCGCACTGCCCGTGCTGGCCGGATGCAGCGCGGGCGACGAAGAGGCCCAGGCGGTGACGGCCGCTCAGGACGTCGCCCCGGCCGGGCGGGAGCTGGTCGCCGACGGCGGCACGGTGCGCTGGGCCGTGGACACGATGCCCGCCACCCTCAACGCCTTCCAGGCCGACGCGGACGCCACCACCACGCGGATCGCCGGCGCCGTACTCCCCTCGCTCTTCACCCTTGACCAGCGCGGCAGGCCGCAGCGCAACGCCGACTACCTGGAGTCCGCCGAGGTCGTCGAGCGCGAGCCCAAGCAGGTCGTGCTCTACAAGCTCAACCAGCAGGCGGTGTGGAGCGACGGCCGGGAGATCGGCGCGCCCGACTTTGTGGCCCAGTGGCGCGCACTGAGTGGCAAGGACACCGCGTACTGGACGGCCCGCAACGCCGGCTACGAGCGCATCGAGAAGATCGAGCGCGGCGCCAACAACCTCGAAGTGAAGGTCACCTTCGGCAAGCCCTACGCGGACTGGCGCGCCCTCTTCACCCCGCTGTACCCGAAGGACGTGATGGGCAGCCCCGACTCGTTCAACGACGGGGCCCGCGGCAAGCTCAAGGTGACGGCGGGCCCCTTCGCGCTGAAGGAGCTGGACCGCGCGGACAACAGGGCCACTCTCGTACGCAACCCCCGCTGGTGGGGGCAGCCCGCCAAGCTTGACTCGCTGGTCCTGCGCGCGGTGCCGAGCGAGAAGCGCGCCGCCGCGCTGGCTGGCGGCAAGCTCGACATCGCCGAGATCGGCCGCAGCACCGTGGACCGCGTCACCCTGGCCGCCAAGGACGCGGGCGGCGCCAAGGGGCAGCAGCTGAGCCACGGCCCCGGCGCGACGGTCACCCCCGCATCCGCGCTCAGATCCTGGGCGCTCGCGCACGGCTCCTCGGACGAGAAGGCCGAGGCCGAGCAGGAGATCCGGGAGAAGAACAGCAGGGCGGTGAAGAAGTACGCGGCCGAGCAGGCCGCGCTGCGCGGCTTCGCCATCCGCAAGTCGCTGGAGCCCGCCTACACGCAGCTCGCGCTGAACGGCACATCGGGCCCGCTCACCGACGACCGGGTGCGCCGCGCCGTGGCCCGTGCGCTCGACCGCCAGGAGCTGGCCGAGGCCGTGCTCAAGCCGCTGGGCCTGCCCGCCCGGCCGCTCGGCAGCCACCTCGCGCTGGCCGGCCAGCAGGCGTACGCCGACAGCAGCGGCGCGCTGGGCAAGCAGGACACCCAGGCCGCACAGGCGCTGCTCGCGGACGCGGGCTGGACGCCGGGCGGGGCGCACGCGAAGCCGGACGGGACGAAGGCAGGCAGCAAGGCCGACACCAAGAAGGGCGAGGGGGAGAAGAAGGGGGACAAGGCCGAGCAGGACGACGCGTCCGACGACGGCGCGTACATCGTCGGCGACGAGAGCGACGAGAGCGACGAGAGCGACTCGAAGCCGGGCGACGGCGGCTACGGCTCGGAGTCCGGCCGCTATGTCCTGGCCCCGGCCCGGATCGCGGCGCTCCAGGGCGAGGTGCTGCTCCGGCAGGCTTCGTCGCTGGACGCCAAGAAGTCGGACAGCAGAAAGTCCGACGGGAAATCCGACTCCGACTCCGGTTCCGACTCCGATTCGGACTCCGGCATCAGCACCAAGGCCAACGCGAAGGCCGATGCCAAGGCCAACGCGAAGGCCAATGAGAAGGGCAAGGGCGGCGTCGCCGGCGCCTACGCCCCGCGCGGCACCGCCGCCCCCGCCGTCGTGGGTGGCCCGCTTGGCAAGGACGGCAAGGCGCTGACGCTGCGCTTCGTCCTGCCCTCGGGCCCCGGCTCCGAGCCGCTGCGTACCGTCGGCGACAAGATCTCGCGAATGCTGGAGGACATCGGCGTACGTACGGAGATCACCAAGGTCGCCGACGACAGCTACTTCAAGGACCACATCGCCGCGGGCGACTACGATCTCGCGCTCTACTCCTGGCCCGCCACCGCCTACCCGGCGACCGACGCCCGTCCGATCTTCGCTAAGCCGGAGCCCGCGGCGGACGGCTCGCTCCAGGTCGAGCAGAACTACACCCGGGTCGGCACGGACCATATCGATCAATTGTTCGATCAGGCGGTGGGTGAGCTGGACGACGAGGAGGCTCGTGACCTGATGCGGCGTACCGATGCCCGGATCTGGGCCGCGGCCGGGTCCATCCCGCTCTTCCAGCGTCCCGAGCTGATCGCGATCAAGCCCACGCTCGTCAACGCGGGTGCCTTCGGCCTGGCGGCCCCGCGCTACCAGGACATTGGATTCAAGAAGCCGCAAACCGCCAAGCCCAAGAAGAAGTAGCAGGTCAGAACCCTCAGGATTGGCTCAATTCCCTTGCCCGCCGGCACCTCCGGCGGGCAAGGTCGTGCCACCCACCGACCCGGGACACCCCTCGCACCCCGCATGGCTCTGACTGATTCGTCACAGTGCCCCTGAGATGGCCCGGGAGCCCGTTCCCGAGGGCCCATCAGCCCCTCCCGAGCCCCTGCGGACCCCGGTTTCCCTTGCCCGGGAAGCCCGCGCGGCAGTAGCCCCGTACCATGGGGGCAGCCGTGGCGCGTCCGCCCGGCGGGCGTATGAGGACCGAACCGATGACGACGCCCGATCCCACGATCGAGAGAAGCGCAAGTCTCCTATGCCCACGCGCCACGACATCCGTAACGTAGCCATCGTCGCCCACGTCGACCACGGCAAGACCACTCTGGTCGACGCCATGCTCAAGCAGGCGGGCGCCTTCGCCGCGCACACTGCCGAGCACCTCGACGACCGCATGATGGACTCGAACGACCTGGAGCGTGAGAAGGGCATCACGATCCTGGCCAAGAACACCTCGGTCAAGTACCACCCGAAGGACGGCGGAGACGTCGTCAACATCAACATCATCGACACCCCCGGCCACGCCGACTTCGGTGGTGAGGTCGAGCGCGGCCTGTCGATGGTGGACGCGGTCGTTCTGCTGGTCGACGCTTCCGAGGGCCCGCTGCCGCAGACGCGCTTCGTGCTCCGCAAGGCGCTCCAGGCGAAGATGCCCGTCATCCTCTGCATCAACAAGACGGACCGCCCCGACTCCCGGATCGACGAGGTCGTCAACGAGACGTACGACCTGTTCCTGGACCTGGACGCGGACGAGGAGCAGATCGAGTTCCCGATCGTCTACGCCTGTGCGCGTGACGGCGTCGCCTCGCTGACCAAGCCCGCGGACGGCACCGTCCCGCCGGACAGCACGAACCTTGAGCCGTTCTTCAACACGATCCTGTCGCACGTCCCGGCCCCCGAGTACATCGAGGACGCCCCGCTCCAGGCGCACGTCACCAACCTCGACGCGGACAACTTCCTCGGCCGTATCGCGCTGTGCCGCGTCGAGCAGGGCGAGCTGAAGAAGGGCCAGACCGTCGCGTGGATCAAGCGCGACGGCACGATCTCGAACGTCCGCATCACCGAGCTGATGATGACCGAGGCGCTCACCCGCCGGCCGGCCGAGCGTGCCGGTCCCGGCGACATCTGCGCGGTCGCCGGATTCCCGGACATCATGATCGGCGAGACGCTGGCCGACCCGGCCAACCCGATCGCGCTGCCGCTGATCACGGTCGACGAGCCCGCGATCTCCATGACCATCGGCACCAACACCTCGCCGCTCGTCGGCAAGGGCGGCAAGGGCCACAAGCTCACCTCCCGCATGGTGAAGGACCGCCTGGACAAGGAGCTCGTCGGTAACGTCTCGCTCCGCGTCCTGGACACCGAGCGCCCCGACGCCTGGGAGGTCCAGGGCCGTGGTGAGCTCGCGCTCGCCATCCTGGTCGAGCAGATGCGCCGCGAGGGCTTCGAGCTGACCGTGGGCAAGCCCGTCGTGGTCACCAAGCAGATCGACGGCAAGCTGCACGAGCCCATCGAGCGCATGACGGTCGACTCCCCCGAGGAGCACCTCGGCGCGATCACCCAGCTCATGGCGACCCGCAAGGGCCGCATGGAGACCATGACGAACCACGGTTCGGGCTGGATCCGCATGGAGTGGATCGTCCCGTCGCGCGGCCTCATCGGCTTCCGTACGGAGTTCCTGACGCAGACCCGTGGCACCGGCATCGCGCACTCGATCTTCGAGGGCCACGAGCCGTGGTTCGGCGAGCTGCGGACCCGCCACAACGGCTCGCTGGTCGCGGACCGTTCGGGCTCGGTGACCCCGTTCGCGATGGTCAACCTGCAGGAGCGCGGAATCATCTTCCTGGAGGCCGGCACCGAGGTCTACGAGGGCATGATCGTTGGTGAGAACTCGCGCGCCGACGACATGGACGTGAACATCACCAAGGAGAAGAAGCTCACCAACATGCGTGCGGCGGCGGCGGACAACACGGAGAACGTGGTGCCTGCGCGCAAGCTGTCGCTTGAGCAGTCGCTGGAGTTCTGCCGCGACGACGAATGCATCGAGGTGACCCCGGAGACGGTCCGTATCCGTAAGGTCGTCCTGGACCAGAAGGAGCGCGGCCGCACCGCCTCGCGCGCCAAGCGCTGACCCCCGCTGGTCGGGCACACAGCACGCACCGACCGACGGCCCGGTGCGCCACGACGTTCGTGGCGCACCGGGCCGTCGGCATGTCCGGGGTGCTCCCGGGTGCTCCGGGGTGTCTGCGTGTGAGGTCTCTCGCAGTTGTACGGTCCGGCGCAACCGATTTTCAGGGATGTCCTGTTCGGTGAGCGGAGAGGCTTGCCCGATAGGTATGTAACAAGTCCGTTTCGCGACCATCTATCGTGTATCTGTTTGTCCAGATTGTGGGAGTTGTGGGTGCGATGTGTGATCGAACCGAGATCAAAACACTGTAGTCGCGGCGTGGCCCATGGCTGATAGTTGAGGCCACAGAGCTCGGGTCAATGGGTTACGCGTAGTTATGTGCGCCGACTCACGAGCATGCAGAGGGTGTTGATCTTCGCCGTCAGGGGTGTCGGCGGAGCGTCGGCTCCCTTGCTTGTCAATGAACAAGTGGACTCTTGAGGAGGCACCCATGCGCGGCGCCACAAGCGCCGGGTGGGTCGAGTGGGCGGCTAGCGCTGCGCCAACTGCGACTGCTCTCGGCAGTACTGCTGACCGTGGTGGCGACGGCACGGGCGGGTTCAGGTCCCGCCCCGGCGCACATCGCGCGACTCCCGCAGGTGACTTCTCGTCAGGGTCCTTCCGGCTCAGGGCACTTCAGGCCGCCCTGAGCCGTCCCACGAATATTCCGAGTGCGGGAGTCTCCGCGTCATGACCAGCTCTACCCCGGCATCAGCGGCCGGTATCAAAGTCCCAGAAGCCGACTCGGAAGTCGCCCTCGGTAAAGAGGTCGGCAAAGGATCGGACACGACCGGGCGTACCCCCGGGCAGTTGATGTGGCGTCGCTTCAAGCGTGACCGCACCGGCGTCGTCTGTGCGTTCATCGTCATCTTCTTCTTCGCGGTCGCCGCCCTCGCGCCGGTGATCTCGGCGTTGTACGGCAAGAATCCGTACACCCTGTACGGGCAGGAGAACATCGAGCTCCTCGACGAGTTCGGTCTGCCCGCCGGGCCCCTGGGCGGCATGTCCGGCGACTTCTGGTTCGGCGTCGAGCCCGACCTCGGCCGTGACGTCTTCACCCAGCTGCTCTACGGCATGCGGACCTCGCTGTACACGGCGCTGGTCGCGACGGTGCTGATGGTGATCTTCGGCGTGTTGATCGGTCTGCTCGGCGGATACCTCGGCGGCAAGACGGACTACCTGCTCGGCCGTTTCACGGACTTCCTGCTGGCCTTCCCGAGCCAGCTGTTCTTCATCGCCGCGATGCCCGTGATCGTCTCCGTGTTCGTCAGCCCGAACGAAGAGACTCCGACGTACGTCAGAACTGTGGCGATCATCGGAGTCATGTGGTTCCTGGGCTGGATGGGACTTTCCCGGCTGGTCCGTGCTTCGGTGCTCTCCCTGCGCGAGCGGGAGTTCATCGAGGCGGCCAAGGTCGCCGGCGCCTCACCGTGGCGGATCATCCGCAAGGAGCTCCTCCCCAACCTGGTGACGCCGATCCTGGTCCAGGGCACCTACATGCTGCCCTCCACCATCCTCTCGGTGGCTTTCTTGTCCTTCGTGGGCGTCGGCTATGTCGAGCCCACCCCGGACTGGGGCCGCATGTTCGCCACGGCGGGCAAGATCTACGAGCAGGACCCGGCGTACATGTTCTACCCGGGTATCGCCATGGTGATCTTCGTTGTGGCCTTCAACCTCCTCGGCGACTCAGTCCGAGACGCCTTCGACCCCAAGTCCGGGCGCTGACGTCCAACTCGGGGAGCGCGGCGGCCACTTGTGTGGCGCCACTTCCGGCCGGTTCGTTCGGCAGCACAGTTGGATCACTACTCACAGATAGGTGTGCTCAACCTCATGAGTATCCTCAGTTCACGCGGAACACGCGCGGCGGTAGTCGCCGTGGCCGTCGGTTCGCTGGCGCTCACCGGCTGCGGCAGCGGCAACGACAGCTCCGACAAGCCCAAGGGCAAGTCGCAGGACGAAGCCGCCACGCAGGCCAAGCCCGTCGCCTTCGGTGACGCCGCGGCCTCCACCGGTCCGGCCAAGCCGGTCGCCGGTGCCAAGCCCGGCGGCACGATACCGGTCTACCAGGAGAACGACTTCTCCCACCTGGACCCGGCGCAGACCTACGTCAGCGACGGCCGCCTCCTCGGCAACCTCGTCCACCGCGGTCTGACCGCGAACAATGAGGACGACAAGGGCGCGGTCACCGTCGTCGGCGACATCGCCACCGACTCCGGCACCAAGTCGGAGGGCGGCAAGGTCTGGAAGTACACCCTCAAGGACGGGGTGAAGGACGAGAACGGCAAGGCGATCACGTCCGCCGACGTCCGTCACACCTTCGAGCGCACGTACGCGCCGTTCATCACGGACGGTCCGACCTACATCCAGCAGTGGCTGTCGGGCAAGGGCACGACGTACCGCAAGGCTCTGCCGGAGGGCCCGTACAAGGGCAAGCACCTGCCGGACACTGTCCTGGAGACGCCGGACGCGAAGACCGTCATCTTCAAGTTCAAGGACGCGCAGCCCGACCTCCCGCAGGCGCTCGCCATGGTCGGCTACTCCATCGTCCCGGAGAAGACGGACACCAAGGAGAAGTACGACACCAAGCCGGTCGCCACCGGCCCGTACAAGATCTCCGAGTTCAAGCCGGGCAAGTCGCTCACGCTCGTCAAGAACACGAACTGGGACCCGAAGACCGACTCGGGCCGCCACCAGTACGTCGACGGCTTCAACATCAGCTTCAACCACGACGACACGGACCAGACCAAGCGCATCCTGGCCGACCGCGGTGAAGCCAAGAACGCCATCATGATGACCGGCCAGGTCGCCACCAGCCAGGTCAAGGCCGTTGTCACGGACCCCAAGGCCAACAAGCGCACGATCGCGGGCTACGCCCCGTACGTGTGGCAGCTGAACATGAACATGGACCGCATCAAGGACAAGAAGGTCCGCGACGCGATCACCTACGCCATGCCGGGCGGCCAGGTCTACCGTCCCGACGGCGGTTCGTACGGCGGCGAGCCGGCCGGTGGCCTGCTGGCCCCGACCGTCCCGGGCTACGAGAAGGGCTACGACCCGTACGGCAAGATCAAGAAGCCGGCCGGTGACATCGCGAAGGCCAAGCAGCTGCTGAAGGAAGCCGGCAAGGAGGGCATGAAGCTCGTTTATGCCTACTCCAACACCCCGGTGCGCCAGCAGCAGTCGGTCATCATCGAGGACGCCCTGACGAAGGCCGGCTTCGACGTCCAGAAGAAGGAAGTCGACAACGCCACCTGGTACGAGCAGATGGGCAAGGTCAAGAACGGCTTTGACGTCTACATGACCGGCTGGGGCCAGGACTGGGCGTCCGCCGCCACCGTCATCCCGCCGTCGTTCGACGGCAAGCAGATCCAGGACGGCGCCGCGAACTACGCGCACCTGAACGACGATCACGTGAATGGCGAGATCGACCGGATCCTCAAGATCACGGACCCGGCCGCTGCCAGCAAGGAGTGGACGAAGCTGCACAAGTACATCGTGGAGGAGATCAACCCCGCCGCCCCGCTGTACTTCGTCAAGGTGCTTCAGATCCAGGGTTCCAACGTCGGCGGTGCCCGGTACTCCTCGGACACCAGCTACATCGACGTGAAGAACGTCTTCCTGAAGAAGTAGCAGCCGCTCAGGCCGTCCTCGGGGGTGTGCGCACGGCGGAGCACACACCCCCGAGGTGGCGGGCCATTTCATACCACCACCCCCTCAGACTCAGCCGCCGTCCTGAGAGCAGCGATCTGCCATGCTTCAATTCCTCTTTCGCCGGACGTTCGGCGCCGTTGTCATCCTGATCTTGATCAGTGCATTTACGTTCTTCATGTTCTTCGCGATTCCGCAGGACCCCGCCATGCTCATGTGTGGCAAGAACTGCACACCGGACGCGCTGGCGATCATTCACCAGAACCTCGGGCTCGATAAGCCGGTCCCGGTGCAGTACTGGGACTTCGTTGTCGGGATCTTCGCCGGGCGCGACTTCCCGGTCGGCCACTGCGCGGCCCCCTGCTTCGGTGTCTCCTTCGACAACCAGCAGATGGTCTGGGACACGATCATTGACCGCTTCCCCCTCACCGTTTCCCTCACGGTGGGTGGACTTCTGGTCTTCCTGACCTTCGGCCTGGGCGCCGGCATGATCGCCGCCTGGAAGAAGGGCACTTCCGTCGACAAGGTGTTCTCCACCGCGTCGATCGGCCTCAGCTCCCTCCAGATCTACTTCCTCGGCCCGATTGTCGTCGGTCTTCTCGTCTACTCCACCGGCTGGCTGGAAACGCCGAAGTACGTCCCGATCACCGAGAGTCCGTCGGGCTGGTTCATGGGCCTGCTGATTCCATGGTTCGTCATGTCGGTGATCTTCACGGCGAACTACACCCGTATGTCACGCTCGACGATGATCGAACAGCTCCAGGAAGAGCATGTGCGCGCGGCCCGCGCCAAGGGAATGTCATCCCGCTTTGTGTTCTTCCGCTACGCCTGGCGCGGATCGCTCACCCCGATCGTCACCATCCTCGGCATGGACCTCGCGGCGCTCTTCGGCGGTGCGATGGTCACCGAGATCACCTTCGGTCTCGCGGGAATCGGCCGCCTGGCCCGTGACTCGGTTGTCATGAAGGACCTCCCGGTGACCATGGGCGTCATGCTGATCAGCGCCGCCTTCATTCTGCTGTTCAACATCATCGTGGACGCGCTGTACGCACTCATCGACCCGCGCGTGCGGCTGTCCTAGGAGAATGACCGTGACGACACTCATCAAGTCCGGCGAATCCCCGGCACCTACCGACTCGGCCCACTTCCTCTCGGTACGCGACCTGCGGGTGCAGTTCGCCACCGAGGACGGCGCCATCAAGGCGGTGGACGGACTCTCCTTCGATCTGGAGCGCGGCAAGACGCTCGGTATCGTCGGCGAATCCGGCTCGGGCAAGTCGGTCACCAGCCTGTCCATCCTTGGCCTGCACAATCCGCAGTCGACCACGGTCAGCGGCGAGATCGTGCTGGACGGCCAGGAGCTGACGGACAAGTCGGACCGGGAGCTGGAGAAGCTCCGCGGCAACAAGATGGCGATGATCTTCCAGGACGCGCTGACCGCGATGTCGCCGTACTACACGGTCGGCCGTCAGATCGCCGAGCCGTTCGTCAAGCACACCGGCGCCAGCAAGAAGGAGGGCCGCTCGCGGGCCATCCAGATGCTGGAGAAGGTGGGCATCCCGGATGCCAAGTCCCGCGTGGACGACTATCCGCACCAGTTCTCCGGCGGTATGCGTCAGCGCGCGATGATCGCCATGGCGCTCGTCTGCAACCCGGCCCTGCTGATCGCCGACGAGCCGACCACGGCCCTCGACGTCACCATCCAGGCGCAGATCCTCGACCTGCTCAAGGACCTCCAGCAGGAGTTCGGCTCGTCGATCATCCTGATCACCCACGACCTGGGCGTCGTCGCGAACATCGCCGACGACCTGCTGGTGATGTACGCCGGCCGGGCCGTGGAGCGCGGTTCGGTGCGCGAGATCCTCAAGCAGCCCCAGCACCCGTACACCTGGGGTCTGCTCGGGTCGATGCCGCGGCTGTCCTCCAATGTGTCCGAGCCCCTGATGCCCATTCCCGGCGCTCCGCCGAGCCTGCTCAACCCGCCCTCGGGCTGCGCGTTCCACCCGCGGTGCACCTTCACCGGCCTGGTGGACGACAGCGGGAGCTGCGTGACCAAGCGTCCGGAGCTTCCCGAAAGGCGCGCGTCCGCCTGCCACCTCACCGGTGAGCAGAAGCAGCAGGTTTTCATTGAGAAGATTCAGCCCCGGCTGGGCTGACCGGCAACTGGGGCAGAGATCATGAGCGAGACGAACACGAACACCAACACAGCGGCCGATGCGGTTCCTTCGCAGCGGGCCTCCGGATCCACCGAGCCATTGCTTGAGGTCAAGGGCCTGACCAAGCACTTCCCGATCTACGGCGGCTTTCCGTTCCGGCGGAAGGTCGGCGCGGTGCAGGCCGTCGACGGGGTGGATCTGAGCATCTTCCCGGGCGAGAGCCTGGGGCTCGTCGGTGAGTCGGGCTGCGGCAAGTCCACCACGGGCCGGCTGCTGACCCGCCTCCTTGAGCCGACCGCCGGCACGATCACCTATCAGGGCAAGGACATCACCCGCGCCAACCGCAGGCAGCTGGCGCCCATCCGCCCCGAGATCCAGATGATCTTCCAGGACCCGTACGCCTCGCTGAACCCGCGGCAGACGGTCGGCACGATCATCGCCAGCCCGATGGAGATCAACGGCATCAACCCGCCGGGCGGCCGCGAGAAGCGGGTGCGTGAGCTGCTGGAGATCGTCGGTCTGAACCCGGAGCACTACAACCGCTTCCCGCACGAGTTCTCCGGCGGCCAGCGGCAGCGCGTCGGCGTGGCCCGCGCCCTGGCGCTCAAGCCCAAGATAATCGTCGCGGACGAGCCGGTGTCGGCCCTCGACGTGTCCATCCAGGCCCAGGTGGTCAACCTGCTGCAGGAAGTGCAGCGGGAGATGGGCATCGCGTTCGTCTTCATCGCGCACGACCTCGCGGTGGTACGGCATTTCTCGGAGCGCGTGGCCGTGATGTACCTGGGCAAGGTGGTCGAGGTCGCGGACCGCGACTCGCTCTACACCGGCCCGCGCCACCCGTACACCCACGCCCTGCTCTCGGCGGTGCCCGAGGCGGACATCGACGTCGACAAGAAGGAGCGGATCCGGCTCTCCGGCGACGTACCTTCGCCGATCGCGCCGCCGTCCGGCTGTCACTTCCGTACCCGCTGCTGGAAGGCGCAGGACAAGTGCGCCACGCAGGAGCCGCCGCTCATCCAGCTCTCGGGCAACAAGGAAGGGCACCTGACCGCCTGCCACTTCCCCGAGGACCCGACGACTGGCCCGCGCGAGCACGACATCATCCTCGACCCCGCCCTCGTGGCGATGGAGAAGGACCAGGGCGACGCCGGGACGGCCAAGACCGGCTGACCGGCTGTTTCCCGTACATGATCACGACATGGCCCCCGCGGACCGGCACCGGCCCGCGGGGGCTTCGTCGTGCACCGGCAGTCGTGCACCGGCAGTCGTGCACCGGCATACGAAGTGAGGGGCTTTTGATGACCGCTCCGCCCGGGTTGATCATCTTCCTGAACGGCACATCGAGTTCCGGGAAGTCGAGCATCGCCGCCGAACTCCTCAAGATCCTCGACACCACGTCCTTCCACTTGCCGGTCGACGCCTTCCACGCCATGCGGTCCAAGCGGCCGATCCCGCCGGAGCAGCTGCAGGACGAGATCGACCGCGCGGTCCGGGGCTTCCACCGCGCGGTCGCGGGCATGGCCGCCGGCGGCAACACCGTCGTGGTGGACCATGTGCTGAGCCGGCCGTGGCGCCTGGCCGACTGCCTGGACCTCTTCGCCCCCGAGGACGTCGTCCTGGTGGGCGTGCACTGCCCCCTGCCGGAACTGGAAAGGCGCGAGCGGGCCCGCGGCGACCGCGGCCGGGGGCTGGCCGCCCAGCAGTTCGCACGCGTGCACACCCATGGCGTCTACGACGTCGAGTGCGACACGAGCGGCGACAGCCCGTCGGAGTGCGCGTGGAAGATCAAGGATTTCCTGTCGCGAAGGCAGGGCTCCACGGCCTTCGAGCGACTCCTCACACAGCGGGCGTCGATGCCGGCGCCGGCGCCGACAGGGTCTTGAACATGTGTACGTCCTCGTGGCCGCCGGGGATGCCCGGGGTGCGGCCCGTCTCGGTGTAGCCGTGGCGCTGGTAGAAGGCCGGGGCCTGGAAGGTGAAGGAGGAGACGATCGCGCGGTCGCAGCCGCGCCGCCGGGCCTCCGCCTCGGCGGCCAGCAGGATCCGGCTGCCCCAGCCGTCCGTACGGCTGCCCTCGCGCACCCACAGCATCTCGATGCCGAACAGGCCGCCCCAGGTCGACCCCGTCAGACCGCCGACCAGCTCGCCCGCCGCGTCGTCGACCCGGACCGAGAGCGTGCCCTGGGGGGCCGCACCGGTGGGCCCCTCGTTGAAGGCGTCAAGGCCCTTGTCCAGGCGGTCGGTGAGGTCGGCGTCCTTGCCCCCGGTGGTCAGTTCCTCCTGGGGCGACCCGCAGAACCCGCTGGAGCCGGCCAACACCAACGAGGTGCAGGGCGGCAAGGTCCTCGACATGCTCTTCCGCGGCCTCAAGCGGTACGACGCGAAGACGGGCGAGGCCAAGGACATGCTCGCCGAGAAGATCGACACCACGGACTCGCAGAACTTCACCGTCACGCTCAAGGACGGCTGGACGTTCAGCAACGGCGAGAAGGTCACCGCCAAGTCGTTCGTCGACGCCTGGAACTACGGCGCGCACCTGAAGAACAACCAGAAGAACGCCCACTTCTTCGGCTACATCGACGGCTACGACAAGGTGCACCCGGAGAAGGGCAAGGCCTCCGCCGACACCCTCTCCGGCCTCAAGGTCAAGGACCCCAAGACCTTCACGGTCAAGCTGTCGCAGAAGTTCTCCACCTGGCCCGAGACCCTCGGCTACGCCGCCTTCGCGCCGCTGCCCCAGGCGTTCTTCGACGACCACGACGCATGGCTGTCCAAGCCCGTCGGCAACGGCCCGTACACCGTGGGCTCGTACACCAAGGGCTCCAAGATGAGCATGCGCAAGTGGGAGAAGTACCCCGGCGACGACAAGGCGCAGAACGGCGGCGTCGACCTCAAGGTCTACACCGACAACAACACCGCCTACACCGACCTGACCGCGGGCAACCTCGACCTGGTCGACGACGTCCCGGCCTCGCAGCTCAAGAACGTCAAGGCGGACCTCGGCGACCGGTACATCAACACCCCGGCCGGCATCATCCAGACCCTCGCCTTCCCCTTCTACGACAAGAAGTGGGACGCGGCCGGCATGGACAAGGTCCGTACGGGCCTGTCCAAGGCGATCAACCGCGAGCAGATCACCGACACGATCTTCGCCAAGACCCGCACCCCGGCCAAGGACTGGACCTCACCGGTCCTCGGCGCGGACGGCGGCTTCGACGACAAGCTGTGCGGCGACGCGTGTGTCTACAACGAGGCCGCGGCGAAGAAGCTGGTCGCCGACGGCGGCGGCATCCCCGGCGGCACGCTGAAGATCTCGTACAACGCCGACACCGGCTCCCACAAGGAGTGGGTCGACGCGGTGTGCAACAGCATCAACAACGCGCTCGGCAACGACAAGGCGTGCGCGGGCAACCCCATCGGCACCTTCGCCGACTACCGCAACCAGATCACCCAGTCCAAGATGACGGGCCCGTTCCGGGCCGGCTGGCAGATGGACTACCCGCTCATCCAGAACTTCCTCCAGCCGCTGTACTACACGGACGCCTCGTCCAACGACGGCAAGTGGACCAACGACGAGTTCGACAAGCTCGTCGACCGGGCCAACGCCGAGACCGACGTGGCGAAGGCCGTCGACCTCTTCCAGCAGGCCGAGAAGGTCCTGCGGGACGAGATGGGCGCCATCCCGCTCTGGTACCAGAACGGCAGCGCCGGCTACTCCGACCGCGTCTCCAACGTGACCCTGAACCCGTTCAGCGTCCCGGTCTACAGCGAGATCAAGGTCAACTGACGCGCCAACACACGTACGGCCCGGCGCCTAGGGGGTGCCTTTCCGCGCCGAACCGCACCGCTCCCCACGACCCCCGGAGCCCTTCATGGGACGTTATGTGATCCGGCGTCTGCTGCAGATGATCCCGGTCTTCTTCGGCGCCACGCTGCTGATCTTCCTGATGGTGAACGTGATGGGCGACCCCATCGCGGGCCTCTGCGGCGACCGGCAGTGCGACGCGGCGACCGCCGCGCAGCTGCGCTCGGAGTTCGGCCTCGACAAGCCTGTGTGGCAGCAGTACCTGACGTACATGGGCAACGTCTTCACCGGCGACTTCGGTACGGCCTTCAACGGCCAGAAGGTCACCGAGCTGATGTCGACCGCGTTCCCCATCACCATCCGGCTGACCATCGTGGCCATCGTCTTCGAAGTCGTCATCGGCATCAGCCTCGGTGTGGTCACCGGCCTGCGCCGCGGCCGTCCCGTCGACACCGGAGTGCTGCTCCTGACGCTCGTGGTCATCTCGATCCCGACCTTCGTCACCGGCCTGCTGCTCCAGCTGCTGCTCGGCGTGAAGTGGGGCATCATCAAGCCCGCAGTCTCGCCCGAGGCCACGGTCGACGAGCTGCTGATCCCCGGCCTGGTGCTCGCCTCGGTCTCGCTCGCCTACGTCACCCGGCTGACCAGGACGTCCGTCGCCGAGAACGCCCGCGCCGATTACGTCCGCACAGCCGTCGCCAAGGGCCTGCCCAGGCACCGCATCATCTCCCGGCACCTCCTGCGCAACTCGCTGATCCCCGTCGTCACCTTCATCGGCACCGACGTGGGCGCTCTGATGGGCGGTGCGATCGTCACCGAGCGGATCTTCAACATCCACGGCGTCGGCTACCAGCTCTACCAGGGCATCCTCCGGCAGAGCTCACAGACCGTCGTCGGCTTCGTGACCGTGCTGGTGCTGGTCTTCCTGGTGGCGAACCTGATCGTCGACCTCTTGTACGCCGTACTCGACCCGAGGATCCGGTATGCCTGAGCCGCGCAACGAACCCGACGCAGCGATGTCGCCGGCCAGCGCCGGCGGCGCCATGCAGCTCGCCCTGCAGGAGGGCGAGACGCTGGAGAAGACACCCGGCGGCCCCAACGGCGCCGGGCCGACGGGCAAGCCCCGCAGCCTGTGGTCCGACGCCTGGCGCGAACTGCGCCGCAACCCGGTCTTCATCATCTCCGGACTCGTCATCGCCTTCCTCGTCGTCATCTCCCTCTGGCCGTCGCTCATCGCGAGCGGCAATCCGCTCCAGTGCGACCTGGGCAAGGCCCAGCAGGGCTCCGGGCCCGGCCACCCCTTCGGCTACGACGGCCAGGGCTGCGACGTCTACACGCGAACCGTGTACGGCGCCAGGACCTCGGTGACCGTCGGCGTCTGCTCCACCCTTGGAGTGGCCCTCATCGGCTCCATCCTGGGCGGCCTCGCCGGCTTCTTCGGCGGCGGCTGGGACGCGCTGCTGTCCCGTATCACCGACGTCTTCTTCGGCATCCCGGTGGTCCTCGGCGGCCTGGTGTTCCTGTCCGTCATCACCTCCACCACCGTCTGGCCGGTGATCGGATTCATCGTGCTGCTCGGCTGGCCGCAGATCGCCCGCATCGCGCGCGGCTCGGTCATCACCGTCAAGCAGAACGACTACGTGCAGGCGGCCCGCGCGCTCGGCGCCAGCAACTCCCGGATGCTGCTGCGGCACGTCACCCCCAACGCCGTCGCCCCGGTCATCGTCGTGGCGACCATCGCCCTCGGTACGTACATCTCGCTGGAGGCAACCCTCTCGTACCTCGGCGTGGGCCTGAAGCCGCCCGCCGTGTCCTGGGGCATCGACATCTCCGCCGCCTCGCAGTACATCCGCAACGCCCCGCACATGCTGCTCTGGCCGGCCGGTGCGCTGGCGGTCACCGTGCTCGCGTTCATCATGCTCGGCGACGCGGTGCGCGACGCCCTCGACCCCAAGCTGCGCTGAGGAGCCCGCTGCCATGTTGCTCGAAGTGCGCGATCTGCACGTGGAGTTCCGGACCCGGGACGGTATCGCCAAGGCCGTCAACGGGGTTGACTACTCGGTGTCCGAGGGCGAGACGCTCGCCGTACTCGGCGAATCCGGATCCGGGAAGTCCGTCACCGCACAGGCGATCATGGGCATCCTCGACATGCCGCCCGGGAAGATCACCGGCGGCGAGATCATCTTTCAGGATCGCGATCTGCTGAAGCTCAAGGAGGAGGAGCGGCGCAAGGTCAGGGGCCGGGAGATGGCCATGATCTTCCAGGACGCGCTCTCCTCGCTGAACCCGGTGCTCAGCGTCGGCGAGCAGCTCGGCGAGATGTTCATCGTCCACCGGGGCATGTCCAGGAAGGACGCGAAGGCCAAGGCCGTCGAGCTGATGGACCGGGTGCGCATCCCGGCGGCGAAGGAGCGGGTGGGGGACTACCCGCACCAGTTCTCCGGCGGCATGCGCCAGCGCATCATGATCGCGATGGCGCTGGCCCTGGAGCCCTCACTGATCATCGCGGACGAGCCGACGACCGCGCTGGACGTGACCGTGCAGGCCCAGGTCATGGAGCTGCTCGCGGAGTTGCAGCGCGAGCTCAACATGGGGCTCATCCTCATCACCCACGACCTGGGCGTGGTCGCGGACGTCGCCGACAAGATCGCCGTGATGGACGCGGGACGCATCGTGGAGACCTCACCGGTCCACGAGATCTACAAGGCGCCCGCCCACCCGTACACCAAGGGCCTCCTCGAATCGATCCCTCGCCTGGACCAGAAGGGCAAGGAGCTGTACGCGATCAAGGGCCTGCCGCCGAACCTCATGCACATCCCGCCCGGCTGCGCCTTCAACCCGCGCTGCCCGATGGCCCAGGACGTGTGCAGGACCGACGTGCCGCCGCTGGCGCAGGTGTCCGAGACCCGGCAGAGCGCCTGCCACTTCTGGAAGGAGACGCTTGATGCCTGAGCAGCAGCTTGAGCGGACCGAGCGGCCCCGGCAGGCGACCGAGCCGATTCTGGAAGTGCGCGACCTGGTCAAGCACTACCCGCTGACCAGGGGCATCGTCATCAAGAAGCATGTGGGCGCCGTCAAGGCGGTCGACGGGGTCTCCTTCGACCTGTCGAAGGGCGAGACCCTGGGCGTCGTCGGGGAGTCCGGCTGCGGGAAGTCCACCGTCGCCAGGATGCTGGTCAATCTGGAGCAGCCGACCGCCGGGACGATTCTGTACAAGGGCGAGGACATCACCAAGCTGTCCGGGCGTGCGCTGAAAACGGTACGCCGCAACATTCAGATGGTGTTCCAGGACCCGTACACCTCGCTCAATCCCCGGATGACGGTCGGCGACATCATCGGGGAGCCGTACGACATCCACCCCGAGGTCGCGCCCAAGGGGGAGCGGCGGCGCAAGGTCCAGGACCTGCTTGACGTCGTCGGCCTCAACCCCGAGTACATCAACCGCTACCCGCACCAGTTCTCCGGCGGTCAGCGCCAGCGCATCGGCATCGCGCGCGGGCTCGCTCTCCAGCCGGAGATCATCGTGGCCGACGAGCCGGTCTCCGCGCTCGATGTGTCCGTACAGGCGCAGGTCATCAACCTGATGGACAAGCTGCAGAGCGAGTTCCAGCTGTCGTACATCTTCATCGCGCACGACCTGTCGATCGTCCGGCACATCTCCGACCGGGTCGGCGTGATGTACCTGGGCCGGATCGTCGAGATCGGCACGGACGAGCAGATCTACGACCACCCCACGCATCCCTACACCCAGGCGCTCCTGTCGGCCGTGCCCGTGCCCGATCCGCTCGCGCGTGAGCACCGCGAGCGGATCATCCTCACCGGCGATGTGCCGTCCCCGGCGAACCCGCCGTCCGGCTGCCGCTTCCGCACCCGCTGCTGGAAGGCGCAGGAGCGCTGCGCGCTGGAGGTGCCGCTGCTCGCGGTCCCGGCGGTGTTCCGGGACGCCGGCACCCCGGCGGCGCACGACTCGGCCTGCCACTTCGCGGAGGAGAAGCAGGTCGTGCCGGTGGTCGGCGAGCCGGACACTCCCTAGGGGGTGGGGTGCCCTCTGAAACAGGCGAGAACCGTCGCGAGGAGGCCGCCAACTTCAAGAGCCGACGGCTCCTTGGCACACTCAAAAGATGGGCGACATCTGGCAATGAATGCTCGTCAATTTCGTTAACACGCAAGCAACTTGACTGTCGCAACACCGATATGCGAACACGCCATGGTGAACAGTGTGCGGCCGTGCGGGTGCCGTGGACCGGCCGGGACGCGCCATGTCGTCCTGGCCGGTCGCATCCGTGCCGCCGGGCCCCTTGTTCACCTTGGGGCGGCGGTGGAGTATCCCCGTTGGGGATGTCCGGTCATCCGGCCGCCCTACCCCCGCCGCATCCCCAGCGCCCTCTTCAGGAAGTCCACCTGAAGCAGCAGCAGATTCTCCGCGACCTGCTCCTGCGGAGCCGTCATATGTGTCACCCCGGTCAGCGGAAGGACCTCGTGCGGCCGCCCCGCCCCCAGCAACGCCGAGGACAGCCGCAACGTGTGCGCCATCACCACGTTGTCGTCCGCGAGCCCATGGATGATCATCATCGGCCGGTGCTGCTCCGCCGCCCCGGACAGCCCGTCGTCCGTGACGAGCGAATTCGCCGCGTAGACGTCCCCCCGCTCGCGCGGGTCACCGAGATACCGCTCCATGTAATGCGTGTCGTACAGCCGCAGGTCGGTGACCGGCGCCCCCACGATCCCCGCATGGAACACGTCGGGACGCCGCAGCACCGCGAGGCCCGCCAGATAGCCGCCGTACGACCAGCCGCGGATCGCGACCCGCCCCAGGTCCAGCGGGAACTCCCCGGCCAGCCCGTGCAGTGCCTCGATCTGGTCGTCGAGCGTGAGCGTGAAATCGTTCTTGACGGCCTTCTCCCACGCGGGGGACCGGCCGGGGGTGCCACGCCCGTCCGCGACGACCACCGCGAAACCCTGGTCGGCGAACCACTGGGAGGTGAGGTGCGCATCGTGCGCGGCAATCGCACGCCGCGCGTGAGGTCCTCCGTACGGGTCCATCAGCACCGGAAGCGGACCGTCCCCTTCCGTGTGATCGGAGGGGAGCAGGACGGCGCACGGAATTCGCCGCGCGCCCCCCTCGACGAGCCGCACGCGTGCGTGCAGCGCCGGCTCCTGCGCGCACGACGCGACCACGGCCGTCGGCTTGCCGTCGCGCAGGACTTGGACCACCGTGCCGCTGCGGTCGGGACGGGCCGATGACAGCACGGTCACGGCGCCGGACCGGGTCGCGGAGTGTACGCCGGGCCCCTCCGACACACGCTCCACGCCCCGTTCGTCGACCCGGTAGACATGCACCTCGCCGGTCTGCGGCTCCGCGGCCTCCACGCCCGCCCACGCCGAGACGAGGACGTCGTCGGCGGAGACGTCGAGTACCGCCCGTACGTGCAACTGCGGCCCGGTCAGCGTCCGGTCGCCGACCGCGAGCACCCGCACGCCGTCCTCGTCGGCGACCCGTACGAGCCGCCCGTCCGGCGCCCACACCGGCACCCCGTCGAAAAGATCAAGCCACGCCTCGTCCTCCTCGGCGTGCACCGTCCGGGTCGCCCCGGTCTGCATGTCCACCGCCAGATACAGCTGGCTGCACTGGTCCCGGGCCTGCACGAGCAACAGCGGCGCACCCGCGCCCGACCAGTGGACCCGGGCCAGGTAGGGATAGCGCTCCCGGTCCCACACCACCTCGGTCCGCCCCACCTTCGCATCCGCGCCGGTCCCCGCATCCGGCCCCGCCACCACGCCCGTCAGGAACAGCCGTACGTCCACGTTCGGCGTCCCGGCCGCCGGGTACGCGACCGAGGAGGGCTCCTGGTCCGGATGGGCCGGGTCGGAGATCCACCAACGCGTCACGGCCGCGTCGTCGGCGCGGGCCACCAGCAGCCGGTCGGATTCCGGCGACCACCAGAAGCCGCGCGTGCGCCCCATCTCCTCCGCCGCGACGAACTCGGCCAGGCCGTACGTCGTGTGCTCGTCCTCCGGCTCCGCGAGCACCCGGTCCCCGCTGCCGTCCGCGCCGACCACTCGCAGGGCGCCCCCGGCGACGTACGCGACGTGCCGCCCGTCGGGCGAAGGACGAGGGTCGATAACCGGCCCCGCGGCAGGCAGTTCGCGCGCAGTCCCGGCCCGCAGTTCCGCCACGAACAGCCGGCCCGACAGCGCGAAGGCCGCCAACTCGACCGCGCCGTCCACCGCGTAGCCGACGATGCCCGCGGACCCTTCGCGGCTGCGCTCGCGGCGCGCCCTCTCCTGCGCCGACAACTGCTCGGCGGCCCCGCCGAGCAGCCCTTGCGGATCCGCCGCGATGCGCTCCTGCGCGCGCCCCTCCAGGTCGAGCACCCAGAGCGCGTTGGCGCGATCGGTGCCGGACGAGGAGCGCAGGAACACCACACGCGCCCCGTCCGGCGACACCGTGAACGCACGCGGTGCGCCGAGGGTGAAGCGCTGGGTCCTGGCGAACTGCCTTGGAAAGGAGAGCTGTTTCGAGGTCATACGACCGAAACTACCGCCCCGCCTCCGTCGCCATGCGCCCCTCGTGCTGCCGTGCGCGATCAATGCGGACGCACGGATAGTTATGATCCGTAGCGCTAGGTGGGTATGAAGCTGCTGGCGCTTGTCGTCATGCCCGTTCCGCACAAACGGCCCTTACGGTAAGTGGAGGTGAACCGCCGTGGCACTCTCTATTTCGGTGGTAGTGCTGTTGGCGATCATCGTCATCCTGATGGTCCGGAAATCCGGGCTCAAAGGTGGACATGCGGTGATCTGCGTATTGCTCGGCTTCTACCTCGCCAGCTCCTCGATCGCCCCGACGATCAACGAGTTCACCACCAACGTGGCCGGGATGATCGGCGGCATCAAGTTCTAGGGCACTCCCCGGCCGCGGCGCCTCGTAGGCTGTTCCCATGACGGATCTTCCCGCCCGTCGTCTGCTCCTGGTGCACGCGCACCCCGACGACGAGTCGATCAACAACGGCGCCACCATGGCCAAGTACGCGGCCGAGGGCGCCGGTGTCACCCTGGTGACCTGCACCCTCGGCGAGGAGGGCGAGGTCATCCCGGCCGCGCTCGCCCACCTCGCCGCCGACCGGGACGACACGCTCGGCCCGTATCGCGCCGGTGAACTCGCCGCCGCGATGAAGGAGCTGGGGGTCACCGACCACCGGTTCCTCGGCGGCCCCGGCCGCTTCCGCGACTCCGGAATGACGGGCACCGAGCAGAACGACCGCGAGGGCGCCTTCTGGCACACGCGCGTGGACGACGCCGCGGTGTACCTCGTCGAGGTGATCCGTTCCGTACGCCCACAGGTGCTGGTGACGTACGACCCGGACGGAGGCTATGGGCACCCGGACCACATCCAGGCGCACCGCGTCGCGACGCGCGGCGCCGAGCTTGCGGCCGACCCTGACCACCGACCGGACCTCGGCGCACCGCACACCATCAGCAAGATCTACTGGAACCGGGTGCCGCGCACCGTCGTCGATGAGGGCTTCGCCCGCCTCCGCGCGGCCGGCCCGGACTTCCCCGGCTTCCCGGGGATCGCCGCCGTGAACGACGTGCCGGGCGTGATCGACGACGCGTCGGTCACCACGGAGATCGACGGCACGGCGTACGCCGGTGCCAAGGCCGCGGCCATGCGCGCCCACACCACCCAGATCGCGGTCGAGGACCCCTTTTTCGCGCTCTCCAACCACCTGGGACAACCCATCTTCACCACAGAGTTCTACGAGTTGGCACGAGGAGTACGAGGAGTACGAAGAGAGGCCGGCGGCGCCGACGGCGGGCGCGAGACCGACCTCTTCGCGGGAATCACAGCCGCTGAGGGGGCGGCGTCATGACGGCGACCACCCCGGCCCGCCTCGCCGCCTACCTGCTGCTCGCCGTGCTCGGCGCGGTCGTCGGCACGGCAGGCGTGCTCGTCCACGCCGGCTGGTTCCCCGGCGGGCTGCTGCTCGCGCTCCTCGCGTCGACGGCCCTCTTCTACGGTGCCATGCAGGCGATGGGCACCAAGGCGGGGGCGGGTACGGCGGCCGCCGGATGGATCGTCTCGATCGTGCTGCTGACCCTCAGTCGGCCGGAGGGCGACCTGCTCATCGGCGGCAGCCCGGTCTCATACTTCTACATGCTGGGCGGAATGGCGCTCGCTGTGATGTGTGCCACGATGCTGGACCTGCCGCAACCGGGCAGATGCACTGCCCGACTTGGCAAATGACGTACCACTTGAGTCGGTGAATTGAGCGCCCCCGCACGAGCGTCGGGTCTCGCTTCCCACGGTCGAGGGGTACGTGCCGTCGGCGGCCAGTATGGTGGTGCGCGCTGCCGAGCTGCCCGCACCAGGCATGCAAGAACGTAAGAGCGGGCGGTGGAGCCAACCGGGAGAACCTGCCTTGAGTCGTGAAACTGACAGTTCGTCGTCCGGCCCCCAGGGGCGTGGCGGAGCCGCGTACCCCTCGGGTACCCCGCCGTACGGATCGCGCCAGTATCCGTCGCCGCACCCAGCGCAGGACGCGCCGGAGGAAGCCCCCCAGGCCGCCCCCGCACCGGTGGAGCCCGACGAGCCCAGGACCGAGACCACGCTGACCACGCGTATCCGGATCAACATCCCAGGGTCGCGCCCGATCCCGCCCGTCGTCATGCGTACGCCGATGAGCGACCTCGATCCGGCGCCGGGAGCCGCCTCGTCCGCGGCCTCCGATCCGGCCGCGGGCAACGGCGCCGGCAAAAGAAGCACGGGCAACAGAAACGGCAATGGCGCCGGGAACGCCGGCACCGAGCGCACCTCGGGCACGCCGTGGCCCGAGGTGAAGCGGGAGGGCGCGTCACCCGCGGCCGAACACGGTGACGCGGGCGGTGAGTGGTCCGGCGAGGAGAAGCCGGCCGCCCCCAGCGACTGGTTCGCCCCGCGCAAGTCGGGACCCGGAGCCCCCGGCCCGGCCGCGCCCACCCCGCCGCAGGCCGGCGGACAGCGCCCCGACCTCCCGTACTTCACGCCGGACCCGCAGCAGCCGCAGGGCGGCCCGCCGCGCAGCGCGCTCAGCGATCTCGACGGGGGCAACGGCGGCCGGGCGCCGGGCGGCTTCTCCGGCGGCGGCCCCTCGGGGCCGACGACGGGCCCGGCCACTGGCAGCTCGCCGCTGTCCGGCTACCTGCCCGGCGCGTCCGCGGCGAGCCCGGAGTCCGGGCCGCCATCGGGCCAGCAGCCGGGCCCGATGTCCGGCTACGACCCGAGCGGGCCGACGCCCGGCTACGACCCGGTGGGCCCGCCGTCCGCCCCGCGCCACAGCGGTGCGCGTCCGCCGGGCGGTGGCGACCCGTCCTTCGAGCCGCAGTCCGCCGCGACCTTCCCGCCGCGGATGTCCGACGACACCGCCGTACTGACCCCGCAGAAGGCGGCCCCCGGCGCCGGGGGCGGCAACGTCTCCGGTGACACGCTGAGCAGCGGCATCTCCGTGGTGCCTTCGGGCGACCGGCGCTCGCCGTTCCCCACCGGCCCCCAGGCCGGCGGCGGCAACGGCCAGGACGGCCGCTTCACCCCCGACCCGACGCCCCGTCTGCCGGACGGCCCCAAGCCCCCGGGCCAGGCCGCCGCCCCCGCGCGGGCCACCACACCCCCGCCCGCCAAGAAGGGCCGCTCCAAGCTGGTCCTGGCGGCCGTCGGCGTCGTGGGCCTGGCCGGTGTCGCGTACGGCGCGGGGCTGCTGATGAACCACTCCGACGTACCCAAGGGCACCACGGTCCTCGGCGTCGACATCGGCGGCGGCACCAAGGAGGAGGCAGTCGGCAAGCTCGAAGGAGTGCTCGGCAAGCGCGCCGCCGACCCGCTCCGGCTGACCGTCGACGGCGAGGAGACGAAGCTCTCGCCCGAGCAGGCGGGCCTCACCCTGGACAGCCAGGAGACGGTCCGCGCCGCCGCCGGAGCGGACTACAACCCCGTCTCGGTGATCGGCTCGCTCTTCGGCGGCGAGCGCGTCGCCCAGCCCGTGCTCCCGGCCGACGAGGAGAAGCTCAGCGTCGCGCTGACCGACCTCGCGGGCGACTCCGGCACCGCGGTGGAGGGCACCGTCAAGTTCGTACCGGGCAAGGCCGTCGCCGTACCCGGCAAGGCGGGCAAGCAACTCGACGTCAGCCAGTCGGTGCGCTCGGTGAAGGACGCGTACCGCGCCCAGGTGGAGACCGGTAAGCCGAACGTCGTCGACCTGCCCGTCGCCTCCGTGGAACCGACGATCACCCAGCCCGAGATCTCCCGGGCCATGACGGAATTCGCCGAGCCCGCGATGTCCGGCCTGATCACGATCAAGGCGGGCGGCAAGCAGATCCAGTTCGGCCCGGAGCGGTCGCTGCCGAAGATCCTCTCCATGAAGGCGATCGACGGCACCCTGGTCCCGGTCTACAACAAGCCGGCGATCGAGGAGCTTCTCGACGGTGTCTTCGACGGAGTCCTGGCCACCAAGGGCGACGGCAAGAAGCACCAGATCACCGCGGACGACGTGGCCCAGGCGATGCAGACCGCGCTGGTCGGCAAGACCCCGGCGGACCGCATCCAGGAGATCAACCTCAACGGGAACTGATCCACGGCAGTTTCACGTGCCCCCGCCCACACTCCGGGCGGGGGCACCGCCGCGCCCGGACTCCTCAGTTCAGCCGCGCCCGAGCCGCCCGTGCCCGGCGGCGGATCGTTTCCGCCGAGCTCGGCTCGATCGCCGCCACCACATCGGCGTACGCGTCCATCTCCGCCGCGCCGCCCAGGAAGTCGCCGCGCTGGACCAGCAGCTGGGCGCGCTCGTAGCGCAGCCGCGCCGGGTGCGCGGGCAGCAGCAGCGACAGCTCCACCGCCCACAGCTGGACGTCCGTACGCTCGGGGCGGGCCGCCGCCCAGGCCCGGACGTTGTTGAGGATCCGCAGCACGATCTCCAGCGGGTCCGCCGGCGCCAGCATCGACGGGTCGAGCGGCGCACCGGTGGCGCCCGCGACCAGCAGGTCCGTGTCCTGGTCCGTCAGCAGCCGGCCCCCGTCGAAGGGGTCGACGAGGATTTGGTCCTCCGGAGGGCCGAAGCCGACGACGAAGTGGCCGGGCAGGGCGACGCCGTACACCGGGGCGCCCGCCCGCCTGGCGACCTCGATCCAGACGACGGACAGCAGGATCGGCAGCCCGCGCCGCCGCCGCAGCACCTTGTGCAGCAGCGAGGAACCGAGCCGCTGGTAGTCGCCGGGGCTGCCTCTGAACCCGTAGCGCGCGCCGAGCAGCTCGGACACGGCCACCGCCCAGCCCCGCGCCCCGGCGGGCGGTCTGAAGGGCAGCAGACCGGCCAGCCGGTCGAGTTCGATCTCGGCCGCGTCGATCTCGGCCTGGTCGAGTGATCCATCCGCTTCGGCGCTCACCAGCAGGCACAGCAGGGCCAGGTCGGGCCGCTCGGAGCGGACCTCCTCGGCGAATCGCTGCCGCCGCTGGGCGAATCCGGATTCGGGTTCCGGTTGCATACGCGGTTCGTACCCCGCCTACGCCGACCGGAAATGGTGATAGCTGTGATGGGCGGCGAAGCCCATCGGACTGTAAAGGGCCCGCGCGCTCTCGTTGTCCGCCTCGACCTGGAGCCAGGCGGCCGAAGCCCCCTCGTCCAGGGCGCGGCGCGCCAGCGCGGCCATCACAGCGCTGGCCAGCCCCTGCCGCCGGCACTCCGGGGCGACCTCGACGGCCATGAACCCCGCCCAGCGCCCGTCGACCACGCACCGCCCGATCGCGGCGGGCGCTCCCTCCGTACCGGGGACCGACGCGAACCACACCGAAGGCCCGCTGCCCAGCACCTTCAGCACGTGCGGCCCCGGCTCAGTGAACCGCTGGTAGCGCGACAGCCACCCCGCGTCACAGGCCCGGTCCAGACGTACCCGCGAGACATCCGCGTCCAGGTCGCCGACCGGCGCGAGCGCACCGGTCCACACCTCGGCGGTGACCTCAAGCGTCCAGCCGCGCCGCGCCAGTTCCGCCGCGAGCAGCTCCTGGGTGCCCGCGGCCCCGGTCGCCGTCTGGACGTACGCCGGAAGGCCGCGCCGCGCGTACCACTCGCGCACCCGCTCCAGCGCCGCGTCGAGCGGCATGCCCGGGTCGCCCAGTGGCAGCGCCGAATTGGCGCGCCGGGTGAAACCGCCGGCCGCCCGCAGCTGCCAGGCGCCGAGCGGCTCGCTCTCGACGGGCTGCCAGGCGCGTGCCGTGACACGGGCGAGCTCCTCGAAGGTCGCCGCGGGGCCGCGCCGTCTGGCCGGGGCGGCGGGGACGACCTTGCCCGCGACCAAGGCTGACGCGTCGATGCGTACGACCTCGCCACTCCTTCGTGTGATCGAGAGCACACCGTCGTTCCAGGATGTGAGAACGCCGACCGTGTCGGTGAACTTCGCTCCCGGAAGTCCGGCCTCCTCCGTGCGCCTGACTGATACCCGTTTGCCCACGTCATCGGGCGTAATACGGACCGTGAGTTGTCCGCCGCCGGTGAATTCCACAGCTCTGTCCGCCCCTCCTGTTCGGATCGTGCCCGGGAACGGAGATACTAGAGGTGGGCATCGACGACGCCGCGCTCCCGCGCGCCCGCGACGGAGCCGCAGATCGGCCCGCCGCGCCCTATCGAGGAGGAACGACAGCGTGACCTACGTCATCGCGCAGCCTTGTGTCGACGTCAAGGACAAGGCCTGCATCGAAGAGTGCCCTGTCGACTGCATCTACGAGGGCTCCCGGTCCTTGTACATCCACCCGGACGAATGCGTCGACTGTGGCGCCTGTGAACCGGTCTGCCCGGTCGAGGCCATCTTCTACGAGGACGACACTCCTGAGGAGTGGAAGGACTACTACAAGGCGAACGTCGAGTTCTTCGACGAGCTCGGTTCGCCCGGTGGTGCTTCCAAGCTCGGCCTGATCGAGCGTGACCACGCCTTCATCGCCGCGCTGCCGCCGCAGAACCAGTAGGCGATCGCCAGCCGCGCCGCCCCGGTCCCGTACGGCCTGTCCGCCGTGCGGGACCGAGCCGTTTCAGTATCCTGCCGCCGGTACGAGACCGCCGGTACGAGACCGCACGGGCCGGCCCGTACGAGCCCGCCGGTACGAGTGTCGGTGCGAGCCCGTGTGAGCCCGTACGAGCAAGAAAGTGATGCACCGTGTCCGCAGTCACCGACCGTCTGCCCGTCTTCCCCTGGGACAAGCTGGAGCCGTACAAGGCGACCGCGGCGGCCCACCCGGACGGCATCGTGGACCTCTCAGTCGGCACGCCCGTCGACCCCGTCCCCGAGCTGATCCGCCGCGCACTCGTCGACGCCGCCGACTCGCCGGGCTACCCGACGGTGTGGGGCACGGTCGCGCTGCGGGACGCGCTCACCGGGTGGGTGGAGCGGCGGCTCGGCGCCCGCGACGTGGCGCACACCAATGTGCTGCCCGTCGTCGGCTCCAAGGAGCTGGTGGCCTGGCTGCCGACGCAGCTCGGGCTCGGCGCCGGGGACAAGGTGGCGTACCCGCGGCTCGCGTACCCGACGTACGAGGTGGGCGCGCGACTGTGCGGCGCCGAGCCCGTCGCGTACGACAACGTCACCGACCTGGACCCGGCCGGCCTCAAGCTGCTCTGGCTCAACTCGCCGTCGAATCCGACCGGCCGGGTGCTCGGCGCGGACGAGCTGCGTGCGGCGGTCGCCTGGGCGCGTGAGCACGGCGTGCTGGTCTTCAGCGACGAGTGCTACCTGGAGCTGGGCTGGGAGGCCGAGCCCGTCTCCGTACTGCACCCGGACATCTGCGGCGGTACGTACGAGGGCATCGTCGCCGTCCACTCGCTCTCCAAGCGCTCGAACCTGGCCGGGTACCGCGCCGCTTTCCTCGCGGGTGACGCCGACGTCCTGGGTGACCTGCTGCTCATCCGCAAGCACGGCGGGATGATGACGCCCACCCCGGTGCAGGCCGCGACGGTCGCCGCGCTCGGGGACGACACACATGTCGCCGAGCAGCGCGCGCGGTACGCGGCCCGGCGCGCGGCCCTGCGCTCCGCGCTGGAGGCGCACGGCTTCCGGGTCGAGCACAGCGAGGCGAGCCTGTACCTGTGGGTGACGCGCGACGAGCCGTGCTGGACGACCGTGGGGCACCTGGCGGAGCTGGGGATCCTGGTGGCGCCGGGGGACTTCTACGGGCCGGCGGGGGAGCGGTTCGTACGGGTGGCCTTCACCGCCACCGACGAGCGGGTCGCCGCGGCGGTCAAGCGCCTCGGCTGACCGCCTGCGCGCGGTGTGGAGCGTGGAAGAAGGGGCCCCGGGGAGTTCGTGCTCCCCGGGGCCCCTTCCGCTTTCTGTGCCGTACGTGCGCTGAGCCGGTATGTGCGCTGAGCCGTACTGGCGTGGTGTCGTACTGGCGTGGTGTCGGACGTGCGTGGTTGCCGTACGGACTAGCCGATCGGCAGGCCCTTCAGCGGCAGCTGGTCGGTCGGCAGGCCGCCGCCGGAGGGGAGCCCGCCGCCGGCACCGGTCGCGGTGGACGCGGTCTCGCCGAGGATGTCGCCGGCGCTGCCCGCGACGTCACCGGCCGCGTTCTGTGCGGCGGGGGTGGCCGTCTTGCCTGCCGTGCCGACGGTCTTTCCGGCGGTCGGTGCGGCCTTCTTGACGGCCTTGCTGCCGGTGTCGCCTGCCACATCGGTGGACTTCTGCGCCGCACCGTCGACGGCGTTGCCGAGACCGGCGCCGTCCAGTGCGGTCACGCCGCTCAGGCTGGGAGCCGCGGGGAGGTCCACGGCGCTCGCGGAACCGGCCGCTCCGACCACGGGGGCTGCGCCGGCCGCGATGATGAGTGCGGCGCGGGCGATCCGACGGGCCAGGGGGAGGGACATGGTGCTCCTTAAACGGGAGAAGACGTTCGTGGACGCTGTCTTGTCCGGCGATCGGACGCACTGACAACCCCTCGGGGGGAGGGGTTGGATGCGGTACACCAAGGTAAAGAATTGGTAATGCGTCGCATAATCAGTTATGGATGAATGCGGGCAAATGAGCCGCCCAGAATGACCTGCCGTACCGCCGGTTCCCTTTGTTCACAGGGTTTTCGGGGGGTAGTGGGAAGGGGGCGCGCGGCCTCTCGCAAAAAGCGGAACCGATGGGGCTCGCGTACCGCTTTCGAGTGACCGTCCGCACTATTGCGCGGTGCTGATCCGGACCTCTGCCGGGCCGGATTCGGTGCCCTTCGCCTTGCTCCACGCCTGCCCGGAGTCCCCCGCGGTCCACACCCGGTCCCCGTAGGTGACGCGTTCGATGTGCAACGCGGACGAGTGGGCGACGGCCCAGTGGGCCAGCTCCCAGCCGCGCCGCTCCCCGTCGGCCCCCCGGGCCGCCCCCGCGCTGCCCGCCGCCTGTTCGGGCACCGGGACGGTCACGGTGGCCTTCGCCGTGGTTCCGCCGAGCCTCGCGGTCGTACCGGCGCCCGCCGCCTGCGTCCTGGGCAGCACATCGGGCCCGAAGTCCCGCACCAGCGCGGCCCGTACGTCGGCCGGCTTGCCCACCTGCGCGTCCTGCGCCGCCGCGCACGTGAGGGACGCGGCGGAGCGGCCGGTGAGCGCGGCGGCCAGCAGCGCGGCGTCCGGCTCGTGCTTCGCGTACGCCTGCGGGAAGCCGCTGCGCTGGACGCGCTGGGCCGCGACGGTCAGCGGCAGCCGCGAATAGCCGGGGACCTTCTCCAGGTACTCGTAGAACTTCCCCGCCGAGTAGCCGGCGTCCAGGATCTGTTTCCGGGTCCCCCAGCCCTGCGAGGGGCGCTGCTGGAACAGGCCGAGCGAGTCCCGGTCGCCGTGCTTGATGTTGCGCAGCGCCGACTCCTGGAGCGCGGTCGCCAGCGCGATCGTCACCGCCCTCTCGGGCAGCCCGCGCGAGGTGCCCACGGCGGAGATCGTCGCGGCGTTGACGGCCTGCTCGGGGCTGATCTCGTACGTCGCCCCGTCGCCCTCCGCCGGGCGCACGGTGCAGCGGGGCGCGCCCCCGCCGCCGCTCACGTACTGCGCCACCAGGTACCCGGCCAGGGCGAGCAGCACGGCGACACCCGCCGCTATGCGGAGGGTACGGCCACGGCGGGTGGAAACGGTGGGCTCAGACACGTGGCCAAAGGTACTGGAGGCGAGTGAAGAGCCTGCCGGGTCCCACTGCTTCGGACCGCTCCGGGGCGGAGCGTTAGGCTCGGGGCCATGCCCGAAACCCCGCTCGACCTTGCGCTGGACGCCCCCGCGCTGACCGCCCGGCTCGTCGACTTCCGGTCGGAGAGCGGCCAGGAGAAGCCCCTCGCCGACGCGGTCGAGGAGGCGCTGCGCGCCCTGCCGCACCTCACCGTCGACCGGTACGGCAACAACGTGGTGGCCCGCACGAACCTGGGGCGCGCGGAGCGGGTCATCCTGGCCGGGCACATCGACACCGTCCCGATCGCCGACAACGTGCCCTCGCGGCTCGACGAGAACGGCGTCCTGTGGGGCTGCGGCACGAGCGACATGAAGTCCGGGGTCGCCGTATCGCTGCGGATCGCGGCGACCGTCCCGGCCCCCAACCGTGACCTGACCTTCGTCTTCTACGACAACGAAGAGGTCGCCGCCCACCTCAACGGCCTGGGCCATGTCGCCGAGGCGCATCCCGACTGGCTGGCGGGCGACTTCGCCGTACTCCTGGAGCCGTCCGACGCGCAGGTCGAGGGCGGCTGCCAGGGCACGCTGCGAGTGCTGCTGCGGACAGCGGGGGAGCGCGCCCACTCGGCGCGCAGCTGGATGGGCTCCAACGCGATCCACCAGGCCGCCCCGATCCTGGCGCGGCTGGCGGCGTACGAGCCGCGGCGTCCTGTCATCGACGGCCTGGAGTACCGCGAGGGCCTCAACGCGGTGAAGATCGAGGGCGGGGTCGCGGGCAACGTCATCCCGGACGCCTGCACGGTGTCGGTCAACTTCCGTTACGCGCCCGACCGCAGCGCGGACGAGGCACTGGCGCACGTACGGGAGATCTTCGCGGACTGCGACATCGCGGAATTCATCGTGGACGACCACTCGGGTGCGGCCCTGCCCGGCCTCTCGCACCCGGCCGCCGCCGCGTTCATGGCGGCGGTGGGCGGCACCGCGCAGCCCAAGTTCGGCTGGACGGACGTATCGCTCTTCAGCGCGCTCGGGGTGCCCGCGGTGAACTACGGGCCGGGGGACGCGCTCCTCGCGCACAAGCGGGACGAACACGTCGCCGTGGAACGCATCACGCACTGCGAAGAGCGACTCCGCACCTGGCTGACTGCCTGAATTTCACTTTTCGTCATGTCTGTGGACCTACCCTGACCGGACAACGTTCGGCAGCGGAGGGAGTACGGCATGACGATTCCTGAGGAGGAGCGGGCACCCGACGAGCAGCGGCTCGGTCCGGTGCTGCGCCGCCGCGACCAGGTCCAGCCCGGCACCACGGACCAGCGGTTGCTGGACACCGAGGGTGACTCCGAGTGGGTGCACACCGACCCCTGGCGGGTCATGCGCATCCAGGCCGAGTTCATCGAGGGCTTCGGCGCACTCGCCGAACTGCCCAGTGCGATCAGCGTCTTCGGCTCGGCACGCACACCCCCGGGCAGCCCCGAGTACGAGACGGGCGTGGAGCTCGGCAGCGCGCTGGTCGAAGCGGGCTTCGCGGTGATCACGGGCGGCGGGCCCGGTGCGATGGAGGCGGCGAACAAGGGGGCGCGGGAGGCGAACGGGGTCTCGGTCGGCCTGGGCATCGAGCTGCCCTTCGAGCAGGGGCTCAACGAGCACGTCGACATCGGCGTGAACTTCCGCTACTTCTTCGTCCGCAAGACGATGTTCGTGAAGTACGCCCAGGGCTTCGTGGTCCTGCCGGGCGGCCTGGGCACCCTCGATGAACTCTTCGAGGCCCTGACCCTGGTCCAGACCAAGAAGGTGACAAAGTTCCCGATCGTGCTCTTCGGCACGGCGTACTGGGGCGGCCTGGTCGACTGGCTGCGGAACACGGCGGTGGCACAGGGCAAGGTGTCGGAGAAGGACCTGCTGCTGTTCCACGTGACGGACGACGTGAAGGAAGCGGTGGCGCTGGTGACGGAGGAGACGGGGAAGTAGCCGGAAAAATCAGCCCGTCCGGCGTTTGAGGACACGCCCGCAGGGCGTCCCGGGGGTCCGGGGCCCGCCCCGGTTTCGGGAAGGGGCGGGTAGGGGACAGCTCCGCGCAGCAGCCCACCCGCCCCGCCCCACGCATCCCGCCCCGGCCCCCGTGCTCCGGCTCGCGCACCCGCGCCTGCCCACCCGCCCCGTACCCCGGCCCCGGCTCACGCACCCGGCCCGAGCCCTCGCCCCGGCTACGCCAACCCGCGTCGGGCGACCGCCGGCGGCCGATGGCCCGCGATGGACGCCACCATGTCCAGCACCTGCTTCGTCTCCGCGACCTCGTGCACCCGGTACACCCGCGCCCCCAGCCAGGCCGAGACCGCCGTCGTGGCCAGCGTTCCGATGACCCGTTCCTTCACCGGCTTGTCGAGCGTCTCGCCGACGAAGTCCTTGTTGGAGAGGGAGACCAGGACGGGCCAGCCCGTCGTGACCATCTCCTCCAGCCGGCGCGTCGCCTCCAGGCTGTGCCGGGTGTTCTTGCCGAAGTCGTGCCCCGGATCGATCATGATCGCGTCGCGCCGCACACCGAGTTCCGCCGCGCGCTCGGCCAGACCGAGCGTGACGTCGAGGATGTCGGCCATCACGTCCGGGTACGCGATGCGGTGCGGCCGCGTACGCGGCTCCGCGCCGCCCGCGTGCGTACAGACCAGGCCCACGTCGAAACGGGCCGCGACCTCGGCCAGCTTGGGATCGACCCCGCCCCACGCGTCGTTGAGCAGATCCGCGCCCGCCTCGCAGACCGCCTCGCCGACGTCGTGCCGCCAGGTGTCGACGCTGATCACCACGTCCGGGTGGCGCCTGCGCACCTCGGCCACGAAGCCGACCGTGCGCCGCGCTTCCTCCTCGGCGCTCACGTCCTCGCCGGGCCCGGCCTTCACCCCGCCGATGTCGACGATCGCGGCGCCCTCGGACACCGCCTGCTCGACCCGGGCTAGCGCGGGCTCGTCGCGGAAGGTCGCACCCTGGTCGTAGAAGGAGTCCGGGGTCCGGTTCACGATCGCCATGATCACCGGCTCGTGCGCGTCGAACTCGCGCTGTCCCAGCCTGAGCACCGTGTTTCCTCCTCGCATCGGTCGCCTGCGACCTTAACTGTCAGTGCCGCATGGCACGATCGGGACTGGACAGTTTCCGCTCTGCGCATGGCCCGGGGAGACGCTCGTGTTCTTGTTCTTGGTGGTGGCGATGGTCGTGGTGGTCTCCGCGGTCACCCTCGCCGTGGTCGGCGGTGGCGGCAGCGACAGCGGCGGCGTGCTGCCCGACGCGGCGCCCGATCACCTGGTGGACCCGCTGCCCGCGACGCGCCCGGTGGGCCGCGCGGATATTGAGGCCCTGCGCCTGCCGCTGGCCCTGCGCGGCTATCGGATGTCGGACGTCGACGACGTGCTCGGCAGAGTGGGCGCCGAGCTGGCCGAGCGGGACGCTCGAATCGCCGAGCTTGAGGTGGCGCTGGCCGGTGTGCAGGCCGACGCCATAGGCGGCCTCGATCTCTACAAGCGCACCGGCGAGGAGCCGAGCTCATGACGGACGACGGCGATGATGGCGGCGGCGTCGCGCCGGGCCCGGACGGCGGCCTGCGCTGCTCCTGGGGCCTCTCCACCGAGGACTACGTCGCGTATCACGACGAGGAGTGGGGCCGCCCGGTCCACGGCGACGACGCGCTGTACGAGCGGCTCTGCCTGGAGGCCTTCCAGTCCGGCCTGTCCTGGCTGACGATCCTGCGCCGGCGCGAGGGCTTCCGTACCGCCTTCGCCGATTTCAAGATCGCTTCGGTGGCCGCCTTCACGGACGCCGATGCCGCCCGGCTGCTCGCCGACCCCGGCATCATCCGCAACCGCGCCAAGATCGAAGCCACCCTCGCCAACGCCAGGACACTGGTCGACTGGTCGCCCGGCGAGCTCGAAACGCTGATCTGGTCGTACGCCCCGGATCCCGCGACGCGCCCGACGCCGCGCACGATCTCGGACGTCCCGGCGATCACCGCGGAGTCCACCGCGCTCTCCAAGGGCCTCAAGAAGCGCGGTATCCGCTTCGTCGGCCCGACCACGGCGTACGCCCTGATGCAGGCCTGTGGCCTGGTCAACGACCATCTGGTGCGCTGCGTGGCCCGCGAGGCGCGTCCCTGACCTCCTGGGGGCCCTGACGGGCTCAGGAGGCCGGGGGTGAGGAGTGCCTAGCGGCCCAGGTACGTCGGCTTGGTCTTCCCGACGAAGGCCTGGACGGCGATGGTGTGGTCCTCCGACGCGCCCGCCCTCGACTGGAGTTCGTCCTCTTTCTCCAGGGTCTCGCGCAGCGTGTGGCCCGCCCCGTACGCCAGGGACTCCTTGAGCGCGGCGTAGGCGAGGGTCGGCCCTTCCGCCAGCGCGCGGGCGACGGCCGCGGCCTCGGTGGCCAGGTCGGCGGCGGGCACCAGCTTGTTGGCGATGCCCAGGTCGTAGGCCTCCTGAGCCTTGATCGAGCGCGGGAAGAGCAGCAGGTCGGCGGCGCGGCTCTGGCCGATCAGGCGGGGCAGGGTCCACGAAACGCCCGAGTCGGCGGTCAGTGCGACCCCGGCGAAGGACGTGTTGAACGCGGCCGTGTCGGCGACGACCCGGTAGTCCGCGGCGAGGGCGAAACCGAAGCCCGCGCCCGCCGCCACGCCGTTGACCCCGGCGACGACCGGCTTTGGCATCTCGGTCAGGGCGCGCACGACGGGGTTGTAGTGCTCGTGCACGGTGCTCATGGTGTTGCCGGTGCCCGCATCGCGGTCCGCGGTGAGCGAGGAGATGTGCTCCTTGAGGTCCTGGCCCACGCAGAAGGCCCGCCCGGTGGCGGTGAGCAGCACCGCGCGCACCGCCGTGTCCGCCCCCGCGGCCTGCACCGCGTCACGCAGGGCGACCTTCGCCTCGGTGTTCATGGCGTTCATGGCATCGGGACGATTGATCGTGATCGTCGCGAGTCCGTCGGTCACCTCGTAGAGCACGGTGTCGGCCATCAGTAGGTCCCCTTTTGCGGCTCGGGCAGGCATGTCGAGCCCAGCATGGCGGAGATCCGAGGACGTGGGCATGTGACGTGTGTCTAACAAACCGGGGCCCAGGAGCGGCCGACAGCGGCGAAGTATCGCAGGCGTACCGCCGAATTGCGGCGTTTTGGGAGAGCGCGTTGCACAAGCGATGCCGACTGATGTTGGTCATTGGGTCCTGCGATGCGGGATAATGGCCTGGAAGCAATGTGTTCGATGCCGGTGACACCTGGGTTGTCGGCTGCGATGAGCTGGTTTCAGGAAGGGGAACGAGCATGGCGGCCATGAAGCCGCGGACGGGCGACGGCCCGCTCGAGGTGACCAAGGAGGGACGGGGCATCGTCATGCGCGTTCCGCTCGAAGGCGGCGGGCGACTTGTCGTCGAGCTGACTCCGGACGAGGCCGATGCCCTCGGCGACGCTCTGAAGAAGGTCGTCGGCTGACGCGGAACGCGCCCAGACACTTCGGGCTACGGGGCTAGACCCCGATCAACACTGTCACTGCCCCGGCACGCACACAGCGTCCCGGGGCAGTGGTGTGTCCAGAGGCCGACGCCTTGGGGGACGCCAGGGCCGTGACCGGTGGCGTACGGCCCTCAGCGGCGTACGACGCGCCGGCGGGGGGGTCCATTGCGCTCAGCGGCGTACGGCGCAGAGCAGCCCGTCGCCGACCGGCAGCAGTGTCGGCATCAGCCCGCGGCTCTCCCGGACGGCGCGCAGCAGTTCACGCAGCCGCTGCACCTCCGGCGCCTGGGCCGAGGAGTCGACCGTACGGCCGTCCGCGAAGACACCTTCGAAGACGACGATTCCGCCGGGTCGCAGCAGGCGCAACGATTCAGCGAGATAGTCCATGTACTCAAGCCGGTCGCCGTCGCAGAAGACGAGGTCGTAACCGCCGTCGGCGAGCCGCGGCAGCACATCGAGGGCGCGGCCCGGAATGAAGCGCGCCCGATTGCTCGCGAAACCCGCCGCGCGGAAGGCCTCGCGGGCGAACTGCTGCCACTCCGGCTCCGGATCCACGGTGGTCAGTACGCCGTCGGGCCGCATCCCGTGCAGCAGATAGCTGCCGGAAATGCCGGTGCCCGTCCCGATCTCGGCCACCGACTTGGCGTCCGAGGTGGCCGCGAGCAGCCGCAGCGCGGCGCCGGTGCCGGGGGTCACCGAGCGGATCCCTGCCTCCCGGGCCCGATCACGAGCCCAGCGCAGGGCCTCGTCCTCGGCGACATAGGCGTCGGCGAACGCCCAGTTCGTCTGCCGGTTGGCGGTAATGGCCCTCTCCTGTCCCCGTAGTTGGCGCAACGGTGACTGTATCCGTTGGTGTCGGGAACCCGCAGATGGGACCGGGCGTTATGAAGAGAGAGGGAAGCGTGGATCAGGACCGTATGCGAGTTCCAAATTCACGTAAAGATGCTTATCCGGAGCTAACGGGCGAGGTGGCTATGGTAGGGGCTCCACTGGACACCACCAGAGCCGACAGGGGAGGTGCGGCTGCGACCGGTGACCGCAGGGGAGTGCTGAAGCGCTTTCTCAGGTCGACGGGCGAGCCGAAATCCGTGACCGACAATGCTGACAGCTCCCGCTCCGCTGCCTCCGTACAGACCGCGACGTTCGCCTCAGATGCGGAATCTCAGGCGTGGACACCTCCCTCATGGGAGGAGATCGTCAGCACGCACAGCGGTCGCGTCTACCGCCTCGCTTACCGTCTGACCGGCAATCAGCACGATGCCGAAGACCTCACGCAAGAGGTGTTCGTCCGTGTCTTCCGCTCGCTGTCGACCTATACGCCCGGCACTTTCGAAGGCTGGCTCCACCGCATCACCACCAATCTGTTCCTGGACATGGTCCGGCGCAAGCAGCGCATCCGGTTCGACGCGCTCGGAGACGACGCCGCGGAGCGGCTGCCGAGCCGTGAGCCGTCCCCGCAGCAGGTTTTCAACGACTCCCACTTCGACGCGGACGTGCAGCAGGCGCTGGACACTCTCGCGCCCGAGTTTCGTGCCGCCGTCGTCCTTTGCGACATCGAGGGCCTTTCGTACGAGGAGATCGCCGCGACACTGGGCGTCAAGCTCGGCACCGTGCGCAGCCGTATCCACCGCGGCCGCTCCCACCTGCGTAAGGCGCTCCAGCACCGGTCTCCCCAGGCGCGCGCCGAGCAGCGCTCCTTCGCGACGGTGGGCCATGGCATCCCTGTGGTGGGCGGAGAGGGCAGAGCCGAGTGAGTGGCACCCGACCGACCCCTGCGGAACAGCACCTCGGCGACCGGCTCGCGGCTCTGGTCGACGGTGAGCTGAGCCATGACGTCCGTGAGCGTGTTCTGTCGCATCTGGCGACCTGTACGAAATGCAAGACCGAGGCCGACTCCCAGCGTCGGCTGAAGAGCGTCTTCTCGCAGGCCGCGCCACCTCCCCCCTCCGAGGGGCTGCTCGCGCGGCTCCAGGGGCTGCCCGGCGGCCCCGGTGGGCCCGGAGGTGACGACCGTGACGAGGAAAGGCCGTTCGGCGGCGGAGGCTTCGGAAACGGCGTCTTCGGAGTCGACGAGCGAAGAATGGGTTTTGGCGGGCTCTTCGGTTATGAACCGGCCGGCGCGCATTCCGGTCCCCTCCCGGGAACCGCGCGTCAGCGGGGTTTCCGCATCCACGACGTGGGCCGCTCCGACGCGGAGCGCTCCGGCGGGCGGGGCTGGCGATTCGCCTTCGCGGCGGCGAGCGCGGTCTCGCTCGCGGCGATCGCGCTCGGCGGCGCGATGCCGCTGGGGTCCGCACCCGAGACCAATGCCAGGGGCGAAGGCTCCGGCAGTGTCACCCCGCTGCGCACCACAGGACCGGCGGGCGTCACTCCCGAGAACAGCCGCCGCCAGGGCGGCGGCAGCGGCCTGCTCGCGCTCTCCGGCTCAGGCAGCGGCTCGGCCTCGGCCCTTGCCTCGGCCACCGCGTCGACCTCGGCCACCGCGCCGCCGTCCGTGTTCCTCGGAGCGGGTCCGAGCCCGGGGCAGGGTCACTCCATGACGCACCCCATGACGCACCCCTTCGCGGCGCCGGCACCGGTGCTCTCCGCGGTCGCTCCGCTGCCGTTGATACGTCCGTCGGGCTCGGCCCCGTCGTTCATCAATGCCTCCGTCCAGGGACCGGCGGTGGCGCTCTCACTGCCGCCCACTCATTCGGCGGCCCCGGCCAAGTCGGGCCTGCCCGTTTCCCGCTGACGCCGACCGGCCCCTGCGCGGTCATTCGCAAACCTGGTTGAATCCCTGGAAGGGGTCCCTTCACGGGGCGCGGCGAACAAGGTGGCACGGCCCAGGCGGCGTGCTCGTGGGGTTGCGGGGAGAGCATGGACGAGGGCAAGCCCGCGGGGCCGAAGGCGAAGTGGTGGAGCCGTCCCGCGAGAGCACGCAGCGCGGGGACGACGGCTGCGGCTTCTGACACACCGGTCGACTCTGCGCGGGCCGACGCCGTGCCGGTCGACCACGTGGCGGCCGATGCCGCGCCGGTCGAGTACACGCGGATCAACCCTGCACCGGTCGAGGACGCGTCCGTCGTGGCAGTGTCTGTGGGGGAGTCGGCGGATCAGGGTGTGCCCGTCGGGAACAGGGCGACCCAACCGGCACAGAGCCCCGCGCTCCACGAGCCGCCGAATGCGCCGGATGCGGGCGTCGCGGCCCCGGTGCTGCCCGACGCGGGCGCACCGCAAGAGGTTGATCCCGCTGATCCCGCTCAGCCTGCAGTGCCCGCCGACCCCGAGGTGGCCGCCGTGCCTGGCCCGCAGATATCCGGGCCCGCCGAGCACCCGCAACGGATACCGGAGCCCGTGGACCAGCCGCGGCACGCGCCCGACCCCTACGGCACACCGCCGTACGGCGGCCCAGGACCCTGGGCGCTCGCGCCGCCCGTGCAGCGCCCGGTTCCGACGATGCCGCACGGCACGGTCGTACCGCAGGGCGCGCCTGCGGCGAACGGCGCGGGCGCTCCCACGCAGCCGCCGCCCCCGCCGTACGCGGAGCAGCTCCCACAGCCCCAGCAACAGCATCCCCCGCAGCCGCACGTCTTCCCGCAGCCCCAGCCCGAGTCGACTCCCCAGCCCCCACCACTCCACGAGCCCCACCTCCACCCCCACCCTCACCCCTCGCCCCAGTGGCTCCAGTACGACCCCTGGGGCGCCCCTCAGCAGCCGCTGACGCATCCCGGCGGCCCCGGCACCCCGGGTGCCCACGGCGGCTCCGGTCGGGGCAAGGGGGGCCGACGCGGCACGCTGCTGGTCGGGGCGCTGCTCATCGCGCTGACCGCCGGCGGCGTCGGCGGTGGCATCGGCGCGTACATCGAGCGCAACGGCGGGCTCACCACCGTCGAGCTGCCCCAGACCGACAGGGCGGGAGACGCCGGAGGCAAGGGCCGCGCCCCCGACAGCGTCGCGGGCATCGCCGCCAGCGCGCTGCCCAGCGTCGTCACCCTGCATGTCAGCGGCGCCGGGGAGCAGGGCACGGGCACCGGCTTCGTTCTCGACGGGCAGGGGCACATCCTCACCAACAACCACGTGGTGGAGCCCGCCGGGACCGGCGGCACCATCACCATCACCTTCAGCGGCGGCGAGACGGCCAAGGGGAAGGTCGTCGGCAAGGACAGCGGGTACGACCTGGCGGTCGTTAAGGTCACCGGGGTCGCGGGCCTCAAGCCACTGCCCCTGGGCAACTCCGACAACGTGCAGGTCGGCGACCCGGTCGTGGCCATCGGCGCCCCCTTCGACCTCCAGAACACCGTGACCTCCGGCATCATCAGCGCCAAGGAGCGCCCCATTACCGCGGGCGGTGAGAAGGGCGACGGCAGCGACGTCAGCTATGTGAACGCGCTGCAGACCGATGCCCCGATAAACCCCGGCAATTCCGGCGGCCCGCTGGTGGACTCCGAGGCCCACGTCATCGGCGTGAACAGCGCGATACGCGCCGCGGACACCGGCTCGGGCCTCGAAGGCGGCCAGGGCGGCAGCATCGGCCTCGGCTTCGCGATCCCCATCAACCAGGCCAAGCGCGTCGCCGAAGAGCTGATCAACAAGGGCAGTGCGACTCACCCGGTCATCGGCGTCACGCTGGACATGCAGTACACGGGCGACGGCGCCCGTGTCGGCACCAAGGGCAGCGACGGACCGGCCGTGACACCCGACGGTCCCGGTGCGAAGGCCGGGATCCGGCCGCGCGACGTCATCACCGAGGTGGACGGGCAGCGGGTGCACAACGGCCAGGAGCTGATCGTCAAGATCCGCGCCCACCGGCCGGGGGACCGGCTCGAACTGACCGTGACCCGAGGCGGCAGGGAACAGGCCATCACGGTCACGCTCGGTTCGGCGGACGGCACCTGAGCGGATGCGGCGGCCGCCATCTGAGTGTTACGTGAAGGTACCGCCCGGACAGATTGGCCAGGTACCGTAGACCGGGCCCGGACCGGTCCCCTGCCTGCGGCGCGCAGGCCCGCTCGACCTGCGGGCGCGGAGAGTCAAGGAGCAGCAAGGTGTTCAGTGACATAGGCGCACTTGAGCTGGTGACGCTCGTGGTCCTGGCTGTCCTCATCTTCGGCCCGGAGAAACTGCCGAAGCTCATTCAGGACGCCTCGGCCATGATCCGTAAGATCCGTGAGTTCTCCGACAGCGCGAAGAACGACATCCGTTCCGAACTGGGCCCGGAATTCAAGGACTTCGATTTCGAGGACCTCAATCCCAAGACCTTTGTCCGTAAGCAGCTGATGGGCAATGACGACCTGGGTCTTGAAGAGATCCGCAGCAGTTTCGACCTCAAGGGCGAGATGGCCGAGGTCGCGGACGCGGTGCATGGACGCGACAGTGCTTCGTCGGCCAAATCCCCGTCCGATTCGGCCGGCCCGACCTCTTCGTCGAATGGCTCGTCGGGCACTCCCGACCTGCTCAAGAAGCGCGAAAAGCTCGATCAGGGCGAGCGCCCGCCCTTCGACGCAGACGCCACCTGAAGCCTGCCCTTCCGGACGAGTCGCGGTGAGGTGGCTATCCTCCATCTGTCCGGTGGTGAGGACGCCCGAGGGGGGCGGGCCGTGCCGGACGTCGAAGATCGAGGAGGCGGCCGGGTAGATGGAGACCACGAGTCGGGTAGGAGCACAGGGAATTTCCAGTGCGCCCAGCACGTCCACGGCGGAGGGGGTGCCAGCAGCCCGGCGAACGGTCGACGGCTATCTGCGGGCACCTTTCCCCTGGTACGGACTGGACGAGGCGTTCACCGGACCGCGCTGGCTGATGCAGGTCGGCACCGCGGCGGACGGGACCGTGCAGCACGGTTCCACGGGGCACGGCGAAGAGCCGTCGATACGAGCGGACGACGGCCAGGAGAAGGAACGCTTCGCGGTCGTCGTGACCGTAGCCAGCAGCCCTCTGCGGCGCAGCGGCGACGGTACGGGCGTGCTTGAGGCCACTTCGGTCTCCTCGGCCGCCTGGCTGGCCGGCTCGGGCCTGCTGTCCTCGACCTGGCCCGCGCAGCTCGACCACACGCTGCGCGACGACTGGCTGGACCAGCAGACCGAGGCCGCCTTCGAGCTGGCCGACGATCTGTCGGGGCCCGACTGGTCGACGCTGTCGCTGCCGGTGGACGGCGTGCCGACGTCCTTCCACTACCGCGAGTCCGAGTTCGGCTGGGTCCTGGCGGGCTCGGCGGAGGCAGGCGTGCACCTCGGGGCGTACGGACGCGGAATGAGCGCGTACGGTCTGGGCTTCTCGGTGGTCAAGGACATCACGTCGTACGAGTGACAGTGAGATCGCAGAAGTGACCGCACGGGTAAGGGGCGGCTGCCATGGCAGCCGCCCCTTACCCATCTGTTGTACCGGTCGGTCCTCTAGAACTTGTTCCGCGGGGTGATACCCAGCGACATGCCCGACAGGCCGCGCGCGCGGCCGCCCAGCTTGCCCGCGATGGAACGCAGCGCCGCGCCGGCGGGGGATTCGGGGTCGCTCAGCACGATCGGCTTACCCTCGTCGCCGCCCTCGCGCAGGCGTACGTCGATGGGGATGGAGCCCAGCACCGGCACGTGGGCGCCGGTCGTCTTCGTCAGCCCCTCGGCGACCGACTGGCCACCGCCCGTCCCGAAGATGTCGACCATCTCGTCGCAGTGCGGGCAGGGCATGCCCGACATGTTCTCGACGACGCCGACGATCTTCTGGTGGGTCTGTACGGCGATGGAACCGGCCCGCTCGGCGACCTCGGCCGCGGCCTGCTGCGGCGTGGTGACCACGAGGATCTCGGCGTTCGGCACGAGCTGTGCCACCGAGATCGCGATGTCGCCGGTGCCCGGCGGCAGGTCCATCAGGAGGACGTCCAGGTCGCCCCAGTACACGTCCGCGAGGAACTGCTGCAGTGCGCGGTGCAGCATCGGTCCGCGCCACACCACCGGCGCGTTGCCCGGCGTGAACATCCCGATCGAGATGACCTTCACGCCGTGCGCGGACGGCGGCATGATCATGTTCTCGACCTGGGTGGGCCTGGCGTCGGTGCCCAGCATGCGCGGCACGCTGTGCCCGTAGATGTCGGCGTCCACGACGCCGACCTTCAGCCCGTCCGCAGCCATCGCGGCGGCCAGGTTCACCGTCACCGACGACTTGCCGACGCCGCCCTTGCCGGAGGCGACCGCGTACACCCGGGTCAGCGATCCCGGCTGCGCGAAGGGGACCTCCCGCTCGGGGGTGCCGCCGCGCAGCGCGCCCGCGAGCTCCTTGCGCTGCTCGTCGCTCATCACGTCGAGTTCGACGGAGACGCTTGTCACACCCTCGACGCGTTCGACCGCCTCGCGCACGTTATTGGTGATGGTCTCGCGCATCGGGCAGCCGGAGACGGTGAGATAGACGGCGACGGCAACCGCGCCGTCCGCCCCGACCTCCACCGATTTGACCATGCCGAGTTCAGTGATCGGTTTGTGGATCTCGGGGTCGTTCACTGTCGCCAGTGCTTCACGCACCGCGTCTTCCATAGCCATACTGCCGATGGTACGGCGCGCACTCCCGCTCCGGGAAAGCCCCGTCAGCGGTCGCCTTCATCACGCCCGGAAGAGGTCATCGGCGGGAATAGGGTGCGCCGCTCCTCCATCTCCTTGACGAGGTCCTGGAGTTCCGAGCGGATCCAGTCGCGAGTGGCGACTTCGCCGAGGCCCATCCGCAGCGAGGCGATCTCCCGGGTGAGGAACTCCGTGTCGGCGATGGAGCGCTCGCTCTCCTTGCGGTCCTGCTCATGGGTGATCCGGTCCCGGTCGTCCTGGCGGTTCTGCGCGAGGAGGATCAGCGGGGCGGCGTACGACGCCTGGAGGGACAGCATCAGGGTCAGGAAGATGAACGGGTACTGGTCGAAGCGCAGGGCGTCGGGCGCGTAGATGTTCCAGATCACCCACAGGATGATGATCAGGGTCATCCAGACGATGAAGCGCCCGGTGCCCAGGAAACGCGCGATCCTCTCGGAGAACCGGCCGAAAGCCTCCGGGTCGTACTCCGGCAGCAGCCGCTTGCGCGCCGGCCGCGGCTGGTCCAAGCGTACGCGGGAGGCGCGCGGCAGCGCGGTCGCGCCGGTCGTCGTGGACGTCCGGCTGCGCTCCTTGGCGTTGCTGCCACGGTCACTCCCCACGGTCGGCCTCCCCTTCGTGGAATTCCGTCTCGCGCCAGTCCTCGGGCAGCAGATGGTCGAGCACGTCGTCGACGGTCACCGCGCCGAGCAGTGACCCGCTCTTGTCCACGACCGGGGCGGCGACCATGTTGTACGCCGCGAGGTAACTGGTCAGCGCGGGCAGCGGCGTGTTGGGCGCCAGCGGCGGCAGATCGGTGTCGATGAGCGAGCTGACCAGCGTGAACGGCGGGTCCCGCAGCAGCCGTTGGAAGTGGACCATGCCCAGGTACTTTCCGGTGGGCGTCTCGTCGGGCGGCCGGCAGACGTAGACCTGCGCGGCCAGCGCGGGGGAGAGGTCCTGCTGGCGCACGCGCGCGAGGGCGTCGGCCACCGTCGCGTCGGGCCGCAGCACGATCGGCTCGGTCGTCATCAGACCGCCGGCCGTCCGCCCCTCGTACGACAGCAGCCGCCGTACGTCTGCCGCGTCGTCGGGCCGCATCAGTTCGAGGAGGCGCTCCTTGTCCCCCTCCGGCAGCCCGGAGAGCAGGTCGGCGGCGTCGTCCGGGTCCATCGCCTCCAGGACGTCCGCCGCGCGCTCCTCCTTGAGCTTGCCCAGGATCTCCACCTGGTCGTCGTCGGGCAGCTCTTCGAGTACGTCGGCCAGCCGGTCGTCGTCGAGCGCGGCGGCCACCTCGACGCGGCGCTTGGGCGTCAGGTGATGCAGGGCGTTGGCGAGGTCGGCGGGGCGCAACTGCTCGAAGGTGGCCAGGAGGCTCTCCGCGCCCTGTCCGTGCTCTTCCAGCGAGAAGCCGGTCACTGCGGACCACTCGACCGTCAGCGTCTCTCCACGGCGCCGCAGCGCCCCGCTCTTGCCCTTGCGTACGAAGACCTTGTCGATCTCCCAGTCGCGGCGGGCGGGCAGCTGCACGATCGCCACGTCCAGGACCGTCACTTCCTCGTCGCCGTCCACCAGGTTCACCCGGCGGTCGAGGAGTTCGCCGAGGATTAGGCGCTCGGTCGGGCGCTGTTCGAAGCGGCGCATGTTGACCACGCCGGTCGTGATGACCTGGCCCGACTCGATGCCGGTCACCCGGGCCATGGGCAGGAAGATCCGCCGCCGGCTGACGACCTCGACGACCAGTCCGAGCAGCCGCGGCGGCTTGCGGCCGACCCGCAACATCGCCACCAGGTCACGGACCCGGCCCACCTGGTCGCCGGTGGGGTCGAAAACGGCCGTTCCGGCGAGATGCGAGACGAATACGCGGGGGGCGCCGGACGCCATGTGGTGCGCCTCCCTCTGTTCATGGGAATCTTCGTGCGAGTGGTCGGATTCCGGGTTCAGGCTAGCCCGTGCCTGTCCGGGCCGCTTCGGCGGAGCGTCCGGACGGCTCTGCGCGGAGCGACGTAGTCGGCACAGGTACGCTGCCTGCTGCCACCCGGACACCCGCATGAGAGGCAGTGCGCCTGTGACTGCATTTCCCCCGGCCGCCCGAGCCCGTAGGGCCGCACTGCTCGGCGTCGTGTGCGCCGGGCTGGCCGCGGGGCTCACCGCGTGCGGAGAGGACCCGGACGAGGGGACCAACGGGGTGGGCAAGCTCTCCGCCTCGGCCATCGAGGGCCGGGCGCGGGAAGCGGCACGCGACGCGGAGGCGGTCCGGCTGTCCGGCACCGTCGTCAGCAAGGGGCGCTCGTACAAGCTCGACATGCGCCTCAAGAAGGGCGGCGGCACGGGCTCCGTCACCTCCAAGGGCAGCACGTTCGAGCTGCTGCGCATCGATGACGAGCTCTTCATGAAGGCCGGTGCGGCCTTCTGGGACCACGGGAGCGCGCCCTCCAAGTCCGACGATGCGGCCGCGGGCAAGCTGGAGGACAAGTACGTGAAGGTGCCGGACGGCGACCCCGCGTACGACCAGCTGCGCGGCTTCACGGACAAGGACATCCTGCTGGACGGGCTGCTCGGGCTGCACGGCGAGCTGAGCAAGGGCGCGCGCGACGAGGTCGGTGGCATCCGCACGATCCAGGTCAACGGTGGCAAGGGAGCGGGCGGCAAGCTCGCCGTTGCCCTCCAGGGCAGGCCCTATCCGCTCCAACTGGAGCGGGCGGGCGGCGCGGGTGTCGTCAGGCTCGCGGACTGGGACCGGGACTTCGCGCTGGCCGCGCCGGACAAGGACGAGACGGTGGACTACGGGCAGCAGCTTCCTCGGGGGAGTGGCTGAGCGGGCGGGCCGTTGCTCGGTGCGGTGCGGTGCGGGTGGGCGTGGCGGGTGCGGGTGGGCCGCTGCGCGGAGCCTGTCCCCTACCCGCCCCTTCCCACAACTGGGGCTCTGCCCCAGACCCCGGGACGCCCTGCGGGCGTGTCCTCAAACGCCGGACGGGCTGGATTTGCCGGGGTGGGAGAACGCGGGGGGCGGCCCCACGCGCTGGTCCCGGTCCTCGGACTCCCCCATTGCCTTAAGGGCAGGGAAGGGGCCCCCTCGACGGGCTGAGTGTGCCGGGTCGGTTCGCAGCGCGGGTCCGCGCCCCCGGGCGTCAGGTGCCAGACCTTCGGCGGGCCTGATCCGGTGATCGGGGGTCGCTGCCCGTCAGCGCTTCTTGCGCCGTAGCAGCAGCCTCGGCAGTGCCTCCGGGGCCGGCTGGCGGGTTGTTGCGTCCGTGGGGAGCGGGGCCGCCGCCAGTGAGCCGTCCGGCAGGTCCGTCGTCATGCTCCGCGGCTCCAGGCGCAGCACCCGGCACTCGCGGGCCCAGCGCTGCGTCATCACCTCCACGTCGGGCGCGTTCAGCCGCTTGCCCTTGAGCTCCGCGACCGCCGCCTTCCACGACTCCGAGTCCGGCACCTGCTCGGTCACGGCGGCCGTCCAGGCGACGAGCCGGCCGCCCTTGTCCTTGCTGCGTACGGTCACCTCGGCGCTCTGCCCGTCGACGAGCCCGGGAAAGGGCTGCTCACCGGGGCCGTCACCGACGACGTACACACCGCCCTCGTGCCATACGTGCCAGAGCGCGCGGGCCGGTCCGGTGCCCTGCACCCAGATGAGCCCGGACTTCTTGGTGGCCTCCTCGACGAGGGCCTGGTCGAGCAAGGTCTGCGTCATGGGCCGAAGCCTAACTTGGGCTTCGACGCCCTAGGGGAGGACGGGAGGGACGCGAGGGGACAGTTCCGTTTATGCGGAACGCACCTTACCGTGTGCCTGTGTCCGCAACCACCCGCCGCACCGGCGCCCGATCCACCACGCCCGGCACCGAGCCCGGCCCCACGTCCGCCCCGATACCCGGGCCGCACACCGCGCCCCGTATCGATGTCGTGCTGCTCGGCGTCGCCGTCGCGAGCGTCTCGTTCTCGGCGCCGCTCATCGCCGCGACCGCCGCCCCCGCGCTGGCCATCGCCTTCTGGCGCAACGCCATGGCGGTCGGCGTACTGACCCCCGTGGCGCTGCTCAAGCACCGCGCCGGCCTGCGCCACTTCGGGCGCAGGCCGCTGCTCCTCGCCCTCTCCGCCGGGGCGCTCCTCGCGCTGCACTTCGGGCTCTGGCTGCCCAGCCTGCGGATGACGTCGGTCGCCTCGTCGACCGCGCTCTGCACGACCACCCCGATCTGGACGACGCTGCTGCTGCGCATGCGGGGCCACCGGCCGCCCCGCATGGTGTGGGCCGGGACCCTGCTCGCCGTGGCCGGCGTGGTCATCCTCACCGGGGTCGACCTGACGCTGTCGCCGCGCGCCCTGGCGGGCGACGCGCTCGCGCTCGGCGGTGGCATCGCGGCCGCCGGGTACGTGCTGCTCGGGGCCGAGGTGCGGCGCACCGCGAGCACGACGGCGTACACCTTCATCTGCTACTCGACGACCGCCCTGATCCTGCTCGGTGTCTGTCTCGCCTCGGGCGTCGAGCTCGGCGGTTACGACGCGACGACCTGGGTCCAGCTGGCCGCGCTGACCGCCGTCGCGCAGCTGCTCGGCCACTCGCTCTTCAACCGCGTCGTCGCCACCCTCGGCCCGTCCGTCACCTCGACGGCGATCCTCCTGGAGACGCCGGGCGCGGCCCTGATCGCCGCCCTCTGGCTGGGGCAGCAGCCACCGGTGGCCGCCTACCCCGCCCTGTTGGTGATCATGGCCGGCCTGGCGCTGGTCGTCAGAGCCAGCCGTTCCGCTTGAGGGTGCGGTGGATGCCGAAGCAGACGACCGCGATGCTGACGAGGACGAGCTGATATCCGTACTGCCACTTCAGCTCCGGCATGTGCTCGAAGTTCATCCCGTAGACCCCGCAGATCATCGTCGGTACGGCGATGATCGCCGCCCAGGACGTGATCTTCCGCATGTCCGCGTTCTGCGCGACCGTCGCCTGCGCGAGGTTGGCCTGGAGGATCGAGTTCAGCAACTCGTCGAAGCCGATGACCTCTTCGTGCACGCGCGCGAGGTGGTCGGCGACGTCGCGGAAGTACTTCTGGATGTCCGGGTCGATCAGCCGCATCGGCCGCTCGCTGAGCTGCTGCATCGGCCGCAGCAGCGGCGAGACGGCCCGCTTGAACTCCAGCACCTCGCGCTTGAGCTGGTAGATCCGCCCCGCGTCCGAGCCGCGCGGGCCCCGCTTGTCGTGCGCCGAGAAGACATCGATCTCGACCTCGTCGATGTCGTCCTGCATGGCGGCGGCGACCGCGATGTACCCGTCGACGACATGGTCGGCGATCGAGTGCAGTACCGACGACGGCCCTTTGGCGAGCAGCTCGGGGTCGTCCTGGAGGCGGTGGCGCAGCGCGCGCAGTGAACCCTTGCCGCCGTGCCGCACGGTGATCACGAAGTCCTGGCCGGTGAAGCACATCACCTCGCCGGTCTCCACGACCTCGCTGGTGGCGGTCAGTTCGGCGTGATCGACGTAGTGGATCGTCTTGAAGACGGTGAAGAGGGTGTCGTCGTACCGCTCCAGTTTGGGCCGCTGGTGCGCGTGTACGGCGTCCTCCACAGCCAGCGGGTGCAGCCCGAACTCGGCCGCGATACCGGCGAATTCAGCCTCGGTCGGCTCGTGCAGACCGATCCAGGCGAAGCCGCCGCCCTCCCGGACGCGGGTCATCGCCTCGTGCGGGGTGAGGTGCTCGGCGCCCCTGACCCGCCGTCCGTCGCGGTAGACCGCGCAGTCGACGACCGCGCTGCTGGCGGACGGGTCACGGGTGGCGTCGTAGTTGCTGTAGACAACGCTGCTCTTGCGCAGCGAGGGGCGGACTGCTGCGCGCAGGTCACGGATCATCGACATGGCGGGCTCCTTCACGGAGAAGCCGTCTGCGAGGCGTGGCGCGGCCCGGAATGGAGACGTTCGGGCCACGGCGTCGGGGCTCCGTACGTCGGCAAAGCGGGCGGCACCGCAGGGACGCGATGACGGCGTTCGCTCAGACACGGATCAGGCAAAAAAGAAGTGCTCTTCCGTCGCGCGAAATACCGTGCGCCCCAGAGGTTTCACCGGTTGTCGGCCGGGTACGAGGGGCTTCAGGCCACGGGGAATGCGGGCTGTACGGAAGAGCGATTGGTACTACCGGGTCGACTTCGATGCACCGCAGCCCCACCTCCTCCAGCCGGTCCCCCTTGAGGGACGACGTGACGTCCGGGCTCGAAAGCCACGCTTCTGCGTGCTGCCCTGACCAGCGGCCCAGACTATCAGCCCACTGATGTGTCAAGTCCTCCCTTTGCACGTTCCGTACGCGCCCCCGCGCCCGCCTCCACGCCCCTGCGCAGGTCACTCGGGTCGCGGCCCGGTGCGACTGCCCGGCCCCTGGGCGCGCGTCCTATGCTCGCGGCATGGGAGATGTTCTTGCGCTGGTGGAAGCTCGGTTGCGTACGGCTCTGGGCGAACCGGACGCGCGCGCCGCGGTCACGTTCCTCGGTACGGACCGCGTCGAGGTGCTGCGCTTCGTGGACGGCGACATCGTGCGCTACGCCACCCTCGGCATGTCCGCCGCGCCGATGGCCGACCCGACCGCGGCGCTCGCCGATCCGCTGACCGGGCCGCGCGCCGAGCTGGTCCTGTCGGTACGGGCCGGGGCGGCCGACACCGACAAGGTGCTGCGCCCGCTCGCGGTCCTGGCCGCCTCGCCGCAGGTCGAGGGCGTGGTGGTGGCCTCGGGCGCCTCGCTCGACGTGGGTGAACCGCTGTGGCCGGGGGCGCCGTTCAGCTCGGTGCTCGTCGCGGAGTCCGGCGGCCTGATCGAGGACCTGGAGCTGGACGGACCGATGGACCCCGTGCGGTTCCTGCCGGTGCTGCCGATGACGCCGAACGAGGCGGCGTGGAAGCGGGTCAAGGGTGCGCAGGAGCTCCAGGAGCGCTGGCTGTCGCACGGTACGGACCTGCGCGACCCGCTGCGCACGTCCGTACCGCTGGACTGAGCCCCCCTCGGCGGGCTGGAGATGAAGTCGGTGACCAGCATCGCGACCGGGGTGATCAGGAAGTGCGACGTGAAGAGCACTTCCACTTCCCCGCTCTCCCACTTCCCCGCTCTCCCGCTAGATCGATGCGATATACACAGAATGAGTTAGGGACTCTAATGAATGTAAGTCGCATCTAGTTTTGGCCGGTGAGGCGCGTTCCGGAGGGGTGATCTTCCTTGACGCGGGGACGACCGAAGAGGACCGTTGGGGCCTATGAGGGGCGAACCCAGTTGCCCGAAGTGTGGTGGCCGGGTCAGGGCGCCCGGTCTCTTTGCCGACTCCTGGCAGTGTGCTGTGCACGGCGTCGTGCACCCGCTGCAGCCTGTGATCCCACCAAGCGTCGAGGCACTCAACGTCGCGGTGCAGCGCGCCCAGGTCCCCGTGTGGATGCCCTGGCCACTGCCGGTGGGCTGGCTGTTCACCGGCGTGACCTGCGCGGGCGACGACCGCAGCGGCGCGCGGGCCACCGCGGTCGCCTCCTCGGGACCCGGACCGCTCGGGGGCACGGGCGAGCTGCTGCTGGTCGCCGAGGAGCTCGGAGTCGGCCTCGGGGCGCGTTATGCGGGCATTGAGGGCCCGGACCCCGGTGCGTACATGAGGCTGGACCACCCGCCGCAGGCCAAGGTCCTCGCGGCCGGCCGGCCCACCCCCCTGTGGCATGTCTCCGGGGTGCCCGACGACCGCGCGGTGTTCGCCGGGGAGGCCCGTGGGCTGTGGCTGTGGGCGATCGTCTGGCCCGAACAGTCGGGGCTGATGATGTACGACGAGCTGGTGCTGACCGACCTGCGCGACGCGGGCGCCGAGGTGGAACTGGTGCCGTGCGGGGCGCTGTCGCAGCGCATCCTGTCCTGACCTGCCGGATGCCGCCGGACGCTGCCGGACCGTCCGGGCTCCGCGGCGCCGGCTGTACGTCACCGGGCAACTGCCGGTCGGCCGGGCAGGGGTCCGCCGGACCGCCGTTAGACTTCGACCGTCCCCCTGTCCAGCCGAGCCCCGGAGTCACGCGTCGTGCGCATCGACCTGCACACCCACTCCACGGCGTCGGACGGCACGGACACCCCCGCCGAGCTGGTGCGCAACGCCGCCGCCGCCGGTCTTGACGTCGTGGCGCTCACCGACCACGACTCGACGCGCGGACACGCCGAGGCGATCGCCGCGCTCCCCGCCTCCGTGACCCTCGTCACCGGCGCGGAGCTCTCCTGCCGCGTCGACGGCATCGGGCTGCACATGCTGGCGTACCTCTTCGACCCCGCCGAGCCGGACCTGGCGAGCGAGATGGAGCTGGTACGCGACGACCGGGTGCCCCGCGCCCGGGGGATGGTCGGCAAGCTCCAGGAGCTGGGCGTGCCCATCGAGTGGGACCAGGTGGCCCGTATCGCGGGAGACGGCTCGATCGGCCGCCCGCACATCGCTTCCGCGCTCGTCGAGCTCGGTGTCGTCGAGACCGTCTCCGACGCCTTCACGTCCAACTGGCTCGCCAATGACGGACGTTGTTACGTCGACAAGCACGAGCTCGACCCCTTCGACGCGATCCGCCTGGTCAAGGCGGCAGGCGGCGTCACCGTCTTCGCACACCCCGGCGCCGCCAGGCGCGGCCACACGGTCCCCGAGAGCGCGATAGCCGAACTGGCCGCCGTCGGCCTCGACGGGATCGAGGTCGACCACATGGACCACGACGCGCCCACCCGCGCCCGGCTGCGTGCGCTCGCGGCCGATCTCGGTCTGCTCGTCACCGGGTCCAGCGACTACCACGGCAGTCGCAAGACCGTACGGCTCGGGGAGTCGACCACCGACCCCGAGATCTACGGCGAGATCACCCGGCGCTCCACCGGCGCGTTCCCGGTGCCCGGCGCGGGCGGAAGCCCCCGCCGGTAGCGGATCCCCGCGCTCCAGAGGGACCCCTCCACCGCCGCGCCACCCCTCCTCCGTACGACCCTCTTCTCGCAAGGCCACACTGTGCTCGACTTTGCCGTCTTCGGATCCCTCTTTCTCACACTTTTCGTGATCATGGACCCCCCTGGAATCACGCCAATCTTCCTCGGTCTGACCTCGGGCCGTCCCGCCAAGGTGCAGCGCCGGATGGCCTGGCAGGCGGTCGCCGTCGCCTTTGGCGTCATCGCCGTCTTCGGCGTCCTCGGCCAGCAGATCCTCGACTACCTGCATGTCTCCGTCCCGGCGCTGATGATCGCGGGCGGTCTGCTCCTGCTGCTCATCGCGCTCGACCTGCTCACCGGCAAGAACGACGAGCCGACGCAGACCAAAGACGTCAATGTCGCGCTCGTACCGCTGGGCATGCCGCTGCTCGCGGGTCCCGGTGCGATCGTCTCGGTGATCCTGGCGGTGCAGCACGCCGACAGCGTCAAGTCGCAGATCTCGGTATGGGCCGCGATCGTGGCGATGCACGTCGTCCTGTGGGTGACCATGCGCTACTCGCTGGTGATCATCCGCGTGATCAAGGACGGCGGTGTGGTCCTGGTGACCAGGCTCGCCGGCATGATGCTCTCCGCGATCGCCGTGCAGCAGATCATCAACGGCGTGACCCAGGTCATCCGGAACGGCTGACCGAGAGGTCTGGTGGCCACCGGGTCCGGTCGCCACCGGATCTCGTCGCCACCGGGTCCGGTCGCGACGCACGAGCGCCCCCGTACACATGAGTACGGGGGCGCTTCACTTACTTCTTCACATCAAATCGTCTTCACGACTCGTCGTCATCAACTCGTCAACTCGAACAGCGAATGCGTCGGGTATTACGAGGCCGAGTTTTCGGCCGGACGGATGTAGATGCGCTGGCCGACAGCTGCGGCCTGCTGCACCATCCGGTTGACGGAAGCGGCGTCCACGACTGTGCTGTCAACGGCGGAACCGTCGACGTCGTCCAGTCGCATGATCTCGAAGCGCATGGCTTCTCCCTTCGTCTGATCCTCCGGTGACGGAGAACTGTGGTGAGTGGATCGCATGGCTGGAGTGCCCCGCGTTCCTGTGGGTACAACGGGGTGCACCGTGCAATCATTCCCTAAGCTAAAGAAAACTTTCGTCTATCTAAATACCTGCTGGTGGGCGGATCGGTTGTGCCGTCTCGGCCGCGCCACGGACAATGGGATCCGTATGGACGACGCACAGCCTTCGGGCCCCACCGAACTCGCCAGGATCAGTGCCCGCCTGGACCGCACCAATGAGCTGCTCCACCGCATGATCGCCGAGGTTTCGAAGACCCCCTCCACCCACGCGATCTTTGTCGACGCCGGATACGTCTACGCGGCGGCCGGGCTGCTGGTGACCGGGACCGAGGACCGCAGGTCCTTCGATCTCGACGCGGAAGGGATCATCGAGGCCTTCATCGACAAGGCGCGCACGATCTTCGCGGACAGCCGACTGCTGCGTGTCTATTGGTACGACGGAGCCAGGCGCCGTACTCACACCACCGAGCAGCAATCCATCGCCGAGCTGCCGGACGTCAAGGTCCGTCTCGGCAACCTCAACGCCAACAATCAGCAGAAGGGCGTCGACTCCCTGATCCGTACGGACCTGGAATCGCTCGCCAGACACCGGGCCATCAGCGACGCCGCGCTCGTCGGCGGCGACGAGGACCTGGTCTCCGCGGTCGAGGCGGCACAGGGGTACGGCGCACGCGTCCACCTGTGGGGCATCGAGGCCGGGGAGGGCCGCAACCAGGCCGAACCGCTGCTCTGGGAGGTCGACAGCCAACGCACGTTCGAGCTCGACTTCTGCCAGCCGTACGTCACCCGGCGCCCGGTCACGACGTACGAGAACGAGGGCACCCCGCGGCCCTCCCGCGAGAGCGTCCGTTTCATCGGCGCGCAGATCGCCGCGACATGGCTGGGGGAGCGGGGCAGGGAGTCGCTGGCCGACCTGCTGCCCGGACACCCGTATCTGCCGGGATCCGTCGACCAGGAGCTGCTCGTCGAGGCGGAGCGGCTGCTCCAGCGGTCGCTGCGAGGGCACGCGGATCTGCGGCGGGCGCTGCGGGACGGGTTCTGGCAGCACCTTCAGGCGCAGTACTGAGCGTCTTCCCGCGCTCTGTCGGCGCAGGATGTCCCAGAAGTCAGCGCAGTACGTCCCAGAAGTCGGCCAGGGCTTTCGCGGTCTGCTCGGGCCGGTCCGTGTTCGGGGAGTGTTCCGCGCCCTCGATCACCGTCCGGCGCGCGGCCAGCCGCTCGGCCATGTCGTCGATCACCGGCACCGGCCAGGTGTCGTCGGCCGCCCCTGAGACCACGTGCAGCGGCAGCCCCGCGGCGGCGAGCTCGGCCACCCGGTCGGGCTCGCCCCTCAGCTGCCTGCCGGTGGCGACGAGCTGCGCGGGGCTGTGCCGCAGCCAGCGTGCCCGCAGGGCCGGTCCGTCGGTGTCGGTGTCTTCCGGCTCCTCGGGCGTGGAGGTCGCCTGCATCGCCTCCCACACCTGAGCCATGGACATGACGGTCAGTGCCTCCGTCAGCAGCTGCACCTTCTGCTGCTGCGACGGTGCGATTTCGGCGGGCCCGGACGACATGAGCGTGAGCGACACGAACGGTGTCGGGTCGAGCAGCACCGCCGCGCGCGCGATCTGACCGCCGAGCGAGTGCCCGACCAGGTGTACGGGGATGCCCACTGCCTCGGCCTGCGCGAGCACATCCCGGGCCAACTCGCCCTGGGAGTACGCCTCCTGGGACTCCGGGCCGTCGGACTCGTACTGCCCGCGCCCGTCCACCGCGAGGATCCGGTAGCCAGCCGCCGCGAGTGGCAGCAGCATCGCGATGAAGTCTTCCTTGCTTCCGGTGAACCCGGGGAGCAACAGCGCGGTGCCCTTGGGCTCCGCCTCCGCCGGCTCGGCTTCGAGCGCGGCGAACACCCCGCGCGTCGTGCGCAGGGGGAGGGCTCGGGTACCGGGGGGCGGGGTGAAAGTGGGCGGCCTGCTCATGCGACGAGGCTAACGCGTACGGGCGGCGCGGCGCCCTGCGGGGCGCGGTGCTGGGTGCGGGCGGCTTGGTGCGCGGCGCGGAACTCGGCCCTGGCCACCGCGCCTCGTGCTCAGGGCCCCGGCCCCGGAGCCTTCCGGTCGCCCTCCGCGCCACCCGGCTCGCTATCCCGCGCCGGACCACATGCCGATGGCCCGGCTCCCCCTGCGGGGAACCGGGCCATCGGCGGAGAGCTGCGATCAGCCTTCGGGCTGGGCGGCTGCGGCGCGGGTGCGGCGGCGCGGCTTGGTGGCCGGCTCCGTCACCTCGACCGCGGGTGCCTCCGTGACCTCGGCCTTGGCCGCGCGGCTGCGCCGACGGGGCTTGGTCTCCGGCTCGGCGGCCTCCGTGGCTTCGACCGCGGGTGCCTCCGTGACCTCGGCCTTGGCCGCGCGGGTGCGGCGGCGGGGCTTGGTGGCCGGCTCGGCGGCTTCCGTGGCTTCGGCGGCGGGTGCGTCCGTGACCTCGGCCTTTGTCGCGCGGGTGCGGCGGCGGGGCTTGGTGGCCGGCTCGGCGGTCTCTGTGGCTTCGGCGGCGGGTGCCTCCGTGACCTCGGCCTTGGCTGCACGGGTGCGGCGGCGCGGCTTCGCCTCGGCGGCGGCCTCCGCCTCCGCCACGATGCCTTCGGCCTCGGCAACGACCTCGACGGCGTCGGCCGACTTGCCACGCGTACAGCGACGCGGCTGCGTCGGTGCCTCGGTCTCGGCGACCGGTGCCTCAGCCACGGCGACCGCGGCCTGGGCCGGCTCCGGGGCGACCGCGACCGCGTCGGCGACGCGGGCACGGCGACGACGGCGCGGCGTGCGCACCTCGGCGGCGGCCTCGGACGAACCGGGTGCCTCGGTGACCGGAGTCACCGGAGCCGCGTTGGCTGCTGCCTCTTCGGCGGAGAGCGGCGTGCCGTTACGGGTACGGCGCCGCTGACGCGGCGTACGGGTGCGCGCGGGGCGCTCCTCCGTGACGACCGGCGCGGCGGCGGCCTGTGGGGACTTGCGGCCGCGGCCACCCGTCTCGCCCAGGTCCTCGACCTGCTCGGCGCGCAGACCCGCACGGGTCCGCTCGCCCCGGGGCAGCGTGCCCTTCGTACCGGCCGGGATGCCCAGGATCTCGAACAGGTGGGCCGAGGTGGAGTACGTCTCCTCCGGCTCGTCGAACGGGAGGTCCAGCGCCTTGTTGATGAGCTTCCAGCGCGGGATGTCGTCCCAGTCGACCAGCGTGATCGCGATGCCCTTGGCACCCGCGCGGCCGGTGCGGCCGACGCGGTGGAGGTACGTCTTCTCGTCCTCAGGCGACTGGTAGTTGATGACGTGCGTGACGCCCTCGACGTCGATGCCGCGGGCGGCGACGTCGGTGCAGACGAGCACGTCGACCTTGCCGTTGCGGAAGGCGCGCAGGGCCTGCTCGCGCGCCCCCTGCCCGAGGTCGCCGTGGACCGCGCCGGAGGCGAAGCCGCGCTTTTCGAGCTGCTCGGCGATGTCGGCCGCGGTGCGCTTCGTACGGCAGAAGATCATCGCGAGCCCGCGGCCGTCGGCCTGGAGGATGCGGGAGACGAGCTCCGGCTTGTCCATGTTGTGGGCGCGGAAGATGTGCTGCGTGATGTTGGCGACAGTCGCGCCCTCGTCGTCGGGCGAGGTGGCGCTGATGTGCGTCGGCTGCGTCATGTAGCGGCGGGCGAGGCTGATGACGGCGCCCGGCATGGTCGCCGAGAACAGCATCATCTGGCGCTTCGCCGGCAGCATGTTCATGATGCGCTCGACGTCGGGCAGGAAGCCCAGGTCGAGCATCTCGTCGGCCTCGTCGAGGACCAGCGAGCGGACGTGCGACAGGTCGAGCTTCTTCTGGCCCGCGAGGTCGAGCAGACGCCCGGGGGTGCCGACGACGATGTCGACGCCCTTCTTGAGCGCCTCGACCTGCGGCTCGTACGCGCGGCCGCCGTAAATGGCGAGCACGCGCACGTTACGGACCTTGCCGGCGGTCAGTAGGTCGTTGGTGACCTGCTGGCACAGCTCACGGGTGGGGACGACGACCAGTGCCTGGGGAGCCTCGGTCAGCTTCTCGGGCTTGGCCCGGCCTGCCTCGACGTCCGCGGGGACGGTGACGCGCTCAAGCAGCGGAAGGCCGAAGCCGAGCGTCTTGCCGGTGCCGGTCTTGGCCTGGCCAATGATGTCGCTGCCGGAGAGCGCTACGGGGAGCGTCATCTCCTGGATGGGGAACGGGGACACGATGCCGACTGCCTCAAGGGCTTCGGCCGTCTCGGTAAGGATCCCGAGGTCTCGGAACGTAGTCAGGGTGCTGCCTCTTCTGTGAGACGCGACTAGAGGCGAACGAAGGGGGTCGTACCGCGCCGATTTCATCCGGACCAGAAGGGCCGGGTGGCGCGGGACCACGTGCCATCGCTCAAGCGCTCGTGCCGCTGAGGGGGACCCTCATGTGCGGTCGTACGCTTTCGCACGACTCACGGGGAGGGCTGTCGGGTCGGAGCCGATCGGGCCACCGACCGGGCATCCTCATTCAAATGCGCCGCGAAGTACGCTGGGTACATCAGCAGGCGCATTACCACTGTACCCCCAAATCGCGCATGTGTGTTGGGAAGATTTACCGGAACAGTGTGACGCCGGTGACTGACCGGGCCCTTACGTACTGCGAAGAGCGGGCTATTGTGCGCTCCATGGAGACGCCTGACAACGCCACTGCACCCGAAGAAAAGACCGGGCACACCGGTATCGCAGCACAGGACTGGGACACGGCATCCGCCGAGCCCGCCTACCGCGCCGCGGTCGTGGATCTGCTGGGCGCGCTCGCGTACGGCGAGCTGGCCGCTTTCGAGCGGCTCGCGGAGGACGCCAAGCTCGCGCCCACGCTGTCCGACAAGGCGGAGCTGGCGAAGATGGCGTCCGCCGAGTTCCACCACTTCGAGCAGCTGAACAGCCGGCTCTCCGCCATCGGCGAGGAGCCGACGGGGGCCATGGAGCCGTTCGCCAAGGCCCTGGACGACTTCCACCGCCAGACCGCGCCGTCCGACTGGCTCGAAGGCCTGGTCAAGGCGTACGTCGGCGACTCGATCGCCAGTGACTTCTACCGCGAGGTCGCGGCGCGGCTGGACTCGGACACCCGTGAGCTGGTGCTCGCCGTGCTCGACGACACCGGTCACGGAAACTTTGCGGTGGAAAAGGTGCGTGCGGCGATCGAGGCCGACCCGCGCTGCGGTGGGCGTCTCGCGCTGTGGGCCCGCAGGCTGATGGGCGAGGCGCTTTCGCAGGCCCAGCGGGTCGTCGCGGACCGGGACGCGCTGTCCACCATGCTCGTTGGGGGCGTCGCTGACGGCTTCGACCTCGCGGAGGTGGGGCGGATGTTCTCCCGGATCACCGAGGCCCACACCAAGCGCATGGCGGCGCTGGGCCTGGCGGCGTAACGGCCGGAGGCGCTACGCCGCCGCCGAACGGCGGATACGGCCCGTGGGGCGGACCAGCAGCGAGAGCAGGACCGCCCCCATCGCCACCGCGCCGATCAGTGTTGCGAGGACATGGCCGGGGCCCAGGGCGGAGTGGGTGACGTACGCACCGAAAAGCGCGCCGAGCGGGCCCGCGCTCAGCACCAGGCGCCGGGACGGCAGCCGGTCGGGCAGTCGGTGGACAGCCACCCACGCAAGAGCGAATCCCAGGGCGGCGGAGCCGAAAGCTTCCCAGATCACGTAGTTTCCTCCCGCGGAACCAAGGGGCAAATGGGTCATTGCCCGTACTACCCGCCGCTCGTGGAGTGCAACCCTCCGGGCGGCCGTTTCGGGGGCGGGAATCCGGGCGGAACAGACAGCGGAACAGACAGACGGAAGCGGCCCGGTGGGGAATCCCACCGGGCCGCTTCCGTCTGTCTGGTGCTGCGGTGCCACCGACGCCTACACGGCGCCGAAGCCCACCTTGCGCGCTGCGGACTCGCCGATTTCCACGTACGCGATCCGGTCACCGGGGATGAGGACCGTACGGCCCTTGGCGTCCCTCAGGCTGAGCAGCTGTGCCTTGCCGGCCAGCGCGTCGGATACCGCGCGCTCGACCTCCTCGGCGGACTGCCCGCTCTCCAGAACGATCTCCCGGGGCGTGTGCTGCACGCCGATCTTGACCTCCACGGCTAAGTCCCTCCGACGGTCGGTGCTGCGGTGCGCGACAAGTCGCGCAGTACGCAGCACACATTAGCCCGGTGAGGGGACCCCGAATGCGGCGACGCCGCACGCCAGAAGCGAACACGCACCGGGAACAAGCTCCGGGAACACGGTCCCGTAGCCCTCAGTTCTGATCCGTGCCGTGCAGCGGGAAGCCCGCGATGCCGCGCCAGGCGAGGGAGGTCAGGAGATTCACCGCGGTCTCGCGCGGGATGGTGCTGCCACTGGAGAGCCAGAAGCGGGCGACCACCTGGGAGACGCCGCCCAGACCGACGGCCAGCATCATCGACTCGTCCCTCGACAGGCCGGTGTCCTCGGCGATGACCTCACTGATCGCCTCGGCGCACTGCAGCGACACCCGGTCGACGCGCTCGCGCACGGCGGGCTCGTTGGTCAGGTCGGACTCGAAGACGAGGCGGAACGCGCCGCCCTCGTCCTGGACGTACGCGAAGTACGCGTCCATCGTCGCGGCCACACGCTGCTTGTTGTCCGTGGTCGATGCGAGGGCGGTGCGTACCGCATGGAGCAGCGACTCGCAGTGCTGGTCGAGCAGGGCCAGGTAGAGCTCCAGCTTCCCCGGGAAGTGCTGATAGAGAACCGGCTTGCTGACTCCGGCGCGCTCGGCGATGTCGTCCATCGCCGCCGCGTGGTACCCCTGCGCGACAAAGACCTCTTGCGCGGCGCCCAGGAGCTGATTGCGTCGGGCTCGGCGTGGCAGGCGGGTGCCTCGCGGGCGGGCCGCTTCTGTCTGCTCGGTGGCTGTCACGCCGCCTCCCATGTCTTTCAATGTCGCGGCCTTTCAACAGCACGGCTATTTCCGTGTGCGGTGGTGCGCCACGGCCGCCATCGTACTTTTGGGTAACCCGGCTGTGTGCGGTGCGGACGCAGAATTTCACGGTATGGGCGGCGGGGGAAGGCTGATCAAGGACGGATCAGCGGTAGTCGTCCTCGTCGAGCGCTACGACGCGGGCCTGTTCCACGGCGTCCGCCTCGTTCGCGGCATCACGATCGATGCCGGTCAGCGGGGTGTCCCTGTCCTGTCGCAGGTCGGTGTGCTGCTCGACGGCATCGGCCTCGGTAGCCTCTCCGTCGATGTCCGCACGCTCATCGTCGGACTCCTCGAAAGTTTCCGGATCGGTGGGATCGACGGTCATGATGACTCCCCTTCTCAGTGAATCCGACGAAAACAGGGGTCAGGGCCGAGTGCCCTTCATCCGAGCGTAGAAGCACCCGGCGCGGGCCGCTACGCGATCTGTGACGCCGAACACACGATCCATCGCGTGATCGTCTCGTAACATTGCCGCATGTCTTCGACCGAGCTGCCCGGATTCAGCGTCGCCGCCGCCCCGGTTCCACGGGTCAGTACGGTGCGGGCCGCCGAGGGGGAGAAGCTGCGAAGCGTCACCCTGCCGGGGCTGACGCTGAACGTGCGCTCTCGTTCCCCGGTACGCACCGGACTGCCGCCCGCCCTGTACGTGCACGGGCTCGGCGGGTCCTCGCAGAACTGGTCGGCCCTGATGCCGCTGCTCGACGACTGCCTGGACAGTGAGGCGGTCGACCTGCCCGGCTTCGGGGACTCCCCGCCGCCCGACGACGGCAACTACTCGATCACCGGCCACGCGCGCGTGGTCATCCGGCTGCTCGACGCCGGCGGGCACGGACCCGTCCATCTCTTCGGGAACTCGCTGGGCGGAGCCGTCGCCACGCGCGTCGCCGCCGTCCGGCCCGACCTGGTGCGCACGCTCACTCTCGTCTCGCCCGCACTGCCCGAGATCAGGGTGCAGCGCACGGCGGTGCCGACGGCGCTGCTCGCGCTGCCCGGGGTCGCCTCGCTGTTCGCCAGGCTGAGCAAGGACTGGACCCCCGAGCAGCGCACCCAGGGGGTCATGGGGCTCTGTTACGGAGATCCCTCGATGATCACTCCCGAGGGGTTCGAGCACGCCGTGGAGGAGATGAAGCGGCGGCTCGAACTGCCTTATTTCTGGGATGCCATGACCCGCTCGGCGCGCGGCATCGTCGATGCGTACACACTGGGCGGACAGCACAACCTGTGGCGCCAGGCGGAACGGGTGCTCGTACCGACGCTGCTCGTCTACGGCGGACGGGACCAGCTCGTGTCGTACCGTATGGCGCGCAGGGCGGCAGCCGCCTTCCGTGACTCCAGGCTGCTGACACTGCCGGACGCCGGACACGTGGCGATGATGGAATACCCGGAGACGATCGCAAGAGCCTTCCGGGAACTGGTCAATGACTGCGGTAGGAGCTGATCCGGCGCGTGGGACGTCATAGTCGCCGAGGCCCCGCGCCCAAGGGCGGCGTGGAAGCCTCCGGCATACCACCGGAGAGAGTCGCGCCGGAAAGAGTTACGCAGGAAAGAGTCGCGGCAGCGCGGCCGGAGACGGACCAGGGACGCCGCACGCGGCCGACGGCCGACGGGCAGGGGACCTGGCAGGACGCCCGCGCCGTACCCCAGCAGCAGTACGAGCAGTACGACCAGCGCCGCGGCTCGCACAGCGGCCCCGGCACTCCTGCGCAGGGCGCGCCGCAGGCCCGCGGCGGGCATCCCGAGCAGCGTGAGCCGGGCGGCGGCTGGGGCGAGTCCGCGGGGCGCCACGGCGACTGGAGCGGAGTGCCGCGCGCCACACCTTTCGGGGGCGGGCCGCGGATACCGGGACCGCGTCAGGAGTTCATGGAGGCTTTCGACGCCCCGCGCACGATGACGGGCCCGGTGGCGACCGGCACGGCGACGGCCGCCGCCGCTGCGGGGACCGCGACACAAGATCCGTTCGCCTCGGTCACCGACTGGGACCGCCGTGGGCCGGCCGCTCACGCCGTCACCGACTGGGACCGTCGCGGGACGCCGGACGTCCAGGTGAACGGACTCGCGGCGGATGCGAATGCGGACGGTGACGGTGACGGTGACGGTGTCGACGGCGAGTACGCCGACGAGGCTCCGGCCAAGGGCGGCAAGGGGCGGACCTTCACGGGGATCGCCGCCGCCGCGGTGACCACCGTGCTCGCCGTGGTCGTGGCCGGGCAGGTCGCGCAGGGCGAGAAGGCGCAGGTCGCGGCCCCGGCCGCGGGTGAGCAGCGCAGTACCGAGGACAGCGACGCCTCACGCGCCGGCAAGAGCGAGCGGACCCCGCCCAAGGAGGCGGTGGCCGCCCCGGCGACGTACGAGCAGAAGATGGCCGTGCCCCTGCCGCTCGACCCCAAGCTGCGGATGAAGGGCGACTTCGAGGCGGTCGGCGGATTTCAGCAGGCGCCCGGCAAGGGGCAGAAATTCTCCTACCGGGTGGACGTCGAAAAGGGACTCGGGTTCGACAACGCACTGTTCGCCGAGGCCGTGCAGAAAACCCTGAACGACGACCGGAGCTGGGCGCACAACGGCGCGATGACTTTCGAGCGCGTTTCGACCGGCCGGCCGGATTTCGTCATTACGCTCGCGAGCCCCGGGACCACGGGCGAGTGGTGCGCCAAGTCCGGTCTGGACACGACGATCGACAATGTCAGCTGTGATTCGGCCGCGACCGACCGCGTCATGATCAATGCTTTCCGCTGGGCGCAGGGGGCCGAGACCTTCGGCAAGGACCGGATGTTCGAGTACCGGCAGATGCTGATCAACCATGAGGTCGGGCACCGCCTCGGGCACGGCCATGTGAGCTGCCGGACGCCCGGTGCGCTCGCGCCGATCATGCAGCAGCAGACGAAGACACTCGACCTCGAAGGGGTCAAGTGCAAGCCCAACCCCTGGGCGCACCCCGGTAGTTGAGGAGTGCAGGCCAGGAGGTGATCGAGACGCGCAGGCCATGGGCCGCGGCCTGACCTTCCGTAACTGAATCGCACCGTAGCGCGACTGAACGCTACTGGGGGGCGAAAGTTACGCGTGTTCACCCCTTCTGGTGGTGCGATGGACAACCGTCCGTCGTGCCACCGGTCTGTCCGCATACGGTCGTCCCGCTGCGAGTCGCCGACCAACGGCGGCCGCCCACAAGGGAGATCGGGGGTGCATTCGTGCGGATCGGACTGCTGACGGAGGGTGGCTATCCGTATGCGACCGGTGAGTCCAGGCTCTGGTGCGACCGGCTCGTGCGCGGGCTCGCGCAGCACGAATTCGACATCTACGCACTGAGCCGCAGCGCGCACCAGGAGGAGCAGGGGTGGATCCAGCTGCCGCCCCAGGTGCAGCGGGTGCGCACCGCGCCGCTGTGGGCGCCGGACGACGACGGCAGCACATACGGGCGGCGTGACCGCCGCCGCTTCGCCGGGCACTTCAAGGAACTGGCCGGCGCGATCTGCTCACCCGACGAGGACGGCGCGGGCGGCCGTTTCGCCGCCGGTCTGTACGGGCTCGCGGAACTGGCCCGCGAGCGGGGCGGCCTGCATGCCGCCCTGCGCTCCGAAATCGCCGTACGCGCCCTGGAGTCGGCCTGCCGCGCCCCCCGCGCGAACGGTGCGGTACGCGCCGCCCGGGTCCCCGACTACCTCGACTTCGTCGACCTCCTGGAGCGCGCCCTGCGCCCGCTCTCGCTCGACTGGTACGGCGAGAGGAGCCTCGGCGCGGTCGATCTGTGCCACGCCGCGGCGGGCGGTTCGGCGGCCCTTCCCGGCCTGTTGGCCAAACGCTTCTTCGGAGTGCCGCTGCTGGTCACCGAGTACGGCGTGCAACTGCGCGCGCACTACCTCGACACGAGCGGCGCGCCCCGCAGCGCGCCGGTGCGGGCACTGATCGCGGCCTTCCACGGCAAGCTGGCCGCCGAGGTGTACGCGAACGCGGCACTCGTCACGCCCGGCAATACCCACGCCAGGCGGTGGCAGGAGCGGTGCGGCGCCGACCGCGCGAAGCTGCGCACCATCTACCCCGGCATGGAGTCCGACCGCTTCGCCGCGGTGGGGGAGGGCGGCGGCGGCGACCCCCGCACCCTCGTCTGGGTCGGCCGCATCGAGCCCGCCAAGGACCTCATCTCACTGCTGCACGCCTTCGCCGACGTCCGCAGGGAGGAGCCGCAGGCCCGGCTCCGGCTCGTCTTCAATCAGCAGGGCGCCGGGGCCGCCGAGAACCCCGAGGCTGTCGCGTACCTCGCCCACTGCAAGGCGCTCGCCGCCCAGCTCTTCTCGGACGAGGCGACCGGCGCGCACGCCGTCGGCGACAACCCGGTCTCCTTCGAGGAGATCGGCGGCCCGGACGTGCCCGACCTGGCCGAGGCCTATGGGGCCGGCCGGGTCGTGGTGCTCTCCAGCGTGGTCGAGGGTTTCCCGATCAGCCTGGTCGAGGCGATGTTCTGCGGGCGCGCGACCGTGTCGACGGATGTCGGCGCGGTCGTCGAAGTCATCGGCGGTACGGGCCTGGTGGTCCCGCCGCGCAACCCCCGCGCCCTGGCCGACGCGTGCTTGGCGCTGCTGCGCGACCCGGAGCGCGCGGAGCGGCTGGGCGCGGCGGCGCGTGCGCGGGCGCTCGAACTCTTCACCGTCGAGCAGAACCTCGCGGCATTTCGGGGCATTTACCTGGAGCTCATGTCGCACTGTCCGGTGCGACGCGAAGCCCTCGACGAGGACGGCGCCCCACTGCCCTTCGGAAACCCGGCGGAGGCGCATGTGCGGGGCCGCTGGGCGGGTGGCGGTGCGGGTGGTGCGGGTGGCGCGGCCGACTGTCCGGCTGAGGACGTGCCGGGTGAGGTGCCGGGCGCCGGGTTGGGGGCTGGGCCGACCGACGTGTCTGGGGCCGGGTCGACCGACGTGCCGGGGGGCGGGCCGGGTGGCGGAGGGTCCGTGCCGGGCCCGGCGGGTGGGCCCCAAGGCGCCCCTGCCGCGCCCCCCGTGACCACTTCCGTCCAGGAGGTACGCGCATGAGCAGCATCAGAACGCCGAGTGCGTCCGACACATCGCGCCCGTCCGACACGTCGGGCCTATCCGACACATCGCGCCCGTCCGACACATCGGGCCTATCCGATACATCTCGCTCTTCCGATACATCCTGCCCGTCCGGCATGCCGGTCGTCCCCGAGTTCCCGGTGGCGTCCGACGAGCCCTGCGCGCCCGTCGACCAGGGCGGCTGGGACAGCAGTTCGGAGTCCCTGCTACCGCTCCCGGCCCCGGGAACCGGAGCGGTTCCGGCAGCGGCCCCGCTCCCGGTCCCGCAGGTGGCTGCCGCGCTGCGCGGCCCCTCGGCAGCGGCACCGACGCTCGGTGCGAGCCCCGCGCGGCGTGGCCCCGCCGATCCCGTACGGGCGCTCATACATCGGCACCGCGAGTTGTGCGAGCGGGCCGTCGACCCGCTGGAGATCGCCGCCGGCCTGGAGGCGCACGGCGTGACCGACAGGACCGCGGCGCGCTTCCGCCACCGGGACGTCTTCTCCCTCGCCGAGGAGCTCTACGCACGCGTGCCGCGCGCCGGAGACGGGGACGACGGCGTACACAACGGGGAAGGGGCGGTCAAAGCCGCCTCCGCGCCCCCGGCGCAGGGGACTTCCCCGCGCGCCGGCTGGATCGCGTACACGCTGCTCCCGGGCGCCGCTTGCGCCCTCACCGTCACCGGGCTCGGGCTCACCACCGGCGAGGTACGGCTCGCGGTGGGCGCGGCGGGCGTACTCGTTGTGGCCCTCGCTCTCTCTCTTTGTCTGCGACACGGCCCGCTGCGCGCCGAGCGGCGCCCGCCGCCCGCCGCGCGCCTGTGGGTGCTCTGGCTGCTCGGCTACGCACTGCTCGGCGACGGGCTCATCGAACAACTCGTCAGCGGTGGCCCTGAAGGACCCTGGCCCTTGACGACGGCGTCCCTCGTGGGCCTCGCCGCGGCCGTGGCCCCCGCAGCCTGGTGTGCGCACCTTCTGGCCGCACAGGCGCGCCGGAAACTCACCACGAGCCGCGGCACCGAGGAGTTCGCCGCAGCCGCCCGGCCGCTGCTGCTGGGCGTCACCGCACTGTTCGTGTGCGCCCTCGTCTGCCTCCAGCTCGTCTGCCTCCAGCTACTCGACGGAGCCGCGCCGGGTGACGCGGGCCTGGCGGCGGTCCTGCCCGCCGTCACCCTCGGCACGCTCCTCTTCCTTGCGAGGCTGCTCACCGTCCACGGCTTCCCCGAACCCGCCTCGGCCGGCCTCGCCGTGGCAACCGGCCTGCAGATGACGGCACTTGTCGCCGTCCTCGCCGCCCGGCTGCCCGGCTGCGGGTTCATCGCCCGGCCCGTCGAAGCCGTCATCCGGGCCGGCGGTGCGGGCACCGTGCCCACCGTCGCCTGCGCCGTCGCGGCGCTCGGCCTGTTCGTGCACGCCACCGCGGCTCTCTCCCGTGCCTCCGCCCACGCGGCCCGGCACGGCTGACCCGCCCCTCCAGCCCCCCAGCCTCCCGCGGAGCCGACGCCGCGGGCGACCCCGAAACACCCGCCGCATCACCCTCGAAGGAGAACGTGACCATGACCACCCAACCCCCAGCTTCAGGCAGTCGGCACCGAGGGGGCGCACGATGAGGGTGCTACTGCTCGGTGCCAACGGATACCTCGGCCGCTTCGTCGCCGACCGGCTGCTCGCGGACCCGGCGGTGCAGCTCACGGCTCTCGGCCGGGGCGACGACGCCGACGTACGGTTCGACCTCGCCACCGGCAGCCCGGGAGCACTGACCCGCTTCCTGGACGCCGTACACCCGGGAGTCGTCATCAATTGCGCGGGGGCCACCCGTGGCGGTGCCCGCGACCTGACCCGCCACAACACCATCGCCGTCGCCACGGTCTGCGAGGCTCTGCGCCGCAGCGGCTGCGGGGCGCGGCTGGTGCAGCTCGGCTGCGCTGCCGAGTACGGGCCCTCCCAGCCCGGTTCGTCCACGGCCGAGGACGCGGTGCCGCGCCCCGGCGGCCCGTACGGCGTGAGCAAGCTCGCCGCCACCGAGCTGGTGCTCGGCTCCGATCTGGACGCCGTGGTGCTGCGCGTCTTCTCGCCGGTCGGCCCCGGCACCCCGGCGGGCTCACCCCTCGGCCGGCTCGCCGAGGCCATGCGCCGCGCCATGCAGTCCGGGGACGGCGAGCTCAAGCTCAGCGGCCTGGGTGTGCAGCGCGACTTCGTCGACGTACGCGATGTGGCGCGCGCCGTGCACGCCGCCTCGCTCTCCGCCGCCCAGGGCGTCGTCAACATCGGCACCGGCCGCGCGGTGCGGCTGCGCGACGCGGCCGCCGTCCTGGCGAGAGTCGCGGGCTACGCCGGCACGCTCCACGAGCTCGACGCCCCCTCCGCCTACTCCGCCGGAAGCGCGGCGGCGACGGCGCGCAACGGCGGGGCGGGGGGTGTACTCACCACGGTGGGCGCCCCCCGGGGCGAGACGCCCCCCGAGCACCTGGGGGGCGGCCCGTTCCCGTACCCCGACGGCTGCGGCAGCTGGCAGCAGGCAGATGTCCGCACAGCACGCGACCGGCTCGGCTGGCGCCCCCGTATCAACCTGGAGGAGTCCCTCGCCGACATCTGGATGGAGGCGGCATGTCGCATCTGACCACGGCAGGCACCCGGTTCGCGGCGCCCGCCGCCGACCGGATGGGCGTCGGCGTCCCCGGCTACGCGCACCCCTTGGTCGCCCCCATGGAGTGGGCCGAACTGACCCGCCCGGGAACCCCACTGCACTGGGCGGTGCTCAACGTCGCGAACGGGCCCGGTGCCCGACCCGACCCGCACTGCCTGGAGGCGGCGGGCCGCCTCAGCAACGCGGGCGTCCGGGTGCTGGGGCGGATCGACATGACGTACGGGGCGCGGCCCTTCGGGGAGATCGTCACCGACGCGCAGCGCTTCCTCGACTGGTACCGGGTCGACGGGTTCTATCTGGACCGCTGCCCCACCGGGCGGACATCCCTGCCCGAAGTGCGGCGTACGACCTCCACACTGGCCGCGCTCACCGAGGACGAGGGGCACCTGGTCCTCGGCCACGGCACACATCCGTACCCCGGCTACGCCGAAACCGCCGACCAGCTGGTGACCTTCTCCGGCCCCTGGACCGACTACCGCTGGTCGCAGGTCGCGGAGTGGACGGCGGACTATCCGCCGGAGCGCTTCTGTCACCTCGTGTACGGCGTGCCGCGCATGCACCTGGAGGAGGCGGTGCGGATCGCCCGCTGGCAGGGCGCCGGCACGGTCTATCTGACCGACCACAGCGACCGCGATGGACAAAACGACCCATTCGAGACACTGCCCGGTTGCTGGGACGAAATCGTCTCGCGGATCGGACCGGGTGTCTCGGAATGAGAAGGGGCGTGGCAGTGTTACGCGGAGAACAACCGTACTGATTGACCGACCTACGGAGTCCCCGTGTCGCTGCCACCCCTGGTCGAGCCCGCTGCGGAGCTCACCGTCGACGAGGTTCGCAGGTACTCCCGCCACCTGATCATCCCGGATGTCGGGATGGACGGGCAGAAGCGGCTCAAGAACGCCAAGGTGCTCGCCGTTGGTGCGGGCGGCCTTGGCTCGCCGGCGCTGATGTACCTGGCCGCGGCCGGTGTCGGCACACTCGGCATCGTGGAATTCGACGAGGTCGACGAGTCGAACCTGCAGCGCCAGATCATCCACAGCCAGGCCGACATCGGCCGCTCGAAGGCCCAGTCCGCGAAGGACTCGGTCCTCGGCATCAACCCGTACGTCAATGTTGTCCTTCACGAAGAGCGGCTCGAAGCCGAGAACGTGATGGAGATCTTCTCCCAGTACGACCTGATCGTCGACGGCACGGACAACTTCGCGACCCGCTACCTGGTCAACGACGCGTGCGTCCTGCTGAACAAGCCGTACGTCTGGGGCTCGATCTACCGCTTCGACGGCCAGGCGTCCGTCTTCTGGTCCGAGCACGGCCCCTGCTACCGCTGCCTCTACCCCGAGCCCCCGCCCCCCGGCATGGTCCCGTCCTGCTCCGAGGGTGGCGTGCTGGGCGTGCTCTGCGCGTCCATCGGCTCGATCCAGGTCACCGAGGCCATCAAGGTCCTGACCGGCATCGGTGATGCCCTGGTCGGCCGCCTGATGATCTACGACGCCCTGGAGATGCAGTACCGCCAGGTCAAGGTCCGCAAGGACCCCGACTGCGCGGTCTGCGGCGAGAACCCGACCGTCACCGAGCTCATCGACTACGAGGCCTTCTGCGGCGTCGTGTCCGAGGAGGCGCAGGAGGCGGCCGCCGGTTCGACGATCACTCCCAAGCAGCTCAAGGAGTGGATCGACGCCGACGAGAAGATCGAGATCATCGACGTCCGCGAGCCGAACGAGTACGAGATCGTCTCGATCCCCGGCGCCAAGCTGATCCCGAAGGGCGAGTTCCTGATGGGCACGGCCCTGGCTTCGCTGCCGCAGGACAGGAAGATCGTCCTGCACTGCAAGACGGGTGTCCGCAGCGCGGAGGTCCTCGCGGTGCTCAAGTCCGCGGGCTTCGCGGACGCGGTGCACGTGGGTGGCGGCGTGATCGGCTGGGTCCACCAGATCGAGCCGGAGAAGCCGATCTACTAGGCCTGTAGGCCTGTAGGCCTGTTTGCTGTTCCTGAGGGGGCGGCCCGCACGAAGTCGTGCGGGCCGCCCCCTTTTCGGCGTTCAGCCGGTCCGCTGCTTCTCAGCCCGTCCGGCACCTTCCAGCGCGTCGAGGGGCCCCTCCCATGCCCTTCAGGCAATGGGGAGTTTGAGGACGGGGGGCTGGGGCGGAGCCCCCACGCGGCGCAGCCGCAAAATGTCACAGCCGGGAAGGGGCGGGTAGGGGAAAGGCCCCGCGCAGCGGCCACCTCGCCCCCACACGCCTCAAGAACAGGTCGTCCCCGCCCCCGGAACCACGCCGTCCAGGAAGTGCTGATCCACGGCCCGGCCTATGCAAGCGTCTCCCGTCAGATACGCCCCGTGCCCCTCACCCTCGTACGTGATCTGCACGCCCACGCCCGCACCCAGCTCCTCGACCATCCGCAACGACCCCTCGTAGGGCGTGGCCGGGTCGCCCTTCCCGCCGATGACCAGGATCGGCGGCGCACCCTTCGCGCCGACCTCGGGGGTCTCGTGCTCGCCGATGACCGGCCAGGCGGCGCACCAGCCCGCCAGGTCCCAGGCCAGGTACGGGCCGAAGGCGGAGGAGACCTTGCGGAATTCGGCCAGGTGGGTCGCCCTGACCTGGCCGGCACTCACCCGGCCCTTGGCGTCGGCGCAGGATATGGCGCGCTGGGCGTGGTGCGCAGTGCCATAACTGCCGTCCTGGTCACGGTCGTTGTAGGAATCGGCGAGCCGCAACAGCGGCGTACCGTCGCCGCCCTCCGCCTCGCGCAGGCCCTTCGTCAGCAGGGGCCAGCTGTCCTCGCCGTAGAGCGGGGAGAGGATGCCGGTGACCGCGAGGCTCTGGGTGAGCGGGCGCCCGGACTCGGTCGTCAGCGGCTCGCGGTCGAGCCGCTCCAGCAGTCGCACGACGCGCGCGGTGCCCGCGGCGGCGGTGCTGCCGGTGCTCCTGGAGTAGTTGTCGAAGGCGCGCTGGAAGCCCAGAGCCTGATTGCGCGAGTGGCGGACGATGTCCGCGGACGGGTCGACGACCGCGTCCAGTGCGAGGCGCCCGACCTTCCGGGGGAACAAGTGGGCGTAGACGCCGCCCAGTTCCGTTCCGTACGAGAAGCCGAAGTAGTTCAGCTTCTTGTCGCCGAGGACCTCACGCACGAGGTCCATGTCGCGGGCGGCGTTGCTCGTGCCGACATGCGGCAGCACCTTGCCGGAGCGCTTGGCGCAGCCCGCGCCGAAGGCCACGGAGTCGTCGAGGTAGGCCTTCTCCTCGGCGGGGGTGTCGGGGGTGGAGTCCAGCTCCAAGGAGGTCGCCGTCTGCCGGTCGTCGCGGCAGACGACCGCGGAGCTCTCGGCGACTCCGCGCGGATCGAAGCTCACCAGGTCGTAGCGGGCGTGCAGCGCGGCGAACTCCTCGGCGAAGCCGGGGAGTCCGGTCACTCCGGAGCCACCGGGACCGCCGAAGTTGAAGAGGAGCGAGCCGAGCCGACGGTCGGCGTCCTCGGCCTTCGAACGGATCAGGGCTATGCCGATCGTCTCCCCGGCCGGCTCGCGGTAGTCCAGCGGCGCGGTGAGTGTCGCGCACTGCCACGCGCCGCCGGGCGCGCGGGCCGCGCTGCCGAGCGCCTTGCGGGGCGCCGCGCAGCGCGACCAGTCGAGCCGCTGGTCCGTCAGCGCGGCAGGCAGGGCGGGGCGTTCGCCGTCGGCTTCCCTCCCGGCTTCCCTCCCGGCTTCCCTCCCGGTTTCCCTGCCCTTGGCAGTGCCCGCCGGTGTGGAGGCCGCAGGGGGCTTGTTCTCGGGATCCCCGGCGCCCGTGGCGCCGCTGTCGCAGCCCACAGCCGCGGCCGCTGTCAGCAGCGCAGCCGCCGCCAGGGCTGCCGCCCGTACACGTCCCGCCATCGTGGCCCCCCGCGAGCGCTCACCACTCGAATACAGGTTCGCCATCCTAGGCGGGCCCTATGACAACGAGTCCGCCGCGCCTACGCGACGGACCCGACGGCAAGGAGTCCGCTGCGCCTACCCGCAGACCTTCCCGTCCTCCGGGACCTTGCCGTCCAGCAGATACGCGTTCACAGCGCCCTGCACACACTTGTCGCCGCTGTTGTACGAGCCGTGCCCCTCGCCCTTGTACGTCAGCTCCACGCCCACACCCTTGCCCAGCTCGTCGGCCATCTTCCGGGCCCCCGCATAGGGGGTCGCCGGGTCGCCGGTGTTGCCGATGACGAGGATCGGGGCCGAGCCGGGGGCGCTCACGTCCGGAGTCGTCCACTCGCCGGGCACCGGCCACTTGGTGCAGCCCATCAGGCCCCAGCCCAGGAAGTCGCCGAACACGGGCGAGACCTTCCGGAACTCAGGGAGCTTCGCCTTGGTCTGCTCGATGGTGTGACGGTCCTTGTAGTCCACGCAGTTGATGGCCGTGTTGGCCGCGCCGATGTTGCTGTACGAACCGTCGGGGCTACGGCCGTTCATGGAGTCGGACAGGGACAGGAGGGACTGGCCGTTCCCGCCGTCCGCCTCGTCGAGCCCCCTCTCCAGGTACTCCCAGTACTCCCGCGAGTAGAGGGTCTGAGCGATGCCGTTGGTGGCCTGGGTCTGGGTCAGCTCACGGTCGCCGATGCCAGGGATCGGCTTCTTGTCGAGCCTCTTGAGGAGGTCGACGATGAAGGCCTCGATCTCCTTCACATCGCTGCCGGGCAGGGTGCACTCGTCGCCGCGGTCGACGCAGTCCTTGGCGAAGTTGTCGAGAGCGAGCTGGAAGCCCTTGGCCTGGCCGAGCGAGCCCTGTTCGGAGGGCTGGGTGGGATCGACGACGGCGTCGAAGACGGCCCGGCCGACGTTCTTGGGGAACAAGTGGGCGTAGACGCCGCCCAGTTCCGTGCCGTACGAGATCCCGAAGTAGTTCAGCTTCTTGTCGCCGAGCACCTGACGCATCAGGTCCATGTCGCGGGCGGCATTGGTGGTGCCGACGTACGGAAGGTCGTCGCCCGAGTTCTTCTCGCAGGCCGACGAGTACGCCGCGAGGCCGTCGGTGAAGGTCTTCTCCTCGGCGGCGTCGTCCGGGGTGCTGTCCTCGGCGTAGTACGCGTCCAGCTGCTTGTCGTCCTCGCACTCGACGCCGACGCTGCGGCCGACGCCGCGCGGGTCGAAGCTCACCAGGTCGTAGCGGGAGCGCAGCCGCTCGTAGTCCGCGGCCAGGGAGGGCAGGCCGGTCACTCCGGAGCCACCGGGGCCGCCGAAGTTGAAAACGAGCGAGCCGATGCGCTGGTCCGTGTCGCGGGCCTTCGCTCGTACCAGCGCCAGCTCGATCGTGCCGCCGTCCGGCTTCGCGTAGTCGCGCGGGGCGTCCATGAAGGCGCACTGCCACTCGGCGCCGCCGGGCAGCGGCGAGGGCGCTTCGCCGCCGCCTTCCGCGGCGGACGGGGCCGGGCAGTCCTTCCAGTCCAGCTTCTGGGAAGCGAGGTCCTTGGACTTGCCCCGGTCGTTGTCCGTGGACTTGTCCTTGCCCCGGTCGCCGCTGTCGGAACAGCCGGCGAGGGACACGAGGACGGCGGTGGCGGCGGCAACGGCCGAGGCGCGCAGGAGTGCGCCGCGCCGGGCGGAGGAAGTCGGCATGACTCCATCGTGCGACGGGGCGCCGGAGCGTGCCGCCCCGGGGGCGCCATTCGTGACCCCCGGGCGCACGCCCTGGGGCGCACGAAGGCTCAGAGCGCGCCCTTGCGAGTGAGGTAATTGAAGGCGAACCATCCTGGCAGCACCGGCAGCCAGAACGTCACCAGCCGGTACAGCAACACCGCTGGGGTAGCAATCACCGCAGGCAGACCTGCGATGGTAAGTGCTGTGATGAGCGCGCCCTCGACCGCGCCGACGCCGCCGGGTGTCGGCACTGCGGAACCGATGGCGTTTGCGGTCAGGAAGACCAATGCGATGGTCGCGTAGCTAAGCCTTTCGCCACCGTCCGTGCCGCTGAAAGCGCGGATTGAGGCGTCCAGGCACATAACAAAGGTCAACGTCAGCAGGATCATCCCGCCGATGCCGGTGATCAGCTTCTGCGGCCTCTGCAGTACGTCGAGCATGCGCGGTACGACGCCGGCGAACAGCGACCGCACCCGGGTGGCCACGAACTTGCGCAGCGTGGGGACGGCCGTCACGACCAGCACGAGCACGGCCGCCGTCAGCAGCCCGGCGATCACCGTCCTGGACGGCGACATGGTGGGGGTCCGTTCGGTCCCGGTCAGGTAGCCGAACGTCATCAGCAGCACGATGTGGCTCGCGAGACCGAACAGTTGGGACGCGCCGACACTCGCCACCGCGAGTCCGGGCCGCACCCCCGCCCGCTGGAGGAAGCGGGTGTTGAGCGCGACCCCGCCGACGGCCGCGGGGGCGACCAGCTTCACGAACGAACCGGCGACCTGCGCCATGATCGTGCGCCGCCACGGCACCTTCTCGGGGACGAAGCCCAGCAGGCTCATCGCCGCCGCCGGATAGCTGAGCGCGGACAGCGCCACGGCTGCCGCGACCCAGCCCCACTGCGCCTGACCGAGCTGGCTGATGCCGTTGTCCGTCAGTGCCGAGATCAGGAAGTACGCCGCGAACGCGCCCGCGATGAAGCTGAGCAGTGTGCGTGGCTTGATGCGCTCCAGGCGGGCCGGCTCGACCGGCGCCTGCGGGCGGATGAGCAGCACCTCGTGGCGGATCTGTGTCAGCAGGTCCTCCTCGCGTGCCCCCTCAAGCGCCTCGTCGATGGCCTCCTTCTCTGCCTTCTTCCCGGCGCGTACGGCTTTGCGGCCGCCGGGGGCGGCCTCCGCCTCGGCGGCCTCGTTCGCCTTGGCCGCCTTGGCCGCCTGCGAGGCCTCAAGCACCGCCTCGCGCTCGCGCTGCGAGCGCTCCCTCGCCAGCTTGCGCAGCGTCGCGCGGGTGGAGCGGCTGAGCGCGATCGGCTGGAGCAGCGGCAGACTGTCGGCGACGGCGTCCGGGCCGAGCACGGCGACGGCGGCGGCCACGGAGCGCTGCGCGCCCGTGCGCAGGCCGAGCGTGGTGAGCAGCTGGGCGATGTCCATCCGCAGTACGACGTCACCCGCGGCGATCTCGCCACCCCGCAGGTCCGTGAGGATCACCGTGCCGGAACGATCCACCAAGATCGCGTCGCCGACGAGTCTGCGATGCGCGATGCGCCGAGACTGGAGTGCCCGCACCTGACGCCAGGCGCCCTGCAGCAGCTCATCGGTGATCTCTTCGTCGTGGAGCGAGTCCAGGGAACGGCCGCCCAGGTGCTCGTACACCAGCATGACGGCGTCGGGTCCGAGCTCGGAGGTGGCGATCAGCTTCGGTGCGTTGGCGCCGGCGGCGATGGCGGCATACGCCAGCAGCGCCTCTTGTTCGAGGGCCTGGCGCAGTGACTGGATGGAGCGGCGCTGGGTGATGCCGCGCAGTGTCATCCGGCGCCACACCCGGTAGAAGAAGCCCTGCGCCTGCTGCTCGCGGTCGACGACCGTGATGTCCAGCGGCGGGCCGTCCTCCAGGGTGACGAAATAGCGGCGGCCCCGGTCGCCCTGATCCGCGGAGTCGGGGACGTCCTCGGCGCGCATCGCGGTCACGGGGCGGAATCCGACGTGCCGAAGGCCCGCGAGGAGGGTCTGGCCGGTGGGCCGGACGTTCGGTGAGCCGACGGCGTAGAGCGTGCCGTACGCGACGGTCCAGCCGATCAGCACGGTGAGAAGGATGGAGAACGGGGTGGTCTGCCGGCCGACCAGCACGGTGAAGGAATTGAGCAGCAGCACCGCCCACAGAGCCACCCGCCAGCGCGGCCTGCGGGCCATTCCCACTGCTGTCATATAGGCGATGACGGGCGCGAGGTAACCGTGCACGGGATCGGTGAGATCGCCGCCCCCGGTGGGCTGTGTGAGGGCGTTCCTGATGGTCTCGGGCGCCGCGTCGGAGACCCACAGGTCGGTCGCGAGAGACACACCGTGGGCGAGGACGGCCGCGAGCACGCCGTCCGCGATGCGCAGCCCGTCGCGCTTGACCAGTCGCTCGATCGCGAAGGCGACCGGCAGGATCAGAACGGCGATGCTGGAGATCAGCCCCGCCAGTTTGATGAAGACATCGGGCGTCTGTCCGGTGCCCTTACTGATGTCCTCTTCAAGACCGGCGGTCGTGCCGTGAGCGAAGGCGGCCATGGCGAGTACGCAGGCGATGCCGAAGATGCCGATGAGGAGGCGCAGCAGGTCGGCGGGGCGGTGCACGCGCGCGGAGAGCAACGGCTCGTCGCCGGACACCCGGTCGATGTGCTCGCCCTCTTTACAGAGCTCCGGTTTCTCGGCTGCGGCCTGCCCGGTCGTCTCGTCCGATGCGTCGGGAGCCTTGTCGAAGGCCTCGCCCAGGGCTCCTTCGGGCGCTTCGCCGGGCACGTCAGGGTGTGGCTCGGCGCCAGGAGTGCTCGCTGCCGGTGGAGGCTGCAAGCTCTGCTCCTTCGTCGTCTCTTCTTTATCTCGTATCACCAGTCACCGCCCGGACGATGGTGGCATGACCTGATGGGAGAGGGGGGCATCAGGGTGCATTGTGGGGGCGTGCGGTGATTTGAGCACGCCCCTCGGGGCGGGAGCCCAGGTGGGCCGCACGGCCCACCCCATTGTCGGTGTCGTGGTGCAGGATGGGTCGGATGAGCGATGAGCCGCAGCTGCCGGCAGGACCCGCGTCCGCGGATTACCCCGAGTATCCCGAGTACGCGGAGAAGGTGCTGGAGGTCGCGGAAACGATCCCGCCCGGCCGCGTGATGACGTACGGGGACGTCGCCGAGTGGCTGGAGGAGGGCGGGCCGCGCCAGGTGGGCCGGGTCATGGCGCTCTACGGCGGCGCCGCGCCCTGGTGGCGTGTGGTGCGCGCGGACGGCCTCCTGCTGCCGGGCCACGAACTGCGGGCGATGGAGCACTACCGGGCGGAGGGCACCCCGCTGCGCACCGCGTCCAGCCGTGCCGAAGGCCATCTGCCCCGCCTCGACCTGAAGCGGGCGCGATGGGACGGCGGCGGTACGGACAGGGATGCGGAAGCTCACACGGCTCACACCTGACAGCTTCCGGCATGCCACGCCGTCGTGGGCGGTCCGAGGACCGTACGGGGTACGTGGCGCGGTGGGTGGCTCAGTGGACCGCGGGACGGGCCGCCGTCCGGGTGACGGACTGCCTGCGTCCCCGTGGCCCACTGGCGTAGCGTCGTCGGCACGCGCCGCGCGGGGACCGTTCGTCCCGCGCCTCTCGCATTTCCCGCACCCACCGCTCCCCACGCGCGGTGGACAAGTCCACCAGCACCCCCACCAGGACCGGCGATCCACGTGAGCTCCTCCACTTCCACAGGTTCCGCCCGGAATCCGCCGCACCAGCAGGTGCGGCAGCGGACCCCGGGCGCGTACCGACTGGTGCGTACCCCGCCGGGCCCGGTGGATCCTCCTCTTCTGGACGCACCGCAGCGTGCTGTGGTTGACCACGCGGGCGGGCCACTGCTGGTACTCGCCGGACCGGGCACGGGCAAGACCACCACTTTGGTGGAGGCGGTCGCGGCGCGCGTCGCCAAGGGCGCCGACCCCGAGCGCATCCTGGTGCTCACCTTCAGCCGCAAGGCGGCGGTGGAACTGCGCGACCGGATGGCACTGCGGCTCGGCGGCACCCGGGCGCCGCAGGCGACCACCTTCCACTCCTTCTGTTACGCCCTGGTCCGCGCCCACCAGGACAGTGATCTCTTCAGCGAGCCGCTGCGACTGCTCTCGGGCCCCGAACAGGACGTGGCCGTACGAGAACTGCTCACCGGCCAGTTGGACCTGGAGCGCTCCGGGCTGACCCGTGTCCGCTGGCCGGACGAACTGCGCGCCTGTCTGACCACGCGCGGCTTCGCCGACGAGGTCCGCGCGGTGCTGGCGCGCAGCCGGGAACTGGGGCTCGGCCCACGGGCGCTGGACGAGTTCGCGGCCCGTACCGGGCGGCCGGACTGGCGGGCGGCGGCGGCGTTCCTCGCCGAATATCTCGACGTACTCGACATGCAGGGGGTCCTCGACTATGCCGAACTGGTCCACCGCGCGGTGCTGCTCGCCGAGCAGGCCGAGCTGACCGGTCGGCTCAGCGCCCAGTACGACGCGGTCTTCGTGGACGAGTACCAGGACACGGACCCCGCCCAGGTCCGTCTCCTGCACGCCCTGGCCGGGTCAGGGCGCACGCTGGTCGCGTTCGGCGACCCCGACCAGTCGATCTACACGTTCCGCGGCGCCGACGTCGGCGGCATCCTCGAATTCCCGCACACCTTCGGCCGGGCGGACGGCACCCCCGCCCCGGTGGAGGTCCTCACCACCTCGCGCCGTTCTGGCGCCGACCTGCTCACGGCCACGCGCCTGCTCACCCGGCGGATGCCGATGACCCGCCTGCCGGCCGAGAAGGTAAGGGCCCACCGCGACCTGGCTCCGGTACGGGAGGGGGGCCGCACGGAGGTCTTCACGTACCCGACAGCGGGCACCGAGCTCGACAACATCGCGGACATCCTGCGCCGAGCCCACCTGGAGGAGGGCGTGCCGTGGAGCGAGATGGCGGTGCTGGTCCGCGCCGGGGGGCGCACGATCCCCGCCGTGCGCCGCGCGCTCACCTCGGCGGGCGTCCCCCTGGAGATCGACGGTGACGACCTCCCGCTGCGCCACGAACCGGCCGTGACCCCGCTCCTGACGGCCCTGCGGGCAGTGGCGACGGCAGCGGTGGCTGCGGCGGTGACGGCGGTGACTGTGGCTGGACAGGCGACGGGCACAGGCGCTGAAGTCGGGTCGGACACCACGGCGGGCGCGGGCCCGGTCACCGACGCAGAGCCTGTCACTGGCGCGGACCCGGCTGCCGATGCGGAGCCGGAGGGCCCCGGGGAAGCCACCCCCCGGCCCCCGGACGTCGCAGGCGAGGCGGGTACCACGCCGCCCCCCGCCCCCTGGCTCAGCACCGAGACCGCCGTCGAGCTGCTTGCCTCCCCCCTCGGCGGCATGGACGCCGCCGACCTCCGACGCCTCGGCCGCGCCCTGCGCGACGAGGAGCGGGCCGCGGGCAATCGTGTTCCCGCGCCCTCCGACGAGCTCCTCGCCCGCGCGCTCGCCGAGCCCGAGCGGCTCGTCGCCCACGACCCCGCGTACGCCCGGGGCGCGCAGCGGCTCGGCGCGCTCCTGCGCAAGGCCCGCGAGCTCCTCGAAGGCGGTGGCACCGCCGAAGAGGCGCTCTGGGAGCTGTGGTCCGGCACCTCCTGGCCCGGACGCCTGGAACGCGCGGCCCTGCGCGGCGGCGCGGCGGGCCGCAATGCCGACCGTGACCTCGACGCCGTATGCGCACTGTTCGAAACCGCCGCCCGTGCGGAGGAACGCTCGGGCGGCCGCGGCGCCCTGAACTTCCTCGAAGAGGTCGACGCCCAGGACATCGCCGCCGACACCCTCAGCAAGCGGTCCGTACGGCCCGACGCCGTACGCCTGATGACCGCGCACCGCTCAAAGGGGCTCGAATGGCGCCTTGTGGTCGTCGCGGGCGTACAGGAGGGGCTCTGGCCCGACCTGCGCCGCCGCGGGTCGCTCCTGGAGGCGGACCGCATCGGTCGTGACGGCCTCGCCGAACCGCTCACCCCCGGCGCACTGCTCGCCGAGGAGCGCCGCCTCTTCTACGTCGCGGCCACCCGCGCCCGCGAGCGCCTCGTCGTCACCGCCGTGAAGGCCCCCGCGGACGACGGCGACCAGCCCTCCCGTTTCATCGCCGAACTCGGCGTCGAACCGAAGGACGTCACGGGCCGCCCCCGCCGTCCCCTCGCTGTCGCCGCACTCGTCGCCGAGCTGCGCGCCACCACCGTCGACCCGAACACCACCCCCGCGCTGCGCGACGCCGCGGCCCGCCGGCTCGCCCGCCTCGCCGCGCTCAGCGACGAGGACGGTCAGCTGCTCGTCCCCTCCGCGCATCCCTCTCGCTGGTGGGGCCTGTACGAGCCCACCCGCAGCGCCGTCCCGCTGCGCGACCGCGACCAGCCCGTCGCGCTGTCCGGCAGTGCGCTCGACCAGCTCGCCAACACCTGCTCCCTCCAGTGGTTCCTGGGCCGCGAGGTCAAGGCCGATGCTCCCGCGACGGCCGCCCAGGGCTTCGGCAACGTTGTGCACGTGCTGGCCGACGAGGTCGCGTCGGGCCGCAGCCCCGCCGACCTCGCCGTCCTCATGGAGCGCCTCGACTCGGTGTGGGACGCGCTGGCCTTCGACGCCCCCTGGAAGTCCCAGCAGGAGAAGGAGCACGCGCGCGTGGCGCTCGAACGCTTCCTGAGCTGGCACGTCATGGACCGCTCCGGCCGCACCCCGGTCGCCACCGAGCACGGCTTCGACGTGACGCTGGAGGCCGGTGGCTCGTACGAGGTGCGCATCAGGGGCTCCATGGACCGCGTCGAGGAGGACGCGGAGGGACGGGCGTACGTCGTCGACTTCAAGACGGGCAAAGCGGCCCCCACCAAGGACGAGGTCGCCCACCACCCCCAGCTCGCCGTCTACCAGCTGGCCGTCCGCGAGGGCGCGGTGGACGAGGCCTTCGGCGGCCGACGCCCCGAACCGGGCGGCGCCGAACTGGTGCAGCTGCGGCAACCGGCCGCCAAGAAGGACGGCGGGGAGACCCTCCCCAAGATTCAGGGGCAGGAGCCGCTCGCCGGGGAGTGGGTCGGCGACCTGCTCGCGACCGCGGCGGGCCGCGTCCTCGACGAGCGCTTCACCCCGGCCACCGGCCAGCACTGCACGCACTGCGCCTTCCGCGCCGCGTGCAGCGCGCAGCCGGAGGGCCGCCACATAGTCGAGTAGCCGGCCCGTCCCGCCCGGCCTGGCTCCGGGCGGGCAGCCCCGCACGCGTCGGCCGGTCCCGCACGACTCGGCTCGCTCCGCACGATCACCCGCCCCACCCGCCCCAGTCGTCCGGTGGACCGTGGATGTCAGTGGGTCCGGATAGCCTCTCTGAGGTGTCCGCTCGCATCACCGATCCCGAACAGCTCAAGGAGCTCCTCGGCATCCCCTTCACCCCGGAGCAGATGGCGTGCATCACCGCACCGCCTGCCCCGCAGGTCATCGTGGCCGGAGCCGGGTCGGGGAAGACCACGGTCATGGCCGCGCGTGTGGTGTGGCTGGCCGGCACCGGCCAGGTCGCCCCCGAGCAGGTCCTCGGCCTGACCTTCACCAACAAGGCCGCCGGTGAGCTCGCCGAGCGCGTCCGCAAGGCGCTGATCAGGGCCGGAGTGACCGACCCCGACGCCATCGACCCCGACAACCCTCCCGGCGAGCCCCGGATCTCGACGTACCACGCATTCGCCGGCCAGCTCCTCGCCGAGCACGGCCTGCGCATAGGGCTGGAGCCGACCGCCCGCCTGCTCGCCGACGCCACCCGCTACCAGCTCGCCGCCCGCGTGCTGCGCGAAGCGCCGGGTCCGTACCCGGCCCTCACCAAGTCCTTCCCGGCCCTGGTCAGCGACCTGCTGTCGCTGGACGCCGAGCTGGCCGAGCATCTCGTACGGCCCGAGCGGCTCGCGGCGTACGACACCGAGCTCCTGCGCACCCTCGAAGGCGTCAAGCTCACCAACGCCGACCTGCGCAAGGCCCCCGAGGCCGCCGCCGCCCGCCTCGAACTGCTCGACCTCACGACCCGTTACCGCGCGGCCAAGCGCAGCCGCGACCTCCTCGACTTCGGCGACCAGATCGCGCTCTCCGCCGAGCTCGCGCTGACCAGTCAGGAGGCCGGGCGGATCCTGCGCGAGGAGTTCCGGGTGGTCCTCCTCGACGAGTACCAGGACACGTCCGTCGCGCAGCGCCTCCTGCTGTCCGGGCTGTTCGGCGGCGGCACGGGACACGCGGTGACGGCGGTCGGCGACCCCTGCCAGGCGATCTACGGCTGGCGAGGCGCATCCGTCGCCAACCTCGACGACTTCCCCGAGCACTTCCCGTACGCCGACGGCCGCCCCGCCACCCGACACTCGCTGAGCGAGAACCGCCGCAGCGGTGGCCGCCTCCTCGACCTGGCCAACGGCCTCGCCGTCCCGTTGCGCGCCATGCACGCGGGCGTGGAGGCCCTGCGCCCCGCGCCGGGCGCCGAGCGCGACGGCATGGTCCGCTGCGCGCTGCTGCCCACCCACGCCGAGGAGATCGACTGGCTCGCCGACTCGATCGCGCACCTCGTGCGCACCGGCAAGGAGCCCGGCGAGATTGCCGTGCTGTGCCGGACGGCGGGCGACTTCGCCGAGATCCAGGGCGCGCTGGTCGCCCGCGACATCCCCGTCGAGGTCGTCGGCCTGTCCGGGCTGCTGCACCTCCCGGAGGTCGCCGACCTCGTCGCGGTCTGCGAGGTCCTCCAGGACCCCGGCGCCAACGCGTCCCTCGTACGGCTCCTCACCGGCCCCCGCTGGCGCATCGGCCCCCGCGACCTGGCGCTCCTTGGGCGCAGGGCGCGGCTGCTGGTCCACCGCGCGTCGGGCGACGACGCGGACCCGGACCGCAGGCTGGCCGAGGCCGTCGAGGGCGTCGACCCGTCCGAGGTCATCTCGCTCGCCGACGCGCTCGACACCTTCCTGGAGTCCGCCGGCGGCAAGGACGACGGCCTGCCGTTCTCCTCCCAGGCGAGGGTGCGCTTCGCCCGGCTGGCGGTCGAGCTGAGGGACCTGCGCCGCTCGCTGGCCGACCCGCTCATGGACGTACTGCACCGAGTGCTGGCCACCACGGGCCTGGAAGTGGAGCTCTCCGCCTCACCGAACGCCCTGGCCGCCCGCCGCCGCGAGACCCTGAGCAACTTCCTGGACACCGCGGCGGGCTTCGCGGCGCTCGACGGGGAAGCCACCCTGCTGGCCTTCCTGGGCTTCCTGCGCACCGCCGCGCAGTACGAGAAGGGCCTGGACAACGCGCTGCCCGGCGGGGAGAACACCGTCAAGGTCCTCACCGCCCACAAGGCCAAGGGCCTGGAGTGGGACGTCGTGGCGGCCCCCGGCCTGGTCCACGGCCACTTCCCCAACGACCAGGCCCGCGAGTCCTGGGCGTCGCAGGCGAAGGTCCTCCCGCACGCGCTGCGCGGCGACGCGCAGACCCTCCCGGACGTGGGGGAGTGGGACAGCAAGGGCCTCAAGGCCTTCAAGGACGACATGAGGGCACACCAGCGGACGGAGGAACTGCGCCTCGGTTACGTCACTTTCACGCGCCCGCGATCGCTTCTGCTCGGTTCGGGCCACTGGTGGGGACCGACTCAGAAGAAGCCACGCGGCCCTTCGGACTTTCTGCGGGCGCTGTACGACCACTGTGCGACCGGTTTCGGCGAGATCGAGGTCTGGGCGGACCAGCCCGAACCGGACGAGGAAAATCCCGCCCTGCGCGAGGCTGCGGCCGACCGAGCCTGGCCCCTGCCACTGGACGAAGCCTCCCTGACGCGCCGCCGCGCGGCGGCGGAGACGGTACTGGCCCACCTGGACGCCCTGACAGCGACCCCGCAATCCGCGCCCCCGGCCGACCGCCACGGCGGGGCCCCCGGCTTCCCGTTCCCTGACAGCTCCGTTCACGAGGACAGCCCTCCGTACGACGACAGCCCTCCGTACGAGGACAGCCCCCCGTACGACGACGGCGCCCCCTACGAGGAGGGCTACCCGCACCGCGACGCCCCCGAGCACGAGATCCCCTCGGACTGGGACACGCTCCTCCCCGAACGCCCCCAGGGTCCGCCGACGACCTCGGGGGCAGCCGCGACGCCCCCCACCGGGCACGGACCGGATCAGGGCTCTGGGCACGAGCCCGAGCAGGATCACGAGCACGCCCGATCCGCCGACGCCTCGACGGACACGCCCGTGCCCGGCTCCCGTATGCCCGGCTCCCGTACCGGTGAGGACGCCCCACCAGCCTCGACCCCACCAGCCTCGACCCCATCGGACGCGGCCCCACCGGCCTCGGCCCCGTCGGCCAGCTCCCCCTCCGACTGGGCCCCGTACGACTACGATGGAGACCCCTCGCACGGGGACGCCTGGTCAACACAGCGCCCCGGCGCCGGGCTCAGGGGCCGGCCGCACCCGGAGCGGATCCCCCACCCGGTCCGCCCCGCGCACGCCCCCGACCACGCAGGCCACGACACCACCCCCGCCCGCCCCCACCCCACCGACCCTGACCAAGCCGGGCACCTGCCCGCCCAGTTGGCCCGCCGGGCCGAAGGAGCCGTCCGGCTCACCCCCGAAGAGACCCGCGCCGTCGCCTCCTGGGACCGCGACCTCGACGCCCTCGCCGGCGAGCTGCGCCGCGCCCGCGCCACCACCCGCGACGTTCCCGTGCCGCCTGCCCTGTCCGCCTCCCAGCTGGTCCGCCTCGCCGCCGACCCCGACGGCTTCGCCCAGGAACTGGCCCGTCCCATGCCGCGCCCCCCGCAGCCCGCGGCCCGCCGAGGCACCCGCTTCCACGCCTGGGTGGAGGCCCGCTTCGAAGAGCTGCCGCTGCCCATGCTCGGCCCCGACGAGCTCCCCGGCGGCGACGGGAGCGAGGCCGAGATCGCGGACGAGCGCGACCTGGCCGCCCTCAAGGAGGCGTTCGAGCACACGCCGTACGCCCACCGCACCCCGCACCGCATCGAGGCCCCCTTCCACCTCACCCTCGCGGGCCGGGTCATCAGGGGCCGCATAGACGCCGTGTACCGCGACGACGACACCGGCGCGTACGAGATCGTCGACTGGAAGACCAGCCGCACCCGCACCGCCGATCCTCTCCAGCTCGCCCTCTACCGCCTCGCCTGGGCCGAGCAGTACGACCTCCCCCTCGACGCCGTGAGCGCGGCCTTCCTCTACGTACGCAGCGGCGAAGTCGTCCGCCCCGCCCGCCTGCCGGGCCGTGCCGAGCTCGAACGGATCCTGCTGGACGAGCCGGGTCCGGCAGCCGGTTAGGCTCGGGCCCATGAGCGAGACCCCGGACAGCGTCGTCCGTACGTACATCGAACAGCACCGCGCGGCCTTCCTCGGCGACCTCGCCGACTGGCTGCGCATCCCGTCCGTTTCGGCGCAGCCCGACCACGACGCGGACGTGCGGCGCAGCGCCGACTGGCTGTCCGCGAAGCTCAAGGAGACCGGCTTCCCGGTCACCGAGATCTGGCCCACGGACGGCGCCCCCGCAGTCTTCGCCGAGTGGCCGAGCGGCGACCCGGCCGCCCCCACCGTGCTCGTCTACGGACACCACGACGTGCAGCCCGCGGCCCGCGAGGACGGCTGGCACACCGACCCCTTCGAGCCGGAGATCATCGAAGGCCGGATGTACGGACGCGGCGCCGCCGACGACAAGGGCCAGGTGTTCTTCCACACCCTGGGCGTACGGGCCCACCTCGCCGCCACCGGCCGCACCGCCCCCGCCGTGAACCTCAAGCTCCTGATCGAGGGCGAGGAGGAGTCCGGCTCCCCGCACTTCCGCGCCCTGGTCGAGCAGCGCGCCGACCGCCTCGCCGCCGACGCGGTGATCGTCTCCGACACCGGCATGTGGTCGGAGGAGACCCCCACCGTCTGCACCGGCATGCGCGGCGTCGCCGACTGCGAGATCGAGCTGTACGGCCCCGAGCAGGACATCCACTCCGGTTCCTTCGGCGGCGCGGTCCCCAACCCGGCCACCGTCGCCGCGCGCCTCGTCGCGGCTCTCCACGACGCCGACGAGCGCATCACCATCCCCGGCTTCTACGACGGCGTGAGGGAGCTCACCGACCGGGAGCGCGAGCTGTTCGCCGCGCTCCCCTTCGACGAGGAGCGCTGGCTCCGTACGGCCAAGTCCCGTGCCTCCCTCGGTGAGGCGGGCCACACCACCCTGGAGCGCGTCTGGGCCCGCCCGACCGCCGAGCTCAACGGCATCGGCGGCGGCTACCAGGGCCCCGGCGGGAAGACGATCATCCCGTCGTCCGCCCGGCTGAAGCTGTCCTTCCGGCTGGTCGCGGGCCAGGACCCGGACAAGATCGAGCAGTCCGTACGGGAGTGGATCGCCTCCCGCGTCCCGGCCGGCATCCGTCACGAGATCACCTTCGGCGCCGCGACCCGGCCGTGCCTGACACCGCTGGACCACCCCGCCCTCCAGTCCGTCGTACGGGCGATGGGCCGCGCCTTCGGCCAGGAGATCCTGTTCACCCGGGAGGGCGGCTCGGGCCCCGCCGCCGACCTGCCAGGAGATCCTGTTCACCCGGGAGGGCGGCTCGGGCCCCGCCGCCGACCTCCAGGACGTACTCGGTGCGCCCGTCCTCTTCCTGGGTATCTCCGTACCGTCCGACGGCTGGCACGCGCCCAACGAGAAGGTTGAGCTCGATCTGCTCCTCAAGGGCGTCGAGACCACCGCGTACCTGTGGGGCGACCTCGCGGCGAACTGGCGCCCCTCCTGAGGCCGCGCCCACAAAACCGCCAGCCGACAAAGTCGATAAATCTGCCTGCCGAATCACCTGAACCACCCGATCCACCCGGGGGAGTTGGAAAGACCTGTGAGCACCTCGACCGACCAGACGGGCCAGACCGGAGAGCGGCCGATCGGTCTTGCCGCCCCGAGCGGTCTCGACCGCGCCGCGCACCACCGCCTCGACGAGGCCTGGCTGGCCGCGGCCTGGAGCCACCCCACGACCCGAGTCTTCGTGGTCTCCGGCGGTCAGGTCCTGATCGACGACACACCGGACGGGCACACCGAGCTGGTCATGACCCAGGCCTTCGAGGCCCCGGTCACCGAGACGCACCGGTATTTCCTGGGTACGGACGAGGAGGGCGTCAGCTACTTCGCGCTCCAGAAGGACACCCTGCCGGGGCGCATGGACCAGTCGGCGCGCCCCGCGGGCCTGCGCGAGGCCGGGCTGCTGCTCTCCCCCCGCGACTCGGCCCTGATGGTCCACGCCGTAGCCCTGGAGAACTGGCAGCGCCTGCACCGCTTCTGTTCACGCTGCGGTGAGCGCACGGTCATCGCGGCCGCGGGGCACATCCGCCGCTGCCAGGCCTGCGGCGCCGAGCACTACCCGCGCACCGACCCCGCCGTGATCATGCTGGTCACCGATGAGCACGACCGCGCGCTCCTCGGCCGCCAGGTGCACTGGCCGGAAGGCCGGTTCTCGACCCTCGCGGGCTTCGTCGAGCCCGGCGAGTCGATCGAGCAGTCGGTGGCCCGTGAGGTCTTCGAGGAGGCGGGCATCACGGTCGGCCGGGTCGAGTACGTCGCCAGCCAGCCCTGGCCGTTCCCGTCCAGCCTGATGCTCGGCTTCATGGCCCGTGCGACGTCCTCGGAGATCACCGTGGATGGCGAGGAGATCCAGGAGGCGCGCTGGTTCTCCCGGGACGACCTGCGGACCGCGATCGAGTCCGGGGAACTGCTGCCGCTGCTCGGCATCTCGATCGCCGCCCGCCTGGTGGAGATCTGGTACGGCAAGCCCCTGCCGAAGCCGCTCACCCCGTAGCCGTTCGCAGGACTCGTACGCATGCGAAACGCCCCCCGCGATGTGTGCCGCGGGGGGCGTTTCACGTACGTGAGGCTGGGGTGTCGTCAGACGCCCAGGGCCAGCTTGACCTGCGCGAGGCTCGGGTTGCTCATGACCGACTGCGCTCCGGAGGTGGGGACCACGAGGACCGTCGGGACGGTCTGGTTCCCGCCGTTCGCCTTCTCGACGAAGGCCGCGGACTCCGGGTCGTGCTCGATGTTGATCTCGTTGTACGCGATGCCTTCGCGGTCCATCTGGCTCTTCAGCCGACGGCAGTAGCCGCACCACGTGGTGCTGTACATCGTCACAGTGCCCGGCATGTCTTTCGCGCTCCTCTGGTTCGCTGGGGGATCCGTGATCCCAGTGACTCGAACGTACGCGACCCGGTCACCATTCCCGCATTAGTACGACCACTGCTCGCCCCCTGTGGACAACGGCCGCGTCCACCTCTCGCGACCTGGCAGCATGGCGGGGTGACAGCAGCAACGCACTCCTCCCTTTTCCCGCAGGCCCCCGAGTCGGCGGACGCGGTGCTCGAAGGACTCGACCCCGAGCAGCGCGCGGTCGCGACGGCCCTGCACGGCCCGGTGTGCGTGCTGGCCGGAGCCGGTACGGGCAAGACCCGCGCGATTACGCACCGCATCGCGTATGGCGTGCGTGCCGGAATCATCCAGCCCGGCAGCGTGCTGGCGGTCACCTTCACCAACCGCGCCGCGGGCGAGATGCGCGGGCGGCTGCGCCAGCTCGGCGCGGGCGGTGTCCAGGCACGGACCTTCCACTCCGCCGCGCTGCGCCAGCTCCAGTACTTCTGGCCGAAAGCAGTCGGCGGCGACATGCCGCGACTCGTCGAGCGCAAGGTGCAACTGGTCGCCGAGGCCGCCGCGCGCTGCCGCATCCGGCTCGACCGCAACGAACTGCGGGACGTTACGGGCGAGATCGAGTGGGCCAAGGTCACCCAGACCGTCCCCGGCGACTATCCCGCCGCGGTCGCCAAGTCCAGCCGCGACGCCCCCAGGAACCCGGCCGAGATCTCCCAGATCTACGGACTGTACGAGCAGCTCAAGCGCGACCGCGGCATGATCGATTTCGAGGATGTGCTGCTGCTGACCGTCGGCATCCTCCAGGACCGGCAGGACATCGCCGACCATGTGCGCAGTCAGTACCAGCACTTCGTGGTGGACGAGTACCAGGACGTCAGCCCGCTCCAGCAGCGGCTGCTTGAGCTGTGGCTCGGCGACCGCGACAGCCTGTGCGTCGTCGGCGACGCCAGCCAGACGATCTACTCCTTCACCGGCGCCACCCCCGACCACCTGCTGAACTTCCGCACCAAGCACCCGAGCGCGACCGTGGTGAAGCTCGTCCGCGACTACCGCTCGACCCCGCAGGTGGTCCACCTGGCCAACGGCCTGCTGAACCAGGCCCGGGGCCGGGCCGCCGAGCACCGTCTGGAGCTCATCTCCCAGCGCGAGCCGGGCCCCAACCCGGTCTACCCGGAGTACGCGGACGAGCCCGCCGAGGCCGAGGGCACCGCCCGCTGCATCCGCGACCTCATCAACGCGGGCGTCCCGGCCGGCGAGATCGCCGTGCTCTACCGCATCAACGCCCAGTCGGAGGTGTACGAGCAGGCCCTGGCCGACGCCGGGGTGCCGTACCAGCTGCGGGGCGCGGAGCGGTTCTTCGAGCGCCCGGAGGTGCGGGAGGCGGGCATCGCGCTGCGCGGCGCGGCGCGGGCCGGTGGTAACGACTCGCTGCTCGACGACGCCGACGACCTGCCCTCCCAGGTCCGGGCGGTGCTCAGCACCAAGGGCTGGACGACGGAGCCCCCGGCGGGCTCGGGCGCCGTCCGGGACCGCTGGGAGTCGCTGGCCGCCCTGGTGCGGCTCGCGGAGGACTACACCAAGGCCAAGTCCACCGCGACCCTCTCCGACCTCGTCACGGAGCTCGACGAGCGCGCGGCCGCCCAGCACGCACCCACCATCCAGGGCGTCACCCTGGCCTCGCTGCACTCGGCGAAGGGCCTGGAGTGGGACGCCGTGTTCCTGGTCGGCCTCACCGAAGGCATGATGCCGATCACCTACGCGAAGACCGACGAGCAGGTCGAGGAGGAACGACGACTGCTGTACGTCGGCGTCACGCGCGCCAGGGTCCACCTGAGCCTGTCCTGGGCGCTGTCCCGCTCGCCCGGCGGCCGGGCCTCCCGCCGCCCGAGCCGGTTCCTGAGCGGCCTGCGCCCCGGCTCCGGGGCACCGGCCGGGCGCGGCACGGGCGGTGCCGGAGGCATCGAGCACGGCGCAGTCGCCGGCAGCACGGGCACCGCCACCGGCACCAAGCGCAGGCGGCGGGGACAGGTCAGGTGCCGAGTGTGTGCGAAGACACTCACCGAGGCCGGCGAGGTGAAGCTGATGCGCTGCGAGGACTGCCCGTCCGACATCGACGAGGCGCTGCACGAGCGGCTGCGCGACTGGCGCGCGGGCCAGGCCGAGGAGCTGGGGCAGCCCGCCTTCTGCGTCTTCACCGACAAGACTCTGATGGCGATCGCCGAGGCGGTGCCGGGCGACGACGGAGCGCTGGCCATGATCTCCGGAGTCGGCGCCCGGAAACTGGAGCGGTTCGGAGCCGATGTGCTGGCTCTCTGCGCAGGTCAGGAGCTTGGAGGAGCCGACGAAGAGGATTGATCAAAATTCGTCGAGAAAATAGTTTGCGCATGCCCCAGGAATCCCCATAGGTTCTTAACCACGGAAACAAGGGCTTCTCCGAAGCCCTGTGCCCGTGCTGTACTTATCCACACACATGGGATCCGGCTCCGGCCGAGGTCCCCGAGACGCCGAGGGAGGCGAGCCCAGTGACCAGCTTCATGACTTTCACCAAAGTGACCGATCACTCGGTCGTCGCCACCTGCCCGCTCGGCTCCTCGCTCAGTGGTATCGGTCTGTCCGGCATTGCTGCCTTCAGCCCCGCGGTCTTCAGCCCGGCCGTCCTGGTCCTGGCCGATCTCCCCGTCCGGGAGCGCAATGAGCGACCGACCGAGGCACCGGAAGCAGCAGTAGCAGTCGCGCAGGCGCACGCCTATGCCTCTGCGGCGGCCGGTGCCGGATCCAAGAAGCAGACGACGCAGCACCACACGATGTGGGCCTTCCGTGGGCCTGAACCCTGGAGTGATCCAGCCTGATTCACCATCAGGCAGGCGCCTTCAGGGCCGCGGAACCCCACCCGGGATCCGCGGCCCTTTTGTTTTGCCCGAACGGGCGAGACGAAGCGAAGGGGCCCCGGGACAGCAGAAGCCATTCGGCCAACAGGCCGGAACGACCAGACGAGGAAAAAACCACCGTGCAACTCGAAGCGCACGCCCCGTCAGTACCGCCTTCCCGAACGATCTCCCCGCCCGGTCTCACGGAGGACCCCGCCTTGACTCCCCTCACCGCGCTCACCGCGCTCGACGACGCCATCGAGAACCTCGGCGTGCCCGTCCCCTGCCGTTCCTTCGACCCTGAGGTCTTCTTCGCCGAGTCCCCGGCCGATGTCGAGTACGCCAAGTCGCTCTGCCGCACCTGCCCGCTGGTCGAGGCCTGTCTCGCCGGTGCCAAGGAGCGCCGTGAGCCCTGGGGCGTCTGGGGTGGCGAGCTCTTCGTCCAGGGCGTCGTCGTGGCCCGCAAGCGTCCGCGTGGCCGTCCGCGCAAGAACCCGGTCGCAGCATGACCGACATCTCTTGGGGGACTGCGCTCAAGCCCCTGAACCGCACCGGCACCATCGACCGACCCCATACGCACGATCCCAAGAAGCAGGCCCCGATGACCTCTCTCACCAGCGAGCCCTTCGGGTCCGCGACCCCCGCCGTCACCACCATTGGCGTGAACGACTCACGCCAGAACAGGACCCGCGAAATGCAACTCATCCCAGAAGCCCTGGCTCGTGCTCATATGCACGACCTGCTGCGTGAAGCCGAGGCGGAACGCCGGGCCCTGCGCCTGGTCGCCGCCCGGCGGATGCAGCGCCGTGCCGAGCGCACCGCACTGCGCGCCCGCCGCGCCCTGGCCATGGCGGTCATGCAGTAGAAGCCCGGCACCGAAACCAGCCGGCAGACAGGCACCAGCAGTAATCAGCTCTCCGTGGGGGCCGGTCCGAACGGACCGGCCCCCACGGTGCGTTGTTCCCGCAACCGCCCCGGGACGGGGATATCGTCACGGGGTGGACCAGCAGACTCCTTGCCCCGCAGCGCAGTCGGGTGCCGAGCATCTCGTGTGCTCCCACTGCGGCGCGGTCTCCCAGGGCATCCCACCGACCTGGACCTGCTCCGTGGAGAACGGCAGCCGTCACTACTTCTGCGACGACTGCTCGCGCGCCAACCTCAGAGCCATTGAGGGACGGCTCGATTCGCCCTGGTGGTGACCACGAGCCCAGGCCCAGGCGGAACCCCTAGGCTCCGGCCGCCGCCACTTCGTCCTCCTCGTCCTCCTCGCACTCCACGCTCTCGGCGCCCACTTCGGTGCCTCTGCCGTCCTGTGCCGGGGCAACGAACCCGGGCAGCCACTCCTCCAGCTCATCCCGCAGCCGTACCGTCGCACCCAGCTGGCAGAGCACCCCGATCGTGCTCAAAGTCACCCGGTGTATCAGCAGGTAGGCGGGCGGCAGATTGAGCTGCTTGCCCAACTGGTGCGCGGGGGAGCGGATATCGGCCACGCGCGCCGCCTGACTGCGCATCCACCCCCGGCTGAAGGTGAATTCCGAGGCCTGCGCCGGCTCGATGATCGGCAGCAGATAGTCGAGCACCGCGTCCGGGTCCAGGTCGATCGACTCCTTGACGAAGCCTTCCTCGCGCAGCAGCTCGTACACCGCCTCGGCCTCGCCGTCGATCGTCATGCGCAGCGACTTGCCGACCGTGTCGGGCAGTCCACCGGGAAGCCGGTCCACGGTGCCGAAGTCCAGCACCCCGAGCCGCCACTTCTCGGCCTCGCCCTCCTCGCCGTCGTCGTCCTCCACGGGCAGCAGCCGGAAGTTGCCCGGATGCGGGTCCGCGTGCAGCAGTCCGGTGCGGGCCGGACCCGAGAAGAGGAAGCGGGCCAGCAGTTGCCCGGCCCTGTCGCGCTGCTCGGTCGTACCGTCCGTGATCACATCGGCCAGCGGAATGCCGTCGATCCACTCGGTCACCAGCACCTGATCGCTCTGGTGCACCACGTCGGGCACCACCACGTCCGGATCGGTCGCGAATTCCCGGGCGTGTGCCCGCTGGGCCTGTGCCTCCAGCTCGTAGTCCAGCTCTTCCGACACCCGGTCACGCAGCTCGGAGATAAGCGGCTTGATGTCCATGCCCGGGATCATCGGACCCAGCAGCCAGGCGAAACGGCTCAGTTGGTTCAGGTCGGAGAGCAGGGCCTCGCCGGCTCCCGGATACTGCACCTTGACCGCGACCTCGCGCCCGTCGTGCCACACCGCCCGGTGCACCTGGCCGATCGAGGCGGCGGCCGACGGCTTGTTCTCGAACTCCAGGAACAGATCGCGCCATTCCGCCCCGAGCCGCTCGGTCAGCACCGCGTGCATCGTGCGGGTCGGCATCGGTGGCGCGGCTTCCTGGAGCTTGGTCAGCGCCGCCCGGTAGGGGCCCGCGACCTCCTCGGGCAGTGCTGACTCGAAGACGGACAGCGCCTGCCCGAACTTCATGGCACCGCCCTTGAGCTCGCCGAGCACCTTGAAGAGCTGGTCGGCCGTGCGCTGCTGGAGCTCGCGCCCCACAATCTCGGCGGATCTGCCGCCGATCCGCTTGCCGAGCCCCCAGGTGGCCCGGCCCGCGAAGCCCAGCGGCAGTGCTGCCAACTTGGCGGTACGGGTGACCGCCTTCCGGGGAAGATCAGACATGCGCCCCTCCAAAACCCAGACACCCGCGCCGTGTGTGCCTTGCGACGATGCCTCCACGGTCACGGTTATCCGGCCATTGTGTCCTGTGGCTCGGCGGCCCCCGAGGTGTACTCCCCCTCAGTGTGCCCACTCGCACCGCAGGAACAGTCGGAGTGCGGCAACATCCGCTCCCGTCTCCAGTCCAGCAGCGGCAGCGCGGCCTCCCACCGCACTCCCGTGGTCGCCGGCAGTTCACCGTCCAGAAAGGACAAGGCGTGCGCCGCGGCCAGCCCCGCCACCGAGGTCGCCAGGGCGATGTCGCACGCCGGTACGGGCCCGGGTCGCCCGGAGCGCCACTGCGCCAGCATCCGGAGCCAACTCGGATCGCGCTCCGCCCGCCCCAGCGCCATACAGCCCGCACACGCACTTCCGCCCGGCAGCACCAGCGGCCCCACCACGCCTGTCGCCTCGACCACTCCCGCATACAGATGCGGCGTCCCCGAACGCAGCCAGGGCTCGGCGGCGCCCGGATCGGGGGCGTACGCCGCGGACCCGTCCCGCGGAGCCACGACGACTAGCGACAGCCCAGGCTCGCCCCCGGCAGTGGACGCGCCGGGCTCCGCCGCCCGCGGTGGCCGGTCGGGCGCGGCCCGCCGCACCAGCTGCCTGGCCGCCACGTCCCGCCGGTCGCCGACGGACTGGGCCGGCAGCCCGCCCGGCGCCACATCCCACAGCTCCACACACCCGCCGTCCAGCACCTCGACACACCCGACACCCCCGGCGGCCAGTACCGAGGCGATCGTTGCGCCGACCCGCCCGGCGCCTCTCACCTGAACCCGTATGGCGCGCCGCGCCGCCAGCCGCCGCGCCCCGCCGCCCGGCGCCGGATGGATCACCGAGAGGGATGCCAGATCGGGGCGGAGCCGGTCGCGCACCTTGGTGCGTCCGCGCAGCGCGTCCGCCCCGGGGCCACCGCCTGTGGCGTCGTCGATCAGCCCCGCCGCCGTCAGCCGGGTCACCAGCTCGTCCACCCGCCCGTCCGGCAGGCCCATTGCCCGGGCCTCCTCGCGCAGCAGCGGCAGGCCGCGAGTGCCGTCCAGCAGCGCGAGGAAACTCCCTGTCGCTGTGTCCACCGGCCCCACTGTCACCGCGTGCGCGGATGTCATCCCGAATTGCACGGTCTGCCGGTCCCGCCATGCGCGCCGCAGCGCGGGCTTCACCACCGGATGCATATCGCTGCCCCCCGTCGGTCTTTCAGGATCGATCACGCGAGGCATCACGTGATCCGCCACGTGATCCGTCACGTGATCCGTTCTCGGATCCCAGAATGCACGGGGTGGTCGAATCGTGCGGAAAGTTGTCCACAGGCCCGGAATGCTTGTCGTTCAAATGCTGCACTCCAGGGAGCGGATCGCGTTCGACTCATCTGAGGCGGGACTTCCGCCGCTGACAGCGGGTAACGTCGAGGCGTGTCCGCCGACCCGTCGCCCCGCTTCGCGGGGGAGACCCCACTGCAGAGCGCCGGTAGTCCGCCGCGCGGCGCGCCGAATCAGCCAGCCACCGGCTTGCGGCCGAGCGCGGTCGAGGTTCGCAGGAGCGCCAGACGCAGCCGAACGGTCTCCGCGTACCGGGAGGGCGACCGTACGATCGTGCTCATTCCCGCCCGTATGTCGGAGGCGGAAGAGCAACGCTGGGTGACGGTCATGCTTGACAAACTCGCCGCCCAGGAGAACAAACGCGTGTTCGGGGACGCCGAACTCGCAGAGCGCGCGCAGCGCTTGTCGGGCCAGTATTTCGACGGCAGGGCACTACCCACGTCCGTGCGCTGGGTGACCAACCAGAACACCCGATGGGGATCGTGCACCCCGGCGGAGGGCAGCATTCGCCTCTCGCACCGCCTGCAGGGCATGCCGGAGTACGTCGTCGACTATGTGCTCGTCCATGAGCTCGCCCACCTGCTCGTACCGGGACACGGCCCGCGCTTCTGGCGGCTCCTGGAGGCGTATCCCCGTACCGAGCGGGCCCGTGGATACCTCGAAGGGGTGGTGGCCGCAGACCGGTTGCCGCACCTGCCGGGCGCACGCGGTGAGTAACAGCCGGTGATTCTGTACCGAGTGTGTACCGGCTTGGCCGGATGTCGGCGTTAGCGGTTAGCCTGACGCGACGCATTTACATTCGGGACTGGGGGACGGTCGTTACGTATGGCCAGGGAATTCCAAAGTGGCCACAAGGCCAAGATCAGTGACCTCACAGCGGGAACGGATCTGTACGTAGGTGTGCAGATCACCGGGCCCGGACTGACCTTCGACATCAGCTGCTTCGGCCTCGACGTCAACGAGCAGCTCTCGGACGACCGGTTCTTCATCTTCTTCAACCAGCCGAAGTCGCCCGAGGAATCAATCCAGCAGCTCGGCCCGCAGTCCGGTGACACCGAGTCCTTCCGCGTCACCCTGGACCGCATTCCGGCGAACATCCACAAGCTCTCCTTCACCGCCACGATCGACGGCGCGGGGCAGATGTCGCAGGTCGGACCGGGGTACATCCGGATCGTCGCGGGCGGCGAAGAGGTCGTCAGGTACGCCTTCAACGGCTCGCAGTTCAGCACCGAGCGCGCGGTGATGCTGGGCGACTTCTACCTCAAGGACGTGTGGCGGTTCGCCGCCGTCGGCCAGGGATTCGACGGCGGGCTCGATGCCCTCCTGAAGAACTTCGGCGGCGAGGTGGCCGAGGAAGAGCCGGCCGCGCAGCCACCGGCCGGGGCTCCGTCCTTCGCCCCGCCGCCTCAGGCGCAGCAGCCCGCTCCGTCCTTCGGAGCGCCCCCGGCACCGGCCCCCGCTCCTGCCCCCGCGCAGAGCTTCGCCCCGCCGCCAGCCCAGGCACCCGCCCCGCAGATGCACTCGGCGCCGACGGTCGCCGCGCCGCTGCACCCGCAAGGTGGCGCCGTGCCGCCGGCCGCCCCGGCGGCGTACGGACAGCCGCCCCAGCAGCCGCAGTTCGGCCAGATCCCCGGGCAGCCGCCGGGCCAGTTCCAGCCGCCCGGCCAGATCCCGGGCCAGGCCCAGCCGCCGGGCGCGCCCGCTCCCTATGGCCAGAGTGCGCCGTTGGGGCAGCCGCAGGGTGCGCCCCAGGGCGTACCTCAAGGTCTCCCGCAGGCCGGAGCCGGTCTCGCGGCCGCCCTCCAGCCGTACCGCGAGGCACCCACCGGCCAGCGCTGGACCCCGCAGAACCAGCAGCTCATGCGGGTCGAGCTGGGCATGGGCGGTACGCCGATCCTGGCCCGTCAGGGCAGCATGGTGATGTATCAGGGCAAGGTCGACTTCAGCTACAAGGGTGCGGGCTTCGCGGGCCGGTTCGTCGGCAACGCGACCGGCCAGGAAATGCAGCTGATGCGCTGTTCCGGCCGCGGCCAGGTCTTCCTCGCCGAAGAGGGTGCGCATCTGCACCCGATCGAGCTCCAGGGCGACGGCATCTGCGTCTCCGCGGAGAACGTTCTCGCTTTCGACGAGTCGCTCCAGTACGAGATCCGCCGTATCGAGGGTCACGGCATTCCCGGCGGGGCCCTGTTCACCATGCAGTTCCAGGGCTCGGGCACCGTCGTCGTCAAGACGCACGGCGTTCCGGTGGTCCTGCCCGTCACGCCGACCACCTTCGCCGACGCCAACGCCGTCGTCGCGTGGTCCTCCGCGTCCCAGGTGATCCTCTCCACGCAGGTGCGCCTGCGCCGCAACGCCTATCCCGGCCACAGCGGAGAGACCATCAATCTCCAGTTCCGGGGCGCCCCCGGAAACTTCATCGTCGTCCAGCCCTACGAGGTCTGAGGGAGCCCGTCATGAACCAGCAACTCGCGGGCTTCGCCCCGACACCGATCACGGCCCGGATGGAAAATCACGGCCGTGCGATGCTCAAGGTCGCCATGGCGACCGGCCAGGACCTTTACGCGCGCACCGGCTCGATGGTGGCGTACGAGGGCTTCATCCAGTACGAGCCCAACCCGCCCGGCGTACGCCAGGTCGCCTCCCAGTGGATCACCGGCGAAGGCGCGCCGATCATGAAGTGCGCCGGTGACGGCCTGCTCTACCTCGCCGACTACGGCGCGGACGTCGTCGTGATCAACCTCAACAATGACTCGCTGTCGGTCAACGGCACCAACCTGCTGGCATTCGACGCCCACCTCACCTGGGGCGTGGAGCGGGTCAAGGGCCTGGCCAAGTTCACCGGACAGGGCCTGTGGAACGTCCAGATCGCGGGCACCGGTTGGGTCGCGGTGACCTCGCGCGGCACACCGATCGTCGTCGACTGCGGCAGCGGTGAGGACGAGACCTATGTCGACCCGGACGCCCTCGTCGCCTGGTCGCCGAACCTCAAGGTGAAGGGGAAGCGCAGTTTCAAGGCCTCCTCCCTGATCGGCCGAGGGAGCGGTGAGGCGTACCAGATGGCCTTTTCCGGCCAGGGCATGGTCGTCGTACAGCCGAGTGAGGACAGCACCGACCGCCTGCGGGTCCGGGGCTGAGGGGGAGCGGGAACACACCATGCAGAGTCCACTTTTCAGCCACACGGAACAGCAGTCCCAGGACCGGTACACCGTGCAGAATCCGCAGCTTCTGCGGGTCTCGCTCACCGGTCAGGACGACGTCCTCGCCCGCAAGGGTTCCATGGTCGCGTACCAGGGACTGATGGACTTCGACGGCGAGTACCAGTCGAACAACCAGCGCAGCGCCCGCGCCCGCACGGGTGAGGGCCTCGACCTGATGCGCTGCTCGGGTCAGGGCACCGTCTACTTCGCCAACCTCGCGCAGTACGTCCACGTGGTGGACGTCGACCGCGACGGCATGACGGTGGACAGCAGCTATGTCCTCGCCCTGGACTCCACGCTGCACACCGAAGTCATCGCCGTGGACAGCCAGTACGGCATCTCCGGCTCGGGCAAGTACCAGCTGAACATCTCGGGGCAGGGCAAGGTCGCGCTGATGACCTCGGGCCAGCCGCTGATGCTGCAGGTCACGCCGGACAAGTACGTCAACGCCGACGCCGACGCGATCGTCGCCTGGTCCAGCTCGCTGCGGGTACAGATGCAGGCCCAGACGCACTCCTCGGGGATCCGGCGCCGACGTGGCAACACCGGCGAGGGCTGGGAGCTCAGCTTCCTCGGGCAGGGCTTCGCGCTCGTGCAGCCCAGCGAGGTGATGCCGCCGCAGAACGCGCAGATCGGCGAGGGCGCCGCGGCGCAGTTCGGCGTGGGCCAGCAGGGCGCGCACAGCCAGAACCAGAACAACGCCTGGAACTGACAGCCGGGCGAACAATCTGAGTGCAGATCATCATGAGTAAGGGGCAGCCTCCTGGGAGGCCGCCCCTTACTCACGATCTGCTCAAGACCCGTTCACGAGGTCGGTCGGAGCGCCGCGAGCGTGCTCTCCAGCAAGCGTACGACCGAGTCGTCGGCCACTCCCGCCACCTCGTCGTAGGTGAACCAGCGCAGGTCCAGTGACTCCTCGCTGACCGCCTCCACCGCGCCCTCGGGAGCCAGCGCGGCGTACTGCACATCCAGATGCCAGTTGCAGGGCGCCGGAATCGGGTGCCGGTCCAGCCGCACCGGGCCCACCGGCAGCAGCGTCAGCCCGGCGATCCCAGACTCCTCGGTGGCCTCGCGCAGTGCGGCCACCGCGAGCGTCGGGTCGCCCGGCTCGCAGTGCCCGCCCATCTGCAGCCACATCCGCAGCTTCCTGTGCAGCGTCAGCAGGACACGCCCGCGCGACGGGTCGACGACCAGCGCGCTCGCCGTGATGTGCCCGGCCCCGCAGGCCTTCCACATCCCGTCCGGATGCGCCGCCAAGTGATCCAGATAGGTCTGGCGCAGCTGCTCTTGACCCTGCTCCCGGCCCTCGTAACCCTTCAGCACGAGGACCGCATCGTCGTACAGAATCATTTGTCGGTGTTGCCCTCTTCTTCGGTCGTGCCGGCTGTGTCGCCCGGCTTGGCGTCGCTCGGCCCGTGGCCGCCCGCGGGGGCTCCGCCGTCCTTCTTCAGAGTCGGCTTGCCGCCGCCGCCGGCCGCCTCGCCGAGCATCTTGTCGAGCTCGGAGAAGTCCAGCTGCTCGCGGTGCACGAACCCGTCCGGGTCGTCCAGGTCCTCCGCTGTCGGCAGCATGTCCGGGTGCTCCCACAGCGCGTCGCGTCCATCGAGGCCGCGCGCATCGGTGAGCGAGGCCCACAGTCGCGAGGCATCCCGCAGCCGGCGCGGCCGCAGCTGAAGGCCGATGAGCGTCGCGAAGGTCTGCTCGGCGGGGCCACCGGACGCCCGGCGCCTGCGCAGCGTCTCGCGCAGCGCGTCCGCCGAGGTGAGCCGGGGCTTGGCGGCCTCGTGCACCACCGCGTCCACCCAGCCCTCCACCAGCGCCAGGGCCGTCTCCAGACGGGCCAGCGCCGCCTTCTGCGCCGGGGTGTCCTCCGGCTGGAACATGCCCTGCTGGAGCGCCTCCTGCAGCTGCTCCGGGTGCTGCGGATCGAGCCGGCCGACGACGTCCTCAAGCTTCGAGGTGTCGACCGTGATCCCGCGTGCGTAACCCTCGACCGCGCCGAACAGGTGCGAGCGCAGCCACGGCACATGTGCGAAGAGACGCTGGTGGGCGGCCTCGCGCAGGGCGAGATACAGCCGCACTTCGTCCTTGCCGACACCGAGGTCCTTGCCGAACGCCTCGATGTTCACCGGGAGCAGCGCGGCCTTGCCCGCCGGGCCGAGCGGCAGCCCGATGTCGGTCGACCCGACCACCTCGCCCGCCAGCACACCCACGGCCTGCCCGATCTGCTGGCCGAACATCGCCCCGCCCATGGAGCGCATCATCCCGAGCAGCGGGCCAGCCATGGCCTGCATCTCCTCGGGCAGTACGTCGCCCATCGCAGCGCCGACGCGCTCGGCGACCGGGTCCACCAACTGCTTCCACGCGGGCAGGGTCGCCTCGACCCACTCGGCGCGGCTCCACGCCACCGACGTGCTCGCGCCGGACAGCAGGGACGTCACACCGTCGAGCCACAGGTCGGCCAGCCGCAGGGCCTCCTCGACGGCGGACCGCTCGCCGGGGCTCACGCTGGCGTCCTTGGTGCCGTCGGCGGTGCCCTGCGCGACGGTCTGGCGTGCGATGTCCTTGGCCATGTCCCAGTTCACGGGACCGCCCTCGTAGCTCAGCATCTGGCCCAGCTGCTGGAATGCCGCACCGAGATCGTTCGGGTTCAGCGAGCCGAACATCGCCGCGAACGGGTTGTCGCCGCCCGCGCCGCCTGCCAGCGAGCCGAAGGGATCCGCTGGATTCCGGCCACCCTCGCCACTGCCCTCGCTGCCCTTCTTCTTGCCATCGTCGCCGTCCTCCGGCGGAAGGCCGAATCCGAATGGGGAGTCACTCACGGGTTTCCTCGGCTCATTGGGCCGCCGGCTCCGGCCGACGGCGACTGCCCGACATCACCACCCAGCGTAGACACCGGAGCCTGTGATGTGGGCTCGATGCTCCGCCGACGCATGGCCTGCGGCAGGATGGACGCCACCTGGTACGTACGCGCTACCGCGTGTACGTACTGAAGACAACCGCTGGAGACGCCCCGTGAGTTCCCCAGATCGTCAGGTTCGCGCAGCGCGAAACCGCTCAACCCCGGCTGCCCGCGGTCCCGTGGTCGCGGTCACGGGTGCCGCTTCGGGCATCGGAGCGTTGCTCACCCGGCGGCTGGCCGCGTTGGAAGAGGTCAAGCAGGTCATCGCCATCGACGAGCGCCGGGGCGAGGTGACCGAGGCGCAGTGGCACATCCTGGATGTGCGCGACCCGGCCATCGCGGAGAAGCTGCGCGGCGCCGATGTCGTCGTGCACCTCGCGCTCGATCTCGACCTGGAATCCGACCCGGCCGCCCGTACGGCCTACAACGTGCGGGGCACCCAGACGGTGCTCACCGCCGCGGCCGCCGCCGGTGTCCACCGTGTCGTGCTGTGCACGTCAGCGATGGTCTACGGCGCCCTGCCCGACAACGACGTCCCGCTCTCCGAGGACGCCGAACTGCGCGCCACCGCGGAGGCCACCGGCGTGGGCGATCTCCTGGAGATCGAGCGCCTCGGCCGCCGCGCGCCCCGCGCGCACCCCGGTCTGAACGTCACAGTGGTGAGGCCCGCCGTCCTGGTGGGCGGCACCGACACGGCCCTCACCCGCTACTTCGAGTCGCCCCGCCTGCTCGTCGTCGCGAAATCTCGCCCCACCTGGCAGTTCTGCCACGTCGACGACCTGGTCAGCGCCCTGGAGTACGCCGCTCTGGAGAAGGTCGACGGCGAGCTCGCGGTCGGCTGTGACGGCTGGCTGGAGCAGGAGGAGGTCGAGGAGCTCAGCGGCATCCGCCGCATGGAGCTGCCGTCCGCAGTCGCCCTTGGTGCCGCGGCCCGGCTGCACCGGATCGGCCTCACGCCCTCTCCTGCGGGCGATCTGGCGTACACGATGTACCCCTGGGTGGTGAGCGTCAGCAGGCTCCACGAAGCGGGCTGGCGGCCCCGGTGGACCAATGAGGAGGTCCTCACCGAGCTGCTGGAGGAGGTCGCGGGACGGCACACCCTCGCGGGCCGCCGACTGGGCCGCAAGGACGCCACCGCGGCGGGCGCCGCGGGCGCCACGGTCGCTCTGTTGGGTACGGCGGCCCTGGTGCGCCGCGCCCGCAAGGCACGGCGCCGCATCTAGGACCCGGTCGAGGGCACGCCGTATCCAGGAACCCCGCAGCCGTGTCCTGGGCCCTCCTGCCGCATGTAGGACCCTCCATACGGGGGGCACGTACGGCCGGTCGAAAGCGCTATTCCGTATTGTCGGCGCGGTACGGCACGATGGGCGCCATGGCAGGCACCACAGGTACCCAGTCCCACCCGGGCGAGCAGGCGGCTCAGGACCCCATCCGGCTGCTGGCGGTCCGCGAGACCCCGCTGTCCGTCGACGAGATCTTCAGGGCGGTGGGGGACGAGGCCGCGGGCGGTACCGCGCTCTTCGTCGGCACCGTGCGTAACCACGACTCCGGCGCCGATGTCGACAAGCTCGGCTATTCCTGCCATCCCACGGCGGAGGCGGAGATGCGCCGGGTGGCCGAGAAGGTCGTCGCGGACTTCCCGGTGCGGGCGCTGGCCGCCGTCCACCGTGTGGGCGATCTGGCGGTGGGGGATCTCGCGGTGGTCGTCGCGGTGTCCTGCCCGCACCGCGGTGAGGCGTTCGAGGCGTGCCGGCAGCTGATCGACGACCTCAAGCACGAGGTGCCGATCTGGAAGCACCAGACGTTCTCGGACGGTACCGATGAGTGGGTCGGCGCGTAGCGGCGTCATCCGGGGGTGGTGGTCGGGCGACGGGAGGGCGGGTCGGCGCGTAGCGCGTCGTTGAGGGCGGGGCCCGTTGAAGCGACGGTTGGGGTCCGCTGAAACCCGGTGACCACCCATGCGCCCCGATTTGCGTAACCCGACCCCTGCCGCGAGCGTTGGAGCAGCGGATGGTTAATCTGCTGATCGGTCGGTTTTTGCTGATCGGTCGGTTGCGGTCGCTCTTGGGGTCGGGAGGTCGGGATGGCAGCACTCGCGTGGTTGCTGATTCCGCTTTTCGCTGCCGTCGGTGCTGCGATATGGGGCAGTTGGGCAGCGCGTAATCGCACCACCGGCGATATCTCCGAGCTTGCCGGTTACACCCGGTTCCGTGAGGCGATGGAGAAATCCCACTCCGGTTCCGATGTTCTCTGACGCGGCCCCCGCCGTACGGCCGACGCCCTGCGCCCCGTACGGACCGGCCCCAGCGGTGTAGTGACAGACCCGTCCCGTACTGTCGTTCCATGCCACGCCGCACTGCGACGATGCTCGCCTCCACGCTCATCCTGATCGCGCTCCTGTGCGTGGGGGTATTCATCAAAGTCCCCTACTCGGAGATGTCGCCCGGCCCCACGGTGAACACGCTCGGAGACGCGGGCGGAGAGCCCGTGCTGCGGATCTCCGGCCGTAAGACATATGCGACGACCGGTCATCTCAATATGACGACGGTCAGGGTCACCGGCGCCGACTACAGAATGAATCTCGTCGAGGCGGTCTACGGCTGGCTGGCGCACGACAGTGTCGTGGTGCCGCACAACACGCTCTATCCCGACGGCAAGACCGAAGAGCAGTCCACTCAGGAGAACGCCGAGGAATTCAGCCAGTCCCAGGAGAGCGCCAAAGCGGCGGCCCTGCGGGAGCTGGGCATCCCGGTGCAGACCCGCGTAGTGGTCTCCACCGTCCTGAAGGACACTCCGGCCGAGGGCAAGCTGCACGCGGGCGATGTCATCAAGTCGGTGGACGGTGCGGCCATCAAGGATCCCCAGGACGTCGCCAAGCTCGTCACCAAGCACAAGCCCGGCGAGAAAGTCGTCTTCACGATCGTCCCTGCCAAGGAGGCCGCCGCCGCCGAGAAGGCCGGCAAGCAGCCCGCGGGCAGCGAAGACATCACCATCTCCACGGAGAAGGCACCCGACGAAGACCGTGCGATCGTCGGCATCAAGGCCGGCCCCGACCACGCGTTCCCGTTCACCATCGACATCAAGCTGGCGGACGTGGGCGGCCCGAGCGCCGGCCTGATGTTCTCGCTCGGCATCGTCGACAAGCTCACGCCCAAGGATCTGACCGGCGGAAAGTTCGTCGCGGGCACCGGCACGATCGACGAGGCGGGCAAGGTCGGCCCGATCGGTGGTATCGAGATGAAGACCGTCGGCGCACGACAGGCCGGCGCCGAGTACTTCCTGACGCCCGACGAGAACTGCGCCTCGGCCGCGGCGGACATTCCCGAGGGCCTCACGCTGGTGAAGGTCAAGACGATCGACGACGCGAAGAAGTCGCTGGAGAAGATCGGCAAGGAGGACACGGCTGGCCTGCCGCAGTGCACGACGGGTTGATCGGCCATGTCCCCGATGAAGCAGCAGCCCCCGATGAAGCCGTGTCCCCCGACGAACCCGGGAGCGCCGGAGAGCCGGCGGAGTTACGCCTCGAAGGTGGCGGCCAGGGCCTCGGCGAGACCCGGGACCAGGGTGGAGCCGGTGAGGACCTCGGTGGCGGAGTCCTTCTCGCGCAGCCGCAGCGCCGACTCGCGTGCCCCGTCACGCAGCACGGCGACGGTCATCCGGACCTCCTGGCGGTCGGGGTGCTCGGCCACCCACTTGGCCAGCTGGGACTCGTTCAGCCCCTGGGGCACGGCGGTCTCCGCGGACGGCGGCAGCATCAGCCGCTCCACCGTCAGCGCGCAGCCGACCACCGCGTCGGGCCAGGCGACCGTGCCGAGGAACTCGTCGAGCGGGGTCGTCGCGGGAATCTCGTCCTGCTCGACGGGGGTGAGGGTGGCCGTCGACTCGCTGTCGTCGAGGCCGAGCTGGGCCGCGAGGCCCGGCTCCTGGGCGCGCAGCCGGGCCGTGTCGACCAGGGCGAAGAGCCTGGCCGGCTGGTCCCAGCCGAGCCCGGCGGAGTAGTCGTCGATTTCGAGTACGGCGCGGGTGAGGGGGCTCGCGGCCATCGGAGTACCGGAGGCGGAGGGGGAAACATTGGACATGCCCAACATCCTGCCTCCTTCGGCCCCCAAAACGGGAACTGAGTAAAGCTTCAGTAAGTTGCATGAGTGGGCTCTACGATCGCGGAGCCCTGATACCACAACAGCGAACTTCGAGGTGCGCACCTTGGCTTTCCAGATGCCGGACCGCGGCGGAGGCCCGACAGGGCCACGGATGAGAGTCGGCCGACCGTCCAGGCGTGTCCGGACCCTGCTCATGACACTGGGGGTACTGGCCGTCCTGGCCATGGCCTTTGTCATGTTCGCCGGGTTCTGGACGGACTGGCTCTGGTACCGCTCGGTCAAATATTCATCTGTCTTCACCACCACCCTGTGGACCAAGATCGGGCTGTTCGCCGTCTTCGGCCTGCTGATGGCCGCGGCCGTGGGGGTGAACATCTGGCTCGCGCACCGGCTCCGGCCGCCGCTCAGCGCCATGTCGCTGGAGCAGCAGAACCTCGACCGCTACCGGATGGGTATTGCCCCGTACAAGAAGTGGGTGCTCCTGGGGATCACCGCACTGGTCGGGCTGATCGCCGGAGCCTCTGCCTCCGGGCAGTGGCGCACCTGGCTCATGTGGGTGAACGGGGTTCCCTTCGGTCAGAAGGACCCGCAGTTCAAGATGGACGTGTCGTTCTACGCGTTCGACCTTCCCTGGTACCGCTTCCTGCTGGGCTTCGGCTTCGCGGCCGCGGTGCTCTCGCTGATCGCCGCCGCCCTGGTGCACTATCTGTACGGTGGCCTGCGCATCACGAGCCCCGGCGCGCGTGCGACGGCCGCGGCCACCGGCCATCTGTCGGTGCTGCTCGGCATCTTCGTCTCGCTCAAGGCCGTGGCGTACTGGCTCGACCGGTACGGCCTGGCGGTGAAGTCCAGTGACTTCAAGGCCACCGGCAACTGGGCGGGACTGCGTTATGTCGACGCGAACGCCTACCTCCCGGCGAAGACGATCCTCTTCTGCATCGCCGCGATCTGTGCCGTGCTGTTCTTCGCCACGCTGTGGCGCCGCACCTGGCAGCTCCCGGTCATCGGCTTCGGCTTGATGGTGCTCTCGGCGATCCTCATCGGCGGGCTCTACCCGGCGATCGTGCAGAAGTTCCAGGTCCAGCCGAACGAGCAGGCCAAGGAAGCGCCGTACATCAAGAAGAACATCGACGCGACGCGCAAGGCGTACGACATCGATGACGCCCAGGTCGACGACTATCGCGGCGTCGGCGAGGGCCAGGACAACGCGAAGCTGCGCGACGACGCCGATTCGGCGGCCAGTTACCGGCTGATCGACCCGAATGTCGTGCCGCCGACCTTCGACCAGCTCCAGCAGGAGCGCAAGTACTACCAGTTCCCCTCGACGCTGGACGTGGACCGTTACAACGGCCAGGACACCGTCGTCGGTCTGCGCGAGCTCGACCTCAGGGGTATCGACAAGCGCAACTGGATCAACGACCACTTCACCTACACCCACGGTTACGGCATGGTCGCGGCCAAGGGCACGGCCGTGAAGCCGGACACCGAGGGCGCACCGGACTTCACCGAGTCCGGCCTGCCCGCCAAGGGTTCGCTCCCCAATTACGAGCAGCGGATCTACTACGGCGAGAAGACCGATCAGTACTCGATCGTCGGTGGCCCGCAGAAGGAGCTCGACTACGAGAAGAACGGCGAGCCCACCACGACCACCAGCTACAAGGGCAAGAGCGGGGTCAGCCTGTCGAACCCGCTGAACCGCGCCGCGTACGCGGTGGCGTTCAGCGAGCCGCAGATGCTCTACTCGGGTGCCATCGGTGAGGGCTCGCGGATTCTGTACAACCGCACGCCCAAGGAGCGCGTCGAGGCGGTCGCGCCCTGGCTGTCCCTCGACGGCGACGCCTATCCGGCGGTGGTCGGCGGTCGCGTCCAGTGGATCGTCGACGCGTACACCACCACCAACGGCTACCCCTACGCGTCGCGTACGACGCTGGGGGACACCACGGCGGACTCGCTCTCGCAGACGGACGACCAGCGCGCGGTGGTCGCCCAGCAGAACCAGGTCAACTACATCCGCAACTCGGTGAAGGCCACCGTCGACGCGTACGACGGCTCGGTCAAGCTGTACCAGTGGGACACCGAGGACCCGGTGCTCAAGACCTGGATGAAGGCATTCCCCGGGACGGTGCAGCCCAAGGGCGACATCGAAGCGGGTCTGATGTCCCATCTGCGTTACCCGCAGGACCTGTTCAAGGTCCAGCGTGAGCTGCTGACCCGCTACCACGTCACCAACCCGTCGCAGTTCTACAGCGGCAGTGACGCGTGGCAGGTGCCGGACGACCCGACGACCGGTGACAAGAGCTCGGTCCCGCCGTACTACCTGAGCCTGAAGATGCCCACGGTCAAGGGCGCGGAGGTCGATCCGAACGCGAAACGGAAGTTCTCGCTGACGACGACCTTCACACCCAACGGACGTCCGAACCTCGGGGCGTTCATGGCGGTGGACGCCGACGCCTCCAGCAAGGACTACGGGACCATAAGGCTTCTGAGAGTCACCGGCGACGTGCCGGGTCCGCAACAGGTGCAGAACCGGCTCAACAGCAATAGTGAAGTCGCCGAGTTCGTCAGGAACATGAAGGGCGCCAACTCGGACATCGAGTACGGCAACCTGCTGACGATCCCGCTCAACGACGGCTTCCTGTACGTCGAACCGGTCTACGCCCAGGGCAACAACGCCTATCCGCTCCTGAAGAAGGTCGCCGTCTCGTACGGCAAGGAGACCGTCTTCAAGGACAACCTGGCGGAAGCGCTCACGGCGGTCTTCGGCGAGGAGGGCGCGCCACCGCCGCCGGCGGACGACGGCGATCCCAGCAAGCCGAAGCCACCGGCCGGTGACGGGACCCTTCAGCAGGCCATCGAGGACGCCCAGAAGGCGTACACCGACGGCGAAGAGGCCCTGAAGAAGCAGGACTGGGTCGCCTACGGCAAGGCGCAGGAGAACCTTCAGGACGCGCTCCAGCGGGCAGCCGACGCCGAGGCGAAGGCCAAGCCGGCCGGAGGCGCCGAGCCGGCCGGGAAGGGCGACCCGAAGGGCGACTGAGCTGGGAGCATCCCGCGTCGTGCTAGTCTTTGGACACAACGACGCGGGGTGGAGCAGCTCGGTAGCTCGCTGGGCTCATAACCCAGAGGTCGCAGGTTCAAATCCTGTCCCCGCTACTGAAGAAGAAGATGAGGGCCCGGATCTCGAAAGAGATCCGGGCCCTCGTTGTGTGTCATCCGTGTCCGTCATGTACCCAGGTGTCCATACGAACCACCGTTCTGGTGGGCGGAGTTGGCGCCAAAGCGTTTGGAGAGTCTCTCTGTGGGCATGTCGACAAAACGCTGAAGTGACCTCACTGGCTGCGGTATACCAGGTGTACGCGGGTTGCGGGTGGTGCGACGATGGATTTTATGGGGGACAGGGCAACTCTGTTGGAGACAGGGCGGTTTGTGCAGCGACATCAAGAGAACGCTGTGGACACCGCGGACACCGCCGAGGCCGAGTCCGAGGCACGGTACCGGCAAGCCGCCGAGCGCGGCGACACCGAGTCCCTGAGCGTGCTCGGATCCCTCCTGCTGCGCCGCGGTGACCTCGACGCGGCCGAACCCCATCTGCGGGCCGCGACGGCCGACGGCGACCGCGCCGCCGCCAACAATCTGGGTGTCCTTCTCCACCAGCGCGGGTACGCCGACGAGGCGGCCGGCTGGTGGCGCATCGCCGCGGTGGCGGGTTCCGCGGCCGCCGCGCACGCCCTCGGCCGTCACTACCGCGAGCGCGGCGACGAGCCCGCCGCCGAGTACTGGCTGCGCCAGTCCGCCGAGCAGGGTCACGCGCTGGGGGCGTACGCCCTCGCCGACCTGCTTGAGCACCGCAGCGACGTCGGCGCCGAGCGCTGGCTGCGCGCCGCCGCCGAGCAGGGTCACCGCGAGGCGGCGTACCGCCTCGCCCGCACCCTCGACCGCCGGGCCGCCGCGGAGGCGCACGCCGGGGCATCCGCCTCCGGCGCCCCGCGTGACCCCGGCGTGCGCGCCGGGCGCCGGACGGGCCGTCAGGCGGGCGGTACGGGCACGGGGACCGGCACCGGCACAGGCGCCAGCGCCGGCGGAGGCCGCACCACCGGCACCGGCCGCAGCACCAAAACAGGCACCGGGGTCAGCACCGGCACCGGCCGCGTCACCCGCACTGGACGCACCGGCCGCACCGTCGCCGAGCCCGATGCGGCCGTCGAGGCCGAGCAGTGGTACCGCCAGGCCGCCGCCCGGGGGCACCGCCGCGCCGCCCTGCACCTCGGGGCGATCCTGGAGGAGCGCGGTGAGCTCAGGGAGGCCGGCCGCTGGTACCTGACCTCCGCCAAGGACGGCGAGGCCCGCGCCGCCTGCGCCCTGGGCTTCCTGCTGCGCGACGCGGGCGACGAGGAGAGCGCCGCAGTCTGGTGGCTGCGCGCTGCCCAGGACGGCGACGGCAACGCGGCCAACGCGCTGGGCGCCCTGCACGCCGCTCGCGGCGAGCAGCAGACGGCCGAGCGCTGGTACCGCGCCGCGCTGGACGCCGGTGACGTCAACGGCGCGTACAACCTGGGCCTGCTGTGCGCCGCGCAGGGCCGCACCGCGCAGGCCGACCAGTGGTACCGCCGCGCCGCCTACGCGGGCCACCGCGAGGCCGCCAACGCGCTCGCCGTCCTGCTGCTCCAGGGCGGCGACGCGGCCGGTGCCGAGCCCTGGTTCTCCAAGGCCGCCGAGGCGGGCAGCGTCGACGCCGCGTTCAACCTCGGCATCCTCCACGCGGGCCGCGACGACGACAGCACGGCCTTCGTCTGGTACGAGCGCGCCGCCGCCGCCGGGCACACGGAGGCCGCGCTCCAGGTCGGCATCGCCCTGCTCAGGGACGGTGAGGAGCAGGACGCCGAGCGGCATCTGCGGTGCGCCGCGGGCAGCGGCAGCGCCGAGGCGGCCTTCCGTCTCGCCACGCTGCTCGACTCCCGCCAGCCCCCCGCCGGGCCGCCCGCGCTCGGTGAGGTGCTGGACGAGAAGACGGAGTGCGAGGAGTGGTACGAGCGCGCCGCCGAGCAGAAGCACCGCCGCGCCCAGGTGCGGGTCGGCATGCTCGCGGCCCGGCGCGGCGACCTGGAGGCGGCCGCGCGCTGGTACCGCGAGGCCGCCGAGGCGGGCAGCCGCAACGGCGCGTTCAACCTCGGGCTGCTGCTGGCCCGCGAGGGAAGCGAGCCGGAGGCCGCCCTGTGGTGGTCCCGCGCCGCCAAGGCCGGGCATGGCCGCGCCGCGCTGCGGCTCGCGCTGCTCGCCGCCCGCCGCGGCGAGCTCGACGAGGGCCAGCGGTGGTGCGCGCGGGCCGTGGAGCTCGGCCCCGCCGAGGTCACCGAGCGGGCCGCGCGACTGCGCGAGGCGCTGCACCAGGAGCTCACGGCGTAGCAGCGCGCCTTCCACCAGGAGACGGTCGGGAACCAGGAGACGGTCGGGAACAGCCAGGTCGTAGCCCTGTCGGGGCCGCGCCGAAAGGGATTTGCACTGGCCGACACCGCCACGTAGAGTCTGGTTTACCGACGCGGGGTGGAGCAGCTCGGTAGCTCGCTGGGCTCATAACCCAGAGGTCGCAGGTTCAAATCCTGTCCCCGCTACTGAAGAAGAAACGAAGGCCCGGGACTCGTAAGAGTCCCGGGCCTTCGTCGTACGCCGTGGTCGTACGGCGGCATGGCTGACCGGCCCGACGGACACTCGTCGGGCCGGCTTGCTGTCAGGTGTCAGGCCGAGGCGCAGTTCGGGCAGACGCCGCGGTACGTCATCTCGACGTCCGAGACCGTGAAGCCGAAGCGCTCGGTGTCCGGCAGGTCCGCGAGCGGATTGCCCGAAGGGTGTACGTCACGGATGGCGCCGCAGCGCGCGCACACCAGGTGCTGGTGCGGGTGGTGGGCGTTCGGGTCGTAGCGCTTGGCGCGGCGGTCCGTGGAGACTTCGAGCACCTCGCCCAGGGAAACCATCTCGCCCAGCGTGTTGTACACCGTCGCCCGGGAGATCTCGGGCAGCTTGGCCACAGCGCGTGCGTGCACCTCGTCGGCCGTCAGGTGGACGTGGTCCCCGTCCAGGACTTCGGCCACGACACGCCGCTGGGCAGTCATGCGCCAGCCGCGTCCGCGCAGGCGTTCCAACAGGTCACTCATGGGAACCAGCCTAACAGTGGAGGGACCAGGTCCCGAACGGGTGTGACTTTGGATGTTTGCTTGACTTAGACAGAGTCCATCGTAGGATCGAGATCGGCAAACGCCAAGGGAACAGGACTTGCAGGTATGACGCAGGAGGCGCACGTGACGCAGGGACCGCTTACGACGGAGGCCGGTGCGCCGGTAGCCGACAACCAGAACAGTGAGACCGCTGGCGCCGGCGGTCCGGTCCTGGTTCAGGACCAGGCGCTGCTGGAGAAGCTGGCGCACTTCAACCGCGAGCGCATCCCGGAGCGCATCGTGCACGCGCGCGGCGCCGGTGCGTACGGCACCTTCACGCTGACCCGCGACGTCTCGCAGTGGACGCGTGCGAATTTCCTCGCCGAGGTCGGCAAGCAGACCGAGACCTTCCTGCGCTTCTCGACCGTGGCGGGCAACCTCGGTTCGGCGGACGCGGTGCGTGACCCTCGCGGCTTCGCGCTGAAGTTCTATACCGAAGAGGGCAACTACGACCTCGTCGGCAACAACACCCCGGTGTTCTTCATCAAGGACGCCATCAAATTCCCCGACTTCATCCACACCCAGAAGCGCGACCCGTACACCGGCTCGCAGGAGGCGGACAACGTCTGGGACTTCTGGGGTCTGTCGCCCGAGTCGACGCACCAGGTGACCTGGCTCTTCGGTGACCGCGGCATCCCCGCGACCCTGCGCCACATGAACGGGTACGGCTCGCACACGTACCAGTGGAACAACGAGGCCGGCGAGGTCTTCTGGGTCAAGTACCACTTCAAGACCGACCAGGGCATCAAGAACCTCACCTCCGAGGACGCCGGCCGGCTCGCCGGCACGGACCCGGACAGCCACCAGCGCGACCTGCGCGAGTCGATCGAGCGCGGCGACTTCCCGTCCTGGACGGTGCAGGTGCAGATCATGCCGGCGGCCGACGCGGCGTCGTACCGCTTCAACCCGTTCGACCTGACCAAGGTCTGGCCGCACGAGGACTACCCGCCGGTCGAGATCGGCAAGCTGGAGCTCAACCGCAACCCGGAGAACATCTTCGCCGAGGTCGAGCAGTCGATCTTCAGCCCCGCGCACTTCGTGCCGGGCATCGGCCCGTCCCCGGACAAGATGCTCCAGGGCCGTCTCTTCGCGTACGGCGACGCCCACCGCTACCGCGTCGGCATCAACGCCGACCATCTGCCGGTGAACCGTCCGCACGCCACCGAGGCGCGCACCAACAGCCGTGACGGTTTCCTGTACGACGGCCGCCACGCGGGCTCCAAGAACTACGAGCCCAACAGCTTCGGCGGTCCGTTCCAGACGGACAAGCCGATGTGGCAGCCCGCCCCGGTCACCGGCACCACCGGCAACCACGAGGCTCCCAGCCACGCCGAGGACAACGACTTCGTCCAGGCGGGCAACCTCTACCGGATGCTGTCGGAGGACGAGAAGGGCCGTCTGATCGACAACCTCGCGGGCTTCATCTCCCAGGTGTCGCGCGACGACATCGCGGAGCGCGCGGTCAACAACTTCCGTCAGGCCGACGGTGACTTCGGCAAGCGGCTGGACACCGCGGTCCAGGCCCTGCGCGGCTAGTTCGGACCGTTTGTCGTAGGCAGAGGGCCGGGTTCCCCCAGGGGAGCCCGGCCCTCCTGTGTCGTGGGTGGGGGTGCGGCCGTGTGGCCGTGTTGCTTCGGGGTTGTCCGGTCGCCTCAGCCTGCCAGCGCGGTTGTCGGGTGCCTGCGGGCCGGTGACCAGCAGCGGATGATGTCGCGGACGGACACAACGCCGACCGGGCCGTTTCCGTCGAGGACGACAAGGTGGCGGAAGCCGCCGTGCGTCATGGCCTCCGCGGCCTCTTCGAGGGTCCAGGACGGCGCGGCGAAGACGACATCGGTAGTGGTGTGCGTACCTGCGGTCTCGAAGTCGGGGTTCTGGCCGGCCCCGATCGCGATGAGGATGTCGCGTTCGGTCAGGATGCCGAGTCCGCCGGCGTCGGTGTCGAAGACGACGGCCGCCCCGACATGGCGCTCCGCCATCAGCCGGGCGGCCTGGCGGAGTGTGTGGGCGGGGCCGATGGTGAGGACCATCGTGCTCATGGCGTCACGGACGAGCATGGACGGAGCCACCTCCTTGGTGAACGGCCTACGAGAAGCGATTCACAAGTTCACAAGTGGGGGGACTCCTAGAGTGACATCCGCAGGGTGGGTCAACAAGGGGGCGCGGGAGGACGCGTCGGCCGGGAAGTTGCTCCCGTACGCCGGTTTCGGCGGCCCCCCGCCCACGGGGCACCGCCGTACCGCTGCCGTACCGCCCGTTTCTGCTGCCGTACCGCCTTGGAATCAGCCGCGCAGGTAGCCCAGCATCTCCGAATGCAGTAGGCCGTTGGAGGCCGCAGCGTTGCCGCCGTGCGGTCCCGGCACCCCGTCGAGGCTGGTGAAGACCCCGCCGGCCTCCTGAACGATGATCGTCGTCGCCGCCATGTCCCAGAGCGACAGCTCGGGCTCCGCGCAGATGTCCACCGCACCCTCGGCGACCATCATGTACGGCCAGAAGTCGCCGTACCCGCGGGTACGCCAGCAGTCACGGGTCAGATCCAGGAAGCCGTCGAGCCGGCCCTGCTCCTCCCAGCCGCTGAGCGAGGAGTACGCGAACGACGCGCTCGCGATCTCGTCGACCTTGGAGACATGCAATGGCGTCGCGGAGGTGAGACTGCGACCGGTGTACGCGCCGCCGCCCTTCGCCGCCCACCAGCGCCGGCCGAGAGCGGGCGCGGACACCACACCCATCACGGGCTGGAAGCCGTTCTCGCCCGCCTCCATGAGCGCGATCAGCGTCGCCCAGACCGGCACCCCGCGCACATAGTTCTTGGTGCCGTCGATCGGGTCGATGACCCAGCGCCGCGGGCCGGTGCCCTGTAGCCCGTACTCCTCGCCGAGGACCGCGTCACGCGGCCTGCCGCGGTGGAGGTGGCTGCGGATCAGCTCCTCGGCGGCCTTGTCGGCCTCGGTCACCGGCGTCATGTCCGGTTTGGTCTCGACCTTTAGATCCAGAGCCTTGAAACGCGCCATCGTCGTGGCGTCGGCGGCGTCCGCGAGGACATGGGCAAAGCGCAGATCATCGTGATAGTCGGGCATGACCGAACAGTATCGACCGCCCTCCGCGCGGACCACAGCGTCCCGTGGCCGAGCCTTGTCCTCCCGCCGCGCGGGCTCTTGACAGTGTCCGGTGGTGCGTCAACTCTGACACCGGAGCAAGCCGTGCGATCCGTACGGCCCGGGACCCCGACCCGGGAGGCGATCCGATGCCCACAGCACGAGGTGCCTTACTGGACGCGGCCTTCACCGCGCTCGCCGACCGGCCCTGGTCCGGGGTGCGCATGGTTGATGTCGCCTCCGCGGCCGGAGTGTCCCGGCAGACCCTCTACAACGAGTTCGGCAGCAAGGACGGCCTGGCCCGCGCCCTGGTGCTGCGGGAGGCCGACGCGTATCTGGCGGGCGTGGAGCGGGCGCTGGCCGAGCGGCCGGGCGATCTCCGCGACCGGCTGCTGGCCGTCGCCGAGTGGACCGCGGGGGCGGCCCGCGCCAATCCGCTCGTACGCGCCCTCCTCACCGGCTGCTGGGGCGAGCGGCTGCACGCACCCCACCCGGCCGCCGGAGCGCGCACCCGCCAACCGCCGTCACCCGTGCCCGCCCAGCGGCGCGCCGACGCGGGCACACCCGCGCCCGTCGACCTGATCGCGGCGGTGCGGGACAAGACGGTGGCGGCGCTGGAGCGGGGGCGTACGGCCCCGAAGGATTCGCAGGCTTCGAGGACTGTGAGGGAGCGAGATCCGAGGGATCCGAAGGATTCGCGGGCTTCGAAGGAGGAGGCCGGGGAGCTCGCGTACCGCTGTGAGCTGACCGTGCGGCTCGCACTCTCCTACGTCGTCGCGCCCGCAAGCTCCCGGGAGGAACTCGGGCGGCTGATCGGGGCCGCCCTCGCCGGCGGCGCCGGGGTCAGTGGGACGAGCCCGAGAGCTGCAGGCCGATGACGCCGATGACCACCAGGGAGATCGAGACGAGCTTGAGCGTCGAGACCACGTCACCGAGGAAGACCATGCCGTAGATCGCGGTGCCCGCCGCGCCGATGCCCGTCCATACGGCGTACGCGGGTCCCACATCGAGCTTCCGCAGCGCGAGCGTGAGCAGACCGAAACTGCCCAGCGCGAACGCGGCGAAGGCGACCGTCGGCCAGAGTCTGGTGAAGCCGTGCGAGAGCTTGAGGCACACCGCGAAACCCGTTTCGAGGAGCCCTGCCACCACTACCAGCAGCCACGCCATGGTCTGTGCCTCCCGCATCGGTCCGCATCGGTGACTGCTTCGTCGCTCTTGGTGCGAGTATGCACTTACCAGCGTCAGCGGGCGGCAAACGTGCCGGGCACCCCTGGATCAGTCGCCTTCCCGCCGTTCCCGCGTGGCGAGCAGCCGCCGCAGCGAGTCGAGCCGGATCGGGTCGGCGTGGCCATCGGCCACCCACCGGTCCAGCGCGCACTCCGGCTCGTCGTGGGTGCACCCGCGCGGACAGTCGGCCGTACCTGGCTCCAGGTCGGGGAAGGCGAGGATGACGCGCGACGGATCCACATGGTGCAGCCCGAAGGAACGCACACCCGGTGTGTCGATCACCCAGCCGTGGCCGCCCGACAGGGGCAGCGCGAGCACCGAAGTGGTGGTGTGCCGGCCGCGGCCGGTGACGGCGTTGACATGGCCGGTCGTACGCCACTGCTCCTCCGGCACCAGCGCGTTGACCAGGGTCGTCTTTCCGACACCCGAGTGCCCGACGAAGGCCGTGACATGGTCGTCGAGATGCTTGCGCACCAGCTCGGTCGCGGCGCCGCTCTGCAGCTCCTCGCGGCTGGTCACCAGGTACGGGATGCCGAGCGGACGGTATGTGTCGAGCAGCTGCTCCGCGGAGGCCAGGTCGGATTTGGTCAGCACCAGGAGGGGGGAGAGCCCGGCGTCGTACGCCGCGACCAGACAGCGGTCGATCATGCGCGGGCGCGGCTCGGGGTCCGCGAGCGCGGTGACGATCGCCAGCTGATCGGCGTTGGCGACGACGACACGCTCGTACGGATCGTCGTCGTCGGCGGTACGGCGCAGCACCGAGACGCGCGGCTTGACCCGGATGATGCGGGCCAGGGTGTCCTTGTCGCCCGTGAGGTCGCCGACGATGCCGACGCGGTCACCGACCACCACGGACTTGCGGCCCAGTTCGCGGGCCTTCATCGCGATGACGGTACGGACCTCGACGAGGCAGGTGACGCGGCCCCGGTCGACCGTCAGGACGAAGCCCTCGACGGCGTCCTCGTGCGCGGGGCGGGTGTGTGTGCGCGGCCGGTTGCCCTTGCGGTTGGGGCGGATCCGGATGTCGTCCTCATCGGGGTTCTTCCCGTAACGGCGCATGTCCTCAGGCCCCGAGCATTCCGGTCCACATCTGCGGAAAGTCCGGCAGCGTCTTGGCGGTGGTACCGACGTTCTCGATCTGTACGTCCTTCACGGCGAGGCCGATGATCGCGCCTGCGGTCGCCATCCGGTGGTCGTGGTACGTGTGGAAGATCCCACCGTGCAGCTTGCGCGGCCTGATGCGCAGGCCGTCCTTGGTCTCGGTGACGTCGCCGCCGAGCCCGTTGATCTCCTTGGTGAGGGCGGCGAGGCGGTCGGTCTCGTGCAGCCGCAGATGCGCGACTCCGCGCAGGACGGACTCGGACTCGGCCAGGGCCGCGACCGCCGCGATGCCAGGGGTGAGCTCGCCGACGTCACTCAGATCGACGTCGATGCCCCGGACCGTGCCGGTGCCGGTGAAGGTCAGCCCCAGCTCGGTCAGCTCGTACGAGCCACCCATCGCGGTGAAGATCTCGCGCAGCGCGTCGCCCGGCTGGGTGGTGTGCTCGGGCCAGTCCGGGATGGTCACGCGGCCACCGGTGATCAGGGCGGCGGCGAGGAACGGCTGGGCGTTGGAGAGGTCGGGCTCGACGGTGAGGTCGCGGCCGAGCATGGCGCTGGGGGCGACCCGCCAGACGTTCGGCTCGCCGCCGGACTCCGGGCTGTCCACCTGGGCGCCGACCGCGCGCAGCATGTCGACGGTCATCAGGATGTGCGGGAGGGAGGGGAGGGTGGCGCCGGTGTGACGTACCTCCACGCCCTGGTTGAAGCGCGGGGCGGAGAGAAGGAGCGCGCTGACGAACTGCGAGGAGGAGGACGCGTCGATGGACACCGGGCCACCGTCGAGCGCGCCGCCACCGTGCACGGTCAGCGGGAGCGCGCCGCGGCCGTCGTCGTCGATGCGGGCACCGAGGGTGCGCAGCGCCTCGATGACGGCGCCGAGGGGGCGCTCGTACGACCGGGGGTCGCCGTCGAAGTGGATGGGGCCGTCGGCGAGCGCCGCGACAGGGGGCAGGAAGCGCATCACCGTGCCGGCGTTGCCGACATCGATCGTGGCCGGGCCGTGCAGGCCCGCCGGGATGACCCGCCATGCCTCGCCGGAGCCGTCGGGGCCGACGCCCTCCTCGATGCCGACGCCGGTCGCGCGCAGCGCATCCGCCATCAGCAGGGTGTCGCGCGAGCGCAGCGGGCGGCGCAGCCAGCCCGGCTCGGCGGCGAGGGCGGCCAGGACCAGACCACGGTTGGTGACCGATTTCGAGCCGGGCACGGTGACGGTCGCGTCGACGGCCACGCTCGTGTGGGGGGCGGGCCAGAGGGCGGGGTGCACGGGGCTTTCGGTCATGGCCCCTACTTTAGTGGCTTCCGGCGGACCCAGATCTTGATCAAATACGCGGAAACCGGGGCGTAACCCGGTAGTGCTAGAGGCGCTGAACCCCGCTAGAGGCCGAGAAGCCAGCGGCCGCCGCCGAGGAGCGCGCAGATCGACACGGTGTGGAAGAGGAACAGCCACATCATGGGCGGAACGTGCGTCAGCCGCGACAGCTGATCGGCATCCGAATCGGGGGCCCCGCCGTGCCGGCGCTTGGACTGGAGCTCGAAGGCGGGGCGTACGCCGCCGAGCAGCAGGAACCAGACCGAGGCGTACGCGAATGCCGCCTGCACCTCCGGGGTGGTCAGCCAGGAGATCAGCAGGAACGCGGCGCCCGTGACGATCACGGTGAGCGCGCCGTACGCGTTGCGGATCATCACCAGCATGGCGATGAGCAGGGCGGTCGCGACCCACAGGAGGAGCGTGATGTGGTTCGCGGCGAGCAGCCAGGCCCCGCCCAGGCCGAGCAGCGACGGCGCGGTGTAGCCGGCGGCGGCGGTGAGGATCATTCCGATGCCGGTCGGCTTGCCGCGGCTGACGGTGAGCCCGGAAGTGTCCGAGTGCAGCCGGATCCCGTCGAGGCTGCGCCCGGTGAGCAGAGCGACCAGACCGTGACCGCCCTCGTGGGCGATGGTGACGGCGTTGCGGGTCAGCCGCCAGAGGGGGCGCGGAGTGACGGTGACGAGCGCGACCAGGGCGGTCACGATCACGAGCCACTGGTCGGGGTCGGGCTGGGTGCCGAAGACGCGGTCCCACAGGTCGCCGAGATGGGTGCTGTCCATGGTGCGGGCGGCTCCTTGGGGCTTGGCGGTGGTCTTGGCGGGCACGGCGGTCTTAGTGGCCGGGCCGGCCGGCCATCCTTGGCCGGTTCGGCGATCGGGGCAGTCTGGCACCTCGGTGCGGATGCTGGCTAAGACGCGGGGGAGGGCCGCATCGTTCCCGGGGGCGAAGGTGTGCGGCGGATGTCATACACCGCGTGATCGTCTCCGGGCGACCGTTCACCCACCGTGGGTCAGACCCATCGAAGGGAGTGCGCAATGGCGTCGCACAGATCACCCATCGGGCTTGTCGTGCTGCTCATGGGGGTGGCGAAGGCGAGCACCAGGTAGCCCATGTCGCCGGGCATCTGCACATGAAAGTCCAGGTTGGTTTCGGTGACGGCCCGGACCGCCTCGCCCGCCGGCAGTTCGACGACATCGAACTCGGTGTCCTGCCGCCCGCTGCGCTGCGCCATCGTCCGAGCGAACTGTTGTGGCGGCGGCGTCAGCCCGCGGGGGGCGGGCACCAGTGAGACCAGCAAGGAGGCCGGCATGGCAGCGTCACCGGGGGATTCGGTCTTGAGGTAGTACTCCAACGCCCCATGTGCGACGCCGTTTTCGGCGGTGTTGCGCAGCGTTGCCCAGATGCCTCGTGTGATCTCCGTCGTAACGTGGCTGTCCGCGGACTCCCGGTCCACGAAGGTCTTCAGCTGGTGACGCCAGCGCTCCCGCGTGAGGTCGATGCGGAACCAGTCACGGGGAACAAGGAGCCGGTAGTCGGAGGGAGGCGCCGCCGCGCTCATTCGCCCGATCCGGTAGTGAGCAGTGTCGAACCGTCGAAGTCGAAGAGACGGATACTGCTCGCGATGCCGTGAGGAGTAGGGCAGCGGTTGCTGTGAGTGCGACAGCAACGGGCAAAGAGCGGCGGTTCACGGTTGACTCCCGGTGGGGCGAAAGTTGTCTCAGGTGACTCGACGCTATCTGTCGTACGTGTCGTTTCACCAGAGCGAACTCCCTTGCCTGGGCGACGAAACTGCCCTATTGGGGAGGAACTGCTGAGCGGCGCACGGTGGCGGGGAGACGACCACCATGGGGCGCCTTCAGCCCTGCTCGGACCCGGTGAGCGGATCGAGGTCGACGAACCGGACCTGCCGCGGGGCGGATCTACGGCTCACTGCGTGCTTTTCCAGACGTCGCCGGTCAGCCCGTCACCGGCTGTGCCGTCCCACTCGTCCTGTTCGGCGGTGTACGCGGCCCACGCTTCGGGGTCGTTCTTGAGGCGGTCGTACGCCGCGAGGATCTGCGCCTTGTGGTGTTGCAGGAGCAGCACTTCGAGGGCCGTGTCCAAGGTGACGCCACCCAGGTCCTCAGTAGCTACCCGGGCCAGGCGGTCACGGATGTCGGTTCTCACTCGTATCGTCGCCATCGCCATACTTTTCAGTATTCCTGGAAGTAGCCCACGCGGGTATGCGTTCGCTACTTCTTGATCTTCCAGGCGCTGGCACCGAGAACCCTTGCGTTCGCATTGGGTGCTGAAGCCGGGGCGTGGTCAGTTCAAGGTGCCCGAGACTCCGGGCTTGTTGGCTTTGATGGCTCGTATGAGTCCCTTGAGGCGTGTGGGGTTGGTGGAGATGATCTCCGCCGGGTTGTCGCTCTCGCGGAGGCGGATCGTTCCGTCAGGGGCGACCGCGAGGTTGAGACAGTTGCCGGATTCGTCGCCGCTGAACGAGGATTTCTGCCAGGTCAGTTGGTACATGCTGGGCCTTTCTAAAGGTCGTAGAGCAGATGCTGGACCAGTGCCAGCGAATCCTTCGCTGCATGGGTCTCGGGAGCCGCAGACGGGTCGATCGGCGGTAGGGCGGAGCCCTTCAAACGGTCGAAGAGTGTGCGGTATTGGGTCAGGTGCGCTTCGGACTCACGGTAGATCGGCTCGGCCGGATGCTCCAGCACGACGGTGCTGAGTTCAGGTACGGGCGGTGCGACGTGCAGGAACGGGGTGCTGACACCGGCGTATGTCCTGGCGCGGAACGGGAAGATCTGGATCTCGACGTTGGGTAGCTTCGCCAGTTCGATGAGGTGGAGCACTTGTGCGCGCATGACGTCGGGGCCTCCGAAGTGCATACGCAGCGCTGCCTCGTGAATGACCGCGTGTACTGACGGGGCGTCCTCGCCGGTGAGGATCTTCTGCCGGTCCAAGCGAAAACGGATGGCGTCCTCGATGGTGGCGTGCACCGGCTGCACCGCATCGAAGATGGTGCGGACGTAGTCCTCGGTCTGGAAGAGGCCTGGGATGACGAGGGGTTCGTAAGAGTGGAGAGAGGCTGCCCCGGCCTCCATCTCGGCCAGGTTGAGCGCCCACTTGGTGACGCGTCCGCGATAGGAGGTCCACCAGCCCTTGCCGGTGGACTCGGACATGGCGACGAGGGAAGCGATGTATGGGCCAGAATTGCACCTGTAGAGCCCGCAGAGAGTGTGCAGTCGCTCGGTGGTGATGGCGGTGCGACCGGCCTCGATGTGGCTCAGGAAGGGAGCTTTCATCCCGGCTGTGGCGGATGCGGTAGCGGTAGTGATGCTGGCGTGCTCTCGCAACCTGCGCAGCTCGGAGCCGAGTCGGCGCTGTCGTTCGGTGACGCTCGTTCGCAGGGCCAACTCGGGTTCTCCCCTTAGGTGTTGCGCCCAGTCTGTCTTTGGCGCGAAGTGGCATCCACTCTTTCGAGAGAATGGGTTGCAATCCTAACCCCTTCTTCCTTACCGTGAGTGTCGAGTACATCACGCAAGCGAGCTTCGGGATGTCGGAAGCGCACCGTTCTTCGGCCTGCCCGGAGTGCGGCATTGCCACCGCTCGTCGTTCGCTTCGTGCCGTGAAGTCCCGTACTGGGATGGAGATTCGTGTGACTGTTGACGAGTGGGAGTACAGCATCCAGATCCCTCACGACCCGCTGGGCGTCGGGGTCGCGCGTGGTGCCCTGCGGCTGATGCTCAGAGCCCATGGGCTCGACGAACTGCTCATGACCGCCGAGCTGTTGGCGTCGGAGCTTGTGACGAATGCCCATGAGCACTCGACCGGGCCCGCCTCCCTCCGTGTGAAGTGGGCGCACAAGACACTGCGGCTGACTGTCTGGGACACCAACCCCGAGCCGCCCCGGCCTGTCGAAGCAGTGGGGGACGGTGCGGACAGTGAGAGCGGGCGCGGGCTGTGGATCGTGCATGAGCTGGCCGACCGGTGGGGTCATTACAGCCTGCGTGAGGGGTTGCTCGGGGCGGGCGGGAAGCTTGTGTGGTGTGAGATTGCCGGGCCGTGATGGTGCGGCCCATTGGCCGTGGCTCGCCGTTGGTGTGGCCGGTCGGGCAGCATGGGTGGGGAGTGGAGTAGCAGTCCGGGAGGGATGGGACGCATGTGTGGACGGTTTGCGGCCAGTCGGGGGCCCGAGGATCTGGTGGGGCTCTTCGGGGTGGAGAGGTGGGATCCCACGGAGGCGCTCGCGTCCGACTGGAATGTGGCTCCCACCAAAGAGGTTCAGGTGGTGCTGGAGCGCCCGGTCAAGGACGCGGACGACCAGCGTCCCGTGCGGCAGCTGCGGAAGCTGAAGTGGGGGCTCGTACCGTCGTGGGCGAAGTCGCCCGAGGGCGGCGCGCGGATGATCAACGCGCGGGCCGAGACGGTGCACGAGAAGCCGTCGTTCCGGCGGCCGTTCGCCTCGCGGCGCTGCATCGTTCCCGCTGATGGGTACTACGAGTGGGTCACGGGGGCGGGAGAGCGGGAGCTTGAGGTGGAGGGGAAGAAGAAGCGGGCCCGGAAGCAGCCGTACTTCGTGACCCCTGCGGACGGGTCCGTGATGGCCATGGCCGGGCTGTACGAGTTCTGGCGCGACCGGACCCTGCCCGACGACCATCCGCAGGCCTGGTGGGCGACCTGCTCGGTGATCACCACCGAGGCGGAGACCTCACCGCTGGCGGTGGCGCCGGCCGAGGGGCCCGGGTCGCTGGCCGACATCCATCCCCGGATGCCGCTGATGCTGCTGCCGGACCGGTGGGACGCGTGGCTGGACCCGGACAGGACGGACGCGGAGGACGTACGGGCGCTGCTGGCGCCGCCGCCGGGCGGGCTGATGCGGGCGTACCCGGTGGGGACGGCCGTGAGCAACGTACGGAACAACGGTCCTGAGCTGTTGGACGAGCTGGCCGGGCCGGAAGTCGGCACGTTGTTCTGAGAGGCGCGGGACGGGAGAGAGGGGCCCGCGCGGCAGGATGTGGGGGTGACAGCTAGTGAGTTGGTTCAGACCCCCGCGGGCGACGCCCGCATCACCTGGGTGGCCGCCCGGCAGGCGCGGCTCGTGCTGGCCGTCAGCCACGGTGCCGGGGGAGGGATCGAGGCCCGGGATCTGGTCGCCCTGGCCGGTGCGCTGCCCGCGCACGGCGTGAGCGTGGCCCTAGTCGAGCAGCCCTGGCGGGTGGCAGGCAAGCGGCTCGCTCCCGCGCCCAAGACCCTGGACGCCGGGTGGCGCGGACTGTGGCCGGCGCTGGCGAAGGCCGGGCTGCCGGTGATCGCCGGCGGGCGCAGCGCGGGGGCGCGCGTCGCTTGCCGGACGGCGCGCGAGCTGGGGGCGTGCGCCGTGCTGGCGCTCAGCTTTCCGCTGCACCCTCCGGGCAGGCCGGAGAAGTCCCGGGCGGCCGAACTCCTGGGCGCCGGGGTACCCACGTTGGTCGTACAGGGCGGGAACGATCCTTTCGGGAAGCCCGCCGAGTTCCCGGAGGGGGACCACCGGCTCCTGGAGGTGCCGTACGGGGATCACGGATTTGCCGTACCGAAGAGGGCCGAGGGGGGTCAGGAGCGGGCCCTGGAAGTGCTGACCGACGGTGTGGGGAGCTGGATCGATGGGCTTCGGGAATGTTGAACCAGGGATCGCTGTTGTTCGGGTCGTCGACATACGCAGCACTTATGTGGAGAGGAAGTCCGTCGCATGGGTTCGACCATCTGCCCTAGCCGCTCGCACGCCGCTGACCTGGAGTGGACGGTGCTGACCGCGGCCAAGACCGTCCCTCGTCGGGCGGCGGACGGGACGGATCGTCGTCTATCCTCCGATTCGAGTGGGTCCGCATTCGGGCTCACCACGGCGTTGGAGGAGGTGGGTCCGGTCACTGGGACCGACACAGGGACCGACGACGGCCAGGCGGCAGAGGACAGCGCGCAGGAGAGCACCGCCGAGCGCAACGCGCGCTTCGAGCGGGACGCCCTGGGCTTCCTCGACCAGATGTACTCGGCTGCCCTGCGTATGACACGTAATCCGGCCGACGCAGAGGACCTGGTGCAGGAGACGTACGCGAAGGCGTACGGGTCCTTCCACCAGTTCCGTGAAGGTACGAATCTGAAGGCGTGGCTTTACCGCATTCTGACGAACACTTTCATCAACACGTACCGCAAGAAGCAGCGGGAGCCGCAGCGCAGTGGCGCCGAGGAGATCGAGGACTGGCAGCTCGCGCGCGCCGAGTCGCACATGTCGACGGGCCTGCGTTCCGCGGAGTCGCAGGCGCTCGACCACCTCCCCGACTCGGACGTCAAGTCCGCGCTGCAGGCGATCCCCGAGGAGTTCCGCATCGCGGTCTATCTCGCGGATGTTGAGGGCTTTGCGTACAAGGAGATCGCGGACATCATGGGAACACCCATCGGTACGGTGATGTCCCGGCTGCACCGGGGCCGCCGTCAACTGCGCGGCATGCTTGAGGACTACGCGCGTGACCGCGGGCTGGTCCCCGCGGGCGCCGGGGAGTCGCGCGATCGGAAAGGCTCGGGGTCATGAGCTGCGGAAAGCCGCACGAGACTGATTGCTCCGAGGTCCTGGACCATCTTTACGAGTTCCTCGACCGCGAGATGCCCGACAGCGACTGCACCAAGTTCGAGGTGCACTTCGAGGAGTGCTCCCCGTGCCTGGAGAAGTACGGCCTGGAGCAGGCCGTGAAGAAGCTGGTGAAGCGCTGCTGCGGCAGTGACGACGTACCGTCCGACCTGCGGTCGAAGGTCATGGGGCGGATCGATCTGATCCGCTCAGGGCAGGCGGTGCCCGAGCAGGACGTGACGCTCACGAACGCCGCGGACCAGCCGATCGCCAAAGAGGCGTAGGGCCCGCTCCCAGGGGTGCCCGACGGGCGCCCCCGGACATCCTGTAGCTCCTCCTGGCCCCTCTCGGGGCGAGAAGTCGGCCGGTTGTCACTCGATGGTGCTAATCGGCTGCTTCATTCTCTCCAGCTCCCCTCAACTCGCTAGCCTGACGCACGGATTGGCGGGCGCGGCGGGTCGAGCTGCGGGACACAGGAGCGAGGCTGGTGAGAGCCCTTTCAGCGGCGGCGCGCGCATACATTCTGGGGGCGCTGCTCGCGGCCACCTGCTGTGCGCTCCCCGCGTTGCGCCCCGACGCCGGTACGCCGTGGACCGCCGTCGCCCTGCTCTCCGCCCTGTACGCCGCGGGTGAACTGCTGGGCCGTCGGCCCTTCCTCGGCGGCGCCGTACGGATCGGCGCGGGCTCCTTCTTCCCCGTCCTGCTGGCCGCCGTCCTGCTGCTGCCACCCCCGGCCGCCGCGCTCGTCGCCGTGCCGGGCGCCCTCATCGGCCATGTCGAGCAGGGACCGCGTGCCGTGCGTCGCGCCTGGCGGGCGGCCCAGCTCGCGCTTGCCGCCCGCGCCGCGGCCGAGGTCTACACCCTCCTCGACGGCCGGGCCTCGCTCGGCGGAGCCGACAGCGGGTCGGGCGGGGCCGTCGCACCCGATTTCCCGTACGCGCTGCTGCCCGCCGGCGCGGCCGTCCTCGTCTTCTGCCTGGCCCTGGCCGCCCTCGACGGCGGCATCCTCGCCACCGCCGAACCCCTGCCCGTACGCACCGCCTGGCGCGGCCTGCTGCTGCGCTCCCTGGCCCCGCACTGTGTGCAGGGCCTCGCCGGGCTGATGATGGCCGTCCTGTGGCGCAGCCCGTACGGACCGCTCGCCGCGCTTCTCGTCCTGCTGCCCATGTACATCTCCTGCTGGGTCTTCGCGCAGTACCACCGTGAGCGCGCCGCCCACCAGGCCACCATCCGCGCCCTCGTGCAGGCCGTGGACATCAAGGACGAGTACACCCGCGGGCACAGTGAGCGGGTCGGCCAGGCGTCCGTGATGATCGCCCGTGAGCTGGCCATGGACGAGGAACGCGTCGAGGTCCTGCGCTTCGCCGGGATCCTGCACGACGTCGGCAAGCTCGGCGTCCCGACCCGCCTCCTGCGCAAGGACGGGCCGCTGACCCCCCAGGAGCGCCGCATCATCGAACTGCACCCCGAGTACGGGCACGAAATGGTCCGCGGCATCGGCTTCCTCGGGGAGGCGCGGTCCGCGATCCTGCACCATCACGAGCGGCTCGACGGGAGCGGTTACCCGTACGGGCTCAGCGGTCGCCAGATCCCCGAGTTCGCCCGGGTCGTCGCCGTCGCCGACGCCTTCGACGCGATGACGTCGACCCGCTCCTACCGACGGGCCAGGCCGGTCGGCAGGGCGGTGGAGGAACTCGGCCGGTGCGCCGGGACGCAGTTCGACCCCGAGATGGTGGCCGCGCTGATCCGGGCGCTCGACCGGCACGGCTGGCACCACTCGGTCACGGCGGACGAGCGCGACCCGGCCACCACCACCGGCGCCCCCGGGACGCCCCACGCCCCCGGGACACCCGGCACGCCGGGTGCGACCCGCACACCCGACCTCCGAGGAAACGTCCCGCCACCGCGCCCCGGCGCCCCGGCGACACATGCGGGCGGGCCCGGCGAGGCACCCGCCCCCGTCGCCGCCCCCGGTCCTCCCGCGCCCCCGGAGTCCGGCGCGTGAGCAGGGGCGCGCCACGCGCGCGCGTGGCGAAGCGGGGGCACGCGAGGCAGCAGAAGCCACCGTTCGCCGTGGGACTTGTGTACGCCGCAGCCATCGCGCTCACCCTGTGCGCCCTCGGCGACACCCTCTGGCACGGCGTCGCCCAGCCCGGCGTCGCCCTCGCCTTCGGGGTCCTCATCGCCGTCGGCGAATTCGCCCGCTGGGGCGCCCGCCGAGGCCCCTCGCCGCTGCCCGGCGAACGCGACCCCGCGCCGCTCGGCTCCGCCGGAGCCCTCGCCTACGCCCTGCTCGGGCAGAACGCCGGGCACGCCACCAGCCACGGCGTCCTCCAGATCGTCGCCGTCGTCGTGGCGGCCGCCCTCGCAGGCGCCGTACCGCACGTCGCATGCGGCCACGGGCCCACCCTCGACCACGTCGCCCGCCGCGTCCTCACCGTCGCCTTCGCTGCGGTCTGCTTCCAGCCGCTCTACAACTCCGGCACGCTGGGGCGCTGGGTCGGCCACGGGCCGTACTTCGCCCTCTTCCTGCTGCTCGTCCTCGTTCTCACCGCCCTGTGCGAAGCCGTGCTCGCCGCCACCATGGCCCGCGCGCGCACCGGCTATCCGTACGGCTCGCTGCTCCGCGACGAGCTGCGCGCCCTGATCGGCATCGGCTCCGCCGTCTGTGCCACCGGCGCCGTGATGGCGCTCGCCGTCGCCGTGGCCGGGCTGTGGGCGCTGCCCGTCTTCTGCGTACCGCTGCTGCTCACCCAGCTGTCCTTCCGGCGCTACGCCGAGGTGCGTACGACGTACCGCCAGACCATCACCTCGCTGGCCCGTGCCACCGAGATCGCCGGATACACCCCACCGGGCCATGCCCACCGGGTCGCCCAGCTCAGCCGCGCGGTCGGCCGCGAGCTCGGCCTGTCCGAGCCCGAGCTGACCGTCCTTGAGTACGCGGCCCTGATGCACGACATCGGCCAGCTCTCGCTCCTCGACCCGGTCCCCGCCGGGGCCACCGCCTGCCTGCCGCCCGCCGAGCAGCGCAGGATCGCCCTCCTCGGCGGGGCCGTCGTACGCCAGACCGGGGTGCGGGCCGAGGTCGCCGTGGTGGTGGAGCGGCAGGCCGACCCGTACCGGGAGCAGCCGCTTTCCGCCCGGATCGTCCGCGCCGTCAACGCGTACGACGATCTGTCGGGGGAAAGCGGGCCGGGTGAGAGCGGCAGCCGCCTCGGCGGCAGGCTGAGCGCCCTGGAGCACCTTCGGCTCGGTACCGGCCACGACTACCAGAGCGAGGTCGTGGAATCCCTTGCGCGTGTCCTGTCCCGCGGCGGTCTGACCCCGTCGTCACCTGGGTAACCCATGGGTAATGAGCGGCCCTCCGACAGGGCATGGTTGGATGCGAAGAAGAGCAAGAAATGGGTGTCCGGGGGCACGGGCCTTCAGCGACCGGCAGGCGGGAATCGTGAGGATCTTCGGGAAGGTACGGCATCGACCCTCCGCTTCGTGGCGGCAGGCCACCGACCGCGCGTTCACGCTGATCGGCGACGGTCGGTACGAGGACGCGGGGGCGCTGCTGACGCGCGCGGCGGACCTCGAACCCTGGCTGTCCGAGTCATGGTTCAACCTGGCACTGCTGCACAAGTTCCGGCACGACTGGGAGCAGGCGCGGTCGGCCGGACTGCGCGCCGTCGCCCTCCTCGACCGGGAGACCGGCGCCCCCGACTGGTGGAACGTCGGGATCGCGGCCACCGCCCTGCAGGACTGGCCGCTCGCCCGCCGCGCCTGGCAGGCGTACGGGCTGAAGGTGCCCGGTGAGCCCACCGAGAGCGGCGAGCCCGTGGGTATGGAGCTCGGCAGCGCCGCGGTCCGGCTCTCACCCGAGGGCGAGGCCGAAGTGGTGTGGGGACGCAGGCTCGACCCGGCGCGCATCGAGGTGCTGTCGATCCCGCTGCCTTCGTCCGGGCGGCGCTGGGGCGAGGTCGTCCTGCACGACGGCGTACCGCACGGCTCGCGCGTCACCTCCGCGGGCCCGTCCTTCCCCGTCTTCGACGAGATCGAGCTGTGGGCCCCCTCACCCGTCCCCACCTGGGTGGTTCTCCTGGAGGCCGCCACCGAGGCGGACCGGGACGCGCTGGAGAGGCTGGCGGCCGACGCGGGGTTCGCCGCCGAGGACTGGTCCTCGTCCGTACGGCTGTTGTGCCGAGCCTGCTCCGAATCGCAGATGCCCAGCGACGAGGGCGACGGCGAGCACCTGGACCCGCACGACCACAGCGAGCCGGGTCACCCCGGGCCGCTCGGTCACCGCACGTCGGGCGAGCTGTGGTTGCCGGAGCGCGAGTGCGGTCTGGCGGCGCCGGACGGGCTGGTCCGCGGGCTGCTCGACGGGTGGGTCGCGGACAGCCCCGACAGCCGTGAGTGGCGGGACCTCGAAGAGGTCTGCTGACGGCTGGCCTTAGGCTGTACGCGCAGCGGATTCTGGTATGCGGATTCGGATGCGGGTTTTTCGGTTTTTTGTGGGTTTTGAGGAAGGCGTACGGCGGACATGTCGCAGCAGGAGACGGACCAGCAGGTCGACGACGGGTTCGTCGTGGACACCGAAGAGACGGCCGAGCGCGAGGAGGCGTACCGCGAGCGCGGCACCGCCCGCCCCATCACCGTCGTCGGGCACCCGGTCCTCCACAAGGAGTGCAAGGACGTCACCGAGTTCGACGACAAGCTCGCCGCGCTGATCGACGACATGTTCGCCAGCCAGCGGGCGGCCGAGGGCGTCGGCCTGGCCGCGAACCAGATCGGTGTCGACCTCAAGGTCTTCGTCTACGACTGCCCGGACGACGAAGGCGAGCGTCACGTCGGTGTGGTCGTCAATCCGGTCCTCGAAGAGCTCCCGCAGGATCAGCGCCGGCTCGAAGAGGCCAACGAGGGCTGCCTGTCCGTCCCGACGGCGTACGCCGAGCTGGCCCGCCCCGACTACGCGGTGGTGCACGGCCGGGACGCCAAGGGCAACGCGATCAAGGTGCGCGGCACCGGCTACTTCGCCCGCTGCCTCCAGCACGAGACGGACCACCTGTACGGCTACCTGTACATCGACCGGCTCTCGAAGCGGGACCGCAAGGACGCACTGCGGCAGATGGAAGAGGGCACGGCGCGCTACCCGATCGTCGAGAACGCCTGACGGGTGACATGACCGACGAAGGCGTACGCAAGGGGCTCAGGCGGCCCGCATCGGCCCCCGGAAGGTACGCCGGTACGCGTTCGGGGTCGTGCCCAGTGAACGCATGAACTGGTGGCGCAGCGCGGCGGCGTTGCCGAAGCCCGTGCGGCCCGCGACGGCGTCCACCGTGTCGTCCGTGGCCTCCAGCAACTCCTGGGCCCGCAGCACCCGTTGGCGCAGCAGCCAGCGGTACGGCGTGGTCCCGGTCTCCTGGAGGAAGCGCCGCGCAAAGGTCCTCGGCGACATGTGGGCGCGCTCGGCCAGCTGCTCGACGGTCATCTCCACGTCCAGGTTCCGCTCCATCCAGGCCAGCACGTCACCCACCGTGTCGCACCGCGCGTGCGTCAGCGGACGCTCGATGTACTGCGCCTGCCCGCCGTCGCGGTGCGGCGGCACCACCATGCGGCGGGCGATGGTGTTGGCGATCTCGGGGCCGTGCTCCTGGCGTACGAGATGCAGGCAGGCGTCGATGCCCGCGGCGGTGCCGGCCGAGGTGATGATGGGCCCGTCGTCGATGTACAGCACATCGGGCTCGACCCGGGCCAGTGGATGGCGCCGGGCCAGCTCGTCGGTGTGCCGCCAGTGGGTGGTGCAGCGGCGCCCGTCCAGCAGCCCTGCCGCCCCGAGCACGAACGCTCCCGAGCACACGCTGAGCACCCGCGCCCCCCGGTCGACGGCCCGGCGCAGCGCGTCGAGCAGGGGCTCGGGGTAGACGCGGGCCTCGCAGTGCTGGTCGGCCGGGATGGCGATGAGGTCGGCGCTCTCCAGCCGGTCGAGGCCGTACGGCACGGAGATGGTGAAGGCGCCGGCCCGGGTGGGCAGCGGTCCCGGCTGCACGGCGCACACCGCGAAATCGTAGACCGGCAGCCCTTGATCGCTCCGGTCGATCCCGAAGACCTCGCACACCACGCCGAGCTCGAACGGATTGACTCCGTCGATCAGCGCCACGGCCACGTTTTTCAGCATGCTTCCAGTGTGCACCCGTCGTGGCAGTAATGCGAGGTTCCATGGCAGTCCTGCCACTGACATTTCTTCGCAGGGAGGGCCAGAGTGGAGGCATGGAAACAGTCGTGAACTACCTCGTGGTCCTCGCAATCTTCGTGCTCCTGACCCTTCCGTCCTTCATCGGCCATGCGAGGGAGCGCCGCATCGACCGTCAGCTCCGGCAGGCGGAACGCCCCGCCGGCGCTCCGGCGCCGACGGACCTGCGGACCGTTCCCGGCTCCGCCTCCCGGTCGCGGGCCGACTGGGAGCTGGCGGGAGGCGCCGCCGCTCGCAACGCCGAGTGACGGGCGTGAAACGCACACAGGGCTGCCCCCGGTTCGTACCGGAGGCAGCCCTGAAGCAGGTGGAACGCGGGGATTCTAGAAGTCGTCGTCGAAGCCGACCGAGCCCTCGACCGCGGTCTGGTACGCCGACGGGCGGCGCTCGAAGAAGTTCGTCAGCTCCTGCACACCCTGCAGCTCCATGAAGGAGAACGGGTTCTCCGAGCCGTACACCGGGGCCAGGCCCAGGCGCTGGAGGCGCTGGTCGGCGACGCACTGGAGGTACTCGCGCATCGACTCGGTGTTCATGCCCGGCAGACCCTCGCCGCACAGGTCCTGGCCGAACATGAGCTCCGCCTCGACGGCCTCCTTGATCATGTCGGTGATCTGCCGGCCCAGCTCGTCGTCGAAGAGGTCCGGCTCCTCCTTGCGCACGGTGTCGACGAACGCGAACGCGGCGTCCATGTGGCAGGTCTCGTCACGGAACACCCAGTTGGTGCCGGTCGCCAGGCCGTGCAGCAGACCCCGCGAACGGAACCAGTACACGTACGCGAAGGCGCCGTAGAAGAACAGCCCCTCGATGCAGGCCGCGAAGCAGATCAGGTTGAGCAGGAAGCGGCGGCGGTCCGACTTCGACTCCAGCCGGTCGATCTTCTCGACCGAGTCCATCCACTTGAAGCAGAACTGCGCCTTCTCGCGGATGGAGAGGATCTCCTCCACCGCGTCGAACGCGGCGGCCCGGTCGTCCGGGTCGGGCAGATAGGTGTCCAGGAGCGTCAGATAGAACTGGACGTGCACGGCCTCCTCGAAGAGCTGGCGGCTCAAGTACAGCCGCGCCTCGGGGGAGTTGATGTGCTTGTAGAGCGTCAGTACCAGGTTGTTGGAGACGATCGAGTCGCCCGTCGCGAAGAACGCGACCAGCCGGCCGATCATGTGCTGCTCACCGGGGGAGAGCTTCGCGAGGTCGCTGACGTCCGAGTGGAGGTCGACCTCCTCCACCGACCAGGTGTTCTTGATCGCGTCGCGGTAGCGCTCGTAGAAGTCCGGGTAGCGCATGGGCCGCAGGGTGAGTTCGAAGCCCGGGTCGAGGAGGTTCTTGGTCTTGGTCTCGGTCTCGGTGGTCATTACTGGCAGGCCTCGCAGGACTCGGGGTTTTCCAGGGAGCAGGCGATGGCGTCCTCGTCGGGAGCCGTCGCGGTGGTCACTTGCTGAACGGGGATGGGCGCGGCGGCCACGGTCGCACCGGCGCCGGCCGCCCGCGCGATGCGCGTCGCCGGGCGCGAGCGCAGGTAGTACGTCGTCTTCAGCCCCTTCTTCCAGGCGTACGCGTACATCGAGCTGAGCTTCCCGATGGTCGGCGTCTCCAGGAAGAGGTTCAGCGACTGGCTCTGGTCGAGGTACGGCGTACGGGCCGCGGCCATGTCGATCAGACCGCGCTGCGGGATCTCCCACGCCGTGCGGTACAGCTCCCGCACCTCGGCCGGGATCCAGCTGAAGCCCTGCACCGAACCGCTGGACTCGCGCAGCGCCTCGCGGGACTGCGCGTCCCAGACACCGAGCTTCTTGAGCTCCGCCACCAAGTAGGCGTTGACCTGGAGGAATTCACCGCTCAGCGTCTCGCGCTTGAAGAGGTTGGAGACCTGCGGCTCGATGCACTCGTACACGCCCGCGATCGACGCGATGGTGGCGGTCGGCGCGATCGCGAGGAGCAGGGAGTTGCGCATGCCGCTCTTCGCGATACGGGCGCGCAGCGCGTCCCACCGCTCCGGCCAGGTGACCTCGACGCCGTAGTGGTCGGGGTGCAGGACACCGCGCGCGGTGCGGGTCTTCTCCCAGGCGGGCAGCGGGCCGTTGCGCTCGGCCAGGGCGCAGGACGCCTCGTACGCCGCGAGCATGATCCGCTCGGCGATGCGGGTGGAGAGCGCCTGCGCCTCGGGGGAGCCGAACGGCAGCTTCAGCTTGAAGAAGACGTCCTGCAGACCCATCGCGCCCAGGCCCACCGGGCGCCACTTGGCGTTGGAGCGGCCGGCCTGCTCGGTCGGGTAGAAGTTGATGTCGACGACCCGGTCGAGGAAGGTCACGGCGGTGCGGACGGTTTCGTCGAGACGCTCCCAGTCCATCTCGCCCGAGGCCAGCACGAACGAACCGAGGTTCACCGAGCCGAGGTTGCACACGGCGGTCTCGCCGTCGTCCGTCACCTCCAGGATCTCGGTGCACAGGTTCGACGAGTGCACGACGGAGCCCGGCTCGGCGGTCTGGTTCGCCGTACGGTTCGACGCGTCCTTGAAGGTCATCCAGCCGTTGCCGGTCTGCGCGAGGGTGCGCATCATCCGGCCGTACAGCTGGCGCGCGGGGATCGTCGTACGGGCCAGCCCGTCCGCCTCGGCCTTGCGGTACGCCGCGTCGAACGCGTCGCCCCACAGGTCGACCAGCTCGGGCACGTCGACCGGCGAGAACAGCGACCAGTCGGTGTCCGCGTCGACCCGGCGCATGAACTCGTCGGGGATCCAGTGCGCGAGGTTCAGGTTGTGCGTACGCCGCGCCTCCTCGCCCGTGTTGTCGCGCAGCTCCAGGAACTCCTCGATGTCCGCGTGCCACGTCTCCAGGTAGACGCAGGCCGCGCCCTTGCGCCGGCCGCCCTGGTTGACGGCGGCGACCGAGGAGTCGAGGGTGCGCAGGAACGGGACGATGCCGTTGGAGTGCCCGTTGGTGCCGCGGATCAGCGAGCCGCGGGCGCGGATGCGCGAGTAGGAAAGGCCGATGCCGCCCGCGTGCTTGGAGAGGCGGGCGACCTCGTGGTAGCGGCCGTAGATCGAGTCGAGCTCGTCCAGCGGGGAGTCCAGCAGATAGCAGGAGGACATCTGCGGGTGGCGCGTACCGGAGTTGAAGAGCGTCGGCGAGGACGGCAGGTAGTCCAGGCGGCTCATCAGCCGGTACAGCGCGGCGACCTCGTCCAGGGCGCGGACCGAGTCGTCCTCGGCGAGGCCGGACGCCACCCGGAGCATGAAGTGCTGGGGGGTCTCGATCACCTGACGGGTGATCGGGTGGCGCAGCAGGTAGCGGCTGTAGACGGTCCGCAGGCCGAAGTAGCCGAAGCGGTCGTCGGCCGTCTTGTCGATCAGCGCGTCGAGCGTCGGGGCGTGCAGCGCCACGAAGTTCGCCGCACGGTCCGCGATCAGTCCCTCGCGGTGCCCGACGCCGACCGAGTCGGAGAAGGAGTGGACGCCCTGCGTCGCCGCCTCGTCCCGGATCGTGCGGGTCAGCAGCCGGGCCGCGAGGCGGGAGTACGCCGGGTCCTCGGAGATCAGGCCGGCGGCGGCGTCGGTGGCGAGCATGCGCAACTCGGCCGCGTCAGAACCGGCGTTCCGGCCGCGCAGCGCGGCCGCGGCGACTCTGCCGGGGTCGGTGTCGGGCAGATCGGCGGTGAGGTCCGTCAGGGTCCGCAGCAACTCTGTGCCGGGTCCTTCGGTCGTCACCGTGACAGAAGCCGGATCGACTGGCGCGATGGTCACGGGGTGCTCTCCCTCGCTCGGCTCGGGGCCGGCGGGGGAACGGGGCCGCACGGGCGCACCTCACCCCTGAAAGGGCGGCACACCGCGTTGCGTCCACCGGCCCAACCGCGAGGCCCGGACGTATCGGCATCCGGGTCGGTCGAACCGGATGCACCGTCGGCAGGTCTCGGACTCCTGGGTGCGCAAAAGCGCACCAATCACACCGTTGCGGGACAGTTCCGGATTCGCACCGGATTTCCCTGCGGCGACAGCGAGCACGAGCATACATGTGGGGGCCGGGGGATGCTGCACCCCCCAGATGTTGTGTCGCGGGTGTTGCGGCTTCGGATCTGCGTACGACAACGGGCCGCCGCATCCCGGAAGATGCGACGGCCCGTGCGATCACTGGGCGGAGGGCCTCAGCAGCAGCGGAAGCCCTCCCGGGGATCCGCCTCGCGTGCGTCCGTACGACTGTGTTCGAACTCCCGTCGGCTCATGACGGGGGCCTGTGGATCGCCGGATCTGGTGTGCGCCGCATACCGGTCGTAGGCGGATTCGCCGGTCAATTCGCGGACGTACCAGCGGATCCGGCCCGCAGTGCGGCGTACGTCGATACGGGTCATTCCCGGCTCCCCGATCCGACGGGCGCGGCGTCGTCCTTGCGCATGCCGCCCTCGGGGCCGAGGCCGGCCGCCACGAGCTCGGCCTTCTCCTCCTTGGTCGCGAGGAGCGAAGCGGGCGCGACGAGACGGGACTCGACGTACGGGGTCTCGCTGAGCTTGACGCTCGCGGGGTCGCGGACCGCCTTGACGCACGCCCGGGCCGCCTCGATGAGCACCACGATGATGAGGACGGCGAAGAACGCGGACAGCACGCCGTCGACCGTGGAGTTGGTGACGACTGTCTTCATCTGGTCGAGGGTCTTGGCGGGCGGAATGACCTCGCCCGCGTCGATGCCCGCCTGGTACTTGTCGCGCTGGGAGAAGAAGCCCACCTTCGGGTCGCCGGAGAAGATCTTCTGCCAGCTGGCGGTGAGGGTGACCGCGACGTCCCACAGGAGCGGCACGGCGGTGACCCAGGCCCACTTGAGCCGCCCGGACTTGACGAGCAGCGTGGTGCAGACGGCGAGAGCGACGGCGGCGAGCAGCTGGTTGGCGATGCCGAACAGCGGGAAGAGCTGGTTGATGCCGCCGAGCGGGTCGTGCACGCCGGCCCACAGGAAGTAGCCCCAGCCGCCCACCACGACCGCGCTGGCGAACCAGACCCCCGGCTTCCAGCTGACCTGGCGGAACGGCTTGTAGACGTTGCCGAGCATGTCCTGGAGCATGAAGCGCCCGACCCGGGTGCCCGCGTCCACCGTGGTGAGGATGAACAGCGCCTCGAACATGATGGCGAAGTGGTACCAGAACGCCTTCAATCCGGCGCCGCCGATCACCGCGGAGAAGATCTCCGACATGCCGAGCGCGAACGTCGGTGCGCCGCCGGTGCGCGAGAGCAGACTCTCTTCCTCGACGTCCTTGGCGGCCTGGGCCAGTGTCTGCGGGTCGATGGAGAAGCCGAGGTTGGTCACCGCTTCGGACGCGGCCTGGACGTTGTCACCGATCACACCGGCGGGCGAGTTGATCGCGAAGTACAGGCCGGGGTCGATGATGGAGGCGCAGATCATCGCCATGACCGCGACGAACGACTCGGTCAGCATGGCGCCGTAACCGATCACCCGGATCTGCGTCTCCTTCTGGATCATCTTCGGGGTGGTGCCCGAAGCGACCAGGGAGTGGAAGCCGGAGAGCGCGCCGCAGGCGATGGTGATGAAGACGAAGGGGAACATCGAACCGGCGAAGACGGGACCGTCGCCGCGGCTCGCGAAGTCGGTGACCGCGGGCATCTTCAGCGTCGGCAGGGTGATGAAGACGCCGATGGCGAGCAGGCCGATCGTGCCGACCTTCATGAAGGTCGACAGATAGTCGCGCGGGGCGAGCAGCAGCCACACCGGCAGGATCGAGGCCAGGAAGCCGTACGCGATCATCCACATGACCAGCGTGCCGGGCTCAAGGGTGAAGGTGTCGGCCCACGAGGACTCCGCGACCCAGCCGCCCGCGACGATCGCGAGCAGCAGCAGGGCGACTCCGATGACGGAGACCTCGCTGACCCGGCCGGGACGCAGTACGCGCAGGTAGACGCCCATGAAGAGGGCGATCGGGATCGTCATGGCGATGGAGAAGACGCCCCACGGCGAATGCGCGAGCGCGTTCACGATGACCAGGGCGAGCACCGCGAGCAGGATGATCATGATCGCGAAGACCGCTACCAGGGCGGCGGCGCCGCCGACCACACCGATCTCGTCCCGGGCGATCTGGCCGAGCGAACGGCCGTCGCGACGCGTGGAGAAGAACAGCGTCACCATGTCCTGGACGGCGCCGGCCACGATGACGCCGACGATGATCCAGATGGTGCCGGGGAGATAGCCCATCTGGGCGGCGAGCACCGGACCGACCAGCGGCCCCGCGCCGGCGATGGCCGCGAAGTGGTGACCGAAGAGGACCCGGCGGTCGGTGGGGTGGAAGTCGACGCCGTTGTTGAGCCGCTCGGCGGGCGTGGCCCGGGTCTTGTCGACCTTCAGGACCCGGTTGGCGATGAAGCGTGAGTAGAAGCGGTACCCGATGGCGTACGAGCCCAGAGCCGCGGCCAGCATCCAGGCCGCGGACACCTCTTCGCCGCGTGAGAGGGCGAGCATGACCCAGCCGGTCGCACCGACGAGGGCCACCACGGCCCATACGGCGATGGCCTTCGGGGTCAGTGCCCGTTGCCTTTGTGCTGGTGGTATCGAATCCGGCATGACGTTCCGTCCCCTCGCGCGATCTTTACCCGTAACGCGCACGCAATCTAAGCCGTGCATCCGCCGTCCGTAACCCCCGTCCGCATATCGGTACGGCATCGGGAGCCGGAGTGGGGCCGGGCATGGCTGTGCCGATCCTCTTGGAGCCTGTGGGGGATCGGAGGACCGGCACGCCAGGGGAGCGGGGGGGGGGGAAGCGGTCAGTCCTGGGGGCGCTTGAGGCGGGCGACGAACTTGTAGCGGTCGCCGCGGTACACCGAGCGGACCCACTCCACCGGCTCGCCGGCCCCGTCGATCGAGTGCCGGGAGAGCATCAGCATCGGCAGGCCGACGTCCGTGCCCAGCAGCCCGGCCTCGCGCGGGCTGGCCAGTGACGTCTCGATGGTCTCCTCGGCCTCGGCGAGCCTTACGCCGTAGACCTCGGCCAACGCCGTGTAGAGGGAGGTGTACTTGACGAGCGAGCGACGCAGCGCGGGGAAGCGCTTGGCCGACAGATGCGTCGTCTCGATGGCCATCGGCTCGCCGCTGGCCAGCCGCAGCCGCTCGATGCGCAGGACGCGCCCGCCGGTGGTGATGTCCAGCAGCCCGGCGAGGGTGTCGTCGGCGGTGACGTACCCGATGTCGAGCAATTGGGAGGTGGGTTCCAGGCCTTGGGCCCGCATGTCCTCGGTGTACGAGGTGAGCTGGAGGGCCTGCGAGACCTTCGGCTTTGCGACAAAGGTGCCCTTGCCCTGGATGCGCTCCAGGCGGCCCTCGACGACCAGCTCCTGCAGGGCCTGGCGCACGGTGGTGCGCGAGGTGTCGAACTCGGCCGCAAGCGTGCGCTCGGGCGGTACGGGCGTACCGGGCGGCAGAGTTTCGGTCATGTCCAGCAAGTGACGCTTGAGCCGGTAGTACTTGGGCACGCGCGCGGTACGGCCGGCCGTCGTGCCCTCCGGCTCCGTGCTGCCCCCGTCGGTACCCATGGCCCGCCTTTCCGACTGCTGCGCTGTTGCCGTCACCGGCTCCTCCGTCTGTCGCGGCTCACATGGTGGCACGGTCCGGTCACGAGACGTCGCCCTCCCTCATGTGTCGGTCCGGTAACGGACGCGACAGCCCTTCTTATACACCCTTGACACCCCTAAAGGTCTAGGCCAAGCTCCCGGTACTGGTCTAAACCATTCAAGACCAGGTCCCAGCCCCAGGCTGTACTCGTCGTAATTATTCGCGGTGGGCGGGGGGTTGCAGGCATCCCTGAGGAGGGTTGGCGTGAAGCGCAAGCTCATCGCGGCGATAGGCGTCGCGGGCATGTTGGTCAGCGTTGCGGCGTGTGGCGATTCGGACAGCACGGGCGGTGGCGACAAGGCGAAGCCCAAGGAGCTGACGGTCTGGCTCACGGTCGACGCACAGAACAACTGGCCCGAACTGGTCAAGGCCGCCGACGCCACGATCGTCAAGAAGTACCCGGGCATCAAGATCAAGCACGAGTACTACGGCTGGCCGGACAAGAACGCCAAGCTCGATGCCGTACTCGCCACGGACAAGGCTCCTGACGTGGTCGAGATGGGCAACTCCGAGATGGTCGGATACATGGCCACCGGCGCGTTCGCCGAGATCGACCCGGCGAAGTTCGACAAGTCGGGCGACTGGCTGGACGGCCTCAAGCTGTCCGTCACCTACGAGGGCAAGACCTACGGTGTGCCGTACTACGCCGGTGGCCGGGTGGGCACCTGGCGCAAGGACGTCGCCGCCGAGGCGGGCGTCAAGGCCGTGCCGAAGACGTACAAGGAGCTCACCTCCGCCCTGGACAAGATCCAGAAGAAGCAGGGTGACAAGTACAGCGCCTGGTACCAGCCTTCGCCCGACTGGTACGCGGCCATGTCGTTCGTCTACGACGCCGGCGGCTCCATCGCCAAGCAGGACGGCGACCAGTGGAAGTCCAGCCTGTCCTCGCCCGAGTCCGTCAAGGGTCTTGGCGAGTACAAGAAGATCCTCGACGCGTACATGCACGCCGACAAGACCAAGGACGAGTCCGACCGTCCGGTCGTCTTCGGCCAGGGCAAGGCCGCCACGATGTTCGCCGCTGCCTGGGAGGGCGGTACCGCCGCAGCCCCGGAGAACGACAAGGTCGGCAAGCTGGCCGACAAGATCGAGTCCTTCGTGATGCCCGGCCCGTCCGGCAAGAACCTCCCGGTCTTCCTCGGCGGCTCCGATCTGGCCGTCCCGGTCAAGTCCGACGCCCAGGCCGTCGCGGGTGAGTGGATCAACGCGTTCACCGGTGCCAAGGGTCAGCAGGGCCTCGTCGCCAAGGGCAATCTGCCCAACAACAAGACGGACCTGGAGCCGCTGAAGTCCGACCCGAAGACGGCCGTCCCGGCCACCGCCGCGGCGTCCAGCTGGTTCGTGCCCACCGCTCCGGGCTGGGGTCAGGTCGAGAAGGCCAAGATCCTCCAGACCATGCTCCAGGAGATCGGTACCGGCAAGAAGTCGGTCGAGGCCGCCGCGAAGGCCGCCGACGCCAAGATCGACAAGGTCATCAACACCAAGTGACCTCTGAGTCGGCAGGGCCCCGCCGAACCGGCGGGGCCCTGCCGCCCGTAGCTGGAGAGGGACCCTGAGGAGCGCGCGATGAGTGCCGCAGAGACAACCACCGCCAAGGTGCCGCCGACGCGGCAATCGCCACCGCCACCAACGGAGTCCGGGGCGCGGACCTCCGGGGCCGGGGGGCCGGTCAGGAAAAAGACCTCCGACAGAGCCGCGGTGCCCTGGGCGTTGCTCGCGCCCTGTCTGCTGATCATCGTGCTCGTCATGGGCTATCCGCTGGTGCGGCTGGTCACGCTCTCCTTCCAGAGTTTCGGCAAGACGGAGCTCTGGGGCTTCAAGGAAGCCCAGTGGGTCGGCTTCAAGAACTTCGCCGCGATCCTCGGCGACGCCGAGTTCTGGTCGGTCGTCGTACGGACCATCGTCTTCACGGCCGGCGCCGTCATCTTCACCATGGTGCTCGGCATGGCCATCGCCCTGCTTCTGCAGCAGGTGTCCGGCTGGGTGAAGGCGCTCATCAGCATCGCCCTGGTGGCGAGCTGGGGCATGCCCATCATCGTCGCCACCGCGATCTTCAAGTGGATCTTCGACACCGATTACGGCGTACTCAACTGGCTGCTCAGCAGGCTGCCCGGCGTCGACATGGTCGGCCACAACTGGTTCGCCAGCGGGCCGCAGGGCCTCGCCGTGATCATGCTGCTTGTCGTGTGGGGCGCGGTGCCGTTCGTCGTGATCACACTGAGCGCCGGACTCACCCAGGTCCCCAAGGAGATGGAAGAGGCCGCGCGCCTCGACGGAGCCGGCGCCTGGGGCGTCTTCCGCTGGGTCACCCTGCCGATACTCAAGCCCATCATCGTCATGCTGACGACGCTCTCGGTGATCTGGGACATGGGGGTCTTCCCGCAGGTCTTCGTGATGCGCGGTGGCAACCCCGAGGCCGAGTTCCAGCTGCTCACCACGTACTCGTACCAGAAGGCGTTCGTCGTCAACGACTACTCCGGCGGCTCCGCGATCGCCCTGGTCACCGTGGTGCTGCTGCTCGGCGTCGTGGCCGTCTATATGCGCCAGATGCTCAAGATCGGAGAGGTGGAGTGACCTCGACCACCGCGGCTCCCGCCGTCGCCCCCCGTCCCAAGGGCCGTCCCCGCAAGGGCAAGAAGGGCAAGGCCGGCTGGAACGCGCTGGGCCTGCTGGTCTTCGTCGTCGTGGGCTTCCCGGTCTGCTGGATGCTCAATACGGCGTTCAAGCCGGCCAAGGACGCGATCGATCCCGATCCGCAGTTCTTCCCCAGCCCGTTCACGCTGGAGAACTTCCGCCGGGCCTTCGACGTCGCGGACTTCTGGGGGCCGGTCGGGCGCAGCCTGCTCGTCTCCTCCGTCGTCGTCGTCATCGGCATCATCGTCGGCATGCTCGCCGCGCTCGCCATCTCCCGGTTCGCCTTCCGCGGCCGCAAGGTCGTGATCGTCGGCATCCTCGCGGTCCAGATGGTGCCGCTGGTCGCCATGATCATCCCGGTCTTCCTGCTACTGAACGAACTCGGTCAGTACGACAAGATCACCGGCCTGATCATCACGTACCTGACCTTCATCCTGCCGTTCACGGTCTGGACGCTGCGCGGATTCATCGTGAACATTCCCAAGGAGCTGGAGGAGGCGGCCATGGTCGACGGCTGCACCCGCACCGGCGCCTTCGTCCGGGTGGTCTTCCCGCTGCTCGCCCCGGGCATGGTGGCCACTTCCGTCTACGGGTTCATCCAGGCGTGGAACGAATACCTGTACGCGTTGATGCTGATGAGCCAGCAGAACCAGACCGCCACCGTCTGGCTCGGCAACTTCACCACCAAGCACGGCACCGAGTACGCCCCGATGATGGCCGGCGCCACCATGATGGCCGTCCCCATCGTGATCCTCTTCCTCCTCGTCCAGCGCAAGATGGCCGCAGGTCTGACGGCCGGCGCAGTGAAGGGATGACGCTGCCATGACGACACTCGCAAGCCCTACGAGCACGCTGACCCGCGATGCCTTGGCCGTCCTCCAGCCCGGCTTCGTGGGCGCCACCGCCCCCGATTGGCTGCTGCGCCGGGTCGGCGAAGGCCTGTCCTCGGTCGGCCTGTTCGGCCGCAACATCACCTCGCCGCAACAACTGGCCGCACTCACCGCGCAGTTGCGGGCCGAGCGGGACGACATCCTGGTCGCGATCGACGAGGAGGGCGGTGACGTCACCCGCCTTGAGGTGCAGAGCGGTTCCTCCTTCCCCGGGAACCTGGCACTCGGCGCCGTCGACGACACCGACCTGACCCGGGCCGTCGCCCGCGAACTGGGCCGCAGGCTGGCCGAGTGCGGGGTCAACCTCAACTGGTCGCCGTCCGCGGACGTCAACTCCAACCCGGGCAACCCGGTCATCGGCGTACGGTCCTTCGGCGCCGATACCCAGCTCGTGGCGCGCCACACGGCCGCGTACATCGAGGGTCTCCAGTCCTCGGGTGTCGCCGCGTGCACCAAGCACTTCCCGGGGCACGGCGACACGGCCGTCGACTCGCACCACGCGCTGCCGCGCATCGACGTGGACCTGGAGATCCTGCACGCCCGCGAGCTGGTGCCCTTCCGGGCCGCCATCGCGGCGGGCTCCAAGTCCGTGATGAGCGCGCACATCCTGCTCTCCGCGCTCGACCGGGACCGCCCGGCGACGCTGAGCCCACAGGTCCTCACCGGCCTGCTGCGCAACGATCTTGGCTACCAGGGTCTGATCATCACCGACGGCATGGAGATGCAGGCCATCTCCGGTACGTACGGCATCGAGCACGGCAGCGTCCTGGCGATCGCCGCGGGCGCCGACGCGATCTGCGTCGGCGGCGGCCTGGCCGACGACGAGATCGTGGTGCGGCTGCGGGACGCGCTGGTCGCCGCCGTGCACAGCGGCGAACTGCCCGAGGAGCGACTCGCCGACGCGGCCGAGCGGGTGCGTTCGCTGGCGCGCTGGACACAGCACAGCCGGGGAATCGCGGAGCAGGGTCCGGACGCGGGTTCGCTCGGCGGGGACACCTTCGCGCCGGGCACCGCAGGGGGCATCGGCCTGGTCGCGGCCCGCCGCGCGCTGCGGATCACCCGGAGCACCGAGCGGTTCACGCCGGTCGGGGATGCGCCGTACGTCGCCGCCTTCACCCCCGAGGCGAACATCGCCGTCGGTGACGAGACGCCGTGGGGTGTGGCCGCCGAGCTGACGCGGCTGCTGCCGGGTACCGAGACGGGTACGTACGGCAGCGAGAGCGAGTCCGGGAGCGTGCTGCGGGCGGCGGGGGACCGCAGGGTCGTGGCCGTGGTGCGCGACGTGCACCGGCATCCCTGGATGGCCGGGGCGCTCGACGCGCTGCTGGCCGCGCGGCCCGACACGGTCGTGGTCGAGATGGGGGTGCCCGAGGCGCCGCCGCGCGGTGCGCTGTACATCGCGACGCACGGTGCGGCGCGGGTCTGCGGGCGGGCCGCGGCGGAGGTTGTCGCCGGGGTCTGAGCGCGCGAGAAGGCGCCGGGGCGGCCGGGGGGCTGCCTACGGCGCCTTCCGCTGCCCGGATCCTCTCGCGGACCGCTGCCCGGAGCCGTGCGGCCCACTTCAGGGAGCGGCGAAACGCCGGACGGGCCCGGCACAACGACCGGGCCCGTCCGGCGAGATGCGGCCGGTCCGGCTACAGGCCCTGCCATGCGGGCTTGGCCGCGTATGTGTCGCGGAAGTAGTCCGCCCGCTTCAGCTGGGCAGCCGCCGCCTCGTCGATCACGACCGTCGCATGCGGGTGCAGCTGCAGCGCCGACGCGGGAACCAGCGCGGACACCGGCCCCTCCACAGTCTGGGCCACGGCCTCCGCCTTGCCGGCGCCGGTCGCGAGCAGCACCAGGTGACGGGCCTCCAGGATGGTCCCGATGCCCTGGGTGATGACGTGGTGCGGCACCTCGTCGGGGCTGTCGAAGAACCGGGCGTTGTCCTGCCGGGTCTGCCGCGTCAGCGTCTTGATGCGGGTGCGCGAGGCGAGCGAGGAGCACGGCTCGTTGAAGCCGATGTGCCCGTCGGTGCCGATGCCGAGGATTTGCAGGTCCACGCCACCCGCGGCGGCCAGCGTGCGCTCGTACGCCTCACAGGCGGCCTGGACGTCCTCGGCGGCCCCGTCGGGGCCCATGAAGGACGCGTTGGTCAGGCCGAGTGGCTCGACGACCTCGCGCAGCACCACCGAGCGGTACGACTCGGGGTGACCGGTGGGCAGTCCGACGTATTCGTCGAGCTGGCAGATGCGGGCGCGCGAGGCGTCGACGGCGCCGGCGCGCACTTTGGCCGTCAGCGCCTGGTAGATGGGCAGCGGCGTCGAACCGGTGGCCACGCCGAGCAGCGCGTCGGGCTTGCGGCTCAGCAGGCCGGCCATGGCCTCCGCGATGAGCTCGCCACCTGCCTTGGCGTCCGGGACGATGACAACTTCCACGCTGGGCCTGCCGATCTGAAGAAATGAGAAGTGTGGTATAGACCAATCTAGCAGAGGGGGCGGGGCGTGTCCGGTGCCCCTGGGTGAACTTTCCGGGGCGGGTGCGGGCGGGCAGGGGCCCGTGACCGGACGGCCGTGGGGCTCGGCGAGGCCCCGATTCAGCATCGCGCGGAACGTGGCGGGCAGCCACCTGGAGACCTCGGGTCCCGGTGTGCTCACGGGAGGCTGCGCGGGCCCGGCGGACGGAGTCCGGCGCAGGCCGGTGACGCCTGGGAGGCCCCCTGGGGCCGAGCGGTGCGAGACGGGCACGGGAAAGGGGGCGCACCCGCGGGCCGCGGCACCGCGACGGGACCCTCAGCCCGTCCGGCACCGCAGCCCGGAGTTGCTTCGACCGGCGGGCGTGCGGGCCCGGCCGGCCGATCGAGAGGCGGTGGCGCAGTCAGGGCAGAGAGCGCCGACCACCTCAATCCACCCTCCTGTGCGGGGAGGGAGGAGGCTTTACCGCCCCATTGTGGACTAGACCATTCTTCTGTGTCCATCCATGCGGGGCACCCACTTTTCGGTGCTTCATCCATACCGGACGTACTTCATACCGTGCGTACCCGACCGAACGTCCGCTCGGTACGCAACGCGGGTACTCTCGCACACGTGCCCTCCATGAACGACCTCGTACGCCAGCACACCGCCCTCAGCGACACCGACCTAGAGTGGCTCCACCTGCTGGTCTCGGAGTGGCAGCTGCTCTCCGACCTGTCCTTCGCCGACCTCGTCCTGTGGGTCCCCACGCTCGACGGCACCCGCTATGTGTCGGTCGCCCAGATGCGGCCCAACACCGGGCCCACCTCCTACCAGGACGACATGGTCGGCCATCTCGTCCCGCGAGGCCGCCGCCCCATGCTCGACGCCGCCCTCGACGAGGGCCGGATCGTGCGCGAGGGCGATCCCGAGTGGCGGGAGGAGGTCCCGGTCCGGGTCGAGTCGATTCCGGTGCGCCGTGAGGGCCGCGTCCTCGGCGTCATCGCGCGCAATACGAACCTGCTGACCGTACGCACGCCCAGCCGGCTCGAACTCACGTACCTGCAGAGCGCATCCGACCTGGCCCAGATGATCGCGGCCGGGTCCTTCCCGTTCCCCGGCGACCAGGTGGACATGGACGCGTCGCCGCGCGTCGGCGACGGCCTGATCAGGCTCGACGCGGACAGCATCGTCCAGTACGCCAGCCCCAACGCGCTTTCCGCGTACCACCGTCTCGGCCTCGCGTCCGACCTGGTCGGCCAGCATCTGGGCCGGGCCACCGCCGAACTCGCCCCCTCACGCGGCCCGGTGGACGAGGCCCTGGTCAAGCTGGCCAGCGGCTGGGCCCCCCGGGAGACCGAGGTCGAGGGCGGCGACGGGGTGATCCAGTTGCGTACGATCCCGCTCAAGCCCAAGGGCATCCGCATCGGTTCCCTCGTGCTGTGCCGCGACGTCACCGAACTGCGGCGGCGCGAGCGCGAATTGATCACCAAGGACGCCACCATCCGGGAAATCCACCACCGGGTGAAGAACAACCTCCAGACGGTGGCGGCGCTGCTGCGGCTGCAGGCCCGCCGGATGGATTCGGAGCAGGGGCGCGAGGCGCTGAACGAGGCGGTGCGCCGGGTCGGGTCGATCGCGATCGTCCACGAGACGCTCTCGCAGAACCTGGACGAGCGCGTGGAGTTCGACGAGATCGCCGACCGGGTGATCGCGATGGTCGCCGAGATCTCACCGGCCAAGGTCAGTTGCCGGCGGACCGGCCGCTTCGGCATTCTCGACGCCGAGGTCGCCACCCCGCTCGCGATGGTCCTCACCGAAGTCCTCCAGAACGCACTGGAGCACGCGTTCGCACCTGCTGAGCAGGGCTCCGTCGAGGTGTCGGCGGTACGGGGCGGCACCCGCGTCGACGGCCGGCTGTTGATCACCGTGCTGGACGACGGACGGGGGCTGCCCGAGGGATTCGACCCCAAGCGGACCGGCAATCTGGGGCTCCAGATCGTACGGACCCTGGTGGAGGGCGAGTTGGGCGGCACCTTCGACATGGTGCCGGGGCCGGAGCGCGGTACCCGCGTCCTACTCGATGTCCCCGTGCGGACGGACAAGTAAAGACACGTCTCGGAGAACAGCTTCCGGCGAACACAGCAGTGAGCCCCGGACCGTGGAACGGTTCGGGGCTCACTGCCTCACGTTGCTGTGCGCATTGGGGGGTACTGCGCGCTGCGACTCGGGGGCGGGAGGTGCGTACTCGCTGTACGCGCCGCCTTGCTCAGGCTGTTGGCTGGGGTGGGTCAGGCGGTAGCGTTACGCGCCCGGTTGCGAGCGGCGCGGCGCTTCATTGCTCGGCGCTCGTCCTCGCTGAGGCCACCCCATACACCCGAGTCCTGGCCGGACTCGAGCGCCCACTGCAGGCACTGCTCCATGACGGGGCAGCGGCGGCAGACGGCCTTGGCTTCCTCGATCTGCAGCAGCGCAGGACCGGTGTTGCCGATGGGGAAGAACAGCTCGGGATCTTCCTCGCGACAAACGGCGTTGTGACGCCAGTCCATGGCTGCTACCTCTCCTTGGTATTACGTACAAGTTGCTTGTGAATGTGAACGCTTTCACGAATCCCCCCGCAAGTGAAGGGCCGACTACCAAATGAACTGGTGTGGTCCTGGATGTGAGGAGGGGTTCTGGCTCTCAGTGGAGGCTGGTATTGCGGGCCGTCCCGATCGCCATGTAGAGATTCGCAAACCTCGGCGTCGGGCACAACCCCTTCCGGAAAGTTTTTTTTGATTCCTTGGTGTCGGCTAGGTCACAGCCGTAGTTCCAGGGGGTGGACCTCTGCCCAAACGTTCGAGTTAAAGGACTTTCGGCCCTTCCACTCACACAATCACACGCAGTGCACGGCGTACGCCTGTGAACGTCACGCTCGTACGCAGTCCCAGGTGGTCGCCGTCCATCTGGAAGGGCAGTGGCGCCTTGGAATGCAAGGTGAAGTCCGTCAGGTCGTGCAGGGTCACCGCGTGCTTGCCGTGCGGCCCCCGTTCGGGGGTCGAGGTGAGCAATTGAGTGGCATATCGAGCCACCGCGGGAGTCGACATTTTGGTCAGCCCGAGCACGTCCAGAGCCGTGTCGAACGAGGCCGCGGGGGACGCGTACATCGGACGATTCCCCAGGTAGGTCCAGGGAGCGGTGTTGCAGACTATGGAAAGAGCGAGGTCTTTGATCGGGTCCTGACCCGGCCGCTCCAGCGTGATCACTCCGTGCCGGCGGTGCGGCTCCGCGAGGAACTGACGCACCACCTGGCGCACATAAAGAGCGTGTGTGGAGCGCTTGCCGCGCTCCCGCTGCTGTTCGACCCGGCCGATCACACCGGCGTCGAATCCGTAGCCCGCACAGAAAGTGAACCAGCGGGCCGGGACGGACTCGTCCTCCGTGCCGGGCGTGCCCGCGGCGAGCCCCAGACCGACCGTGCGCTCACTGCGTGTGCTCAGGGCGTCCAGGATGGCGCCGGTCGCCTCGACGGGGTCGTTGGGCAGCCCCAGGGCGCGCGCGAAGACATTCGTGGAGCCGCCGGGGACCACCGCGAGGCCCGGCAGCCGGTCCGGGTCGGGACCGTTGTGCAGCAGACCGTTGACGACCTCGTTGACCGTGCCGTCGCCGCCGAGCGCCACGACCAGGTCGATTTCCCCGCTGTCGGCGGCCCGCCGGGCTAGATCACGGGCGTGCCCGCGGTACTCGGTGGTGACGGCCTCCAGCTTCATCTCGCTGGCGAGGGCATGCATCAGAACATCGCGGGTGCGAGCACTGGTGGTGGTTGCTGCCGGATTGACCACGAGGAGTGCGCGCATGCGCAGCAGACTACCTACTCGGGGGTACCCGGCCCAGACCTGCCCTGCTGGGGCAGCCCGTTACGCTGCGAGGGTGACCAATGAGCAGACCCCCGAGACCGCCGCCGACCCCCGCCCCGCCCGGTTGACCGCCGCCGCGGCGCTCGCCGCGGTGGAGGGCCTGGCGCTGCTCGTGGGGGGCGCGTACATGCTCGTGATGGGGCTGCTCGGCAGCCCCGACAAGCCGGAGCAGGCGGAAATGGGCGGTGTGACGCTGATCGCCCTGGCGGTGCTCCCGCTGGTCGCGGCCCGCGGTCTGCTGAAGTGCCGTGCGTGGAGCCGGGGCCCCGCCCTGATCACGCAGCTGATGGCGCTGCCGGTGGCGTGGACCCTGCTGCGCTCGGAGGGGTCCCTGCTGATCCCGGCGGGCATCGTCCTCGCCGCGGTGGCCGTGACGTCCCTGGTGCTGCTGATCAACCCGCGGACGGCCAGGGCGCTGGGCATCCGCGGGCCCCGCGACGCCTGACAGCCGACGTCGCGGGGGGCGCGTAACGCTCAGTCATGACCGGTGTCTCCCGGCCGCTCTACTCCTCGACGAGGAGCTTCTCGCGGAGCTGGGCCAGCGTGCGGGCCAGCAGCCGCGAGACGTGCATCTGCGAGATGCCGACCTCCTGCGCGATCTGCGACTGGGTCATGTTCCCGAAGAAACGCAGCAGCAGGATCCGCTTCTCGCGCGGCGGGAGGTCCTCCAGGAGCGGCTTGAGCGACTCCCGGTACTCCACGCCCTCCAGGGCCACGTCCTCGGAGCCCAGGGTGTCCGAGACCGGCGGCGACTCGTCGTCGGTGTCCGGGACGTCCAGCGACAGCGTGCTGTACGCGTTCGCCGACTCCAGGCCCTCCAGGACCTCCTCGTCCGAGATGCCGAGCCGCTCGGCCAGCTCATGGACCGTGGGGGAGCGCCCGTGCTGCTGCGAGAGCTCGGCCGTGGCCGTCGTCAGCGAGAGGCGCAGCTCCTGGAGGCGGCGCGGTACCCGTACCGCCCAGCCCTTGTCCCGGAAGTGCCGCTTGATCTCGCCGACCACCGTCGGTGTCGCGTACGTCGAGAACTCGACACCGCGCTCCGGGTCGAACCGGTCCACGGACTTGATCAGGCCGATCGTGGCGACCTGGGTGAGGTCGTCGAGCGGCTCGCCGCGGTTGCGGAACCGGCGTGCGAGATGCTCGACCAGGGGGAGGTGCATACGCACCAGCCGGTTGCGCAGCTCCGCCTTTTCCGCCGATCCGTCCGGCAGTTCACCCAACTCGATGAACATCGCTCGCGCACGACTGCGGTCGTGAGGATCGTGGCGTCCGCGATCCCTTGAGTGCTGTTCGTGCTCGCTCATATGGCCCGCCCGCTCTGCCTGCTCCGCCGCCGTGCCCACAAGGCCGTCCACGCCGTCCACCGGGTGGGGCCGGGCCTGCTGCTCAGGAATGCCCGTCGGCCTGTGCGCCGGTCCTTCCTGAGCCGCAGGCCCTCCTGCCGGTGCCTGTGGGCTGAGCTTCTCGTTACGCACCGGCCCGTCCCCGTTCCTCACGCCGGCCCGGGTCCCGCGCCGCGCTGTTTGTACAGGCTGATGGTGACCGTACGGTCGTCAGCGACCGTGGCGTCCACCTTGCCCGCCAGTGCCGAGAGCACCGTCCACGCGAAGGTGTCGCGCTCGGGCGCGCGCCCGTCCGTGGTGGGGGCCGAGACCGTCACCTCCAGTGAGTCGTCCACGAGCCGGAAGACGCAGCTGAGGACGGAGCCGGGCACGGCCTGCTGAAGCAGGATCGCGCAGGCCTCGTCGACCGCGATGCGCAGATCCTCGATCTCGTCGAGGGTGAAGTCCAAGCGCGCGGCGAGGCCTGCCGTGGCCGTACGGAGCACGGACAGGTAGGCACCCGCAGCGGGCAGCCGGACTTCCACGAAGTCCTGGTTCCCGGGCTCGCCTGCGATCTGGGACACCCTCACCTCCAAGGTGCACAAGCATTTTCGGGGGTCCGGGAGGGGGCGCCCCCCGGGACCACGCGGTACGTCGTTCGCCGGTGACGCTATCGCGATCCACACTTCCATGTCGCCAGGACCCCCGCCCGGCGGCTGTCACTCATGGTAAGCACATGGGTACGGACAGTGGCTAGGGGTCTGCGGCGCCCAATTGGAAAGAACCGACGCCGGGTTGACGTACCCAGGCGTCAGACGATCGAACCGTCGACAAAGCACCAGCGCCAGCTGTCACCCGGCTCGAAGCTCCGCATGACCGGATGGCCGCTCTCCTTGAAGTGCTCGGTCGCGTGCCGGTACGGCGAGGAGTTGCAGCACCCTACGTGCCCGCACACCAGGCACAGCCGCAGCTGCACGGGATGGCTGCCGATGGCCAGACACTCGGGGCAGGTCTCGCCCAGCGGGGCGGGCTCGGGGTGCGGCAACCCCACGACGTGCGAGCACTCGTTCATGATGGCCAGGTTACGACCTTCGTACGACAAGGGTGGGGCCGAACCGATGGACGTACTGCCGCTGCTGCTTCTGGTCGCGGGGAGCGCCGCCGTCGCGGGCGCCGCCCGCCGGACCCCCGTGGCGGCCCCGCTGCTCCTGGTCGCCGTGGGGCTCGGCGCCGCGTACATCCCGGGGGTGCCCGACTACACGCTGGATCCGGCGATCGTGCTCCCGCTGCTGCTGCCGCCCCTGCTGCACACGGCCGCGCTGGACAGCTCCTACCTGGACCTACGGGCGAACATCAGACCCGTGGCCCTCCTGTCGGTGGGCTATGTGCTCTTCGCGACCGTGATCGTCGGCTACCTCGCGTATCTCGTGATTCCGGGCCTCCCGCTGACGTCCGCGCTGGTCCTGGGGGCGGTCGTCGCGCCGCCCGACGCGGTGGCCGCGACCGCCATCGCGCGGCGCCTCGGGCTGCCCCCGCGCATCACGTCGATCCTCCAGGGCGAGTCCCTGGTGAACGACGCCACGGCGATCACCGCCTTCAAGGTGGCCCTGGCGGCCGCCGTGGGGGAGGGCGCCAGCTGGCTCGGCGGGATCGGGGAATTCGCCGTCGCGTCGATCGGCGGCGTCGGCGTGGGCCTGCTCCTGATGGTGCCGCTGCACTGGCTCCGTACCCGCATCAAGGAGTCGCTGCTGCAGAACACGCTGTCGCTGCTGATCCCCTTCGTGGCGTACGCGGCGGCCGAGCACGTACATGCCTCGGGAGTACTCGCGGTCGTGACTGTGGCCCTCTACCTGGGACATCGCTCCTGGCAGGTCGATTTCGCGACCCGACTCCAGGAGGCCGCCGTCTGGAAGATGGTCTCCTTCATCCTCGAATCGACGGTGTTCGCGCTGATCGGACTCCAACTGCCCTTCGTGCTGCGCGGACTCGGCCCGTACGCCGGCGGCGAGGCACTCTGGTACGCGATCGTCCTGTTCGTGGTGGTCGTCGTGACGCGCTTCGTGTGGGTGTTCCCCGCGACGTATCTGCCACGCCGCCTGGTGCGGCGCGTCCGCGAAAGGGAACCCGACGTCAGCTGGACCTCGCCGGTGATCGTGGGCTGGGCGGGGATGCGCGGAGTCGTCTCGCTGGCCATCGCCTTCTCGATCCCGCTGACCGTCGAGCACGACGAACCGTTCCCCGGGCGGAACCTGGTTCTCTTCCTGACCTTTACAACTGTGATCGCCACTCTGGTCGTCCAGGGCCTCACTCTGCCGCCGCTCATCCGGCTGCTCAAGCTGCCCAAGCGTGACGTGTACGCCGAGACGCTCGCCGAGGCGCAGGCGCAGAGCGAGGCCTCGCGGGCGGCCGAGGAGCGGCTCACGGCCCTGCTCGCCGAGGAGCGCAACGCACTGCCCGAGCCGCTCGCCGACCGGCTGCGCGCGGTACTGGAGCGGCGGCGTAATGCCGTCTGGGAGCGGCTGGGCGCGGTCAACGCGGAGACCGGCGAATCGGCGGACGACACCTACCGCAGGCTCGCGCGGGAGATGATCGTCGCGGAGCGGGCGGTCTTCGTGGAGCTGCGGGACAGCCGGCGGATCGACGACGAGATGCTGCGGACGCTGCTGCACCGGCTGGACCTGGAGGAGGCGACGGCCTACCGGGAGGCGGACGCGGACTGATCCCCTCTCTGCCAGCCTTGGGTGAGACATCCCGCTTTGTCGGGTTAGCCTGAGAGGGCATCGACAGGAGTTCCACCCTTATGACCAGCACGAAGCCGTCCGGATCGGATCCGGCAGCGAAGCCGAAGCGCCGCAGTTTCAGTCCCGAGTACAAGCTGCGGATCGTGGCCGAGTACGACGCCGCGGCCAAGAACGAGAAGGGCTCGGTCCTGCGCCGCGAGCGGCTGTACCACTCGCACATCAAGGAGTGGCGGGCCGCCCGGGATGCCGGGGCCCTGGAGAAGCTGGCCGACAGGCGCACCGGCCCGGCGAGGCCGAAGAGGTCGCCCGCCGAGGTGGAGAACGAGAAACTGCGCCGCCAAGTGGAACGGCTGGAGAAGGAACTGGCCCGCAACAAGGCCGCGTTGGAGGTCATGGGAAAAGCTTCCGCGCTCTTGGAAATGATCTCCGAGAGCGCGGACTGACCCAGAACGCCGCCCCGGTCCTCGACGACGCCTTCGCCGGTGTCGAGCCCGCACTGGGTATCACCACCGCGTGCCGGCTGACCGGACGCTCGCGGGCCACCCACTACCGCAGGCTGCGGCCCGCAGCCGAGCGGAAACCGAGGAAGCCGCAGGTCCAGCCCTCGGCCCTGAGCGCGCCGGAGCGATCTGCGGTACTGGAGCTGATGAACCGCGAGGAGTACGCCGAACTCCCGCCCGCCCAGATCTGGGCCCGTGAGCTGGATGCCGGGCGCTACCGCTGCTCCGTCTCCACGATGTACCGGATCCTGCGCGAAAAGGGCCAGAGCGGCGAGCGCCGCCGACAGGCCACCCACCCTGCCAAGGCGGTGCCCGAACTCCTCGCCACCGCCCCCTCGCAGGTGTTCACCTGGGACATCACCAAGGCCGCCGGACCCGAGAAGGGCATCTGGTACCACGCCTACGTGATCATCGACATCTACTCCCGCTATATCGTCGGCCACACTGTCGAGAAGGCCGAATCGGCCGAGCGGGCCGAGGAGTTGATCCGCGAGACCATCACCCGCAACGGCATCGTGCCCGAGACCGTGCACGCGGACCGCGGGACCTCGATGACCAGCAAGAAGGTCTCCCAGATGCTGATCGACCTCGGAGTGACCCGGTCGCACTCGCGGCCCAAGGTCTCCAACGACAACCCCTACAGCGAGGCCCAGTTCAAGACCACGAAGTACATGTCGGACTACCCCGACCGCTTCGATTCCCTGGCCCATGCCCGCGAGTGGTTCGACACGTTCATCGCGTACTACAACCACGAACACCGCCACTCCGGCATCGGCTGGCACACCCCGGCCTCCGTCCACTTCGGGACCGCCGAGGAGGTCCGCGACCAACGAGCCGTCACTCTCGCCCAGGCATACGCCCGCCACCCCGAACGCTTCGCCCGCCGCCCCCGACCACCCCGAATACCCGAGAAAGCCTGGATCAACGACCCGGCCAAGCGCCGCGAACCCGCACCACAAACCTCATAGCGTCCCGACCGTCTCACTGGACTTGAAATCTTCCGGATCCGGCGGGTCCGGTGCGGCCGGGTCGTGGGGCCGATCCGGTTCGTGCGACTGCTCGGGTCCGTGCGGCTGATCCGGTTCGTGCGACTGGTCCGGTTCGAGTGGCTGTCCGGTGATCACCGCCGCCACTGTGGTCCCGGGGGCGAAGGCGCCATCGACGGTGAGTGCGGTCAGTCCGTACAGCATTTTGGCGACATAGAGACGTTCGACGGGCAGCCGGTGCCTGGCCCCGAAATCCTCGGCGAACGCGTCGAGCTCCGGGGTGGTGCGGGCGTAGCCACCGCAGTGGAAGCGGTCGTCGAGGCTCCAGTCGCCCACGGGGGCGCCGAAGGCGGCGCGCTGGAGCGTGCGGATCTCGTCGCCCAGGAAGCCGCCCTTGAGCACCGGGAAGCCGATCGCCCGCTGGTCCGGGCCGAGGCCGGCGGCGAGCCCGGCCAGGGTCCCGCCGGTCCCACAGGCCACCGCGACGACATCGGCGGCCCCGCGCAGCTCCTCCCCGAGGCCGGTGCAGCCCTGCGCCGCGAGCGCGTTGCTGCCGCCCTCGGGGACGACGTACACGGCATCGCGGGCGCCGGTGGCCCCCGCCGCCCGCAGGATCGCTTCCAGCACCTGTTCGTCGCCCTTGGCGCGGTACGTCGTACGGTCCACGAAGTGCAGCCGCATGCCGTCCGCCGCGCACCGGGCCAGCGACGGGTTCAGCGGCCCGGCGGCCAGTTCCTCGCCGCGTACGACGCCGATCGTGGCGAAGCCCAGCAGGCGGCCGGCTGCGGCCGTCGCCCGGAGGTGGTTGGAGTACGCGCCGCCGAAGGTCAGCACCGTACGGCCGGCCGCCGCGCGCAGATTCGGCGCCAGCTTGCGCCACTTGTTGCCCGGGAGGTCCGGGTGGATCAGGTCGTCGCGCTTGAGCAGCAGCCGTACGCCGTGGCGGGCGAAGCGCTCGTCCTGCACCTGCCGCAGCGGCGAGGGGAGCCGGGGCCGCAGGTGGGACAGGGCGAGCGCTTCCGAGGTCATGCCTCCATTGTCGCCTCGGCCGTCCCTTCGGTTCTCGCCTCGGCCGTCAGCCCGTTTGTGCCGGTGGCTGCCACCGACGCTGTCACTTCAGCCGGTCGTGGATGCGCGCGCGCATGGACTTCATGGTGAAGCCGCGCGGGTCGACCTTGCCCGGCTGCCATTCGAGATGGCCGATGACCGAGGGTGCTCCCCAGCCGTGCTGCCGGCAGATCGCGGCCGACACGCGTTCGATGGCTTCGAGCTGGGCCGCGGGCCAGGGGTCCGTGCCGTTGCCGAGGTTCTCGCACTCGAAACCGTAGAAGTGCCGGTTCCCATCGGTGTTGGCCTCGTTGTCGAGCGGCAGGGCCTTCTCGGCGATAACGGCACGCAGGACGTCGTCGTCGCCGCTGCCCGCGTGATTCGCGCGGCCGTAGCCGACCAGGTGGACCGTGCCGTTCTTGGCGATCATGCCGTGACAGAGCGGGCCCGGGAGGCCCGCGTAGCCGTCGCGGACGATACGGACGGTGTTGGCGGTGCCCTGGGTGACGGTGTGGTGAATCATCACGCCGTGGACCGGGCCCCACGGGCCCTTGTGATTCCGGTTGTGCGTACGCCAGTTGCCCACTTCGACAACGGTGACGCCTTCGTCTCGCAGGATGTCCAGAAACCTGCCTGCGGACATGGGTGAGGCCATGGCCATCTCCTTGGGTGCGAGGGGTGGGGGGAGGCCTGTTCAGCTGCTCGTACGGCTTGCTTCTACCCCAACGCCCGGGCCACGACCAGCTTTTCGGACAGTGTGCGATCCGATCCGGTCAGTTCCGGGCGGGCGCTTGAGCGGCCGTCACTCGGACCGGCATTCGACGTGCCCCGGAGTCCGGTGCTTTAGTCACACTCTTTTGTGTAGTAGCGCCTGCCCACTTGTGCTGCAAGGCTCCTTCTGCAGGTCAGATCATGATCGAGAGGGAGTCAGATGTCGGTCGAGGCAGGTTCCGAAGTCCGCGACGAGCAGACACCGCCGCAGCAGAGTCTTGGTACGGCCGCCGCGAGGAATTTGGCCACCACCACCAAGTCCGCTCCCCAGATGCAGGAGATCACCTCCCGGTGGCTGCTGCGCATGCTGCCCTGGGTGCAAGTGCAGGGCGGTACGTACCGGGTGAACCGAAGGCTGAGCTATTCGGTCGGCGACGGACGCGTGACGTTCGTACAGACCGGTGGCCAGGTGCAGGTCATCCCCGCAGAGCTCGGCGAGCTGCCGACGCTGCGCACTCTCCACGACGAGGCGGTGCTGCGCGAGTTGGCGCAGCGTTGTGAGCAGCGGGAGTTCGCGGCCGGTGAGGTGCTGGCCGCCTCCGGGAGCCCCGTGGACCGGGTCTTTCTGCTGGCGCACGGCCGGGTGGAGAAGATCAGTACAGGGCCCTACGGCGACGAGTCGACACTCGAAGTCCTCGCGGACGGGGCGCACTTCGGGGATCAGGCGCTGGTCGACGCGGACGCCGCCTGGGACTACACGGCCCGAGCGGCGACATCGTGCACGGTGCTGACGTTGACAAGAGACGCCGTGCTGAACCTGGCAGAGCGTGCGGAGCCGTTGCGCACACATCTGGAGGGGCTGGCGGCGATGCCCCACCAGCGGACCAACAAGTACGGCGAGGCGTCGATCGACCTGTCCGCCGGCCATGTCGGCGAGGCCGTCGTGCCGCACACCTATGTCGACTACGACGCGACACCACGCGAGTACGAACTGAGCGTTGCGCAGACCGTGCTGAAGGTGCACAGCAGGGTCGCCGACCTCTACAACCAGCCGATGAACCAGACCGAGCAGCAGTTGCGGCTCACGGTCGAGGCGCTGCGCGAGCGCCAGGAGCACGAGCTGATCAACCACCGCGAGTTCGGGCTGTTGAACAACTGTGCCTATGAGCAGCGGATCCAGCCGCACGACGGCGTGCCGGGCCCGGACGACATGGACGAGCTGCTGAGCAGGCGGCGTGGCTCCAAGTTTTTCCTGGCCCACCCGAGGGCGATCGCCGCCTTCGGGCGCGAGTGCAGCAAGCGCGGCCTCTACCCGGACCGCGTGGAGATCGGCGGCCACCAGGTGCCTGCCTGGCGTGGTGTGCCGATCTTCCCGTCCAACAAGATCCCGATCAGCAGCGACCGGACAACATCGATCATCTGTATGCGTACGGGCGAGGCCGATCAGGGCGTTGTCGGACTCCAGCAGAGCGGCATCCCGGATGAGATCGAGCCGAGCCTGTCGGTGCGGTTCATGGGGATCGACGAGCAGGCGATCATCTCGTACCTCGTCACCGCGTACTACTCGGCCGCCGTGCTGGTGCCGGACGCGCTGGGGGTGCTGGAGAACGTGGAGATCGGCCGCTGGCGCTAGGGCGCACCCGGACCGGGAGGAGCTGGGAGGAACTGGGAGGAGCCGAGAGGCCCGATCGGACCGGGCGGTTCGGAGAGTTCGGGCGGTTCGAGGAGTACGGGCGGTTCGGACGGGGGGCCGGGGGCACCATCCACACACTGCCGGAGATGTATGTTCCGGCGCCGCCCTCGGCCCCGCGCGCGGACACCGGCGCGGGCCGGGTGGGCACGGCCTACGCACGGCGGAGAGAGGGGACCTCGGCCGTGCGCACGCTGCAGCAGAGGAAGTGACAGTGACCATGACCAGCACTCAGGCGGCGGCTCCCGAGGGGCACGAGGCGACGGCCCTCCTCGAACGGACCCGCAGCACCGTCAATCCCCAACTGCGCCGCACGGTCGAGAGTCTCCCCGGGTCCATACGCCGCATCGCGATGTACCACTTCGGCTGGGAGCAGGCCGACGGCAGTCCGGCCGCCGGGCAGGCGGGCAAGGCGATCAGGCCCGCGCTGGTCCTCGCGGCCACCCAGGCGCTCGGCGGGGAGCCGCTCGTCGCCGTGCGGGCGGCGGCCGTGGAGCTCGCGCACAACTTCACCCTCCTGCACGACGACGCCATCGACGAGGACCCGACCCGCAGGAACAGGCCCACCGCCTGGACGGTCTTCGGCGTCCCGGACGCGATTGTGGCCGGGGACGCGATGTGCGCCCTCGCGCTGCGGCTGCTCGCCGAGGATCCGCATCCGGCATCGGCCGAGGCGTCGGCGCGACTGGCGGCCTGCATCATCGAACTGTGCGCGGGCCAGCAGGCGGACTGCGCCTTCGAGCGGCTCGGCCCCCAGGAGGTTTCGCTCGACGAGTGCCTCACCATGGCCGAGGCCAAGACGGGAGCCCTGCTGGGCTGCGCGTGCGCCCTCGGCGCGCTGTACGCGGGTGCGGACGCCGAAGAGGTCGCCGCCATGGACGACTTCGGCCGGGAGGCGGGCCTGGCCTTCCAGCTCATCGACGACCTGATCGGGATCTGGGGCGACCCCGCCCACACGGGCAAGCCTGTGGGAGCCGATCTGGTCGCGCACAAGAAGTCGCTCCCGGTGGTGGCGGCGCTGGCGTCGGGCACGCCGGCCGCCGCCGAGCTGGCGGACCTCTACCGGGGCCCGTTGGACGGGCCGGCGGTCCAACGGGCCGCCGATGCCGTGGAGCGGGCGGGCGGCCGGGAGTGGGCGCAGGGCCAGGCGGCCGAGCGGATGGCGCGGGCCGTGCACCATCTGTCGCGGGCGGTGCCGGATCTGGCGGCGGCGGGCGATCTGCTGTCGCTCGCGGAGTTCGTCACGCGCAGGACGCGCAGGACGCGCTGATCGGGCGGACGCGGGCGGGCTGCCCGGGTGCTCGGCGTCAACTCTAGGATCATCTCCGTCGGTTGAGATTCCTGGAGAGAGGCCGGACCGTGGGCGTGGCAATACGACAGGCGGGGGAGAGCGACCGCGAGGCGCTCGTACGGCTGCTGGACACGGCCTTCATGAACGACCCGGTGAGCAGCTGGGTCTTCCCCGACCCCGCCCACCGCCGCCGTGTCCACGGCCCGTTCATGGGCGTCTTCCTCGATGTGGCGCTGACCGATGGGCGGGTCGACATCACCGAGGACGGGTCGGCCGCCGCTCTCTGGCTCCAGGTCGAGGCAGGGGCGCCCGAGGAGGAGGACGACACCCCCGCGCGCATGCGGGAGACCGCGGACCCGGACAACGAACGGGCCGAGCTGGTCGGCCGGTTGACCGGTGAGGTGCACCCGCACGACAGGGCCCACGAGTACCTGCTGCTCATCGCGGTCTCCCCGGAGCGGCAGGGGGAGGGGCTCGGCACCGCGCTGATCGCCCCCGTGCTCGACCGCTGCGACCGCGACGGCGTGCCCGCGTATCTGGAGGCCAGCAGTGCCCGCAGTCGCGGCCTCTACGAGCGGCTCGGCTTCGATTTCGCCGGCCGCATCGTCGACCTGCCGGACGGGCCTCCGATGTGGCCGATGTGGCGGGAGCCGCGTCCGTAGCGCCGCGGTGGATCTATTCGCTTGCACAACCACTACGGCTGGAGCACTATGGCCGCAGTGGTTAGCGAGCCATCGTTGTCGGTTGTCCGCTGCCGGTTGGCCGCTGTCCGTTGTCCGTTGTCCGCTCAGGGGGGATCAGTTTGCGCAAGCTCACGTACTACGTCGGCATGTCCATCGACGGCTTCATCGCGGCGCCCGACGGTGCCTACGACTTCTACCCTCTGGGGGAGTCCTTCGTGCGGGACTTCCTCATCGGCGAGTACCCGGAATGCCTGCCCACCCATGCGCGCCGCCAACTCGGCTGCGACGACGCCGAGAACCGGCACTTCGACACTCTGATCCAGGGGCGTGTCACCTACGACGCGGGCCTGGAGCTCGGGATCACCAGCCCGTTCAAGCACCTGCGCCAGTACGTCGTGTCCCGCAGCATCGACAAGTCGCCTGACCCCGACGTCGAGCTCGTCTCCGGCGACGTCGTCGCCAAGGTCCGCGAGCTCAAGCAGGAGGACGGGCTCGGGATCTACCTGGTGGGCGGCGCGAACCTCGCAGGGCACCTGCTGGCGGAGATCGACGCCCTGGTCCTCAAGGTCTACCCGATCGTCATCGGGTCCGGCATCCCGGTGTTCTCGGCCGGGTTCGAGGTCCACGACTTCACCCTCGAATCGACGCGGACCTTCGACAACGGCACCCTCGTCCTGTCGTACAACAGGAGCGACAAGAGCGCGTAGCCCCTGGACTGGCCGATCGCGGCGTACGCCCCTAACTTCGAGGTATGGGCAGCAGCAGTAGCGAGCGTGGGACCGGGGGTCGGGTGGGGCACGTCTGCCCGGCCTGCAAAGCGCCGGTCCGTACCGTCGTCAAGCGACGCAAGAGCCTCGGAGTGTTCGTTCCTGTGTGGGGTCCGGGGCCGTGCCGCAACCCCGCCTGCGGGCAGCGGGTCGAGGAGTCGGAGGGCGAGTCGGAGACCCGCTCCTGAACGGGCTAAAGTCCCCGCCATGGCAGCAGAGGCATGGGCCGGGTGGTACCGGGACCGTAAGGGTTCCGACGCCGTCACCCTTACGACGGACGGGCAGCGGCTGAGCGCCCGAATCCGAGGAGTCGACTTCGAGGGTGCGGTCTTCGACGCGCTCGTCCCGGTGGGCGAGCTGCCCCCGGAGGGCGACATGTTCGTGCTCGCGGACGGCGCACTGTGCGACTGCGTCCTTGAGTGGGACATACCGATGCCGGTGTACGCGGACGGCCTGGTCCACCGCGCCACGCTGCACTGCCTGCTCGCCCTCGGCGCTCCCCTCCCCACCGGCGGCATCGACCGCGAACACCTCAGCCTGACGCTGCACTTCGACGGTGCGGCGTACGCGTCGCGGCGCGCGGAGGAGGACTTCGAGCAGGCCCTGAACGTGATCCAGTACCGTCTGCCGGCCGGGGCCTATCTGCGCGCCTGCATCTCCTGCGCCTTCTCGGACTACAACCCGGCGTCCGGCGGGCTGTTCGGCGCCCTGGGCTGCTTCCGCGGGGTGAAGGACGCCTACCGGGCCACCGAGGGCAAGAGCGACCTGATCGAGCTGTGGGACCGGCGCACCGGGCTCGTGCAAGAGACCTCCTGCTGCCCGGAGTTCGAGCGCAGGCCCGACGGCGGTCCTGGGACGGGCTATCGGGGTGCGTTCCCCCTGATCAACGCTGCGGTGCACGCCGACGGAGCAGCGGACGCCGACGAAGCAGCGCACGCCGACGGAGACGTCGTACACGCGGAGTCCTGAGCCCGGCGGCGGGATCGGACAGGCCGTTGCCCCGTACACGCGAGCGCGCGTACGGGGCAACGGCCTGTCCGGGGTTCGGGGAAGGTGGTGGGACTGCCTGCTGCGGCGGGTCAGGAGGCCTGGGCGAGCCCGTTCTGCCACAGCTGGTTGACGCGGGCGCGCTCAGGGGCGTTCGGGTTCGCGTTCTGGCAGGAGGTGCCGGGGCCGCCGCCGGACATCAGCTCGCTGCACGGGCCGGAGTAGTGGTCCGGCAGGCCCAGGACGTGGCCGGTCTCGTGCGAGGTGACGCGGGTCGAGTTGTACTGCTGGTTCTGGCGGTAGTCCAGGAAGATGAAGCCGCGGCCGTGGCCGTTGGTGCTCGCGTAGGAGCCGCGGGAGTCATTGCCCTCGCGGTACGTGAAGTCCGGGTTGGAGCCTTCCTGGAGCTTCACGTTGGTGACGGAGCTGTTCCAGATCTGGGTGGAGCGGGCTATCTGGCTGCGGAACGTGGGCGCGCTCGCAGCGGAGTAGATGACGGTGACGGCCTGCGCACCGGGGTTCGCGGCGCGCTTCTCGGCGACCGACTCCATGACGGCCGAGAAGAAGGCCTTATTGGCGGCGGCGTTCTCCTTGGACTTCTCGTAAGACGTCGTGGAGAGGAACGTCGAGACCTGGGCGGTCTCCACGGGCGCGGCGGACTGGGGGGCCGCCATGGCAGGTGCTGCGCCGAGGGAGGCGAAGGCCAGGCCGAGGCCGAGGGCTGCGCCGAGGGTGCTCTTGTGGTGTCTCATGGGGGGTTTCCTACTCGTCCGGTGAAGGTGAACGGTTGGGTAGGACAGAGTGTTGGGGTCCGAGGCCGGTGGGGATGATGCCAACCGGTGATAGCACGAGCGCATCACCGCCGGATGAACCTCAACTCCATGTGGCTCAACTCCATTGGAATTGAAGCCAATTGCTGTGCTTCGGGTGTCTGGTGTGACGCAGGGGGTCGCCGTAGGCTCGGGGTATGGAGCTTGAGGTCAGGCACCTTCGTGCGTTGTGCGCCATCGCCGACACGGGCAGCCTGCACAAGGCGGCCCGCCTGCTCGGGACGACGCAGCCTTCACTGACCACCCAGCTCCGCCGCATCGAGAACGCGCTGGGCGCGGAACTGTTCTCGCGCGAGCGCACCGGCTGCCGCCCGACCCCGCTGGGGCGCGCGGTGCTGAGCAGGGCGCGGCCACTGGTGGACGGGATGAACGCGCTGGTGACCGAGACGCGGGAGGCGGTGGCCCGGACGACCCAGGGCCCGCGACTGCGGATCGGCGCCACCGCGAGCCGGGTCATAGGGGGTTGGCTGCGCCGGCTCCGGATCCGGCTGCCGGAAACGGACACCTCGCTCCAGGTCGACGTATCGGCCAACGCGCTGCTGCGGATGCTCGCGGCCGGGCAGCTCGACGTGGCTTTTGTGCACGAGGTCGAGGGCTTCCCGCTGCGCCTCCCCGCCGGGCTCGTGGAGCGCGTACTGGTCGACCGGGAGCCGCAGTTCATCTGCATGGCCCCGGACCATCCGGCGGCGGCGCGGTCCGTGGTGGAGCTGTCCGACCTGGCGGGCGACCGCTGGATGGTCGACCCGGCGGTGGACGGGGAATGGGACGGCCTGCGCCGCGTACTGGTCGCGGCCGGGCTCAACCCGCCCCTGCTGCACGGTGATTACCTCACCGCCGTGTCCCTGATCGCGATCGGCGAGGCGGTCGCCCCCTGCCAGCCGACCTCGGGGCCGCGCGACGACATGGCCATCCGTCCGCTGCGCGGCGACCCGCTCGGGGTGCGCCTGATGCTGGTCTCGCGGCCGGGGTTCGCCGACTTCGACGCCGTGTACGCCGACCTGGAGACGGCGTACCGCGACGCGGCCATGCGGGCCTCCGGCTACCGGCAGTGGCTGCTGCGCAATGAGAGCCCGCTGCTGTCGCGCGGTGCGGTGGCGTGAGCGTGCGGCTCTACGGCGCGGGCGGGTGAGGGGTCGGGCCAGGGGGCAGGCTTCGGTCCCCATGGGCGTCGCGGTCGCGCTCTCCACGGACATCGCCGTCCACCGGTTCGCGGAGCGGGAGAACAACATCAAGCACTCCGCCGCAGGGCCCTCGAGCGCCGGACGGGCGTCCGGGGGCCCGGGGGCCTTGCCTCTGGTTCGGGAAGGGGCGGGTAGGGGAAGATCAGCCCGCCGCAGGCGTTCCCGCCCCAAGCGCGGCTCCCCACTTACGCTGCCTGTAACAAGCAGCCACGTCCCGCCCCGCCCGAACCCCGCGCCCCGTGAAGGACCTCCATGCCCCCGTCCCGGTCCCCCCTCGTCGCCGTAACCGGAGCCACCGGCCAGATCGGCAGGCGTGTCTCCCACCGCCTCATCGCCGAGCACAGCGCCCTGCGCCTTCTCGGCCGCGACACCTCCCGCCTGCCGAACCTGCCCGGCGCCGTCAAGGCGCCGGCCGCCGCCTACGGCGACGCCGCGGCCATGCGCCGCGCCCTCGACGGCGCACACACGCTCTTCCTCGTCTCCGCGCACGAGAGCGCCGACCGGGTGAGTGAGCACAAGACCGCCGTGGACGCCGCGGTCGCCGCGGGCGTCGAGCGGATCGTGTACGTGTCGTTCCTCGGCGCGGCCCCGGACGCGACGTTCACCTTCGGCCGCGACCACTGGCACACCGAGAACCACATCCGCGCCACCGGCCTGCGCCACACCTTCCTGCGCGACAGCTTCTACCTGGCCGCGCTCCCGGCCATGACCGGCGAGGACGGTGTGATCCGCGGCCCGGGGGCCGACGGCCGGGTCTCGGCGGTGGCGCACGAGGACATCGCGGACGCGGCGGCGGCCGTACTGCTCGACAAGGGCGACGACCACGACGGCGTCACCTACGACATCACCGGCGGCCGCGCCCTCTCCCTCGCCGAAGCCGCGGCCGAGCTGAGCCGCGTCACCGGACGCGGCATCACATACGTACCGGAGACCCGTGAGGAGGCGTACGCCTCGCGGGCGCAGTACGGCGCCGAGGACTGGGAGGTCACGGGCTGGGTGACGTCGTACGAAGCCATCGCGGCCGGCGAGATGGCGGCAGTCTCCGACGCCGTGCCGAGCCTGACCGGCCACCCGGCGAAGACCTTCGCCGAATTCCTCAAGGAGCACCCGACGAGCTACCGGCACCTGCTCGGCTAGGGCCCGCAAGACGTGGCTGGCGGAGGGCCTGACGGGCCGAGGCCCGGCGGGAACGGGCCTGGCAGGATGCGTCTCCGAGTCCGAGGGGTCCGAGGGGTCCGAGGGGTCCGAGAGGTCTGCGGGGTCTGCGGGAGAAGAGCTTTCTGCCGCTTCTGTGGCCGAGACGGCGCGGGTGGAGGCAGCGGCCGTCCGGGCCGACCCGCTGCCCACGGACCTCGCGGCTCCTGCGGACTACGACGCACCCTGTCGAATGCACCGCCCCCTGGGCTACGCGGACATGGACGCCGACGCGTTCGAGGACTTGATCGCCGCGCTCTGCGAACGGGACGGCTGCAGCGATGTGTACGTCGTCGGGGGCGCGGGGGACTTGGGAGCGGACGTGATAGCCACGACTCCCGACGGGCGGCGCGTTTGTAGCGGAGGCATCGGTTAAGCCGGTGGCGGCTTGCGGGCCAGCAGGAACGCCTGCTGCGTCCTCTCTGTATTGCCGTCACCGGGCTCACGCACCAGCCGGGCACGCACGACCAGCCCGGCTTGGCTCAACAGCCCGACGATGTGGTCCGGTTGGAGCCGCTGGAAGTCGAGCGACACCGGGTGCCCGAGCGGCTGCGCCACGTGCAGGGGCTCGTCGCCGACTTGGAAGGCGAGCAGCAGGTGGCCGCCGGGGGCGAGCGCCCGCTGGAACTCGGCAAGGACCTCCGGCAGCCGTTCCTGCGGAACGTGGATGATCGAGTACCAGGCCACGATGCCGCCAAGTGACCCGTCGGGCAGATCCAGATCGGTCATGGACCCCACGTCGAACCGCAGCTCCGGATGAGCCCGCCGGGCGACTTCGATCATCTGCGGCGACAGGTCGACCCCGAAGACGGTCAGCCCCAAGTCCCGTAACTGGCCGGTCACTTGCCCGGGTCCACACCCGAGATCAGCAACCGTCCCGCCGCCGTCGGCCCGCACAAACTCGGCGAACCCCGCCAACATGGCCCGGTCCAACGGCCTGACGCCGAGCTCCTCGCGAAAGCGTTCGGCGTAGTCGACGGCTACGGCGTCGTAGAACACCCGCGTGGCATCCAGGAAGTCCGGTTCGGTCACGGTGGGGCACCCTACTCCGAGTCCAGCGGGGCGCGAGTCAGTCGCGCCTGATGTGCTCCGGGTCGACGTGGCGGCGTACCAAGGGGATGGACGCGGCACCTGCTACGACCAATACGCCGAGGGTGCAGGCGAGCAGGAGGGGGAGGCCGTCCCCGTCCCAGAAGACTGCACCGCCTCCGGTGATGAGGTAACTGGACTCGGCGAGACGGCCGGCGACGAGTGCTGCCACGAGGCCGATGGCAAGGGGCAGCAGTACCTGGATGCATTGGGCGGTGCGCAGGGTGGTGGCGCGGGCGCCGAGGAGGGCGAGGGTCGTGATTTGCCCTCTGCGTTCCATGGCGCGGTCGGCGACGGACACGATGAAGGCGGCCACGCCGATGACGAGGCCGAGGATCATGCCGACAGCCAGGAGGCTCTTGACGACGGTGATCTGCTGCAGGGTCTCGATGATGAGGCCGACGGGCTCGACTGCGGCTGTGGGCGCAAGAGCGCCGATGCCGTTGAGTGCGGTACGTACTGCCTGGGGTTCGGAGGAGGTGGTGAGGTAGAAGTCTCCGTTCGCGGGGATGGCGCGGGCGGGGAGAAGCGAGGGAGGGACGAGTACGTCCGAACCGCTGAGGGCGGAAGGCTGGCGAGCATGGATGGTGAGATGGTCATGAGGCACGGTGACCGAGAACTTCGTCCCGTGTGCCGAGGGTCGGCCGGAGGGCTGCCGCAGGAGGAAGGGGTAGCTCTTCCCCGGCTTCGCATCGGGGTTCTGGGGGTAACCGGGTTCCGTGAGCCGTTGCACCTTGCCGTCGACGCATCCCGAGACCCCGTCGGAGAAGGATGCGAGCTGGGCGCAGGTGCCGACGAAGGCGTTGATTCGGGGGGCGGTGGAGGTGACCGCGGGAATCCAGGACTCCGCGGTGACGGCCTTAGCCCGAACTCCGTCGATCCGGGCCATCCGGGCGCGCTGCCCGGCGGTCACGTCGGCAAGCGCGAGCCGGTATTCCTGGGTGGGTGAGTTGGGGCGGCTGACCTGGTTGAGTTCGACGAGGACGCCCTGGGTCAGGGAGGCGGCGTACACGAGAAGTACGAGGCCGGTGACTACGCGCAGGGAGCTGCCGGGCTCGACCTCGTTGCGGCGCATGGCCAGGGTGAGCGGGAGGAACTGGGTGGTTCCGGCCAGGCGGCGGGCGAGCCAGGAGGTGATCGGGGCGAGGGCAAGGACCAGGCCGGCGCCGGTGAGTAGGACAGCTGCGGGTACTAGCACGGCGTTGGCGTAGCCCTGGGAGGGGTCGTGTCCCAGGGCACCGAGGACGCAGTAGCCGGTGATGACGCCGAGGCCGGGCAGCAGGAGTAAGAGGCCGTACTTGCGCGGGGGTTTGCGCTGGGCGCTGCGTCGGACGTTGAGCGGGGTGAGGGCGGCTTCCCGGCCGTGGTGACGTCCGACGAGCCAGGCCAAGGCCGGGCAGGCGAGCAGACAGATGGCGAGGGTGGTCACCGAGGGGCGGCCGTCGGCTGCGTACCACTGGAGCCCGGGGAGTCCGATCCGGGCCATGACCTCGTTGACGAGGAAGTACTCACCGATGCCGAGCAGCGCGCCGAGGAGCGCTGCCACGACGGTCTCGACGGCGTTGACGCGCAGGGTGCCCCTGATGCTCAGTCCGAGCAACCGGAGTGAGGCCAGCCTGCGGGCCCTCGTCTCCGCCGACAGCCGTGCGCACACGGAAAGGAATACGACCAGGGGCAGCAGGACCAAGCAGGCGAGGGTGAAGCGGAGGATGTCGAGGGTGTCGGGTTCCACCACGGGGGACGGGGAAAACCGGGAGCCGAAGCCGGCCAGAGGGCGCGCGGACGGGATCTGGTCCCGGGTCTGACCGACATAGGCGTACAGCTCATCAGGGCCTGCGAGCCCTTCCGCGCCGATCGTGCCGGTGATTCGGCCGGGCAGCAGCCCCAGGAGGCCGGGCTCGTCCGCCACGATCTTGCGCAACTGGGGGGAGACGAGTACCTCTCCCGGCGCGGGCAGCCGGTCGAGACCCGGTGGGACAGGGGCCGGGCCTGTGGTCGGTCGGGAGACAAAGACGCGGTTGAACGGTCGCGAACCGTAAGGGTCTTGACGCTCGAGGAAGACGGTGTCGGCGGCGGACCGGGCATGCATCACCTCGAGAACCGTCTGCGGATCGCGTTCGGCGGACCGGCCGTTGTGGGCCGCGAGAATCGCGGGGATCGTCAGCACGGCTGCCAAGCAAGCCACGCCCAAGGAGCAGCCGACGGACATGAGGAGGAAGCGGGCTCGCCCCTTCCGCCCGCCAGACCACAGGAGACGCAGTCCGAGAAGAAAGGTGTTCACACCGTCACCCGCTGCGACAGGACCCCGTCGGTCATCGTGTACTGGCTGTCGGCGTGCGCGGCCACCGCCGCGTCGTGCGTCACCATGACCACCGCTGTGCCCTGCGAGCGCGCCAGGTGTAGGAACTCCTCAAGAACGGCAGCGGCGTTGGCGCTGTCGAGGGCGCCGGTCGGCTCGTCGGCGAACACCACGGACGGGCGGTGTACGAGCGCACGCGCGACCGCGACGCGCTGGTTCTGCCCACCGGATACCTGCGAGGGCCGACGCTGTTTCAACTCCGCCAGCCCGAGCCGTTCCAGTACCTCCGCGGCGGCGGCGTGGGCCTGCGCCTTTCGCTGCCCGGCGAGCCGTAACGGCAACGCGGCGTTCTCCTCGACCGTAAGCTCGGGCAGCAACTCCCCGTACTGGAAGACGAACCCGAAGCGCTCGCGTCGCAGCGTGCTGAGCTCGTCGTCGGTGAGCTTCGAGAACGAAACTCCGTCGAAGACCACCTTGCCCTTGGTCGGGGCAAGCACCCCGGCCAGGCAGTACAGGAGCGACGACTTCCCGGAGCCGCTGCTGCCCATGACGGCGGCGACCTCGCCAGGATGCAGTGCGAAATCAGCACCGCTTACGGCTCGTTGAGAGCCATAGAGGAGATCCACGCCCCGGGCGTGGAGTACGGCGTCCATGGTGATGCGAACTCCCTTGTGCTGCGGAGGCCGGACTGCTCCGGCCTCCGTAACGGTTGGCCGTCGACTACCTCGCGTAGTGCTTTGTCACCGAGCAGTTGTCCGGCCGCAATGAGCCCCGGTCCCGGCACGCGCGGACCCATGCCTTGCGGGTGTGCTGAGCCGCACCGTCGTAGAGCAGCTTGTCCAGGCGAACGCTCCTCTTCTGCACACCGTTGAAACGCCGCCAGCTGTAGCTCTCGACCTTGGCCTGCACATAGACGTTGTGCCCGTCGCTGGGCCCCGTGTCAGTCAGCCTTCCCTTGAGCTGGAAACCGCCGTGGCTCTTCCTCTTGGGCCACCAGGTGTAGGTCGCCTCGCTGAACACCGCGCCACCGGTCTCCATCTTCGGAACGGGATGCCAAGACTGGGCGAAGGAAGCACCCACCCCGCCGATAAACAGACTGACGGCCATCGCCGCCGTCGCGAACTTCCGCACTGTTCCTCCAGTTGAGGGCCATTCGTGAACATCACAGAAGGTAGCGGTCCGACTACCCAATGAGTTGATCTACGGCGTGACTTCGCCCGATCCGGTGAAGCGCTGCGGAAGGGTGACGGCGCGGCGCGAGCCGCTTGGTCCTGGTACCTCGCCCTCTGGCATGGCTGTGCTGCCACCTGAGGGCGGGCTGAGGATGGCGGTGAGTGGAGCCGGCAGGCCGACAAGGCCAGCGCTGCGGACGATCTCGTGAGAGTCGCGTGACCAACGCAGGCACCCACAACACTCGGCTTCGCGCGTGTGTGCAGTTCAGGGGAAGCCATCCCATGGGGGGCCGTTCTGGCGGACCATGGAACTGACATGCCTGCTAGGGCTGTGGACTTGGGTGGGGGATATTGTGCACATCGAGGTGCGTGTGCAAGGCGGCGACGATGAACTTCGGTCCCTTTACGGCTGGCTTCGAGACGAACCTTCCGTGCGACGCACTGCCGGTCTAGAACTGGTTGAGCAGCCTCCACGTCCCGGCCAAATGGGCGGCGCGGTCGACATCCTCCAACTGGTGACGGACAACGGTTGGAGTGCAGCAGCTTTTGCCTTCACGCTTGCCACCTGGCGTCAGACGCGTAGGCGTGATCCCGGGGTCACGGTGAGGCGCGGAGAAACAATCGTCACGCTGTCCGACTGTAGCGACGCGGAGATCCAGCGTGTGATCGAGTTGCTTGAACAGAGTGGGGACGGGGAGGGCTTGAGCCCGTGAGCAGCAGGATGCCTGACGCTGGTGCGTCATATGCGGTGCTGATCGGGGCCAGCCGCTATGCCCACCTTGAGTCTCTGCCCGCGGTGGTCAACAACCTGACGTCACTTGCGCATGAACTGGCGGGACCTCATTCCTGGGGGTTGAGGGACGGGCACTGCATTGTGGTTCCGGAGCCAGACACTGCGACACAGGTATTGGACGCGGTGAAATATGCGGCGGAAAAGGCGACGGACACATTGCTGGTGTACTACGCCGGGCACGGTCTTCAGACTGAGGATGGTGACCTGTACCTGTCTGTGTCCGGATCGATACCCCAGCGGGCAGATACAGGATTGCAGTACGACCACCTTCGTAAAATGCTCTTGAGGAGTCGGGCGGAACGGCACGTTGTGGTACTCGATTGCTGCTTCAGCGGCAAGGTGCTCGGGGCAATGAGCGGACCCGCTGAATTGGTGGAGCAAGCGGAAATCGAGGGGAGTTATGTCATGGCGGCATCTCCGGGACACCGGCAGGCACTCGCTCCTCCGGGTGACACATACACTGCGTTTACGGCCGAACTGCTCAACCTTTTGAGGGCGGGAATCCCAAGTGGCTCCCCGCTGCTCGACCTTGATTCTGTCTACGGGCACATTCGCAGAGCACTGACGGCCAAAGGGCGCCCCGCCCCTCAGAAACGAGGCGGGAACACGGCTGGTCAGCTTGCGCTGTGCCGAAACCGTTCCTTTCGAGCTGCCCCCACTCGGTTCGGGCACGAGGCGGGAGAGCCGCTACGTGAGCGACCCTGGCCTGACCCGAATGGTCTTCGTACCGCCACGGGGTTCATCGACGCACTCTCTCAAGTCCGAGTCACGAGTTGTATGAGCCACAAGGACATCAGCGCACAGTCGGGCGGCCGCATCGCGCCAGGCACCGTGAGTAGCCTCCTGAACAGGAAGACTCTGCCCAGTCGTTGGAACAGCACCCACGTTTTCTTGTCAACGTGCGGCGTTCCCGTGAGTCAGATCGTCAGTTGGAAGGAGGCTTGGGAGCGGCTGAGGGCTGAGCAGCGGGCAGAGACTGTTGTCGAGTCTCAGCAGCAGGAAGCCTCCAGATCGTCAACTGCACCGCAGTTGACGATCTGGAGGAAGCTTGAACGGCGCGCCAAACGCAGAATCAAGGAGTAACACTCCGCTGTCCCGGAAGGCCCGGATTTGACCGGCCGTGCTAGCGGGGTGATGACACCTTTGTCGTCGGCGAAGCCGGTTGGTGTTTCGGAGTGACATCGTCGGAATCGCTTCCGAACAGGGTGTTCCATGCAGCAATCAACAGCAGTACAGCTACCACAACCACCCACGTCGCAGGCTTCTTCATTCGGCTGGAGACTGTAGTCGGCTTCACGTGGTGCGCTGCGCGGTAGTACCCCTTGCGGCTCTTTGCCATTTCCGCTCCCCCGAGAAAAGTTTGAACAGACTGCTTGCTCCGGATGGCAGTGTGACAGCGGATGGCTTTCACGGGGTGTGTCTTGGCGACCTACGGCCAGATTCTCTCGGAGTGACGCCGCCTTTGGCGCAAAGTCCCCCGCTCGCGCGGGCACGCAGGGAGGGAATGGCTTCGACCTTGGCAGCTGGGAGTCGGTCCCAGAGGATGCCGCTCGGCCGGTGAGGGTGAGTGCAGATGATGATCTCGTCCGGGGTGACGATCAGGTCGACGTTCACATCATGTGCGCCATGGGGGATAGGAGTTTCCGTGACCTGCAGGGAGTGGACGGTGGTGACGATGAGGGTGTCAGGAGTGATGAGGCCGGCCTCGGCGAGAAGGGCGAACTCGATGTCGGAGTAGCCGGCGCCCTTACCGATGCGTACGCCGGTGGGGTTGACGGCGACGCTGCCGAGGACGATCACGTCGATGGGGGCGAGGGCGTCGACCTCGACGGTGGGAGCGTGCATGGCGGCCGTGCGGCTGTATGCGGCCTCAGCGGGTGGAACGGAGAGGGCTACGGGGTCCAAGAGGTAGAAAGGGCGCTCGGCGGCGAGCTTGGGGACGGCCATGTAGACGGTCTTGTGCTCGGTCAGGGCGCGGACGCGGACGGGGTACTGGGCCTTGTCGGGGACGGACTTGATGATGCGGGAGCGCTGCCAGGCCGGGAGGATGGCGAGGCGGTCGGCGGCGGCCTCGCGACCGTGGAAGTTGGGGATGCGGCCATGGGAGGTTGTGTCGTGGACGGCGCCGGCGGCGTCGAGGGCGTCCCAGATTTGGGTGCGGACGACTTGTTTGGCTTGGCGGTCGGGCGTGTGGGTCACCCAGGTTCTCCTTGCGCGTGCGGGGGATGCTCAGGGTGTGGCGATCAGGTCCAGGAGCCGGTCATGGACGTCGGCGACTGCGGGCTGGGTTCGCCAGGGGCGCAGTTCGCGGGCCGCTCCGAAGACGATGTTCATGCCTCCTCCGCCGCGCGTTTCCTCCAGCTCGTCGATGGCTGTGCCAAGGGCGGATACGGCTGCGTCGACCTCGCCTTGGCGGATATAGGCGAGCGTAAGGTTCCCCAGCACGATGGCGCGTGACTTCCGGCGATCGCGCAGTTGGGCGGCCGTACTCATCAGCGTCTTCTCGGCTCGCTCGTGTTGGCCGAGACTGAGATAGCAGGATCCGGCGAGGCGGCCGAACTGGGTGGGAGAAACGAGTTCGGCGGCGATGTCTGCCGGGTCGGTGTGCTCCAGATGGTGCTCGGCTCGGCCGAGCGAGCTCTCGCACTCGGTGGCTTCGCCGAGCATGGCGTGGGCCTCTGCGGCGTGGAGGGTGGCCAATCCGGTCAGCGCGCGGCTGACGGGACGGGCGATTTCGGCAGCTTGGCGGGCCAGGGTGAGTCCGTTGCGCGGGTCGTGGGCTCCGTACAGCGCGACGTAACAGGTGCGGAGTAGGGCGTGGGATTCCAGGGCGCGATCCTGGAGGTGGCGGGCGACGCTGACGCTCTGGCTGTAGTAGATGCGGGTGGTGGCGTGGTCGCGGCGCTGGGAGGCGTCCCAGATGAGCTGGCCCATGAGAGTGGAGGCATCCGCCTGCAGGGTGCGCATGGCGCGTTGGACACGGCCGCCTCTGGCTCCCGCCGCGATCGCTCCGATCTCGGTGAGATGTTGTCCGGCTTCGGCGAGTAGACCGGCCGAGGGGGCGTGGTCGTAGCGGGAGGCCAGGTGCTCGAAGTCGTCGCGCAAGACGCCGGCGGTTGCCAGGTCGGTGCGGGCGGGTTGGCGCAGAGCGTGTTCGCGGCGCTGGGTGTGGAGAGATTCGGCCTGGCCGGTGGCGGTGAGCAGGTCGTGTAGTTCATCTGCGGTGACCTGTAATTGAGTGGCCAGGCGGGGCCTCATCCATGGCTGCGGAGAGCCTTTGCCTGCCTCCCAGCGCACGATGGTCGATCGATCGACGCCCAGGTTCTCGGCGAGCGCTTCCTGAGTGAGGCCGGCGGCCAGGCGCCGCTGGATGAAGAGGTGCCTTTTCAGCGCCATGAGTTCAGCTTCCCGCGCGGTTTCCCGGTCGTCGGTGTCCGGTTCTTCGAGGTCATGCCCCGGTGTGCCACACGGATACCGCATCGATGCGTCCATTGTGCTCTGGGATGAGGGCAGTTGGGGCGGTTGTCTGGGACTCGCAGCCAGTTCCCGACCAGAAGGGCCGACCGCTCATGGTGATCCGTAAGACGAATCCCGGGCCCTACCGGCTGCTGGTGTTTCAGGTGGCAGCGCAGAACGAGGCGGTCTCCATGGCTCGTCGGCGGATCCGGGCAGGTCTGGGGGAGTGGGCGACTCCGCTGTCGGACGAGGCGGTTCGCGACGTCGAGCTGGCCGCAAGCGAGTTGATCACTAACGCCGTGGTGCACACCGCGTTGGAGTGCACGGTCACGGTGGCTTGGGACGGCACTCGTCTGCGGGTCGAGGTGTGCGACGCCGACCCGGTGCAACCTGTCTCCGCCCTTGCTGACGAGGACGCCGAGCACGGTAGAGGATTGCTGCTCGTCTCGGCTCTCGCAGCTGACTGGGGCGTGGTGACGCTACCGGTCGGCAAGGCGGTGTGGTTCGAAGTCGGCCCCACCGCCGCGTTGGCAGGCAGCGCCCGCCTCAATGCTCTGGTACGCGCTGCCGCTGCTTGGCGCTGTCCTCGCGACTTGTGCGACTCACCCCCATTGACTCCCCTGCCGCATCACCAGGTGGGGCAGGGGGCCGGGCTCAGGAGCCGCCCTACCTAGGGCTCCGGTCCCGGAGTACGGCTCATCGGTCTGCCCCGCAGCTGGTGAGCCCCCGGTGGCGCTCCGTGCACAGCGGCGGTTCCCCCGCCTCGGCACGCGGCACTGCCCGCAGATAGGGGATTGGGCACCCGGCCCGTCCCACACTCAAGAAGAGGAGTACGTGTCATGCCCGAGCAGATTTCCGTAGTGACTGGCGAGCAGGAGGACGGCCTGCTGGTCGCACGCCGCCGACTCACCGCCGCCCGCAGCCGCGCCGAGCAAGGCTCGGACGGCGGCTCGACCGGCGTCTCCGACAGCAACGACTGAAAGGACGGCCCGAGATGACCACCGGAGCATCCGCGGTGGTCGCGCGCCTGGGCGAGGACTTCCTCGCCCAGGCGTACGGCCGCACCTACCGCGTCGTCCGCGGCGACGCCACCACGACCGCCGACTTGTTCGGTTGGGAGGATCTCAACACGATCCTGGCCCAGCACCGCCTGGAGGCTCCACGCCTGCGGCTGTCGGCAGGCGGCGAGATGCTGCACCAGCACACCTACGCCCGCCCCTTCATGACGCGCCGCAGCACGGTGTGGCACCGAATGCAGCCGAACGCGCTGCACGCGCGGCTGTCCGAGGGCGCCACTCTCGTCCTGGACGCCGTCGATGAACTTCACTACGGTGCCCAGACGCTCGCCGCCGAGCTGGAGCGGTTCCTGCGCACGGGTGTGCAGATCAACCTGTACGCGTCCTGGACCGACACCGAGGGCTTCGGAACCCACTGGGACGATCACGACGTGGTCGTCGTACAACTCGACGGCGCCAAGCGGTGGAAGCTGTATGGGCCGACCCGGAAAGCGCCGCTGCACCGTGACGTCGAGGCCCCTGAGCCGCCCCCCGAGGAACCTGTCGTGGACCTCGTCCTGACCTCCGGAGATGTGCTCTATCTGCCGCGCGGCTGGTGGCACGCGGTCGCCGCCTCCGAGGGACAGCACTCTCTGCACCTGACCTGCGGCCTGCAGACAGTGATCGGCGCCGACGTGCTGATCTGGCTCGCTGACGTCCTGCGAGCCGAGGAGGCGGTACGCGGCGATGTTCCCCGGCTCCTGTCCGAGGCCGAGCAGCGCGCGTACGCCGCACAGCTCGGCAAGATTGTCAGCGATGAGTTCGCGCGCCCGGACCTGATCGACCGGTTTCTCGCCGCGCGGGACGCGGGCGAGCGCCTCCGGCTGCGGCCCTCGTTGCCTTACCTGAGCGCCGTACCGCCGCAGGCCGACCTGCCGGTCCGTCTGTTGGCCAACCGCCCTCGACTTACCACCGACGCGGACGGCCTCGCTGTACTGGCGGCCGGGGGCGAAGAGTGGAGTTTCGCCGGCCAGGCCCGGCCGCTGCTCGATCTGCTGCTGGACGGGCAGTCGCATGCGCTCGGGGTCCTGGCTGAAGCTGCACAGGTCAGCGTTGGACAGGCCGCCACTCTCGTCACGGAGCTGGTGAGCGGACAGATCGTCGCCGTTGGGGGTGAGCGATGAACGCTCGGTTCGGCCTGGGCACCTATCGCTGTCAGGACACGGCGTCGGCGGCCTCTGTCGCTGTGGCGTCCGGCGTGGACTGGATCGACACTGCGCCCAACTATCACCACGGACTCGATGAGATCGCCCTCGCCCCCGTACTCAAGCGCCACCGGCACGTAGGGCTGTCCATCAAGGTCGGCTTCATCGCCCCTTCCACTTGGGCCGAAGCGGTGGCCGAAGGCGTACTGCCGGCGGAAGAGGCGGGCATGCGGCACAGCCTCCAACCTGGTTTTATACGCTGGCAGTTGGTGCGCAGCGTCCAACACCTCGGCCGCACGCCGGACGTGGTCTTCGTCCACAACCCGGAACACCCAGGGGCCGGACAGTCGTCCCTGGCAGACCTGAGCACGCGCCTGCTCGATGCCTTCGACGCGCTGGAGAGCGCCTGCGCCGATGGGCTGGCCCGCTCCTACGGCCTCGCAACCTGGAGCGGTTTCAGCGACGGGCACTTCACCGTCCGTCAGCTCCTTGCGATCGCCCGGCGGGTGGGGGGTGGCAACCACCGCTTTCGCGCCGTGCAGATGCCGCTCTCGCTTGTCCACGTCGCTCCACTTCACGCGGCCCTCAACGGCCAGGGCGTGCTCGTCCAGGCTGGAGAGGCGGGACTGGAGGTCTTCGCCTCCGCGCCGCTCCATGGTGGGGCACTCGCTGAGCTGCTCACCCCTGAGGCGATCGCGCTGATCGGCCGCAACCTCAGCCCTGCCCAGGCCGCGCTTGCTGTGGTGGCCTCCACCCCAGGGGTGAATCGGGTTCTGCTCTCTGCCAGTTCTCCCCGACACTGGAACGATGCGGTGATCCTCCAGGACCGTGCCCCCGTCCCGCCTGACCAACTGCGGAAGGCCCTCGATGTTCTCGCTGCCGGATGACCCCGCCGTCGCCGACCGCATGCGCGCCGCTCACCACCAGGCCACCGTCGTGCTCTCCGTACGCCCCGACGGAACACGGGAGGCGTGGGGGTGGCGCGGCCGAACTCTGGGACGACCGGTCACCGGCACCGACGGGCCTGTCTGGCTCCGCCTTGTCTGCATGCCCGCAGAGGAGGTCGGCGGCAAGCTTTGGGAAGGCCCCGAAGCAGCCCAGAAGGCCATGCCGGACAGTGTCCCCCGCCCCCACCTGCTGAGGGTCTCGGACTGGACCGAGGGTACGTACGCCTACCGCGCAGAGCTCTCCGAACGCATCGTCCACAACCCCGTCACCACCGACGGCCCCACCCTCCGCGCCGCGCCCGATCTCTCAGCCGGCTGGTGGGGCGACCTGCGCTCCGCGCTCGCCCAAGTCGCCGCCGTACAGACCGACCGCGTCGCTGTACGCCAGGAGTACCTCGACCGGGCCATGCCCGAGTACCTCGCCTTCACCGGCACCCGCATCAACACCACCGTGCCGGTTTGGACCGCCTCCCACGGAGATCTGCACTGGGCCAACCTCACGGCCCCACGCCTCGCCCTCCTCGACTGGGAGGGATGGGGCACCGCGCCAGCCGGCTTCGACGTCGCCATGCTCCACGCCTACAGCCTGCTCGTCCCCGAGACCGCCGTGCGCGTACGTGCCGAGTTCCCTGAGGCTCTCGCCACCGCTGCGGGGCGGTTCGCCGAGCTCGCGGTGATCACTATGCTGCTCCAGACCACCACCCGTGGGGACAATCTCGATCTCGAAGTGCCACTGCGGGAGCGGGCACAGGAGCTAGTCCGGCGGTAGGAATCGGCCGTCGATGAGCGGCTCTTCACGATGGAGAGGGCGAGCCCCTCAACTTCCTTCGTTGGAAGGCTGAATGGAAGTGCGCGAGTTGCGATTCACGCGTACCTCCGGCCGAGAAAAGAAGACCGCACCCGCTCCGCCATGGACGCCGTTCTCGGCGGCCTGCGGACCGGGTGCGGACAGGTGGGCGATCTGACTAGCGAAATCGCAGGTCAGACGGCCTAACCGGAGATCAAGCCTTCTTGGTCTCCCAGAAGATCGTGTCGATCTGGGCGATGTAGTCCAGCGCCTTCTGGCCCGTCGCCGGGTCCTTCGAGCCCTTCGCGGCGCTGAGCGCCTTCAGGGTGTCGTTGACCAGCTGGTGCAGTTCGGGGTACTTCTCGAAGTGCGGGGGCTTGAAGTAGTCGCTCCAGAGCACCGAGACGTGGTGCTTGGCGAGCTCCGCGCGCTGCTCCTTGATGACCGTCGCGCGGGCCTGGAAGTGCGCGTCGTCGTTCGCCTGCATCTTGTCCTGGACGCCCTTGACCGACTCGGCCTCGATGCGGGCCTGGGCCGGGTCGTACACGCCGCAAGGCAGATCGCAGTGTGCGCTGGCCTTGACCTTGGGGGCAAACAGTCGGGAGAGCATGAGCTTCCTTCCTCGTGATCGTCTTCTCATGGGGGACATTACTCCGTGAGAGGCGTGTTTTGGCGGGTGCCCCCATGGGCTTGGGTCAAAAGTCCAGGGTGAGTATGGGACTGGTGGAGGATCGGACCGGGAGGTACCGGATGACGGATCAAGGGCGGGAGCCGGGGGCGCTGTTCGGCGTCGCCGAGGTGACGGGTCTTTCCATGGTGCCCGCGCTGCGGCACCGGGATCAGCTGCTGGTGCACTACGGAGCGCAGCTCCGTCCGGGTGACGTGGCCCTGCTGCGCCATCCGTTGCAGCAGGATCTGATCATCGTGAAGCGGCTGGTCGAGCGGCGCGACGGCGGCTGGTGGGTGCTCGGGGACAACCCGGACGCCGAGGTCGTGGACAGCCGGGCGTTCGGCGTGGTGCCCGGCGAGCTGCTGCTCGGGCGGGTGCGGGGACGGTATCGGCCGATCAGGGCAGGGCGTCAGCGGTCCGCCGGTGTGGTGCTGTCGTGGCTGGTGTCGGCCGTGCGGCCGGTGCTCACCGACCGCTCCGTCTCCAGGCGCTTGCGGGCGCGGTAGGCCGCGACATTCGCGCGGGTCGCGCAGCGGTCTGAGCAGTAGCGGCGGGAGCGGTTGGTCGAGGTGTCGAGATAGGCGTTGCGGCACGGCGCTGCCTCGCACAGGCCAAGCCGGTCCGCGCCGTGCTCCGTGAGGTGGAAGGCGAGTCCCATCGAGGCGATGGCCGCGTAGCCGGCGGTCGCGTTCGATGGGTGGTCGGCGAGGTGCATGTGCCAGTCGGGGCGGCCGTCGTCCTTGTGTACCTCGTGTCCCGAGATCTGCGGGCTGACGGGGAACTCCATGAGCAGCGAGTTCAGCAGGTCCACGGCCAGCGTCTCGTCGTTGCCGTCCGCCGCCTCGAAGATCGCGCGCAGGCGGGCCCGTACCGAACGGAAGCGGGTGACGTCCGCGTCCGTGGTGCGGCGGGCCGCCTGCGCGTTGCCGACGAAGAGTGCGCGGACCGCGTCCACCGAGGTGAGGGAGTCCTTGTTACGGGCCGGCTCCTCGGTGTTGACCAGGCGCACGGCATAGTCCGAGTAATAGGCCAGTTCCACTTGTAGTCCTTACGGCGGCGGTCTAAGGTCTGGGTAATAGTTGGTTCTGCTTCGAGAGTGTTACTTCGAGGGTAGTGCGCAGCGTATTACGCAGTGGATGGAGTGGAGGGGTTCTGATGACGGAGACAGTGGCGGGAACCGACTGGCGGGCCTGGCAGGAGAGCTGGGACCGGCAGCAGGAGTGGTACATGCCCGACCGTGAGGAGCGGCTGCGGGTGATGCTGGACATGGTCGAGGCCGTGGTCGGCCCCGAGCCGAGGGTGCTGGACCTCGCGTGCGGTACGGGAAGTATCACGGACCGGCTGCTCACCCGGTTCCCGCAGGCCACCAGTACGGGCGTGGATCTCGACCCCGCGCTGCTCGCCATCGCCGAGGGGTACTTCGACGGGGACGAGCGCGTCCGGTTCGTCACCGCCGACCTGTTGGACCCGCAGTGGGCGAGCGCGCTGCCGTACGACTCGTACGACGCCGTCCTCACCGCCACCGCTCTGCACTGGCTGCACAACGAGCCGCTCACCACTCTGTACGGGCAGGTCGCCGGACTCGTCCGTGACGGCGGCGTTTTCATGAACGCCGACCGTATGAAGGACGAGGGCACCCCGCGCATCAACGCGGCCGAGCGGGCGCACCGGCACGCGCAGATGGAGCGGGGCCGGACCGGGGGCGCGCTGGACTGGGCCGACTGGTGGGCGCTGGCCGCGAAGGACCCCGTACTCGCCGGGCCCACCGCCCAGCGTTACGAGATCTACGGCGAGCACGCCGACGGCGCGACGCCGAGCGCCGAGTGGCACGCGCGCACGCTGCGTGAGGCCGGGTTCGCGGAGGCGCGGACGGTGTGGCGTTCGCCCTCCGACGCGCTCGTGCTGGCCGTGAAGTAGCCAGATATGAAACGAGGGAGGCGGTACGGGCCCACTGGCCCGTACCGCCTCCCTCGTCGTCATCCCGCCGCCTCGGCTACAGCACCTTCGACAGGAACGCCTTCGTACGGTCGTGCTGCGGGTTGCTCAGCACGTCTCGCGGGTGGCCCGACTCGACCACCACACCGTCGTCCATGAAGACCAGCGCGTCGCCGACCTCACGCGCGAAGCCCATCTCATGCGTGACGACGATCATCGTCATGCCGTCCTCGGCGAGACCGCGCATCACGTCGAGCACCTCGCCCACCAGCTCGGGGTCGAGCGCCGACGTCGGCTCGTCGAAGAGCATCAGCTTCGGCTCCATGGCCAGCGCGCGGGCGATCGCCACGCGCTGCTGCTGACCGCCGGAGAGCTGCGCCGGGTAGTTGCCGGCCTTGTCGGTCAGGCCGACCCGGTCGAGCAGCCGCTCGGCACGTGCGCGTGCCACGGCCTTCGACTCGCCCCTGACCTGGATCGGCGCCTCCATGACGTTCTCGGTGGCCGTCATGTGCGGGAACAGGTTGAAGCGCTGGAAGACCATGCCGATGTCCCGGCGCTTCAGCGCGACCTCGCTGTCCTTGAGCTCGTACAGCTTGTCGCCCTTCTGGCGGTAGCCGACGAGGTCCCCGTCGACGTACAGCCGGCCGGCGTTGATCTGCTCCAGGTGGTTGATGCACCTGAGGAAGGTCGACTTGCCGGAGCCGGACGGGCCGACCAGGCAGAACACCTCGCGGGGGGCGACTTCGAGGTCGATGCCCTTGAGGACGTGGACGGGGCCGAAGGACTTGTGGACGCCCTCGGACTTGACCATGGCGGTCATCGCGGGACCTCCGGACGGCGCAGGGACAGCACGTTGGTCTTGACCTTCTGCCAGGGGGTGAGTGGCAGTTCACGCAGCGCACCACGGGCGTAGCGGCGCTCCAGGTAGAACTGGCCGACGCTGAAGACGCTGGTCAGCACCAGGTACCAGAACGAGGCCACGAAGAGCATCTCGATGACCGCGTAGTTGCGGCCGGAGATGATCTGCGCGCTGCGCAGCAGGTCCGGGTAGGACACCACGGCCACCAGCGACGAGGTCTTGAGCAGGTTGATGAACTCGTTGCCGGTGGGCGGGATGATCACCCGCATCGCCTGCGGGAGCACCACGCGGCGCATGGTCTTCGTCTGCGTCATGCCCAGTGCGTGCGACGCCTCGGTCTGGCCCTGGTCGACCGACTGGATGCCGGCCCGCACGATCTCCGCCATGTAGGCGCCCTCGTTGAGGCCCAGACCGAGCAGCGCCACGACGAACGGCGTCATGACGTCCGACATCTCGTCCTTGAAGATGAACGGGATCTCGAACACCGGGAAGATCAGCGCGAGGCTGTACCAGAGCAGCAGCTGCACATAGACCGGAGTGCCGCGGAAGAACCAGATGTAGAGCCAGGAGACGCCACCGGTCACCGGGTTCTTGGACATCCGCATCACGGCGAGGACCATGCCGAGCACCAGGCCGATGAGCATCGACAGGACGCTGATCAGCAGGGTCCTGCCCATGCCCGCGATGATGTTGCCGTTGGTGATGTAGTCACCGACGGTGGCCCAGCGGACGTTGCCGCCCGCGAAGGCGAGCACCAGCCACACCAGGACGGCCAGCACCAGTGCGCCGCTGACGTAGCGGCCGTAGTGGCGGACCGGAATGGCGCGGATGTTCTCCGGCCGCTCCTTGGTGAGGGTGGGCCCGGTCGTCGCCGGGGTGGGGGAGTCGCCCGGTGGGGTGTCGGACGGCCCCTTTTTGAACTTTTCACTCATGGGTAGTGCCCTTCGAGCCTTCGGGACGCGTGCGGATCACTTGCCGCCGTTGATGGCGGACTTCTCGATCGCGCTGTCCGAGGCGCCCCACTTGTCCAGGATCTTCTTGTACGTGCCGTCCGCGATGATCGCGTCGAGGGCTTCCTTGATCGCGTCGCGCAGCTCGCTGTTGCTCTTGTCGAGGGCGATGCCGAACGGCGCCGCGTCGACCGGCTCGCCGACGACCTCGAAGGACGCGCCGTTGTCGGCCGTCTTCGCGACGTGGGCCGCGACCGGGAAGTCGTTCAGGTCGGCGTCGGCGCCACCGGCCTTCACCCGCACCTGGGCCTCGGCGTCGGTGTCGGGCGTCTCGATCGCGATCTTCGGCTTCTTGTCCTTCACGCACTGGGTGGACTGGGCCTTGGCCGCGTCCGCGTACGTCGTACCGAGCTGCACGGCGACCTTCTTGCCGCACAGGTCGTCGAGCGTCTTGATGCCCTTGGGGTTGCCCTTCTTGACCAGAATGGCGGTGCCGGACTGGAAGTAGTCGACGAAGTCGACGCCCTTGCCGCTCTTCTTGCCCTCGTCCAGCCCCTCCTGGCGGTCCTTGGTGTCCGTCATGCCGGACATCGCGAGGTCCACCCGGCCCGAGTACAGCGAGCCGATCAGGCCGTCGAACTTGCCGTTCTCGAAGGTCACCTTCACGCCGAGCTGCTTGCCGATCGCCTCGCCGATCTCCGGGTCGATGCCGACGATCTTGTTGCCGTCCATCGACTCCATCGGGGCGTACGCGGCGTCCGTGCCGACCTTGATGACACCGGACTTCTGGTACTTCGCCGGGAGCTTGTCGAAGAGCGGCGCGCTGCTGCCCTTGACGGAGCCGGTGTCGGCGTCCTTGCCGCCCTCGGTCTGGTCACCGCACGCGGTGAGCAGCAGGGCGCCGGCGACCGCGATCGCGCCGACCGCGGCTGTCCGGGACTTCGTGGCGGTCTTACGACACGGGGCGCTTGCGGTCATGGTGGTTCCTCCGGCGGGATGGGGGAAGGGGGAAGGGCCGAGCGGTCGGGCACACGTCTTCGAGTGTCACGACCTTGTGTGATTCAGGCATCTTGCCATTCGGACCGTGCCAATCAGGTGGCCCGCCATGTCAAAATCAGATAACGGGTGATCCCCGAACCCCGAGGGGCCGGTACATCAAGGCCGGACCTTCTGCGGGGTTGCACTCTTGTGACCGGAAATTCTCCGGTGCGCCTCGCCATGCGGAAGCCAAACGTGTGGCGTATCGGATGAATCCCGACATTCACCTATGAGTCGTATCACCCAGGTGATATGCACTCGTCGCCGTTACTCCGGTCCGGTAAAAAGGACGGTTACACCCCTCATCCGGGGCTCAGGGCGCGTGTGCGGCGCGCCCGCGCGTATGTACCTCCCTCCCTGCCGGGGCGGCCAACCGCCCAGCGCGGGGAACGTACGCGGTGCCCACCCACCCCTCCTCAACCAGGAGTGGCCACCCTCAACTGATGATGAAGACGTAAGGGGTCAACAACATGGCAGCGGAGATCGTCAATCCTCGCAGCGACAGCAGTACGGAGGGTGCTCCCGAGGAGCCCTTCGATCCGGTCTTCGCCCTGCACCGCGGCGGCAAGATGGCCATCCAGGCAACTGTGCCGGTGCGCGACAAGGACGACCTGTCCCTCGCCTACACACCGGGCGTCGCCAAGGTCTGCACCGCCATTGCGGAGCAGCCCGACCTGGTGAACGACTACACCTGGAAGTCCAACGTGGTCGCCGTCGTGACGGACGGTACGGCGGTTCTGGGACTCGGTGACATCGGACCCGAGGCCTCGCTCCCCGTGATGGAGGGCAAGGCGATCCTCTTCAAGCAGTTCGGCGGCGTCGACGCGGTGCCCATCGCGCTCGCGACCACCAATGTCGACGAGATCGTCGAGACGGTCGTGCGGCTCGCCCCCTCCTTCGGTGGGGTGAACCTGGAGGACATCTCCGCCCCCCGCTGCTTCGAGATCGAGCGCCGACTCCAGGAAGAGCTGGACATCCCGGTCTTCCACGACGACCAGCACGGCACGGCCGTGGTCACCCTGGCCGCGCTGCGCAACGCCGCGAAGCTCACCGGACGCACCCTCGGCGACCTGCGCGCCGTGATCTCGGGCGCGGGCGCGGCCGGGATCGCCATCGCCAAGTTCCTGCTGGCGGCGGGCATCGGCGATGTGGCCGTGGCCGACCGCAAGGGCGTCGTCAGCCGGGACCGCGAGGACCTGACGGAGGTCAAGCGCGAGCTGGCCGAGCTCACGAACCGGGCCGGACTGAGCGGCTCGCTGGAGTCCGCGCTGGGCGGCGCCGACGTCTTCATCGGTGTGTCCGGCGGTACGGTGCCCGAGCCCGCGGTGGCTTCGATGGCGCCGGGCGCGTTCGTGTTCGCCATGGCCAACCCGAACCCGGAGATCCACCCGGACGTCGCGCACCGCTACGCGGCGGTCGTCGCCACCGGGCGCAGCGACTACCCGAACCAGATCAACAATGTGCTGGCGTTCCCCGGGATCTTCGCGGGCGCCCTCCAGGTGCGGGCCTCCCGCATCACCGAGGGCATGAAGATCGCCGCGGCCAACGCGCTGGCGGACGTCGTCGGTGACGCGCTCGCCGCCGACTACGTGATCCCGTCGCCGTTCGACGAGCGGGTCGCCCCGGCGGTCACCGCCGCGGTCGCCGCCGCCGCGCGAGCGGAGGGTGTCGCCCGCCGCTGAGTCGGTCGTAAGCCAGTCGCACCGGTCGTACGGGCCGCGTCCCACCCCTTCGGGGGCGGGACGCGGCCCGTTTCGTTTTCATGCCCCGCCGGACTTGGACTTTTGTACGGGGCACTTGGACGCTCCGTACGAAATTCGGCCAACAGGTACCGGCGGTTCATCCGGGACTGCTGTGATTCCCCGCGTTGAACATTCCCCAATCAGGAGACGCTTGTGAATCTGGTCGTCAACGGAGATGCCGAGAGTGGGCCGGGCGGCACCGCCGATCCGGTGGAGTCGGTCACCGGCTGGAAAGTCACCCAGGGCGCCCCCGCGCTGGTCGGCTACGACGTGGGCGGCGGCTATCCGACCCCGTCCGACCCCGGGCCCGCCCGACGCGGCAGCCGGTTCTTCTCCGGGGGTGTCAGCCGGCGGACCGCGCTGATGCAGGACGTCCACCTGCCCCGCAAGGGCCCCACCGGGCAGGCCGCCGTCGACACGGGCCGGGTCAGATACGCCGTCGGCGCCTGGCTCGGCGGGTACGCCGCCCAGGAGGACGGCGTACGGCTCTCCGTGGAGTTCCGGGACCGCAGAGGTACGCCGGTCGCGCTGACCGTGCTCGGGCCTGTGACGGCGGGCGAGCGTGGCGGACGTACCGGCATGGTCGAGCGGGACGGGGAGGCCGCCGTGCCGCCCGGCGCCCGGTCGGCGCGGCTGCTGCTGGTCTTCACCCGGACCGGGAGCGGCGCCTCCAACGACGGTTACGCGGACGCGATTTCCCTCACCCTGAGCACCGCTGGAGACCGGTCATGAATCTCAACCGCCGAGACCTGCTCAAGGCCGCGGGCGCGGCCGGCGCGCTCAACGTCGTATGGCCGCTGAGCGCCGGGCTCTCGCCCGCGCAGGCGCGCGAGGCCGCCGAGGCGCTCGGCGCACAGTACGACCCGGCGCCCTTCACCCTCGGAGTCGCCTCCGGCGATCCGCTGACCAGCAGCGTCGTGCTGTGGACCAGACTCGCGCCCGAACCTCTCGCCCCCGAGCAGCCACTGCCCGAGGTCGTCGAGGTGGAGTGGGTCGTCGCCACGGACCGGGCGCTGCGGCGGGTCGTGTCGCGCGGTAAGGCACCGGCCTCCGCGACGCTCGGCCACAGCGTCCATGTGCCGGTCGGCGGGCTGCGGGCGGGCACGCACTACTTCTACGCGTTCCGGGCGCTCGGGAAGACCAGCCGGGTCGGGCGGACCAGGACGGCACCGGCGGGGAAGGTCGGCAAGGTCAGGTTCGCCGCCGCCAACTGCCAGGCGTTCCACGACGGCTACTACGGCGCGCACCGCGCCATCGCCCGGGAGGACATCGACTTTGTCGTCCACCTCGGTGACTACATCTACGAGCACGGCCCGGTCGGCGGCGACCATGTCCGCGACCACGACGCCCCGGAGATCCTCACCCTCACCGACTACCGGCGCCGGCACGCGCTCTACAAGGGCGACGCTTCGCTGCGCGAGGCGCACGCGGCCCACCCGTGGTTCCTGACCTGGGACGACCACGAGGTCGTCAACGACTACTCGGGCACCGGCGGCGGCGCGCCCCTGATGCAGCGCCGGGCCGCCGCCTACCAGGCCTGGTACGAGCACATGCCGCACCGGGACGGCGGCGAGTCCTCGCTGCCCGACCCGGTGATCCACCGCAACCGCCGCTGGGGCGACCTGCTCGAACTCAGCGTCCTGGACCTGCGCTCGTACCGCTCGGCGCAGAACCTGCCCGACGGGACGATCCTCGGCGCCGGCCAGAAGGCGTGGCTCAAGCAGCACGTCGACCGGGCGCCGGACGCCTGGCACGTCTGGGCCAACTCGATCATGCTCAGCCAGCTGCGCGGACGGCCCGGTGGCGGGTACATGTTCACCGACCAGTGGGACGGCTTCCTCGCCGAGCGCAAGGAGGTGCTCGACCATGTGCACAAGAGCGGCCTTGAGGACCTGGTCGTGATCACCGGCGACTGGCACTCCGCGTTCGTCGACGACATCAGGACAGACTTCGACGACACCGCGTCGCCGGTGGTCGGCACCGAGTTCACCGCGCACTCGGTCACCTCGGGGGCGTACTCCGCGGAGTGGAACGCCACCAACGGCCCGCTGATGGGCCAGGCCAACCCGCACCTGCAGTACTTCGAGGGCAACCGCTACGGCTACGACGTGTACGAGGTCACACCCGAGCGGTTCACCACCCATATGCGGGTCATCGAGGACCGCAGGGACCCGCGCTCGCCCGTCTCGACCCTCACCAGCTTCCATGTGGACCGGGGGACGGTCGGCTCGTACGAGGACCCGGCGACGAAGAAGTCGCCCGCGCAGTACCGCAGGGACTGACCGCCGGGCCCTTCGCCCGGGTACGGACGCGGCGCGTGTCACACCGTTGTGTGGTTCCGCCGCGTCCCGTACGCCCCCTACTCTCGGGATCATGTTCGCCGCCTACGCCGCACGCATCGACCGCGACCAGCCCCTGAACGGCCTTGAGCTGGGCGAACGCCCGGCCCCCGAGGTACGTCCCGGCTGGACCACCGTCACCGTCAGGGCCGCCTCCCTCAACCATCACGACCTGTGGTCGCTGCGCGGCGTTGGCCTCGGCGAGGAGGCGCTGCCGATGATCCTCGGCTGCGACGCCGCCGGGATCGACGCCGACGGCAACGAGGTCGTTGTGCACTCCGTGGTCGGCGAGAGCGGGCACGGCGTCGGGCCGCGCGAGAAGCGGTCCATCCTCACCGAGAAGTACCAGGGGACCTTCGCCGAGCAGGTCACCGTCCCGATCTGGAACGTGCTGCCGAAACCGGCGGAGCTGTCGTTCGCCGAGGCCGCGTGCCTGCCGACCGCCTGGCTCACCGCGTACCGGATGCTGTTCGCCAACGCCGGTGTACGGCCCGGCGATTCGGTCCTCGTTCAGGGTGCGGGGGGCGGCGTCGCGACCGCCGCGATCGTCCTCGGCAAGGCGGCCGGCCTGCGGATGTACGCGACGAGCCGCCACGAGGCCAAGCGGAAGCGGGCCGTGGAGCTGGGCGCGGTCGACGCGTTCGAGCCGGGCGCACGGCTGCCGCAGCGGGTGGACGCCGTCATCGAGACGGTCGGCGCGGCCACCTGGTCGCACTCGGTGAAGTCGCTCAAGCCCGGTGGCACGCTGGTGATTTCGGGCGCCACGAGCGGCTCCAACCCCGCGTCCGCCGAGCTGACCCGGATCTTCTTCCTGGAGCTGCGGGTCGTCGGCTCGACCATGGGTTCCAAGGATGAGCTTGAGAAGCTGTTGTCTTTCTGTGCGGCGACCGGGGTGCGCCCGGTGATTGACGAGGTGCTGCCGCTGGACCGGGCGCGCGAGGGCTTCGAGAAGTTGGCGGGCGGCGACCTCTTCGGGAAGATCGTGCTGACCGCTCCCTGACGATGGGGTGTTGCTGACGCATCGTCAGGCTGGTTGTATCCGGGCATGCCTGGGATACGAGCGGTCGCGGTTGGTGTGTGCTGTGGTGCGATGCTGGCGGCCGGGGGGCCGAGCCCTGCGTCGTACGCACGAAGCGGCCAGGGGGACGGTGGCGGCGGTGTGATCCCGCGGCTCACCGACGACCGCGGGCGCGCCCTGACCCTGCGCGGCTGGAACGTCGAGGACAAGACCAACCGCGGCGACGCGGCCCTGTCCGCCATCACCGAGAAGCACTTCCGCGACATGCGGGGCAAGGGTTTCAACTTCGCCCGCCTACTGGTGTTCTGGGACGACCTGGAGCCGCGCCGAGGGCACTACGACGCGCGCTACCTCCGCAAGATCGAGCGGATCCTGGACTGGGCGCGGAAGTACGACATCCAGGTGCTGCTCGACGCCCACCAGGACGTCTTCGGCCCGGCGTTCGGGCACCGCGGCATCCCCGATTGGGCGACGCGCACCGACGGGCTGCCCTTCACGCCGAACCCCGACGACTGGTTCTCCGAATACTTCCAGCCAGCCGTGCAGCGCGCCTTCACCCACCTCTACGAGGACCAGGATCTGCGGCGCGCCCAGGCGAAGATGTGGCGGACATTGGCCGACCGCTTCTCCGGCCATCCGGCCGTCCTCGGCTACGACTTGATCAATGAGCCCATGGGTGAGCTGCGGGAGGGCGAGGACCTGCCGACGGCGGCCCGGCGCATCGAGCGCGACCAGATCACCCCGATGCACAACCGCCTCGCCGACGCGGTCCGCGCCGTCGACCGCGACAACTGGGTCTTCGTCGAGCCGACGCCGATCGTCGGGGAAGGCGTACCGACGGGGCTCGGGAAGATCAAGGATCCGAAGGTCGTCTACGCCCCGCACTTCTATAACGCTGGGATGGAGGCGGGCGCGGACTATGACCCGTCGGCGGGCTGGATCGAGTCGTACGAGGCCGCTGTCACGGCGTATCCGAAGGAGCACAGGGTCCCGGTCGTGGTGGGGGAGTGGGGCCCGCTCAACAACGGCCTGCCCGCCATGGGCCGCTTCTACCGCGACGCGCTCGCCTCGCTGAACCGCTACAGCTCGGGCTGGGCGGGCTATGTGTGGTGCTACGGAGGCGGCTACTGCGCGGTCGACGGCGCGGGTGACTTCCGTACGAACAAGGAGCAGACGGCCACCCCGTACGCCGCGGCGGTCGCGGGCGCGGTGCGCACGGACGCGTACGACCCGGCGTCGGGCGAGTACCGCCTGGTGTACGACGCGGGGCGCCGGGGGTCGCGCACGACCGAGGTGTCCCTGCCGCCGAGCGCGCGCGGCTGGCGGATCTCGGTCGACGGTGCGGCGTGGGCGTCGGAGCGGAGGGTGGCGGCCGGGGAGGGCGGAGTGGTCCGGGTGTGGGCCAGGCCGGGGGCGCGGGTCGGTGTGCGGGTGTCGGCGAACGGCTGATGTCAACCCGGGTTGACGAGTCGGTCCCGTCAATGTAAATTGACAGGTATGACCGAAGCAACGGAACTCGCCCAGCGTGCGGGCGACCACGACCCCAGGGTCGGGCTGCGCGCCGTCGCCGCGCTGCGACGGCTGCTGGAGCAGCTCGAAGCCGTACAAGTGAGAAGCGCCCGCGTCCAGGGCTGGTCGTGGCAGGAGATCGCGGCCGAGCTGGGCGTCAGCAGGCAGGCCGTTCACAAGAAGCACGGGAGGCATTGATGTTCGAGCGGTTCACGAAGAGCGCCCGGGGTGTCGTGGAGGGCGCGGTCGGCCACGCGGAGCGGATGGACGCGGCAGCCGTCACCGAGGAGCATCTACTGCTCGCCCTTCTGGATCAGGAGGGCACGCGGTCGTCGTTCGCCTTCGCCTCGCTCGGGGTCACCGGGCAGCGCGGCGCGGTGGCGGGCGCGTTGGAGGCGGCCAGGCGGCGCGGTGGCCTGTCGAAGGCCGACGAGGACGCGCTCGCCGGCATCGGCATCGACGTCGAGGGGATCGTCGCGCGGGTCGAGGAGACGCATGGCTCGGGGGCGATGCTGGGCGGCGGGAAGCCGAGGCGGTGGTGGTCGGGGCGCCGGCCGTTCGGGCGGGCCGCGAAGGGCACCCTGGAGAAGTCGCTGCGGGTCGCGCTGGGGCGCGGCGACCGGTTCATCGGCGACGAGCATCTGCTGCTGGCGCTGACCACGCAGCCGGGGGTGGTCGCGGACGTACTCGCGGAGTACGGGGTGACGTACGCGAGCGCGGAGCAGGCGCTGTTCGGGACGGGCGGGGAGGGTGTGGCGAAGGCGGGGTGAGGCGGGGCGGGTTCCGGTGGGGTGCGGGCGTGGCGTCGGCGAGCGCGGGACGGGCCCTGTTCGGGATGGGCGCGGCGGGTGTGGCGAAGGCGGCGTTCGGGGGCGGTGCCGCGTCGGGGCGTCTCCTCGGGTGTCGAACCTTCGGGCAGCGCTGCGTGAGGTTCGCGGTGGTTGCGTTCGACACCCTGCGGGGAGCGCCCCGACACGGCCCCACCCGGCACCGGGGGAAGTCACCCCGGGGCTCCGGTGGAGTGCGGGTGTGTCGCCGGGCAGCCGGGCAGGAGGTCTTGGCGGCGGCAGTCGGGTCTGGCCGGTGGGAGCCGGCCTGTCCGGTGGAGGCATGGACGTCGGCTCGGCGCACTGGGTGCGCCGAGCCGACGTTCTCGCCCGCCCTCAGCCCTTCGGCGTCCGGAGGATCGCGCCGATGTGGGCCGCCGCCGTCGAGAGGTGGCGGCGGGTCTCGCGCAGCTGGTCCTCGTCGACGCCCCGGTCGCGCGCCGCGTCGCGGATGTCGTCGCGGAAGCGGTCGAGCAGCCGGTCCAGGTCACGGGCCGGGTCGCCGGACGCGTCCTCGTGCGCCCACTCCGGCTCGGGCGGCTCGGGAACGGCGTCCTTGACGCCTGTCGTGTTCGCAGTCTCCGCCGTGTCTGTGGCGTCCGTGGCGTCCGGGCGATCCGCCTTCGTCCCGGTCCCGGGCTCGCTCTCGGGCCGGGGGCGGCCGAAGAAGCCGAACTCCTTGGTGATCTCGGCCAGTCCCTCCCGTACGCCCGTGGGCCAGTCGCCCCGCGCGAAGTGGTCCTGTACCTGGTCCTGCACCTGCTGCGCTATGCGCTGCATCTGCTCGCGCGCCTTGTCCTGCGCCTCCTTGGCCTGGCGGCGGGCCTGCTGCGCGTCCTCGCGGGCGCGGCGGCTCTCGTCCTTGGCGCGGCGGGCCTGCTCCTTCCACTCCTGCTTGGCCTTGCGCAGCTCCTCCTTCGCCAGCTGCCAGGCCTCCTTGTCGCCGAAGGCGTTCTCCCAGCCCCCCACCGGGGGTTGGGTGTCCTTCTGGCCGGTGGAGGTGTGCCGGGCCTCGGTCGCCGCGGCCCGCATCTCGCGGCGCAGGTTACCCGCCGCGCCGCGCACGTCGTCACGGATCTCGGCGGCCAGCTCGGAGACCGAGTCGCGGATCTCCAGCTCCAGGTCGGCCAGCTCGCCGCCGCGCCCGGCCAGCTCCGCGCGGCCCGCGTCGGTGATCGAGTAGACCTTGCGGCCTCCCTCGGTGGCGTAGGTGACCAGGCCCTCGGCCTCCAGCTTGGCGAGGCGCGGATAGACGGTGCCCGCGCTGGGCGCGTACAGCCCCTGGAAGCGCTCTTCGAGGAGTCGGATCACTTCGTAGCCGTGGCGGGGGGCCTCGTCGAGGAGCTTGAGGAGGTACAGGCGCAGACGGCCGTGGGCGAAGACGGGAGGCATGTCAGAGCACCTTCCTGTCGGCGGGGGCGGTGGGTGCGGTGTGCGCGTCGACGGGCTCTTCCTCGGCCGGCGGGCGGCGCAGCAGGGCGATGGATCCCGATACGGTCGCCGCCCTGATCTTGCCGTTGCCGTTACCGAGCGTGCCGGTGATCTTCTTGGTGCCCCACTGGCCGCTGACCCGCAGATCGTCGAAGGCGTTGGAGACTGCGCCGCTCGTGGTGTTCGCCTCGACCCGGGTGTCCGCCGGGTGCGGCAGCCGGATGGCGACCTCGCCGGAGACGGTGGTGAGGCTGATGTCGGTGGGTTTGCCCGAGGGGTCGAGGTCGATGACCATGTCGCCGCTGACCGAGTCGGCCCGTACGGACGATCCGGCGCCCTCGATGACGGTGAGGTCGCCGGAGACCGACTTGAAGCGGAGGTCGCCGGTGACGCCCTGGGTCTCCACGTTGCCCGAGACCGTGTCGGCGTGGACGGCGCCGGACAGGCCGACCAGGGTCGTGTCGCCGGTGACGCCGCGTACGTTCGTACGCCCGCTGATCCTGGAGACGACCGCACCCGCGCCGATCACACCCACCTCGACCGAGGCGTCGGCGGGGACGGTGAGGGAGACGACGGCGTTGCGGCTCCAGGTCTTGCGGTCCAGCCACTTCAGGAGGTTCTGCCAGGGCAGGTCCTCGTACGCGACAGTGAGGGTGCCGCCCTCCCGGGTCACGATCAGCGGCGGGCCGCTGATCTCGGAGACCTCCAGGCGGGCCGGGCCGTCGTCGGTCCCGACGACGTTCACCGTGCCGTTGACGATGCGGACATTGAGCGCCGTCACCGTGCCCTCGAAGGTGAGCTTCTCAGGCTCGGCGACTTCCCGCGTCTGATCTGTCATGGTGCTGACCTCCTCGGTCGGCTCGACGCAATATATCGCGTCTCTTGGAATACACGATATATCGCGGACTGTCGAAGTCAAGGCCGTGAGGGCGGTCCGGGGGCGAGTGGCCCACCTATACCCTCCCAAGAGCGGCAAATTGCCCTAGCGTAAGGGCATGAACGCGACACCCGGAACCGGAACCGTGGGAGCGCTGCTGCTGTGCGGGGCCGACCCCGACGCGGTGCGCCCCGCCGCGCATCTGCTGCGCGAGCGGCTGCTGCTGGCATCGGCGGGCACTGAGCGCGGCCGGTGGAGCGTGCTGGTGCCGGAGGGCAAACCCTGGCTGGACGGCGGCGAATCCGTCGACGCGGTCGTCTCGGGCTGGGCCGCCGCGCTGGCAGTCGGCGTCACCTGGCCGGTGCTCGGCCTGTGGTGGGACGCCGACCGGGCCGGCTTCACGCTCGCGTCCGGCTTCCGGCGCCCGGTCGGTTACGTATGGCTCGCGGACGGCACCCCGCTCGGCGAGGACGAGGCGATGCGGACCTTCGCGGCCCGGCTCGGGCTCGACCCCGTACTCGACGTACAGGCCCTGGAGCCGCTCACGCTCCCCGATCCCGACGCGGACGCCCGCGCCCGCCTGCTCGGCCTGCTCGCCGTCCTGGCCGGCTCGGGCCTGGTCCTGCCGCCCGGCCTCACCCCCGGCGAGCCCGCCGACCGGCTGCGCGAGGCGGCCAGGGTGCGGCCCGGCACGGAGACGGTGGAGTGGTCGGGCTGGCGCGACGCGGTCCGCGCGGAGCTCGACGTGGTCGACGCGGGCCCGCTGGGCCCCTGGCTCCGCGGCCCGAAGGCCCGACTGCTCGGCGCGGCCCAACTGGCGGCGGGCGTACCGCTGACCCTGTGGGGCCTGCGGCGGCGCGGCGGGGGCTGGGTGGTCGCGGGGACGGTGCTGGTGGTGCACGGGGCGCTGGGGCTGCTGTACGACCGGGTGCGCGGGCAGCGGGGCTAGCACCGGGCTAGCACGGGGGGTGAATCCCGGCCTACTCGTCGTCGCCTTCGTCGTCCAGCCGGGCCAGCCAGGTCGCGAGCCGCTCGACGGGGACCTCGAAGTCGGGGTTGAGGTCCACGAACGTACGCAGCTGCTCGGCGAGCCACTCGAAGGAGACCTCCTCCTCGCCGCGTCGCTTGGCGAGCTCCTCGATGCCGCGGTCGGTGAAGTACATGTGCTGCTCTCCCGGGGACGGTGTCGTTCGCTTCCAGGCTATGCGGGGCGCGTGCTTCTTTCCGCACCGCACCGTATTGCCACAGCTCCTGTGCCCGCCGTGCGAACCGGTGCAGAATGTGTCACGTGTACCAACGGGCGCTGTACGCAGGCCTGTTCCGCTGCGAGACGGGGAGCGATCCATGGAGCGGATGATCCAGGAGGTCGAGCTGCCCGGCGGCCAGACCGTTCTCGCCAGGGTCAGTGTGCTCAGGCCGGAGGAGGTCCCCGACGGCGGTGAGGACTTCGGATTCGACGACGTCGGCGCCCTCGATCACCTGACCGCCCGCGTCGACCAGCTCAATGAACTGGTCAGCGGTGTCGGCTCCGCCGTGCTCGCGGCGGCGCGCTCCGCCGCTCCGGACGAGGTGAGTGCCACCTTCGGCGTCGAGCTCGTGGTCAAGCCGGGCAAAGCCGTCGCCATGCTCGCCGACGGGGAGGCCAAGGCGGCCATCTCCGTGACGCTCACCTGGCGTCCCGGCGCATGACCGAAACGCGGATCGGCGCACTGGCGAGCCGCGCCACCGTACGGCTCGGTCCCGCCGACGAGCCCGCCACACTGTGGGGCAGCGGCTTCTTCGTCGCCCCCGGCTGGCTGCTGAGCTGCGCGCACATCCTGCCGGACGGGGTGCCTCTCGACAAAGTGGGCCCGATACTGGTGCACGGTGCTCACGGCCGGGCCACGGCCCGGCTCGGCTACTGGCTGGGCGACGGCGCCGACCCCGAGCAGGACCTGCTGCTCGTCCGCCTGCTTGAGGACATCCCGCACCACTGTGTGCGGCTCAGCGACCGCTACGACAAGCCGCACCGCGTCACCGCCTACGGCTGGCACGTGCCGGCCAAGGCCGCGCCCCCCGACACCTGGAGCGGCGACTGTCTGGTCAACGGCACGTATGGGACGTACGGGCTGACCCTCGGCCCACAGGCCGAGATACCGCACGGCGCCTCCGGCGGGCCCCTGCTCGACGTCGACCGCGGAGTGGTCGCGGGGGTGGTCAAGGCGCGGCGGCGCTGCAAGGACGGGGGGCTCGCCATCGCGACCACGGCGCTGCGTGGCTTCACTCGGGCGGTTCCGGTGGGCGGGGAGGACGCACTTGGCCCCGACCCGTACCGCGCCCTGATCCGCGCGCACGACCGCTGGCACCACCGGATGCGCGAGCAACGCGGCTCGTCCGGAGCGTCCTGGGTGGCCAGGCAGGAAGGCCTGCACAGTGAAGCGGGAGCGAGCTGGACCGCACGGGACGGCGCCGCCGCCTCGGCGCTGCTGGCCGAACTGCCGCCGCCCGCCTCACCGAGTGCCCTCAAGTCGCTGATCGAACAGGTGCTGGGCGCCGAGCCGTTGTGGCCGGGCGAGGCCCTGCTGCGGGACTGGCGTGACGGGCACGGCTGGCTGTACGAGAGCGCCGACGGCGACGCCGTCGCGTTTCTGCACTACCTGCTGCTGGTCGCCCGGGCCTGCTCGGAGCAGTGCCCCAGCCCTGCGCGGAAGCTGAAACGCTGGGTGCGTGGCAGGTCGGAGCAGCTGCCCGGCCCTCATCAGGCCCTGCTGAAACGGGCGAAGGCACCCGTGCCCGCCGCACTGGTGCGCGCCGCCGCGACGGACACGAACGGCCCGGTGGTGACGGTCGAGCTGGAGCCCGACGCCTTCCGGCCCGACGACCGCTTCCACTGGCGGATCTGGACCTGGGCGGGCGGCGCACGGCCGGCCGGTGCCTGGGCCCAGGAAACCGGCCAGGACGGGGTGGCCCTGGCCGAACTGCCGCATCTGCTGAGCGAACCGCTGCGGGCGGCCTTCATCGAGCTCGACACCGAGCAGCGGCCCGCTCGACTCGAACTCGCCCTTCCCGTAGCCAAGTTCGACGTGGACGTGCACCTGTGGCGGGCCGGTCTGGTCGCCCGCACCATCAGACCGGACCCGGCGGAGCGCCCGTTCGGCGTCCACCGGCAGGTGGTCCTGCGCAGCCTGGACCGGCGGGGAGCGCCGCCGGAGGCCTGGCAGGCCCGCTGGCGGGGGGTGGCCGACGGGGGCCTGCGGGCCCTGCCGCTCGCCGACGCCGTCGGGGAATCCGGCTGGCTGGACGCCGCACGGGACGGCGACGTGCCGGTGCTGTGCCGCACGGCCGCCGAGGGTGCGGGCCCGCTGGGCGAAGCCATCGATGCGGGCTTCGGCCTCGCGCTGTGGAGCCGGGGCACGCCCCACCGGGCCGGTTGCGGAGCCGGCTGCGCGCTCCTCCACGGAGGGGTGGCCGAGCTGCTGCGCCGAGCGGGCCGGGCCTGCGCGCTGCCCGAGGAGCTGCGGCTGCTGCGCGAGCGCATCAGCTGCGCCGACACCCGCGCGGACTGGGCCGAACCACTCGCTCTGCTGTACGACGACCCCGACCGCCCGCTGCCGGAATTCACGCAGGTGCTGAACTCCCCGGAGTGACAAGGCTGTTGAGAAGCCCCGGCATCATCCGACCGAGCTCTAGGGCCTGTTGCGAAAGTGCTGGTCACAGCCACTCATTGATGGCTGCGACGAGGATGGTGGCTTCGTAGCGGACGGCGAGTTTGTCGTATCTCGTGGCGACGGCCCGGTGACGTTTGAGGCGGTTGATCCCGCACTCGACTGCGTGGCGTTCGCGGTAGTCGGCCTTGTCGAACTTCGGCGGTCGGCCGCCACGGGAACCAAGCTTCCTGCGGTTGCGGATCTGGTCCTTCTTCTCCGGGATCGTGCAGCGGATCCCGCGTCTGCGCAGGTAGGCGCGATTCTTCCGGGAGCCGTACGCCTTGTCGGCGCGGACTTTGGCGGGCCGTTTGCGGGGACGCCCCAGCCCCTTGCGGGGTACCCGGATGCGCTCAAGTACCGGTTCGAACTGCGGGGAATCGCCGCGCTGCCCGGCCGTGATCACGATGGACATGGGTTTTTGCCCCTGCTCGACCGCGAGGTGAATCTTGGTGGTCAGCCCACCGCGTGAGCGCCCGAGCCCGTGGTCGTCCGGCTCGGTCTCGACACCTCCGGGCGGCTCCTTCTGGAGATCCCCCTTTTCACCGCACCGGCGGCGTGCTGATGGGCTCGGCACACCGTTGAGTCGACACTCACATCCCAGGTGATCAGGTCCTTCGCGTCGGCCTGGGCCTGCAGTTCGGTGAAGATCCGCTTCCAGGTGCCGTCCCGCTGCCAGCGCCGGAACAGATCGTAGACCCGGTCCCACGGCCCGTACCGCTCGGGCACATCCCGCCACGGCGTGCCGGCCCGGGTCCGCCACCGTATGCCGTTGATCAGCTGCCGCCTGGGCCATATCGGCGGTCGGCCGGACTTACTGCCCTTCGGCAAGAGCGGTTCCAGCCGTACCCACTGTTCGTCTGTCAGATCTCCACGCGCCACACCGTGATCGTTTCACAGTCAAGATCCACTTTCGCAACAGGCCCTAGGAGCGCCCAGTGATCACTCCCGACTGGTTGATCTTCCGGGGAACCGGCGAGCCGCACGACGGCATCAGCAGGCTGCCGCCCCCGCCCCACTGGCGTGACTTCGACGGCGGTCCCGTGACCACAGGCACACCACCGCTCGGCAGCGAGTCGACCCGGCGCCTCGGCACCCGCCGCCCCTCCGGCGTACCGACCCTGTCGTGGCGCCCCGAGGAGCTGGAACTCATCAACGCCGCGCTGTACTTGCGTCGTCCCCTGCTGGTCACCGGGGACCCCGGGTCGGGCAAGTCCACCCTCGCGCACGCCCTGGCACACGAGTTGGGGCTCGGCCGGGTGCTGCACTGGCCGATCGTCAGCCGTACGACACTGCGCGAGGGCCTCTACACGTACGACGCCATCGCCCGGCTCCAGGACATGCAGCTGAGCCGGCAGGGCCCCCGGCCCGCCGCCCCCGGCCCGTCCCGCCCCCGCCGCACGGGTCTCGGGGCCGCGCGGCGCGCCGGTCCGCGTCCCGCCGCACGGCGTCCGGCGCGTGGTCGCACCGAGGACATCGGCGGCTACCTGCGGCTCGGACCGCTCGGCACCGCGCTGCTGCCGCACGACCGGCCGCGCGTACTACTCGTCGACGAGCTCGACAAGAGCGACATCGACCTGCCCAACGACCTGTTGACGGCTCTGGAGGAAGGCGAGTTCGCCATCGCCGAGCTCGAACGGATCACCGGCACCCAGGAGCGCGTCGAGGTGCTGACGGACGACGGCGGGCGCGCCCCCGTCGCACAGGGTCGGGTGCGCTGCCGTGCGTTCCCCGTAGTGGTGATGACCAGCAACGGAGAGCGCGACTTCCCCGCGCCGCTGATGCGCCGCTGCCTCCACCTGGATCTGCCGTCACCGAAGAACGACCAGTGGGGCGCCGACCGCCTCGCCGCCATGGTCCGTGCCCACTTCGGCACCGCCGACCCGGAGAGGAACGACGCCCTGGTCCGGCACTTCCTGGAGAGCAGCCCCGGCTCGCTACGCGCCGCCGACCAGCTGCTCAACGCCATCTACCTCACCCAGCAGGCCGTACGCGAAACGGAACCGGACCGGCAGCGGCTCGCCGAGCTGCTGATGCGACCGCTCGACCAGGGCGGGCAGGGGCCGCGCTGATGGCCCCGGACCCCGATCCCCGGAACCCGGACGCTGATCCGATGGCCCCGGACCCCGATCCGCTGGCCCGGTTCGTCGCACGCGTACGCCGTGTGGGCGTCGAGCCGAACGCGCGCGAACTCGCCGAAGCGCTGTGGCTGGCCCGCCACATCGGGCCCGCGTCCCTGACCGCGCCCGCCGCCCCGGAGCGCCGTGCGGACGCCACGCCGCCCGAGCCGCCCGCGACCCTCCCGCCGGCCCCGGCGCGCGATGCCACGCGCGCCCGGCGCACCGGCGACGACGCGGCCGTCCGCCTCTACCCCGAGCAGCCCAGCGAAGCGGTGAGCGGTCCCGGGACGGCCTTCGCGCAGGTCCGCGTGGGGCAGGCCACCGCCCTGCCCCACGCCCTCCAGCTCCAGCGCGCACTGCGTCCCCTCCAGCGCCACCGCCCGCCCGGCCGCACCCCGGCCCGTGTCCTGGATGAGCAGGCCACCGCCGAACGTGCCGCGGAGACCGGCCTGTTGCTGCCCGTCATGCTCGCGACCGGCCGCCGCCAGGCCCGCCTGCAACTGCTGATGGACGCCTCCACCTCCACGGTCGTCTGGGACCGCACCCTTGCCGAGCTGCGGCAGATCTGCGCGGGCACCGGCGCCTTCCGCGAGGTCTCGGTCCACTACGTCCATCAGGGCCCGGACGGCCGCCCCCTCATCGGCAGGACCCGCGACGAGAACCGCCCACTGCGCGCCGCCGAGCAACTGCGCGATCCGACGGGGCGTCAGCTGACGCTGCTGCTCAGCGACTGCGCGGGACCGCTGTGGCGCAGCGGCCGCATGCACCGCCTGCTGCACCACTGGGCGTTGGCCGGGCCCGTGGCGCTCGTACAGCCGCTGCCGCAGCGCATGTGGTCCCGCACCCATCTGCCGGCCCTGCCCGGCACCCTGCGCCGGCACGAAGGGCTGGGCGCCCGGCTGGAGTTCACGCCCCGTCAGGGCGCCGCCCCGGCGCCCGCGCTGGCCGTGCCTGTGCTCGGGCTGACCGGGACCGCGTTCGGGGTCTGGGCGCGGCTCCTTGCGGGCGAGACGGGCCTTTCCCTGCCCGCGGCGGCCGGCTGGGTCCGCCCGGGCCACCCGCCGGCCGCAGGCTTCCGCCCCGGCGTCCTGACTCCCCCTCCGTCCGCCGACGCCCTCGTCCGGGCCTTCCGGCGCAGCACTTCAACCCCCGCGGTGCAGCTCGCGGTCTCGCTGTCCGCCGTACCGCTCACGCTCCCGGTGATGCAGCTCGTCCAGCGGGCCCTGCACCCGGCGACGGGCCCGCCCGAGCTGGCCGAGGTCCTGCTGAGCGGGCTGCTGCGCCGGGGTGCGGAGGACGGCTGGTACGAATTCCCGCCGGGCGTCCAGGAGTTGCTGCTGGCCATGCTGCCCAAGGGGGACGCCATGCTCGTCCTCCAGCTCTGCGGGGCCTACGTCGAACGCCACTTCGGGCGCCGCGCCGACAACTTCCCCGCGCTGGCCGCGGCCCGGCTCGCGGGCATGGAGGTGCATCGCGGGCCGGGCGACGGTACGAAGGTCCCTGACGCGTTCGCCGAGGTGTCGTCCCGGATCCTGCGCCGGTACGCCGCCAAGGGGCCGGGGTCGGGGGACGGTTGGGTGGATGTGCCGGTCAGGGAACGGATCACCCTGCTCCACGCCGGATGCGACCGGTCGTGGGCCGCCTGGATGAGGCGGGTGCTGGTGGCCCATGGGCACGAAGTCGTCCTGCGGCGGTGGAACATCGCTCCGGACGAGGCGCTGGAGGGTGCCCTCATGGAGTCATTGGAGGCGGGCCCGGGCCGGGTGGTGCTGCTGCTCAGCAACGCGTTCTTCCATATCTCTCTCGATCAACACCTCGACTGGGACGCGGCTTTGGGCAGGCTGACCCCGGACCGGACCCAACGGTTGGCCGCCGTCCTCTTCGGCGAGCTTCAGCTGTCCGTACCGCACGCACTGACCTCGCTGCTCGACCCGCCCGACCTCACGGAGGTCACCGAGAGCCGGGCCGAGGAGCAGCTGCTCGCCCGCCTCGGCCTTGACCATCGAGTCCGTCGGACTCCTCTGCGAGGGCCGGGCACCCGGTTCCCGAACACGCCGCCGCAAGTGTGGGAGGGAGTCCCCGAGCGCAACATCGCCTTCACCGGGCGTGAGGAGCTGCTGGACGAGGTGCGGGGCAGGTTCGGGGGCCGGTCACCCGTCGCACAATGCGTGCTCACCGGGCCGGCGGGCATCGGCAAGACGCAGCTCGCCGTGGAGTACGCCCACCGCTTCAGTGCGGAATACGACGCGGTGTGGTGGCTGACCGGAACGGACAAGGAGGCGTTGAGACGGCAGTTCAACAGGCTGATGGACGCGGCCGTCGCAGAAGTGGTCAACGCTGCGAGCGGCGGGGGCCGAACGGTGAGGGCGTCGGCGGGGCCGCGCAAGGAACGCCGCCTGGTGGTTGTCGACGACTTCGCGCCGAGTGAAGTCATTGAGCGATCGACTTACGGGGAGGCGCACTTGCTGGTCACGACCCGGGACGGGCACGAGGCCCGGATCGACGAGCTCCTGCCGGTCGGCCCCTTCGAACGCCGTGAATCCGTGGCCTACTTGAGGCGTCACGTTGCGCACCTCGCCTCCGCCAAGGCCGCCGAGTTCGCCGAGGTTGTTGGCGACATGCCGCTGATGCTGGCGCACATAGCGGTGCTGCTCGATAGCCCCCAGAAGTCCGTGCCCGAGTTGCTGGAGCTGCGCGAGTGGGTCGAACGAGCCGCGCTGCCCCTGTCGTTCGGCTCTCGGCAAGAGGTCGCCGACATCATCGGCCGTGCTTCTGAGCCGCTGGTGGCCCCGGTGGACATCGCTGTCGAGATCATCCCCCGGGACTGGGGCCGCACTTTCGTCTGGAAGATCTGGATGCTGAGCGACGGCGCCACCCGTCGGCTTGAGGTGTACACGCACGACGACCGAGGGGTGCCCTTCGCGGAGCTGCGCGCATCGCTCGTATGGAATATCGACGAGGCACTGCGCCGCGTGGAGACCCCCGACACCGTACCGACCGTCCAACTCTCCCTCGTGCGAGAGCTGTTCGATGAGCCGGTCGAGCGGTGGCGGGTACCCGGGCCGGGCTCGTCACCCCTGGCAGAGCGCTGCCACGTCGTGCTGAGGGACGCAGCGGCGCTGCACTCCGACCCGGAGGTCAGGTCCGCCCGTTGGGCGGCGTTTTTGCGCGGTCCTCTACTGATGGCACCCCTGCGGCTTCCGCAGGGGGCCAGCTGGCGGCGATCCCGGCAGTCGGACAGTACGACCCCGCTCAACGCCGTCCCGGTGGCCTGTACAGCCGGTGCCGCCCTGGACGACGTACTCCGGGCGGGGTTTCCGCTCGCCCTGTGGCGGCGCGGCCGGCGCCACGACGACTGCGCCGCGTTCTTCGACCGGGTCGGCGAGGCGCTCGACGGGGCAGCCGACATCCCCGAACTGCTCACGCGTATCCGTGCGTTGCGCACCGAGGAGGTCGAGTGGGCGCGTGACCTCGCGGTCCTGTACGACCCGCCGGGCACTGGCCTGCCGGGGTCCGAGGGCCCACAGGGGGACGCCTCTTAGCCGACGGCTCCCGCAACGCCGGAAGCCCGGCCCCACGTGCTGCGGGGCCGGGCTTCCGGCGTGCGTACGAGTCGATCGGCCGTACGAGCCGATCGGGCCGGGGTCAGGCCTCGAAGACCTCGTTCATCAGCTGCTGCTGCTCCGCCTGGTGGCGCTTCGCCGAACCGACCGCCGGGGACGAGCCGTGCGGGCGCGAGATGCGGCGCAGGCGCTCGCCGTGCGGGACGTCCGCGCCGACCGCCAGGTCGAGGTGGTCGATCAGGTTGAGCGCGATGAACGGCCACGCACCCTGGTTCGCCGGCTCCTCCTGCGTCCACAGGTACTTCTCGGCGTTCGGGTACTTCGCGATCTCCTGCTGGAGCTCCTTGCCCGGCAGCGGGTACAGGCGCTCCAGACGGATGATCGCGGTGTCCGTGCTGCCGCGCTTCTGACGCTCGGCCTCCAGGTCGTAGTAGACCTTGCCGGCGCAGAAGACGACCTTGCGGACGGCGGCCGGGTCGACCGACACATCGCCGATCACCGGACGGAACCCGCCGTTGATGAATTCTTCCGCCTTCGACGCCGCCGCCTTCAGACGCAGCATCGACTTCGGGGTGAAGACGATGAGCGGCTTGTGGTGCGGGTTGTGGACCTGCCAGCGCAGCAGGTGGAAGTAGTTCGACGGCAAGGTCGGCATGGCGACCGTCATGTTGTTCTGCGCGCACATCTGGAGGAAGCGCTCGGGGCGCGCGGACGAGTGGTCCGGGCCCTGGCCCTCGTAGCCGTGCGGCAGGAGCAGCGTGACGCCCGAGGTCTGGCCCCACTTCTGCTCTGCCGATGAGATGAACTCGTCGACGACGGTCTGCGCGCCGTTGACGAAGTCACCGAACTGGGCCTCCCACATGACCAGCGACTCGGGCCGGGCGAGCGAGTAGCCGTACTCGAAGCCCATGCACGCGTATTCGGAGAGCAGCGAGTCGTAGACGTTGTAGCGGGCCTGGTCGTCGGCGAGGTAGAGCAGCGGGGTGTAGTCCTCGCCGGTCTCCTGGTCGACGAGCACCGCGTGGCGCTGGCCGAAGGTGCCGCGGCGGGTGTCCTGGCCAGACAGCCGGACCGGGACGCCCTCCATCAGCAGCGAGCCGATGGCGAGGGTCTCGCCCATGCCCCAGTCGATCGTGCCGTCCTCCACCGAGGCGGCGCGGCGCTGCATCTGCGGCATCAGGCGCGGGTGCACCTTGACCCGGTCGGGGATGTTGACCTGGGACTCGGCGATCCGCTTCACGACCTCCTGGGAGATCGCGGTGGTGACGTGCACCGGGAACTCGGCCTGGGCGTCCGGGACCGGCACCGCGGCGGGCTGCGAAGTGGCCTCACGTACCTCCGCGAAGACCTTCTCCAGCTGGCCCTGGAAGTCCTGGAGCGCCTGCTCCGCCTCTTCCAGCGTGATGTCGCCGCGACCGATGAGGGACTCGGTGTAGAGCTTGCGCACCGAGCGCTTCTTGTCGATCAGCTTGTACATCTGCGGGTTGGTGAACTGCGGGTTGTCGCCCTCGTTGTGACCGCGGCGGCGGTAGCAGATGAGGTCGATCACGACGTCCTTGTTGAACACCTGGCGGAACTCGAAGGCGAGGCGCGCGACGCGGACCACGGCCTCCGGGTCGTCGCCGTTCACGTGGAAGATCGGCGCCTCGATCATGCGGGCCACGTCGGTGGCGTACATCGAGGAACGCGAGGCCTCCGGGGCGGCGGTGAAGCCGACCTGGTTGTTGATGACGACGTGCACCGTGCCGCCGGTGCGGTAGCCGCGCAGCTGCGACATGTTGAGCGTCTCGGCCACGACGCCCTGGCCCGCGAAGGCCGCGTCGCCGTGCAGGGCGATGGGCAGGACCGTGAAGTCCGTACCGCCCTTGTTGATGACGTCCTGCTTGGCGCGGGCGACACCCTCAAGGACCGGGTCGACCGCCTCCAGGTGCGAGGGGTTGGCGACCAGCGAGACCTTGATCTGCTCGCCGTCGAGCCCCGTGAAGGTGCCCTCGGCGCCCAGGTGGTACTTGACGTCGCCGGAGCCGTGCATCGACTTCGGGTCGAGGTTGCCCTCGAACTCCCGGAAGATCTGCGCGTACGACTTGCCGACGATGTTGGCGAGGATGTTCAGCCGGCCGCGGTGGGCCATGCCGATGACGACCTCGTCGAGACGCGACTCGGCGGCCGAGTCGATCACGGCGTCGAGCAGCGGGACGACGGACTCGCCGCCCTCCAGGGAGAACCGCTTCTGGCCGACGTACTTCGTCTGCAGGAAGGTCTCGAACGCCTCCGCGGCGTTCAGCCGGCGCAGGATGCGCAGCTGCTCCTCGCGCTCGGGCTTGGTGCCCTGGCGCTCGACGCGGTCCTGGATCCACTGGCGCTGCTTCGGGTCCTGGATGTGCATGAACTCGATGCCCGTGGTGCGGCAGTACGAGTCGCGCAGGACGCCGAGGATGTCGCGCAGCTTCATCATCGACTTGCCGCCGAAACCGCCGACCGCGAACTCGCGCTCCAGGTCCCACAGCGTGAGCCCGTGCACATTGATGTCGAGGTCGGGGTGCTTGCGCTGGCGGTACTCCAGCGGGTCGGTGTCGGCCATGACGTGGCCGCGGACCCGGTAGGAGTGGATCAGCTCGAAGACCCGCGCGGCCTTGGTGACGTCGGCGTCGTGCGAGACGTCGATGTCCTTGAGCCAGCGGACCGGCTCGTAGGGGATGCGCAGCGACTCGAAGACGTCGTCGTAGAAACCGCTCTCGCCGAGGAGCATGTTGGCGAGGATCCGCAGGAACTCGCCGGAGGCGGCGCCCTGGATGACCCGGTGGTCGTACGTCGAGGTCAGCGTCATGACCTTGGCGATGCCCAGCTTGTTCAGGGTGTCCTGCGACGTGCCCTGGAACTCGGCCGGGTAGTCCATCGCGCCGACGCCCAGGATGAGGCCCTGACCGGGCATCAGGCGGGGCACGGAGTGGACGGTGCCGATGCCGCCGGGGTTGGTCAGCGAGGCGGTGACGCCGGTGAAGTCGTCCATCGTCAGCTTGTTCGCGCGGGCGCGGCGGACGATGTCCTCGTACGCCTGCCAGAACTCGAAGAAGCTGAGCGTCTCGGCCTTCTTGATGGCCGCGACGACGAGCTGGCGGTCGCCGTTCGGCTTCACCAGGTCGATGGCCAGGCCCAGGTTCACATGCGCGGGCTTGACCAGCGTCGGCTTGCCGTCCTTCTCCATGAACGACTGGTTCATGGTCGGCATGGCCTTGATGGCCTGCACCATCGCGTACCCGATGAGGTGCGTGAAGGAGACCTTCCCGCCCCGGGCGCGCTTGAGGTGGTTGTTGATGACGATGCGGTTGTCGAACAGCAGCTTCACCGGGACGGCGCGCACGGACGTGGCCGTGGGCACCTCAAGGGAGGCGTTCATGTTCTTGGCGACCGCCGCTGCGGGGCCGCGCAGTGTGACCAGCTCGGGGCCCGCGGGGGCCTCGGCGACGGCCTGGTCCGCGACGGGCTTGTCCGCCGGGACCTTCGCCGCCGGAGCGGTCGCGGCCGGCTTGGCGGGCGCGGACGCCGGTGCTGCTGCCGCGGGCTTCGCCACAGGGGCGGGCGCGGCAGGGGCGGGTACGGCCGCAGCGGGCGCGGCAGGCGCAGGTGCGGCCTGGGCCGCGGTGGCCGGCTGGGCCGGGGCGGCGGCCGGGGTGGTGGCCCCGGTGCCGTCGGTGGCAGGCTTCTCCGCCGCGCCGGGGGAGCCTGGCTTGTAGTCGGCGAAGAAGTCCCACCAGGCGCGGTCGACCGAATTCGGGTCCTGGAGGTACTGCTGATAGATCTCGTCGACGAGCCACTCATTGGGACCGAAGGCAGCGGCAGGGTTCTTTCCCTGCCCGACTTGGTCGGTCGAGATGCTCGAGCTACTGGGGGACTGAGACGACACGGCGTGAACCGCCCTCTTCCGCTTCGCAAGGTGATGGACAGCGGAAATAAAGGCTACGCCTCCCCGGCCGACAGGTGCAGGCCGGGCGGGCATCCGTCGCGTAAGTCACATTGCAGTGCTGGTTTCGGCGCATGGATTGGCGGGAAACGAGCATGGTTCCGCTGTGGCCCGGATAGGCCGGACCGTGGTTACGGCCCCGCTGGGCCGTACCCCCCTGTGGATGACACGCAGAACGTGCACATCCGGTTCGAACCCTACGTCAACTGCTTGGCCGCGGGCTTCCCGGAAGGGTGACCTGGATCCGGCAGCCCCGAGTAGATTCGGCCACTCCGATGTGCCCGCCGTGCAGATCCACCGCCCAGCGGGCGATGGCGAGCCCCAGACCCGTACCGCCGTCACTGCCCGGACCGTGCGGGGAGGGCGAGCTGCCGCGGTTGAAGCGCTCGAAGACCCGGTGCCATTCGGACTCCGGGATTCCGGGACCCTCGTCCAGGACCTCCAGGTCCAGACTCTCCGGCTGCGGGCCGCGCCTGGCCCGGATGGTGACCCGGCCGTGCGGCGGGGAGTGCTTGACCGCGTTGTCCAGGAGATTGGCGACGACCTGGTGCAGCCGCTCCGCGTCCGCGTGCGCGGTCAGCTCGGGCGGCGACACATCCAGGTGCAGGTGTACGTCGGTACGCGTGTGGCTGCCCGAGCCCGAGGCAAGACCGCGCTGGGAGGCCAGTACGTTCGCCTCCTTGAGCACGCCCGAGAGGTACGGCCAGACCTCAAAGCGCCGCGCCTTCAGCGGTACGACGCCATTGTCGAGGCGCGACAGGTCGAGCAGTGTCTCCACCAGCCGCCCGAGGCGCTCCGTCTGCTTCAGCGCCGTGCGCATCGTCTCGGGGTCCGCCGCGGACACCCCGTCCACGACGTTCTCCAGCACGGCTCTCAGCCCCGCGATGGGGGTTCTCAGCTCGTGCGAGACATTGGCGACCAACTCCTTGCGGTGCCGGTCCACGGCCTCCAGATCGTCCGCCATGCGGTTGATCGTGGCGGCGAGATCGCCCAGCTCGTCGCGGCGCCCGGCGCCGCGCACCCGGCGGGTGTAGTCACCGTGCGCGATCGACCGGGCCACCGTCGTCATGTCGTCGAGCGGCGACGTCAGGCTGTGCGCCACGAACTGGGTGATCAGCATCGAGGCGATCACCGAGAAGACGGTGATGAAGCGCAGCTCCGTCTTGGTGCGCAGCGCGACCAGGATGAGACCGGTGGTGATGAAGACCGAGACGACCACCAGCGTGCCGAGCTTGGTCTTGATCGAGAAGGGCCGCAGCCCGTTCCCCTGCCGGGTCATGCGGGCGGGGTCTCCAGGGCGTACCCCACGCCGTGCACCGTACGGATGCGCTCCGCGCCGATCTTCCGGCGCAGCGCCTTGATGTGGCTGTCGACGGTCCTGGTGCCCGACGCGTCCGCCCAGTCCCACACCTCGGCGAGCAGCTGCTCGCGCGAGAGCACGGCCCGAGGCGTGTTCGCCAGGCATACGAGCAGGTCGAACTCAGTGGGCGTCAGATGCACGTCCTCACCGCGCACCCGCACCCTGCGCTGCGCGTGGTCGATCTCCAGCTCGCCGAGGCGCAGGATTCCACTGCGCGGAGTGGAGGCGGCGAGGGTCGCCCGCTCCACCCGGCGCAGCAGAACGTGCACCCGGGCCGCCAGCTCACGCATGGAGAACGGTTTTGTCATGTAGTCGTCCGCGCCGACCCCGAGGCCGACCAGCATGTCGGTCTCGTCGTCGCGGGCCGTCAGCATCAGGACCGGCACCGGGCGCTGCGCCTGGACGCGACGGCAGACCTCAAGGCCGTCGAAGCCCGGCAGCATGATGTCGAGAACCATCAGATCGGGTTGCCATGCCTCGGCCGCGTCCACGGCCGCAGGGCCGTCGACGGCCGTCTGAACCTGGAAGCCCTCGGCACGCAGCCGCGCTGCAATGGCGTCGACGATCGTGGCATCGTCCTCGACGACCAGCACCCGGCGCTGAGCGCCGGGAGTGGCCGCGAGGCCGTTGTGGCTGGTGTGTGTCTGCTCCATCGCCCGCCCCTGGGAGTTCTCTATCTAGATCCCGTGTGTAGGGCAGCAGCGTAGAGGCAGTGAAGGCATCCCGGCTACGCAGGGCGAACAGCAAGATGGACCACGTCAGGCACGCCCCGGGCAACTGGGATCTCTTCCGTCCTAACCAAGTTGAATCCGGCATTCCGAATCGAGCCCTCGAAGGCGGCGGACGGCCGCGCCGACCGGACGGCCAGGATTCCCCCCCGGCCTCAACAGCCCCTTGCGCCCCGCGAGTCCCGGCGGAGAGCAGAGATCGCCGTTGTGGTCGGTCACGGTCCCATCCGGCCCGTTGCCGATGTCCAGGCAGAGTGCGTCGTATGTGTCGCGGTTTGTGTCGGGAGACGAAGTGGGCGGGACAATCCGGCCTTTCCGTACATAATCCACGAGGTCGGTGTGAATGATGTCGCACCGGAAATCGGCGAGCGCCGGCCCCGAGATCCTGCTCAGCGGCCCTGCGCGCGTCCAGGGCGGCGTCGACCAGGCGCCGCTCGGAGGGCCCGTCGGAGGTGGCCATCAGGAAGCACCCGTTGGCGATGATCTCGTAGTGCTCCCCGCGCTCCCGCAGAACAACCTCGCCGTACCGCCCCTCGCGGCGGTCGAGGGTGACGGGCCCAGTTTCCGGTATGGCCGACATCCTCGTGGCTCGATTTCAAGCCTGTCCGGCGATGGAGAAGATCGCGACATTGACTTGAATCCGCCGTTGGGCCCGCCGCACGCGTACGGCCGGTCGTACTCCGACGCGTGACAGGGGGTGAAGGTTGCCTCATGTGATGTACGACATAGGCGGGGCAGGAGCTGATCGCGGAGGGTGGGCGTTGTCCGTAGGAAGACCCGTTGAGAAGACGCGACGGCCGAAAGGGACCCCACCCAGTGCAGAGCGCAGCGCCGACCGGGAGCAGGACCGGACGTTCCGACGTCCTGCTGGCAGGCATCCCCGGACAGCGGACGGTGCCCGCGGCGGCGCCGGCAGCAGCTGTGTCCGTGGTCGCCGCACCCCCCGCGACCACCGCCGGGCAGCGGCCCTGGCGGCCTTGGCAACTCTTTCCCACTCCCACCGGCACCCCCTTCACGTTCTCGTACGCGCTGGTCCTGATCGCCACCTCGCTCTTCGCCGACTACGCCGACCCGGCGACCGTCTCGGACGCGCTGCGCGGGTCAAGTACCGATGTCGCGCACCTCACCGACAGCCCGCTGCTCGTCCTCGTGGCCAGCGCCCTGTGGATCGCCGGTGGCCTCGCGTCGCCGTACGCCGTCGGGTTCGTGTTCGTCCTCACCGCGCTGGAGCGCCGCATCGGTGGTCTGCGCACGGCGGGGGTGTTCCTGCTCGGGCATGTGGTGGCGACGCTCGCCACCGAGATCCCGGTCGGGCTCTCGGTGCTGGCGGGGCACTTGCCGGACAGTTCGCTGCACCGGCTCGACTACGGCATCAGCTTCGGCCTGATGGCGAGCGTCGGAGCCCTGGCGGGGCTGCTGACTCCCTGGGCGCGGTGGGCCGTCCTGGCCGCTGTGGGCGTGATGCTGCTCCAGGACCTCCTGGCGTTCACGGACCCGCTGACGAACTGGGGCCATCCGCTGGCCCTGCTGCTCGGTGTGGCGTTCTGGCCGCTGGTACGGCGCTGGGCCCGCATCCCCCGCTGACGGCGTAGCCGGCCCCGCCGACCCCGGTCGGTGAGCCGACTTGGCTCACGGGCAGCGGCCCCGGCACCGGTCGCGGAGCTCCGGTTTCTCACTCCCCGTGATCCGGCTGCCGCGACGGCGCCCGAGGCGTCCGGTCGTCCGGTACGACGTACCCGCCGCCCGTGTCGTCGAACGCCGGAATCGCCGCGTACCCGGCGGCTGCTCCGGCCGCGAAGGACAGGAGAACCAGGGCGGCCTTGGACCTGAACCCGCCTGGGGCGCGGGCGGTGCGGTGGCCCCGGGACGGGCTTCGCGAGTCGGTCGTCAGACCGGCCTGGCGCACCGCGCGCGCCAGAAACGGCGGATCGTTCTGGGGAGCGGTGAGGGCGGACTTCATGTTCAAGTACGCGTCCCCCGGCCACCAGCCCAGTACCTGCCGGGGCAACTGCGCGGCCAGCCGCGTCTCCAGATGCATCACATCGTTGAAGACTTCGGCGCACTCGGTGCACACCGCCGCATGCTTCAGCGGCTCCGGAGGCCCGAGCGGAACGGGACGGTGGGCCATCAACTGCTCCACCGCGCCCCGGCATTCCTGCCGTTGCAGCCGCTCCATGTACAGGTCCGCCCGTATCTGCCGCAGCGCGCCCAGGGCCGTTTCCCTGGCCTTCTCGATCGAGCCCGGGGGTACGCCGGTCACCCGCGCCACCAGAGCCGCCTCCTCCTGCTCCGCCACGGTGTGCCACAGCAGGCAGCGCTTGTCGCGGGGCAGGGCGTCCCACGCGACGGCCAACTGGCCGTTCTCCTCCATGGACCAGCGAGCCCCCTGGGCCACCCACCGGCGGAACTGCGGCGAGGCCCCCTCGTCGTCACCCGCGCACCGGGTGACGGCCGCGACGCGGGCGCATTCCAGCAGCTGGAGCCGCAGACAGCCGGGAAACCGGCGTTCGATGAACGACTCCCCGGCCAGCGCCCGTTGCAAGAGGTCGGAGAAGGTCTGGCAGGTCAGTTCGTACGCGTCGTAGGAGGTCTGCATGCACCCGACGGCGTAGGCGCGCACGGCCGGATAGTGCCGCCGGTAGAGATGGCGAAAGGAATCGAGATGGCCTTCGCCGGCCCTGCGTATCAACCCGGCGTCGGACCCCGGGGTGGCCGCGGACGTAGAGAACGAGAAATGCATCTGGCACCTTCCACGGACGACGCCCGGCGGGCGACCGTACGGGCCGCCCGCCGGGCCGTGCGGTTGCCAGTATCGGGACGCGGAGGTCTCTCCACTCTGCTTTGTCCGTATGTGACAGGAAACCCTCGGCGCCTGCCCGGTGTCCGGACGGATCAGGTCCCGGCGCCCATCGGCGGCAGTGCGGCGATGACCCGGTCCAGCCGGGGGAGCGGCTTCGCCCCGTCCCCCGTCACCACCTCGTGGCCCCGGTACACGACGGCGGTGGTGAGGCCGTCGGGGACGGGCTGTTCGGGGATGTTGAGGCGGGGCAGCTTCGCGAAGTCCGCCTCCGCCAGGGCGGTGCGCAGCTCGGCGAGCTCGGCGGGCTTCATCCGCCCCTTGCGCTCGGGTCGCTCGGGCCTGAGCGACAGCGTCGTGTACGACCCGTCGCCGTTGATGAGCATGCTCTGGTGCCGCCCGTCGATCCCGCCGCTGACGGTCACGGTGACGAGCCGCTCGTCCGCCGGGGCGGGGGGAGGGGTGGGAGCGGGGGAGGTGGGAGCCGGGGACGAGGACGTCGGCGCGGGCGCGGGCGTGGAGGCACTGGGGTCGGTACTGCCGACGGTCCTGCTCGTGGAGGCGCTGGGCGCACTCTCGGACGTACCGGCGTCAGCGCCGTCACGGCCGCCGTCACCGCATCCCGCCAGCAACAGCATGCCGGCCAGTGCCGCTCCGGAAACCGCCACTCCATACGCGCTTCGCTTCATACGTGCCCCAACTCCCGCCCGTATCGAGCCAGTACGCGCCCTGCGTGCCGCGCCTGCCCTCGTGTCGCCAAGCTTCCGGCTCGCGGAGCCCTGCGTCCACTACCGGCACCGGGCGGCGAGGACGTCGGCCTGAGGCCCCAGGGCGGCCGGGGCAGGGGGTCTGCCGCGCCGCGGGACACGGCCACTGCGCACTGATCGCTCAGAGCGAACACATGCTCGGGAACATTCGGCCGCTCCCCGACATTGAGTCGACATAGCTCAACTTCACTGCCCAAGGGGAGATCATGACATCGACGTCCAATCCGCTCACCCTGCCCGTGCTGCCGCTCGACGACGAGGTCGTGCTGCCGGGAATGGTGGTGCCCCTGGACCTGTCCGATCCCGACGTACGCGCCGCGGTGGAGGCCGCACAGGCCGCCGCCCGCTCCAGTGGCAACAAGCCACAGGTGCTTCTCGTTCCTCGAATCGACGGTACGTACGCGGGGACCGGCGTCCTCGGCACCGTCGAGCAGGTCGGCCGGCTCTCCGACGGTGATCCCGGCGCCCTCATCCGGGGCGTCGACCGTGTCCAGATCGGTGCGGGCACGTCCGGACCCGGCGCGGCCCTGTGGGTCGAGGGCACCCGGGTCGACGAGAGCGTGCCGGAGCCGCTGCCCGGTTCCGTCACCGAACTGATCACGGAGTACAAGGCGCTCGCCACCAGCTGGCTGAAGAAGCGCGGCGCCTGGCAGGTCGTGGACCGCGTCCAGCAGATCGAGGGCGTCTCCGCCCTCGCCGACAACTCCGGCTACTCGCCCTTCCTCACCACCACACAGAAGGTGGAGCTCCTGGAGACCGCCGACCCGGTGGTCCGCCTCAAGCTCGCCGTGAAGTGGCTGAGCGAGCACCTCGCCGAGCAGGACGTCGCCGAGTCCATCGCCAAGGACGTGCAGGAAGGCGTGGACAAGCAGCAGCGCGAGTTCCTGCTGCGCCGCCAGCTCGACGCCGTACGCAAGGAACTGCGCGAGATCAACGGCCAGGACGGCGAGGACGAGTCCGACGACTACCGGACGCGCGTCGAGGCCGCCGACCTCCCCGAGAGCGTCCGAGAGGCCGCCCTCAAGGAGGTCGACAAGCTGGAGCGTTCATCGGACCAGTCGCCCGAGGGCTCCTGGATCCGCACCTGGCTCGACACCGTCCTCGAACTGCCGTGGACCGAGCGGACCGAGGACCAGTACGACATCCAGGGCGCCAAGGCGATCCTCGACGAGGAGCACGCGGGCCTGGACGACGTGAAGGAGCGCATCACCGAGTACCTCGCGGTGCGCAAGCGCCGGGCCGACCGCGGCCTCGGTGTGGTCGGCGGCCGTCGCGGCGGCGCGGTGCTGGCCCTGGTCGGCCCGCCCGGCGTCGGAAAAACCTCGCTCGGCGAATCCGTGGCGCACGCGATGGGGCGCAAGTTCGTCCGGGTCGCGCTCGGCGGCGTACGCGACGAGGCGGAGATCCGCGGACACCGGCGTACGTACGTCGGCGCGCTCCCGGGCCGCATCGTCCGCGCCATCAAGGAGGCCGGGTCGATGAACCCGGTCATCCTCCTCGACGAGATCGACAAGGTCGGCTCCGACTACCGCGGCGACCCGGCCGCGGCCCTGCTCGAAGTCTTGGACCCGGCGCAGAACCACACCTTCCGCGACCACTACCTCGAAGTCGAACTCGACCTGTCCGACGTCGTGTTCCTCGCCACGGCCAACGTCGTCGAAGCCATCCCGGAGGCCCTGCTCGACCGTATGGAGCTGGTCAGGCTCGACGGTTACACGGAGGACGAGAAGGTCGTCATCGCCCGCGACCACCTGCTCCCGCGCCAGCTGGAGCGCGCGGGCCTGGAGACCGGCGAGGTCACCCTCGACGACTCCGCGCTGCGCAAGCTGGCGGGGGAGTACACCCGGGAGGCGGGCGTACGCAACCTGGAGCGCTCGGTGGCACGGCTCCTGCGCAAGGTCGCGGCGCGGCACGAACTCGGCGAGCAGGAACTCCCGTTCACGATCACCGACGCACACCTCCGCAAGCTCATCGGCAGGCCGCACCACGTCCCGGAGTCCGCCCAGGACCCGGCGGAGCGCCGCACGGCGGTCCCCGGCGTGGCCACGGGCCTCGCGGTGACGGGCGCGGGCGGCGACGTGCTGTTCGTCGAGGCGTCCCTCGCGGACGAGGAGACGGGCGCGGCGGGGCTGACCCTGACCGGCCAACTGGGCGACGTCATGAAGGAGTCCGCCCAGATCGCGCTCTCCTTCCTGCGCTCCCACGGCGCCGAACTGGAGCTGCCGGTAGCGGACTTGAAGGACCGGGGCGTGCACATCCACTTCCCGGCGGGCGGCATCCCCAAGGACGGCCCGAGCGCGGGCATCACGATGACCTCGGCCCTGGCGTCCCTCCTGTCGGGCCGCCCGGTCCGTACGGATGTGGCGATGACGGGCGAGGTCTCCCTGACCGGCCGCGTCCTGCCGATCGGCGGCCTGAAGCAGAAGCTCCTTGCCGCGCACCGGGCGGGCATCACCACGGTGGTGATCCCCAAGCGGAACGAGGCGGACCTGGACGACGTACCGGCGGAGATCCTCGACAAGCTGGAGATCCACCCGGTGACGGACGTCCGGCAGGTCCTGGAGATCGCGCTGGCCCCGGCGGGGACGGGTGTGGAGGTCCTGGTCGCGGCGTAGGGCGCGGCGGGGCGGGGTGAGTGCCGGGGAGCCCGGACGGGGTTGTCTGACCGGTCCGGGCTCCTCGGCGTGCGTCTCTTCGTGACTCATCCGCCCCACACCGCATCGCTGCGGCGCGTGACCTGGGCGGGCTGCGTATCGTTTGAGTACGCGGCTGCATGCGGACACGCGGCAGCGGGGAGGAGCGGCACGATGACCGTCGAACTGACCGACAGGATCGAGATGGCCGACAGTGACGAGCTGAGCTTGGACGAACTGTTCGAGCGGCTGGAGCACATGCCTGTCCCCGAGGGCTACAAGGTCGAGATCGTCGAGGGGACCGTGTACATGTCGCCGCAGCGGGACACGCACTGGGAGATCATTCGCAGAATCGTGCGAGCCCTGGAAGACCGGTTCGGTATGGGCGTCAGAGTGAAGTCGGACGTCAGGATGGACTTCGCCGGTCATAACAATGGTTTCGCGCCCGACGTCGTAAAACTCTCCGACGAGGCGGAGAAGAGCGAGCAGGGACGCTGGCACTACCGGGACATCGAGTTTGTGGCCGAGGTCATTTCCCGGGACACGGCGCTCAACGACTACGGCAAGAAGAAGGACGCCTACGCCGCCTGCGGCGTGCCCGTCTACCTGATCGCGGACCCCTACCAAGGCAAGTGTCACCTGTACACCTCGCCGAAGGGTGGTGAGTATCAGACCGAGCTCGCGGTGAACTTCGGTACGTCGGTCGACCTCACCGGTACCGCCGTCGATCTCACCCTGGAGACCGGGGACTTCCCGCGCGACTGAGGGGGGCGCGGAACATGGCCGCAACCGAACGCCTCGCAGCCGCCGTCCGGATTCACCGCGTTCTGGACGTCGGTTGCGGGCGTGGTGTCGCAGCCTCGTTGATTTGCCAACTTCTGGGCCAGGGAACGCTGTTGGGTCTCGACCGCTCCGCCGTGGCCGTCTCCGCCGCGTACACGCGTAATGCCGACCCCGTGGCCGCCGGGCGGGCCGCGTTTCGGCAACTGGCCCTCGCCGACGTCGAACCCGACGCCCCCGGCGTCTTCGAGAAGATCCTCGCCGTCGACGTCAACCTCTTCTGGACCGGTCCCGCCACCTGCGAGCTCCGCATCCTGGCCCGGCTGCTCGCCCCGGAAGGCCGGCTCGTCCTCTGCTTCGCCCCGCCCGACCCCGGCAGGCTCGACCACCTGACGCAGGCGGGGTTCGGGGCCTTCGCCACCACCCGGCCGTTCCCACGGGGCTCCGCCCTGCTCGCCGTTGTCGCGCAGCCGCCAGGGTCACGCCAGCCAGCCCCGTAACGACGCCTGCGCCCCCGCCTGGAAGCGGGTGTCCGCGTCCAGGGTGTCCAGGAGGCGGGTGATTCTGCGGCGGGCCGTGTGGACGTGTACGCCCAGGCGGCGCGCTATCGCTTCGTCCTTCAGGCCCGCTGCGAGCAGGCCGAGCAGCTCGCGTTGCGCGCCCGGGAGCGGGTCGGGGGAGCCGCTCAGGGGGACGGCGCGTTCCCATACCGTCTCGAAGAGGGGGAGCAGCGCGTTGTGCAGCAGGGCGTCGCCCACCACCAGGGCCGTGGCCGTCGGGCCCGTCGCGTCCGTCGCGTCCGTTGGCGGGAGCAGGGCCGTGCGGCGGTCCACGCTCAGCAGCTTCGTGGGGACGTTCGAGGTGATCCTGGCCCGTAGGCCTTGCTCCACCAGGGTGTTGATGCGGCGCATGCGGCCCGGGTGGGACAGGCCCTCGCGGTCGATCACCATGCGTACGGTGATCCCCCGGGCGAGCAGTGCCCCGATGTCCGGTGCCGGGGGCAAGCCCTGGCCCGAGGGGGTCGCGTACGGCGGGCGGTCCAGGATCACCACCTCGTGCTCCGCTGCCGCCAGCAGTGACTCCGCCCGTTCGCCGATCGCGCGCGCCCCCGTGACGACCTCCGTGCCGCCCTCCGCCGCCCCTGGCGAGCTCGCCGTCAGCCTGCCCGCGATCCGCTCGGCCGACATGCGCAGGCGCTCCAACTCCGCCGAGCGCAGGTGGAGTTCGGCCTGGCGGCGGTGGATCAGCGTGCGGATCGCCGCCGCGGGCGCCGCCGGTCGTGGCAGCGGGCCCTGCGTCGGCACCGTGAGCCCGTCCCGGGCCAGGCGCGTCAGGGCCGCCTCGACCCTCGCCCCCGGCAGGCGCAATAAGCGCGCCAAGTCAGGTGGGTTGGAGGCGCGCTCCCTCAGCAACGCCTCGTACGTCCGCGCCTCGTCCTCCCCCAGGCCGAGACCGTGCAGTTCATCCTCCTCGATCATGGCGGGGATTCTTTCGCGTACACAGAAGCCACACAAGTGCGCATGTCCACTTGTCAACACACATGACTCATTGAGGACTTGTGCCCCATTCGGCTTGCATGGGCATGCCCGAACACCGTGAGGGCGTCAGACAGAGCGTGGAAGCGTGGAGGGGAAACTTGCGCAAGTCACGAGCACGTGCAGGCAGACCGGACGACATATCCGCCGGAGTGGACCAGATACCCGGCAGCAGGACCGGCACCCGAACCGGCGGAATGAGCAGAGGCGCCGCAGCGATCTTCGGTGCGGCGGCCATGCTCGCCACCGCCGTCCCGGCGGCAGCCGCAGCGCCCGCGGAGACCCCGCGAGCAGCGCCCGCCGCCGAAGTGATCCCGGGTACCGACACCGCGACCCCGGCCCTGGTCGACGGCATCAGTGAGCCCGTGAAGGCGACCGGCAGTGCGGCGGACGCGGCCCTCGGGCACCTCGCCGCCAAGGAGAGCCGCTACCGGATCGCCGACCCGCGCACGGACCTCAAGTCCGTCGGCACCACCACAAACACCCCGAAGAAGGGGACGGCCGCCGAGACCGTACGGCTCCAGCAGCGGCACCACGGCATCGAGGTGCTGGGCGGGCAGTACGTCGTACGGATGGAGAAGCGCGGCGGCGAGCGGACCGTCACCGGCACCTCCGGGCAGTACTTCACCGAGCTGAGCGGCGTCGGCACCACCGCCAAGGTCTCCGACGAGGTCGCCGTGCGGCGCGCGGTGGACTCCGTCGCCCGCGAGCTGAGCGGCAAGACCCTCGGCAAGGACGACGTACGTAAGGAAGCCAAGCAGAAGACCGCGGACGCGCAGGCGCTGCGCGGTACCGCGGGCAAGCTCGTTGTACTGCCGCAGGGCAGCGGCGTACTCACCCGTGAGGTCACCGTCCGCGGCCAGGACCCCGCCACCGGCGAGCCCGTCCTGCGCCATGTCTACATCGACGCGAACGCGGGCTTCCCGGTCCTCCAGTACAGCGGGATCAAGACCATCGGCGCGACGAAGGCCGACGGGTCGAAGGCGAAGGCCGGGGGCGCGAAGACCAAGGCCGCCCCGGCCGCCGCAGCCGACGAGCCCGGCACCACCGGCTTCGGCGTCAAGCTCGACGCCGGCCGGGTCGAGCTGAATCTCCTGCACTCCGCCCCGCGTAACCAGTACCTGCTGATCGACAACGAGCGCATGCGCTCGACCGGCAAGAACGTGCTCGCCACCTGGGACGCGCGCGGCGTCGACGCCGACGACGTGGCGGGCAAGTGGCCCAGCGGCATCAAGGAATTCGGCTCGCCCGTCCAGGAGTTCGGCAAGGATGCCACCGAGGCGGGAGCGGTCGACGCGCACTGGGCCGCGGGCCAGGTGTACGACTACTACAAGCAGAAGCACGGGCGCGACAGCCTCGACGGGCGCGGCATGACCGTTAACTCCCTGGTGGGGGTGACCTATTGGGGACAGCCGTACGTCAATGCCTTCTGGGACGGCACCAAGATGGTCTACGGCAGCGGCGACGCGGACTTCAAGCCGCTGTCCGCCGATGTGGACGTGGTCGGCCACGAGATGACCCACGGCGTTGTCGAGAACACCGCCAACCTCGTCTACTCCGGCCAGTCGGGCGCCCTGAACGAGGCCGTCGCCGACTACTTCGGCAACGCCATCGACACCACCGTCTCCGGCACCGCCATGGACAACCGCGACTCCGGTCTCGTCGGCGAGGACCTCTGCCGCACCACCGCGCCGCGCGCCTGCGCGTTCCGTGACCTCAACGACGGCCGTACGGCGTCCAAGGACTTCCTCGGCGTCTCCTTCGGCACCGACAACGGCGGTGTGCACCTCAACTCGACGATCTTCTCGGGCGCCCTGTGGGACATCCGCCAGGACATCGACAAGGACCTTGCCGACCGCATCGTCTACAAGGCGCTCTCCGAGTACCTGACGCCGCTGGACGGCTTCACCGAGGGTCGTAACGCGGTGATCGCCGCCGCAAAGGATCTCGGTATCAGCGCCAAGGACCTCAGCACCGTCAAGCGTTCCTTCAACGCCCACGGCATCGTCCCGGGCTGGGAGGACGCGCTGGGCCTGGACTCCGACACGCTCTTCGGCAAGCTCAACACCGCGGGCACCGGGACCGGCGCGGGCGGCGGCTGGTGGGCCACGTCCAAGTCCAACGACGACGGCTCCGAGCCGTACTCCGTGTACGCGGGCCGTACCGACGGCAGCGGCGCCCCGAAGCTGATCAGCCCCAATGACGGCCGCTTCCACGTCTACCCGGCGACCGACGGCAAAACCGTCGTCTGGGCGGCCTTCGGGCCCACGAGCATCGATGTGCTGTCCCGGCCGGTGGCGGGCGGCCCGATCAAGAAGATCTGGTCCTCGGTCACCGACCTCCAGGGTCTGCGCGTCGACGGCGACATCGTCGTCTGGGAGGAGTACGACTTCTTCGGCGGCCGGCACGCGGCGTACAAGAACGTCCGTACCGGCGAGCAGGCGTACGTCGACGGAGGCCGCTACCAGCTCAGTTCGGCGCTCCCGTCCGTCAAGGGCACCAAGGTCGCCTACGCCAAACTGTGGCCGGTGAACGGTGTGTACCGGCTGGACGTCGAGGTCCTCGACCTCGCGACGAAGAAGACGAACGTGCTGCCGCAGAAGGCCACGGTCGACACCCTGGGCCAGACCGGCATCTCGAACACGCACGTCAGCTGGCTGGTCGAAGAGGTGACCGACGCGGGCCAGATGGCCGTGCGCCGCGCCAACCACGACGGCAGCAAGATGATCGACCTCAACCCGGAGACCGGTCCGAACGCGCTCTTCGCGTACGACCTGACTGCCTCCGACGAGGCCGTGACGGTTACCGCGCAGGAGCCCGACACGACGTACCGCAACGAGACGCTGCCGAAGCTGTGGCAGTTCGCGGCGGACGCCACGGGTGAGCGCGAGCGGGTGTCCTGCAACCGTGGCGACCAGTCGTCGGCGTCGGCGGACACGGGCCGGCGTGTGGTGTGGATCGATGGCACGGCGGGCTTCAGCGACCTGGTGGTCCGCGACCGCCCGGCGGGCCGCTGCTGAGCCCTTGGACGACGACCTGAGCCCCTGGGACGACCTGAGTCCTCGGATGACCTGAGCTCTCGGACGACCTGAACGACAGGACCCCCGGCGCCCGCGCGCCGGGGGTCTTTCGTGCCCCGGGCCACGGAAGGGGGTCTGGGCGCCGCCGTTGGTCCACTCCTGCGAAATACTGGCCGAGCTGCGGCAACGGCCGCCGCTGAAGGAAACGTTCACGATGGGGAAAGCTCGCGATGAGTGCTGACGTGCACGGAAGTGGGGGAGTGGGCGGCTACCGCGCTCCGGAAGGACCGGAAGGAGAGGCCCGCAGCGGTGGTGTGGACCAGGAGTTCCTGTCCCTGGAACGGGAGCTGGCGGTGTTCCTGCGCCGGGCCCGCGCCGCATCCGGTGACATGGCCCGCGAGGTCCACCCCGAGCTGGAGCCCGCCGCGTACGGGCTGCTCGTACGCCTCGACGAGGCCGACCGGCAGCGGGCCACCGAGCTGGCGGCCTGGTTCGGCGTCGGCAAGGCGACCATGAGCCGCCAGCTGCGCGCCATGGAGGACCTCGGCCTGGTGACCCGCGAGCCCGACCCGGCCGACGGGCGGGCCTCGCTCGTCGCGCTGACCGACGGGGGGCGCGAACGCTTCCGGCGGGTACGGGACGCCCGCCGCGCCCGGTACGTACGCAAGCTCGCCGACTGGGACCGGGCGGAGGTCGCCGAACTCGCCCGGCTGCTGCATCAGTTGAACGGCCGGGCCGAGGGGTGACGGGTGGGGGACGGTGGCGGCCCCTGCGGTCAGAGCTCCGCGTAGACCACTGCCGCGTCGTCGTGCTTCTTCCCGCGGCGTACGACGCCCGGCCCGACCGGCGCGTCCTCCAGGGCCCGTACGCGGTCGATCAGGCCCTGCGGGCCTTCCTTGCGCAGCAGGCCCAGGCAGTCGGCCCAGTCGCCCTCGCCGAAGGTCTCGACCCAGCGGCTCGCACCGTCGCTGAGCGCCACCACCGTCCGCACCTGCTCGCGCGGGTCGGCGCCCGCCACCGCGCGGGCCGCGACCGCCGGGTCGGCCGCCGCCGTGAAGAAGCCGCCCGGCGCGTTGCGCAGGGCGTCGGTCGCGGCGTGCGAGGCGAGCACCTCGGGTGGGACCAGGTCGAGTCGGTCGTCGAGCACTGCGTGCACGGCGCCGTCCGGGGACTCCAGAAGCAGCGCCGAATCGGAGAGCACCAGATGTTCGACCTGGTCCGCACCCCAGCGGGCCATGACCACCGTCGCCTGAGGCGTACGGGGGTGAGAAAGGTCACAGGTGTGGCGGTGGGCATCGGCGGTGCGTCGGATTGCCTCCGCGAGGATCTCACGGAGGGTCAAATCCCTCCGCGAAGCGGACAATTCATGCAGCACACCGCCGAGTCGCGCGGTGAACCACGGGACCGAATGCAGGCAGCCGTCGTCGCCCGCAGGCGGCGTCACCCCGTCCAGCAGTACGAGGGCCCCGCCCTGGCCGGCGGCGGGCAGGGCGACGGCGAGCCAGTCTTCATTGGGGCGTTCGGGATCACCGGGGGCCGTGGCGAGTTCGATGCGCATGGGGCCCAGTCTGCCGGAGGTCGGGCAACGGGCCGGGCGGGCGGACCCGACAACACGCACGCGGCCCAGGTGGCCCGTATCGGCAGCTCAGGGGGCGAATATCGCCCGGAATAGGGCGCTCCGGGAAGCTGCGGGGGCGCATCTTGCCAAAGCCTGCGCGGAAGTTCCAACCGGGGCCCTGTGTGGCCGTTGAGCGGGGCCGTTCGAGACTTGTTCGCCAACTCCGGAGTGATGTTCACTCGTTCGGGTGGTGGAGTGGTTGATGCACGCCTCCCTCCCAAAAGCACTGGAATGGTCTGAAGCCGTTCCTGGGTGGGGGCGCTCTCTTGTGTGACCAGGCGTCACCTCGGCCACATGGGCAAGACGAGTCGAGCAAGATTGCGAGCACCGGTGCAGAAGAAGCGGCCTCGGGGCGGTAGCGGTAATGGCGAGCGGACCGAACGAACCGTACGGGTACGCAGTCGGCTTGTTGCCGGCGTGGCCGTCGTCGGTGTCACCGTCCTCGCGGCCGGTGCGCCCGCCATTTTCCATGCCTCCTCCGAACTCTCGGAGTCCCAGAGCCTGGTCACCCTCGCCGAGCTGAACCGGCAGGCCGTCACCCTCGCCCACTCCCTCTCCGACGAACGCGACGACGTCACCGCGTACATCGCGGCCGGCCGCGAAGAAGACGCGGACAAAGGGGATACGGACGACGGAGCAGGCACGGGCGCGGGCTCGGAATCCGACGCGAACAACGACGCGAACAAGGACGCGAACAAGACCGCCAAGGCCCTTTCGAGCAGCCGCAGCGCCCGCGTCGACCGCCAGCTGGACGAGATAGAGGCCGCGGCCCCCGCCTCGCTGCGCCGCGACCTCGCCCGCATCCCGGGCATCCGCAGGACCGCCCTCACCGGCGAGGGCACCGCCCTGGAGGCCCACAAGGCGTACACCGAGGCGATCCAGAAGCTCCAGGATCTCGCCGAGGAACTCGCCGACAGGACGCCGCCGCGCGCCGCAGAGGCGACCCGCGCGCCCTCCGCGCTCGGCCAGGCCGTCGAGCAGGCCGCCGCCACCCGCGGTCTGCTGATCGCCGCGCTGTCCGTGCCGCGCGAGAACACCGGCAGCCGTATCGACCCCATCACCGGGCTCCTGGTGCCGACGCAGGAGAGCAAGACCTCCGAGAGCGCCCGCACCCGCAACGCGTTGAGCGCCGCGGCCCAGCAGTCGCGGGTACGTGAACTCGCCGCCCTCGCCGACTTCGACCAGGCCGCGGGCCCCAAGTCCCGCCAGTCGCTCAAGACCACCGTCACCGGCAGCGAGGTCAGGACGGCCGAGCAGTACCTGGCCCGCCTCACCGACCAGCCCCAGCTCTCCAACTCGGAGCTGCGCACCGACCGTCGCAAGGCGGAGGCCGCCCTGTCGGCCCGTATCGACCTGATGCGCGGCGTCGAGTCCTCGCTCGGCTCCGCGCAGGTCCAGCGGCTGGAACTGCTGCGCGACGACGATGTCACCGCGCTGGAGATCCGGATCGCGCTGGCCGGGCTCCTTATGATCATCGCTGTCGGCGTCTCCACGGCCGTCGCCCGTACGCTCACCCAGCCGCTGGCCGTCCTGCGGCTCGGCGCGGCCCGGCTGGCCGCGGAACCCGAGCCGAAGCCGGCGGGCGCCGAAGCCGAGGGAGCCGACGCCCCCGAGGCCGTGGAGCCGGTCCGTTTCACCGGCCGCAACGACGAGTTCGCCCAGGTCGTACGGTCCCTCAACACGCTGCACGCCCGGCTGGCCGAGACCGGCGCCCGCGCCGAGAAGCTCGCCGCCGACCGTACGCACCTGATCGGCCAGCGCGAGAGCCTCGCCGCCGAACGCACCGCCCTCCGGGAGCAGGCAGCCGAGGCCGCCGCGCAGCTGGAGCGGCTGCGGCACACCGTCCACTCCACCTTCGTCAACCTCTCGCTGCGCACGCTGGCTGTCGTCGAGCGCCAACTGGGCGTCATCGAGGGCCTGGAGGAGCGCGAGCACGACCCCGAGCGGCTCTCGACTCTCTTCAAGCTCGACCACATGGCGACCGTGATGCGCCGCCACGGCGAGAACCTGCTGGTCCTGGCCGGTACGGAACAGGGGCCCGGCCATGCGGGCCCGGTGCCGCTCGTCGACGTACTGCGCGCCGCGGTCAGCGAGATCGAGCGGTACGAGCGGGTGGCCATCCAGTCGCTGCCGCCGCACTCCCACGTCGCGGGCTTCGCGGCGAACGACCTGAGTCACCTCCTCGCGGAGCTGCTGGAGAACGCCACGTCCTTCTCGCCGCCGGACTCCCAAGTCCAGTTCTCCGGCTGGCTCCTTGAGAACGGCGAGGTCATGCTCTCCGTCCAGGACGAGGGCATCGGCATGCCGGAGGCCCGGATCACCGAGCTGAACGCGCGGCTGGCCGACCCGACCTCGTACGAGCCGGGCGAAGGCACCGACGGCGGGATCGGCCTGCACGTGGCCGCCCTGCTGGCCGCGCGCCACGGCGTACAGGTGCGGCTGCGTGAGCAGAAGCAGGGCGGGGTCGCCGCGGTGGTCGTACTGCCCGGCGCGCTGCTCCCCGACACCCCGTCGGCGGCCGCGCCGCCGAGCGTGCCGGTCGCGGGGGACGCACCGGCGCTGAACCTGCCGGGTTCGGTCGCGGAGGCGAACTCCAATGCCCTGCCGGGGCGTTCGGTGCCGGGCGCGCAGGCGGCGCCGGAGGCCGAGGACGGTGACCCGCTGGTGGCGGCGGCGGAGCGGACGCTCCGCGAGGTGGCGGCGGTGCGACTGGCCGAGGATCAGGCCTACGCCGGGGGCGGGGACGACGCCGATGCCGACGCCGATGCCGAGGTCACCCCTGAACCTGAGCCCGACTCCGAGCCCGACCCCGAGCCGGTGCACGGGAGCGCGGACCTTGAGCTGGACGCCCGTGCCCGGGGCGAGCGTGCCGCCGCCGCGGCCTTCGATCCGTACACCATCGGGCCCGACACGCACGAGCGAGTCCGCGACGGAAGTGACCCGCAGGACGAGCCGCTGTCCGACGAGCCGTCGGCCGCCGAACAGCCCGTCGACGAACCGCCGATCGACGAGCCGACCTGGACCATGCGGCTCCCGAAGGCTCCCGCCGAGCCCGAGCCCGAGCCCGAGCCCGAGCCCGAGCCCGAGCCCGAGCCGACGGTGATCGGGACCGCGCCCGCCGAGCCCCGCACCGCGGCCCCCGAGGCCGAAGTACCCTCGTCCGCGCGGGTCACCGACAAGGGGCTTCCCAAGCGGACGCCCAAGGTGCTCACGTCGGCCCCCGCGGAGCCCGCAGCCCGCACCGGCAGCGTCGACGCGGACGCACTGCGGCGGCGTCTCGGCGGCTTCCAGCAGGGTGCCAACGAGGGTCGGCGCGACGTAGAAGCGGAGATTTCGAGCAGTTCAACCAACGGGGACCGTACTGAAACCGAGGGGGACACCGTTGAGGAGGCCCGTAGTTGACTGCATCGAGCACATTCGGACTGAGCAGCGAAGCCCGTAATCTCCACTGGCTGTTGAGCAATCTCGTGGAGGAGGTGCCGGGTCTCCTCTCGGTCGCCGTCGTGTCCTCCGACGGGCTGCTTCTCCTGTCCTCGGACCCGGACCGGGCCGTCGGCCCCGCCGCGGCGGCCACCCGGCAGGACGGCCCCAAGGGGTCGAGCGCGGACCTGGCCACCATCGTCTCCGGCCTTGCCAGCCTCACCCAGGGCGCCGCGAAGCTGATGGACGGCGGAGGCGTCAAGCAGACGATGATCTCGATGGCCGACGGCAGTGTCTTCGTCATGTCGATCAGTGACGGTTCCCTGCTCGGCGTCCATGCCACGCCCGACTGCGACATGAGCGTCGTGGCGTACCACATGGCGCTCTTCGTCGGCCGCGCCGGTCACGTCCTCACCCCCGAACTCCGCAGCGAGCTGCGCAAATCGATGGAGAGCGCCCTGTGACGACGTCACACACCGTAAAACTCCCGGTACGGGGCGAGGGCCGCCGCCCCGCGCGGGTACGCCCGTACTCGCTCACCGGCGGACGCACCCGCTTCACGCACGTCCTGCTCGTCGAGACGTTCGTGGCCGCGCTCGAAGGGCCCGAGGACCGGCGCGAGCTCACCGGCGGCGGCCTGCAGCGTGTCATGCCGGAGATGCGGGCCATCGTCGAGCTGTGCCGCCGGATGCGTACGGTCGCGGAGATCTCCGCGCTGCTGAAGATGCCGCTCGGCGTGGTCCGTGTGCTGCTCAGCGACTTGGCCGACCAGGGAAAGATCCGCGTGTACGGGACCGGGCACGGCACCGGCCAGCCCGACCGCGCGCTGCTAGAAAGGGTGATGAGTGGACTCCGTCGTCTCTGACGTCCCTTCCGTCTCCGAGGCACCGTCCATACCGGTGCAGCCGCTGCCGCCCCGGGCGGAAGACGGCGCGCGGGACTGGCAGACCGACCGCACCCGGGCCCCCATCGCCACGAAGATCGTGGTCGCGGGCGGCTTCGGCGTTGGCAAGACCACCTTCGTCAAGGCGGTCTCCGAGATCGAACCGCTGGAGACCGAGGCGGTGATGACCACCGCCAGCGAGGAGACCGACGACCTCTCCGCGACCCCGGACAAGCTCACCACCACCGTCGCGATGGACTTCGGCCGCGTCACCCTCGCCGACGACCTCGTGCTGTACGTCTTCGGGACACCGGGGCAGCAGCGCTTCTGGTTCATGTGGGACGACCTGGTACGGGGTGCGATAGGCGCCGTCGTCATGGCGGACACGCGGCGGCTCTCGGACTGCTTCCCGGCCCTCGACTACTTCGAGAGCTGTGGGCTGCCGTACATCGTCGCCGTCAACCACTTCGAAGGAACGCCGGGATACGAGACCGACGACGTGCGGGAGGCCCTGACGGTGCCGTCGCACGTCCCGGTTGTGATCATGGACGCACGCAACCGGATCAAGGTCGTCGAGTCGCTGCTGGCCCTGGTCGGTCACGCGCTCGCCTCCAACCCCGAGTAGCCACCCGTCACACGCACCCGTCACACGCAGTCGCATCACGTCGCACGCACCAGGTCACACGTAACGGAGAACCCGCCATGCGGAAGATACTCATAGTCGGAGCCGGCCAGTCCGGGCTCCAGCTCGCCCTGGGGCTCCAGTCGCGCGGGTACGAGGTCACCCTGATGTCCAACCGCACGGCGGACGAGATCAGGGCCGGCCGGGTCATGTCGACGCAGTGCATGTTCGACACGGCGCTCCAGCACGAGCGCGACCTCCAGATCAACTTCTGGGAGTCGCAGGCCCCGCAGATACAGGGCCTCGGCGTCTCGGTCGCGGCCCCGGACTCCTCACGCGCCGTCGACTGGGTGGGCAAGCTGGACAGTTACGCCCAGTCCGTGGACCAGCGCGTGAAGATGGCGGGCTGGATGGACACATTCGCCCAGCGCGGCGGCCAGTTGGTCATCCACGGTGCGGCCGTCTCCGACCTGGACTTCTTCTCCCGTACGTACGACCTGGTCATGGTGTCGGCGGGCAAGGGTGAACTGGTCTCCATGTTCGGCCGGGACGCGTCGCGTTCCCCGTACGACGCGCCGCAGCGCGCACTCGCCGTCGCATACGTGCACGGGCTCGGCCCGCGCCCGGAGCACCCGGAGTTCGACGCGGTGCGCTGCAACCTGGTGCCGGGGGTCGGCGAGCTGTTCGTGATGCCCACCCTCACCACGTCGGGCCGGGCGGACATTCTCTTCTGGGAGGGCGTTCCCGGTGGGCCCGTCGACGTGTTCAAGGGCGTCAAGGACCCGTCGGAGCATCTCGCGCTCACGCTGGAGCTCATGGAGACGTTCCTTCCGTGGGAGTACGCGCGTGCCACGAAGGTCGAACTGACCGACGCCAACGGGACGTTGGCCGGCCGGTACGCACCGACGGTCCGCAACCCCGTCGGCCGGCTGCCGGGCGGCGGCCTGGTGCTCGGCGTCGCCGACGTGGTGGTCGCGAACGACCCGGTCACCGGGCAGGGCTCCAACTCGGCCTCCAAGTGCGCCGCTTCGTACCTCGACTCGATCGTCTCGCACGGCGATGCCGCGTTCGACGAGGCCTGGATGCAGACCACGTTCGACCGCTACTGGGATTCGGCCCAGCACGTCACCAAGTGGACGAACGCGATGCTGGGCGCCCCGCCGGAGCACGTACTGAACCTGATCGGCGCGGCAGGCCAGCTCCCGCCGGTCGCGAACCGCTTCGCGAACGGCTTCAACGACCCGTCGGACTTCGAGAACTTCTTCTACGAGCCGGACAGGACGAACGCGTACCTGAAGAAGACGACGGAGGCCCTGGCCCCGCGTTCCTGACTGATATGTACGGGGCGGGCCCAGCGACTTGGGCTCGCCCATTTCAGCCCGTCCGGCGTCCGGGGTCCGGGGCGGAGCCCCGGTTGTGTGAAGGGGCGGGCAGGGGGAAATCACGCCCCCGGCGCCTCCACCTCCCCGTACCCCGCATCCGACCCGTCACCAACGGCCTCACCAACGGCCCCCCGAGGCAGCGCCGGCGGCGAATAGGTGCCCGCGTCGAGCGACTTCACCAACGGATCCGGCCGCACCGCGCCGAGCAACGGATTCGCCGCGATCGGCGAGACCTTGACGCGCGCACCCGGCCGCGGAGCCTGGACCACCATCCCCTTGCCGAGGTAGATCGCCACATGCGTGGCCTTGGGGAAATAGATCACCAGGTCCCCCGGCCGCAGCGCCCGCAACGACACCTTCGGCAACTGCCGCCACTGCTCCTGACTGGTCCGCGGAATAGTGCGCCCCGCACGCGCCCACGCCTGCGAGGTGAGCCCCGAGCAGTCGAAGGAGGCCGGGCCCTCCGCGCCCCACACATACGGCTTGCCGAGCTGCCGCACGGCGTACTCCACCGCCTCACCGCCCTGCTTCGACGGCGGCCTGGCCGTCGCCGCCGGGCTGCCGAGCGCGCCCGAGGTGACCAGCTCCCGCTGCGCCGCGCCCGTCGTCCTCGCCTCCAGCAGCGCCAGGTCCGCGAGCTGGTCCTCGGTCAGCGTGGCGAGCAGCGCCTCGACCGCCCTGAGCCGCGCCCCCACCGCGTCACGCTGCTCCTTCTGCTTCTTGGCGAGTGCCTGCTGCACGCCGAGCGCGCGGCGTTCGGTCCGCGCCAGCTCGACGGCCCGCTTCTCGCCGCTCTCCAGCCGGGAGATGGTCGCGGCCCGGTCGTCGGCCGCCCGCTGGAGTACGTGCCCCTGGTGCAGGGCGTACTGCGGGTCCTTGGCCAGCAACAGCCGCAGATAGGGGGAGAGTTCGGTCCGCCCCTGGTACTGCTCGCGCGCCAGCCGGCCCGCCGTGCCCCGGCTCTCGGCGAGAGTGAACCGCACCTTGAACAGCCCCGAGGTCACCTTCTTGACCTCGCGCCGCTGCTCCTTGACCGCCTGATCGGTCGCCTTGTACGTCTCGCCGGCCTCCTCGGCCTGCTGGTACAGCCGCCGGAGTTCCGTCAGCAACTCCGCGATGCTCCTGGACCCGTCGAGCGGCTCGGACCGGTCCGCGGCGTCGGGCACACCAAGGGCGTCGGGGGCGTCGGAGGCGTCGGGCGAATCGGGCGACTGGGGAAAGCCGAAGGCATCGGAAGCGCCAGCCACATCAGGCACACCAGCCGCATCAGGCACCCTGGGCACCTCGTCACCGGGCACCGCTTCCCCCGGCACCGCTTTCCCCGGAATACCGGGTACCGGCTCCGGGGGAGCCGCGACCGCCGCGGACGCGACCGGTACCACCGCGAACACCGTGGCCGCCGCCAGCGCCACCGTCCGTACGGACTGGGAGAGCCTGCCTGGCACGTCATCACCTCCGGTTGCGGGCCGGACAGTCCGGCTCACGGCGATGATGCGCCGACGGTGATGGCGTGGCCTGGTGAGTGGGCGGGTTGGGGCAACCCGGTCACCCGTCGAGGGGGAAGACGCCCCGCCCTCGGCGCGCCTCCCCGCTCGGCGGGCGGGACGTGCAGTCCCGCCAGAGCGTCAGTCGACTTCGAGCGCGTAATACGTGCGGTCCCGCCACACCACGGCAAGCCCACCCCGCGCGGTCAGCGCCCGGTAGGGGGGCGCGGTCCGGTCCTTGCCGTCTTCCGGCTTACGGACCCCCGCGTCCTGGAACTTCCACAGCCGGGCCCCGTCCTGCGCCGAGAACGCCGTGACCTGGGTGGCTCCGACCGCCAGCGCGGTGCTGCCGGTCGCGGACAGCGCGACCCGGGGCAGCCGCGACCCCCTGCCCTCCGTGGAGCGCTTCCAGATGGTGGCGCCGGTCGCCGCGTTCACGGCGTACACGTCATGGTCCTCGTTGGCCGCGAACAGCGTGCTGTCCGCGCCGTCGCCGTCCGGTAGCGTCCCCTCGCCGAAGGTCTGCCGGCGCTCACCCTCCAACCGCCACTTCCGCTTCCCGGTGCGGGTGTCGTACGCGTGCAGATCGTCGCCCACGGAGGCATACAGCAGGTCCGAGGATCCGGCGCCCATCACTGTGGTGTCCGGCCCGATGGGCCCGACGGACCTGCTCCACAGCCGCTTGCCGCTCTTGCGGTCGAAGAGCATGAAAACGGCCTTGTTCTTGGCCTTTTTCTTCTGCCCCGGCGTGAGGGACCGCTCGTTCTGCCGCACGAGTATGCCCTCGGGCCGTACGGCGACCGCTTCGTAGCGCGGGCCGTTGGTCTTGTGCTCGTGCGGTACCGGCGCGCGCCACAGCTCCTTGCGCGCCACCATGTCGTACGCGAACAGATAGGCCCGTTCCCGGGCCTTCTTGCCGGTGCCCTTGGCGAGCCCGGTGAACCAGACGACGGGCCCGTCGGAGGCGGCCACGTCCGAGATCCGCAGGCGGTCGCCCTTCACCAGGGCCTCGGCGTAGCGCACCCGGTGCCCGACCGCGCCGTCCTTCGCCGAGAGCCACAGGAACTCGCTGCCCGTGACGACCAGGCACAGCTCGTCGTCGACGGCCACCGGCAGATGGATCGCGGTGGCCTCCGGCTGCTCCCACAGCTGCCGGCCCGTGCGCAGATCCACCCCGGTCGTCTGCTTGCCGCCGGGTACGAACAGCACCCGGTCCCGCCAGATCATGGCGCCCGGTGTGCCGGGCGGCTCCTGCGCGGGGTGCCGGTAGGCCCAGCGCGGCGCCGGATACAGGCCGGGCAAAGGCCTCTTGCTGGGCGTCGGCGGCTTGGGGGCGGGCTTGGGCGCGGGCGCGGGGTCGTCCGACGCGAAGGCCATCACGCCGCCCCCGCCGAGGACCAGCCCGGCGGCGCCCGCCACGACCCCGGTGAGCAGGGACCGGCGGTCAACGCCAACGGCTCGCCCGCCCCCGCCCGCGGCGGCTGCGGCCGGGTGCGGGGCCGGGGGAAGCGCGGGTGGCAGGACGGGCCGCTCGGGCCGTAGGTAGGCGGGCACGGCCAGCTGCGCCGGGGCGGGCGTGGGCTCCTCGGCCGTACGTACCAACGACAGCGTCTGATTCGACGCGGGTGTTTGCGCCGGGCCCCGCGCCGGTGCCTGGGCCTGCGCCGGCACATGAACCGGTTCATGTGCCGGTTCATGAACCGGCACATGAACCGCCACCGCCACCGCCGCCACTGACGGCCGGTCCTCCGGCGCCGACGCCCGGGAGGCCTGCTCCGCGAGCGCCGTCACCAGCGGATCGGGGAGCCAGCCGTCGCGCGCGAGCGCCGCCGCACCTTCCAGGGCCAGCTCGGCCGCCACCGAGCCCGGGGCGGGCCTGGCGGCCGGGTCCTTCGCCAGGCAGCGGCCGATCAGATCCCGCAACTCCTTTGGTACGCCGCCGAGTTCTGGCTCATCGTGCGCGATGCGCTCGGCGGCCGTCGCCTCAGGTCCCGTCGAGAACGGGGTCGCGCCTGTCGCCGCGTACGCCAGCAGCAGCCCCAGCACAAACAGGTCCGACGCGGGGCCCGGCTCCTGGCCGGCCACCTGCTCCGGGGTGAGGTACCCGAGCCGTACGGACAGCTGCTCGCCGGGCCCGGCCGCGGCCTGCGCCGCCGCACCCAGCGCCCCGAAGGCGGTCAGGCGCGGCCCGTCGGAGGCCAGCAGTACGGTGTCGGCGGCGAGGCCGTGCAGTACGGCGCCCGTGGCATGCACCCGCGACAGGGTCTCGGCGAGCGCGGCACCCAGTATGCGCACCGTCCGCTCCGGCAGCGGCCCGGCGAGCGTGATGGCCTCGCCCAGGGTCAGCGCGGGCACGTACCCGCTCGCCGTCCACAGCTCGGGCCCGTCGGTACGGCACTCCAGCGGCGCCTGAACCCAGCCCCCGGCCAGCCGCTCCGCGGTCCGTGCCTCCGCGGCGAAACGCCGCCGGAAAGCGGCCACCCCGGCCAGCTCCGGCCGGGCAACGGCCACCACGACGGTGGAGCCGTCCTGGCCGTGGGCCAGGTACTGCACGGCGCTCGCGGTCTCACGCAGGCGCAACAGTGCGGCGTACGGACCGATTTGGCGTGGATCGTCCTGACGCAGCGCTTTCAAGGCGCACCCCCCGTGGTCCGTGCCGGGGCCGCTCAGTCGGCCACATCGGCCACAACCGGCACAGCGGCCGATCTTATGTGCTGCTGTCGGGCTTCGACCAGGGCCACTTCAGCTCACGCCGCCCACGCCCGTCCGGCGCGTACTCGTACTTCCAGCCGCGCTGGAGCCCCAGCCGCTTGGAGTACCCGGCGGGGACCCGCAGATAGGCGTACACGGTCGGCGCCCCACCCGCGTCGTCCGGCACCGGCACCTCATACCACTTCGGCGGCTGCCCGGTCGGCCCGACAAGGACCGGCAGCACCCGCCCGTCCAGGGGGCCACCCACGAAGGGCGTGCTCTCGCTTCTCACCCCACCAGTCTCCCAGGTCGGCGGGGCGGGAACCCGCAGCCGGCCCGGTCAGAGCAGGTGGGCGGCCTCGGAGACGACCGGCAGCACCCGCCGGGCCAGTACCCCGGCCGGGCCGTCCGGGGTCTCCAGGGCCAGGGCGGCCCGGGTTGCCACGGCCGTCTGCTCGTCGGTGGCGGCCGTCACGGTGAGCAGGGCGACGAAGTGGTCGACCAGCCAGTCGCGCAGCTCTGCGACCGGTGGCTGCTTCTCCTCGTCGAGCCAGATCAGGGAGGCGGCCTCGACGGCCGATATCCAGGTGCGGACCATCATCCGCAGCCGGGGCCCCACCGTCCCCGGGACCCCGAGGTGCGTCAGGATCTGCTCGGCCGCGGCCCGCCGGACGCCGTCGACCGTCGCGGTCGTGCGGGACGTCTCGGCGACGCTGCCGCCCTGGAGCAACGCGCTGAACCCGGTGTCGTGTTCGTCGACGAACGTCAGATAGCGGTCCAGGGCGCGGGCGAGCCGCCGGGTCAGCGGTCCGGTCTGTGGCTCGGCGAAGCACAGCTTCAACTCGTCGGCGGCGGAGCCGAGTGCGGCTTCGTACAACTGCTGCTTGCCGCCGGGAAAGTACCTGTATATGAGCGGCCGCGACACCCCGGCCGCCTCCGCCACCTCGTCCAGCGAGACCTCTTCGGGCGCCCGGTGGGCGAACAAGGACAGGGCTGCGCCCAGGAGTTGGGAGCGGCGCTCCGCCACGCCGAGCCTGCGGTACGCGGGGGTGGGGGTCGCTGCCGTGGTCATGTCCGCAGCGTATCCCCGCAGTCCGGCGACCGGGTGGGTGGCGGCTGCGGCTGCGCCGGCTACGCGAGCAGACCCGAGCTCTTCCACAGCCTGCGGCCGACCCCCTGAAGTACGCCGATGTCGTCGAGGAAGTCGGTCAGCCGCTTGGCGCCGCTCTGCATGACCTCGGCGCGGTGGCCGCTCGCCTTGACCTGGGCGATCGCCTGGCGGCGGTCGAGCCCGACGTTCTCGTACACCTTCGGGTTCACGAAGCACCTGGAGAAGACGCGGGCCGCCTCGCCGCAGCTCACCCGGGTGAGCTCGCGCTCCCAGAGTGGTGCGGTCACCATCTGGCGGCGCAACTCCTCGCGGGCGTACCGGACATGGCGGGCCTCCTCCACCACATGGATGCGCGTGACACCGCGCACCAGCGTCTGGACGCGCTCATCCGGGAAGGTCAGCCGCTGCATCCAGTCGAGGATCTCCTCGCCCAGCAGCGTCGCCGCGAACGAACCCGGCGTCGTCGAGACGGTCTTCAGGACCCGGGCGAGGTTGTGATAGAGCCTGGGAACCGGGTAGTTGGGCGCTCCGCCCTTCTCGATCATCTTCCCGAACATGATCGAGTGGCGGCACTCGTCCGCGATTTCGGTGAGCGCGTAGCGCACGTGGTTGCTGGTCACGGGCTTGTCGTAGATGTGCCTGACCAGCAGTTGCATCAGGATGATCTCGAACCAGATGCCGAGCGAGGCGAGCGAGGCGGCCTCGTGCCTGGCCAGGTCCATGCGCTGGTCCTCGGACATCTTGTGCCAGAGGGGGGTGTCGTACAGCGATACGAGCTCCGGCGGCCAGAACCATTTGCCTTCCTCGACCGGGGCCTCCCAGTCGAGTTCGGTGTCGGGGTCGAAGGAGTGCTTGGCGGACGACTCCAGCAGGCGTTCGGCGACCTGCTCACGGTCCTTGAGGAGGCCGAGTGCGTCCCTGAGTGCGTCGTGATCGGTCACTGTCGTCATGGCTGGGCACCTCACGGGTGGGCATTACCGGCGGTCACTCTTACGTTCCCCCCTTATGAGACTGCTTGTCAGCAAGCTCGTCAATCCCTCGCGCACGACTTGTTGACCGCCCGTCTACCAACGTGTGAGTCTGCCAACTGTCCGTCCTGACAAGGGATTCCGCCCCGATGAGGGACACAGGGACAAGAGGCGAAGGAGTTGTCTGTGTCGACACACGAGCTCTACACCAAGCCCCCGTCGGACCCGCACTGGGAGGTGCCGGCCTCCGGCGCCGCCCGCTTCAGCTGGGAGTACGACGAGGGGCGCGCCCGACTGCTCGCCCTTTACCAGAAGGGCAAGGACAAGCAGTGGGACGGCGCCACCCGCATCGACTGGGGCATCGAGGTCGACCCGTACGACCCGCTCGGCACCCCCGACGAGGCGCTCAGCCTCTACGGCAGCCGGCACTGGGCGAAGATGACCGAGCGCGACAAGGGGGACCTGCGGCGGCACTACGCCTCCTGGCAGTTCAGCCAGTTCCTGCACGGTGAGCAGGGCGCGATGGTGTGCGCGGCACGGATCGTGGAGTCCGTCCCCGACCTCGACGCGAAGCTCTACTCCGCGACCCAGACCATGGACGAGGCCAGGCACGCGGAGATCTACAGCCGCTTCCTGCACGAGAAGGTCGGGATGCTCTACCCGATCAACGACAACCTTCAGTCGCTGCTCGGCGACACCCTGCGCGACTCCCGCTGGGACATGCCGTACCTCGGCATGCAGGTCCTCATCGAGGGCCTGGCCCTCGCCGCGTTCGGCATGATCCGCGACACCACGGACAAGCCGCTGCCCAAGCAGATCCTCGCGTACATCATGCAGGACGAGGCCCGACACGTCGCCTTCGGGCGGATGGCGCTGCGCGACTACTACAAGCAGCTGTCGGACGCCGAGCTCAAGGAGCGCGAGGAGTTCGTCATCGAGGGCTGTTACCTGATGCGTGACCGGCTGCGCGGCATCGAGGTCCTGGAGAACTTCGGCATTCCGAAGAAGGAGGCCGAGGAGCTCTCCGAGCAGTCCGAATTCCTGCACCTCTTCCGCAAGTTGCTGTTCAGCCGCATCGTGCCGTGCGTCAAGGACATCGGGCTGTGGGGCGAGCGGCTCCAGAAGGCCTACCTCGACATGGGCGTCTTCGACATGGGCAACTCCAATCTCGATCTGCTGATGAGCGAGGACGAGGAGATCGCGGAGAAGCTCGACCAGGAGCGCTTCGAGGCGGAGGAGCACGTCCGGCTCGCCGAGATCGACCAGGCGATCGCGGACGGCGCGGCGGAGGAGGCGCAGGCCTCCCGCTGACCGGAGGTGCCGGGCGGACGGGTATTCGATGTACGTGCGGACGCCGGCGCGGCACGATGGCGTCCATGACCACCACCGCGAACGTGCAGGCCGCCCGCCGCAGCCTCGAAGGTCTCGCCCTGGGCGACGCCTTCGGTGAGCGCTGGTTCCCCCTCTTCCGCGACAGCGGAACGGTGTACGACAAGATCCTCGCCCGGCGGGTTCCCGAGGAGCCGCACTGGCCCTGGACCGACGACACCGCGATGGCACGCGGCATCATGCGGGTGCTCGACGAACACGGCGAGATCCGGCAGACCCCGCTCGCCAACTCGTTCTCCATGATCTTCATGGCCGACCAGGCGCGCGGCTACGGCAGCGGCATGCACGAACTGCTGCCGCAGCTCATGGAGGACGCGTCGGCCTGGCCCGTGCTCACCCGCAGGCTGTTCGGTGGGGAGGGCAGTCTGGGCAACGGCGCGGCGATGCGGGTGGCGCCGCTGGGCGCCTGGTTCTCCGCCGACCTCGAACAGGTCGTGGTACAGGCCGAGTTGTCGGCCCGGGTCACCCATGCCCACCCGCAGGGCGTCGCGGGCGCGGTGGCCGTCGCCGTCGCGGCGGCGCTCTCGGTGCGGGGTGAGCTCTCGATGCGGTCCGTCGCGGAACGCACCCCCGGAGGGCCGGTCCGTGACGGCCTGCTGCGGGCTGCGGACGTCCCGCTGACCGCCGAGCCCCGGCAGGCCGCCGAGCTGCTCGGCAGTGGGTACCGCATCCGCGCCGACGACACGGTGCCGTTCGCGCTCTGGACGGCCACGCGGCACCCGGACGACCTGGAGGCGGCGCTGTGGTCGACGGCGGAGGGGCTGGGGGACGTGGACACGACCTGTGCGATCACGGGCGGGATTGTCGCTGCCCGTACGGGGGTTGGGGCAATGCCAGGGGAGTGGCTGGAGCGCCGGGAATCGCTCGCGTGACGGCCGGCGGATCTCGCGTGACGGCCGGCGGACGCGCGTGACGGTCGGGGGACAGGGGTGAAGTAGGTTTCGGTCATGACCACGCCGCTGCCTCAGCAGCCCGGCCCCTACGGGCCCCCGCAGCCGCCGAATCAGAGCCCCAACCCGTACGCGCAACAGCCGTACCCACCCCAGCAGTTCCCCCACCAGCAGCCGTACCCGGGACATCCGGGCCACCCGGGGCAGCAGGGCCAGCCGTACCCGGGCCAGGGTCCCTGGGGGCAGCCGCCGACGGGTCCGCCCCCGGGGAAGAGCCGGACCGCCAAGGTGCTCGGCATCGTCGCCGTCTCGCTGGTGGTAGTCGTGGGCGGGCTCGTATTCGCCGTGTACAAGCTGGTCGGCAGCGGGGGCGGGGGCAGCTTTCCCGCTGCCGAGTACAAGCTCACCGTGCCGCCAACGCTGCTCGACGGCCGGTACAAGCTGGCCCAGGACTTGTCGCAGACCGAGGGCAAGAAGGTCGTCGATGGCAGTTACGACCCTGACATCCGGAACCCGAAGGCCGCGGTCGCCCAGTACAGCGCCGGATCGCCGCTCGCGCCGAGCGTGGTGGTCGTCTCCGGCATGTACGGGCAGTTCAAGGACCCCGACGGAGCGCGCGGCAAGATGCTGGACGGTGCCGCGGACGGCAACGGCGCCACCGTGGTCGTACCGGCCAAGGAGATCACCCCGGCCGGCTCCGACGTGACGCTGAGCTGCCAGGTGCTGACCACGACGCAGAACGGCGTCACCGTCACCCTGCCGATGTGCGCCTGGGCCGACGGGAACACGGGGGCTTCGGTCGCGGAGGTCACCTCCGCGGCCTCCAAGCAGGACCCGGCTTCTATCGACCTCGACAAGGTCGCCGAGACCACCGTCAAGGTGCGTGACGAGGTACGGAAGCCGATCGGCTGATCCCGGCCCGGCCCGGCCCGGTCCACTGGCCCGGTCCACCTGCTCAGTCCTCCAGCGCCGCCTCCATGACCGCCCGCGCGATCGGCGCCGCGCTGCCGCCGCCGCTGATGTCGGCGCGGTCCGCCGACGCGTCCTCGACGACCACAGCGACCGCGACCGCCGGCCGGCCGTCGCCGTCCTGCTGCGCCCAGGAGATGAACCAGGCGTACGGCGTACCGGAGTTGTCGATGCCGTGCTGCGAAGTGCCGGTCTTGCCGCCGACGGTGACACCCGGGATGGCGGCATTGGTGCCCGTGCCGCTCTCCACGACGTCGACCATCATGCGCTGGAGCGCCATGGCGGTGGTCGGCTCCATGGCCTGATGCAGGGAGTCCGTACCGGACTGCGAGACGATATCGCCGTCCGACGTCGTCGTTTTCTCCACCAGATAGGGGGAGTTGAGGTCACCGTCGTTGGCGACCGCCGCCGCCACCATCGCCATCTGGAGCGGGGTGGCCGTGGTGTCGTACTGGCCGATGGAGGACTGCGCGAGCTGGTCGTCGCTCATGCGGGTGTCGAAGTTGCTCGCGGCCACCCCCGAGGGGATCTTGATTCCGGTGTCGTTGAAGCCGAACTTCCGCACGGTGTCGAGCATCCCCGCCAGCCCCACCCGCACCCCCAGATTCGCCATCACCGTGTTGCAGGAGACCCGGATCGCGTAGGCGAGCGACGCGTTGCCGCAGCCGCTTGCCTCGTTGGGGAGCGTGGTGCTCGTACCGGGCAGGACATACGGATCGGGTGTCTTCGTGGGGGCGTCGGGATCCTCCACGACACCCGAGTCCAGCGCGGCCGCCGCCGTCACGATCTTGAAGGTGGAGCCCGGTGGGTACGTCTGCCTGATGGCCCGGTTGAGCATCGGCTGACTCGACGAGCCGGTCAGCCGCGCCCAGGCGTCCGTGACCGGCCGCCCGGTCCCGGCGAGCTGCTGGGGGTCGTACGACGGGCTGCTGACCAGCCCGAGGATCTTGCCGGTCGACGGTTCGATCGCGGCGACCGCGCCCTTCTTGCCGCCGAGACCCTCGTACGCGGCCCGCTGGACGGCGCCCTTGATGGTGGTGACGGCGTTGCCGCCGGGCTGCTGGGAGCGGGTGATCTCGTTCCAGAAGGGCAGCGGGGCGAGCATCGAGTCGGTGCCGGAGAGGATGTCGTCCTCGGCGTTCTCGATGAAGGTCGTGCCGTACGTCTGGGAGGCGTACCCGGTGACCGGCGCGTACAGCGGGCCGTGCGGATAGGTCCGCTCGAACCGCAGCTGCTCGCCGGTGTCCCGGGAGCCGGTGACCGGCTTGCCGTCGACCAGGATGTTGCCGCGCTTCTCGTCGTAACGGGCAATGGTCTGGCGGCGGTTGGCGGAGTTGTGGTCGAGCGAGTCGGCCTCGAAGACCTGGATACGGGCGGCGTTCAGCAGCAGTGCCACGAGCAGCACCAGACAGAAACCGGCCGCCCGCCGGATATAGCGGATCACTGGTCGTCCTCCACGATCACTGGCACGATCACTGGTCGTCCTCCACGATCGGCGCGATCTCTCCGGTCTCCACGGTCGAAGGGTGCGGGCTGCGGGCCGAGTCGCTGACCCGGATCAGCAGCGCCACGATGATCCAGTTGGTGACCACGGACGAACCTCCCTGCGCGAGGAACGGCATGGCCATGCCAGTGAGCGGGATCAGCCCCATCACACCGCCCGCGATGACGAACACCTGGAGCGCCAGGATCGAGGCGAGGCCGATCGCGAGCAGTCGGCCGAAGGGGTCACGCAGGGCCAGCCCCGCCCGATAGCCGCGGGCCACCAGGAGTGCGTACAGCATGAAGATCGCGGTGAGCCCGACGAGCCCCAGCTCTTCGCCCGCCGTCGCCAGGATGAAGTCGGACTTGGCGGCGAAACCGATGAGGATGGAGTGGCCGACGCCGAGCCCGGCGCCGAGCATGCCGCCGGCCGCGAAGGCGAAGAGCGACTGGGCGAGCTGGCCGGGTCCCTCGCCCGCGTCGATGGAGGCGAAGGGGTGCAGCCAGTCCTCGACGCGGCTGTTGACGTGCGGTTCCAGCGAGCCGACGACAAAGGCGCCGACCGCCGCCAGGAGCAGGCCCACCGCGATCCAGCCGGTGCGTCCGGTCGCGACGTACAGCATGATCACGAAGAGCCCGAAGAACAGCAGTGAGGTGCCGAGGTCGCGTTCCAGGACGAGTACGCAGACGCTGATCAGCCAGATCGCCACGATCGGGCCCAGCACGCGGCCGGTGGGCAGCTGGAGCTTCCAGAACGTGCGGCCGGTGTACGCGAGGGCGTTGCGGTTCGCGGCGAGGTAGGCGGCGAAGAAGACCGCGAGCAGGATTTTCGCGAACTCGCCCGGCTGGAAGGAGAATCCGCCCACCCGGATCCAGATCTTCGCGCCGTTCACGGCCGGGAAGAAGATCGGCACGATCATCAGGACGAGGGCCGCGGCGACGGACAGATACGCGTACCGCTGCAGGATGCGGTGGTCGCGCAGCGCGATCACCACGCCGATGAAGAGCGCGACGCCGATGGTGGACCAGACGAGCTGGGTCGGGGCCGCGTTGTCCTGCGGGGTCTCCAGGTCCAGGCGGTAGATCAGCACCAGCCCGAGGCCGTTGAGGAGGACCGCGATGGGCAGCAGCAGCGGGTCCGCGTACGGGGCGCGGAAGCGTACGGCCAGATGGGCGAGGAGGGCGAGTACACCCAGGCCCGCGCCGTAGCCGACCGCGTCGGGCGGTACCGCGTTGCTCTTTGCGAGGCCGACGTGGAGGTAGCCGTACACCGAGATGAGGACGGCGGCGACGAGGAGCGACAGCTCGACGCCGCGACGCTTGGGGAGACGTACGTCGGGCGGGGGAGCATCCGCCGTCGTTGCGGTCATGCCCGGCAACGTAGCAAGCGGCCGAGGTATATGGCCGTATATGTCACACGACGCCGGGTACGGAGTGGCGATGGGCCGGCGCCCCGGGGGGTCCGCCGCGCTGCGGCCGGGACCCCTCGGGGCGTGGCGGCGTGCGGAAGTGCGCGCCTGCTACGAGCGGTTCAGCACCAGCGCGGGGCCGGGCCGATGTTCGCGATGTACGCGGCCGAGGCCCAGGCCCACGTGCCGTTGGTGAGCAGGTACCAGCGGCTGTTGCCGTTCACGTACTGACCGCTGGTCTTGCAGAAGATGTGGACTATCGCGCCGTACGGCTTGCTGCCGATGATCCTGCTGCTGCGGGTGGGCCTGTCACGCAGGAGCAGCCCGGTCTTCGCGGTCACCCGCCCCTTGTACGTCATGTGCGACGCCGCGTTCTCGGTCTGCGGCCTGGCGGGGTCTTCCGCGACGGCGAGCGCGGGGCCCGCTGCGGTGAGGACGGCGACGGCGCCGGTGGCGGCGTACAGGCCGAGCCTGCGGAGCGTCGAAGGGCGGGTCTGCACTGGCATGCTGCCTCCTGGGGAGGGCGGGGGGCCTTCGCCGGGGCGAAGGGCGGCGGAGAATCACCGTCTGTGTGACCGGTCCTCGGCTCGCCAGATCTACATTAGTTTCACCACGAATCATGCGCAAAGTGAGCTGGGTGTCACTTTGGGTTGATATCGCGCGTTACGTCGGGCTCTGCGGCCTCCGGCAGGGTCAGCGTCGCGAGCGCCCCGCCGTCCGGGGCGTTGGTGAAGGTCAGCCCGGCGTGGATCGCGCCCGCCTGCCCCACGGCGATCGTCAGCCCCAGGCCGTGCCCCTTGCCCCCGGCGCGCGGCTCGGTCCTGAAGCGCTGCGGCCCGTGCTCCACCAGATACGCCGGATAGCCGTCGCCGTGGTCCCGCACCGTTACCACGGGGCCGTCGACGGTCACCACGACCGGCGCGCGGCCGTGCTTGTGGGCGTTGACGAGCAGATTGCCCAGCACCCGTTCCAGCCGCCGCCGGTCGGTTTCCACGTACGTGTCCCGCACGATCAGCAGCTCTGTCCGCGGCGCCGCGCGCTGCGGCTCTCCCGTGCCCGAGGCGGGCGCCTCCGCCGCCCCCGAGCCGCGCACCATGCGCACCACGCGCTCCGCCAACGGCCCCAGCCGGTGCAGGTCCGGCTGGATCTTCTCGCTGCCCGCGTCCAGCCGGGAGATCTCCAGCAGATCCTCGGTCAGCAGCCGCATCGCCCGCACCCGGTCCTGGACGAGGTGGGTGGGCCGGCCGGGTGGCAGCAGCTCGGCCGCCGCGTGCAGGCCGGTCAGCGGCGTGCGCAGCTCGTGCGCCACGTCGGCGGTGAAGCGCTGCTCGCTGAGCAGCTTGCCCTGGAGCGTGGAGGCCATGGTGTCCAGCGCCCCGGAGACCGTGGCCACCTCGTCCTGGGGGCGTGAAGGGCCCTTGGTGCGCGAATCGTTGACGCGGGCGTCGAGGTCGCCCGCGCTGATCCTGCGGGCCACCGTGGCGGTCTGGTGCAGGCGGCGCGTGACCCGGGTGACGCCGAAGACCCCGATGAGGAGGGTGACGGCGATGGCGAGGACGGAGGAGCCGACGATGGCCCGGTCCAGGCCCGTGATGGTCCTGACGCTCTGGCTGTAGTCGATCGTGGCCGCGACGGCCCGGTCGTCGGCGGGGCCCGCCGCCCACATCGTGGGCCGGCCCAGGTGATCGGTGACCACCGTGCCGTGCCGGCCGGTCAGGGCGAGGGCGCGCAGGGAGGCCGGGAGCCCCGCCGGGTCGATGCCGGAGCCCGGCGGCAGCGGATCGCCCGCCTCGTACGCCCGTGTCGCGTCCTCCAGCTTGGTCAGCGCCTTCTCGCGGGCCTGGCCGACCGTCTGGTGCGTCACCGACACGTGCACCAGCGCGCCGAGCAGCGCCGCGAGGGCGCAGCACATCACAGCGATGAAGGCCGCCGCCTTCCAGGTGAGCCCGGCGGTCCAGGCGGGCATCCGGATCCTGCGCGCGCTCATGAACCACTCGCCGACGATTCCAGGGGAGACGCCGACGACGGACTCGGGGACGGCCCACCGGTCTCGCCCGGCCTGTCCGGTGCCTTCGGTGCCTTCGGTCCGCTCGGTTTGTTGTGCTTGTCCTGGGCGACGCGCAGGAACTCGTCGTGGGTGGGGAACATCGCGCGCTGCCGGTCGTCCCAGGACCAGGCGGTCCGGTACTCGTATCCAGGGATGCCGGAGGTGGCCCGGATGAGCACGTCCCGGCCCGCCAGTTCCACACTGATCACCGAGTCGGTGCTGGACATGATCCGGGTCAGCCTGCCCTTTTCCGCCATGTACACGCGTACGACGAGCTGGTTCTCCGGCATCCTGATGCCGACGATCAGATCGTCCGCACCCTCGCCCGTCAGATCGCGGTAGTACGACGTGAGCACCGGGCATGACGTGGGCTTCTCGTCGCACCCGCCCAGCTGCCGCACGGTCTCGTCGTAGAGCCCGTCGGTACCGCTGTACTCGCCCGGATGCGCCCTGACCTCGGCCTGGACCACGGCGACCGGCTTCACCCGGTGCACGTCACTCCCCGGCACGTCGATGCCGGGGACGGATGCCCTGTTGCCCTCGTCGAGGCCGTACGGGTCCGAGGTGGCGGGCGGCAGCGTCGGCCAGAGGCGGGTGGGGCCGATGGCGGTGGGGGTGGCGCCCGCGCTCGTGAGCTCGCCCGCGTCGCCGCAGCCGGACAGCGCCAGCAGCGCGCCGGCCGCCGCCAGGGGCAGCAGGGCGCCGCGTGCGGTGCGGTGCGCGCTCAAGGCTCCCCTCTCCACTCTGTCCGTGCCGTGCCGTCCGCTGCCCCGCCGGGCTACTTCACGCGGTCGGCGAAGATGATGATGGTGTCCGCCCGATGGCCGTCCCTGATCGGGCCACCGCAGGTGGTGAGGCGGCGGAGCTCCGGGCGGTTTGTCGCTCTTTGGACCTTATGTGCAGGGAAGTCGCTTTTCTTCACGTCGACGCTCCGGCGGGCCAGGGCGGTGCCGCCGAGCGTGAGGGCGAGGGCGGAGGCGGCCACGATCCTGGCCGTGCGGGGCGCACTCATGACAGAGGCGATACGTATCGCTATTGCGCTGCTGCGTAACAGCGGGCCGTTACTGTCCGACGGGTGCCGTGGCGGTCAGCGCTGGTAAGGGTTCTGTCCGGGCTGCTGCTGCGCCTGCCCGTGGCCGTACCCCTGAGCCTGTCCCTGCCCCGATGCCTGCCCCGATGCCTGTCCCTGGCCGTCGTGGCCGCTGCCGCCCTGTATCTGGAGCTGCTCCGCCTGCTCCTTCGTCACCTGCTGCTCGGCGCCGCAGAACGTGCACTGCGTCGAGTACTTCGTCGAATACGGGAACACCGGGATGAAGAACAGCGTGAACTTGCTGACGCGCTTCCTGAGCGTGTGCGCCGACGGATTCCCGCAACGGCCGCACACCAGCGTGAGCATCGCCAGCTGATACAGATACCCCTTGGTGCCAAAGATGATCATGCTGTGGTCCCCTCCACGGTCCCTCTCGGTCTGCACGGCAACACGCCTGCGCAGGACCGACAGTCTCTCGTAGGAACGGCTCAGGCGGTCACCGCGTTCCCTGCGGTCCCGACCGGGATATTGCACCCGCGGTGCCGGGGCTGGTCCTATGGGCGGTGGGGTGATGGGGCATGACGGCACTGCGGGTGGTACCGGCGAGGCACCGAGGACAGCAGCGGCTGTACGTGAACCTGCCCGACGGCAGAAGCGTCGCCTGGTACGACCGGGAGACCGGCCGCGTCAGCCTGCTCGTCGCCGGCGGCGGGGAGGACGTGCTGGCCGCCCTCGCCCCGTTCGTCACCGGCCCCGTCACCATCGGCCCACCCCCCGTCCCCAGCGCCGCCGACCTGGCGGGCCTCGCCCTGCCTCCCGACGACGACCTGGCCCCCAACCGCCCAGGCGAGGCGCTGCACGCCGAGCTGGCGGCGGACGCCGGCCCTCCGCACCGCTTCCGGGGCGACCCGCGCCGCGCCGCACTCGCCGCCGAGCAGTCGCTGGGAGAGGTGCTGGACCGCCTTGATGGCGCCGGATGGCGCGTCCTGCACTCGGTTCCGCTTCCCGGCGCGACGTACCTGAGCCACCTGTTGATAGGCCCCGGCGGTGTACGGAACGTCCGCACGCTGCACGCCGGAAACGGCAGGCAGCGGGTCAGGATCGCCGACCCGCTCGTCCAGATCGGCCGGGCCGAACCCCTCCCGCAGCTGCGCTGGGCCCGCCGCGAGGCCGAGCGCGCCTCGCTCGCGCTGGCCACGGCTGTGCGGCCGGTGCTGGCCCTGGTCGGGGCGGGGCGGGTGGACCACGCGCCGTTGCTCCGCGACGTAAGGATTCTGCGCGAGCACGAGGTCCCGGAGCTGGCTGGCGCTGGCGGCGTACTCAAGCCTGCGGACATCGAGGCGCTGTACGCGTCGGCCAGGGACCGCCGCACCTGGCTGCGCGCCTGAAGCGCCACCCGCCGACCCCCGCACCCGAAGCGCCACGCCCCTACCCCCGCGGCAGTGGCCGGGCCCGGTTCCGGTTGATGAGCGGGCCGAGCAGGTCCCCGTACCGTGCGAGCCGGGCGCCGATGTCCCCGGCCCGGAAGACGAGCAGCTCCGGCTCCGCCCGTCCGGCCTCGACCTCCTCCCAGGTCACCGGCGTCGACACGGTCGGCTCGTCCCTGGCCCGCAGTGTGTAGGGCGCGGCGGTGGTCTTCGAGGCCGAGTTCTGGCTGAAGTCGACGAAGACCTTGCCGGGCCGCAGCGCCCGGGTCATCCGGTGCACAACCAGGTGCGGCAGCGCGCTCTCGGCCTCCACGGCGAGTGCCTTCGCGTACGCCGTGACCTCGTCGGACGGCGTCGGCTCCAGCGGCGCGAGCAGATGCAGCCCCTTGGATCCCGAGGTCTTCGGATACGCCCCGAGCCCGTCCGCCGCGAGCCGCTCGCGCAGCCACAGCGCCACCTCGCAGCACTCGGCGACGGTCGCGGGCGCCCCGGGGTCGAGGTCGATGACCAGCCGGTCGGCGCGGCCGGGATCGTCCGCCTGCCACTGCGGCGTATGGAATTCCACCACCAGGTTCGCTGCCCACATCAGCGTCGAGAGGTCCTGTACGAGCACCTGCCGCGCAGCCCGGTCGTCGGAGCGCGGCACCTCCACCGTCCGCACCCAGGAGGGCGTGCCCGGCGGCGGATTCTTGGTGAAGAAGAGCTGGCCGTCCGGCCCGTCCGGATAACGGAGGAAAGACAGGGGCCGATTGTGCAGGTGGGCCAGGAGGGCGCCCGCGGTGGTGGCGTAGTAGTGCAGCACCTCGCCCTTGGTGGTCCCGGTGGCCGGGTAAAGGACCTTGTCCAGATTGCTGAGCGCCAGGCGCCGCCCCTCCACCTCGGTGATTGGCGACATACGATGAGAATCCCACGAAATCGGATCGAAGGGTATGAATCGTGAGATCCATCTGGAACGGTGCCATATCCTTCGGCCTGGTCAGCATCCCCATCAAGCTGGTGAACGCCACCGAGAACCACTCGATCTCCTTCCGCCAGATCCACACCACCGACGGCGGCCGGGTCCGCTACCGCAAGGTCTGCGAGCTGGAGGGTGAGGAGATCCCGACGCACGAAATAGGCAAGGGGTACGAGGACGCCGACGGGTCGATCATCCCCATCACCGACGCCGACCTGGCCGCACTCCCGCTGCCCACCGCGAAGACGATCGAGATCGTCGCCTTCGTGCCCGCGGCTTCGATCGACCCCCTCCAGATGGACGCGGCGTACTACCTCTCCGCGAACGGCGTGCCCGCGGCCAAGCCGTACACGCTGCTGCGCGAGGCCCTCAAGCGCAGCGAGAAGGTGGCCGTCGCCAAATACGCGCTGCGCGGCCGGGAGCGGCTCGGCATGCTGCGGGTCGTTGACGACGTCATCGCCATGCACGGCCTGCTCTGGCCCGACGAGATCCGCGCCCCCGACTCCGTGGCGCCGGACACGAAGGTGACCGTCCGCGAGGCCGAACTCGATCTGGCCGACGCCCTGATGGACACCCTCGGCGAGGTCGACATGGACTCGCTGCACGACGACTACCGGGAGGCGGTCGAGGCCCTCATCGCCTCGAAGGTCTCCGGCGAGGAACTCGCTCCCCAGGCAACGCCTGCGGGCGGCGGAAAGGTCATCGACCTGATGGCCGCGCTGGAGAACAGCGTCCGGGCCGCGAAGGAAGCCCGCGGCGGTGAGACCTCCAGGAGCGGTGAGCACGCCGAAGTCACCTCGCTCCCGGCCCGCAAGGCCCACAGGGCCCGCAAATCCGCGGCGGCGCCCAAGCAGACCGGCGCGAAGAAGTCGACATCGACGGCAAAGAAGACCATGGCGAAGAAGGCCACCACGTCGACGTCCAAGGCCACGTCGAAGACGGCTTCGGCCACCAAGTCGACGCAGAAGGCCACCCAGAAGTCCACGGCGGCGAAGAAGACGGCAACACCTAGGAAGCGGACCTCCGCGTAACCCGGGACGAACGACGGCGAACGACAAAGGCCCGAACTCAGCGAACTGAGTCCGGGCCTTCATGCTTGGCACTTGCTGTGAAGCGAAGTGCCCCCGGCAGGATTCGAACCTGCGCTCCCGGCTCCGGAGGCCGATGCTCTATCCCCTGAGCTACGGGGGCAATGTCGCGTGTCGCGCTGCAACGTCTAGAACCCTACCAGCTCCCACCCGGTGTCCATGAACAGGTATTTCCACCTTCTGCCCGTGCCGGATCCACGCCGATCCCCACCTCCGCCGCGCCCGCGCAGCACCTCCGCCGCACCTCCGCCGCGCCCCATGACACGTCCTGCGCCCCTCGCTCCCCTTGCGTTCCCCCACACGGGGTGGAAGTGGGCAAAACCCGGACGCAGCCCCGGGCGGCGACCTACTCTCGAGTTGTGGCAGGTGCGTCCGGCCGGGTGCTCGTTGTGGACGACAACAAGGTCATCCGGCAGCTGATCAGGGTCAATCTCGAGCTGGAGGGCTTCGAGGTAGTGACCGCGGCCGATGGTGCCGAGTGCCTGGACATCGTTCACCGGGTCTGCCCCGACGTGATCACCCTCGATGTGGTGATGCCACGCCTGGACGGCCTGCGTACGGCCGCCCGCCTCCGGGACGACCCGCGGACGAGTCATCTGCCCGTCGCCATCATCAGTGCGTGTACGCAGTACGAAGTGGAGAGCGGGCTCGCCGCCGGGGTGGAGGCCTTCCTCTCCAAGCCCTTCGAACCGGCCGACCTCATCAGGCTCGTACGGCAGTTGACGCACCGGGAGGGCCCGCCGTCTGCCGACGGCAGGCATGAGGCCGGGCGGGCGGAGCGCACGGTCCGCTGAGCGGCAGCCGCCCCTTCGGTGACCGGATGGCGAAACCGGTTCGCGAAAGGCCCCCCCTCCTCCCATACGCTTGCCCCGTGACCCCCGCAGATCTCTCCCGCACCGTGGTGCGCGCCGTGCGCCGCGCCGTGGCGGAGGACGTATTGCGCGCGCCGGTGCCCGAGCGGGTCCTCGTCGAGCGCCCGCGTCCCGGTGGGCGCGGGGACTACGCCACCAACGTCGCCCTCAAGCTGGCCGGGCCCGCGGGCCTGCCCGCCCGGGAGGTCGCCGAGATCCTTCGCCCCATGCTCGCCGCTGACGCCGCGATCGCCGGGGTCGAGATCACCGGCCCGGGCTTTTTGAACTTCACGCTTGCCCCCGACCCGTACGACACGCTGGTACGTACGGTCCTCACACAGGGCCTCCAGTACGGGCACGGCACCGCTCTCGCCGGGCAGACCCTCCGCGTCGGCCCCGGCCCGCGCGCCGACGCCGTCGCCCGGCTGCTGCGCGCCCAGGGCGCGACCGTGCTACGGACGGACGGGGACGGGGGCGGGGACGGGACTGCGGGCGGGCCCGCCGACGACAGCGCCGCCCTCGTCGCGCGGCTCGGACACGACGCCGCCGTCTGGAGCCTGCTCCTGCCCACCGCCTCCACCGCCACCGACGACGACCTGCTCGCCCAGCGCGAGAGCAATCCGCTCTTCCGGGTGCGCTACGCCCACGCCAGGACCCGCGCGCTGACCCGCAACGCGGCCGGCCTCGGCTTCCGGGCGGCGTGCGAGGAGGCCGTGGACGCGCCCGACCTGCTCGGCGCACTCGCCGACCACCCGGCCGTCGTCGAGGCCGCCGCCCGCCGCCGCGAGCCCGGCCGGCTCGCCCGGCACCTCGACACCGTCGCCGACCGGTTCTTCCGCTTCCACGACACCCGCCCCGTACTTCCCGTCGGCGACGAGAAACCCTCGGCCGCCCACCGCTCCCGACTGGCTCTCGCCGAAGCCACCGGAACGGTGCTGGCAGGCGGCCTTTCACTGCTCGGCATCAGCGCCCCAGAACATCTGTGAGAGAGACAGAAGAATGAGCCGTTCCGCACACCCCGCCGGGCCGCGTCACGCCGACGTCTACCCCGAAGGTCACTACACCGCCCCCGCCGACGACCTGAACCTCCTCGACGAGAAGGTCTGGTCGCGCACCGTACGTCGCCACGACAACGGGGTCGTGGCCGTCGGCGGCATCGAAGTGACCCGCCTCGCCGAGGAGTTCGGCACCCCCGCCTACTTCCTCGACGAGTCCGACTTCCGCGCCCGCTGCCGCGCCTGGTCCGACGCCTTCGGCCCCGACGCCGACGTCTTCTACGCCGGGAAGGCGTTCCTCTCGCGCGCCGTCGTGCGCTGGCTGCGGGAGGAGGGGCTCAACCTCGACGTCTGCTCCGGCGGCGAGCTGATCACCGCCCTCGAAGCGGGCATGCCCGCCGACCGCATCGCCTTCCACGGCAACAACAAGTCGACGGAGGAGATCGAGCGCGCCGTCGACGCCGGTGTGGGGCGCATCGTCCTCGACTCCTACCAGGAGATCGTCCGCGTCGCGCACATCGCGCACAGCCGCGGCAAGCGCCAGCGCGTCCAGATCCGGGTGACGGTCGGCGTTGAGGCGCACACCCACGAGTTCATCGCGACCGCCCACGAGGACCAGAAGTTCGGGATCGCGCTCGCCGGGGGACAGGCCGCCGAGGCGGTCCGCAGGGCCCTGCGGCTCGACGGGCTCGAACTCATCGGCATCCACTCCCACATCGGCTCGCAGATCTTCGATATGGCGGGCTTTGAGGTCTCCGCGCGCCGCGTCGTCCAGCTCCTCGCCGAGGTGCGCGACGAGCACGGCATCGAGCTGCCCGAGATCGACCTCGGTGGCGGCCTCGGCATCGCGTACACCTCGGAGGACGACCCCAGCGAGCCGCACCAGATCGCCAAGTCGCTCCTGGAGATCGTCACGCGCGAGTGCGAGACGCACGGGCTCACCACGCCCCGCATCTCCGTCGAGCCCGGCCGCGCGATCGTCGGTCCGACCGCCTTCACGCTCTACGAGGTGGGGACGATCAAGCCGCTGGAAGGGCTCCGTACGTACGTCAGTGTCGACGGCGGCATGTCGGACAACATCCGCACCGCGCTGTACGACGCCGAGTACAGCGTCGCCCTCGTGTCGCGTACATCGACCGCCGAGCCGATGCTCTCCCGCGTCGTCGGCAAGCACTGCGAGAGCGGAGACATCGTCGTGCGTGACGCCTTCCTCCCCGCCGACCTGGCGCCCGGCGACCTGATCGCCGTCCCCGCCACCGGCGCGTACTGCCGCTCGATGGCCAGCAACTACAACCACTCGCTCCGCCCGCCCGTCGTCGCTGTTCAGGATGGCGAGGCGCGCGTGATCGTCCGGCGCGAGACGGAGGAAGATCTCCTGCGTCTCGATGTCGGCTGATGAAATAGATGTCTCGCAATCTGGACGGGGGACAAAAAGTCCCGTCCGGTGAGTGAGACTGGTTCGTACTCAAGTTTTAAGGTTGTGCTTGATGAAAGGCGTAGGTCGGATGATGCGTACGCGTCCACTGAAGGTGGCGCTGCTGGGCTGTGGCGTGGTCGGCTCAGAGGTGGCGCGCATCATGACGACGCACGCCGAGGACCTCGCCGCCCGGATCGGGGCTCCCGTCGAGCTCGCCGGGGTCGCGGTCCGCCGCCCCTCCAAGATCCGCGAGGGCATCGACCCGGCGCTGGTCACCACCGATGCGAAGGCCCTGGTCGAGCGGGGTGACATCGACGTCGTCATCGAGGTCATCGGCGGCATCGAGCCCGCCCGCACCCTCATCACCACCGCCTTCGAGCACGGCGCTTCCGTCGTCTCGGCGAACAAGGCACTGCTCGCCGAGGACGGCGCGGCCCTGCACGCCGCCGCCGAGAAGCACGGCCGGGACCTGTACTACGAGGCGGCGGTGGCGGGCGCCATCCCGCTCGTACGCCCGCTGCGCGAGTCCCTCGCCGGCGACAAGGTCAACCGGGTGCTCGGCATCGTCAACGGCACGACCAACTTCATCCTCGACAAGATGGACACCTCCGGAGCCGGCTATTCCGAGGCGCTCGACGAGGCCACCGCCCTCGGGTACGCCGAGGCCGACCCCACCGCCGACGTCGAGGGCTTCGACGCCGCCGCCAAGGCCGCGATCCTGGCCGGCATCGCCTTCCACACCCGCGTACGCATCGGCGACGTCCACCGTGAGGGCCTCACCGAGGTCACCGCCTCCGACATCGCTTCGGCCCGCCGGATGGGCTGCACCGTCAAGCTGCTCGCCATCTGCGAGCGCGCCGCCGACGGCAAGTCCGTGACGGCCCGGGTGCACCCCGCGATGATCCCACTGACGCACCCGCTGGCCTCCGTCCGTGAGGCGTACAACGCGGTGTTCATCGAGGCCGAGGCGGCCGGGCAGCTGATGTTCTACGGTCCGGGCGCGGGCGGCCCGCCCACCGCTTCCGCGGTCCTCGGCGACCTGGTCGCCGTCTGCCGCAACAAACTGGCCGGGACCACGGGCCCCGGCGAATCCGCGTACACACAGCTGCCTGTCGGCCCCATGGGCGAGGTCGTCACGCGGTACCACATCAGTCTTGACGTGGCCGACAAGCCTGGCGTACTCGCCCAGGTCGCGACGGTCTTCGCCGAGCACGGCGTGTCCATCGACACGGTGCGCCAGCAGAGCCGACAGGACGGAGGCGGCGAGGCATCCCTCGTCGTCGTTACCCACCGCGCGCAAGACGCGGCCCTTTCCGGGGTCGTCGAGGCGCTGCGCAAGCTCGACACCGTGCGCGGTGTCGCCAGCATCATGCGTGTTGAAGGGGAATAGGGGACCCATGACCACCAACGGCACCCACCAGTGGCGCGGCATCATCGAGGAGTACAGGCACCGTCTTCCGGTGACGGACACGACGCCGGTCGTCTCGCTCGGCGAGGGTGGCACACCACTCGTAGTGGCGCAGGTCCTCTCCGAGCGCACCGGCTGCGAGGTGTATCTCAAGGTCGAGGGCGCGAACCCGACCGGTTCCTTCAAGGACCGCGGCATGACCATGGCGATCACCCGCGCCAAGGAAGAGGGCGCGCAGGCCGTCATCTGCGCCTCCACCGGCAACACCTCGGCCTCGGCCGCCGCGTACGCCGTACGGGCCGGCATGGTCTGCGCGGTCCTCGTGCCGCAGGGCAAGATCGCGCTGGGCAAGATGGGGCAGGCGCTGGTGCACGGCGCCAAGATCCTCCAGGTCGACGGCAACTTCGACGACTGCCTCACGCTGGCCCGCCGCCTCTCGGACAACTACCCGGTGGCGCTGGTCAATTCGGTCAACCCGGTGCGCATCGAGGGCCAGAAGACCGCAGCCTTCGAGATCGTCGACGCGCTTGGCGACGCCCCCGACGTCCACGTACTCCCGGTGGGCAACGCCGGTAATATCACGGCGTACTGGAAGGGCTATCGCGAGTACGCGGGCGACAGGATCGCCACGCACACCCCCCGCATGTGGGGCTTCCAGGCCTCTGGATCGGCGCCCATCGTGCGCGGCGAAGTGGTCAAGGACCCGTCCACCATCGCCACCGCGATCCGCATCGGAAACCCGGCCTCCTGGGACTTCGCGATCGCCGCGCGTGACGAGTCGGGCGGCTTCATCGACGAGGTGACGGACCGCCAAATCCTTTCCGCCTACCGCCTGTTGGCCGCGAAGGAGGGCGTCTTCGTGGAGCCCGCGTCGGCCGCCAGTGTCGCCGGTCTGCTCAAGGCCGCCGAGGAGGGCAAGGTCGACCCCGGACAGAAAATCGTCTGCACGGTCACCGGAAACGGCCTCAAGGACCCGGACTGGGCGGTCGCGGGAGCCCCGCAGCCCGTCACGATCCCGGTCGACGCGGTCGCCGCAGCCGAGTTCCTCGGCCTGGTCTGACCCCGCCGGGGCGGACACACCGGATAGAACGGCACAGAGCGCATGGGAGGCCCGCGACACGCATCGTGCGCCTCCTGTGCGCCCTATGTCCGCACGGAACCTTCCTTCGATAGGCTGTACCGAACCCGCCCCGCCGCATGTGCCGCGGTGTTGTTGCCGTCGTGGCCCTCGGGTGTTCGTACGTCTTGAAAATCCCGCGTCTTTGAAGTCCTCGAAAAAGACCGCAGTCCCACAAGGAGAGTCGTCGAGCGATGGCCGGTCCCGCGTTCCGCGCCGCCGCCGTAAGGGTGCGCACCCCCGCCACCAGCGCCAATCTCGGCCCGGGCTTCGATGCCCTCGGCCTGTCGCTGGGGCTGTACGACGACGTGGTCGTGCGGGTAGCCGACGCCGGCCTGCACGTCGACATCGCGGGCGAGGGCGCGGGGACGCTGCCCCGCGACGAGAGCCATCTGCTCGTACGGTCGCTGCGCACCGCCTTCGACCTGCTCGGCGGGCAGCCGCGCGGCCTTGAGGTCGTCTGCGCCAACCGCATCCCGCACGGCCGGGGCCTCGGCTCCTCGTCCGCCGCCATCTGCGCCGGCATCGTCGCCGCGCGCGCGGTGACCATAGGCGGCGACGCGAGGCTCGACGACGCCGCCCTGCTCGAACTGGCAACCGAGATCGAGGGGCATCCCGACAATGTCGCGGCCTGCCTGCTCGGCGGATTCACCCTCGCGTGGACCGACGGGGGAGCGGCCCGCGCGATCCGGATGGAGCCCGCGGATTCCGTCGTTCCGGTGGTCTTCGTGCCCGAGAACGCGGTACTGACCGAGATCGCACGAGGCCTGCTGCCGCGGACCGTCCCCCATGTGGACGCAGCGGCCAACGCGGGCCGCGCGGCCCTGCTCGTAGAGGCTCTGACCAGGCGTCCCGAGCTGCTGCTCGCGGCGACCGAGGACCGTCTCCACCAGGACTACCGCGCTCCGGCGATGCCGGAGAGCCTGGCCCTGGTCAACCGACTGCGCGCGGACGGCGTCCCCGCAGTCATCTCCGGTGCGGGCCCCACGGTGCTCGCGCTGGTCGACGACAGTGCGGCCGACAAGGTCGCACGGCTGGCCGGCGAGGGGTGGGCGGCCAATCGGCTGACCCTCGACGCCAGGGGTGCGGTCGTTCTGCCGCTCGGATCGTAGGGCTGTACCGGGCTGCACCCAGCTGAAGAGCGTGATTGCCGGTGAGGGAGAGGGGGAATGTTTGTTGGATCCGGTAGTGTTAATCTCAAGTCTGCACCCGACGTCTTTGTGGCGCGGTGCTTTGCGTCCCCCATTCGGGACCACCACCCTTCCGGGAGCCTCCCCAACTGCCTGAGCAGCCTGCCTGAGCAGTTTTGAGCACGCTCCGGAACTGGCGCGACACCCCAGGCTCATCCCAGGAGGGGCAGTAGGGGACATCGAGCCGGACCCCACGCACGTTCCTCTCCGCCGTTTCCCGGCGGACCACCGCCCCGGCACGGTCTCCAAGGCCGCAGTCGGACAGCACAACCGGTCGCCGAGCCAGACAGGCCGACGTCCGCTCCAGGGAAGGACCCTTCGTGAGCGACACCACCGATCTGATGGGCGTGACTGCCGACAAAAATGTCGACAACGCCGCGCCCGCCGCAGGTGCTGCCACTGGTAGTGCCGCACGCCGCCGCCGCTCCGGCACCGGCCTCGACGGCATGGTCCTGGCCGAGCTGCAGCAGGTCGCGTCCGGCCTCGGCATCAAGGGCACTGCGCGCATGCGCAAGAGCCAGCTGATCGAGGTCATCAAGGAAACGCAGGCCGGCAGCCCGTCCGCGGCGAAGGGCGCCGACACGGCAGGCCCCGCCGCCGAGACCAAGCCCAAGCGCCGCGCCACGTCCAAGGCACGTACCGGGGACGACGCCGAGGCCACGGCCGAGGCGCCCGCGGCCGAAAAGGCCGTCGCCCAGCAGCAGATCGACATTCCGGGCCAGCCGGCCAACGACGACCAGCCGGTCGGTGAGCGCCGTCGGCGCCGCGCCACCGCGCAGGCGGGCAGCCCCGAGAGCACTGTTGTGACCGACACCAAGACCGACACCAAGACCGAGACGAAGATCGACACGAAGATCGACACGAAGACCGAGCCCCAGGCCGAGGCGAGGACCGAGGCCCAGCAGGACGGCAAGGCCGAGGCCGCGGTTTCCGCGTCGGCCCAGGAAGGCGCGGACGGCCGCCGGGGCGAGCGCCAGGAGCGCGGCCAGCGCGGTGACCGCCAGCGCGGCAACCGCCAGGACCGTGGTGACCGCCAGGATCGCGGCAACCGCCAGGACCGTGGCAAGGGCGACGACCAGGGCGGCCAGCGCCAGCAGCGCCAGGGCGGCCAGGGTGGCCAGAGCCAGGGTGGTCAGGGCGCTCAGGGTGGTGGCCAGGGTGCGCAGAGCAGCCAGGGCCAGGGCGGCCAGAACAACGGGCCGCAGGACGACGACGAGTTCGGTGACGGTCGCCGCGGCCGCCGTGGCCGCTACCGCGACCGCCGTGGCCGTCGTGGCCGCGAGGAGTTCGGCAGCGACGCACCGCCGGTCACCGACGACGATGTGCTGATCCCCGTCGCGGGCATCCTGGACATCCTCGACAACTACGCGTTCATCCGGACCTCCGGCTACCTGCCGGGCCCGAACGACGTGTACGTATCGCTGGCCCAGGTCCGCAAGAACGGCCTGCGCAAGGGTGACCACGTCACCGGCGCGGTCCGCCAGCCCAAGGACGGCGAGCGCCGCGAGAAGTTCAACGCGCTGGTCCGCCTCGACTCCTCGAACGGTATGGCTGCCGACTCCGGCCGCGGCCGTCCCGAGTTCCAGAAGCTGACGCCGCTCTACCCGCAGGACCGGCTCCGCCTGGAGACCGACCCGGGTGTGCTGACGACCCGCATCATCGACCTCGTCGCGCCCATCGGCAAGGGCCAGCGCGGTCTGATCGTGGCCCCGCCGAAGACCGGCAAGACCATGATCATGCAGGCGATCGCCAACGCGATCACCGTCAACAGCCCCGAGTGCCACCTGATGGTCGTCCTGGTCGACGAGCGTCCGGAAGAGGTCACCGACATGCAGCGGTCGGTGAAGGGCGAGGTCATCTCCTCGACCTTCGACCGTCCCGCCGAAGACCACACCACCGTCGCCGAGCTCGCCATCGAGCGTGCCAAGCGGCTGGTGGAGCTGGGCCACGACGTCGTGGTCCTGCTGGACTCGATCACCCGCCTGGGCCGCGCGTACAACCTGGCGGCCCCGGCCTCCGGCCGCATCCTGTCCGGTGGTGTCGACTCCACCGCGCTCTACCCGCCGAAGCGCTTCTTCGGTGCCGCGCGCAACATCGAGGACGGCGGCTCGCTGACCATCCTGGCGACCGCGCTCGTCGAGACCGGCTCGCGCATGGACGAGGTGATCTTCGAGGAGTTCAAGGGCACCGGCAACATGGAGCTCAGGCTCGACCGGAGGCTCTCGGACAAGCGCATCTTCCCGGCGGTGGACGTCGACGCGTCCAGCACCCGTAAGGAAGAGATCCTGCTCAACTCGGAGGAGCTCGCGATCGTTTGGAAGCTGCGCCGGGTGCTCCACGCACTCGACTCGCAGCAGGCGATCGAGCTGCTGCTCGACAAAATGAAGCAGACCAAGTCGAACGCCGAGTTCCTGATGCAGATCGCGAAGACGACTCCGGGCAACAGCAACGACTGATTTCGCCGTAGCCGCGTCAGTCCGAGCGGTGTCGAACGACGTCAACTGAGCCGCCTCGTCACGGAAGTGACGGGGCGGTTTTGTCGTGCCCGGACACGATGTTGCCAATTCGTGTTCACATTTTCCCCACAAGTGGCTGGTGAGGCCCGCGAGTCGGTCTTACGATCAACCAGCCGCGGGTGGGGGGGATCTCATTGCGCCGTCGTCCGCGACCGGCTCGTCCCTCCCTGTCTCCGGGCATTCGCAGACCTTTGACAGGAGACCGAGTGTTGTCTGCCAAACAGGGCGGGAAGCACAGACGCCGCGTACGCATCGCCGTCCCCGCAGCCGCCGCGCTCATAGCCGCCGGTATAGCGGGCGCGATGCTGATGGCCCCGGCCGGCGCCACCGCCGCGCCCGTGCCGACCCCCGGGATTGAGCCGGGCGTCAGCGCCCCCACCCAGGCGGAACTGGAAGCGCGCCTGCAGTCGGCCGCCAAGAAGGCCGAGCAGCCGGCCAAGCCGGCCAGGTTCTCGGCCGGCGCGAAGATCGACCCGAAGATCATCGGTGGTACGACGACCACCATCGCGTCGGCTCCGTGGATGGCTCAGCTCTTCTACGAGGACGGCGACAATTCCTTCTTCTGCGGCGGCGCCGTCATCGCGCCGACGAAGATCCTGACCGCCGCGCACTGCGTCAAGGGCAAGGACTGGAAGAACAAGGGCACCATCGTCACCGGCACCGAGAAGCTGGCGACCGACGCGGGCCACGGCGGGACTCTGTCCGGCGTCTGGCGCCAGTGGAACCACCCGTCGTACAGCGCGGCCACGCTCGACAACGACATCGCGGTGCTGACCCTGCCGATGCCGGTCAAGGCCAAGCCGATCGCGATCACGAAGTCGGACGACACGGCGTCGTACAAGCCGGGCACCAACGCCACCGTCTACGGCTGGGGCCGCACCACCTCCGCCAACAACGACATCTCGGCGAAGCTGCGCAAGGCGACCGTCCCGGTCAACTCCGATGCCAAGTGCGCCGATTGGATCCTGGGCGACGAATTCGTCAAGGGTCACATGGTCTGCGCGGGGAAGCCGGCCACCGGGCAGGACGCCGGTACGGTAACGGCCTGCAACGGCGACTCGGGCGGCCCGCTGGTCGTCGGCGGCAGGATCGTCGGCGTCGTCTCGTGGGGCATCGAGGACTGTGTCGAGAAGGGCGCGTACAGCGTTTATGCGAAGGTCAGCTCGTACGCCGGCGCTGTCGTCCCGCGGGTCGACGACACCAATCTCACCGGTGACCACCGGGCCGACATCTTCGCCCGCCGCAGCTCGGGCGAGCTGTTCCACTACGCCTCCAACGGCACCAAGTTCGGCGCCCGCGAGTCCTGGGGCGACTACAGCGGCACCAATGTGATCCTCCAGACCGACCAGAACCGGGACGGCTTCGAGGACATGATCGTGCGGACCACCGGCGGCGACGTCTACTGGTCGCGCTACGTGCCGTCCAACGAGGCCTGGGCCAACACGAAGATCGCCTCCGGCTGGGGCTCCCGCAAGCACCTCGTCGTCCCCGGTGACGTCACCGGCGACGCCCTGCCCGACCTGCTGTCCGTCGACTCCGGCGGCACCCTGTGGATCTACCCGGGCAAGGGCAACGGCACCTTCTCGGCCCGTACCAAGGTCGGCACCGGCTGGGGCCAGTACAGCCAGCTGCGCGGCCACGGCGACTTCACCGGCGACGGCAAGGCCGACCTGATCGCCCGCGGCAGCGGCGGCAAGATGTACCTCTACAAGGGCACAGGCAAGGCGGGCGCCGCGGCCTTCTCCGGCCGCGTCCTGGTCCGCACGTGGGGCGGCTACAACGCCTTCGACGCGGCGGGAGACATCACCGGCGACGGCAGGGCCGACCTCCTGGCCCGTACGCCCGGTGGCACGCTCTACCTCTATCCGGGCACCGGCAAGGCCTCCTCGGAGATCTTCGCCACACGGATCACCATCGGCACCGGCTGGCAGCAGTACAACATCTTCGGCTGAAAACCCAGGTGAGAGCCGATCTACGGCCCCTCGCCCAGCCTGCGTCTCCACGCCCTGTGGCCCCTGCCCCCAGCAGGGGCCACAGGGCGTTGTGCAACCCTTCACGGTGATCCGTCGTCTGACAAGAGCAGACATACCGTGCCTGATCACCACGGCAGGGGGTACTGGGAACCGACGAGGGGCTGGGGAACGTATGACGGAGCAAGGCAGGACCGGGCGAATACGGGGGACCGGCAAACGCCGGAGAGAACCCGAAAAGCGCGCCAAGGCACTCAGGATCACCGCGTGGGCCGCGGCGGCCGTGGTGGTGCTGGGCGGCACGGGGCTCGGTTACGTCTACTTCAAGCTCAACGGAAACCTGAAGAGCGTCGACATCAACTCCCAGCTCGGCACCGACCGGCCTACGAACGTCGACAACGGCTCGCAGGACATCCTGGTGCTCGGCTCCGACTCCCGCACCGGCGACAACGCCAAGTACGGCAAGGACGAGGGCGGCGCCCGCTCGGACACCGCGATGATCGTCCACGTATACGAGGGCCACAAGAAGGCCAGCGTCGTCTCGATCCCGCGCGACACCATGGTCAGCCGCCCCGAGTGCACCTCCGAGGGCGGCCAGAAGGACCCCGGCGGGCAGCGCCAGATGTTCAACACGGCGTACGAGGTCGGCGGCCCGGCCTGCGCAGTCAAGACCGTCGAGAAGATGTCCGGCATCCGCATGGACCACTACATCGAGGTCGACTTCAGCGGCTTCAAGACGCTCATCGACGACCTGGGCGGGGTGGAGATCACCACCAAGCAGGCCATCAACGACAACAAGAGCCACCTGGACCTCAAGCCCGGCACGCACACCCTCACCGGCGAGCAGTCCCTCGGCCTGGTGCGGACCCGCAAGAGCGTCGGCGACGGCAGTGACCTGGGCCGTATCCAGCTCCAGCAAGCCTTCATCAAGGCGCTGATCAACCAGGTCAAGGACGTCGGGGTCTTCACCAACCCCAAGAAGCTCTACGACCTCGCGAACACCGCCACCAAGACGGTCACCACCGACTCCGAGCTGTCCTCGGTCAATGAGCTGGTGACCTTCGCGAACGGCCTCAAGGGCATCGGCGCGGGCGACATGAAGATGGTCACGCTGCCCGTCCAGTACGACCCGGCCGACCTCAACCGTGTCATCCCGCTGGAGCGCGACTCCCGCCAGGTCTGGGACGCGCTGCGGCTGGACAAGCCGATCCCGGCCTCCGCGACCAAGGACTCCGCGGGCGACAAGGGCGACGCCGGCAAGGTCGTCGAGAGCTCCTAGTGGGCGCTCCGCCGGGTGCCGGGACGGATCAGGAATACATCCGGGCCTTCTCCCGTTTTGGGAGATACGGCCAGTGCTGGCAGACTGGTACGTCGGTCCCGGTTCACGTGCGCGCAATCCGCGCGTGCGACCCGGAGCCCTCCCGAAACTAGGAGTCACCTTGAAGCGCGACATCCACCCCGAGTACGTCGAGACCCAGGTCAGCTGTACCTGTGGCGCGTCGTTCACCACCCACAGCACGATCTCCAGCGGCACCGTCCGCGCCGAGGTCTGCTCCGAGTGCCACCCGTTCTACACGGGTAAGCAGAAGATCCTCGACACCGGTGGCCGTGTGGCCCGCTTCGAGGCCCGCTTCGGCAAGGCAACCGCCGCCGCGAAGTAGCGAGCCACTGCGCCGGTCCTCAGCCGCTCCTACGGGGCGGGGGAGGACCGGCGCTTTGTCGTGACACACATATATGTCACGGCACCCAGACGCGCAGGCTGCTCTTCCCGTTTACACGCAACCCAGGAGCCCGAAGATGTTCGAGGCGGTCGAGGATCTGATCGGCGAGCACGCCGATCTTGAGAAGAAGCTGGCCGATCCCTCGGTCCATGGCGACCAGGCGAACGCGCGCAAGCTGGGCAAGCGCTACGCCGAGCTGACCCCGATCATCCGCACGTACCTGGCCTGGAAGCAGACCGGTGAGGACATCGTGACGGCCCGCGAGTTCGCCGCCAGCGACCCCGACTTCGCCGCCGAGGCGAAGGAGCTGGAGAAGCAGCGCGTCGAGCTCACCGAGAAGCTCCGGCTGCTCCTGGTGCCGCGCGACCCCAGCGACGACAAGGACGTCATCCTTGAGGTCAAGGCGGGCGCGGGCGGCGACGAGTCGGCCCTGTTCGCCGGCGACCTGCTGCGCATGTACCTGCGGTACGCGGAGCGCGTCGGCTGGAAGACCGAGATCATCGACGCCACCGAGTCCGAGCTGGGCGGCTACAAGGACGTCCAGGTCGCGGTGAAGACCAAGGGCGGCAACGGCGCGACCGAGCCCGGCCAGGGTGTCTGGGCGCGACTGAAGTACGAGGGCGGCGTGCACCGCGTGCAGCGTGTGCCCTCCACCGAGTCGCAGGGCCGCATCCACACCTCGGCCGCCGGTGTGCTCGTCACGCCCGAGGCCGAGGAGGTCGAGGTCGAGGTCGTCGCCAACGACCTGCGCATCGACGTCTACCGCTCGTCGGGCCCCGGCGGCCAGTCCGTCAACACCACCGACTCCGCGGTGCGCATCACGCACCTGCCGACCGGTGTCGTGGCCTCCTGCCAGAACGAGAAGAGCCAGCTCCAGAACAAGGAGCAGGCCATGCGCATCCTGCGCTCGCGGCTGCTCGCCGCGGCCCAGGAGGCCGCCGAGCAGGAAGCCTCGGACGTACGTCGCAGCCAGGTCCGTACGGTCGACCGCTCCGAGAAGATCCGGACGTACAACTTCCCGGAAAACCGGATCTCGGACCACCGAGTCGGCTTCAAGGCGTACAACTTGGACCAGGTCCTCGACGGGGACCTGGACGCCATGATCCAGGCCTGCGTCGACGCCGACTCCGCCGCCAAGCTCGCGGCCGCCCAGTGACCTCTTGACCCGCTAGGTCAGACCCCCTGCAAGCCGGAGGACCGCGATGAATCTGCTGCTCGCCGAGGTGGCCCAGGCCACCCAGCGGCTGGCCGACGCCGGCGTGCCCTCACCGCGGTTCGACGCGGAGGAACTCGCGGCGTACGTGCACGGCGTCAAGCGGGGGGAGCTGCACAACGTCCCGGACACCGAATTCGACGCCCGCTACTGGGAGACGGTCGCGCGCCGCGAGGCCCGCGAGCCGTTGCAGCACATCACCGGACGCGCCTTCTTCCGCTACCTGGAGCTCCAGGTGGGACCCGGCGTCTTCGTGCCCCGGCCGGAGACCGAGTCGGTCGTCGGCTGGGCCATAGACGCCGTACGGGCCATGGACGTCGTCGAGCCGCTGATCGTCGACCTGTGCACCGGCTCGGGCGCCATCGCGCTCGCCATGGCCCAGGAGGTGCCGCGCTCGCGCGTGCACGGCGTGGAGCTGTCCGACGACGCCCTGAAGTGGACCCGTAAGAACGCCGAGGGGTCCAGGGTCACCGTCCACCAGGGCGACGCCAGGACGGCCCTGCCCGAGCTCGACGGCCAGGTCGACCTGGTGGTCTCCAACCCGCCGTACATCCCGCTCACCGAGTGGGAGTACGTCGCCCCCGAGGCCCGTGACCACGACCCGGAGATGGCCCTGTTCTCCGGCGAGGACGGCCTCGACCTGATCCGCTCCATCGAGCGCACCGCCCACCGCCTGCTGCGGCCCGGCGGTGTCGTCGTCATCGAGCACGCCGACACCCAGGGCGGCCAGGTCCCGTGGATCTTCACCGAGGAGCGTGGCTGGGCCGACGCGGCCGACCACCCCGACCTCAACAACCGGCCTCGCTTCGCGACGGCGCGCAAGGCCATGCCGTGACCGACGGCGACCCAGACCAGTTCCCGTACGAGGAGGCCCGTTAAATGGCACGGCGATACGACTGCAACGACGCGACCGACCGCAAGACCGGGCTGCGCGAAGCCGCGGCCGCGGTCCGTCGTGGCGAGCTGGTCGTGCTGCCGACCGACACCGTCTACGGCATCGGGGCCGACGCCTTCAGCTCCGAGGGCGTCGGTGACCTCCTGGAGGCCAAGGGCCGCGGCCGGAACATGCCCACGCCCGTCCTCATCGGCTCCCCGAACACCCTGCACGGCCTCGTCACGGACTTCTCCGAGCAGGCCTGGGAGCTCGTCGACGCCTTCTGGCCCGGCGCCCTGACCCTGGTCGCCCGCCACCAGCCGTCCCTCCAGTGGGACCTGGGCGAGACGCGCGGCACCGTCGCCGTCCGCATGCCGCTGCACCCCGTCGCCATCGAGCTCCTCACCGAGGTCGGCCCGATGGCCGTCTCCAGCGCCAACCTCACGGGCCACCCCGTCCCCGAGGACTGCGACGCCGCGCAGGAGATGCTCGGCGACGCCGTCTCCGTGTACCTCGACGGCGGCCGTACCCCCGGCATCGTCCCGTCGTCGATCGTCGACGTCTCGGGAAAGGTCCCGATCCTGCTGCGGGCGGGCGCGCTCGACGCCGAGGAGCTGCGCAAGGTTGTACCCGACCTTGAGGTGGCCAATTGACCGCCCTTGACGGGCGTGGCATAGCCGAAGGCACCGCGAGCGACACCTTCCGTATCCTCCACGTCAGCACCGGCAACGTCTGCCGCTCACCGATCACCGAGCGGCTGACCCGCCATGCCCTCAGCGACCGCCTGGGCGCGCGCCTGTGCGACGGGCTCCTGGTGGAGAGCGCGGGCACCTGGGGCCACGAGGGCGCCCCCATGGAGGCCAACGCGGCGGCCGTCCTCGCCGACTTCGGCGCGGACGCGACCGGCTTCATCGGCCGGGAGCTGCTCGACGAGCACGTCATCCGCGCCGACCTCGTCCTCACCGCCACCCGCGACCACCGCTCCCAGGTCATCTCCATGGGCCACTCCGCGGGCCTGCGCACCTTCACGCTCAAGGAGTTCACCCGGCTGGTACGGGCCATAGACCCCGCGACGCTGCCCGACCCGATCGAGGACGGCGTCGTCGCGCGTGCGCGCGCCCTGGTGCGCGCGGCCGCGGCGCTGCGCGGCTGGCTGCTCGCACCCAGCGTGGAGGCCGACGAGGTGTACGACCCGTACGGCGCCCCCATCACCTTTTTCCGCTCCATCGGTGACGAGATCAACACGGCCCTCGACCCGGTGGTCACCGCCATCACGGGGATCCCGGCCCGCACCTGACACCGGCCGGTTCCACAGCCGGGACCGGCGGGGCACCGCGTGCGCCGGGCGGTGCGAGCGCTGTGGGCCTACATTGGTTTCGACGCCCAGGTTCGACGCCCAGTGCCCCCTCAGCCAGGCCCGGAGCCCGATATGCCGGTCACCACCGCACCCGTCCAGCCGCCGCACATCGCCCACGGGCCCGGCTTCGACGCGCTGCGCCGCCAGGACCCGGAGATCGCCGATGTCATCCTCGGCGAACTGCGTCGCGAGGCCACCGGACTGCAGCTGATCGCCGCGGAGAACTTCACCTCGCCCGCGGTCCTCGCCGCCCTTGGCTCCGTCCTCGCCAACAAGTACGCCGAGGGCTATCCCGGCGCCCGCCACCACGGCGGCTGCGAGCTGGTCGACGTGGCCGAGCGCCTCGCCACCGACCGCGCCGCCGGTCTCTTCGGCGCCGAGCACGCCAATGTGCAGCCGCACTCCGGCTCCTCGGCGGTCCTCGCCGCGTACGCGGCGCTGCTGCGGCCCGGTGACACGGTGCTGGCCATGGGGCTCCAGTACGGGGGACATCTGACGCACGGTTCCCCGGCCAATTTCTCCGGTCGCTGGTTCGAGTTCATCGGCTACGGCGTCGAGGCCGAATCCGGCCTGATCGACTACGAGCAGGTGCGCCTCCTCGCCCACGCGCACCGTCCCAGGGCGATCGTGGCGGGCTCCATCGCCTACCCCCGCCACCCGGACTACCCGCGCTTCCGCGACATCGCCGACGAGGTGGGCGCGTATCTGATCGCCGACGCGGCGCACCCGATCGGCCTGGTCGCCGGGGGAGCCGCGCCGAGCCCGGTGCCGTACGCCGACGTCGTGTGCGCCACCACGCACAAGGTGCTGCGCGGCCCGCGCGGCGGCATGATCCTGTGCGGCGAGGAGTTCGCCGAGCGCGTCGACCGGGCGGTCTTCCCCTTCACCCAGGGCGGCGCCCAGATGCACACGATCGCCGCGAAGGCCGTCGCCTTCGGCGAAGCGGCGGCGCCGGCCTTCACGACGTACGTGCATCAAGTGGTCGCCAACGCGCGGGTGCTCGCCGACGGCCTGGCGGCCGAGGGCTTCGTGATCACCACCGGCGGCACGGACACCCACCTCATCACCATGGACACATCCCCGCTGGGCGTCGAGGGCCGCACGGCCCGCGGCCGGCTGGCAGCGGCCGGTCTTGTCCTCGACACCTGCGCGCTTCCCTACGGCGACGAACGAGGCATTCGACTGGGTACGGCGGCCGTCACCACGCAGGGAATGAGCGAGGTCGAGATGGCGCGTATCGCCGTTCTCTTCGCGCGGGCCCTGCGAGAAGAGCGTGGAGTTCTGGCGGACGTACAGGAACTGGCTGGACGATTTCCGCCATATCCTCCGTAGTCCTACGTCGTGCAACCATCAACGGGCAATCGAATGTCCTGGAGCATGTGGTGTCGAAGCTAGTGTGTGGGGCTGAGACGGCCGGCGATATCTGTGGGGCAGCCCGTGCGTGAATATCTGCTGACGCTTTGTGTCACGGCGGCAGTGACCTATCTGCTGACCGGGCCGGTGCGGAAGTTCGCCATCGCGATTGGCGCGATGCCGGAGATCCGTGCCCGTGACGTACACCGGGAACCGACACCGCGGCTCGGTGGCATCGCCATGTTCGGCGGTCTGTGCGCGGGTCTGCTAGTCGCGGACAACCTCCAGAACCTGAACAGCGTCTTCGAGCTGTCGAACGAGCCGCGGGCCCTGCTGTCGGGCGCCGCGGTGATCTGGATCATCGGCGTCCTCGACGACAAGTTCGAACTGGACGCGCTGATCAAGCTGGGCGGTCAGTTCATCGCCGCGGGCGTGATGGTCGCGCAGGGTCTGACGATCCTGTGGCTGCCGATCCCCGGCGTCGGCCAGGTCTCGGTGACCGCCTGGCAGGGCAACCTGCTGACCGTGGCGCTGGTGCTCATCACCATCAACGCGGTCAACTTCGTGGACGGCCTGGACGGCCTGGCCGCCGGCATGGTCTGCATCGCCTCCGCGGCGTTCTTCATGTACGCCTACCGGATCTGGTACGGCTACGGCATCGAGGAGGCGGCGCCCGCCACCCTCTTCGCCGCGATCCTGATGGGCATGTGCCTGGGCTTCCTGCCACACAACATGCATCCGGCGAGAATCTTCATGGGCGACTCCGGGTCGATGCTCATCGGCCTGGTCCTGGCGGCGGGTGCGATCTCGGTCACCGGCCAGGTCGACCCGGACGCCCTCAAGCTGTTCACGGGCGGTACGCGCGAGGCCACGCACGCGATGCTGCCGGTCTTCATCCCGCTGCTGCTGCCGTTGACGATCACCGCCATCCCGATCGCCGACCTGCTCCTCGCGGTCGTACGGCGCACCTGGCAGGGCCAGTCGCCGTTCGCCGCGGACCGCGGGCACCTGCATCACCGGCTGCTTGAGATCGGCCACTCGCACAGCAGGGCGGTGCTGATCATGTACTTCTGGTCGGCCCTGATCGCCTTCGGCGCGGTCGCCTACTCGGTGCACTCGGCGAGCATGTGGATCGTCCTGGCCATCGTCGTGCTGAGCGCGGTCGGCCTGGTGCTGCTGCTCCTGCCGCGGTTCACGCCGCGCGCCCCGCGCTGGGCGGAGGCATTCCTGCCGCCGCGCTACCGCAGGCGGCGTACGGCACTCGGCACGGTGGCATCCGATGCCTCCTCGCCCCAGAGCGTCCAGGAGGCGGGGGAGGCGAAGGAGGCCGGGGAGACGGTGGAGGCCGGTGAAGAGGCGGAAGCCGAGGGCCCCGAGGGGGTGCCGGTGCCAGCGGGCGTCAACGGGGCGACCGCGATCGGGCACCGATCTCGGTTCCCTCACCGGCCGGGAACCAAGACATCGCGTTGACGATTTGCCGCACCAAGTGTCAATACCAGACAAAGAGTCAGTCTGTCCTGCACACACGGGCGGGGTCACTCTCATGTGTGACAGTCAGCACACTTACTTGGTAAAGACCTCATCAAATAGTTTGTGATACCGTTCACGAGACCCGGAGGCAGAGCCGAAAGACCGTAGTACGACGGTCTATTGGCCAGAGGTAAGACCTCGGCCCGGGCCTACGCTCGTCCATGACGACACCTACCTGCCCCCCATGAGTAAGCGGAGCTGCCGCCATGCCGTCCAACGACGCCCGGACTCTCCTCCAAGCCGCCGTGCCCGCCACTGTCGCCGGCGCGGTCGCCGTTGCCATCAGTGCCGTGGTCTCCGGTGGCAAGGGAGCGCTCGGCGCGTTCGTCGGCACCCTGGTGGCCGTCCTGTTCATGGGAGTCGGGCTGGTCGTTCTTCAGCGAACGGCGAAGTCGTATCCGCAGCTGTTTCAGGCCATGGGGCTTTTGCTCTACACAACCCAACTGCTGCTGATCTTCGTCCTCATGGCGGTGTTGCAGGACACCACTTTCTTTAATCCCAAGGCCTTCGGCATTTCGCTGGTCGCCACGACGGTTGTGTGGATCGCGGCTCAGGCTCGCGGCTATCTCAAGGCCAAGATCCTGTATGTCGAACCGGACTCCTCCGCCGCTCATCAGGGCAAGAAGTCGGAGTCCTCGTCGTGAGGGGTAGGGCCGGGATAAGTAGTCGTTCGAGACCCTGCTATCGTCCGGTGCCAACTGCGGCACTGCGGGCGCGGGCATCCGAGCTGACGCCTGTTCCATCGCGAGGCTCCATGTCTGAGAGCCGCCCCCACATCCGTTACACCAGTCCAGTGCCGAACCGCGGCTCCTCGCCGCGCCGACACAACGAGGTTGCCGTACCTATGCGCCACGCTGAAGGAGTCCGCGGTGAGTGCTGACCCACAGATGCTCGCCTTCGACCCGAACTGCCATATCTTCTCCGGCTGTGCGTTCCCGGCTCCGGGGCTTCATACGTTCATGTATGAGCCGATCGCAACGGTTGCCGGTTTCGACTTCACGAAGCCGATGCTGCTCGCCTTCCTCGGCACCGTCGTGATTGTCGGATTCTTCTGGGCGGCCTTCAACAAGCCGAAGCTGGTGCCGGGCAAGATTCAGATGATCGGTGAGGCTGGCTACGACTTCGTCCGCCGTGGGATCGTCTACGAGATCATCGGCAAGAAGGACGGTGAGAAGTACGTCCCCTTGATGGTGTCGCTCTTCTTCTTCGTCTGGATCCTGAACGTCTGGTCGATCATCCCGCTCGCCCAGTTCCCGGTAACTTCGCTGATCGCCTTCCCGGCTGCCCTGGCGCTGATCGTGTACGTCCTGTGGGTCAGCCTGACCTTCAAGAAGCACGGCTTCGTCGGCGGCTGGAAGAACATCACCGGCTACGACAAGTCGCTCGGCTGGGTCCTGCCGCTCGTCGTGGTGATCGAGTTCTTCTCGAACCTGCTGATCCGGCCCTTCACCCACGCAGTCCGGCTGTTCGCGAACATGTTCGCCGGCCACCTGCTGATCGTGATGTTCTCGCTGGCCACCTGGTACCTGATGAACGGGCTCGGCTTTGTCTACGCCGGCGCCTCGTTCGTGATGGTCATCACCATGACCCTCTTTGAGCTCTTCATCCAGGCTGTCCAGGCGTACGTCTTCGTGCTCCTGGCCTCCAGCTACATCCAGGGCGCGCTCGCCAAGAGTCACTGAGCCAGCCCCGCCCACCAGAACCAACAGACGTCGGTGGCCAACCCCCACCGGTCCGTGAAAGAGAAGGAAGTAACGGCATGTCCGCTGCTCTCGAAATGGTCAACATCGCCGCCGCAGACGCTGTCTCTGGCAACGTCGCGGCAATCGGCTACGGCCTCGCCGCGATCGGCCCCGGCGTCGGCGTCGGCATCATCTTCGGTAACGGCACCCAGGCCCTCGCCCGTCAGCCCGAAGCGGCCGGCCTGATCCGTACCAACCAGATCATGGGTTTCGCCTTCTGTGAGGCGCTCGCCCTCATCGGCATCGTCATGGGCTTCGTCTACAAGTAAGCCGGACCGACAGCCCAACCCCTTTCACGGAAGGCACTGATGTGAACGCTCTTAGGCTTGCTGCGGAGGAGCCTCAGAACCCCCTCCTCCCGCATCTCGACGAGCTTGTCATCGGCCTGATCGCCTTCGTCATCGTCTTCGGATTCCTCGCGAAGAAGCTCCTCCCGAACATCAACAAGGTTCTGGAAGAGCGTCGCGAGGCGATCGAGGGCGGCATCGAGAAGGCCGATGCGGCCAAGATCGAAGCCGAAAGCGTGCTTGAGCAGTACAAGGCTCAGCTCGCCGAGGCCCGCCACGAGGCCGCCCGCATGCGCCAGGAAGCACTGGAGCAGGGCACTGCGCTGAAGGAAGAACTCCGCGCAGAGGGCCAGCGCCAGCGCGATGAGATCGTCGTCGCCGGCCACACGCAGATCGAAGCCGATCGCAAGCAGGCCGCGCACTCGCTGCGTCAGGACGTGGGCAAGCTCGCCACCGACCTGGCCGGCAAGCTCGTCGGCGAGTCCCTTGAGGACCACGCCAGGCAGAGCCGCACCATCGACCGTTTCCTCAGTGAGCTTGAGGAGAAGGCCGAGGCGGCCCGATGACGATGCACGGAGCGAGCCGCGAGGCACTGGCCACCGCACGGACGAGTCTCGACGCGCTGACCGACAACACGTCGGCCGACGCGGCGAAGCTCGGCGACGAGCTGGCAGCCGTAACCGCGCTGCTCCACCGCGAGGTGTCGCTGCGACGGGTCCTCACCGACCCGGCGCAGGCGGGCGAGGCCAAGGCCCAGCTTGCCGCGCGACTGCTGAGCGGGCAGGTGGGCGGCGAGACTGCCGACCTGGTCTCCGGCATGGTCCGGTCCCGCTGGTCGCAGTCGCGTGACCTGGTCGACGCGATCGAGGAGCTGGCGGCCACCGCCGACCTCACCGCGGCGCAGCAGGCTGGCGCACTCGACGACGTGGAGGACGAGGTGTTCCGGTTCGGCCGGATCGTCTCTGCCAACACCGGTCTGCGGTCCGCGCTGACCGACAAGTCGGCTTCGGTGTCCGCCAAGAGCGAGCTGCTGCGCAGCCTGCTCGGCGGCAAGGCCAACCCGGTCACCGAGCGCCTTGTGGTCCGTCTTGTGGCTCAGCCGCGTGGACGTAGCCTGGAAGCGGGACTCGAATCCCTCTCCAAGCTCGCCGCGGCGCGCCGGGACCGCATGGTCGCCGTCGTCACCTCGGCGGTGCTGCTCACCGACCAGCAGAAGCAGCGCCTCGGCGGTGCACTGGCAAAGCTTTACGGCCGCCAGATGCACCTGAACCTCGAAGTGGACCCCACGGTCCTCGGCGGGATTCAGGTACAGGTCGGCGACGAGGTCATCAACGGCACCATCGCGGACCGCCTCGAAGAGGCGACCCGTCGCATGGCCGGCTGACCAGCCACCAACTGAACAGCACGCAATACCCGTAGTAGTACCAGCGGCCCGGTTGGGCCGTGCAGAGATTGCAGAAGATTCCTGGGGGTCGACCCCCAGACCCCTTTAGAACCTTCGGGCCCAACAAGGAGAGCAGGGAACCCAGATGGCGGAGCTCACGATCCGGCCGGATGAGATCCGGGACGCACTGGAGAACTTTGTCCAGTCGTACAAGCCGGACGCGGCCTCGCGCGAGGAGGTCGGCACGGTCAGCGCGGCCGGCGACGGCATCGCCAAGATCGAGGGTCTTCCCTCGGCCATGGCGAACGAGCTGCTGAGGTTCGAGGACGGCACCCTCGGTCTCGCCCTCAACCTTGAGGAGCGGGAGATCGGTGCGGTCGTCCTCGGCGAGTTCAGCGGTATCGAGGAGGGCCAGCCGGTGCAGCGCACCGGTGAGGTGCTCTCCGTCGGCGTCGGCGAGGGTTACCTCGGCCGCGTTGTCGACCCGCTCGGCAACCCGATCGACGGCCTCGGCGACATCGCGACCGAAAGCCGCCGCGCGCTGGAGCTGCAGGCGCCTGGCGTCATGGTCCGCAAGTCGGTGCACGAGCCGATGCAGACCGGCTACAAGGCCGTCGACGCGATGGTGCCGATCGGCCGTGGCCAGCGTCAGCTGATCATCGGTGACCGTCAGACGGGTAAGACCGCTCTGGCGATCGACACGATCATCAACCAGCGCGACAACTGGCGCACCGGCGACGTGAACAAGCAGGTTCGCTGCATCTACGTCGCCATCGGCCAGAAGGGCTCCACCATCGCGTCCGTACGCGGTGCGCTGGAGGAGGCGGGCGCGCTTGAGTACACGACGATCGTCGCTGCCCCGGCGTCCGACCCGGCCGGCTTCAAGTACCTCGCCCCGTACACCGGTTCGGCCATCGGCCAGCACTGGATGTACGCCGGCAAGCACGTCCTGATCATTTTCGACGACCTGTCGAAGCAGGCCGACGCCTACCGCGCCGTGTCGCTTCTGCTGCGCCGTCCGCCGGGCCGCGAGGCCTACCCGGGCGACGTCTTCTACTTGCACTCGCGTCTCCTTGAGCGCTGCGCGAAGCTCTCCGACGCGATGGGTGCCGGTTCGATGACCGGTCTGCCGATCGTCGAGACCAAGGCGAACGACGTGTCGGCGTTCATTCCGACCAACGTCATCTCCATCACCGACGGTCAGTGCTTCCTGGAGTCCGACCTGTTCAACGCGGGCCAGCGCCCGGCGCTGAACGTCGGTATCTCGGTGTCACGTGTCGGTGGCTCCGCCCAGCACAAGGCCATGAGGCAGGTTTCCGGCCGCCTTCGTGTGGACCTCGCCCAGTACCGCGAGCTGGAGGCGTTCGCTGCCTTCGGTTCCGACCTGGACGCGGCCTCCAAGGCATCGCTGGAGCGCGGTAAGCGCATGGTCGAGCTGCTCAAGCAGCCGCAGTACGCGCCGTTCCCGGTCGAGGAGCAGGTTGTCTCCGTCTGGGCCGGTACCACCGGCAAGATGGACGACGTACCGGTCGAGGACATCCGTCGCTTCGAGGCCGAGCTGCTGGAGTACCTGCGCCGCGAGCGCAAGGAGCTCCTCACCTCGATCGCCGAGGGCGCCAAGATGTCCGACGACACGCTGCAGTCCATCGGCGACGCGATCAAGGCGTTCAAGCAGCAGTTCGAGACCTCGGACGGCAAGCTCCTCGGCGAGGACGCACCGGCCGTCAGCGTCTCCAAGTGACGACGGAAGGGACCTGACTCATGGGAGCGCAGCTCCGGGTCTACAAGCGTCGCATCCGATCCGTCACCGCGACCAAGAAGATCACCAAGGCGATGGAGATGATCGCCGCCTCGCGCATCGTCAAGGCGCAGCGCAAGGTGGCGGCCTCCATGCCGTACGCGACCGAGCTCAACCGCGCGGTGACCGCGGTGGCGACCGGCTCGACCACGAAGCACGCCCTGACCACCGAGGTCGAGGCGCCGACCCGCGCCGCGGTTCTGCTCATCACGAGCGACCGCGGTCTGGCCGGCGGCTACTCCTCCAACGCCATCAAGGCGGCGGAGCGGCTCAGGGAGCGGCTCCGTGTCGAGGGCAAGGAAGTCGACTCGTACATCGTCGGCCGCAAGGGTGTCGCCTACTACGGCTTCCGCGAGCGCAAGGTCGCGGAGTCGTGGACCGGCTTCACCGACAGCCCCACTTACGGGGATGCCAAGAACGTGGCCGCACCGCTGATCGAGGCCATCCAGGCAGAGACGGCCGAGGGTGGCGTCGACGAGCTGCACATCGTCTTCACGGAATTCGTGTCGATGATGACGCAGAACCCGACGGACAACCGGATGCTGCCGCTTTCACTCGACGAGGTAGCCGACGAGAGCAGCACGAAGGGCGAGATCCTTCCGCTGTTCGACTTCGAGCCGTCGGCTGAGGACGTCCTCGACGCCCTCCTGCCGCGCTACGTCGAGAGCCGTATCTACAACGCACTGCTGCAGGCAGCCGCTTCCGAGCACGCCGCCCGTCGTCGTGCGATGAAGTCGGCGACAGACAACGCCGGGGATCTCATCAAGAGTCTCTCCCGGCTCGCCAACGCGGCCCGCCAGGCCGAAATCACCCAGGAAATCAGCGAGATCGTCGGTGGCGCCAGCGCTCTGGCCGACGCGACCGCGGGGAGTGACAAGTAATGACGACCACTGTTGAGACGGCCACGGCCACGGGCCGCGTCGCCCGGATCATCGGCCCGGTCGTCGACGTGGAGTTCCCCGTCGACGCGATGCCGGAGATCTACAACGCACTGCACGTCGAGGTCGACGACCCGGCCGAGGACGGCGCGCGCAAGCTGCTGACCCTCGAAGTCGCCCAGCACCTGGGTGACGGCGTGGTCCGTGCGATCTCGATGCAGCCCACCGACGGTCTGGTCCGCCAGGCCGCGGTGACCAACACGGGTTCGGGCATCACCGTGCCCGTGGGCGACGTCACCAAGGGCAAGGTCTTCAACACCCTTGGCCAGATCCTGAACGACCCGGACGGCGAGGCTCAGATCACTGAGCGCTGGCCGATCCACCGCAAGGCCCCGGCCTTCGACCAGCTCGAGTCCAAGACCGAGATGTTCGAGACCGGCCTGAAGTGTGTGGACCTGCTGACCCCGTACGTCAAGGGCGGCAAGATCGGTCTGTTCGGTGGTGCGGGCGTCGGCAAGACCGTCCTCATCCAGGAAATGATCATGCGTGTGGCGAAGCTGCACGACGGTGTTTCCGTGTTCGCCGGTGTCGGCGAGCGCACCCGTGAGGGCAACGACCTCATCGACGAGATGACCGAGTCGGGCGTCCTGGACAAGACCGCACTGGTCTTCGGCCAGATGGACGAGCCGCCGGGCACCCGTCTTCGGGTCGCGCTTTCTGCCCTGACCATGGCGGAGTACTTCCGCGATGTGCAGAAGCAGGACGTACTGCTCTTCATCGACAACATCTTCCGTTTCACCCAGGCCGGCTCCGAGGTCTCCACGCTGCTCGGCCGTATGCCGTCCGCAGTGGGTTACCAGCCGACCCTGGCCGACGAGATGGGTGTGCTCCAGGAGCGCATCACCTCGACGCGTGGCCACTCGATCACCTCGATGCAGGCGATCTACGTCCCCGCGGACGACCTGACCGACCCGGCTCCGGCGACCACCTTCGCGCACCTCGACGCGACGACGGTGCTTTCCCGGCCGATCTCGGAGAAGGGCATCTACCCGGCGATCGACCCGCTGGACTCGACGTCCCGCATCCTGGACCCGCGTTACATCACGCAGGACCACTACGACACCGCCATGCGGGTCAAGGGAATCCTGCAGAAGTACAAGGACCTCCAGGACATCATCGCGATTCTCGGCATCGACGAGCTGGGCGAAGAGGACAAGCTTGTTGTCCACCGCGCCCGTCGCGTCGAGCGTTTCCTGTCGCAGAACACGCACGCCGCCAAGCAGTTCACAGGCCTGGACGGTTCGGACGTACCGCTCGACGAGTCGATCGGCGCGTTCAACGCGATCTGTGACGGCGATTACGACCACTTCCCGGAGCAGTCGTTCTTCATGTGTGGTGGCATTGAGGACCTCAAGGCCAACGCCAAGGAGCTCGGCGTCTCCTGAGTCCACGGACTCGATGGAGAGGGGTGGGTATGTCCCGCCCCTCTCCGCACGCCCCCTAGAATTGACCCAACACCCGGCTGAACCGCCGGGTGGTGACCCGAGGAGCCACCTTGGCTGCTGAGCTGCACGTCGAGCTGGTCGCGGCGGACCGTAACGTCTGGTCCGGCGAGGCCACCCTGGTTGTCGCACGCACCACGTCCGGCGACATCGGCGTCATGCCCGGTCACCAGCCGCTTCTCGGTGTGCTGGAATCGGGCCCGGTGACGATCCGTACGAGCGACGGCGGCACCGTCGTCGCCGCTGTCCACGGCGGTTTCATCTCGTTCGCGGACAATAAGCTCTCGCTGCTCGCCGAGATCGCGGAGCTTGCGGACGAGATCGATGCCCAGCGCGCCGAGCGTGCGCTGGAGCGTGCCCAATCGGCAGAGGACGCCGCCTCCGAGCGGCGCGCCGATGTCCGACTGCGCGCGGTGGCGGGGCGCTGAGTCCCGCGCCGAGAGATTTGCCCTCAGCCGCGGCCCGTACTGGATAATCCAGACCGGGTCGCGGCTGAGGCGATGTATCCGAAGTTCTGATTCTGTTACCGGATGACGCGAGGAGGTCGGTGGAGATGTTCCTCGCCCTGCTTGTGAGCGGCCTGATCGTCGCACTGGTGTTGGTGGGGCTCTTCGTTTTCGGTCTGCGCCGGCGGCTGATCCAGCGCTCGGGCGGCACCTTCGACTGCAGCCTGCGCTGGGACACCACCGAGGAGACCGATCTCTCGGGCAAGGGATGGGTGTACGGCGTCGCCCGCTACAGCGGCGACCGGATCCACTGGTTCCGCGTGTTCTCGTACTCCCCGCGCCCGCGCCGCGCCCTTGAGCGCGCTTCCATCGAGGTGCTCTCGCGCCGCTCCCCGGAGGGTGAGGAGGAACTGGCGCTGCTTTCCGACGCCTTCATCCTCGGCTGTTCGCACCGCGGTACGCGCCTTGAGCTGGCGATGAGCGAGGACGCTCTGACCGGCTTCCTCGCCTGGCTGGAGGCCGCGCCTCCCGGCCAGCGCGTCAACGTGGCGTAGTCCCGTAGGTATCTCGTAGGCCCTCACCACGCACAGCGAAACCGGGGAGACAGTCACTCGTCTCCCCGGCTTTTTCATGCTGTGTGGTGGCTACTTCAGACCGTTGTTGATCGCGGTCACCAGCTCACCGTTGGTGGTGTCACCGCTGAACTCCCAGAAGAACGCGCCTCCCAGGCCCTGGCCCTTCGCCCAGGTCATCTTGGAGCCGATGGTGGCCGGGGTGTCGTAGCTCCACCAGTCGGTGCCGCAGTACGCGTACGCGGTGCCGCCGACGGTGCCGTTGGCCGGGCACTTGGTCTTGAGGATCTTGTAGTCCTCGATGCCCGCCTCGTACTTGCCTGCCGCGGCGCCGGTCGCCGTGCCACCGGGCTCCTTCTGCGTCACGCCGGTCCAGCCGCGTCCGTAGAAGCCGATGCCGAGCAGCAGCTTCTTGGCGGGTACGCCCTGGGCCTTGAGCTTGGCTATCGCGTCGGCGGAGTTGAAGCCGGCCTGCGGGATACCCGGGTACGACGTCAGCGGGGAATGCGGGGCCGTCGGGCCCTTCGCCGCGAAGGCGCCGAAGAAGTCGTACGTCATCACGTTGTACCAGTCGGAGTACGCGGCGGCTCCGGCGTAGTCGGCGGCGTCGATCTTGCCACCGTTCGAGCCGTCGGCGGTGATGGCGGCGGTGACCAGGTTGTTGGTACCGAACTTGCCGCGCATCGCCTGCATCATGTTCTTGAAGACGGCGGGGCCGCTGGTGTCACAGGACAGACCGCAGGCGTTGGGGTACTCCCAGTCCAGGTCGATGCCGTCGAAGACATCGGCCCAGCGCGGGTCCTCCACCAGCTTGTGACACGAGTCGGCGAACGCCGCCGGGTTCTTCATCGCCTCGGTGAAACCGCCGGACCAGGTCCAGCCGCCGAAGGACCACAGCACCTTGATGTTGGGGTGCTTGGCCTTGAGCTTGCGCAGCTGGTTGAAGTTGCCGCGCAGCGGCTGGTCCCAGGTGTCGGCCTTGCCGTCGACGCTCTGCTCGGCGGTGTACGCCTTGTCGGTCGCCGCGAAGGCGTCACCCATCGTGCACTTGCCGCCGACGACGTTGCCGAACGAGTAGTTGATGTGGGTGATCTTGCCGGCGGAGCCCGAGGTGTCCAGGTCCTTCACGTGGTAATTGCGGTCGTAGACGCCCCACTCGGTGAAGTAACCGAGCTTGATCTGGCCGCCCGGTTCCGGGTCGGTGCCACCGCCGGTGGTCCGCACGGCGCGGGCGCCGCTGACCGGACCGGTCTGGTCGGCGGTGTCACGCGCCTGGACCGTGTACGAGTAATCGGTGCCCGCGGAGAGCGTGTTGTCCGTGTACGAAGGCGTGGTGACCGTCGCGACCTTGGCACCGCCACGCAGGACGTCGTAGTTCTTGACGCCCTTGTCGTCGGTGGCCGCGGTCCAGGCGAGCTTCACCGATGTGTTGGTGATGGTGCTCGCGGACGGGGTGCCCGGTGCGGTCGGCGGGGTGTCGCCGGGCACCGAACCGCCGTCGCAGGACGCGCCGTTGAGCTTGCAGCCGCTGGGGGAGCCGGTGCCCTTGCCGTTGAAGCCGAAGCTCGCGGTGGCGCCGGGGGCGAGGTTGCCGCCCCAGCTCTTGTTCTTGGCGGTCCAGTGGTTGCCCGCGTTGGTCACATCGGCGTCCCAGGCGGACGTCACGGAGGTGCCCGCGGGGAAGTCCCATTCGACAGCCCAAGAGCTGATCGTGGTGGTGCCGGTGTTTTTCACCGTCCACTTGCCCTCGAAGCCGGTGCCCCAGTCGGAGCTCTTCGTGTACGAGGCGGTCGCCGACTCGGCGGCCTCGGCGGGGGAGGCCAGGCCGACCATGGCGGCGAGCGGGACGAGCAGCGCGGTGAGGCCGGCTGTCGCTCTGGATCTCAGACGCATGCGTTGGCGGGGGGATGCAGTACTCAAGGGTGCTCCCGTGAGAGAGGTCCAACAATGACGGAGGTGGGACCTGCGCCGCCGGTGAGCACCTTCTTTGTCATGACAGGCTCACCACTGCGGTGCGGTGAGCGTAAGAAGGTCTGTACCAATCGTCAAGAGGTCTGGACCAGCTGAGTTTGCCGGGCGTTCAGATACCCAACTCCTGAGCGAGCACGGCGGCTTGCACCCGGCTGCGCAGGTCAAGCTTCCCCAGCAGGCGGCTCACGTGCGTCTTCACCGTGGCTTCGGCCATGGTCAGCCGCACGGCGATCTCCGCGTTCGACAGGCCCTCGCCCAGGCAGCAGAGCACCTCGCGCTCCCGCCGGGTGAGGGACTTCAGCGCCTCCGGACCTGGCGCGTTGGGCGAGCGTACGGGCGAGGGCGCGGCGAATTCCGCGATCAGCCGGCGGGTGACGGCGGGCGCGATCAGGCCCTCGCCGCGCGCGACCGTACGTACCGCCTCGATCAGGTCCTTCGCGTCGGTGTTCTTCAGCAGGAACCCGGAGGCGCCCGCGCGCAGCGCCCCGAAGACGTACTCGTCGAGATCGAAGGTGGTCAGCACCAGGACGTCGGCGAGCCCCTCGGCGACCACCTGCCGGGTGGCCGACACCCCGTCCAGGCGTGGCATCTGCACATCCATCAGGACCAGGTCGGGGCGGAGCTCGCGGGCCAGGCGGACCGCGGCCTCGCCGTCCCCGGCCTCGCCGACGACCTCGATGTCCGGCGCGCTGCCCAGGATGAGCACCAGACCGGCGCGTACCGCCGACTGGTCCTCGGCGACCAGAATCCGGATCGTCATGCGTGCAGCTCCGTATCGTCCTCGACGGGAAGTTCCGCCCGTACCTGCCAGATCTTGATGTCGTCGTCCGTACTGATCGGCCCCGCCTCCAGGGTCCCGTCGAGCAGGGTGACCCGCTCCTGCATGCCCACCAGACCCGCCCCCGAGCCCGGCGCCCGCGGTCCGGGGCGCTCTCCGTACGGGCTGGTCACCGTCACGGACAGCAGCCGGTCGGTGTGGGCCAGGGTCACCGCGACCGTGCCGGGCGACGCGTGCTTGAGCGCGTTGGTCAGCGACTCCTGGACGATCCGGTACGCGGCCATCTCGACCGGGGCGGGCAGCCGGCCGCCGGGCGGGCGGGTGTCGTCCAGGGTGAACACGAGGCCGCTGTCGGCGCCGACCGTGCGCGCCTGGTCGAGCAGGACGTCGAGACTGCCCAGCGCCGGGGCGGCGGTCGGCTCCTGGTCGCCGCTGCTGTCGCGGAGCAGACCGATCAGGCGCCGCATCTCCGAAAGACCCTGGACGCTGTTCTCCCGGATGACGGCGAGTGCGTCGGTCGATGCCTTGGGGGTGCCGATGGACAGGGCCGCCGTGGAGTGGATGGCGATGGCGGAGAGGTGGTTGGCGACCATGTCGTGCAGCTCGCGGGCCATCCGGGACCGCTCGGCGGTGATCGCCTGCGTCCGGTCGATCTCGGCGAGCAGCGCGGTCTGCTCGGCGCGCAGCCGCGCCGCGACCGCCGCCTCGCGATGGTTGCGCAGGGTGGCGCCGGTGAGGGCGGGCGCGAAGGAGACCAGGCCGGTGATCACGCCGATCAGCAGGGCCTCCGGCCGCTGGAGCCAGGCCAGGGCCGCGATGGTCACGGCCACGGTGACCAGCCCGGTGGCGACCGGGATGCGGCGGGCGGAGGCGGGTGTTCCGTACACCACGGCGGCGTACATCAGGTCCGTGAACATCATGACCGTGCCGAGGCTGCCCACGGTGAACTGGTCCGTGATCACCGCGAGGGTGCCGACGGCCAGGATCGTCCGGGGCATGGACCTGCGCAGCAGTTCGAGGGAGGCCATCACCGCGAGCGGGACGAGGGCGGTCCAGCCCGGCAGCAGATAGTGATTGTTCGTGCTGTGCAGGCCCAGGGTCCACATCAGAACCCCGCCGGACAGGCCGAGCACCGCGAGGATGACGTCGTCGCGATGGGGGCGGGGGAACCAGGTCACTCCACCATCCAACACGGTGCGCCGGGCCGCGTCCTCCCCGTCCGGGGTGAGCCGACGCTACATCGAAGGATGCAGTGATGGTTCCTCACTCACGACGACGCCTCGCGGCCGCGCGGGCGACAGGCTTGGAGCGTAACGGGAGGAGAACACCGTGATCGTCACGTTGATCGTCATCTGCGAGGTCGGCTTCTGGGTCCTGCTGGCCGCGGGACTGGCCCTGCGGTACGTGGCCAGGATGCCGCGCACCGGAGCGGCCGTGCTGCTCATGGAGCCGCTGCTTGAGGTCGTCCTGCTCGTCGTCACGGCGATCGACCTGAAGAACGGCGCCGAGCCGGGCACAGTGCACGGCCTGGCAGCCGTCTATATCGGCTTCACGCTGGCCATGGGCCACCGTGCCATCAAGTGGGCCGACGCCCGGGTCTCGCACCGCTTCTTCGGCGGCCCGCCGCCCGTCGCGCCGCCGAAGTACGGGATGGCCCGCGCCGTCAACGAGTGGAAGGTCGCGGGCCGCTGGGTGCTCGCGGCGGCGATCGCACTCGGCCTGCTCCAGGCCGCGATCTGGTACGTCGGGGGTGACGGCGAGGTCGGCTCGCTGCGCACCTGGCAGCACAGGATGCTCGTGCTGGCGGGCATCAACGTGGTCATCGCCGGGGCGTACACGCTGTTCCCGAAGAAGGCCCCGGCCGGCGCGGCCCCCGTCGAGGCGGAGGGCCCTCGCTCCTTCACCAAGCTCTGAGCACGCAGGCTCAGCGCTCGCCGCCCGGGACCCACAGCACGTCTCCGACCTCCTTGTTGGCCGCGCGGGCCAGGATGAACAGGAGGTCGGAGAGCCGGTTGAGGTAGGTGGCGGTCAGCGCGTTCATGACCTCGCCGTGCACCTCCATGGCGGCCCAGGTGGAGCGCTCCGCCCGCCGCACCACGGTGCACGCCTGGTGCAGCAGCGCGGCCCCCGGAGTGCCGCCCGGCAGGATGAAACTGCGCAGTTTCTCCAGCTCCTCCAGGAAGTGGTCGCAGTCCGCCTCCAGCTTGTCGATGTACGACTGCTCGACGCGCAGCGGCGGGTACTTGGGGCTCTCCACCACCGGGGTCGACAGGTCCGCGCCCACGTCGAAGAGGTCGTTCTGGACCCGGACGAGGACCTTCACGATCTCCTCGGACAGCTGCCCCAGGGCGACCGCCGTGCCGATGACGGCATTGGCCTCGTTGGCATCGGCGTACGCCGAGATCCGCAAGTCGGTCTTGGCGGTGCGGCTCATGTCGCCGAGGGCGGTGGTGCCCTGGTCGCCGGTACGGGTGTAGATGCGCGTCAGATTGACCATGCGCCCGAGCCTAGGCGGTGTCCGCCACGCGCCGAGCCCGCGCAGGACGCGTGTGCCGACCGTCACGCTCACCGGGCCGGGGCGGCCGACACCGGCGCGGCCGACACCGGCACGCCGCACTGCGGTATCGCCGTACTCACCGAGGTGACCGAGGTGACCGAGGCGACCGAGGTGTCCCGTGAGGCCCTTGTCGTCATGGGCCTCACGGGGGAACTCCTGAGCGAAAAGGGGCTCAACTATGCGGTACGCAACACCGAATGAGGCGTCCCGGTGTGATGTCCGTCATCTGAGACGTGACGCGCATCTCTTAGCCGCCACACGGCCCCTCACGAGCGCTAACCTCCGCCGAAGAGGCTGAATTGAACAGGCAATGGTGCCAAGGGAATCAAGGGGTACGTCGTGGCCAGGAAGCTCGCCGTCATCGGGGCCGGACTCATGGGGTCCGGAATCGCGCAGGTCTCGGCGCAGGCGGGCTGGGACGTCGTTCTGCGTGACGTCACCGACGCCGCGCTGACCCGCGGCCGGGACGGAATCAGGGCCTCGTACGACAAGTTCGTCGCCAAGGGCAAGCTGGAGGCCGCCGACGCGGACGCCGCGCTCTCCCGCATCACCACGACCACCGACCTCGACGCCGTCGGCGACGCCGACATCGTCGTCGAGGCCGTCTTCGAGAAGCTTGAGGTCAAGCACGAGATCTTCCGGGCACTCGACAAGATTGTCCGCCCGGACACGATTCTCGCGTCCAACACCTCCGCGATCCCGATCACCAAGATCGCGGCCGTGACGGAGCACCCGGAGCGGGTCGTCGGTGCCCACTTCTTCTCGCCCGTACCGATGATGCAGCTCTGCGAACTGGTGCGCGGCTACAAGACCAGCGACGAAACAATCGCCACCACGCGGGAGTTCGCCGAATCCGTCGGCAAGACCTGCATCGTCGTCAACCGTGACGTCGCGGGCTTCGTCACCACCCGCCTGATCTCGGCGCTCGTCGTCGAGGCCGCCAAGCTCTACGAGTCGGGCGTCGCCTCGGCCGAGGACATCGACATCGCCTGCAAGCTGGGCTTCGGCCACGCCATGGGCCCGCTCGCCACCGCCGACCTGACCGGCGTCGACATCCTGCTCCACGCGACCAGCAACATCTACACGGAGTCGCAGGACGAGAAGTTCGCACCGCCGGAGCTGATGCGCCGGATGGTGGACGCCGGTGACATCGGGCGCAAGAGCGGGCAGGGATTCTATAAGCACTGAGCCGCATCACTCCTCCGGGATCACCCTCAGGAGTGAATTCGGTATCGGTTCGCTTACGGACGGCAACTTCTTTGCCTTCCGGGCAGTCAGTTGCAGTGAGCTCAGAAGAAGTAGCTCAGAAGAAGTAGCGAAGTTGCGCAGCGCATCAGAAGTGACGAGCGGTTCAAAGAAGCAGAGAAGCAACGGCCGGTACATACGAGCACCGAGCACTCTTGGGGAGCGCATATGCACATCAGGGGCGATCATGTCGAGCTGGTCGTCGGGGGCCGCCTCGACGTGCGCAGCGCGGCGGACGCCCGGACGGCCCTGCACTCGGCCGTCGACGACGGTGTCGGCGATCTGGTGCTGGACCTGACCGAGCTGGACTCCTGGGACGCCACTGGTCTGGGCGTCATCATGGGAGCCCACCGACGGGCCGGGCGGGCCGGCCGGCGACTAGTGCTGCGCGGTGTGCCGCCGCAGATGCAGCGACTGCTGGTGGCCACCCGGCTGCACCGCATCCTCGCCATCGAGGGCGGCATCGTGGCGGAGTCGCTGCCTCGCGTGTGACGCATGTGATGTGAGGCAATTGTGCGAAAGGCGCGTCGCGCACAATCCTCACGAGACTGTGACGTCTAGGGCGGGGTGGCACCCCACCCATTCATGGATACTGAGCAAAGGTCTAGGGTTCGGTCGCCTGCCCGAATGACGAACCCAAATGCGGTGGGCACCGGACCAGAAGCGACAGCGAGCGTGTGAAAGGCCGGGAGGGGCATCCGCACGCCACGCATCTGGGGGGCTTTGACCATGGACCCGATAATCCGGGGACCGGAAGAGTACGGCCACGACAACGATCACCTCGGCGTGAGCAGCGCCGGTGACGACGCGCGCCGACCACCGCGAGACGCGCTCACGGCGGACTTCGGGGAGCCGTCACCCGCTCTCGCCCGCACCGTCCGGCTTGTCTCGGGCGACCTGCTGCTCACCGTCAATCCCGTCGACGGCAGCGAGATAGAGGCCTGCCCACCCGGCGAGCGCCCGCCCCGCCCGTCCCGGCTCGGCGCGGAGGACCGCGCCGAGCTGCAGCGCGCGGCCAGGCCACCGATACCCGCGGGCCCCGCCGTTCCCGAGCGACCGCTCCTGGAGCGCCAGGAGGAGCGTGAGCGGCTCCGACTGCTGCTGGCGCGCGGCCGCTCGGTCCGGCTGACCGGAGCGCCCGGGTCCGGTCGTACGGCCCTCCTCGACGCAGTCGCCGGTGACTGCGCGGACCTCGCCCCCGACGGCGTCGTACGGCTCAGCGGACACCGGCGTACGCCCGGTGATCTGCTCCAGGAGCTCTTCGCCGCCGTCTACAGCGCGCCGCTGCACCGCCCCGACCGGGCGGAGCTGCTCGACCTGGTCCACGACATCGGCGCGGTCGTCGTTCTGGACGACCTGGAGTTCGGCGGGGCCTCCCTCGACGAGATCCTCGACGCCACGCCCGAGTGCGCCTTCCTGCTCGCCGCCTCGCCCGACACCGCCGCGCCCTCGCCCGACGCGCACATCGAGGAGGTTCTCCTCGTCGGCCTCGGCCGCACCACCAGCGTGGAGCTCCTGGAGCGGGCCGTGGAGCGGCCCCTCACGGACGACGAGGCGAACTGGGCGGGCGACCTGTGGTTCGAGTCCGAGGGACTGCCGCTGCGCTTCGTGCAGGCGGGCGCGCTGCTGCTGCAGCGCGAGATGCTGCGCGCCGACCCGAACGCGTTCGACGAGTACGGATACTTCACCGAGCAGCCCGTCGACGCGCCCTTCGACGCGGCGGACGGCCACGACGTGCCGCTGCCTACGCTGGCGGAGGGTGCGGCGCCCGCGCCGCTGCTCGCCTCCCGGCTGAGCGAGTCCGCCCGCGCCACCCTGCGCTTCGCTCTCGCGCTCGGCGGCGAGGTGCCGCACCAGGCGCACCTGCCGGCCCTCGTGGGGGACACCCACGCGGACGCCGCGCTCGGCGAGCTGATGAGCTGCGGCCTGCTCTCGCCGGTCGGTGCGCGCTACCGGCTGGCGGCCGGTGTGGCGCTCCAGCTGGAGTCCGCGGGGTACGCGGACGGTCTGACGGAGCGGGCGCACACCGCGGCCCAGCACTACGCCTGGTGGGCCGGGCACCCCTCGGTCACGCCCGAGCGGGCGGCGACGGAGGCCGGCGCGGTCCTGGCGGCGATGACCGCGATGCTGCCGGGCACCGGGGCCGGGCATCCCAGCGCGGCTGTGCTGCTGGCCCGTACGGCAGCACCCGCGTTCGCCGCGGGACTGTGCTGGGGCGCGTGGGAGCGGGCCCTGCGGACCGGGCAGGAGGCCGCGCGGATCGCCGGTGAGGTGGCCGAAGAGGCTTACTTCCACCATGAGTTGGGTGTGCTCGCGCTGTGCTCGGGGAATCTTGACCGGGCCCGCGCCGAGCTGGAGGCGTCCATCGCGATGCGCGGTGCGCTGGCCGACCGGAGCGGGACCGTCGCGGGCCGCAGGGCGCTCGCCCTGGTCGCCGACCGGTCCGGCACTCTGGTGTCCGGTGGGCGTACGCCCGCGGGCGAAGAGGTGCCCGCGGCGCGATACGAGGAGTCGGCGTCGCCGCCCGGCGGCGTACCGGCGGCCGTGGTGCCGCTCCTGCTGCCCGAGCGGCCCGAGCGGCTCGCGTTGACGAGTGGCGAGAGCACGCTGGTCACCAACCGTTCCGGGTCCGCCGCCGACGGGGGCGGTGGCGGGCGGCGCGGAGTGCTCAAGGGCGCCCGGCGCAATGTGGTGGCGGCCGGGGCTGGCGCGCTGCTCGTCGCCGTGCTCGGCACCGTAGTGACGCTCGGGGCGACGTCCGGGGGCGAGGATTCGCCGGACAAGGTCAAGTCCGAGCAGTCGGCCAATGAGGGCGACGGCCAGGACGGCCTGCCGGCCGACGAGCCGACCCAGGGCTCGACCGAACGTCCCGGCGACCCGGGCTTCCCGGCGGCGCCGGGTACGTCCGGCAGTCCCGAGCCGGGTGAGAGTGGTGACGGGGCCGCGCCCGGTGACCCGTCCACCAGCGGGAAGCCGTCGGACAAGCCGTCCGACCCGTCGTCGCCAGGCCGGCCGCCGTCCTCCGGTCCTTCGAAGCCGCCGCCGGGTGGGGGCGGGTCGACGCGGCCGCCGTCCTCGTCGCCGCCGTCCTCGCCCTCCACGTCCCCGACGAAGCCGTCGAGTCCGCCGCCGTCCTCGTCGTCCCCGGCGACGACACCGCCGCCGTCGGCCGAGCCGGGTACGTCGGATTCGGCGAGTGTGCCGGTTACGAGTGCGCCGGTTACGAGTGCGTCGACGAGTAGCGGTGGGGTGCCGGTGAGCAGTGGCGCGTCCGGGGCGTCCGGGGCGGCGTCCGTCATCTAGCGGGTGGCGGTGGCGTGGGTGCGGGGTGCGCGTGCGGGGCCGGTGGTGGGTGTGGGGTGCCTGCGGCGCTGTTCCCCTACCCGCCCCTTCCCGAAACTGGGGCTCCGCCCCAGACCCCGGTCCTCAAACGCCGGACGGCTGGGATGGCGGGGTGAGGCGAGGTGGGGTGGGAGTGGCGTGGCCTCGCCCACGTCCCGGTCCTGGTCCTCAAACGCCGGATGGCGGGGTGAGGCGGGGCGGGGTGGGAGGTGCGTGGCCCCGCCCGCGTCCCGGTCCCGGTTCTCAAGGGTCGGACGGCTAAGGGGCGGGTGGGATGTGCGGGGTGGACCCGAGCCTCGCCCCCGGACTCCGGTCCGGTTACCCCGGGCGGGCCGGGACGAGAGGTCGGTCAAGGTCGGGGTCAGAACAGCCTGAGCTTGTCGTCCTCGATGCCTCGCATCGCGTTGTAGTCCAGGATCAGGCAGCCGATCCCGCGGTCCGTCGCCAGTACGCGGGCCTGCGGCTTGATCTCCTGGGCTGCGAAAACGCCCCGGACCGGCGCCAGATGCGGGTCGCGGTTGAGCAGTTCGAGGTAGCGGGTGAGCTGCTCGACGCCGTCGATGTCACCGCGACGCTTGAGCTCGACCGCCACGGTCGCCCCGTCCGCGTCGCGGCACAGGATGTCCACCGGGCCGATGGCCGTGGGATATTCGCGCCGGATCAAGGAGTAGCCCTCGCCCAGTGTCTCGATCCGGTCTGCGAGCAGCTCCTGAAGGTGCGCTTCCACGCCGTCCTTGATGAGCCCCGGATCCACGCCGAGCTCGTGCGACGTGTCATGGAGGATCTCCTCCATGGTGATGATCAGTTTCTCGCCCGCTTTGTTGATCACTGTCCAGACACCGGCGTGGTCCCCGGTGCCCTCCTTGAGTGTGCAGGGCGGTGACATCCAGTTGAGTGGTTTGTACGCCCGGTCGTCCGCGTGAATCGAGACGCTGCCGTCCGCCTTCACCAGGATGAGACGGAGGGCGGAGGGCAGATGGGCGGTGAGCCGGCCCGCGTAGTCCACGGAGCAGCGGGCGATGACGAGACGCATGGTCGGCAACGCTACTCGACGATGCCTTGTCCACGCGATTCGCCCTGTAAGACCCCGTTCGTTATTGGCCGGTTGTGTTCCCAATCTCCTGGTGCGGCGTGGACTGCGCGCTTACCGTGGAAGCGGGTGGTTGTCGTTCGTGCACTCTGCGTCGCCGGCCGCTTTCCCTGCCCGTAAGACTCCATCGCTCCGTGCGGTGGGGTCGCGAGAGGAGAACCCATGTCGCTGGACGTCTCACCGGCACTGTTGGAACAGGCCGAGCGAGGCGAGGTCGACGAAGCCGCATTCGTCGACTGCGTCCGGACTTCCCTGCCTTACGCATGGGAGATGATCAGCTCTCTGGTGGCTCAGCTGAAGGTCGACGGCGGCGAGTTCGCCGACAACCAGACGCCCCCGCCGGACGAGCAGGCACGTGGTCAGCTGCTGCGTGCACTTGCGAGTGACGCGATTCGCGGTGCACTGCAGCGGCATTTCGGCGTACGTCTTGCGTTCCAGAACTGCCACCGCGTAGCGGTGTTCCCGCTGGACGCTTCATCGGACGAGCGGCTCGGCCGCTTCACCTCGATGAGGGGCCAGTTGCTCAACCAGTCTCCGCTGCTGCGCGACTGCTGAGCTGTCGCTGCCGCTCCGCATTGCGGGAGGTGCAACTGATGTCGGAGCGGCAGTGTCCCTCAAGTCCCCATCCAAGTAGGCCTGTTACGCGTGCGTTCCGTCCGCGGAGGTCAGGCGAGCAGCGGCAGTACCTCGGCCCCCAGCCTGCGTACGTTCTCCTCGGTTGTCGCCAGATCGCCCGAGCCCTCGACGAGCAGGGCGAAGCGTGTGATGCCCGTGCGCTCCGCGGTGGCCGCCAGTCGGTCCGCGGCCAGCCTGGGCGAGCCCACCGGGTGGAGTCCGCACAGCATCTCCGTATAGGCGACGGGATCGCGCATGGTGCGGCGTCGCCCGTCGACCGTCACATGGGCGTCGAGCCCCTGCTTGAGCCAGCCGGGCATCGCCTTCGTCAGCTGCTCCGACGCGTCCGCCGTGCTGTCCCCGATCTGGGCGACGCCGGCCGACACATGGGCGGCCCGCGCGACCGCCCCCGGCGAGTGGCCCGCGGCGAGTGCGTGCGTACGCCACAGGTTGACCATCTCCGCCTTGTCCTCGTCGCCGCAGTGCATGCCGAGCAGCATCGGTAGTCCGCGCTCGGCGGCCAGCCGCACACTGTTGGGCGAGGTGCAGGCGACGATGACCTCGGGTCCCGACGCCTCCTCGCGCAGCAGCTCGTCCGCCCTGGGCACCACGGCGACCTCGCGGAAGGCGAAACGATCCCCCTGCGCCGAGACGCGGGCCTCGCGCAGCCATCGCAGCAGCAGGTCCAGCGACTCCGGGAACCCGTGCTCGTACGCGGACAGGCCCGATCCGAACACCTCCAGGTCCACCCACGGCCCGCCCCGCCCGACGCCGAGCGTGAAGCGCCCGCCGGAGGTGAGATGCAGCAGCGCGGCCTGCTCGCCGAGGGCGACCGGGTGCACCGTCGGCAGGACGCTGACCGCCGTCCCGACGCGGATCCGGCTGGTGCGGCCGAGCAGCAGCGCGGCGAGCGTCACGGCGGACGGACACACGCCGTACGGCACGAAGTGGTGCTCGGCGAGCCAGACCGAATCGAGTCCGGACTCCTCGGCGACTTCCGCCGATCGCACCGCTCGATGCAGCGCTTCCCCCTGGCCCTGGCCCGGAAACTGGGCGGCCAATACAAACGTTCCCACACGCATCGCCTTCTGCCTCCTTGCGGCCGACGCGGTCTCCCCCTTACTGGCAACAACGTCCGACACGTGCCAAAGGCACGGCCCAGAAGCAAGTTGTTGCGATTTTCCGGTAAGCCGTTCCTGCAGAGTCTCGCGCTCCTGTGCGTCCTGTGCAGTGCGGTACGCGTACCCGTACCGAATGGCCCTAGGCTTGGGGGGAACCAGTCCGATCGGCCCCGTGAGGTTCAACGTGTCCCCGCGCCGCAACCGCCCCCGAGGCGGCGACGAGAGTCAGCCCGAGTTCGACAGTGCTGCGACGGGGGACAGATTCGGGCTGCAGAGCACCGAGTCGTGGCAGGGCGAGCAGTGGTCGCTGCGCCATGTCGCAGGCGGCGGCGCGGCGGGCAAGCGCTACCGCTGCCCCGGTTGCGACCAGGAGATTCCGTCCGGGGTCGCGCATCTGGTGGCCTGGTCCGAGTACGGCGGTGTCGACGACCGCAGGCACTGGCACAAGGCCTGCTGGAACGCGAAGGACCGCCGCACCTCCAGGGTGCAGCGGTCCCGTAACGCGCCGAAGTACTAGACGTAGATGTACTGGACGTATATGTACTGGACGTCGACGTATTGGACGGGCTAGGGCTAGACGTCCCGCTTCTCCAGGGCGAAGAAGGCGCCGCCCAGTGCCAGTACCGCCACTCCCAGCATGAGCCACACGGGTTCCCAGCCCGCCGGGCCTGAGTCGGAGAGCTCGGCGCCGTAGAGGGCGGCCAACTGGCTGGGGATCGCGTACTGGAAGAGAGCCTGCTGCACGTCGACGAGCGATTCCGAGAACATGAACATCGCCAGCACCAGCGGGAACAGGAACAGGCCGATCATCACGGTGATCCCGCCCGCGGAGTGCCGCAGCATCGAGCCGACCGCGAGTGACACCAGGCCGAGCAGCGCCATGAACAGACCGACGCCGACGGTGGAGCGCAGCCAGACATCGCCGGAGGCGTTCGGGGCATCCACGATCGCGGTCTGCAACAGGCCCACGACGGTGGTCGACACCGTGGTGATGGCGAAGGACAGCAGGAAGAAGACCATCGCCTTGGCGGCCAGCACGCGCGAGCGGCTGGGGCAGGCGGTCAGGGTGGTACGGATCATGCCGGTGCCGTACTCCGAGGAGACGGTCAGCACGCCGAGGGCGATGACGCAGATGCTGCCGAGCATCGTGCCGACGACGCCCAGAATGAGAGCGGGCTCGCTCACGGGGCCGGAGTCGGTGGTCGAGGACAGGACCAGTGCGATGATCAGGCCGACGCCCAGGACCAGCAGGATCATCACCCCGAGTGTCCACATCGTGGACCGCACGGACCGGATCTTGGTCCACTCGGAGGCGAGCGCGTCGGCGAGGGTCGCCCGGCGCACCGGGATCGGCGAGACGTACGAGGCGACGCCCTGCTGCTGGTACTGGGGCGGGCCCTGCTGATACGGGGTCGTCATCGGGGGTCCTCGGGGCTGTCGCGCTTGGTCAGGTCCGCGGCGGGCGCTGCCGGGGGAGCGGGCGGCGCCACCGGCGGGGCGACGGGCGCGGCAGGCCCCGCAGGAGCGGCCTGCGGGGCCGCCTGGGGTGTCGCGTACGGATTGGCGCCCGGGGCGGTGCCCGGGGGCCCTGAGATGCCGCCGAAGGGCTGCTGGCCACCGGCCTGGGGCGGCGGCGGCGGGTACCAGCCCTGCTGCGGCGGCGCGATCGGCTCGGGCTGGAAGTGCCCGGGGAGCGGCTGCTGCTGGAAACCGGCCAGCTGGTCGTCGGTCGAGCGGAAGTCCACCGCGCCCTGCGTCATCCGCATGTACGCCTCTTCGAGCGAGGCCTGGTGCGGGGAGAGCTCCCACAGCTGTACGTCGGTCTGGTACGCGAGGTCGCTGATCCGCGGCAACGGCAGCCCGACGACGCGCAGCGCCCCGTCCGGCTCCGGGATGACCTGGCCGCCGGCCTCGGCGAGCGCGGACGCCAGCTTCTCCCGCTGCTGCGGATCGGTCTGCGGCGTACGCACCCGGGCGAAGTCCGCGGAGTTGTGCGAGATGAAGTCCTTGACGCTCATGTCGGAGAGCAGCTGACCGCGCCCGATGACGATGAGGTGCTCGGCGGTGACCGCCATCTCGCTCATCAGGTGGCTGGAGACGAAGACCGTACGGCCCTCGGCGGCCAAGGACTTCATGAGGTTGCGGACCCACAGGATGCCCTCGGGGTCCAGACCGTTGATCGGCTCGTCGAACAGCAGCACCTGCGGGTCGCCGAGCAGCGCCGCGGCGATGCCCAGGCGCTGCCCCATGCCGAGCGAGAAGCCGTTGGAGCGCCGCTTGGCGACGTCCTGGAGGCCAACGACGCCGAGCACCTCGTCGACCCGGCTCGCCGGGATGCCGGACAGCTGCGCCAGCGACAGCAGGTGATTGCGCGCGCTGCGCCCGCCGTGCACCGCCTTGGCGTCGAGCAGGGCGCCCACCTGACGGGGAGCGTTGGGCAGCTGCCGGAAGGGATGGCCGCCGATCGTGACATGACCCGCCGTGGGGTTGTCGAGCCCCAGGATCATGCGCATCGTCGTGGACTTGCCGGAGCCGTTGGGCCCCAGGAAGCCCGTCACCGTGCCCGGACGGACTTGGAAGGAAAGGTTGTACACGGCCGTCTTGGCGCCGTAGCGCTTCGTCAGGCCGACTGCCTCGATCATTCTGAAGCCCATCGACAGGTCGGGTGTCGGGGCTGTGACCTTGTGGCCGAACATGCCCCCGTAAGGATTAGGAGGATAACCAGCCGTTGACGGTTCCTGCTAAGCCGGGGACGGGAGCGAACCTGCGAGCGCCGGCAGGTCGTCGTACAGGCGCAGCACGGGGGAGCCGTCCACGTAAGGCAGGAAGTCGGTCTGCGGCAGCACCCAGCCCTCCTCGCCGAAGATCCGGGTGCCCTTCTCGCGCAGCGAGCGGTCCGCGCCCGCCTGCCGCACCCAGGACTCCGGGTCGGGGCCGAGCAGGTCGCCCAGCCGGTCCGAGGCGGCGAGCAGCGCGGCGAGCAGCTCGGACTGGTCGCCGCCGCCGGGGCGGGGGGTGCCGTCGGGGCCGGCGAGGACGCCGTGCGCGCTGAAGTAGATGTACGCGCCGCCGAGCCGCTCGCCGGACGGCATCGTCATCGGGAACTCGTCGCCGGGCAGTATCGCGCGCCGGTAGTCGGGGAACTCCGTGTCGTCGACGGCCTTGAGCTGCGAGCTGTCCAGCCAGGCGACGACCAGGGTGGCCTCGGCGCCCTTGGCGACGTACGGGGTGCCCGCGACGTAACCGGCCGGGCTGATGTGGCCCGAGCAGCCGACGCCGATGCCCTCGATACGTACCGGCACCATCGGCACCGTCGCCGGGATGCCGAGCCGGGTCAGCTTGTGGCTGACCTGTCCCGGTGAGGCGTTGGAGCCGACGGCGATCACCGGGTGGCGGCTGCCGGTCACGACCTGGCCGAGCCCCGACAGCGCCTCGTCAAGACGCTGCGGTGGCGCCTCACCCCGGGACTGCCGCTCCCGCCTTTCCTCCACGTACCAGTCGCCGAGCCGCATCGGCCGGACGTCGAGCTGGAACAGCTCGTCGCCGCTGAGCAGCGACGGCTCGGGGGTGGGGTGCCCCGGGTAGGTCAGGGGCGCCCGGGCAGGCACATCGGCCAGGCCCAGTGCTTCGAGGCTTCGGTCCTTCACGGGTGACGCCCTTCGGGGATGGTCGCGCGTACGGGCAGAGCCTTCCATGCCTGGTCTACCCATGGCGCGGGTGCCCGACGACGGATGTGGCGCGGTTGTCCGGAACGGACACCGGGAAGGATCGCATGACATTATACGAACTCATTGGTACGGGGCGGGAGTTGGGCGGATGGCCGGATGGCTGGGCAGGCGCAGGTCACACCCCAGATATAGGACGTCGGTTCGCTGGTGGATCGCGGGGCGCACGGTGCACGCGCTGATGCTGATGGCGCTGGCCGCGCTGATGGGCCTCGCGCTGCTCATCGCCGTGGCCTGGACCCTCACCGACCGGTCGGGGCGGAGCCTGGGGGAGCGGTTCGGGGACGGCGAGGAACTGCTGACCCTCACGATGGAGGCCCTGCGTGCCTGCGTCGGCACCGACAACCTCAGCCCCGAGCGCGACAGCCTGGTTCACGCCGCCCTCGCGACCGTCGCCTCGGTGACGGGCGCGCTGGCGCCCGCGGTGCTGCTCGGCATCGTGCTGATCAAGATGTTCGCGCTGCGTCCGTTCATCTGGCGCTCGCGGGCGAGTGTCTCGCCGGCGAGCACCGCGGACTTCCCCGGGTACGCGCAGGATCCCGCGCACCGCGACCACGGGATCATCGCGGTGCGCTTCTACAACCACTTCGACAATCTCTCCGTGGTCGATCTGCGCGCCCGGGTGCATCTGCGCTACCTGGAGGAGTCGCCGTACGACCACAGCCAGGTCATCTACAAGAAGTGGCTGAAGGTCCTGGACGAGAAGGGCGAGCCGGCCGACGAGCGGTCCTGGCTGGCCGTGGAGCGGGGCGCGCCGTTCACGGTGTGGATCCCGGTCGACGCGCCGGTGCCCGAGCTGCCCTTCACCGAGATCCAGGGCAAGGACCTCTCGGCCGCCACCGATGTGAAGCTGCTGGTGCGGCTGACGGCCAGGACGGTGGGTCTGGGCACGGAGGTCGCCGACGAGCGGTGGTTCGAGCTGCGGGAGGGCAGCACCTGCGGCTTCGAGCTCGGGCGCTTCGTGCCGCTCGAAGCCGACGTGGACCGGGACGTGTGGTCCTGGGACGGGTGGCAGGACTTCGACGGGCTGCTGCCCGAGCCGGGCGATGCCCAGGGGTCGGGCGACGCCCCGGGACCGGGTCCCGCAGGCGGACCGGGCGACGGGCCAGGCCCCGGAAGCGGGATCGGGCCGCAGCGCGACCCCGCCTTGGGCGTCGGGGAGCCTACGCGTCGCGCTTCTTGAGCAGGACGTAGCCGCCGAGCAGAGCGGCGGCCGCCCACAGCGCCATGATCAACAGGCCGCCCCAAGGGCCGTAGGGGACGTCGCCGTTGAGTGGCGGGACCACTTGCATGATCTTGCTGCCGGCCTGGTCGGGGAGGTACTGGCCGACCTTCTTGGTCGCCGAGACATTGCCCAGGATCGGCGCGAGCAGGAAGAAGAACGGCATCAGGATGCCGAGCGCCAGCGTCGGGCCGCGCAGCATCGCCGCGACACCCATCGAGATCATCGCGATCAGGGTCATATAGAGCCCGCCGCCGATCACCGCGCGCAGCACACCCGGGTCACCGATGCTCGCCTTCAGGTCGCCCAGCATCGCCTGGCCGAGAAAGAACGAGATGAAGCTGGTCGCCATGCCGACCAGCAGGGCGAGCGCCGAGGCGACCGTGACCTTGCTGAAAAGGAAGGTGCCGCGCTGCGGAACGGCGGCCAGGGACATCCGGATCATTCCGGTGTTGTATTCGTTCGACACCACCAGCACACCGAAAACGATCATTGCGAGCTGACCGAGACTCATACCGGCGAAACTCACGAAGGTCGGGTCAAAAGTGAGCTTGTCCTCCGTGCTCAGCTTCTTGAATTCGTTCTTCGCCAGAAGGCTGATCAGCACACCGAGAGCGATCGTCACCACCGCGGAGAGGCCGAGCGTCCAGACCGTGGACTGGACGGATTTGATCTTCGTCCATTCCGACTTGAGTACCTGGGTGGTCGCCATGGTCAGGCCCCCTTCTGCTGCTGCGGGGCCGCACCCCAGCCGGTTCCCGGCGGAGGCCCGCCGTTGTCCGAGTGCGCGTGGTACTCGACGGATTCCGCGGTCAGCTGCATGAAGGCTTCCTCCAAGGACGCCCGCTGGGGGCTCAGCTCGTGCAGGACGAGCTGGTGCGCGGCGGCGAGCTCACCCAGCTGCTCCGAGGTCGAGCCGTCCACTTCGAGGGTGCCGTTGCCCGCGGTGACCGCGGTGATCCCGGCCTGGTGCAGGACATCGAGCAGCCGCTCCTGCTGTGGGGAGCGCAGGCGTACGTAACTGCGGGAGTTCTCCCGGATGAAGTCGGCCATCGTGGTGTCGGCGAGCAGCTTGCCCTGGCCGATGACGACCAAGTGGTCCGCGGTGAGGGCCATTTCGCTCATCAGGTGCGAGGAGACGAAGATCGTACGGCCCTGCGAGGCCAGTGACTTCATGAGGTTGCGGATCCAGTGGATCCCCTCCGGGTCGAGCCCGTTGACCGGCTCGTCGAACATCAGGATCTCGGGATCGCCGAGCAGGGCGCCCGCGATGCCCAGACGCTGGCCCATGCCGAGCGAGAAGCCCTTGGCGCGCTTCTTGGCGACCTGGGTGAGGCCCACCGTGTCCAGCACCTCGGAGACCCGGCTGTTCGGGATGCCGTTGCTCTGGGCCAGGCACAGCAGGTGGTTGTACGCGCTGCGGCCCCCGTGCATCGCCTTGGCGTCGAGCAGCGCGCCGATGTACTTCAGCGGATCCTTGAGGTCGGCGTAGTGCTTGCCGTCGATCCGGACGTCACCCGCGGTCGGGTTGTCCAGGCCGAGCAGCATCCGCATGGTGGTCGACTTGCCCGCGCCGTTGGGCCCCAGGAAGCCGGTCACGATGCCCGGACGTACGGTGAAGGAAAGTTGGTCGACGGCGATTTTGTCGCCGTACCATTTCGTCAGCCCCGTCAGCTCAATCATGCGGCCACGCTAGGGGCCCACAAAGCCCCCCGCCACTGGAATGGCGGAGGGCATGTGGACTTCACTCACCGTGTCTGACGGGTTGAGGGGTATCCGGTCGGCCTCCGTGGATGAAGGAGTGGGACCGGACGCCCCTACCGGGACTGCTGTGCCGGGACGCCGCGCGAGACCGGCTCGTCGTCGGCGGGGGTTCCGACGGCGGCGACGGCCGCGCCGGTCAGCGTGGCCAGCATCTCGCGGACGTTGGTCAGCTGTGCGTTGATCGAGTCGCGGCGGTTGGTGAGCGCCGCGAGCTCGCGCTCGGACTCGCTGCGGATCCGGTCGGCCTTCGCGTTCGCGTCGGCCACGATGTCCTCGGCCTGGCGCTGCGCGGTCTCCACCGTCTGACGGGCACGGCGCTCCGCGTCCGTACGCAGCTTCTCGGCCTCCAGTCGCAGCTGCTCGGCGCGGTGCTCGATCTCGGCCAGACGCTTCTCGGCCTTGGCCTGACGTGAGGCCAGGTCGCGCTCGGACTGCTCGCGACGCTTGGCCAGGTTGGTCTCGAAGTCCGCGGCGGCCTGGGCGGCCTTGGCGCGGGTCTCCTCGAAGAGGGCGTCCGCCTCCTCGCGCTTGGACTGCGCGTCCTTCTGCGCCTCGGTGCGCAGGGTCGACGCGTCGCCCTTCGCCTTCTCGACGATTCGTACGCCCTCGTCCTCGGCCTTGGCCTTGCGCTCCGTGGAGAACGATTCTGCGTCGTTGCGCACCTGCTGAGCGGCGGACTCGGCAAGCTCGCGGTGCTGCTCGGCAGCGCGGCGGGCCTCCTCGCGCAGGTCCTTCGCCTCCTCCTCGGCGAGGCGGAGGATCTTCTCGACGCGCGCACCGAGACCGGCGTACGACGGCTCGGCCTCGCTTACCTGGGCCTGGGCGTTCTGCGTTTCGAGGTGGAGCTCCTCGATGCGCTTTTCCAGAGCAGTGATACGGGCCAGAGCACTGTCACGGTCGGAGAGCAGCTTGGCAATGCGGTCGTCCACCTGACCGCGGTCGTAACCACGCCGCACCTGCTCGAAGCCGTAGGGGGAGGCGGAAGTGTCGCTCATGGGGTTCCTGTCGAATGAGACCGGTGAGGTGATAGGGGGAATCCTAGGGGCCCAAGCGGCGTGTCATCGAGCCAATGCCCGTTTGATCTGGAGAATGACACCCCTTTTGAGTGGCTAACTGTCGGACCGCTTGCCACCCGGAAGGATGAACTCCCTCGTCAGGCACGGCAGAAGCGTAAGGCGCTAGCTCTCGGAAGGTTTGCCACCCGAGCGTGTTCCGCCGGCCGCCGCACCCGCCTTGACGCCCCCGGTGCCGCCGCCGGCCCCGGACTTGCCGCCCGCGGTGGGGGCCTCGAATGACTCCAACGCCTCAAGTACGTCCTGGACACGGGAGATTTCTGCCTGAATGTCCTCGCGGCGGCGTACCAGCACATCCAGTTCGCGCCGGCCGTCCTCAACCATCTGCTTCGCCTCGGCCTCGGCCTCGGCGTGCACCCGCTCCGCCTCCCGCACCAGCTCGGCCTTCTTCTGCGCGGCCTCCTTCAGCAGATACTCGGCCTTCTTGACCGCGGAGATCCGGACCGTACTCGCCTCGGAATTGGCATCGGCCACCAGCTCCTTGGCCTTCTCCTGCGCCTCGGCCTCCTGCTCGATCGCCGCCTTCACCAGCCTGTCGACCCGCTCACCGGCCGTCCGCATCTGCTCCGAGGTCTCCCGGCGGGCCCGGTCGTGCAGCTCCTCGATCTCACCCTCCACCCGGGTGCGCAGCTCCTCCGCGCGCTCCCTTATGGCGGTCGCGTCCCTGCGGGCACCGACCAGCAGCTCGTCCGCGTCCGTACGGGCCTTCTCCACCAGGGAGTTGCCCTCGATCGTCGACTCCGTCACCAGCCGGTCGGCCTCCGTGCGGGCCGCGCCGACCATAATGTCGGCCTGCTCCTCCGCCTGGGTCGCGGCGACCAGCGCCTCCTCCTGGGCCTTCGCGATCAGCTGGTCCGCCTGCTCGGCGGCGTCCGCGCGACGCTTGGACGCCGCCTCGCGGGCCTCGTCGAGCAGCCGGTCCGACTCGGTGCGCGCCTCCGAACGCATGCGCTCGGCCCCGGCCTCCGCGTCCGCCCTGAGCCGCTCCGAATCGGCCCTGATCCGCTCGGCCGCCTGCTGCGCCGAGCCCACCGTCTCGGCGGCCTCCGCGCGCAGCCGCTCGGCCTCGCCCGCCGCCTCGGAGATGAGCTGATCGGCCTGCGTCGCCGCGTCGCCGCGCCGCTTGTCGGCGGCCTGCCGCGCCTCGTCGAGCACCCGCTCGGTCTCGGCACGCGCCTCGGCGCGCAGCCGCTCGGCCTCCGCCTCGACGTCCACCCTGATCTGCTCGGCCTCGGAACGGATCCGGGTCGCGTCCTGCCCGGCCGCAGTCAGCGCCTGTACGGCCTCGGCCGCCATCCGCTCGGCCTCGTGCGTCGCCTCGCCGACCAGCCGGTCGGCCTGCGTGGCGGCGTCGCCGCGAATGCGATTGGCGTCCTCGCGGGCCTCGGCGCGCGAACGGGCCGCGTCCTGGTCGGCCGACGCCAGCGAGTCCGACGCCTCCGTACGCATCCGCTGCGCCTGCTCGGCCGAGTCCGAGCGCAGCCGCTCGGACTCCTCGATGGCCTCGCCGACGGTCCGCTCGGCGAGCGCCTTCGCGGCGTCCGTCTCCTCCTGCGCCTGCCGGCGCACCCGGCCCGCGTCCTCGGCGGCCCGCTCCCGCTCGGCGTACGCGTCGGAGCGGACCCGGTCCGCCTCCTCCTGCGCCTCGGTCTTCGTACGCTCCGCCGCGTGCTCGGCGGCCGAGCGCAGCCCGGTGACGTCCTGCTCGGCCTGCTCGTGCAGCCCGGCCACCGCGTCCCGCACCTGCTGCGCGGTCTGCTCGGCGGCGGCGACCAGCTCGGTCGCCCGGTAGTCCGACTCCTGGACCAGGCGCTGCGCCTCGGTCTGCGCCTCCTCGACCCGCTTGCGGGCGGACGCCAGCAGCTCCTCGCTCTGCTCGCGGGCCTGCGTACGCTCGCTCTCCGCCTCCTCGCGGGCGGCGGCCAGCGTCTCCTCGGCCTCCCGGCGGCGCCTCGCGGCCTCCTCCTGGGCGGCGGCCAGCTCCTCGGCGGCCTCGGTCCCGACGCGCTCCGCGGCCGTCGCGGCCTCGGTGCGCATCCGGGTGGCGCTCTCCTGCGCCTCGGACTTGAGCCGCTCCGCCTCGTTCGCCGCCTCGCTGCGCAGCCGTACGGCGACGGCCTCGCCCTCCGCGCGGGACTGCGCGGCATCGGCCGCGGCCTCGTCACGCAGCCGCTCGGCCTCCGTCTCGGCCTGCGCCTGGAGCGTACGAATCCGCTCGGCCGCGTCGGAGCGCAGCCGCTCGATCTCTGCCTCCGCCTCACGACGGATCCGCTCGGCCTCGACGCGGGCCTCGCCCAGCGCCTCCTCGGCGGAGGCGACACGCTGCTCGGCCTCGGTGTGCAGCCGGGTCAGCTTGTCGGCGGCCTCGGCCCGGCGGGCCTCAATGCCGCGCTCCGCCTCCTCGCGCAGGGCGTCGGCGGCCTCCTGGGCGCCGGCCGTGGTGAGCTCGGCCTGCTCCTCGGTCTCGGTGCGCAGCCGCTCGGCCTCGGCGCGGGTGCGCTCCAGGGTCTCCTCGGCCTGCCTGCGCAGCGTGGTGGCGCGCTCGATCGCCTCGGCGCGGACCCGCTCGCTCTCCGTCGACGCGGAGGTGCGCAGCTCGTCGGAGTCGGTCTTCGCCTTGGTCAGCAGCTCCTCGGCGGTCCTGGCCGCCTCCTCGATCTGCTGGACGGCCTCCCGGCGGGCCTCACCGCGGATCCGCTCGCCCTCGGCGACCGCCTCGGCCCGCAGCTGCTCGGCCTCGCCGCGCAGCCTGCGCGCCTCCTCCTGCAGCTCGACCGTCTTGGCCCGGTACTCCTTGGTGTCGTCCTTGGCCGCGCCCTTGAGCTGGTCGGCCTGCTCGGCCGCGTCGCCGCGCAGCCGGTCGATCTCGGTCTCCGCCTCGCGGCGGATCCGCTCGGCCTCCTCGGAGGCCTTGCGGGTCGTCTCCTGGGCATCCTCGGACGCCTTGGTCAGGACCTCTTCGGCGATACGGGCGGCCTTGGCGAGCTGGGCCGCCGAGTCCTCGGCGACCAGCGCACGGGCGTTGTCGGCGGCCTCGGCGAGCAGCCGCTCGGCCTCCGCGCGGGAGTCGGCCAGCGACTGCTCGGCCTCCGCCTTGAGCGCCTCGGAGTCCTTGGTGGCCTCACCGACCAGCCGGGCGATCTCGGACTTGGCCGTACGGGTGCGCTGCTCATTGACGGACTCGGCCGTCGTCAGCTGCTTGGCCGCGGAGTCCTTGGCCTCGGTGAGGACCTTCTCGGCCTCGGCGCGCGCCTCGCGCAGCGCCGTCTCGGCCGCCTGCATCCGCTGCTCGGCGGTGCGGCTCAGCTCCGCGGCCTGCCTGCGTGCCTGGTCGGACTCGGTGGTCGTGGACGTACGCAGCTGCTCGGCGTGGGAGGTCGCCTCCTGCGCCTGGTTGGAGGCGGCGGTCAGCAGCCGCTCGGCGTCCTTGCGGGCGCGCAGCAGAATTGCTTCGGCCTCGCTGCGGGCGTTCTCGGCCTCCGAGCTGAGGCGCTGGCGGGCCTCGGCGGCGACGCGCTCGGTCTCGGCCCTGGCCGCGGCCAGGGCCTGATCGGCCTCGGCGCGCGACTCCTCCAGGAGGCGGCGGGCCTGCGACTCGGTACGGGCGCGCAGCTGCTCGGCCCACGCCACGTTCTCGTTGACGTGCGACTCGACGGTCTGGCGGCGCTCCGCCAGCTCCTGGTCGAGGCGCTGGCGGCGGGTGACGGCCTCGGTGTGCAACTCGGCCTGCAGGCTGGCCTGGTGCTCCGCGTGCTCCTGCAGGATCCGCTGCGTCTGCGCACGGGCGTCGCGCAGCTCGCGCTCGGCGTCGGTGCGCAGCTGATCGGCCTGGGTCTGGGCATTACGAAGCAGCTGCTCGGCCTGGTAGCCGATGTCCGCCGCGTCGTAGGCAGGGCGGGACGCGAGGTTGCGACGCGCCTCGTGGAGCTTGGCGCGCAACACCTCGACCTGGTAGCCGAGGTCCTCGGCGTGCTGAACGGCCTTCTCCCGATCGGTCTTCAGCCGTTCCATTTCGGCTTCGAACCGCGAGAGATGGTCGTCAGGCTCGTGGCGTTCGTAGCCCCGCACTGCGCGGTCCCATCCGTCCCCTGGTCGCAACTCATGTGAACAAGCACCACCCTGACAGTGGGCGGCCCCCGGGGGAATGGTGTCAGATCAACAGTGAGGCATGGGTCACAGGCCCCGATCCCGGCCCCGGCCCGGAACGGCCCACTCTACCGGCCCGGAAATCCCGGGGTCAGTGCTCCGTGGTGGCTGGAGGGGCAGAAGTGACAAGTTCGGTCAGTACGCCGTGGCAGTCCTTGGGGTGCAGGAAAGTGATGCGCGACCCCATGGAGCCGATGCGCGGCTCGTCGTAGAGGACCCGTACACCCTTGTCCCGTACTGCCTGGGCGTCACCGTCGACGTCCTCGGTCCCGAAGGCGATGTGGTGCACACCCTCACCGTTCTTGGCCAGCCACTTTCCCACCGCGGAGTCCTCGCGGGTGGGTTCGAGGAGCTGAAGGTACGAGGCGCCGCCGTCCGAGGTTTCGTTGATCTTGAGCATGGCCTCGCGGACCCCCTGCTCCTCGTTGATCTCGGTGTGGAACACCTCGAAGCCGTAAGTGGCCCGGTAGAACTCGACGGTCTTGTCGAGGTCGAAACAGGCGATCCCGATGTGATCGATTCGCGTCAGCATGGGTCCAGTGCAGCGCCTCGGGGGTGGTTACGCAACGTGCGCGCGATCACACTCGCTGCCCGGTGACCCGGCCCGTACCGCTCAGTACATTGAGGTAAACCCTCGTTCACTCCTCACCATTCAAGGGGCCGTGCCTCATGCCTGGAACGAACCGCACCACCTCCGTCATCGTTGCCGGTGCCCGTACGCCCATGGGCCGCCTGCTCGGTTCCCTCAAATCCTTCTCCGGCGCGGATCTCGGCGGGTTCGCCATCAGGGCGGCGCTGGACCGGGCCGGTATCGGCGGCGACCAGGTCCAGTACGTGATCATGGGCCAGGTGCTGCAGGCCGGCGCCGGGCAGATCCCCGCTCGGCAGGCCGCAGTCAAGGCCGGCATTCCGATGAACGTCCCGGCGCTCACCGTGAACAAGGTCTGCCTTTCCGGGCTCGACGCGATCGCGCTGGCCGACCAGCTGATCCGCGCCGGTGAGTTCGACGTGGTCGTCGCGGGTGGCCAGGAGTCCATGACCAACGCGCCCCACCTGCTGCCCAAGTCCCGCGAGGGCTTCAAGTACGGCGCGATCGAGATGCTCGACTCCATGGCGCACGACGGCCTGAGCGACTCCTTCGACGGCGTCGCCATGGGCGAGTCCACGGAGAAGCACAACACCCGGCTCGGGATCGCCCGCGCGCCGCAGGACGAATTCGCCGCGCTCTCGCACCAGCGGGCCGCCGCCGCACAGAAGAACGGGCTCTTCGAGGCCGAGATCACCCCGATCGAGATTCCGCAGCGCAAGGGTGACCCCGTGCTGTTCTCCAAGGACGAGGGGATCCGGCCCGAGACGACGGCCGAGTCGCTCGGGAAACTGCGGCCCGCCTTCGCCAAGGACGGGACCATCACGGCCGGTACCGCCTCGCAGATCTCCGACGGCGCGGCTGCCGTCGTGGTCATGAGCAAGGCCAAGGCCCAGGAGCTCGGGCTGGACTGGATCGCGGAGATCGGCGCCCACGGCAACGTGGCCGGGCCGGACAACTCCCTCCAGTCGCAGCCCTCCAACGCGATCGTGCACGCGCTGGGCAAGGAGGGCCTCGGCGTCGAGGATCTTGATCTGATCGAGATCAACGAGGCGTTCGCGGCGGTCGCCGTGCAGTCAATGAAGGACCTCGGGGTATCCCCGGAAAAGGTGAACGTCAACGGTGGCGCGATTGCCCTGGGGCACCCGATCGGGATGTCCGGCGCGCGTGTGGTGCTGCACCTGGCGCTTGAGCTCAAGCGCCGTGGCGGCGGTGTGGGTGCGGCGGCGCTGTGTGGCGGTGGCGGGCAGGGCGATGCGCTGATCCTTCGGGTTTCGGGGAAGTAAGCCCTCGGTCCGTTGGATTGGTTGCGGTTCGTGGTGTGTGCGGGCGCGTGTGCGGTGCGCGTCCTGAGAGAGCGGAGTGGTGATGCAGGACGTCCCCGAGCTGGTGGCTCAGGCGCGAGAGGGCCGGCCGCGTGCGGTGGCCCGGCTGATCTCGCTGGTCGAGGGGGCGTCTCCGCAGCTGCGTGAGGTGATGGCCGCGTTGGCGCCGCTCTCCGGTCATGCGTACGTCGTCGGGCTCACCGGGTCGCCCGGAGTCGGCAAGTCGACTTCCACTTCGGCGCTGGTGTCGGCGTACCGGCGGGCCGGGAAGCGGGTCGGGGTGCTCGCCGTCGACCCGTCCTCGCCGTTCAGCGGGGGTGCGCTGCTCGGGGACCGGGTGCGGATGTCGGAGCACTCGTCGGATCCCGGTGTCTATATCCGGTCGATGGCGACCCGGGGGCATCTGGGCGGGCTCTCCTGGGCGGCGCCGCAGGCCATTCGGGTGCTTGATGCGGCCGGGTGCGACGTGGTGATCGTGGAGACGGTGGGGGTCGGGCAGTCGGAGGTGGAGATCGCCTCCCAGGCCGATACGTCTGTGGTGCTGCTTGCGCCGGGGATGGGGGACGGGATTCAGGCCGCGAAGGCCGGGATTCTGGAGATCGGCGATGTGTACGTGGTCAACAAGGCCGATCGGGACGGGGCGGATGCCACTGCCCGGGAGCTCAACCAAATGCTCGGGCTCGGGGAGTCCCGGGGGCCCGGTGACTGGCGGCCGCCGATCGTGAAGACGGTGGCGGCTCGGGGCGAAGGTATCGACGAGGTTGTCGAGGCGCTGGAGAAGCACCGGGCCTGGATGGAGGAGCGGGGTGTGCTCGGGGAGCGGCGGGCTCGGCGGGCCGCTTACGAGGTCGAGAACATTGCGGTCACCGCGCTGCGGGGGCGGATCGCTGACCTGCGGGGCGACCGGCGGCTCGGGGCGCTCGCTTCGCGGATCGTGGCGGGGGAGCTGGATCCTTACGCGGCCGCGGATGAGTTGGTTGCGGGGGTTACCGAGGGGTGAGTGTAGGTGGCTCGTGCGGGTGGCTCGTGTGGTGCGCTGTGCGGTGCGTGCGGTGCGTGCGGGCGGGGGCGTGACGCTCCGGGGGCGGCGTCCGGGACTGCATGATTTAGGCGCACTGCGGGGTCGCCCAAGGCCCTGGCGGGGAAGAGGCCCACAAATCACGCTTTACGTCCCGAACACCACCCCCTGCGCGTCCCGCCCCCTCGCGTTGTGTGTGGCCGAGGCGGGGCGTGCAGGGGGTGGGTGCACGGGACTCACGGGGCGGGACTTACTGCGTCGCAGGGGCTGCGTGTGGGGTGTGGCTGGGCTGTCAGTCGTCCGAGTCGGTGTCATTGTCGTCGTCTGTGTCGGGCTGGTCGTGGGTGACCTTGGCCGTCTTCGCGTCTACGTTCAGCTCGTGCCACTTGCCGTCCTTGCCCTTGATCTCGGCCTCCCAGGACAGCTTCCCGTCGTCGTCCAGGTCGATCGACGTGAGGGTGCCGGGGCGGGCCTTCAGGGCAGCCGCTGCGGCCTCGTTCACGGTGATCGCTGAGCTCATCGGTGCGCGGTCGTCGTCATCGGCGTCCGTGTGTGTGCGGGTCACCTTGGACGTCTTCGCGTTTACGTCGACCTCGTGCCACTTGCCGTCCTTGCCGTAGACGTCCATCTCCCAAGTGGGGGTGGTGGGGGTGGTGTTGTACTCGTCGTCGTCGTTGTGCTGGTCGAGTTCGGCGCTCGTGATCGTGCCGGGGGCCTTTTCGAGGGTTGCTGTGGCTGCCTTGTTGAGCGTTGTCGTCGTTTCCGCCTTGGCCTTGGCGGTGGTGGTGCTCTTGGTGGGGGCGGTGGTGTCCGCTCCTGCGAATGCTGTGGCCGCTCCGCCGGCGATCAGGGCGGTGGTGGTTACCGTGGCGATCAGGATGTTGCGCTTCATGGGGTCCTCCCGGAGTGGTTGTCCGTTGCGATGTGGACCAATCTGGCCGAGCGATGCTGAAGAGGACCTGAAGCCACCTGAAGGGCTCTTCAGGTTCCATTTGCGACCCTGTGCACATGCGCTTGTTGATCGTGGAGGACGAAAGGCGCCTCGCGGTGTCCCTGGCCAAGGGGCTCACCGCCGAGGGCTTCGCCGTAGATGTGGTGCACGACGGCCTCGAAGGGCTGCACCGGGCCGGGGAGGGTGCGTACGACCTGGTCCTTCTCGACATCATGCTGCCGGGCATGAACGGATACCGGGTCTGCGGCGCCCTGCGTGCCGCCGGGAACGACGTGCCGATTCTGATGCTGACCGCCAAGGACGGGGAGTACGACGAGGCGGAAGGGCTGGATACCGGTGCCGATGATTATTTGACCAAGCCGTTCTCGTACGTGGTGCTCGTTGCTCGGGTAAAGGCGTTGCTGCGGAGGCGTGGGGGTGGTGGGTCGCCCGTGTTGAGCGTGGGGGATCTGCGGATGGACACCGCCTCTCGGCGGGTGCACCGGGGGGACGACGAGGTGGTGCTCACCGTCAAGGAGTTCTCCGTGCTGGAGCAGCTCGCGGTGCGGTCCGGCGAGGTGGTGAGCAAGGCCGAGATCCTGGAGCACGTCTGGGACTTCGCCTACGACGGGGATCCCAACATCATCGAGGTGTACGTGAGCGCTCTGCGGCGCAAGTTGGGGGCCGCGCGGATTCAGACGGTGCGTGGCGCCGGGTACCGGCTGGTGGCGGGATGAGGCGGCTCTTCGGGTCCGTACGGGCCCAGGCGGCGATCGGGGCGACGCTGGTGGTCGCGGTGGCTCTGGTGGCCGCCGGGCTCGCCCTGCTGTGGGTGCTGCGGGCCAATCTGACCGACCAGACCGACCTCCAGGCCGAGGTCGCGGCGCAGGACGTGGCCTCGCAGGTGGCGCTGGGGAAGGCGTACAAGGAGCTGGATCTGCCCGACGACCGGGTTGTGCAGGTCGTGAGTGAAGGTCGGCGGGTTCTTGCGGTGAGTGAGGATCTGGAGAGTGTGGAAGGGGCCGGGAGTTCGCAGGTTCGGGTCGGGGGTCCGGATTCGGCTGTGGATGATGATGGTGACGATGATCCCGGGCGCGGTGAAGTCTCCGACGACGAGCCGGAGTTGTCGGGCGGGAGCGCCGTGGTGGACGGGGAGCAGGCCGACTACCGGTTCGCCGCTGTCGAGGCGACCACGCCTCAGGGGCAGACCGTGACGGCGTATGCGGGCGCTCCGCTCTCCGCCGAGCAGGGCGCTGTGGGTTCGGTGACGGATGCCATGTTGATCGGGCTGCCCGCGATGCTGCTCGTCGTCGGCGGCGTCACCTGGCTGGTGACCCGGCGCGCGCTGCGGCCCGTGGAGGGCATTCGCAAGGAGATGGCCGCGATCACGGCCTCGGAGGATCTCTCCCGGCGGGTTCCTGAGCCGGACGCGCACGACGAGGTGGCGCGGCTGGCCCGCACCACCAATGAGACCCTCGGGGCGCTCGAAGCGTCTGTGGAGAGGCAGCGGCGGTTCGTTGCCGATGCCTCTCACGAGCTGCGCAGCCCGATCGCCTCACTGCGGACGCAGTTGGAAGTGGGCGCCGCACACCCGGAGTTGCTGGATGTGGACGGTGCGGTGAGGGACACCGTGCGGCTCCAGGCGGTGGCCGCCGATCTGCTGCTGCTCGCCCGGCTGGACGCGGGGGAGCGGCCGGGGCGGGCCCATGTCGACGTGGGCCTGCTGGTGCGTGAGGAGGTCTCGCAGCGCTCCGACCGGCTGCCGGTGATGGTGAAGGTGACTGGCGGCTTGGAAGTGGCCGGTTCGCGCGGGCAGTTGGCGCGGGTGCTTGGGAATCTCCTGGACAACGCGCAGCGGCACGCCAGTGGTTCGGTCGATGTGTGGGTGCACGGTGAGCGTGCGGATGTGCTGCTGAGGGTTGCCGACGACGGTGCGGGGATTCCGGCGGCGGAGCGGGAGCGGGTCTTCGAGCGGTTCGTACGGCTCGATGACGCCCGTAGCCGTGACGACGGGGGCGCGGGGCTGGGTCTCGCGATCGCCCGTGATGTCGCGCTCAGGCATGGCGGCACCCTGACGGTGAGTGAAGGAGAGCGCGGCGGTGCTCTCTTCACTCTGCGACTGCCGGCTGTCTAGAGCTTGCCGCGGCTGCCGCGCAGGTGCTCCACGACGGGGGTGAGCGAGGTGCTGAGCTCGGTGAGGGCCTCGGGGGGGAGGAGGCCGATGAAGTGCTTGCGCACGGACTCCACGTGGTGCGGAGCGACCTGCTTCATGGTGTCGCCGCCCTGGTCGGTGAGCACGGCGTACAGTCCGCGCCGGTCCGACTCGCAGTTCTCCCTGCGGACCAGTCCGGCGTTCTCCATGCGGGTGATCTGGTGCGAGAGCCGGCTTTTGGACTGCAGGGTGGCGGCGGCGAGGTCGCTCATCCGCATCCGCCGGTCTTCCGACTCGGAGAGATTGACCAGGATCTCGTAGTCGTTCATGGTCAGTCCGAAGGGCTGTAGGTCTTTTTCGAGTTGGTATGTCAGCAGCCTGCTGGCATCCAGGTAGGTGCGCCAGGCGCACTGCTCGGTATCGGTTAGCCAGGGGGCGGCCGTCTCGGTCTCCATGTATGGATTCTACCTAAGAAGTTGAATACTGGACGAAGTTGGAGGGTGTGACGCCAGGCACCCGAGAGGGCGTGCACACGTTCGACGTCACACTCTGCAGACTACCGCTCACAGGCCGAAGCGACGCTGGAGGTCCCCCAGCTGACCGGGAAGACGCTGCGAACTGCCCGGCTGCCCCTGGCCGGAACCATGCCCCCCAGGCACGCCCGCCTGATCCGGAACCCCGCCGACCGCCTGCTCGGCCATGAGGAGTTCGGTCGACTGGAGCAGCACCGTTCCCGCGCCCATGAACTCGAACTGGTGCTCCTCGCCCGACGTACCGCCCAGGCCGGTGAGTGTCCGGATTCCGCCCATGACCCCCGTCATATAGCCGTGGTCGTAGTGGTGGCAGGGGGACGGGCAGTCCGCCCAGCCCACGAGGGCCTGCGGGTCGACCCGGATCGGCGGCTCCATGAAGACCACCGGGCCGTTGGAGGCCGCCACGAACTTGCCCGTGCCGATGAGGGTCAGGAAGCCGGGCACGATCGACTGCTTGAGGGCGAGCGTCGGCTCGTACGCCAGGAGATTGCCCGAGCGGATCGTGAGGTTGCCGTTGTCGAGGTCGAAGGAATTGACGTCGAAGGCACGGTCCGCGAGCAGCATCTTGCCCTGGCCCTCCGCCACCACCCAGTCGCTCGCGTGCAGCGGCGAGTGGAAGCTGGAGCGCAGCAGGCGGTCGAAGCGGCCGTGGCCGATGCCGTTGAACTCGATCCGCCCGTAATAGGCGATCATCTTGCCCTTCTGCAGGAACCACTGGCTCCCCTTGAGCTCCACGCAGAAGGTGTACGGAGTGACGTTGTCGTCGGAGGGGAGCGTCTGCGGGTCGAAGACGACAGGGCCCGCGGGCATGGTGGTCACAGCTTTTCCTCCGAGGCCTGTACGTACACCGCGCCGTTGCCGGACAGCTCCAGCTGGAACGCCTCGCCCGAGCCGCGGCCCACCATGTCGCGCCAGCCCAGTGCGGTGGAGAGCTTGTTGCGTACGTCGCCGTGGTGGGCGACGTACGCCTGCGGGTCGACGTGGACCGGGCGCTGGGGTGTGATCGGCAGCTCGATCACCCCGCCGTGCGCCATCACGGCGACCGCGCCGTGCCCCTTGAGTGTCGTGGTGAACAGGCCCTGGCCGGACACCTGGCCGCGCACCATGCCCATGACACCACCCTGCGAGCCCATGAACATCGTGCCCTGGGTCAGGGCGCCGTCGAAGGCCAGCAGGCGGTCCGCCTCCACGTAGAGGGTGTCGCCCGCCAGATTGATCACCTGGATGTGGTGACCGCCGTTGCCGAACAGCACGGTGCCCGAGCCCTCGACCGTCATGAGCGGGGTCGCCTCATTGGCCACCCGGCGGCCGATCATGGACATCACGCCGCCCTGGCCGCCGCTGATGTTCGGCGTGAAGGACACCTCGCCCCGGTACGCGAGCATCGCGCCGCGCTGGCTGAACATCTTCTGGCCGGGCGCGACCTGCGCCTCGACCACCTTGGAGTTGATCTCACGGAACGGCATGTCAGACGTCGCCCCCGATGGTGTTGCGCTCGCTGGGCTGCACGTAGACGAGCCCCTCGCCCTCGAAGCGGATCTGGAAGGACTCGCCGGAGCCCTCGCCGATGAGGGTCCGGAAGTTCACCCCGGACTGGAAGTGCTGCTGGAGATTGCCGGTGTGCGCGACGTACGCGCCGGGGTCGACCTGGAGCGGGTACTGGGCGGAGACGCGCAGTACGACCGCCGGGCCGTCCGACATGATCGCGGCCTGTCCTGTGCCCTCGACGGTTGTCGTGAACAGGCCGTTGCCGGTCGCGCCACCGCGCAGGCCGGTGAAGCTGGTGCCGGTGCGCAGGCCCGCGTCCGTACAGAGCAGGTTGCTGGACTCGACGAACAGCTTCTCGCCCCGCAGTGACACGAGGTTGATCTCACTGGCACGGTCGGCGAAATAGCAGGTTCCGTGTCCCTTGGCCTCCATGACGGTCATCTGCTCGCCGGTGAGCCGGCGAGTGACCATGCCACGCATGCCCTCACCGCCGCCGGACATCTTTTTGAACGCCACCTGGCCGTCGTACGCGACCATCGAGCCGTTCTTCGCTTTGACGGCATCGCCTGTCATGTCGACGGCGAGCACCTTGCTGCCTTGCAGTCGGAACTGAGCCACAAGGGTGACGTTATCCGTCCTTAGCGCCCCGGCACAGTGGCCCACGACACGATCCATGCTTCGAGTCGTCCCTGAGTCGACCCTGGGGGGATCCGGGGAAAGCGGGCTGCCACAATGGGGCGAGCTTGTGCGTACATTCACAAGATCGACCGTTCCCGCGACGATGAAGGTTGCCTCTCCGTGGACATCAAGACCGCTTCCGCACTCCGCCGCCTCCGCCTGGTGTCCGCCCCCGAGGCGGTGTCCTTCCTGCTGCTGCTCCTGTGCTCGGTGCTCAAGCGCACCACGGAGTTCAACGCGGTCCCGGTGATGGGCGCGGTGCACGGTCTGCTCTTCGTCCTGTACGTCGTCTTCTGGGCCGACGCCTGGAACCGCGCCAAGTGGCCGCTGGGGACCGCCGCCTTCTACCTCCTGATGTCCGTCCTGCCCACCGGTGGCTTCTTCGCCGACCGCAGGCTCAAGCGCGAGTCCGAGGACGCGCTCATCGCCGGGCGCGCCCGCAAGGAAGGCCCGGTCACCACCGCATGATCGTCGCCTTTTCCGTCTCGCCGCTGGGCGTGGGCGAGGATGTCGGGGAGTACGTCGCCGACGCCGTCCGCGTGGTCCGCGAATCCGGCCTGCCCAACCACACCGACGCGATGTTCACCTCGATCGAGGGTGAGTGGGATGAGGTGATGGACGTCGTCAAGCGCGCCGTCGCCGCGGTCGAGGCCCGCTCGCCGCGTGTCTCGCTGGTCCTGAAGGCGGACATCAGGCCCGGTGTCACCGACGGCCTGACGTCGAAGGTCGAAACGGTGGAGCGCCATCTCGCGCAGTGACTTACACCGACTGGCATTGAGTGGAACCCCTGGTCCTGGTGGCCAGGGGTTTTCTTGTGCCGGGGGCCCGGAACGGCGAGAGTTCGGCGCTGACGTCCGGTCACAGGAACGCCCAGTCGGCCGTATCCAAGTCGACACGCCGGGCTATCTCCACTTCTGTTGGCTTATCGATTCCAATCGATCAGCTTGGAGGCACCGTGCGGTCGGAGGGCTACGACTACGACACCCACAGCCGGCTCGCCGGGCCGCTGGCGGAACCGGGCACCGCCGCCTACCGGGTGCAGTACCGGAGTCTGCTCGCGCAGGAGCCGCACCGAATACGGGCCGTGCTGCTGATGACCCTGGCGCCGCTGCTCTCGGCGGTCCTGCTGGCCTATCTGGTCTGGCCCTCGCACTGGACCAAGCGCGAGGGAGGCGACCGCTGGCTGGTGCATCTGGACGCCGTGATGCTGGCGTCCATCGGATTGATCATGTTCTTCATGCTGGTCAACGTGGTGTCGATCGCACACGCCACGATGGTCGCCAGGGATCCGCTGCCGGTGACGCCCGAGGAGGGAACACGGGTCGCGTTCCTCACGACGTACGTTCCGTGTAAGGAACCGATCGCCATGGTGCGGGCCACCCTCGCAGGCGCGGTCGCCCTGCGGCACAACGGGCCGCTGGACATCTGGCTGCTCGACGAGGGTGACGACGAGCAGGCCAGGGCGCTCTGCGCCGAGCTGGGCGTACGGCACTTCACCCGCAGCGGCATACCGGAATGGAACCGCAAGAAGGGCCCGCACCGGGCGAAGACCAAGCACGGCAACTACAACGCCTGGCTCGCCATGCACGGCGACGCCTACGACTTCTTCGCATCGGTGGACACCGACCATGTGCCCCTGTCGAACTTCCTGGAGCGGATGCTCGGCTACTTCCGCGACCCGGACATCGCCTTCGTCGTCGGGCCGCAGGTGTACGGGAACTACACGTCCTGCGTCACCAAGGCGGCCGAGAGCCAGCAGTTCCTCTTCCACGCGCTGATCCAGCGCGCGGGCAACCGCTATGGCGCACCGATGTTCGTCGGCACCAACAACGTCGTACGGATCAGTGCGTTGAAGCAGGTGGGCGGTCTCTACGACTCGATCACCGAGGACATGGCCACCGGCTTCGAGCTGCACCGCAGGAAGAACCCGGGGACCGGCCGCTTCTGGCGGTCCGTCTACACCCCGGACGTGCTCGCCGTCGGTGAGGGGCCGGCCTCCTGGACCGACTTCTTCACCCAGCAGCTGCGCTGGTCGCGCGGCACCTACGAGACGCTGTTCAGGCAGTACTGGAAGGCGCCCTTCCGGGTGCCGCCGGGCCGGCTGCTCACGTACACGCTGATGCTCGTCTACTACCCGATGACCGCCGTCAACTGGCTGCTCGGCATCCTGAGCTGCGTGCTGTTCCTGTGGTTCGGGGCGTCCGGCACCCAGGTCTCCTCCGCGATGTGGCTGATGCTTTACAGCGACGCGGCGGCCCTCCAGATCGGGCTGTACCTCTGGAACCGGCGGCACAATGTCTCGCCGCACGAGCCGGAGGGCTCGGGCGGGCTCGCGGGCATGGCGATGTCCGCGCTCTGCGCGCCGATCTACGCCAAGTCGCTGGGCTCGGCGGTGCTGCGCACCCGGGGCAGGTTCGTGGTCACGCCCAAGGGCGGACAGGCGAGCCCCGACCGGCTGCTGACCTTCCGGATCCACCTCTTCTGGGCGGCGGTGCTGGTCAGCTCCCTGGTGGCCTCCTTCTACCTCGGCCACACCCATGCGGCGATGCGCACCTGGGCCGTGCTGGCGCTGGTCATCGCGCTGTCCCCGGTCGCGGTGTGGACCTGGACCTCGGTGCGGGGACGGAACCGGGCCAAGGCGGTCGCCGGGGGCCGCGCCGGGGTCACGGCCGGCGACAGTGCGTCGGGCGAGGAGCCGGAGCCCGCCTACGCCACGACCACAGGAGGGAACTGACGTGATGGGCTACCGGCCGACGAAGAAGTTCAAGAAGGTACTGCTCGGCAGTGGCGCGGTCGTGCTCCTCGCGGGCCTCAACGCACCGGCGGCCGTCTCCTTCGCCGAGGAGAAATACCACGCGTACAAGATCGACCAGCCCGGCTACAAGGCCAGGTACGGCGCCTGGGACACCGTTGATATCCCGGACGAATACCGTACGAACGCGATCCACGCGGCCCTGCTCAACAGCGGCAAGGTGCTGATCATCGCGGGCTCGGGAAACAGCGAGAAGAAGTTCGACGAGGGCTCCTTCGACACTGTCCTGTGGGACCCGAAGGACAACTCCTTCAAGCTGGTGCCGACCCCCGAGGACTTCTTCTGCGCCGGGCACTCCCAACTCCCCGACGGACGGCTCCTGGTGGCAGGCGGCACCGCGCGCTACGAGGTGCTCGACGGGACGGTCACCCGGGCCGGCGGCGGCATGCGGGTCAAGAACGAGAACCCGGACAAGCCCATCACGTTCAAGAAGGGCACCCGCTTCCGCTCGCCCTCCGGGGTCACCTACGTCTCGAAGTTCGCCGTGACGGTGCCCAAGGCCCAGCGCAACTTCAAGATCTCGTACGCCAAGAGCGGGCGCATGCTGCCCTGGAAGACCACCGTCACCGCGGCCGAGTCACGGGTCTTCGTGGAGGCGGTCAAGGACGGGAAGCAGGCGGTCACCGAGGAGGCCGCGCAGTACGAGATCGAGGGGCTGAAGGGCGAGGACGCCGACAACGCGTACGGTCTCGCCGAAAAGATCACCATGGACAAGCAGGACTTCCAGGGGATCAAGGCGGCGTACGAATTCGACCCGAAGGCCGAGAAGTACATTCCCGTCGACCCGATGAAGGAGGCCCGCTGGTATCCGACGCTGGTCACCCTTGCGGACGGCAGGGTCCTCGCCGTCTCCGGCCTCGACGACGTCGGCGCGATCGTCACCGGCGACAACGAGTACTACGACCCGAAGACGAAGAAGTGGTCCAAGGCGCCCTTCCGGTACTTCCCCACCTACCCCGCGCTGTTCCTCACCAAGGGCGGCAAGCTCTTCTACTCCGGGTCGAACGCCGGGTACGGGCCCGCCGACAAGGGGCGTCAGCCCGGCCTGTGGGACCTGGAGACCAACACCTTCAAGAAGGTCGGCGGGCTCGCGGACCTGAATCAGACCGAGACCTCGGCCTCACTGGTCCTGCCGCCCGCGCAGGACCAGAAGGTGATGATCCTCGGGGGCGGCGGCGTCGGTGAGTCGGCCAAGGCGACCGGCCGCACGGCGATCGTGGACCTCAAGGAGGACAGCCCGGCCTTCAAGACCGGACCCGAACTCCCTCAGGGCACCCGGTACTTGAACAGTGTGATCATGCCGGACGACTCGGTCTTCACCAGCGGCGGCTCGGAGGACTACCGGGGGCGCGGCGCCAGCAACATCCTCAAGGCGCAGTTCTACGACCCCAAATTGAACGCGTTCCGCGATGCGGCCGAGCCGACGGTGGGGCGCAACTACCACTCCGAGGCGCTGCTGCTGCCCGACGGTCGGGTCGTCACCTTCGGCTCCGACTCGCTCTTCGGCGACCGGGACAACACCAAGCTCGGCAAGTTCGAGCAGCGGATGGAGATCTACACACCGCCGTACCTCTTCAGGGACAAGGCGAAGCGCCCGGCGCTGCAGGACGGGCCGCGCACGCCGGACGCGCAGAGCCGGGTGACGTACCGGACCGCGCATCCCGAGCGGATCGAGCGGGCCAGGCTGATGCGGCCGAGCGCGGTCACGCACACCACGGATGTCGAGCAGCGCTCGATCGAACTGGGCGTGACCAAGGGGAAGGGCGAGGTGACACTGGAGGTGCCGGGGGACAAGTCGCTGGTGCCGCCCGGGTCGTACATGCTCTTCGTCACGGACGCGGAGGGGACGCCGTCCGAGGCGAAGTGGATTCATGTGGAGTAGGTCCTCCCGCCCCGCCCCCGCAGCTACCCCTTCGCCCGCCGCGCCAGCCCCAGCGCGTAGTCCGGCCACCACGTGCCCGCCGTCGGTCCGCCCCGGCACGGGCCGTCCGAGTCGCCGGGGCGCTTGATCCACAGGTGTGCGTCGAGCAGGGGCGCGTCCGTGCGGTCGCTCGGCGGCGTTCCCAGGGCGCGGCCCGACGGGTTGCACCAGGAGTCGCGGCGGTTGCCGGGCAGCGGCCCGTTGCCGTTGCGGCTGCTGTCGACCACGAAGTGCGTGCCGCCCAGCAGCCCCGAGAGCTGGGTGCCGTACGCCTTGACGGCGTTGTCCGGCTGGAAGTTGGAGACGTTCAGCGAGACGCCGTCTGCCCTGGCGACCCCCGCGCTGCGCAACGGCCCCACCAGTTTGCCCGGGTCGTCGATCCAGGCGGGGTTGCCCGCGTCCAGATAGACGCGGGTCTTCGGCTGCTTCTTCAGCCGGTCGACCGCGTCGGACAGCAGTTGGGCGCGCTCGGCGTGGTGCTGGACCGGAGTGCAGCCGTCGACGATGTGCGGCACCGCGTCCGGCTCCAGGATCACGATGGCCGGGGCGTCGCCGATACTCTCCGCGAACGTCCCGATCCAGCGCCGGTAGGCCTCCGCGTCCGCCGCCCCGCCCGCGGAGTGCTGCCCGCAGTCGCGGTGCGGGATGTTGTACGCGACGAGGACGACGGTCCGGGCGTCGCCCGCCGCACCCCGCACGGCGTTCTTGATCTCGGGCGCGGGGTCGTCTCCGGCCGGCCAGTCGGCGACGGGCCGCTCGGAGATCCGCTTGAGGATGCCCGCGTCGGCCGTACGCCCCGCCGCCTCCCACGCCTTGACCTGGCGTGCGGCGTCACTGTTGGGGTCCACCCAGTACGGGGACGGGGGCTCCGCCTGGGCGGGGCCCTGGACGACGGCGGCCTTGCCCCGGCCGGGTTCGGGCCCCTGCGCGGGGTCGGCCGACGAGCAGCCGGCCGCGGTGAGCGCGAGGAGGGCGGCGAGGGTGGCGCCGGTGAGTGAGCGTGAGCGTGAGCGGGTCGGTCTGCGGCCGGACATCCAGCCCCCTTGAGCGGTCGACTGGGCGGAACGGACCGGGCAATCGTTGCATAGCGGTCATAAGGTGCATGGGTGCGACACCGCCCGTCGCGTGTCGGTCGAGCGTTCGTACCGAAGTTCGAGACAGAGCTGACCGACATGTGACCGACGGGTATGGTCGATGCCGTGCCAAAGCCGCTCAGCCTCGCCTTCGACCCCATCTCCCGAGCCGACGAGCTCTGGCAGCAGCGCTGGGGTCCCGTGCCCTCGATGGCCGCGATCACCTCGATCATGCGCGCGCACCAGATTCTGCTCGCCGAGGTCGACGCCGCCGTCAAGCCGTACGAGCTGACCTTCGCGCGGTACGAGGCGCTGGTGCTGCTCACCTTCTCGAAGGAGGGGGAGCTGACCATGTCGAAGATCGGCGAGCGGCTGATGGTCCACCCCACCTCGGTGACCAACACCATCGACCGCCTCGTGCGGTCCGGTCTCGTCGACAAACGGCCCAACCCCAACGACGGCCGCGGCACCCTCGCCTCGATCACCGACAAGGGCCGCGAGGTCGTGGAGGCGGCGACCCGCGATCTGATGGCGATGGAGTTCGGGCTCGGGGCGTACGACGCGGAGGAGTGCGCGGAGATCTTCGCGATGCTGCGACCGCTGCGGGTGGCCGCACGGGACTTCGACGACCAGTAGCGGGAGTGGCCGGGGGTGCTGGGTGAGCCGGTAGCCCGCCCGAAGATCGCCTGTTGTGCCCGGTTACGCTCGATGCCATGAAACAAAGCGTGCTGACCCGCTATCGCGTGATGGCGTACATCACCGCCGTGTGGCTGCTGGTGTTCACCGTCGCGATCGTCATGAAGTACGGCTTCGACACCGGCGACACCATGCTGATCTCGCAGGTCCACGGTGTGCTGTTCATCGTTTACGTCGTCTTCGCCTTCGACCTGGGCACCAAGGCGAAGTGGCCGCTCGGCAAGCTGGCGTGGGTGCTGGCCGCCGGCTGCATCCCGGTCGCCTCGTTCTTCGTGGAGCCGAAGATCACGCGTGAGATCCGCCCGCTGATCACGGAAGCCCGCCCGGCCCCGGCCAAGGCGTAATCACGCAATCAGGCTGTCCTCGGCCGCCGCGAGCCAGGCTCGTGGCGGCCAGCCATCGACATTTACTAGGACGTCCTAGTAAATTCAATGGCATGGACGCTCACGCCATCGAGGAAGGCCGCCAGCGCTGGCAGGCCCGTTACGACAAGGCCCGCAAGCGCGACGCGGACTTCAGCACGCTCTCCGGAGACCCGGTCGACCCCGCGTACGGGCCACGGCCCGGTGATGTGTACGAGGGCTTCGAGCGGATCGGCTGGCCCGGGGAGTACCCCTTCACCCGCGGTCTGCACTCGACCGGGTACCGCGGCCGGACCTGGACCATCCGCCAGTTCGCCGGCTTCGGCAACGCGCAGCAGACCAACGAGCGCTACAAGACCATCCTGGCCAACGGCGGCGGCGGCCTGTCCGTCGCCTTCGACATGCCGACCCTGATGGGCCGCGACTCCGACGAGTCCCAGTCGCTCGGCGAGGTCGGCCACTGCGGCGTCGCCATTGACTCCGCCGCCGACATGGAGGTCCTCTTCCAGGACATCCCCCTCGGCGACGTCACCACGTCGATGACCATCAGCGGTCCCGCCGTGCCCGTCTTCTGCATGTACCTGGTGGCGGCCGAGCGACAGGGCATCGACCCCGCCGTCCTCAACGGCACGCTCCAGACCGACATCTTCAAGGAGTACATCGCGCAGAAGGAGTGGCTCTTCACGCCCGAGCCGCACCTGCGCCTGATCGGCGACCTGATGGAGCACTGCGCGCGCTCCATCCCCGCGTACAAGCCGCTGTCGGTCTCCGGGTACCACATCCGCGAGGCGGGCGCGACGGCCGCGCAGGAGCTCGCGTACACGCTCGCGGACGGTTTCGGTTACGTCGAGCTCGGCCTGTCCCGCGGCATGGACGTGGACCACTTCGCGCCCGGCCTGTCCTTCTTCTTCGACGCTCATGTCGACTTCTTCGAGGAGATCGCCAAGTTCCGCGCGGCGCGCAGGATCTGGGCCCGCTGGATGAAGGAGGTGTACGGCGCGCAGAGCGACAAGGCGCAGTGGCTGCGCTTCCACACCCAGACGGCCGGCGTCTCGCTGACCGCGCAGCAGCCGTACAACAACGTGGTGCGCACGGCGGTCGAGGCCCTGGCCGCGGTTCTGGGCGGCACCAACTCGCTGCACACCAACGCCCTGGACGAGACCCTCGCCCTCCCCTCCGAGCAGGCGGCGGAGATCGCGCTGCGCACCCAGCAGGTGCTGATGGAGGAGACCGGCGTCGCCAACGTGGCCGACCCGCTGGGCGGTTCCTGGTACGTCGAGCAGCTCACCGACCGCATCGAGGCGGAGGCCGAGAAGATCTTCGACCAGATCAAGGAGCGCGGCACCCGGGCGCACCCGAACGGGCAGCACCCGATCGGCCCGATCACCTCCGGCATTCTGCGTGGCATCGAGGACGGCTGGTTCACCGGGGAGATCGCCGAGTCGGCGTTTCAGTACCAGCGCTCGGTGGAGAAGGGCGACAAGCGGGTCGTCGGCGTCAACTGCCTGCACGGCTCGGTGACGGGCGACCTGGAGATCATGCGGGTCAGCCACGAGGTGGAGCGCGACCAGGTCAAGACGCTGACCGAGCGCAAGGCGGCCCGTGACGAGGCGAAGGTGCGTACGTCGCTGGACGCGATGCTGGCATCGGCGCGCGACGGCTCGAACATGATCGAGCCCATGCTCACCGCGGTGCGCGCGGAGGCAACCCTGGGCGAGATCTGCGGCGTACTGCGCGACGAGTGGGGTGTGTACACCGAGCCGCCGGGGTTCTGACCGGCATCTCCAGCGGAGAGTTTCGTGCGGACCTTGTCGCACGGATTCTCTGCACGGATTTTTTGCGCGGGAACGGACGCCCGGACGCCCGGTGTGGGGCTCCCGGGCGTCCGTTCCCGTCGCGGAGGCCGCTAGCGCGACTGTGCGACCGGGGTGGCCGCGGCAGCGGCGAGCGTCGCGTCGACCAGGCGCTCCAGATGTCCGACGACGCCGGGTTCGACGAACAGCCCGTCCGGGCCGCGCAATCGGGGCGCGTTGCCGATCGCGACCTCCTCGTGCTCGATCACCCGCGCACCACAGTTGGCGAGTATGAGGCGCAGGTGCGGTTGTACGTTCGCCCCGCCGGCCCGGCCGGGGGACGCGCTGGCGATCGCCGCGGGGATGCCGGTGAGGGGGCTGTTCCCACCTCCCAGTGACAACCAGTCCAGCGCGTTCTTCAGAACCCCGGGCGGGTACCCGTTGTAGGAGGGACTGCTGATGAACAGAGCGTCGGCGGTGGAGAACTGCTCCAGGGTGGACCACAGTCGGCTCATGCCGCCGACCCGCTCGGTGTCCTCGTCGAACAGGGGGAAATTCCGCAGGGGAACGCGAAACGTCGTATGTCCACCGCGCCGTTCGATGATCCGCTGAACCGTGGCGACCGCCGAGGAGTTCACCGACTCGCGCCGCAGACTTCCGGACATCAGTGCAATCCTGGCCATGTGCTCGACCTCCTGGGCGCGGGCGTGCCCCGACACGGGGACGAAGGGGTCAGGAGACGGTGGTCCGCGAGAGTACGACCGGGGTGGCCGGGTTCGGGTAGCACGGGAGCTCGCCTATCTCGAACGTCGTCGGGTCCTCGGCCATCCAGCGGAAACCCGGGTCCGTGGCGCTGGTGCCGGCCACCGAGGTGGTCAGCTCACCGCCGGCGGGGGCGCGCAGGTTCACCTTGAGCGTGGGCACATCGGCGTCCACCCCGGCGGTGAAGGGCCCGGTCGCGAAGACCGTGACCCGGCCCGGGGAGAAGGACACGGTCTGCTTGGAGGAGCCCAGGTTGGAGCCGCCGACCAGCTTGTGGCTGAGAACCTTGGCGCCGGCCGGGAGGTTGTAGACGAACTTCACGTCCCAGGCCTTGGTGTTGAACTCGGTACGCGGGTTGATGGGCTCCGGGTCGAACGCGACGGTGAACGTCTGCTGCGGTCGTACGGTCGCCGGAGCGCTCACGTCGAACTTGCGGCTGTATTCGAGCACGTAACTCCCGCCGCCGAACTCGACCGGGCACAGGTACGGCACGGTGGACGGGGCCGCGGACGCGCTGGCCGGAAATGCCATCGCGCTGGTGGCGGCGAGGGCAGTGACCGCCAGAGTGCGGGTCAGGGTGCTGTGGATACGCAACGAAATTCTCCCTTGCAAAAAAGAACGGTCGATCCCGGTGGGCGGGTCTAAGAGTCGGTTCACTCCGCACGAGGGGAGCCGAATTCGTCCCTCGTCCGGAATGCGCCACCAGTTTCAGCCGCCACGCTCTAAGCGCACTCAATTTTCGGTCCTTGTTGCCACCGGATGGAGAGTAATCCCCCCTACTCCCTTGACCTGAAGCACAGTTGAGGATGCAGAATTGAAGCTGTCATTCCGTTGCGAAGAAAGGGTGTCGCCCAGTGCTGACTGTGGAGATCTGGTCCGATGTGGTGTGTCCGTGGTGTTATCTCGGAAAGCGCCGGTGGGCGGCGGCGCTCGCGCGTTTCCCGCACGCGGAACACGTCAGGACCGTATGGCGGTCCTTCGAGCTGCGGGTGAACCAGCCGACCGTCCCGGGTGACTCCCTCAACGAGATGATGCTGCGCGACGGCCATGCGCAGGACGAACTCGACGGGATTTTCCAGGGGATCATCGACCTCGGCGAAAAGGAGGGCATCGCCCTGCGGCCGGGTGAGTACCGGCCCGTCAACTCCTTCGACGCGCACCGCCTTCTGCACGTGGCCGAGGGCCATGGCCTGATGGACGCTCTGATGGAGCGCGTGCTGCGGGCCTACCACTCCGAGCTGGCGAACATCGCCGACCCCGAGGTGCTTCGGGCGCTGGCTGCGGACTCGGGTCTGCCCGCGTCCGCCGTTTCCGAGGTCCTGTCCGGCGACGCCGGCGCCGCCGAGGTGCGCGCGGACGAGACACGGGCGGCCGCGATCAAGGTCACCTCGGTGCCGTCGTTCGTGATCGACGGACGCGAGACGATCCACGGGGCCGTGGAGTCCGAGGCGATGCTCGCCATGCTCACCGAGGAATGGGAGCGGCACACCGTCGCGGCGAGCCGGGCCTGACGACACGGGCCTGACGAACCGGGCCTGCAAGAACGATGCCTGTGTGGTGACGGAGACTCAGGTCTTCTCCGTCACCACACAGGCATCGTCGGTTCAGTCGGTGACGATGACGAGCTTTCCGCGGGTGTGCCGGGTCTCGACCTCACGGTGGGCATCGGCGGCAGCCGCGAGCGGGAAGGTGCGGGCGATCTCGATGTGCAGCTTGCCCTGGGTGTAGAGCTCGGACAGCTCCCTGAGGCGGGTGAGGGAGCGCTGGGTGAACACCCCGACGATGCCGAGCTCTTCGAGCCGCTCGAACCCCACCAGCGTGCCGATCCGGTCCCGGTTCTCCAGCAGCTCGACCGAGGCGTCCAGCGCCTCGCCGCCGGCACCGTCGAGAATGGCGGTGACCCCTTCCGGGGCCAGCGCGCGAACCCGCTCGACGAGGCCGTCGCCGTAGGCGACGGGGATGGCGCCCAGGGAGCGCAGGTAGTCGTGGTTGCGCGGGCTCGCGGTGCCGATGACGGTCGCACCGTAGGTCAGGGCGAGCTGTACGGCGACGGTGCCCACGCCGCCGGCCGCGGCGTGGATCAGCAGGGTGTCGCCCGAGCCGACCTTCAGTTTGTCCAACGCGGTGTGTGCGGTCTGCCCGGAGGCGGAGAAGACTCCCGCCACGTCCCAGGGCATGCCGGCGGGCTTCGTCACGATCTGGTCGGTGGGCACCACCAGGTACTCGGCGTGGCAGGACAGCAGGGCCCAGCCCAGCACCTCGCTGCCCACCTCGAAGTCCTCGACGCCCTCGCCGGTCTGGTCGACGACACCGGCGAACTCGTTACCGATCTTCTGGGGGAACGAGAGGGTCTGGCCCGGCGGCGTCCACCCGCCGCGCACCGAGCAGTCGGCGGTCTGGATGCCGGCGGCCTTGACCCGCACCCGGACCTGCCCCGGGCCGGCCGTCGGCGTTTCGACCTCCAGGAGTTCCACTACCTCGGGCCCGCCGAAGGAATTGATCGCTGCTGCCTTCATGGAAATGCCTTTCATACGTCGGTTCGTGGAATGCGGCGCTCACCGGCTCCGGGGGCGCGCCGCCAGTGTCACGAGCTCACCCCGGGGTGAGCTCGTGGCGTTTCGGGGCCGCCGGTTCGGCGCGGCCCTGCGCGGCCTGGGTCTCCAGCACGTGGACGACGTCCGCCGGGGTCGGCATCAGGGCCATCTCGTCGCGCAGGCTCCCGGCCCGCTCGCGGTAGGAGGGTGTGTCCAGGACTTCCCGTACCGCGTCGCTGATGTTCTCCGCGGTGTCGTCCCCGGGCCGGATCATCTTCGAGGCGCCGTACTCGGTGAGGCGGGTGGAGTAGTCCACCACATAGGGCAGGTACGGGATGAGCACCTGCGGCACACCGTGCGCCATGCTGCCCAGCACGGTGTTGCCGCCGGCGTGGTTGACCACCACGTCACAGGTCGGGGCGACCACGTCCAGCGGCAGCCAGCCGGCGCGGACGTTGTCCGGGAGCGGTCCCAGCTTTTCGGCCATGTCGTCGGGGGCTCCGACGAGCAGCTCGACATCCAGGTGCTGCACCTTCTCCACCAGGGCGGCGAGTACGTCGTAGTAGTAGTCCGGCGTGATGCGGCTGCCCGCGGTCACCATGACCCTGGGCCGACTGCCTTTGGTGTACATCCACGGCGCGAGCTTCTTCGGCGTCGTGTAGGGCACGTACCGCATCGGCTGGGCGACGGGCGCGTCCCACACGCGCAGGCTCGGCGGGCAGGTGTCCACGAACAGGTCGAAGCGCGGCATGTCGTACAGGCCGAGGCGCTCCAGGGAGAACCCCAGCTCGGCCGCGGCGGCCAGGTCGATGGTGCGGGGTTCGCCCATGTCCACGGCGTGCTTCACATACGGGACACCGGCGTACGCGGCGATCAGCGGGGCGGCGAAGGCGAGGGCGCCGCCCACGACGATGTCCGGCCGCCAGCGGTCGACTAGGGGAATGAGCCCCTCCAGGCAGTTGGCGGCGAAGCGGCCGAAGCACCGTCCGTTGAACAGAAAGCGCTCGTGGAGATCGGTCGGGATCGGGATGCGTACGCCGTCGTCGTCCAGCAGGGTGTCCATCATCGATGTCGGCGTCACGGGCACCGCGGGCAGTCCGGCATGGGTGATGGTTCCCATGACGTCTTCGGGACCGGCCACGAAGACCTCGTGACCGGCGTTACGGGCAGCCTGTGCCAGCGGAATGATCGAGAAGATCACTCCTGAGGTGCCGCCGGATACAAAGAGGATTCTCATGGTGAAGATCGTCCAAAGTCGGTCTCAACGTTGACTCAAGGCAGGATCGAGGGCCAGTTGGGACGGGTGGCGGTCAGGTCGCGGGGCCCTGGGAGCGCTCCTGTTCCTTGCGCTCCTCCTCGCCCGTCTCCCGGGGGGCCGGATCCGGCGGCGCGGTCGGGCCGAGCTTCACGAAGAACAGCACCAGCAGGACGAGTCCGCTGAGTGCCGCCGCGGTCAGGAACCCGGTCGTGAGCGAGGTGGCCTCGACCAGGGGGCCGATTACCACGGGCGCCGCGAACTGACCGCCGAAGTTGGCCGTGCCCGACAGCGCCAGCGCCTGCCCGCGCATCTCGGTGGGCGAGGTCTCGCCGGTGAGCATGGCGAGGGCCGGGACGGAGATCCCGCTGCCCGCGCCGAACAGTACGGCGGCGATGGCGAGTACCGCCGTCTGGTTCGCGAAAGCACCCACCAGGAAGGCCAGGCCCCACAGCACCAGCGCCGTCCGGATGAGCGGCAGGTAGCCGAGATGCGCCCGCATCCTGCCGTAGAAGAACCCGGAGACACTGCCGGCGAGCGAGATGCTCGAAATGATCGCGGCGATGGTGAAGGGGGCGTCGACACCCAGCTGGTCGAACCGCTGCGGCAGGAAGACGATCAGTACGTACAGCAGGAACGACGCGATGACGGACAGGCCGTACAGGCCAAGCAGTTGGGGCGTCGAGCGCAGCAGTGTGATCATGCCTCCGCCCTTGACCCGGCCGGCCGCGGGGAGGTTCGGCATGGCGATCAGCATGGCGACGGCGGTGGGGATACCGATCAGGTAGATGGCGAACGGGCCGTGCCAGGAGAGGATCGCGAGCCCGCCGGCGATCAGCGGCCAGATCACCCCGCCCAGGCCGATGGCGGTGGAGCGCCATCCCGCCACCTTGTCGCGCTCCGCGCCCTGGAAGAGCGCCATCAGCGCCACCGTCGTGCCGGTGAACACCGCGGCGGCGCCGATGCCGAAGAGGAAGCGGCTGGCGATGAGCGTCACGTACGAATCGGTGAACAGCCCCGCACCGCCCGCGAGTCCGTACAGCATGAGCCCGGCCACCATGGGCGTACGCAGCCCCCACTTGTCGATGGTCCAGCCGACCAGCGGGCTGACGATCGCGAGGGACAGGCCGTGGGCCGTGAGGATCAGCCCGGCGGCGGTACCACTGACATTCAGGTCGTCGCGGATCGTGGCCACGACCGGCGTGAGCACGGTCCCCGCCATCACGGTGAGGGTAGAGGCGAGCAGCAGCGCGGCCATCGTCATCCGACGACGGCCACCACTGGGGAACGGTGTCGGCGTGGTCAACGCGACCTCCAGGGGGATGAGGTGTACGGCAGGAGAGCGGGCCCCCTGTCTTGATCGTCGCGGCCGTCACTCAAGAACGACTCAACGTCCCCTCAAGGCTGCCCTCCCGCGCGCCCCGCCGACAGCGCTTCAGGGTCATGACTCTGCGAAGTTCTGTGAGGCCCAGGACCCGTGCGACAAATCCGCGTCAACTCTGGTTGTGGTGCATCGGTAAATGACTTCCGATGAGCACCGAGCCGAGATCGAAAGTCGCCGCGCATGCCTATATCGAGGGGTCTTCATTCATGACGGAACAACGGGTCGCACTGGTTACGGGTTCTTCCTCCGGGATCGGCGCAGCCATCGCGTCCCGTCTGAGCGCCGAGGGCATGCGCGTGGTCCTCAACTCGGCACGCTCCGCCGAGCAGGGACGCGAACTCGCCGACAGCCTCGCGGACGCCCACTATGTGCAGGCCGACATTTCCGATGTGGATCAGGCGAACCGTCTGGTCGAAGCGGCGGTCGAGCGGTACGGCAGGCTCGACGTCCTGGTCAATTGCGCCGGCACCACCAAGGTCATCCCGCACAGTGATATCGCGGCGGTGACCCCGGAAGTGTGGCAGAGGATCCTCGGGGTCAACGTCATCGGGACCTGGCAGATGAGCGCGGCGGCCGCACCGCACCTGGCGAAGTCCGGTGCGGGGAACATCGTCAACATCTCGTCCGTGGCGGGCAGTCGTCCGGTCGGCAGTTCGATCCCCTACGCGGTCAGCAAGGCCGCCATCGACCACATGACGCGGCTGCTGGCGAACGCGCTGGGACCGGACATCAGGGTCAACTCCGTCGCGCCCGCGCTGACCGAGACCCCGTGGACGCGGGACGACCCGTTCTTCCGCGCCGTCGCGGACAAGGTGCGGCAGGGCACGCCGCTGCGCCGGGTGGGAACCGACACCGATGTCGCCGAGGCCGTGCTGGCCGTCCTGCGCATGGACCACATGACCGGTGCGGTTCTCCCCGTCGACGGTGGCGCCCGGCTCGTCTGAACCGGCTCGCCCCCCGGCTCGCCCGACCCGGCTGGTTCCTCCCGACCTGGCTCGTTCGACCCGACTCGTTCGACCCGACTCGTCAAGAAGGAAAGGCAGCATGAAACTCGCAGTCAATCTTCTCGCGCGTGACGCCGTTGTGCTGGCCGAGGCCGCCGAGGCGCTGGATTACGACCTGGTCCTTGCTCCCGAGGGCTACCGCAACGACGCGGTGAGCGTGCTGGGTCTGGTGGCGGGACGCACCCGGCGCATCGGCCTGGGCTCCGCCGTGATGCAGATCCCGGCCCGCCCGCCGGCCACCGCGGCGCTGACCGCGGCCACCCTCGACTCCCTGTCGCAGGGGCGCTTCAGGCTCGGACTCGGGCTGTCCAACCCGGATGTCTCCGAGGGGTGGTACGGCGTGCCGTTCGCCCGGCCGCTCGGCCGGACCCGTGAGTACGTCGAGATCGTCAGGGCGGCGCTGCGCGGCGGGCCGGTGACGTACCAGGGTGAGCACTTCGCCCTTCCGCCGGCCAACCGGTCGGCCGCGCCGCTCCACCTCTACGCCGAGGGCTACCGGAGCGATCTGCCGATCTACCTCGGGGCCGTCGGACCGCGCAATCTGCGGCTGGCCGGAGAGATCGCGGACGGCTGGCTCGGCGTGTTCACCTCCCCCGACGGGGTGCGTGACGCCGTGGCGGAGATCGGACGCGGGCGGGCCGAGCGAGGACTGGGACTCGAAGGCTTCGAGGTGATTCCCAGCCTGCCGACGGCCGTGTCCGACGACGTGATCGAGGCTGCCGCCCAACTGCGGCGCCAGTACTGCTACTTGATGGGTATCGGAGACTCCGACACCAACTTCTACTGCGAGTTGGCCCGCCGCTTCGGATACGGCGACGCCGTCGAGCGGATGATCGCCCACCTGGGCAAGGACGACCGCGCCGCGGCCGAGGCCGCCGTTCCGGCCGAGTTCATCGACATGACCGGGCTCATCGGCTCGCAGGAGCGCATCGCCGGGCGGATGAAGGAGTACGCGGCTGCCGGGGTGACGACGCTGAGCATCATGGTCTCGGCCACCGCCACCACGACCGAGGGGCGGTTGCGGGTCCTGGAGACCTGCGCGAAGGCGGCGCAGTCGTGGTGAAGCCATCGCCCACGGCGCCGCCGTACCTGCGCGAAGTCGCGGACGGGGTCCATGCCTATCTTCAGCCGGACGGTGGCTGGTGCCTGAACAACGCCGGGTATCTCGTCTCGGACGGGCAGTCCGTCCTGATCGACACCGCCGCCACCGAAGCGCGGGCCCTGGCGCTGAAGCAGGCCATCGCGCCCCTTTCCGCGCAGCCGCCGCGCTTCGTCGTCAACACCCACTCGCACGGCGACCACACCTTCGGGAACTTCGTCTTCGCCGACCATGCGGTGGTCGTCGCGCACGAGCGGACCCGCAGCGAGATGGAGTCGCTCGGACTCCACCTGACCACACTGTGGCCCAACGTCTGCTGGGGCGAGCTGTCCGTCGAACTGCCCACGCTGACCTACCGCGACCGCGCCTCGCTGCACATCGGTGACACCTCCGCCGAGCTGATCCCGCTGGGCCCGGCGCACACCTTCGTCGACACCGTCGTCTGGCTTCCCGAGCAGCGGGTGCTGTTCGCCGGGGACCTGTTGATGTCCGGGGCGACTCCGTTCTGCCTCATGGGGTCCATCAGCGGCTCCCTGGAAGCGGTCGGACAGCTGCGGGCGCTCGACCCGGAAACCATCGTGGCGGGTCACGGCCCGCTGGCCGGACCGGAGTTGCTGGACACCGCGGAGCGCTACTTCCGGTGGCTGCAGAGCCTCGCGGCGGAGGGCGCCGCGGCGGGACTCACCCCGTTGCAGACGGCGCGCGAAGCCGATTTGGGCGAATGGGCGGAACTGCTCGACTCGGAAAGGCTCGTACCCAATCTGCACCGGGCGTACGCGGAGGCGCAGGGCGCCTTTCCTGGTCAGCAGTTGGACATCGAAAAGATGTTTTCCGACATGGTCGCGTATCACGGAAGGGTTCCTGAGTGCCACGCCTGAGATACCCGTCCGGGGTCTGAAGGGCAATCGCGGAATGAGGGGGAAGTTGTCATGCGGTTCAATCTGATTGGCTCATTCGAGATTGTCGACGACCACGGGGCAATTCATTCGCCAGGCACGCCGAAGGTATGCCAGACGCTGGCGGTCCTGCTGACCCGTCCCGGAAAGATCGCCGGCTTCGACACCCTCATTCAGGAATTGTGGGGGGACAGACCGCCGCGCACCGCCGCCACCGCCCTGCAGACGTATATCTACTACGCCCGGAAAATGCTGGTGGAAAAGGGGCTCGCCACGGCCGACCGATCGCCCCTGACGACTCACCCGCAGGGCTACATGTTCGAGGTGGACGAGGACCGTATCGATGTCAAGGTCTTCGAGCGCCTGGTGGCCCAGGGGCGGTCGGAGCTCGACCGCGGCAACGCCGAGGAGGCCATCGGCCTCCTGTGCTCGGCACTGGACCTGTGGCGCGGCCCCGCGCTGGCCAGCATCCGGGCGGGCCGGGTCCTCAGGGGACGCATCACCCACCTGGAAGAGCTGCGTATCCGGGCGCACGAGCTGCGCATCGAGGCGCTGATCCATCTCGGCCGGCACCGCGAGGCGATCCCGGAGCTGGGCGAACTGGTCACGCTGCACCCGTTGAACGAGTGGTTCCACGGCCATCTCATCGACGCCCTCTACCAGGCCGGACGCCGCGCCGAAGCTCTCCAGGCCTACCAGGGGCTGCGCCGGATCCTCCGGGAGGAGCTCGGCGTCGACCCGTCGTCGGAGGTCCAGGACCTCTACCAGCGGCTGCTCAATACGGACCCGCCCCGTGTGCTCACCGACCACATGCGGGTACCGCGCGCGGCAGTTCCCCCCGGCACCAAGGCCGTCTGCCGCCCGCCGTCCCCGGCCGGAGTCGCTCCCCCCGCCCGGCGCAGGCCGGTGAAAGTGCCCAACGCCGCCGCGGCGTACTGACGTGCCGTCACCGCGCTGACCGTCAGCAGGACTTGACCAGAGGTTGAGCCGTCGACGCGACGCTTGTCGAAGACCGGTTCACGGACCGGCTCCCACCGAACCCGTACGCATGGAGGAAGAACAATGGGCATACACGAGGGCCGGGTCGCGCTGGTCACCGGTGCGACGAGCGGCATCGGGCTGGCCGTCGCCACCCACCTGGCCCAGGGGGGAGCGCGTGTCTATCTGTGCGGCCGCGACGCGTCCCGGCTCGCCGAGACCGTGAAGCAGCTTCAGGACCAGGGCTTCGAGGCGGACGGCACCACGTGCGACGTCACCGAGCGGGCGGACATCGAGCGTTTTGTCAGCTCCGCGGTGGAGCGGTTCGGGACGGTCGACATCCTGGTTAACAACGCCGGACGCAGCGGCGGCGGCGACATCGCGGAGATGTCCGACGAGCTGTGGTTCGACGTGATCAACACCAACCTCAACAGCGTCTTCCGGATGACGCGCGAGGTGCTTTCCGCGGGCGGCATGCGCGGCAAGACCTGGGGCCGCATCATCAACATCGCCTCCACGGCCGGCAAGCAGGGCGCGGTCACCGCGGCCCCGTACTCCGCCTCCAAGCACGGGGTCGTCGGTTTCACCAAGGCCCTCGGGCTCGACCTGGCCAAGACCGGGATCACTGTCAACGCCGTCTGCCCCGGCTTCGTGGAAACGCCCATGGCCGAACGTGTGCGCAAGCACTACGCCGAGATCTGGGACGTCACCGAGGAGGAGGCCGGTGACCGGGTCACGACCCGGGTGCCGATCGGCCGCTACGTCGACGTCGACGAGGTGGCCGCGATGGTCGACTACCTGACCGGCGACGCGGCTGGATCCGTCACGGCGCAGGCGCTCAACGTCTGCGGAGGCCTGGGCAATTACTGACATGGCGCGGCAGGGCGGTCCACCGACGGCAACGGGATCGCACGACTACGACGATGTGAGGAGCCGGCCATGAGCAGGCGAGTGGTGATTACGGGCATCGGGGTGCGCACCCCGGGAGGGTCGGGTCAGAAGGAGTTCTGGGACCTGCTTACCGCGGGGCGCACCGCCACCAGGGGCATTACCTTCTTCCACCCGTCGACCTTCAGGTCGCGGGTGGCCGCCGAGGCCGACTTCAACGCGGCCGACGAGGGACTCACCCCGCGGGAGATCCGGCGGATGGACCGGGCGACCCAGTTCGCGGTCGCCTGCACCCGCGAGGCGGTGGTGGACAGCGGACTGGCGTTCGGCGGTGTGGACCCGCACCGGATCGGGGTGAGCCTGGGCAGCGCCGTCGCGTCCGCGACCAGCCTGGAGAACGAATACCTCGTGGCGTCGGACCGTGGCCGCGAGTGGCTGGTCGACCCCGACTACCTGTCGCCGCACATGTTCGACTACCTGAGTCCGGGCGCCATGCCCGCCGAGGTCGCCTGGGCGGCCGGGGCGGAGGGGCCGGTGACGATGGTGTCCGACGGTTGTACGTCCGGCCTCGACGCCGTCGGCTACGCCGCGCAGCTCATCCGTGAGGGCAGCGCGGACGTCATGATCACCGGCGCGGCCGACACCCCCATCTCCCCGATCGTCCTCGCCTGCTTCGACGCCATCAAGGCGACGACCAGACGTAACGACGACCCCGAGCACGCCTCCAGGCCGTTCGACGCCAGCCGCGACGGCTTTGTGCTCGCCGAGGGCGCCGCCATGTTCGTCATGGAGGAGTACGAGTCGGCACGCCGCCGCAACGCGCAGATCTACGCCGAGATCACCGGCTATGCCACCCGTTGCAACGCGCACCACATGACCGGGCTGAAGAAGGACGGACGAGAGATGGCGGAGGCGATCAGGTCGGCCCTCGACGAGTCCCGGATCGACCCCACCGTCGTGGACTACGTCAATGCCCACGGGTCGGGGACCGTCCAGAACGACCGCCACGAGACAGCGGCGTTCAAGCGCAGCCTCAAGGAGCACGCGTACGCCGTACCCGTGAGCTCCATCAAGTCGATGGTCGGGCACTCGCTCGGTGCCATCGGCTCCATCGAGATCGCCGCCAGCGCACTCGCCATCAAGTACAACGTCGTACCCCCTACGGCCAACCTGCACCAGGCCGACCCCGAATGCGACCTCGACTACGTCCCGTTGATCGCGCGTGAGCAACGTGTGGACACCGTGCTGACGGTCGGCAGCGGCTTCGGCGGATTCCAGAGCGCGATGGTGCTGCGCGCCCCGCAGGGAGGGAACCGATGACCCGCACCACAGTGATCACCGGCCTGGGTGTCGCCGCCCCCAACGGCCTGGGAAGCGACGTCTACTGGAAGTCCGTCCTCGCCGGATTGAACGGCATCGGCCCGGTCACCCGCTTCGACGCCTCCCGCTACGCCTCCCGGCTCGTCGGGCAGATCGACGACTTCGAGGCCGCCGATCACCTTCCGAGCAGGCTGCTGCCGCAGACCGACCGGTCCACGCAGCTGTCCTTCGCGGCGGCCGACTGGGCACTGGACGACGCGGCCGTGGCCGTGGGCGACCTGGCCGACTACGACATGGGCGTGGTCACCTCCAACGCACTGGGCGGCTTCGACTTCACCCACCGCGAGTTCCGGAAACTGTGGACCCAGGGACCCGAGTACGTCAGCGTCTACGAGTCCTTCGCCTGGTTCTACGCCGTCAACACCGGCCAGATCTCCATCCGCCACAAGCTGCGCGGACCGAGCGCCGCCCTGGTCGGCGAACAGGCCGGCGGTCTCGACGCCCTGGGCCACGCCCGGCGCACCATCCGCGGCGGCACCCGGCTCGTCGTCGCCGGCGGCCTGGACTCCGCCCTGGACCCGTGGGGTTACGCCTCCCAGCTCTCCGGAGGCCTGGTCACCACCGCCACCGACCCGGAGCGTGGATATCTGCCGTTCGACACCCACGCCTCGGGCTACGTCCCCGGCGAGGGCGGTGCGCTGCTCGTCCTGGAGGACGAGGAGAGCGCACGCCGCCGGGGAGCCGAGCAGATCTACGGTGAGCTGGCCGGATACGCCGCCACCTTCGACCCGGCGCCCGGCTCCGGGCGCCCACCCGCGCTGCGCAGAGCCGCCGAGACCGCGATCACCGACGCGGGTCTCACCCCCCGGGACATCGACGTGGTCTTCGCCGACGGGGCGGGCGTGCCGCACCTGGACGTGGAAGAGGCGCGGGCCATCAGCGAGCTGTTCGGCGCCGGGGCCGTTCCGGTCACCGTGCCCAAGGCGCTCACGGGACGGCTGTACGCGGGTGGCGGTCCACTGGACGTGGCCACCGCCGTGCTGTCGATCCGCGACGGGGTGATCCCGCCGACCCACGCGGTGTCGGAGGTGCCGGACTCGTACGGCATCGACGTGGTCCGCGGTGAAGCACGCGACTGCCCCGTACGGCACGCGCTGGTTCTCGCACGCGGACGCAAGGGCTTCAACTCGGCCGTTGTCGTCAAGGCCCCCAACCGCTGAGACCTGCCGCACCTGTCCCGTACCTGTCCCGCACCTTTCCCGTACCACGGACTCCGGAGACCCGCCGATGACCACCACAGCCACCACAGCCACCACCGCCCCTCCCGCATCCACGGACCTGCTCGTCCGGGCCCAGCACTTCTACGCCCACCAGATGCAGCACCTAGACGCGGGCCGCTTCGAGGAGTACGCGGCGACCTTCACCGAGGACGGCGAGTTCCAGCACTCCCCGGGCGTCGACCCGGCGCGCACCCGGCCCGGCATCGTCCGCGAACTCGTCGACTTCCACCGGCGGTTCGACGGCGACCCCGTTCAGCGCCGGCACTGGTTCAACCACATGGCCCTGGAGCACCAGGAGGACGGGACGGTCCGATCGACCGTCTACGCACTCGTGGTGACGGTGCGTCCGGGCGGCAAGCCGGACGTCGCCCCCAGCTGCCTGGTGCACGACACCCTGGTCGACGGCCCGGAGGGCATTCGGCTGAAGTCCCGTCGCATCACCCACGACCAGCAGTTCTGAGCAGTCGGGAGCCCTTTTCCACCCCCGGTTCGCCCCTGCCTTTCCGAAGCCCGACGGTGTCGCGGCGACCGGCCCGGCCCCGCCCAGCCGAAAGGAACCAAATGATCAGCCTTTTCCAGCCCCAGGTAGGTGAAGAGGAACTCGCCGCCGTGGCCGAGGTGTTCGACAGCAAGTGGCTGGGGCACGGGCCGCGGACCAAGGCCTTCGAGTCGGAGTTCGCCGCGCACCTCGGTGTGCCCGCCGACCACGTCGTGTTCCTCAACTCCGGTACCTCGGGGCTCTTCCTGGCCGTCGAGGCGCTCGGCCTCGGCCCCGGTGACGACGTCGTCCTGCCGTCCATGAGCTTCCTCGCCGCCGCCAACGCGGTCATGGCATCGGGCGCACGCCCGGTGTTCTGCGACGTCGACGACCATACGATGAACCCGAGTTGGCACGACATCGAGGCGGCGCTGACTCCAAGCACCAAGGCCGTGCTGCTGCTCCACTACGCCGGCTACCCCGGCGACATCCTGGAGATCGCGGAACGCTGCCGGGAACGCGGCCTCATCCTGATCGAGGACGCGGCCTGCGCCCTGGGGTCGGCCGTGGACGGCCGCCCGCTCGGCAGCCTCGGCGATCTGGCGATGTGGAGCCTGGACGCCGCGAAGATCCTCACCACCGGAGACGGCGGACTCCTCTACGTACGCGACGCCGAACTCGTCGTACGCGCCCGGCGACTGGCCTACCACGGGCTGGTCCACCCGTCGGGGGCCGGCTACGCGCGGGTCTCCCATCGCTGGTGGGAACTGGAGGTCCCCGAGGTCGGCCGCAGGCTGATCGGCAATGACCTCACCGCCGCGATCGGCAGTGTCCAACTGCGCCGACTGCCCGGGTTCATCTCCCGGCGCCGGGAGATCGTGGAGCTCTACCAGCGCGAACTGGGCAGCGCCCAGGGGCTGCGCCTGCCGCCGCCGCTGAGCCCCGGACACGAGGCCTCGCACTACTTCTACTGGGTGCAGACGGACCCCGCGATCCGCGACGAGGCGGCGTCGGACCTGCTCGAAGCCGGCATCTACACCACCTTCCGCTACGCACCGCTGCACAAAGTGCCCACCTACAAGTCGACCGGCCGTGTGCTGCCCGGTACCGAGCTGGCGTCGGGCCGGACGCTGTGCCTGCCCATCCACCCGGGCCTGAGCGACGACGACGTACGCACGGTCGCGCGTGCCCTGCGCGAATCCGTGGAGGCGCGCACCCGGCTTCTGCTGCCCATCTGACGACCGACCGGAGACACACCATGCGACTGCTCTTCATGTCTTCGCTGGCGCTGACCCTGCACGAGACGACGATGGGGCTCGACCTCGCCGGTCAGCTGGCGGCCGCCGGGGTGAAGAGCCACTTCGTGATCGACGCCTACAACGAGGAGCAACTGCGCGCCACCGGCCACTCGTACACCACCGTCACTTCCGCGCTGGGAGCCGGTGTCCGCGAGGTGGTGGCCGGAGCGGTGCGGGACTTCAGGCCCGACGCGATCGTGCTGTGCGACTACACGGCCCACTGGATGACCCACGTCATCAGCTACGACACCGACCCCTGGTATGTGCAGGACTTCGGCCTGCCGGTCATCCCCATCGATCTGTACGACCTGACGTCCACCAGCCGTGAGGTGGAGATCATGGGGAAGACCATGGAGGTCAGCGACCGCATCCTGGACATGCCCGCCCATCTGTGGCCGGTGCCCGGGGTTCGCCCGCACGCCGATCCGGACGGCCCGGCCCTGGCCTACCGGGCCGACCCCACCGTCCGGCCGCTCTCGGCAGCGGCCCGTCGGGAAGTGCGCGGTTCGCTGGGCATCGCAGACGCGGACCGGTTGCTGGCGATCCCCACGCTGCCGTGGCAGCACCTGATGCAGACACGCGCTGGTCCTGCCACCCGTGAGCTGGCCGCGCGCGTTCCCCAACTCGTCGCCCATTACCTGGAGATGCTGCCCGCACGTACCCATTTCCTCTTCATCGGACCCGCCTTCGAAGGGTTCGGCGGACTGCCCGCCGACCGGGTCAGGCGGCAGCCGGCGCCCTCCGCGCGGCGCTACACCGAGCTCATCGCGGCCTCGGACGGCGTGTTCTCCATGTTCTTGCCGTCCTTCGCACTGGAGCGGGCGATTCTCGCCGACGTACCCGGGCTGTTCACCACCAACAGCTTCGAGGTGGACGGCCGCGCCGGCGCGGCCGGCGGCCGGGCCGGAATCGAACGGTTGGAGGCGGCGTTCGGCGGCCTGTCGCCGACGGTACGGACCTGGCTGTCCGACTTCCCCGGTGCGATAAGCCCGTTCCACATGTGGCCGCTGCGCTGGAACAGCATCGTCGGGCCGCTGCTGGAGGACAACCCCTTCGTGGACACGGCCGTACGGGCCGAGCTGCTGGACGAGGAGTCCGTGGCGGCGGGGCTGGAAGCCATGTTGTACGACCCCACGGTCCGCCAGGGGCTGGCCGAAGGCAGGGCTCGCTACCGGGACGCCATGGACCGGCTTCCCGAAACGGCGGACGTCTTCATGACGGCCGCCCGACGGGTCGGACTGCAGGGCTGACAGCGCACGTTCGTCCCGGACCGAACCGTAGGAGAACGCCATGAGCAACGAAACAGCCGCACCGCGCCCCCTGGCCGAGGCCGCCCGGACAATCGCCCCCCTGGCAGCGGAACACGCCGCCGGCGCGGACACCGGCCGCCGGCTCCACCCCTTGGTGGCCGAGGCGATCGTCGATGCCGGCTTCGCCCACCATTTCGCTCCGGCCGGCCTGGCGGGAACTCCCGGCACGTTCACCGAACTGCTGGCCGCCGCCGACGAACTGGGCCGGGGCTGCGCCGCCGCGGCGTGGGTCGCCTCGGTGACCGCGAGTGCCGGGCGCCTGACCGCGTTCCTGCCGAGATCCGGGCAGGAGGAGGTGTGGCAGAAGGGCCGCGAAACCGTGGTGGCCGCCGGCCTGATGCCCGCAGGGACCGCCACGCCGGTACTCGGCGGCTGGCGGGTGACGGGTGGCTGGCCCTATGTCAGCGGCATCGAATTCTCGCACTGGGTCCTGGTGGCGGCCCGTACCGCGACCGCGGCGAAGCCGGAGGTACGGGTGTTCGCCGTGCCCCGCACCGATGTCGCCGTCGAGGACACCTGGTTCACCCTGGGGATGCGTGGCACCGGCAGCAATACGGTACGGCTGGATGACGTCATGGTCCCCGCGGAGCGTTCCGTCCCGCTCGGCACGGTGGTCGCCGGAGCGGCGCCCGCCCCGGCGGCGCCCTGTCACGGGGTGCCGCTGAAGGCGGTCAACGGTCTGACCCTCACCGCCCCGCTCCTGGGTGTCGCCCGGGGGGCGGTGCGCCGCTGGTCGGAGCTGGTCGGGGCGAAACTCGACGCGGGGTCGGCCTCGGTCTCGGGCGCCACCGACCGGGGCACGTACGAGCAGGTCCTGGCCCGGTCCGACGGCGAGATCGACGCCGCCGGCCTGCTGCTGGCCCGGGTGGCCCAGATGGCCGACAGCGGCGCCGTGTCCGAACGGGACACGGCGCGCAACGTCCGCGACTGCGCCCTGGCCGCGGAACTCGTCACCACGGCGGTGGACCGCCTGTTGCGCAGCGCGGGCACCCAGGGCCACGCGGAGAGCGAGGAACTGCAGCGCCGTTGGCGCGATGTCACCTGCGGCGCGGGCCACAACGCCCTCCAGTTCTCCCCTGCCGCACAACTGCACGCCCGCGCCCTCCTGGCCGGCCCGCAGGATCTGCCGGTGGCAACGGCGTAGAGCTGTCCGGACCCGGACCCGGCCACGCCCTACGGCACGGGGAACCGCACCCGGAACAGCGCCCCGCCGCCCGCCGCGCGCTCCGCCGTCAGGTCCGCGCCGTGCGCCCGCGCGATCTGGCGGGCCATCGCCAGGCCCAGGCCCGAGCCCGGCAGCGCGCGGGCCGCTTCCGCGCGGTAGAAGCGGTCGAAGACGTACGGGAGGTCCGCCGGGGCGATCCCCGGGCCGTGGTCACGGACCGTCAGCTCCAAGTCGGCTGAGAACGCGGTCAGTTCGACCTCCACCGGGGTGTCCGGCGGGCTGAACTTCGCCGCGTTGTCCAGCAGGTTCGTCAGCAGCCGCGTCAGCCGCGCCGGGACCCCGGGCAGCGTCGTCGCCGCGGCCTCCGGGGCCGTGCGCAGCGTGAACGGGATGTCCGGCCAGTGCGCACGGGCCGCGCCCACCCCGTGCTCGACGAGCGCGGCGATACGTACCTCCTCAAGCAGCGGCTGCGGCTCCTCGTCCCTGGCCAGCTCGATCAAGTCGTTGACCAGGCCGGTGACTTCGCGGAGCTGACGGCCCAGCGCACCGGACGCCCGGTCGCGCTGGGCGGTGGTGAGCCGGTCCGCGCGGGCCAGCAGTTCCGCGTTCGTACGCAGCGCCGTGAGCGGGGTGCGCAGTTCGTGGGAGGCGTCGGCGACCAGGCGGCGCTGGGCCGTCACCGACTGCTCCAGTTCGCCCAGCATCGTATTGAAGCTGGTCGCCAGGCGGACGATCTCGTCCTGGCGGCCCGGCGGCCCCGGCGGCAGGTCGATGCGGTGGCGGGGGTCACGGGTGGCCGCGATCCGCTCGGCCGTCGCGGTCAGGCGGGCGACCGGCGCCAGGCCCGTCCTGGACACCCAGTAGCCGAGGCCGGCGGCCAGCAGGACACCCGCCGCGCCCACCCCCGCGAGCAGCCAGGCCGCGCGCGCCACCCGGGCGTCCACCACGTCGGCGCGCAGGGCCACCTGGATCGCCTTGCCGTCGCCGAAGGTGGTGGTCAGCATCCGCGTCGGGTAGCCCTCGAAGGTGATGTCCTTGAAGTACGGCGCCCGGTCGCCCGCCGCCACCTCGCGGACCGGACCGGTGACCGGGAGGAGATACGGCTCACCGGAATCGCGGCCCGGATCGGCGGCCGGATCATCGGCCGGATCGGCGGGCACGATTTGGGCGCAGGCGGGCGCCGCCGGATAGCGGCACTCGCCCGTCAGCACCTCGGGCCCCGCCTCCCGGTTCTGCTGGGCGATACGGGTCGCCGACTGGGTCAGGTTGAGATTGAGCTGCTGGTACAGCTCGTGCCGCAGCACGAAGAACGCCGCCGCGCACACCCCGACCGCCACAACAGCCACCGCCGCCGAAGCGACCTGCGTGAGGCGGGTACGCAGGGACCTGTGCCGCCGCCAGCGCGCCCCCAGCCTGCGCTCGCCGCTCATGCCAGGTCCAGGCGGTAGCCGACGCCGTGCACGGTGTGGACCAGGCGTGGCTCGCCGCCCGCCTCCAGCTTCCGGCGCAGATAACCGACGTACACAGCAAGGGAGTTGGAGTCGGGACCGAAGTCCCGGCCCCAGACAAGCTCCAGGATCAGCTCGCGGGGGAGCACCTGGCCGGGGTGGCGCAGCAGCAGCTCAAGGAGCGTGAACTCGGTGCGGCTGAAGACCAGCGCCCGCCCGCCGCGCCGGCCCGTGCGCGACTCCGGATCAAGCACCAGGTCGGCATAGGCCAACTCGGCGGACTCCAGCGGCGGCGCGGCCCGGCGCAGCAGCGCCCGTACCCGCGCCACCAGCTCGTCCAGGGCGAACGGCTTCACCAGGTAGTCGTCCGCACCCGCGTCCAGGCCGTCGACGCGCTCGCTCACCGTGTCCAGCGCGGTGAGGACCAGGATCGGCGTACGGTCCTCCATGGCCCGCAGCCGGCGGCAGACGCCAAGTCCGTCGAGCACCGGCATCATCACGTCCAGGACAATCGCGTCCGGTTGCCAGCCGGCCACCTCGCTCAGCGCGGCCAGTCCGTCGGCGGCGCCCCGGACCTCGTACCCCTCGATGGCGAGTCCGTCCTCGACGGCGGCCCGCACTCGCCGAAGCACTGCGCCGGGCCGTACCCGACGCCACCATCACCTTCGTCGGCACCCAACGGGGCCTGGAGACCGAGCTGATCCCGGGCGCCGGCTACCTGCTGCACACCGTCGACATGATCCCCTTCGACCCGTCCATCGGGGCCAAGCGTTTCCTGCTCCCCGCGGCCCTGCTCAAGTCCGGCGCCCAGTGCCGGACCATCCTGCGCGAGCAGGGCGCGCAGGTCGCCGTCGGCATGGGCGGCTACCCGAGCGCGCCCGTCATCCTCGGCGCGAGGATGGCCGGGCTGCCGAGCGTGATCCACGAGTCCAACGCGGTGCCGGGGCGGGCCAACCAGTTCGCCGCCCGCCTCACCCCGCACATCGCCGTCGCCTTCGACCGCAGCCGCGCCCACCTCTCCGGCGGCCAGGACGCCCGCACGGTCGGCATGCCGATCGCCGCCTCGCTGGCCCGCCTCGACCGGGCGGGGACGCGCGACGAGGCCCGCCGGGCGTTCGGCATACCGGGCGGCGCCCGGCTCGTGCTCTTCAACGGCGGCAGCCTGGGCGCGCGCCGCCTCACCGAGGCGGCGGTCGGGCTCGCGGAGTGCTGGCGGCCGCGGACCGACGTACACCTGCTGATCAAGACGGGCCCGGCGGCCCTCGACGACACCCGGCGGCGGATCGCGGACGCGGGCGCCGGGGGAGTCGCGACGGTCGTGCCCTACCTCGACCGGATGGACCTGGCGTACGCCGCCGCCGACCTGGTCGTCTGCCGCGCCGGCTCCGCGACCGTCGCCGAGCTGGCCACCGTCGGCGTCCCGGCCGTCCTGGTGCCCTACCCGCACGCCCCGGGCGACCACCAGACCCACAACGCCCGCGTGCTGTCCGACGTCGGCGCCGCCCACCTCGTGCCCGACGGCGACGTCACGGCCGAGCTCCTCGCCGACCTCGTCGAGCCGCTGCTCGCCGACCCGACGCGGCTCGCGGTCATGAGCCGCGCGGCCGACCCCGGCACCCACGCACAGGCCGCGGACCTGCTGGCCGCGCAGGTAATGCGGCTGTCGGGCCTCACTTTCCCGTCCCTCCCCGCCCACCCGGACCTGGAGCACACCGCATGAGCAACGACCTGAACCTGAACCTGAACCTGAACCCGAGCAGCGCCCTGGACTGGAACGGCCGCAGGGTCGTCGTCACCGGCGCCGAGGGCTTCATCGGCTCCACCCTCGTCGACCTCCTGGTGGAGCGCGGCGCGCACGTCCGGGCCTTCGTCCACTACAAGCCGTACGGCGAGAAGGGCTTCCTCGCCCACCACCTGGGCAGCAGCCGCGTCGAGATGCTTGCGGGCGACGTACGCGACGCGGGCCGGGTCTCGGACGCCGTCCAGGGCTGCGACACCGTCTTCCATCTCGCCGCGCTGATCGGCATCCCGTACAGCTACGAGTCGCCCGGCGCGTACGTGCAGACCAATGTCGTCGGCACCGAGAACGTCGCGGAGGCCTGCCGCAGGCACTCCGTCCGCCGGCTCGTGCACACCTCCACGAGCGAGGTGTACGGAACGGCCCTGACCGCGCCGATCAGCGAGGCGCACCCGCTCCAGCCGCAGTCCCCGTACTCCGCGTCGAAGATCGGCGCCGACATGACGGCGCTCTCCTTCCACCACGCCTTCGAACTGCCCGTGACGGTCGTGCGGCCCTTCAACACCTACGGCCCGCGCCAGTCCGCGCGCGCCGTCATCCCCGCGATCCTCGCCCAGCTGCACTCCGGGGCGCGGCAGATCAAGCTCGGCTCGCTCACCCCGACCCGCGACTTCACGTACGTCACCGACACGGCCCGCGGCTTCCTCGCGATGGCCGGCTGCGACCGGGCACTCGGCGAGGCCGTCAACCTGGGCACCGGCCGCGAGATCGCCATCGGGGACCTCGCCCACGCGCTGATCGCCGCGTCGGGGCGGGACGCCGAGGTGGTGGTCGACCCGGCGCGGCTGCGGCCGGCCGGCAGCGAGGTGGAGCGGCTGCTCTCCGACAACACGCGGGCGCTGGAGTGGTCGGGGTGGCGGCCGGAAATGTCGCTGGAGGACGGGCTCAAGCACACCTCGGAGTGGGTCGCGGAGAACCTCCGGCTGTTCGCGCCGGACCGCTACCAGGTCTGACACGTCCACCCCGTCACAGCTGAGCCGCCCCACACAGCTGAGCCGCCCCTCACCGCTGAGGGGTGGCTCCCAGCCCGCTCACCAGCAGCAGCGTGAAGCTGTGCGCCCAGGCCGCGTCCACCGGTTCCGCGCTCACCAGCGCCCGGTGGACGACGGCTCCGGCGATCACGTCGAAGATCAGGTCCGCGTTGCCGGCCGCCTGCGCGGGGTCCTCCTCGTACGGCAGCTCGCCGCGGGCCTGCGCCCGTTCGCGGCCCAGCACCACCAGGCGCTTCTGCCGGTCGACGATTGCCGAGCGGATCCGCTGCCGCAGCGCCTCGTCGCGCGTCGACTCCGCGACCACCGCCATCAGCGCCGTCTTGGTCTCGGGCCGCTCCAGGAGCGCCGCGAACTGGAGCACCACGCCCTCGATGTCGGCCGCCAGGCTGCCCCGGTCGGGGAGTTCGAGCTCGTCGAAGAGGACGGCCACGGCATCGACGACCAGCTCGTTCTTGTGCGCCCACCGGCGGTAGAGGGTCGTCTTGGCGACCCCGGCCCGGCTCGCCACATCGCCCATCGTGAGCTTGGACCAGCCCAGCTCCACCAGCGCCTCCCTGGTCGCCTCAAGGATCGCGGCATGGGCCTGCGGGCTGCGCGGACGGCCTGTTCGGGAGGGGGGAGTGGGGTGGATCTGGCTGGACATGCCCGTGACCATACCGGCCAGTAGGTGAAAGTCGGTGAGCTGAAAGTCAGTGAGGGAGATCACCGGGAAGGGGCAGCGGCGCGGCGGGCTTTCGAGTTACGCTACGACCTGTAGCGAAAGCAGCGACAACCACGCAGCCACTACGCGACGACCACTGCGCCGGATGGGGATCCGGCGCCGACCACCGGTCCTCCTCGGGACCCCGGACCGTTGTCCGCCCGTATGCCCCGCAATCCGGCGGGGGGCTGCGAGCGGGCCCCGGTTCATCAAGCATTCCAGAACCGCGCGCGAAAGGGGGAGGATGTACGCATGCAGCCTAGGAACATGTCCATGAGCGGCGTCGTTGACCTCGCCGCGGTGAAGGCGGCCGGCGAAGCCCGGCAGAAGGCGGAGCAGGCCCGTGCCGAGGCCGCCACGGAGGGCGGCCCCGCGGGTGTCGCTCCGTCGAGTCTGGTGATCGATGTCGACGAGGCCGGATTTGAGCGCGATGTCCTTCAGCGCTCCTCCGAAGTCCCGGTCGTCATCGACTTCTGGGCCGAGTGGTGTGAGCCGTGCAAGCAGCTCAGCCCCTTGCTGGAGCGCCTGACCCTGGAGTACAAGGGCCGTTTCATCCTCGCCAAGATCGATGTCGAAGCCAACCAGATGTTGATGCAGCAGTTCGGGATCCAGGGGATCCCGGCTGTCTTCGCGGTGGTCGCCGGACAGGCGCTGCCGCTCTTCCAGGGACTGGCGCCCGAGGCGCAGATCCGCGAGACGCTGGACCAGCTGGTCCAGGTCGCGGAGGAGCGCTTCGGTCTGACCGGTATCGCCGTCGATGCCGATGCCGATTCCGACGCCGCCGAGCAGGGGCCGCTCGCGGAGGCCGGCGAGATCGAGGAGCCGGTCGGCCCGTACGACGCCCTCCTTGAGGCCGCCGTGCAGGCGCTGGACGCGGGCGACTTCGGCGGCGCGGTCCAGGCGTACAAGAACGTGCTGGTCGACGACCCCGCGAACAGCGAGGCCAAGCTGGGTCTCGCCCAGGCCGAGTTGCTCGGCCGGGTGCAGGGGCTCGACCCCCAGCAGGTCCGCAAGGACGCGGCCGACAGGCCCGCCGACGTACCGGCACAGATCGCCGCGGCCGACCTCGACCTGGTCGGCGGCCATGTCGAAGACGCCTTCGGGCGACTGGTCGAGGCGGTGCGCCGCACGGCGGGCGACGACCGGAACGCCGCGCGGGTGCGGCTGTTGGAACTCTTCGAGGTCATCGGCGCGGACGACCCGCGGGTGGCCCCGGCGCGAATGGCACTGGCGAGGGTGCTGTTCTGACGGGTGGTACCCCTGGGGTACTTCTGGAGTTTTAGCGACACGGTGACAAGAAGCGGCCGCGCTTTACCAAAACTTGGTAATCGCGGCCGCTGTTACTTGCAGTAAGCCGCGAACGCCGTTCTGCCCGGTTCTGATCGTCAATCACCGCTTTTCTCACGTCACTCGACGACACCATCCGTGGCCGCCCGATGCCGGGCGGCCACGCCTTGGTTATCAGGCCGTTACTAGCGAGTAACGAACCCCCTTGTGCACCGGCTTGTAATGCACCACGATCGGCCACGCTCGGTCCAACACCGCACCAGCCCGACAGCCATTCGGGTGCCGCGGTCCCCTGGATCCCCACCGAGTGGGCCGGCGGCAGTGGCGCGTCGGCCGTGGACAGGGGGGTCCTTGCTACCCGGCGGGGCCTGTCCAGTGCGGTTGCGCGAATGCGTGGCCAGTGGTTGTCGCTCGGGGGTGATCGCCGGTGATTTTGGGCGCTGTTCGCGCCTCCGATACGGGCGCTCTCCTTCCCGAGGACGTAGCACTTCTCCCATCCCCCTGCGGGTTCCAGCCCGTAATGGAGATGTACGTCCGAGAAGGAGGAAAGTCATGGAGTCAGCAGTTCGTGGCGGGACCAGATGGAAGCGGTTCGCCGTCGTCATGGTGCCGAGTGTGGCCGCGACGGCCGCTATAGGCGTTGCCCTTGCACAGGGTGCGCTCGCGGCGTCGTTCAGCGTTTCGGGCCAGAGCTTCAAGGTCAGTGCGGAAAAGCTCGACGGTACGGGCTTCTTCCAGTACGGCGGAATGGCCGAAGGCACCGACCTGGAGGGCAACAAGGCTGCCCACCCGGTCGCGGTCTCGGCGTTCAAGTCCGCTGAGATCACCAAGATGTGTCAGTCGGTCGTGACGCCCAACGTCCCGATCTTCGGCAACATCACCCTCCAGCTGAACGCAGGCGGGAAGGGCACGCCGGTCGAGGCCAAGAACCTCTACCTGGATGTCGAGGAGCTTGGCGCAGACGCCACGTTCACCAACATCAACATCGGTGTGGCCGCGGGCAAGGCCACAAAGGGCCCGGGCATTCAGCCGGGCACGCGTGCCAACCCCTTCGGCTTCTCGCAGGAGGCCGACAGGGCTGTGCTGACCGACGTGAAGCAGAAGGCGTGGGCCACCTCGGCCGGCACCTTCAAGCTCAGCGGTCTCAGCATGAAGCTGCACAAGGGCGTCAAGGAGTGCTACTAAGCACGCCCTCTGCGGGCGGGGCGCGTAATACGTCGTCCCGCCCGCTCCCCCTCCCTTTCCTCTGCACAGCAACACCGGTTCCAGGGAGCTGTTTTCCATGAGCGCCGAGTCCTCGGGTCCGAGCCGCGACGACGATTACATCAAGCACATGCGGCTGCGGTTCCGCGTCTGGCGGGGCGGTCGGCCGTTCTGGGCGGGCCTGCTCACCATTTTGGGCGGGGTGCCGATCGCGTGGCTCCCTTACGCCGAAATCAAGATCGGCCATCTCACGATGGCCATGGCGACCACCGCGGGTGCGGGTTCGCTCATCATCGGCGTGCTGCTTGTCACGCTGGGTCTGACGATGTGGTTCCACCACATCGTCAGGGTGTTCGCAGGCGTCGCATCGATTCTGCTGGCGCTGGTCTCCATCCCCGTGTCCAACCTCGGCGGTTTCTTCGTCGGGTTTTCGTTGGCGCTGGTCGGCGGTGCCCTGTCCATTTCATGGGTACCGGCCAAGCCGGGCGCCACGGCCGATCCCGCGAAGTCGGACGAGAAGCCGGGCAGCGATCCGTATCCGGGCAATGACCCGTACCCGGGCAGCGACCCTCACCCGGGCGATGCGCCGTACGCGGGCAATGAGCCGTTCCCGGGCCGCCGCCCGGACGGCGAGCCGGGCAGCCGCTCGGGCGACGACACATATGCGAGCGACGCATTTGTGAGCGACAAATCTATTGACGCCAATGGCGGGAGGAACAGTGCGGGGTGACGAGGCGGAGCCGACCGCGGCCGGAGACGACCGGACCCGGGAAAGAAGCGGGCCGCGTCACGCGGCCCCCAGGAAGTCGCTGCTGACGAAGTTGCAGATACCTGCGGGCAAGGCGATGGCTCTGGCCGCGATGCCCACGGCCGTTTTCGTCGGCATGGGGCTCACCCCCCAGCTGGCGCTGGCCGACGATCAGCCGGCCAACCCCTTCGCGCCGGGCCCCTGCGTGACCCGCTCGGACACTCCGGACCCGGATGCCTCCGAGTCGAAGTCCCCCTCGGCGGAGCCCTCAGCGACGGCGACACCGAGCCCGAGTTCGACGCCGAGCCCGAGTTCGACCCCGAGCGCGCCGGAGGAGACTCCGACGCCGGACGCGAGCGCGAGCAGCTCCGAGGCCGCGGATGCGGGGCAGGCTGCGAAGGCGCCGGTCACCAAGGCGCCGGTCACGAAGCCGACTCCGTCTGCCACCCCGACGCCGAGCCAGAGCAAGAACCCGCTCGACCCGCTGGGTGTGGGCGACGCGATCAAGGACCTCCTCGACGGTCCGGACGACGACAAGAAGGCGACGGAAACCCCGGCGCCCGACGGGTCGAAGCCGTCCGACAAGGAGACCGCAGGCCCGGCCGACGCCGAGACCGATGACCCGGCGGACAGCGCCGAGGACCCGGTGGGCGATGCGGCGGACAAGGCGGCCGACCGCACCAAGGACGCCATCAAGGACGCGGCGGACAAAGCGGGCGCGAAGGTCGAGGAACTCGACGACGCGGCCAAGGACGCGGCTGACGATGCGGCGGCCAAGGACGACGACCCCGCCAAGGACGCCAACGGCAAGGAGCGCTTCCCCTGCCCGACGGCAGACCCGGAGGCGCTGGCCGCGGCCGACCTGGAGCAGGGCATCCCGGACCTGCCGGACGACCCGTGGATCCTGGAGAGCTCCATGCTCACCCTGCGTGGGCTCGACTATGTGGGAATCGTCGAGGTCAGGACCGGCAGTGGCAAGATCAAGAAGGTCCTGAAGTTCACCGCCAAGGAGACCGACATCGACAACCTGCACCAGACGGTCGTCGGCCCCAACGGCAAGACCATGCACGTACAGGCGTCCCAGGGCTCCACGTCGACCATCCGCGAGGGCACGGTCGTCATGTACACGGAAGAGCTGAAGGGCAACCTCTTCGGCCTCATCCCGGTCACGTTCAGCCCGGAGACCCCGCCGCCGCTGAATGTCCCGATCGCGATGTTCACCAAGGTCAAGGTGACCCAGGCCGGCCAGTTCGGCGGCACGCTCAAGGTCCCGGGACTGCATAACTTCGTCACCGGCTGACAGGCCGTACGAACGAGCAGCTGTGGCCCGCACCGGTCGACCCGGTGCGGGCCACAGCTGTTCTACGGCCGCGCCCACCCGGCGCAGCGGAGGCGGAGATGGAGGTGGATTCGGGGGAGCAGGAGTTGGGCGGGCGGTGAACGCGGCGAGGGCGGCACCCCGGGACAGGAAGTCCGGGGTGTCGCCCTCGCCGTACAGCTATGAGGAGGCCGTCAGTTGCGCTCTCCGCCGCCCAGGTGGTGCACCCGGACCATGTTCGTCGTGCCGGGGACGCCGGGGGGCGAGCCGGCGGTGATGATCATTGTGTCGCCCTGGTTGTAGCGCTGGAGCTTCAGCAGTTCGCCGTCGACCAGGTCGACCATCGCGTCCGTGTTGTTCACGTGCGGGACGACGAAGGACTCGATGCCCCAGCTCAGCGACAGCTGGTTGCGGGTCGACTCGTCCGTGGTGAAGGCCAGGATCGGCTGGGCCGTGCGGTAGCGCGAGAGGCGGCGGGCCGTGTCGCCGGACTGGGTGAAGGCGACCAGCGCCTTGCCGTCCAGGAAGTCCGCGATCTCGCAGGCCGCGCGGGCGACCGCGCCGCCCTGGGTGCGCGGCTTCTTGCCGGGGACCAGCGGCTGGAGGCCCTTGGAGAGCAGCTCCTCCTCGGCCGCCACGACGATCTTCGACATCGTCTTGACCGTCTCGATCGGGTACGCGCCGACCGAGGACTCCGCGGAGAGCATGACCGCGTCCGCGCCGTCCAGGATCGCGTTGGCGACATCGGACGCCTCGGCGCGCGTGGGGCGCGAGTTGGTGATCATCGACTCCATCATCTGGGTCGCCACGATCACCGGCTTCGCGTTGCGGCGGCACAGCTCGATGAGGCGCTTCTGCACCATCGGGACCTTTTCGAGCGGGTACTCGACAGCCAGGTCGCCGCGGGCCACCATGACGCCGTCGAAGGCGTCCACGATGCCGACCATGTGCTCGACGGCCTGCGGCTTCTCCACCTTGGCGATGACAGGGACCCTACGGCCCTCCTCGTCCATCACCTTGTGGACGTCCTTGACGTCGTCCGCGTCGCGTACGAAGGAGAGCGCGACCAGGTCGCAGCCCATTCCGAGGGCGAAGCGGAGGTCGTCGATGTCCTTCTCGGACAGGGCCGGGACGTTGACCGCCGCACCGGGCAGGTTGATGCCCTTGTGGTCGGAGACGACACCGCCCTCGATGACGATGGTCTTGACCCGTGGACCCTCGACCGAGATGACCTTGAGCTCGACGTTGCCGTCGTTGATCAGGATCGGGTCGCCCTTGGCGACGTCGCCCGGCAGGCCCTTGTAGGTCGTACCGCAGATCGACTTGTCGCCCGAAACGTCCTCGGAGGTGATGGTGAACTCGTCCCCGCGGACCAGCTCCACCGGCCCCTCGGCGAACTTGGCCAGCCGGATTTTCGGTCCCTGGAGGTCGGCGAGGACGCCCACCGCCTGGCCGGTCTCCTCGGCGGCCTTGCGGACGCGGTCGTAACGGCCCTGGTGCTCGGCGTGAGTGCCATGGCTGAAGTTGAAGCGGGCCACGCTCATGCCGGCTTCGATCAGAGCCACGAGCTGCTCGTGAGAGTCGACGGCGGGGCCCAGTGTGCAGACGATTTTGGAACGGCGCATGAGGCGGATCCTATCGGTTTGTTTCCCTGTGGAATATTCCGTCTGGTGGAATGTACAAATGGGCGGGAGGCCGCTCAGGCGTTGGCCGCTGGCCCCCTCAAGCGGTGACCAATGCGTACGTCTGGCGAGCGATCTCAAGTTCTTCATCGGTCGGAACGACCGCGACCGCGACCCTCGCGTATTCCGGCGAGATCAGCCGCGCCGAGTCAGCCCGTACGGCGTTCAGGTCCGCGTCCACCATCAGGCCCAGTACCTCCAGGCCCGCGATCGCCGCCGCGCGCACCGGCGCCGCGTTCTCGCCGACGCCTGCAGTGAAGACCACCGCGTCGACCCGGCCGAGAACGGCGTAATACGCGCCGATGTACTTCTTCAGCCGGTGGATGTAGATCTCGAAGGCCAGCAGCGCCTGCTGGTCGCCCTCGTCGATGCGGCGGCGGATCTCCCGCATGTCGTTGTCGCCGCACAGGCCGAGCAGGCCGCTCTTCTTGTTGAGCAGTACGTCGATCTCGTCCGTCGACATCCCGGCGACCCGCTCCAGGTGGAAGACGACCGCGGGGTCGATGTCACCGGAGCGCGTACCCATCACGAGCCCCTCCAGCGGCGTCAGGCCCATCGAGGTGTCGACGCACTGCCCGGCCCGGACCGCGGAGGCCGAGGCCCCGTTGCCCAGGTGCAGGACGATGACGTTGACCTCGGAGGGGTCCTTGCCGAGCAGCTTCGCGGTCTCGCGCGAGACGTACGCGTGCGAGGTGCCGTGGAAGCCGTAGCGGCGGATGCGGTACGCGTCGGCCGTCTCGATGTCGATCGCGTAGCGAGCCGCGGACTCCGGCATCGTCGTGTGGAACGCGGTGTCGAAGACGGCGACCTGGGGGAGGTCGGGGCGCAGGGCCTGGGCCGTGCGGATGCCGGTGATGTTCGCCGGGTTGTGCAGCGGGGCGACCGGCACGAGCCGCTCGATCTCGGCGAGCACCTCGCCGGTGATCACGGTCGGCTCGGTGAACTTCAGCCCGCCGTGCACCACCCGGTGGCCGATCGCGGCCAGCTCGGGGGAGTCCAGGCCGAGCCCGTCCTGCGCCAGCTCCTCGGCGACCGCCTTCAGCGCGGCTTCGTGGTCGGCGATGGGGCCGGTGCGCTCGCGCTTGGCCGCGTCGCCGCCCTGCCCGGTCAGTGGCGTGTGCACCAGCCGGGAGGTGGTCTCACCGATCCGTTCGACCAGGCCGGCGGCCAGCCGTGAGCTGTCGCGCATGTCGAGCAGCTGGTACTTCACGGACGAGGAGCCGGAGTTGAGGACGAGGATGCGCGTGGCGGTAGCGGTCACGGGTGCGGCGCTTTCTGTCGCGGAGTCGGCGAACGGGGCGGGGGGAGCGGACGAGGTGGGCGGAGCGGCAGACAGGGTGGGGAGAGCGGCGGTCATTCGCTCCTGCCCTGGGCCTGGATCGCGGTGATGGCGACCGTGTTGACGATGTCCTGCACCAGCGCGCCGCGCGAGAGGTCATTGACCGGCTTGCGCAGACCTTGCAGTACCGGGCCCACGGCCACCGCGCCGGCCGAGCGCTGCACGGCCTTGTAGGTGTTGTTGCCGGTGTTCAGGTCCGGGAAGATCAGCACCGTCGCCCGGCCCGCGACCTCGGACTCCGGCATCTTGGTGGCGGCGACGGACGGCTCGACCGCCGCGTCGTACTGGATCGGGCCCTCGATCCGCAGGTCGGGGCGGTGCTCCCGGACGAGCGCGGTTGCCTCGCGCACCTTGTCGACGTCCGCGCCCGACCCTGAGGTGCCCGTCGAGTACGACAGCATCGCCAGCCGGGGGTCCACGCCGAACTGGGCGGCGGTGCCGGCCGCCTGGATCGCGATGTCCGCCAGTTCCTTGGCGTCCGGGTCGGGGACCACCGCGCAGTCGCCGTAGACCAGGACCTGGTCGGCGAGGCACATGAAGAAGACCGAGGAGACGATCGAGGCGTTCGGCTTGGTCTTGATGATCTCGAAGGCCGGGCGGATGGTCGCGGCGGTGGAGTGCACCGAACCCGAGACCATGCCGTCGGCCAGGCCCTCGTGGACCATCATCGTGCCGAAGTAGTTGACGTCCGCGACCACGTCGTACGCCAGCTCCACACTGATGCCCTTGTGGGCGCGCAGCTTGGCGTACTTCTCGGCGAACGCGCCGCGCAGCTCGGAGGTCGTCGGGTCGATGAGCTGAGTCTCGGCGAGGTCGATGCTCAGGTCGGCGGCGCGCTTGCGGATCACGTCGACATCGCCGAGCAGCGTCAGGTCGCACACGTCGCGGCGCAGCAGGACGTCGGCCGCGCGCAGCACCCGGTCCTCGGAGCCCTCGGGGAGTACGACGCGACGCCGGCCGGCGCGGGCCTGTTCGAGCAGCTCGTGCTCGAACATCATCGGCGTGACGCGACTGCTGCGGGCCACCGACATCCGGGCCAGCAGGTCCGCGGTGTCGACATGTCGCTCGAAGAGGCCGAGCGCGGTCTCCGCCTTGCGGGGTGTGGCGGCGTTCAGCTTGCCCTCCATGGCGAAGAGCTCGCCCGCGGTGGGGAAGGAGCCGCCGGCCACCGAGACAACCGGGGTGCCGGGTGCGAGACGCGCGGCCAGGGTGAGGACCTCGTCGCCGGGGCGCTCGCCCAGGGTGAGCAGGACGCCCGCGATGGGCGGGGTGCCCGCGCTGTGCGCGGCGAGCGAGCCCACCACCAGGTCGGCGCGGTCGCCGGGGGTGACCACCAGGCAGCCGGGGGTCAGGGCGTTCAGGAAGTTCGGCAGCATGGCGCCGCCGAAGACGAAGTCCAGCGCGTCGCGGGCCAGCCCCGCGTCGTCGCCGAGCAGTACCGTGCCGCCGAGGGCCTGGGTGATCTGGGCGACGGTGGGGGCGGAGAGCGCCGGATCGTCGGGCAGCACATAGCAGGGCACCGGGAGGCGGGCCTCCAGGCGCTCGGCGATGGCCGCGCGGTCCTCGGGGGCGCAGCGGTTGACGACCATGGCGAGTACGTCGCAGCCCAGGACCTCGTACGCGCGGTAGGCGTTGCGGGTCTCGGCGCGCACCGACTCGGCGGTCTGCTTGCGGCCGCCGACGACCGGGATCACCGAGGCGCCGAACTCATTGGCGAGCCTGGCGTTCAGGGCGAGTTCGTCGGGGAGCTGGGTGGCGGCGAAGTCCGTACCGAGGACGAGAACGACCTCGTACTCGCGGGCCACCCGGTGGAAGCGGTCGACGATGCGGGAGACCAGCTCGTCGGTGCCCTTCTCGGCCTGGAGCGCGGACGCCTCGTGATACTCGATGCCGTACACGGACGCCGGATCCTGCGACAGCCGGTAGCGGGAACGCAGCAGGTCGAAGAGGCGGTCGGGGCCGTCGTGCACCAGGGGCCGGAAAACACCCACCCGGTCCACCTGGCGGGTCAGGAGCTCCATGACTCCCAGCTCGACGACCTGGCGGCCGTCCCCCCGGTCGATGCCGGTCACGTACACGCTGCGCGTCACGCGTGCTCTCCGTCCCTCGCTCATGCTGCCCGTGTGCGCCATATAACCGATATAAGCGGTATAGCCTGTATGGGTGGTGTCATGTCCGCCTGCCCCCGGCAGAACCGGAGGAAACGCCCGTTGGAGTGGCCCCGCCCTCTTGACAATACCTTTGTGGATGGGTAGGGCGCCCACCGGGCGAAGGGCCTGTGCGCAAGGGGCGCGCAAGGGTCCGAAGGACCTTCCCGGCGGAGCGGCCGGGAGAGCGGAGCCCCGGCAACCCGTGGAACAATCGGGTTCTGGCTCACATGTACCACTAGCGAGCAGGAGAAACAGCGCGATGCGTATCGGAGTTCTCACCGCAGGCGGCGACTGCCCGGGGCTGAACGCAGTGATCCGGTCGGTCGTGCACCGTGCCGTGGCGGGTCACGGCGATGAAGTGATCGGCTTCGAGGACGGGTTCAAGGGCCTGCTCGACGGTCACTACCGCCCCCTCGACCTCAACGCTGTAAGCGGCATCCTGGCCCGCGGCGGCACCATCCTGGGCTCGGCCCGACTGGAGCGCGACCGGCTGCGTGAAGCGGCCGAGAACTGGCACGAGTTGGCCGGTCTTTCCGGCATCGACGTGCTCATCCCGATCGGCGGCGAGGGCACCCTGACCGCGTCGCGGATGCTCTCCGACGCCGGGATGCCCGTCGTCGGCGTACCCAAGACCATCGACAACGACATCAACGGCACCGACCGCACCTTCGGGTTCGACACCGCCGTGGGCGTCGCCACCGAGGCGATAGACCGGCTCAAGACCACGGCGGAATCGCATCAGCGCGTCATGGTCGTCGAGGTCATGGGCCGCCACGCCGGCTGGATCGCACTGGAGTCGGGCATGGCGGGCGGCGCGCACGGCATCTGCCTGCCCGAGCGGCCCTTCGAGGTCGACGACCTGGTCAAGATGGTCGAGGAGCGCTTCGCACGCGGCAAGAAATTCGCCGTCGTGTGCGTCGCGGAGGGCGCACGCCCGGCCGAGGGCTCCTCGATGCCGTACGAGAAGGGGCTCATCGACAAGTTCGGCCACGAGCGCTTCACCGGCATCGGCACCCGTCTCGCGATCGAGCTGGAGAACCGGCTCGGCAAGGAGGCCCGCCCGGTCATCCTCGGCCATGTGCAGCGCGGCGGTACCCCGACGGCGTACGACCGGGTGCTGGCGACCCGCTTCGGGTGGCACGCGGTGGAAGGGGCGCATCGCGGCGCGTTCGGCATGATGACCGGACTGCGCGGCACCGAGATCGCGATGGTGCCGCTCGCGGAGGGTGTGTCCGAGCTCAAGAGGGTGCCCGAGGACCGGATGTACGAGGCCGAGTCGGTCTTCTGACCCGGGCCACGGGGCCTTGTGCCCCCGCGCCGCACGCCGAGCAGCCCTGATCACCTCCCTCAGGGGGAGGGGCGGGGCCGCTCGGCGTGGAGCTTCGGCTCAGCGCGCCAGCTGCCAGAAGTGCCCGAGAATCCCGTCGAGGAACTCCCGGCCCGCCGCGCCGCCCCCCGAATCGCCGCCGCCCCAGCTCAGCGTCGCCACCATCCGCGACTGGTAGGAGGCGTGCAGCTGCTGAAGTACGTCCTCGATCCGCTGCCGGGGCAGCGGCAGGAGCTTGACGGTCGGGCGTACGTACGCCTGCCAGCGGGTCATCACCGCGCTGCGCAGCAGCTCGGCCAGCTCCTCGTCGCGGCCCGTCACTGTCATGAACGCGCGCGGTCCCAGTTCGAGCAGCTCGGCGAGCGCCGCGGACTGCCGCTCGTTGCCGCGCCACCGCCCCTCGTCCTCCATGCGCTGATACGCGGCCGGCTCCATGCCCACCCGCCGCGCCAGATCCTGCGCCGCGAGCCCGCGGGACGTCCGGTGCTCGCGCAGTGTGGTCGGGGCGGCGAACAGCTCGCCGGGCGAGCACCACAGGACCCCGGCCAGCGCGGTGATTTCCCCCGAATCGGGGGCCCGCGCACCGCGCTCCCAGGCGACGACCAGATCGGGACCGACATTGAGGCCGTACTGCGCGCGCAAGCCGTACGCGACATGACCGGGTGCCATCCCCAGGGCCTCACGCAGACGGCGCGCGGCGGGGGCATTGAACGGCGGGGTGGGGTGCACGGGCACACGGTAGTGAGGGGTGAGGTGCGGTGACTACGGTGCGTTCGGACAAGATCACAAATCGTAGGAACGTCCTACCGCAGCCCGTGATCGAACCGGGTGCCGGCATGCGTCGATCGGACATCGACCGGCGCTCACCCCTTGACCGCCCCGCCCAGTGCGAAGCCGCCGCGCAGCCGCCGGGAGATCACGCCGCGTGGTGACCGTAGGTCTGCCCCGTGAGCAAGGTCAATGCCCGTGCCCGGCCGCGCATCGGTGTCAAGCAGTCGTCAACTGCCGCTCAGCGCAAGGAGATCCACCGGTAGTGCAGCTCCGGGCGGCCGATCTGCCCGTAGTGCGGGGTGCGTTCGGCGCGGCCCGCCGTCACCAGGTGCTCCAGATACCGGCGCGCGGTGATCCGTGAGATCCCCACCGCTGTACCGGCCGCCGCCGCGGTGACTCCGTCGTCGGTGGCGGCCCGCAGCGTACGGGTCACCGCCTCCAGCGTCGGGGCGCTCAGCCCCTTGGGGAGCCCGGCGGGCTGCGGGGTGCGCAGGGCCGCGAGCGTCCGGTCCACCTCGTCCTGGCCACTGGCCTCGCCCGCCGTCGCGCGGAACTCCGCGTAGCGGGTGAGCCGGTCGCGCAGGGTCGCGAAGGTGAAGGGCTTGAGTACGTACTGGACAACGCCGAGCGAGACCCCTTCGCGTACAACGGTCAGATCGCGCGCCGAGGTGACGGCGATGACGTCGGCGGTGTGACCGGCCCCGCGCAGCGACCGTACGAGCGCCAGGCCGTGGCCGTCGGGCAGATACAGGTCGAGCAGCAGCAGATCGACGGGGATGCGCTCCAGCGCGCGCACGGCCTCGGCCCGGGAGTGGGCCACGCCCGCCACGGAGAACCCGGCGACCCGCCCGACGTACAGCGCATGGGCGTCGGCCGCCACCGGGTCGTCCTCGACGACCAGGACCCTGATCATGCGGGCCCCCGTGCGGTGCTCGGACTGCGTGTCGCCACGGACCGGATCATGCGGGCACCTCCGCGCGCAACGGCAGTCGTACGGTGAACTCCGCGCCACCGTACGGCCCTTCGGCCAGTACCACCGTGCCGCCGCCCCGGTGCGCGGCCTGCCGCACCAGGGCGAGGCCCAGACCCCGCCCGGGGCTCTTCGTCGACCAGCCCCGGGCGAACACCGCGTCGGTGGCGGCCGGGTCGACGCCGGGGCCCGTGTCCGAGACCCGCAGCAGCAGCTCGTCGTCGTCGGTGCGGGCCGTCACGGTCACCCGGGCGCCTTCGCTGCCCTGGGCCGCGTCCATCGCGTTGTCGATCAGGTTGCCCAGGATCGTCACCAGGTCGCGGGCGGGCAGCGTGCGCGGCAGCAGCCCGTCGTCCATCCGGCTGTGCTCGTCCAGGACGAGGGTCAGGCCGCGTTCGTTCGCCTGCGCCGCCTTGCCGAGCAGCAGCGCGGCCAGGACCGGCTCGCCGACCGCGCCGACGACCTGGTCGGTGAGCACCTGGGCCAGCTCCAGCTCCGCGGTGGCGAAGTCGACCGCCTCGTCCGCGCGGCCGAGCTCGATCAGGGAGACCACGGTGTGCAGCCGGTTCGCCGCCTCGTGGGCCTGCGAGCGCAGCGCCTGCGTGAAGCCGCGCTCGGAGTCCAACTCACCGGACAGCGCCTGGAGTTCGGTGTGGTCGCGGAGCGTCACGACGGTCCCGCTCTGCTCGCCGCCGGAGACCGGCCTGCTGTTGACGACGATCACCCGGTCCGCCGTCAGATGCACCTCGTCGACGCGCGCGCCGGGGTCGAGCAGCGCGCTGGTGAGCGGAGCGGGCAGATCCATGTCGGCCACCGGGCGGCCGACCGCGTCGGGCCCGAGCCCGAGCAGCTCGCGCCCGCCGTCGTTGATCAGCGCGACCCGCCGCTGTCCGTCGACCATCAGCAGCCCCTCGCGCACGGCGTGCAGCGCGGCCTGGTGATAGTCGTGCATGCGGCTCAGCTCGGCGGCGTTCATACCGTGGGTGTGCCGCCTGAGCCGGGCGTTGATGACGTAGCTACCGAGGCCGCCCAGGGCCAGCGCGCCGGAGGCGACCCCGAGCAGCGCGATCACCTGCTGCCGCAGCTGCGCGCTGATCTTCTCCACGGTGATGCCCGCGCTGACGAGCCCGATGATCCGCCCGCCGTCCCGCACCGGCGTGATCACCCGCACCGAGCGCCCCAGCACCCCCACATGCGTCTCGCCGAACGTCTCGCCCTTGAGCGCCGGGGCGGTGCGCCCCCTGTAGGTCTTGCCGATCTGGCCCGGCTCCGGATGGGTCCAGCGGATGCCGTTCGGGGCCATGATCACGACGAAGTCGACACCGGCCTCCTTGCGCAGCCCATCGGCGTACGGCTGAAGGAGCGGTGTCGGGTCGTCGGACCGGGCCGCCTCGATCACCGCGGGGGACGTCGCGACGGCGGTCGCGGTGGCGGTGGCCTGGCGGCGGGCGCTGTCGTCGGCCTGGGAGCGGTCGGAGACGTACGTGAAGGCCGCACACCCGGCGACGATCACCGCGACCAGTACGACCTGCATCGCGAAGAGCTGGCCGGCCAGGCTGCGAGGGCGGGGGATGCGCATGTCTTCAGTCTGCCTGGCCTGATTCGTATGAACGAAATGCACGTAAGGGTGACCGGGGTCACAGGGTGCTGCATAGTCCACCGAGACCCACCGGGACGTGGGTCACGACCGAGACCCACCAGGAGGTGGGCCACGGATCGAGCACGTCACAGGGCCGGCGCCCGAGCAAGCCAGAGCGGCCGGCGCGTCAGGACCAGGGGGTGTCGTTCGGGTCAGGCCGGGCTCGCGGGGCTGCTGTGACAGCAGCCGCTCCGCGGCGGGCCGCGCCTCGCCGCGTTGTCGTCGGTCGCCGACGCTCCGCGTCGACTCCCTCCTTCGCCTTGCGATCCACGGCACCCAGCCCCGCTCCCTGATCCGGCCTGACCCGAACGACACCCCCTAGGAGAACCCCGTGGCAGGTACAGCCGCAAGGCGGGACCGCACGCATTACCTGTATCTCGCCGTCATCGGCGCAGTCATCCTCGGCATCATCGTCGGCTTCGCCGCCCCCGGTGTCGCCGTCGAGCTGAAGCCGATCGGCGCCGGTTTCGTCAACCTCATCAAGATGATGATCTCGCCCATCATCTTCTGCACGATCGTGCTGGGCGTCGGCTCGGTCCGCAAGGCCGCCAAGGTCGGCGCCGTGGGCGGGCTCGCACTCGGCTACTTCCTGGTGATGTCGACCGTGGCGCTCGCCATCGGCCTGGTCGTCGGCAACATCCTGGAGCCCGGCTCCAGCCTGCACCTGACCGACGCTGCCCGCAGCGCCGGCGAGGCGCAGGCGGCAGGCGCGAGCGAGTCGACCGTGGACTTCCTCCTCGGCATCATCCCGAAGACCATGATCTCCGCCTTCACCGAGGGTGAGGTGCTCCAGACCCTGCTGATCGCCCTGCTCGTGGGCTTCGCGCTGCAGGCGATGGGCTCCACGGGCGAGCCGGTCCTCCGCGGCATCGGACACATTCAGCGGCTGGTCTTCCGCATCCTCGCGATGATCATGTGGCTGGCACCGGTGGGCGCGTTCGGCGCGATGGCCGCAGTGGTCGGTGAGACGGGCCTGGACGCGCTCAAGTCGCTCGCGGTCATCATGATCGGCTTCTACATCACCTGTGCGCTGTTCGTCTTCCTGGTGCTCGGTACGATCCTCAAGCTCGTCACCGGCATCAACATCTTCACCCTGCTGAAGTACCTGGGCCGGGAGTTCCTGCTGATCCTGTCCACCTCCTCTTCGGAGTCCGCGCTGCCGCGGCTCATCGCGAAGATGGAGCACCTGGGTGTCAGCAAGCCCGTCGTCGGCATCACCGTCCCGACGGGCTACTCCTTCAACCTCGACGGCACGGCGATCTATCTGACGATGGCCTCGCTCTTCATCGCCGAGGCGATGGGCAATCCGCTGGCGATCGGCGAGCAGATCTCGCTCCTCGTGTTCATGGTCATCGCATCGAAGGGCGCCGCCGGTGTCACCGGCGCGGGCCTGGCCACCCTGGCGGGCGGCCTCAGCTCGCACCGCCCCGACCTGGTCGACGGCGTCGGCCTGATCGTCGGCATCGACCGCTTCATGAGCGAGGCCCGCGCCATGACGAACTTCGCGGGCAACGCGGTGGCCACGGTGCTGGTCGGCACCTGGACGAAGGAGATCGACAAGGAGCGGGTCGCCCTGGTGCTGGCCGGGAAGGTGCCGTTCGACGAGCGCACCCTGGTCGACGACCACAACCCCGCGCCGCGGGACGAGGCGGACGCGCAGGACGATGAGGCGGACGCGCAGGACGTCCCGGAGCCGCGCGACGGTGTCACCGGCGACAAGGCCCCGGCCGGCGTGTAGGCGCGCCGGCCGCTCGCGGGTCCGTTGTACGGAAGGGGCCCGGCCGAACCCGGACACTGTCGGTCAATTCGGCCCCTGCTTTGCCCCGTCGAGCATCGGCTCGGCGGGGCAGAGTGCTGCGAAGTGGCTGGTGCGGGTGTGGGCCCGTGGCGTATCGGTGAGGTGGGCGTCGATGCGGGCAAGGTTGATCGCAGCGCCGGCTTGGTTGCATAGTTCGCAGATGTCCGCATAACAGGGCGAACCCCAGTCACTCATATGGCGGACTTCATGCGAAGAGCACACATACGCATCGGTAACCTCTCAGAATCGGGGCCGGGGAATCGACTCGGGGGGCGTAGAACATGGCGGGACAACCGTTGCTCGTACGCGCAGGCACAACGGAGCTGTACATGGGCGTGGCAGGGGGCAGCCGACCTCAGACGGTCAGTCTGGGCCACGCCAGTCTGGGCCACGCCTTGGCCTTCGACGGGGTCCGAGAGTGCATCGAAGCAGTGGCTGCGCAACTCGCTCAGGCATGGGACCAAGTGAAGCCGTCCGAGGCGACCGTCGAGTTCGGGCTCTCGGTGACGGCCAAGGGTGGCAAGCTCACCGGGCTGATCGTGGAAGGGGGAGGGGCGGCCAGTCTGAATATCAGGCTGACATGGAAGGCCCCGGAGCCTGACCATGAGTGAGCTCGACTGGCGCTCCTCGCGGCGTTTCATCGTGCGACTTGACACCCCCGACGGGCAATCCTCCGACCAGCGGAACACGCTGGGCACTGGGTTCTTTGTCGCGTACGGCAAGGTGTTGACCTGCGCGCACGTGGTGTACGACGCCATGGCGCGCGGCCCGCTGGACAAGGTCCTCGTGGTGCCCGACCGGTCCCTGTGCTCCAAACCGGTGCTCGCTCGGGTGGTGGCCCATACGGACCCGCCGACGAAGAGTGTGTTGTGGCCAATGCCCGACCTGGCGCTGCTGGAGCTGGAAGCTGACCTGCACCACGAGGTGCTGCGGCTCAGCCCGCAGCGACGGCTCAGTGTCGACAGGCGGTATCAGGCATGGGGCTATGCGCCCCGGGTGGACGGCGAGACCCCCGAGGGGGCGTCGGTTTCCTTCCGCTTGGAGGGCCATGACGGCGACGGCTACTTACGGCTGGCGGCGGGGCAGGCCGCAGCGGGCTTATCGGGTTCACCGCTGGTCGACGCTGCCCGGCCGGACGAGGTGCTCGGCATAATCGCCGCTTCCCGCGATCCCCATGCTGACCTGGGAGGCTGGGCCGTTCCCGTCTCCGCGCTGGAGAATCCCGGTTTGCCAAAACCGCAGTGGACGTCGGACCCGGAGTCGAAGCCCCTACCGAAGCCTCTGCGGGATGTCTTGTGGGAGAACTCCCAGTGGGACCAGGATCCCCCGCTGCCCGCGCCGGACAGTGCCCCCATTCCGCCGGCCGTGGTGCTGCGCCGTTCGTACCGGCTCGGGGCAACGCTCGCCCGGCTGGGACGTATGGAGTCGCTGGCGCAGCAGTACCCGGATGCCGACCCGGACTCCGCCGAGCGGGGCCGGTACATCGCGAAGTACTACGGCATCTGCGTGGACGCCTGCCGCTTCCTGACGGTCGTCGCCCCGCCGGGTGAACTCACCAACGAGGAGCGGGGCAACGCCACCGTCGTACGGATCGGTCACGCGGACCGGATCGCCGGGCAGCTGCAGCGGGAGCAGGGCGAGCGCGAGTCGGCGGACTTCGGCGCCAGCGCTGCAGCAGCCCTCCGGCTGGGTCTCATGGCCGGGATTGCGCCGGCGATGCTCCCCCACCTGCGACCGGAACAGCGGGCCGAGAGTACCCGGCGCCTGCTGGCACTCGCCACCGGGCTGAGGCTCCCGCAGATGCTGATCGACCGCGTCGAAGCCGTAACGGCCGGGACCGACCAGGAAGTCATACAAAGTGAGGTCTTCGTCCTGGACGACGAGGTCTCGCGCTGGTTCGAGGAGCAGGCCCGTACCGGCCTTTGGATGCGGCTGTCCCTGTGTACCTTCTGGCGGTTGGCGTGGCGCGCCTGTCTTGCCGCACTCGCGCGGTCGGAGCACATGGCGCCCGGACTGGCCGGCGGGCTGATCGGTCGGGCACGCGGGTACGGAACCTGGCTCGGCCTCCCGGCGGCAAACCTCCCCGAGATCACCGGGTTCCGCCCTGAGGACGGCGCCCATGCCATGCACTATCTCCTCCACGAACTGCCGGATCCGATGATCACCGTGGCGAAGGAGCGCTACGGCGAGGATGCCCGCAGTCTGCTGTGGATCTGCACCCGACTGGTGGGCTGGCTGATCTTTCCCGATGACGGATTGCGTGTGTCTATCGCGGCGGACACCGAGAAGAGGTGCCTGTCGCTCGGCTTCCCGGACGACCTCCATCGGGAGGTCGTCTCCTCCCTTCGCTCCGGGCAGGACTTCGGGACTGTGAAGGAGGCAGTCTGGAAGTTCAACCAGGAAGTGAACGGGTTCTATTTTCCCCAGGGTGCCCCATCCGGACTCTGATCTGCCCGAACAGCCCTGTGGAAGCGAAGAGTCGGCTCCTGCCCCAGTTCCCCTCGGCCACTGCGCACGTGCTCGAAGCCAGGGCGCGGTTGAAAGACTTCATTGGCTCCGCCCGAGCGGCTCTGGACGATGAGCCCTACCATTCGGCAGGCTGACACGCTGTCACGGATTCTCATGGCGCACTGCCTGCTTCAGGGCGGACATCATCGGGCGGATCGTGGTTGAGGTTCCCCCGGTGTGCGGGAGGTGCTGATCAGCTGGTCAGGATGGGTTGACGTGGTTTCAGGTTCGCTTGTTCGGTCGTCGCCTGGTTGGCGTAGTGCTTCTCCTCGAACTCGATGGGACTGAGGTAGCCGAGGCGTTTCTGGATGCGTCGGCTGTTGTAGAAGCCGTCGATGTACTCGAACAGCGCGAGGTTGGCCTCGGCCCGGGTGACGAAGACGCGTCCGCGCACGCACTCGGTCTTGATCAGCATCCACAGATTCTCCGCGAGGGCGTTGTCGTAGCTGTCGCCCACGGACCCCATCGACCCCTCAATACCCGCACGTACCAGCCGTGTTGTGAGCTTGATGGACGTGTATTGACAGCCGTGGTCGGCGTGATGGATCAAGGTGCCGGGCACGGGCTCGCGGCTGGCCAGGGCGTACTCGAGGCAGGACAGGACCAGGTCGGCGTCCGCGCGGGCGGAGGTCTCCCAGGCCACCACCCGGCGGGAGAAGGCGTCGCGGATCGCGGAGAGCCACAGCGGTCCCTCACCCGTGGGGATCATGGTGAGGTCGGTGACCCACAGCCGGTTCGGCACGGGAGCGGTGAAGTCCCGCTGCACCAGGTCCGGGGCGAGCGTGGCCGTCGGGTCGCGGCGGGTGAAGCCCTTGCCCGTGCGGCGTGGGCTGAGGCCCGCCAGATCGGCCTCGCGCATCAATCGCTCGACCCGCTTGCGGCCGATGGCCACGCCCTCGCGCTTGAGCACGGCATGCACGCGGGGCGAGCCGTAGATCCCGCCGGAGTCGGCATGGATCTCCTCGATCTTGGTCGTCAACTCCGCGTCACGGCGGCGGCGTTCACACGGCTCCTTCTCCTGCCGGCGCCAGCGGTAGTAGGTGGACGAGGGGACGTGCAGTTCCCGGAGTACGGGCTCGACACCGAGGTCACTGCGTTCGCTGAGGAACGTCAGTACCTGCGCCGGGTCGTGTCGAGTTCCTGGGCGAAAAAAGCCGAGGCCGTGCGCAGGATCTCGTTCGCCCGGCGCAGTTCCTTCACCTCCCGCCGCAGCTGGCCCAGCTCGTCCTTCTCCTCGGTGGTCAGCCGGTCGTCGCGCTCGCCGCGGTCGGCCTCGGCCTGGCGGATCCAGCCGCGCAGTGCCTCCGGGTGGACCCCCAGCTCAATGGCCAGGCGCTTGATCTGGGGCTTCGGCTCGGCGGTGCGATACATCCGCACCGCACGCTCACGCAACTCCAGCGGATATTTCCTCGGAGCGGCCATGGTCAGAGTTCCTCTCATGAGAACCATCTGACCCGCTGTCATCGCCCTCCGCATCTCGGGGGAACCTCAGGTCCAGTAACCGGCCTCGTCCTTGAAAGCCAGTCCCTTGTCCTCCTCCATTGGCCGGGCACCGTATGCCTCGTACACCGTCTCACCATCCAAAGACACGGCGAAGTCGAGGTCCTGCACCCGGTCCAATTCGTAGCGGGCCGTTTCGTAACTGAGTATTCGGGCCCGGCGGACGGTCAGCCGGGCGAGAAGGAGGGCCCGGACGGGGCGCCCGGTCCGCGCTTCGTTCGCGACGAATTCACAGCGGAAGGCCAGCAGGAAATCGGGCTTCAGCCACTCTTTCTGATAGGTGGCCGCGGAGAGGAACGTCAGACGCCGCATCGGTGCCCGGCGTTCGACCGAGACTTGCATCTGGTGCTTTTCCGGGCTGTGGAAGCGTTCCATGCCCTGAATCAGAAACGGCTCGGTCAGGTCCAGTTGCCGGCGACCAGCGCCAGGCCCACCAACAGCAGGATCAAGGCAGTCAGCGCTGTGGGAACCATTGCTGCCCGCCACCGTGCTTTTGGGGCACTGGCGACGACCTCCGAAGGCAGCTTCGGAAGTGCCTCGGCCGGCATCGCGGGGTCGCCGACCATGCCGCCCTCAATGAGTACGGCCAGTAGCCCTGGCTTCTGGGGCAGTGTGGTGATGTCTTCGGCGGACGAGACCAGGTTGAGCAGATGTGCCTGCCCGTCCTCCCCGGACAGCAGCGAGGACAGCCGGGCCAGGAAGGCCGTGTCGGCGCCCGGTGCCGTCCGTCCGGCGATCCAGCGCTCCGTGAGCAGGACGGGAGACGGGGCGTCGGTGTCCTGCGCAGACGGGATGGACGGGACGGACGGGGCGGACGGGACGGGCTCCAGGGATGCCAGCGCGGTGGCGAGCCGGTCGGTGAGCTCCGCGCGCTCGGTGGTGAGCTCCGAGTGGCGGGCGGCCAGCAGCCGATCCACCTCGGAGCTGGAACACAGGCCGTCCAGGAGCTCAGACAGCACCCCGCGGCCCTCCGGGTGGCGGGCGATGTCGTCCAGCCAACGTGACGCGAGCGCCAGCACCGTGGGCCGGTCCTGCCCGGCCCCCACCGTTCCGGACGGACAGGGAGAGCCGTCGAGGACCAGGGTGTAGTAGACAAGGGTGCCCACGGAGTCGGTTCGGGTGGAGGGCACCCCGCTGATCAATACTCGCCAGCGGCCCTTCGACGTCACGGCGAGCAAGCAGGGACGCTCGGTGGCGGTGAGCTCCGAGTATGTGTCCCACCAGCGGCTTCCCGGTGCGGCGCCGAGGAAGCCGTAGTCCAGTTTGCGCGGCACACCGCGAGTTCGAAGACAGACATGCACGGTAGTCCCTTCGGCGGTCAGCTCAGGTGGTGCAGACGGGGCCCGCTCTCCCGCCCGGCCAGGGCGGTGAGCACGTCGAAGAGCGACTGAGTGGTCCGCTGCGACATGGCGAACAGCCTCTCGTCGGTGGCGGCGGCGTGCCTGCGACGGTCACGTTCGCCGTTGAAGCTCAGCCACAGGTCGCGGAAGAAGCCCTCCCTCAACTCCGCGTGGCTTCGCGAATGCAGAGCGGCTGTCTGCCTCGTGTCTGTCGCCCGCTCGCTCTGCGCCCGCGCGGTGTCTACCAGTTGGCGGCACAACAGGGTGAGGAGGTCATCCAGTCCCTTCCGGACGATCTGGCCAGGTGGGCGGACCCGGTACTTGGGCACGAGCATCTCGCCGCCAGGAGATCCCTGGGCATGCATCCAGTGGGCCGAGACGAGCTCCACACAGCCGAAGGTATCGATCGGGAGGTAACGGACCGCCGCGTGCGGGGCCGCGTCCCGGACCGTCTTGAGAACATCGCTGAACTGGTCGACCACCTTGTCCCGCAGCGCACCCGCGTGATCCTGGAAACTGCCGCTGTCCGACAGGTACGTCTCACACTTGACCGGGCAGAACACGATCATCGCGGGCTCACCGGACAGCTCCCGCCGGTTCTTCGCCCATCTGAGTACGGCCTGGTTGATCTGGAACACGGAGAGGTGAGAGGCGAGCAGATGCGCGTGGTCGTCACCGGAGTCCATGAGTAGCACCGAGTCGATCGGGAGGATGAGCACGGAGCTGTCAGCGAGGAACGTCTCGCATTCGTTCCACTTCTGCTCGTCCTCGGTGCCTTCGCCGGCTCCTTCCAGCCATGCGCCCGGGTAGTCGAGGATGTCGAACCGGATCTGCAGGTCCTGCCCCCGTGCTTCCAGCAGCAGCCGGAACCAGGAAGGATCGCTGGTACTGGGCACGAGACCTGGCTCGAACATCCGGGCCTTGAGCGCCCCGGAGACCAGGTTGTAGGTGGCGGCCAGCCGGTTCTTGGTGGGCCGGTCCGCAGTGAGCAGGTGCACCGAGGAGTCCTGAGCCAACTGCTGCTGGCCCTCGGTGAGCAGGCTGGCGATCAGCGTGCTCTTGCCCACGCGGCTGGGGGCCAGCAGGCCGATCTTGTACTCGAAGACCGAGTGTTCGTCCGTCACCGCTGCTCCTCCTTGAGCACGTTGGAGATGTCCTGCGCAATGCGGAGCACGCGTGCGAAGCGGCTGTTGGCCTCGTCGATCCCCTTGAACTCCGCCGGCCACAGGTCGTTGCGGTACGAACGGACGAACCGCCGGAATTCCATGACGGAGGTGCCGGACCGGATCAGGGTGTCCTCGAACTGCTCCACCAGCGCGTGGATGACAGCTGCAGGCACCGCGGCTTCCTGGGACAGTGACTTCTGGATCCGGAACGCCGCCTGCTCGGCAAGGCTGTTGAACAGCTCGTGGAGGTTCTCGGCACCCTCTGCGGTCAGGGGAACCGCCACCTGCTGCATCTGCTCGCCTGTGTCCGGGTGAGTGACCTGGAGGTTCAGTGGAGCGAGGTCAGGGCGTACCCGGGGGTAGAGCAGGGTGCGGTACTCCAGCCGTACGTCCAGCAGACTGTTGACCGCGGAGGCAAGGCCCGGGCACGGCTGGGAGGAACGGGCGAACAGTTCGGCCAGCTCGGCGAGGACATCACGTCCGGGTCGGGCGGCGGGTGTGGCGCCGGCGTCATGGGAGCTGGAGACACTGTCCGCCTGCCTGCTGTCACTGTGCTGGAAGAGCACCCCGCACTCGGCCGCGAGTACCGCGGCCGTACGGTCCCAGGCGGCGGTGAGGCGTGCCGTGAAGAAGTCGTCCAGCGCCGCGAACCGGCGGCTGATCTCGACCCGGATCCTGCTGAACTCCGGCCCTGCGAACGCTGCCGCGTGGCCTTCGGTGATCATGCAGGTCAGCGCCTCCTCCCGCCAGGCATCCGCACCCTTGCCGAAGCCGTCCTGGATCCACTTGAGTACGCCCTCGTACGCCTTCTCAAGGGCCTCGCCAAAGCCCCGATCCACTATTGAGCCGTGCGCCTCCGCAGCCAGTTCGGCAACCAGCCCGCGCAACCGCCTGGCGATAGCGCTACGCAACTGCGCGGCCTTGGCGTCGTTGACTTCCTCCGGAACTCCGGCCCGCCGTGCCACCTGGTCGAGTGTCAGACGCAGATCGGTGAGCTGCAGGCGGGTACGGTCCCGTACGGATGAGGCCTGGGTGCGGGTGCCGGCGAGTACCTCGGCGTCCATGACGGGAAGCCCCTCCGCCATCCGCTTCAACAGGGGGCCGAGCACCTCCAGGCCGACCCGCTCCGCGTCGCGTACGTCGGTCTCGAAGACGGTGAAGAAGCGGTCCGGTTCGCCTCCGTTGAGATTGCGCAGCAGATCGCCGCGGAGGTTCTCCGCGAGGTGGGGCTTGTCCGGATCAGTGTTGTGCACCAAGTAGGTGAATTCCCCGGTGCTGCGCACGAATCCCCGTACTTCGTCGAGAAGGCCGAGTCCGGCGGTGTCCGTCTCGTCGAAGAACGAGGAGGTGTCGGAGGAGCGCTTGACCACCAGCACCGCGTCGACCTCGTTGCGCAGACCCGCCACATGCCGCCGGTCGGCGTCTGCGGCCACCTCCCCGAGGCCCGGCAGGTCCACGATGCCGATCCTGGCCACATGCTCATGCGGGAAGGCGCACTCGATGCGGGCCTCGCGGACCGCCGCATAGGCACGCCCCACCCGCTCGCCCGCCTTGGTGATCTCCTCATGGGTCGGATACGCCACGAACGGCCGCACCTCCTCCAGCGGCACTGTCTTGACACCGCCGGTCAGTAGCGGCTCGTACGACGTCAGGGCACTGTGTAGTTCACGCAGCCGGGTCAGCAGCACCCTGTCCCGGGTGTCCGGCAGGACTTCCGGGTAGACCCAGCGGCGGAACTCGGCGACCGTACGCGGCACGGGGGAGAGATCGAGCGCCGCGTGCAGCGGGGAGATCACCGCCGCGAGGAAGCTCTCTGGGCTGTGCATCTCCAACTCGGCCCGCCGCACCGCAGGTGAGTGGAAGATCCGGCTGCGGACCGCGGTGACCGGGATGCCGTGACCGGTCGGAATCTGGTTGTCGTCGAGGCCCGAGATCGACTGCAGCAGGGTGCTCTTGCCCATGCGCGCCGCGCCGCTCACACCGATGTTGACCGTTGTCCGGGTGAAGCGGGAGGCGATCACTCTGAATGAGTCCGCTGCTTGCGCTATGGCCAGCTGGGTCTCCCTCAGCTGAGGGAGTGTCAGGGCCGCCACCAATTCGGCGTCCATGGTGGTGTGCGCCCGCAGATCGGCGAGCGCGTCCTCCAACTCGGCGAGGTGCTCGCCGAGCGTGTGCCAGCGCTCACTTTCGCGTTGCACCTCGGGTAACTGCCGCAGCCGGGCTCGCAGCAGGGCGTCGATTGCCGTCGAAATATTCGACATTTGTCCCCCAGTCGTACAGTCGCACCATTCATCTCGCTGAATCCGAGTTAGGTGCGTCACTCCCCATCTGGCAGGCACCGTACCGGTGTGGACGTGCCCCTGCCCGGTGTTCAGTAATTACCGCACGAAGCGGAACAACTACTCCCGGTCCAGACCTCGCGTCGAGCGCTCTGGAAATGGCGGGCGGATGCCCGTAGGCCGTTGCCAGTCGCCCCCACGTCGGCGAAGGGCAGCCCAGTGCTACTGAGTTCGGCGAGTGAGCTGCGCGCCCACCTGGATCCGTAGGCGCTCGCCGTCGACGCGCCGTCCCGGGAAGTCTGGAAGCACATCTTCGCCACGATCACCGACCTCGGCGTCCCATGGCAACTGACGTCTCCTCACTTCTCTGAAGTAGTCCTATGTTCGCGGAAGTTGGGGCTGTGGCTAGAGGGTTGCGAGCAGTGGCGGACCTCGCTGCCGCTTCCACCCCTGGGTAGGCTTCGCTCACGACAAGCGAAGGTGACGACCATGGAGTGGGCACATCGTTGGGTGGAGGCGTCCGCCGAGCTCGCCGGGATGATCACGGCTGAGAGGGAAGTGCCGGGATTCCTCCAGGGGTTCTGTGAACGGTCCGTCGAGCTGCTGGATGTGCCGGCTGTCGCGACGATCCTCGTCGATGCCGACAGTTGCGGCATCCGATTCGCCATTGCCTCGGACGAGAATGCCCGACTGCTCTCGCTGGTCGCCGCGGACCGGCAGGAGGGCCCGGTCTTCGACTGCTTGCGGTCCGGGAAGCCGCTGTACGCGATCGACCTCCTGGAGTGCGGGGAGCGCTGGCCGGACTTCAGCGCGCGGGCCCTGGCCTTCGGCATCGACAAGACGGCTGCGCTGCCGCTGCGCCGCGGGGAGGAACTGCTGGGAGCCTGGCAGGTCTTCGGGCGGGAGCGGCTCCCGGACCGGGCGGCGCTGGATCTGGCCCAGCAGCTGGCGGACATCGCGGTGCTGGCCCTGTCCCACTCGCTGGCGCTGCGTGAGGCGACGGAATCGGCCGAGGGCCTGCGGGCGGCGCTGACCAGCCGGGTCAGGATCGAACAGGCCAAGGGGATACTGGCCGCCCGCTGGGACGTGCACCCGGATGTCGCGTTCCAGTCCCTGCGCGCGTACGCGCGCTCCCGGCAGCGGAAGCTTCACGAGGTGGCCCACGAAGTCGTCGAGCGGCAGCTGGATTTCCCCCGCTGATCTACTGGATGTACCCCGTTGGAGTCAAGGGCGAGCCTGTTCGTTCACCCGTACGGGTTGCCCTTGAGTGCTCAATCGATTCTTCTCGCCGTGCGAGTACTAGTTTCGTGCTGACCATCCCAGACCCCGGTGTGTCACTTCGGCAATTGCAGAGTGACGGAGAACCTGGGGGTGAGGGTCGTGTCAGAGCCTGTCTTGCACGAACTGGTTCGTACGTATGTGGTCGGGGACACCTTGGTACTGGCACTCGCCGGCGACCTGGATCTCCATATGTCTCTCATGGTCACCCCACGCGTGGGCGACGCCGTCCGGCCCGCCGACGGGCCGGTGGTCATCGATCTGCGCGAGGTGACCTTCGTCGACTGCAGCGGCCTTGAGCTGCTGGTCCAGATCCGCCGCCTGGTCCGCGCCCGGGGCGGCACCGTGCGGGTCCTGTCGCCGGACCCCAGGCTGCTGCGCATCCTGCGCTACCTGGACCTGGAAGATCCCTTCGAGGTCGTCCGGGAGCTGAGCGACGAGCCCACCGACTGGCCTTGACCCCGACGTCAAGGATTACCGTCGGGGCATGCGAATCGGCGAGCTGGCGGACCGGGCCGGGACGACCACCCGGGCGCTGAGGTACTACGAGTCGCGCGGGCTGCTGCCCGCGCGGCGTGCGGTCAACGGCTACCGCACGTACGACGAGAACGACCTGCGACTTCTCCAGCAGATCAGGACCCTGCAGGACTTCGGGTTCGAGCTGGAGGAGACCCGCCCGTTCGTGGACTGCCTGCGGGCCGGGCACCCGGCGGGCGACTCCTGCCCGGCCTCACTGGCGGTCTATCGGCGCAAGCTCACCGACCTGGACACACTGATCGGCCAGTTGCAGGCCGTACGCGTCCAGGTCGGCGACCAGCTCGCCCGCGCCGAGCTGGAGGCCGAGGCGCAGGAGCCCGGCGGCCCCGAGCCCCGGTGCGAACTCGCGCACTGACGAGTAGCGACCGACAACACCGACAACGCGGACGGCGTGCAAGTCCGACAACTGCAGGGGAGTTCAGCGATGGCGCAGGCAAGGGGTGTGGACGCGGTGACGGACGCGACCTTCGAGGACGACGTACTGAAGTCGGGCGAGCCCGTACTGGTGGAGTTCACGGCGGACTGGTGCGGGCCCTGCCGGCAGCTCGCGCCGGTCCTGAGCGCCGTGGCGAAGGAACAGGCCGGCCGGCTGAAGGTCGTCCAGCTGGATGTGGACGTCAACCCCGGGACGACGCTGCGGTACGGGGTGCTTTCGATGCCGACGCTCATGGTCTTCCGGGACGGTGAGCCGGTGCGGCAGATGGTCGGGGCCCGTCCGAAGCGCAAGCTCCTGGCGGAGCTGGCGGATGTGGTCGCACTCGCGGCGACCAACTAGCGGATTTCGTCGGGCGGGAGCGCCCCGACACAGAAAGAAATACCCCGGGTGAATTGACATCCGGGGTATTTCTCTGCGTATATTTAACGCTTCCATGACTGGAAACAGAAAGGTCATGGAGAAGCTTTATGGCCACATACTAACCCGGCGGGAGCTGAATTGTCAACCGAGGAATTGCGGAATGAACAGCAATTCATTCAACGGCTGTACGAGCGCCTCGACGCGCTCCGTGCGCACGCCGAGACCGCCGTGCGGGGGGCCTTCGGCCAGACCGGCAACGGTCAGCAGGCGCGGGTGGAGCGCGAGGTGAGCGTCACCGAACGGAGTGCCACGCTGGCCGCGATGAATTCCGTGGAATCCGGCCTGTGTTTCGGCAGGCTCGATTTCAAGGACGGCAGCCACCATCACATCGGCCGCATCGGAATCCGCCAGGACGACCCGGGGCGCACATCTCTGCTCATCGACTGGCGGGCCCCCGTCGCGCGCCCCTTCTACCTCGCCACGGGACACCGGCCGATGGGGCTGCGCCGCCGCCGTCACCTCACCACCCGGGGCCGCGGGGTCACCGTGCTCCACGACGAGATCCTCGACCTCGGCGACACCTCGCGCACCGGCCACGAGGACCCGGCCGGCGACGCCGTGCTGCTCGCCGCACTCGGCGCCGCCCGCACCGGCCGCATGGTCGACATCGTGCAGACCATCCAGGCCGAGCAGGACCGCATCATCCGCGCCCCGCACCAGGGCGTCCTCGTCGTCGAGGGCGGCCCCGGCACCGGCAAGACCGCCGTCGCACTGCACCGCGCCGCCTACCTCCTGTACGCGTACCGCGAGCAGCTCGCCCGCCGCGCCGTCCTGATCGTCGGGCCCAACCCGGCCTTCCTCGGCTACATCGGCGAGGTGCTGCCCGCACTGGGGGAGACCGGCGTGCTCCTCGCCACCCCCGGTGAGCTCTTCCCCGGCGTACGGGCCACCGCCGCCGACACCCCGGCGGCCTCCGTGGTCAAGGGCCGCGCCGCCATGGCGGAAGCGCTGGCCCATGCCGTGCGCGACCGTCAGCAGGCGCCCGACGAGGCCATCGATATCGCGTACGAGGACGGGACACTGCCGCTGTCCCTGGAGCGGGCCATGGCGGAGGACGCCCGCGCCCATGCCCGCGCCACCCGCCTGCCGCACAACCTGGCCAGGCCGCACTTCACCCGCTTCGTGCTCGACGCCCTCACCGCGCAGTTGGCCGACCGGATCGGCGCCGACCCCTACGGCGGCCCCAACCTCCTGGACGCCGCCGACATCGAGCAGCTCGGCAAGGAGATCGCCGGGGACATCGAGGTGCACGCCGCGATCGACACGCTGTGGCCGTATCTCGCCCCGCAGGAGTTCATCACCGACTATCTGGCCGAGCCCACCCATCTGCCGCATTCCGACGCCGAGTTGATCCGGCGCACCGGCGACTCGCCGTGGACCACCGCCGATGTGCCGCTGCTCGACGAGGCCGCCGAGCTGCTCGGCGATGACGACATCGCGGCCCGCCGCGCCGCGGCCAGGGAGTACCACGAGCGGGTCGCGTACGCCCGCGGCGTCCTGGACATGTCGTACGGCTCGCGCACCTTCGAGTTCGAGGGGGAGGAGTCCGAGGTGCTGGCCGCGCACGACATCATCGACGCCGAACGGTTCGCCGACCGGCACGACGAGGAGGACCACCGCAGCGCCGCCGAGCGCGCCGCCGCCGACCGCACCTGGGCCTTCGGCCACATCATCGTCGACGAGGCGCAGGAGCTGTCCGCGATGACCTGGCGGCTGCTGATGCGCCGCAGCCCGACCCGCTCGATGACCCTGGTCGGCGACCCCGCCCAGACCGGCGACGCGGCGGGCTGCGCCTCCTGGCAGGAGATCCTCGGACCCTTCGTCGACGACCGCTGGGAGCACACCCGCCTCGGCGTCAACTACCGCACGCCCGCCGAGATCATGGACACGGCGGCAGCCGTGATGCGCGGCGCCGACCCGTCCTTCGAGCCGCCGAGCTCGGTCCGCGCCACCGGAGTGCGCCCCTGGACGCTGGCCGCCGAACCGGACACGCTGGTGCGGACGGCCGCCGAGAGCGCCGTCAAGTGCGCGAGCGAACTCGCGGCCGCGGCGGAGCACGGCCCGGTCGGGCGCCTCGCCGTCATCGCCCCGGCCACCCTGCTCCCCGCCCTCGCCGCCGCCCTCCCGGACGCCGCCCACGGCGAGGCCCCCGACCTCACAAGCCCCGTCGTGCTGCTTGACCCCCGGCAGGCGAAGGGCCTGGAGTTCGACACGGTGATCGTGGTCGATCCTGAGGCAGTCCGCACCGGGTCACCGCGCGGCCTGAACGACCTCTACGTCGCCCTCACCCGCGCCACCCAGCGCCTCGGCATCATCCACCCGGGGACTCTGCCGGACGCGTGGGCGCGGTGAGCGGCGCGTGGCTCAGGTGACCGGCCTGAGCCACACCGTCGCCAGCGGCGGCAGCGTCAGCTGCACGCTCGCCGGGCGCCCGTGCGCGGCGACCGACTCCGGCTTGATCGGCTCCGTACGGTGCACGTCGCTGCCGCCGTACCTGGCCGCGTCCGTGTTCAGCGCCTCGGTCCAGGCCTCCACGTCGTCGGGGACGCCGACCCGGTACTCGTGCCGTACGACCGGTGAGAAGTTGGAGACGGCCAGCAGCGGCGTGCCCTCGGCGTCGAAGCGCAGGAACGCGAAGACATTGTCCTCGGCGGCGTCGCCGTCCACCCAGGCGAAGCCGTCCGGGACGGTGTCGCGCTCCCACAGGGCGGGCGTGGCCACGTACACCGCGTTGAGGTCACGGACCAGGTCCCGCACACCCCGGTGGTCGGGCTCCGCCGCGTAGGAGGGATCGAGCAGCCACCAGTCGGGCCCGTGCGCCTCCGACCACTCCGCTCCCTGCGCGAACTCCTGCCCCATGAAAAGGAGTTGCTTGCCGGGGTGCGCCCACATGAAGCCGAGATACGCGCGATGGGTGGCCCGCTGCTGCCACCAGTCGCCGGGCATCTTGCTCACCAACGAGAGCTTGCCGTGCACCACTTCGTCGTGCGAGATGGGCAGGACGTAGTTCTCGCTGTACGCGTAGACCATCGAGAAGGTCATTTCGTGGTGGTGGTACCTGCGGTGGATGGGCTCCTTGGCCACGTAGTCCAGCGAGTCGTGCATCCAGCCCATGTTCCACTTCAGGCCGAAGCCGAGCCCGCCGAAACCGCCGGGGCCGATGTGGTGCGTCGCCCGGGTGACGCCGTCCCAGGCCGTCGACTCCTCGGCGATGGTGACGACGCCGGGGGTGCGGCGGTAGACGGTGGCGTTCATCTCCTGGAGGAAGGCCACCGCGTCGAGGTTCTCCCGGCCGCCGTGCTCGTTCGGTGACCACTCGCCGTGCTCGCGCGAGTAGTCGAGGTAGAGCATCGAGGCGACCGCGTCGACGCGCAGCCCGTCGATGTGGAACTCCTCGCACCAGTACGTCGCGTTGGCGACCAGGAAGTTACGGACCTCCGGGCGCCCGTAGTCGAATTCGAGGGTGCCCCAGTCCGGGTGGGCGGAGCGCTGCGGGTCCTCGTGCTCGTACAGCGGGCGGCCGTCGAACTCGGCGAGCGCCCAGGCGTCGCGCGGGAAGTGCGCGGGCACCCAGTCGACCAGAACACCGATGCCCGCCCGGTGCAGCGCGTCGACGAGATACCGGAAGTCGTCGGGCGTGCCCATCCGGGACGTCGGCGCGTAGAAGCCGGTGACCTGGTAGCCCCAGGAGCCGCCGTACGGGTGCTCGGCGACCGGCATCAGCTCGACATGGGTGAAGCCCAGGTCCTTCACGTACGCCGGCAGCTGGGTGGCAAGCTGACGGTACGTCAAGCCAGGTCGCCAGGAAGCCAGATGGACCTCGTACGCGGAGAACGGCGCCTCGTGCACCGGCCGCCGGGCGCGCGTCGCCATCCAGTGCTCGTCGTGCCACACATGGTGCGAGGCCGTGACGATCGACGCGGTGGCGGGCGGCACCTCGGTGCGCCGGGCCATCGGGTCGGCGCGCAGGGTGTGGCTGCCGTCGGGGCGCACGATGTCGAACTTGTACAGCGCGCCCTCGGCGACCGCCGGCACGAACAGTTCCCAGACGCCGGTGGCGCCCAGCGAGCGCATCGGATACGCGGTGCCGTCCCAGTAGTTGAAGTCCCCGGCGATACGCACACCACGCGCGTTCGGCGCCCAGACGGTGAAGCGGGTGCCGGTCACCTCCTGGTGCACCATGGGCATCGCGCCGAGCGCCCGCCACAGCTCCTCGTGACGGCCCTCGCCGACCAGATGCAGGTCGAGATCACCGAGGGCGGGCAGGAAGCGGAACGGGTCCTGCATCTCAAGCTCGTTGTCCGCGTACGAGACGAGCAGCGTGTACTCGGTGACGGAACTCAGCGGCAGCACACCGGAGAACAGCCCGTCACCGTCCTCGATCAGCTCGGCCCGCAGGCCGTCGGCGAGCACGGTGACAGCCGTCGCGTACGGCCGCAGCGCCCGGAAGCGGACGCCGCCGGGCACCGGGTGGCCGCCGAGCAGACCGTGCGGGTCGTGGTGCGAGCCGGTCAGCAGCCGCTCCCGCTCCCCGTCGTCGAGGGGCTCGGCGGGCTGTACGCCGGGGCTGCCGCTCCGGGCGGGGCCGGACGTCCTGGCTGCCCCGGCCGCCTTGGGGAGCTTCTCGGGCTTTGACGACTTCTCCGGCTTGGCGGCCTTCTCCGCCTTCTCCGCCTTCTCCGGCTTGGGCGCCTTGGGCGGCTTGGCCGATTTCGGCTTCGGCCGCACCGGTGACGCGTCCACCTCGTCCGGCGGCGCGTGCACACCCGTGGTGACCGGTGCCGCCTGCCTGTCCTGCACCGCCTTCACATCGGAGTCGGGCGCGGGATGCGCGGCCCGGCCGGGCCCGGCGGGCTCCATCTCGTGCGAGGGCGCGGGCAGGAAGGCGGGCGGCGCGGGCGGCGGGCTCGGGGATTCGGCGGGCTTGCCGGGCTTGCGGGACGGCGGACGGGGGGTCACTGGTGCGGCCTCCTCGGGAGGGTCCGGTCGGGTGCGGTGGTCGGGCAGGGGTGAGTCATGTGCCGGAACCGGCCGTGCTGTCGGCCTCGGGGCCCGCAGCGGGGGGCGGAGCCACATCGGGTTTCGCGTCCGGAGCCACGTCCGGCTTCACGTCCGGTTTCACGTCCGGCTCCCCGGCGGGGGGCGCGGCCGGGGCAGGGGCCGGGGCAGGGGCCGGCCGCGCGTCGGCGGCCAGCCGGTGGACCGCCGCCAGCGGTACGGGCAGCCAGTCGGGCCGGTGCCGGGCTTCGTACAGCACCTCGTAGATCGCTTTGTCGGTCTCGTACGCCCGCAGCAGCTCAGGTTCCTCGCGCGGATCGGAGCCCGAGGAGTGCGCGTACCCCTCGCAGAACGCGGCGCGGCACCGCTCCGCCCAGCCCGGGTCCCACGGCTCGCAGGAACGGGCGGCGTAGTCGAAGGACCTGAACATGCCCGCGACATCACGGACCACCGGCTGCGGTCGTCGCCGTTCGGTGAGCGGGCGCGCGGGCTCACCCTCGAAGTCGATGACCGACCACTCGCCGTCCGGCGCCCGCAGGGTCTGCCCCAGGTGCAGATCGCCGTGCACCCGCTGGACGGACCAGGCCCTGCCGGCCCGGCCGAGCGCGGCGACCGCGTCGAAAGCGGTGCGCAGCGCCGGTACGTACGGGACGAGTTGGGGCACCGCCTGCGCCGCCGCTTCCAGGCGCTCGGTCATCGCGCCGGCCAGCAGCTCCGTCTGCTGCTTGCTCAGCGTCATTGTCGGCAGGGCGTCGGCGAGCGCGGTGTGCACCTCGGCGGTGGCCCGGCCCAGGGCCCAGGCCTCGCTCGTGAAGTCGTCACCGGCCCTCAGCGCCCGCAGCGCGCGCTGCCAGCCGTCCTCGGAGCCGTACAGGAAGGGCTGGAGGACGCCCAGGGTGTACGGCTCCTGCCGGTCCTCGGTGTTGGCGGCCTCGAACCAGGCGACGGGGGCGGGCACCCGGCCGCAGCCCTTGCGGGCCAGGGCGAGCGGCAGTTCCAGATCGGGGTTGAGGCCGGGGTGGATCCGGCGGAAGACCTTGAGGATGTACGCATCGCCGTACACCAGCGAGGAGTTGGACTGCTCGGTGGTGAGCATCCGGGGGCTGAGCCCGGCCGGGACGGTGACGGCCGGGTCGCGTTGGAAGCGCAGGGTGCCCGGTGTGCCCGGTGTGCGCAGCCGCTGAAGGAGCAGCTCGGCGAGGCGCGGGTCCTGGAGTGCCTCGTACACGGTGCGGCCGGCCAGCGGCCCGTCCTGGACGTGCCCGATGAGGGCCGGGGCCAGCGGGACCGGCAGGGTGGCCCGCACCCCGATGAGCAGCTGGTAGCAGTCGGCGACGGGCGGCGGCTGCGCGGACGGCACGGGCTGCTGGACCCGTACCAGGAGATGCAGCAGGCCGGGGCCCGAGGCGGAGCCCATGGGCAGCAGCTCGGTTGCCGAGATCAGGGTGAAGCCGGTGATCGGCCGGCCCTTGCCCGCGAACCAGCGCTGCCTGGGCAGCCATTCCCGGAGCAGGGGGACGAGGGAGGGGAGCAGGGTCGGTGGAGGAGCCACGGGGGTGGTGGAGGACTCCGTACTCCAGGGTGACTCCGTACTCCGGATTGATGCCGTACTCCGGGTGGATGCAGCCTCCGACATGGCATCGCGTCCTTTCCCCGGGCACACCACAGGATGCGCAGAGTGTCCCGGATTGCGACCGTAGCTGTCCGGGCGGTGCGTGGGGTTCTCCCCGCGGCGAGCGTGGGGAGTGTCGGGTCAGGATGCTCCGTACGGACCCGATTACGAGGGGGAGAGTGCCCCGGGCGGGGCGGTGGAAACCGCCCCGCCCGGGTGGGACCTCAGGTGTGCTTCTTCAACAGCAGTGACGTGTCCTTGCGCAGCCGGAACCAGTAGAAGCCGTGACCTGCGAGGGTCAGCAGATACGGCCACTCGCCGATGGCCGGGAAACGCACCCCGCCGATCAGCTCCACCGGATGCCGTCCGTTGAAGGACTGCAGATCCAGCTCGGTGGGCTGGGCGAACCGCGAGAAGTTGTGCACGCACAGCACCAGGTCGTCCTTGTGCTCGCGGAGGAAGGCGATCACCGCCGGGTTGGACGACGGCAGTTCGGTGTAGGAACCGAGGCCGAAGGCCGGATTCTGCTTACGGATCTCGATCATCCGCCGCGTCCAGTGCAGCAGCGAGGCCGGCGAAGTCATCGCCGCCTCCACATTGGTGACCTGGTAGCCGTAGACCGGGTCCATGATCGCCGGCAGCGAGAGCCTGGCCGGATCGCAGGAGGAGAACCCCGCGTTGCGGTCCGGTGTCCACTGCATGGGCGTGCGGACGGCGTCGCGGTCGCCGAGCCAGATGTTGTCGCCCATCCCGATCTCGTCGCCGTAGTAGAGGATCGGCGAGCCCGGCAGCGACAGCAGAAGGGCCGTGAACAGCTCGATCTGGTTGCGGTCGTTGTCGAGCAGCGGGGCGAGCCTGCGCCGGATGCCGATGTTGGCGCGCATTCTCGGGTCCTTGGCGTACTCCGCGTACATGTAGTCGCGCTCTTCGTCCGTGACCATTTCGAGCGTCAGCTCGTCGTGGTTGCGCAGGAAGATGCCCCACTGGCAGTTGGACGGGATCGCCGGGGTCTTGGCGAGGACCTCTGAGACCGGGTAGCGGGACTCGCGGCGCACGGCCATGAAGATGCGCGGCATCACGGGGAAGTGGAAGGCCATGTGGCACTCGTCGCCACCGGACTCGAAGTCGCCGAAGTAGTCGACGACGTCCTCCGGCCACTGGTTGGCCTCGGCGAGCACCACGGTGTCCGGGTACGACGCGTCGATCTCGGCCCGCACCCGCTTGAGGAAGGCGTGGGCGCGCGGCAGGTTCTCGCAGTTCGTACCCTCCTCCTGGTAGAGGTAGGGCACGGCGTCGAGGCGGAAACCGTCGATGCCCAGATCCAGCCAGAAGCGCAGGGCCGAGATCATCTCCTCCTGCACGGCCGGGTTCTCGTAGTTGAGATCCGGCTGGTGGGAGAAGAACCGGTGCCAGAAGTACTGCTTGCGGACCGGGTCGAACGTCCAGTTGGAGGTCTCCGTGTCGACGAAGATGATCCGGGCGTCCTGGAACTGCTTGTCGTCGTCGGCCCAGACGTAGTAGTCGCCGTAGGGGCCGTCGGGATCGGACCGCGACTCCTGGAACCACGGGTGCTGGTCGCTCGTATGGTTCATGACAAAATCGATGATCACGCGCATGCCGCGTTGGTGTGTGGCGTCGACGAATTCCACGAAGTCGGCGAGATCGCCGAACTCGGGGAGGACGGACGTGTAGTCCGACACGTCGTAACCGCCGTCGCGCAGCGGTGACTTGAAGAACGGCGGCAACCAGAGGCAGTCGACGCCCAGCCACTGGAGATAGTCCAGCTTGGCGGTAATGCCTTTGAGGTCGCCTACGCCGTCTCCGTTGCTGTCCTGGAATGAGCGTACGAGCACCTCGTAGAAGACGGCGCGCTTGAACCACTGGGGATCGCGGTCCTTGGCGGGCGTGTCCTCGAATGTGTCGTGGACGGGCTCATTGACGATCATGATGTGGGTGACCCTCCGATCGGCGGGGACGGTCGCAGGGCGACGATGTGCGCGGGCGTACGGCCCGGATCGAGGCGCACATAGTTGGCCCTGCCCCAGAGATAGGTCTCGCCGGTGAGCTCGTCGCGCACCGGGACGGAATCAAGCCAGTCGAGGCCGAGTTCCGGCATGTCCAACGAGACCGTGGCCTCCTGGGTGTGGTGAGGGTCGAGGTTGACGACGACCACAACGATGTTCGATCCCGAGCGTTTCGAGTACGCGATGAGCGCATCGTTGTCCGTGTGGTGGAAATGCAGGGAGCGCAGCTGCCGCAGGGCGGGGTGGCGGCGTCGCAGCCGGTTCAGCGTGGTGATCAGCGGGGCGATGGTGCGTCCCTCGCGCTCCGCCGACTCCCAGTCCCGGGGCCTCAGTTGGTACTTCTCCGAGTCAAGGTACTCCTCGCTGCCCGGCCGCGCAGGGGTGTGCTCACAGAGTTCGTATCCCGCGTACATGCCCCAGGCCGGCGACAGCGTGGCAGCCAGCACGGCCCGCGCCTCGAACGCGGGACGGCCGCCGTCCTGGAGGTAGCCATGCAGGATGTCCGGGGTGTTCACGAAGAAATTAGGCCGCATGTACGAGGCGGCGTCGCCGGAGAGCTCCGTGAGGTACTCGGTCAGTTCCTCCTTGGTATTGCGCCAGGTGAAGTAGGTGTACGACTGCTGGAAGCCGATGGCGCCCAGGGTCTGCATCATCGCCGGACGGGTGAAGGCCTCGGCGAGGAAGATCACGTCCGGGTCGGTGCCGTTGATGTCCGCGATCACCCGCTCCCAGAAGACCACCGGCTTGGTGTGCGGGTTGTCGACGCGGAAGATCCGCACCCCGTGGCCCATCCAGAAGCGCAGCAGCCGCGTGGTCTCGGCGATCAGGCCCGGCATGTCCGCGTCGAACGCGATCGGGTAGATGTCCTGGTACTTCTTCGGCGGGTTCTCCGCGTAGGCGATGGTGCCGTCCGCCCGGTGGTGGAACCACTCGGGGTGCTCGGTGACCCACGGGTGGTCGGGCGAGCACTGCAGCGCGAAGTCCAGCGCGACCTCCATGCGCAGGTCACGGGCGCGCGCCACGAAGTGGTCGAAGTCCTCGAAGGTGCCGAGGTCGGGGTGGAGTGCGTCATGTCCGCCGTCGGCGGAGCCGATGGCCCAGGGGACACCGACGTCCGACGCGGACGCCGAGAGGGTGTTGTTCGGTCCCTTGCGGAAGGTGCGGCCGATGGGGTGCACCGGCGGCAGATAGATCACGTCGAAGCCCATCGCGGCGACGGCGGTCAGCCGCTCGGCGGCCGTCCGGAACGTGCCGCCGACCAGGGTGCCGTCCTTCTCGGTACGGGCCCCCTCCGAGCGCGGGAAGAACTCGTACCAGGAGCCGAAGAGCGCCCGCTCGCGCTCGACCAGCAGGGGCATCGGCCGCGACGACGTCACCAGTTCGCGCAACGGATGGCGGCTCAGCGCGGCGTCGGTCTCCGGGGCGAGGGCCGCGGCCAGCCGGGCGGCGGCGGGCCGCGCGGTGTCGCGCAGCGCGTCGACGGCGGCCAGCACCTCCTCGCGCCCGTCATCCTTGGGGACACCGGAGGCGGCCCGTTCGTACAACTCGGCGCCCTCGATGAGGACCAGATCGGTGTCGATACCGGCCGGGATCTTGATCTGGGCGTGGTGGCGCCAGGTTGACACGGGGTCGCTCCAGGCCTCCACGGTGTACGTCCAGCGGCCCTCGGCGTCCGGTGCGACCTCGGCGCCCCACCGGTCGGTGCCGGGAGCGAGCTCCCTCATCGGGATGCGCGGCCCGTCGCGGCCCGCCGGGTCGCGCAGGACCACCTGGGCGGCGACCGCGTCGTGGCCCTCGCGGAAAACGGTGGCGGTGACCTGGAACGTCTCACCTGCCACCGCCTTGGCGGGCCTTCTCCCGCAGTCGACTGCGGGGCGTACGTCCAGGACGGGAATACGACCGATCATTGGCTCACCTGGGGGCAGTGCGGCCGTGGCTGACCGCGGCTCGCGTTTTCGGGACTTATGGAGGTCTGTCCTATTTAGCTGCTCCGCTGACGGTTGACGGGCTGCGGGCATGACCGCTCCTGTCCACGTTCACTCGGGTGGACCGACTCAGATCGGCTGAGGGTTCGATTGTGTGCGTACCGGAGGAGCCTTCCCTCCCACATCGGGTGGGCAATCCGGTGCTGTGTTAACTACTGCCGCGTAATACCGGGTGAAATCTGAAACCGGGTCGCCCGCGCCCGGAGGCGGGGCCGACCCGGTGTTTCCCGTGGGTCCGGTGGGGCTGTGGAGGTGGTGCACGAGCGTGTCCGCGTGCGCCGCCGCGACCGCGCGCGGGGGCGGTGAGGGACCCGCAGGCCGCCCCCGTGTGCGCCGTGGTGACGAACGGCGCACTGCCACTAACGTCGGGGATGACGGAGGGGCGCACACCGCGGTGGGTCCCCTCGGATGTGTACCTCCCTGCGAAGGTGGAACCCGTGAAGGCCATTCGTCGATTCACCGTCCGCCCCGTCCTGCCCGAACCCCTGCGACCACTCAGCGACCTCGCCCGCAATCTGCGCTGGTCCTGGCACACCGAGACCCGTGAGCTGTTCCAGGCCGTCGACCCCGACGGCTGGGTGGCCGCGGGGGGCGATCCCGTACGACTGCTCGGGACCGTGCCGTCCCGGCGCCTGGCCGAGCTGGCCGACGACCGGCGCTTTCTGCGCAGACTGACCGAAGCCTCCGACGACCTCGACGACTACCTGAACGGCAGCAGGTGGTATCAGAAACAGAACGACGAGGGAGCCGAACTCCCGCGCGCCGTCGCCTACTTCTCGCCCGAGTTCGGAGTCACCGCCGCCCTGCCGCAGTACTCGGGCGGCCTCGGCATCCTCGCCGGCGACCACCTGAAGGCCGCCAGCGACCTGGGGCTGCCGCTCATCGGCGTCGGACTGCTCTACCGGCACGGCTACTTCAGGCAGAGCCTGTCCCGCGACGGCTGGCAGCAGGAGCACTACCCGGTGCTCGACCCCAACGAACTGCCCGTCTCACTCCTCAGGGAGCCCGACGGCACCCCCACCCAGGTCGTGCTCGCCCTGCCCGGCGGACGCTCGCTGCGCGCACACATCTGGCAGGCCCAAGTGGGGCGCGTACCACTGCTGATGCTCGACTCGGACGTCGAGGAGAACGCGGCCTCCGAGCGCGATGTGACCGACCGGCTGTACGGCGGAGGCAGCGAGCACCGGCTGCTCCAGGAGATGCTCCTCGGCATCGGCGGGGTCCGGGCGGTCCGGGCCTACTGCCGGCTCACCGGGCACGCCGAGCCGGAGGTCTTCCATACGAACGAGGGGCACGCCGGATTCCTCGGCCTGGAGCGCATCCGTGAACTCGGCTCCCAGGGGCTTGAGTTCGACGCGGCGCTTGAGTCGGTGCGGGCCGGGACCGTCTTCACGACGCACACCCCCGTACCGGCCGGCATCGACCGCTTCGACCGCGAGCTCGTCGCGCACCATTTCGGGGACCAGGGCGAGCTGCCCGGCCTCGACGTGGGACGGATCCTCCAGCTCGGCATGGAGACCTACCCGGGCGGCGAGCCGAACCTCTTCAACATGGCGGTGATGGGACTGCGGCTCGCGCAGCGCGCCAATGGCGTCTCCACCCTGCACGGCGCCGTCAGCCGCTCGATGTTCGCCGGTCTGTGGCCGGGCTTCGACCCGGAAGAGGTGCCGATCACCTCGATCACCAACGGTGTGCACGCACCGACCTGGGTAGCGCCCGAGGTCATCAGGCTCGGCGCGCGGCAGATCGGCCTGAGCCGCACCGAGGAGGCGCTGTCGGTGGGCGACTCGCAGCGCTGGGACACCGTCGCCGACATCGCGGACACCGACATCTGGGACCTGCGGCGCACCCTGCGGCAGCAGTTGGTCCAGGAGGTACGGGAGCGGCTGCGCGCGTCCTGGCGCCAGCGCGGCGCGGGCGAGGCGGAGCTCGGGTGGGTCGACGACGTCCTCGACCCGGGCGTCCTGACCATCGGCTTCGCCCGGCGTGTCCCCTCGTACAAGCGGCTCACCCTGATGCTGCGGGACCGCGACCGGCTGATGGAGCTGCTGCTCCACCCGACGCGGCCCATCCAGATCGTGGTGGCGGGCAAGGCCCATCCGGCGGACGACGGCGGCAAGCGGCTCGTGCAGGAGCTGGTGCGGTTCACGGACGACCCGCGGGTGCGCCACCGGATCGTCTTCCTGCCCGACTACGGCATGCGGATGGCCCAGAAGCTCTACCCGGGCTGTGACGTGTGGCTGAACAATCCGCTGCGTCCGCTGGAGGCGTGCGGGACGAGCGGGATGAAGGCGGCGCTCAACGGCTGCCTCAACCTGTCGGTGCTCGACGGGTGGTGGGACGAGTGGTTCGAGCCGGACTTCGGCTGGGCCATCCCGACCGCCGACGGCGCGGCCACCGACGACGACCGCCGCGACGAGCTGGAGGCGAACGCGCTCTACGACCTGATCGAGCAGCACGTCGCCCCGCGCTTCTACGACCGGGGACCTGGCGGGCTGCCCGACCGCTGGATCGAGATGGTCCGCCAGACCCTGGTCACGCTCGGCCCGAAGCTGCTGGCGGGACGCATGGTGCGGGAGTACGTGGAGCGGCTGTACGCTCCGGCCGCCCACGCCCACCGGTCCCTGGACCCGGACGCCGCAAGGGAGTTGGCCCTGTGGAAGGCCCGGGTGCGTACGGCGTGGCCGCAGGTCGCCGTCGACCATGTGGAGGCGCTGACGCCGACCGCAGTGAACGGCACCGCGGAGCTCGGCGCCACCCTGGCCCTGCGGGTGCGCGTGGCGCTCGGCGCGCTGGCGCCGGACGACGTGGAGGTGCAGGCGGTCGCGGGCCGGGTCGACCCGGACGACGCGATCGGCGAGGCCAGGACCTTCCCGCTGAAGCCGACGGGCGGCCCCGATCTGGAGGGCCGCTGGGTGTACGAGGGCCCGCTCGCCCTGGACCGTACCGGCCCCTTCGGCTACACGGTCCGCATCCTCCCCGCCCACCGCCTGCTGGCGACCCACGCGGACCTGGGCCTGGTCGCGGTGCCTTCGGAGACGACGGGGGAGGCGGCGGGGGTCCTGCTGCGGTGATCAGGGGCGGGGCCCGGATTTACCGGCCCCGCACACGGGCAGTGCCCGGGGCCGGTGGCCCCGGGCACTGTTTCAGTCGGCAGAGCAGATCTGACTACTCGTCAGAAGGTGATCTTCCAGCTGTTGATGTAGCCGGTGTCCTGCGCGGCGACGTCCTGGACCTTGAGCTTCCAGATGCCGTTCGCGGTCTCGGAGGACGCGTTGACCGTGTACGTCTCCTTGACGTTGTCGGCCGAGTCGTTCGACGAGGAGGGCTTCAGCCGGTAGGCGGTTCCGTCCGGGGCGAGCAGATCGACGACCAGGTCACCGCGCCAGGTGTGGACGATGTCCACTGCGACCTTGAGGGTGGCCGGAGCGGCACCCGTCTTGGTGGAGGTGACCGAGGAGGTCACCGCGGCGCCGTTGTCCGGGATGGCGACGTCCACGAGGTTCTCGAAGGAAGTGCCGGTCTCGCCACCGGGGCGGCTGCCGACGTTGATGCCGGCCCACGCGTCGGCGACGGCCTTGTACTCGGCGCTGGTGGCGCCGTACAGCTCACCAGCGACCGCGAGGGTGCCGGTACGGGCGCCCGCGTAGTCGGTGCGCGTGTTGAACTTGGTGGTGAGCGCCTTGAACCAGATCTGCTGGGCCTTCGCACGGCCGATGCCGGTCACCGGCAGGCCGTCGGAGGTCGGCGAGTCGTAGTTGACGCCGTTGATGGTCTTGGTGCCGCTGCCCTCGGAGAGCAGGTAGAACCAGTGGTTCGCCGGGCCCGAGGAGTAGTGGACGTCGATGCCGCCGAGGCCCGAGTACCAGGCGTCCTTGGACGAGCCGTCCTTGCTCGGCTTGTCCATGTAGCGCAGCGGAGTGCCGTTGCCCCGGATGTCGATCTTCTCGCCGACCAGGTAGTCACCGACGTCCTGGGCGTTGTTGGCGTTGAACTCGACGGCCGCCGCGAAGATGTCGGAGGTCGCCTCGTTCAGGCCGCCCGACTCGCCGCTGTAGACGAGGCCGGCGGTGTTGGAGGTGACGCCGTGCGTCATCTCGTGCGCCGCGACGTCGATCGAGGTCAGCGGCTTGGTGTTGCCCGCGCCGTCGCCGTACGTCATGCAGAAGCAGGAGTCCGACCAGAACGCGTTGACGTACGCGTTGCCGTAGTGGACCCGCGAGTACGCGCCGACGCCGTCACCCTTGATGCCGGTGCGGCCGTGCACGTTCTTGAAGTAGTCCCAGGTGAGACCCGCGCCGTAGGCCGCGTCGGCGCCCGCGGTCTCGGCGTTCTGCGGGGTGGCGTCACCCCAGATGTCGTCGGGGCCCGAGAAGAGGGTGCCGGTGCCCGAGGTGCCGCGGTTGAGGTTGTACGTCTTGTGGTTGCCGCGGCCACCGTCGGTCAGGTTGAAGGTGGAGCCCGACTGGGTGGCGCCCACCGGCACCTGGCCGCTGTACTGGGTGTTGCCGGTGCCGTTCTCGATGGCCTGCCACTCGAACAGCTTCTTGCCGGTCGAGGCGTCGGTGACGACGTGCAGCTCATTGGGGGTCTGGTCGTGCTGGAGACCCCCGACGACCGTCTCGTACGCCAGCGCCGGCTTGCCGTCGGTCAGCCAGACGACCTTGCGGGGCGCCCGGCTGGCGTCGGCCTTGGTGGAGCCCTCCGCCTTGGCGGCGCTCAGCGCCTGCTTCTCGGCTGCCGCCGGAGCGACCTCCGCGGTGGTGTCGACGGCCTTCAGCTCGGCCTTCGACGCCTTGGTGACAGCCTCCGTCTTCCCTGCCTTGGTCTCGGCGACGACGAGGTCGCCACCCAGGACCGGGAGTCCGTCGTAGGTGCGCTCGTAGCGCGTGTGGGTGGTGCCGTCACGGTCCTGGACGACATCGCGTACGGCCAGCTTCTCCTTGGCGCCGAGGCCGAGTTCCTTCGCGGTGGCCGCCTTGGTGGCGTTGGCCTCGCGTATCAACTCGGCGCGCTGTGCGGGGGAGAGCTTGGCGGGCAGGGCGCCCGGGTTGGGCTGTGCGGCCGCCTTGGTGGCAGCCCCCGAGTCGGGGCTGGCACTTGCGGCGCCGGCCTGCACGCCGACGGCGAGCAGAGCGGTGGCGGCGATCAGCGCGCCGGTAGCGGTGGCGCGGTTACGCCTGCGGGGGGTTGTGGGTCTCACGCGAACTCCATCTGCGAAGGAGGTACCGGGCGACTGGGTGGGCCGGCCGGGCAAGACAGCAGAACGGAAGAACAAACAGGCAGAGCGTCAGTACGAGCTACGTGCTGAGGTGCGAGTGATGCGTGGATCGGGGGAAGAGTGCCAGTCAGGACGAGTACCTGTCAGGAGCGCATCAAGAAGTTGGCCAAAAATCGTCCGTTGCCCGAATGGTCACGTTCGTTAACCGGACGTTTCGGCAATACCTACCGACTGTTTCCGAGCATCGCCCCGACACCGTCCAGGGTCCTGCGCAGACCGAATTCGAAGAGGGTGTCGATGTCGAGCTCGAACTCGTCCTGTTCGAACATGCTGTTGAGCAAGGGGTACGTACCGGCCGCGGTGATGGCTTCGAACTGTGGCTCGTTCCGTGCCATCCACTTTTCGCCGGACATCCCGGTGTCCTGAAGGGCCCGGTCCTCCGACTCGACCGCGACGGCCGGCCCCTGGACTAGGTGTTCCGAATCGCCTTCACCAGCCCGGCGACCAGGTTCGCCCGCTCGGCCATGGCCTCGACCACCAGGTACTCGTGATCGGCGTGGGCGCCACCCCCGACCGCTCCGAGGCCGTCCAGCGTGGGCACTCCCAGCGCGGCGGTGAAGTTGCCGTCGCTTCCGCCGCCGACCGCCCTGCCTTCGAGGTCGGGAAGCAGCTGCTTCGCCAGCGCGAAGAGCTCGGCCGACGCCGACTCGGGCATCGGGGGGCGGCCGACAGCTCCCCGAACCGTGATCTCCGCCCCGTCGAGATGCGGGGCCAGCGCCGCGAACGCGGACTCGATCCGTTCCTTCTCGCCGACCGACTCGACCCGGACATCCACGACGACGGTCGCCTCCGCGGGAACGACGTTGTCCAGGGTTCCCGCGGACGCGACGGTCGGGGTGACGGTCGTGCCGATCCCGGGTCGGCCGAGCGCCGCGATGTCCAGTACCTGGTGTGCCGCTTCGATCAGGGCGTTGATCCCGGCCGCGGGCTCAAGGCCCGCGTGCGACGCCCGGCCCGTGACGGAGACCTGGAAGGTGCCGCAGCCCTTGCGGCCGGTCTTCAGGCCTCCACCGTCGGCGGCGCCCTCAAGGACCAGCACAGCGCCGCAGGCCAGGGCCCGTTCTTCGAGGAGAGCGCGGGACGAGCCGGAGCCGACCTCCTCGTCGGCGGTCACCAGGATCTCGACGCCCGACCGGTCGTCGAGCGTCGCCAGGCCATGCACGGCCTGCACCAGACCGCCCAGCATGTCGAAGACCCCGGGGCCGGTCGCGTGCCCGCCTTCGACCTTGAACGGGCGGCGTTCAAGGGTGCCGAGCGGAAATACGGTGTCATGGTGACCGAGGACCAGCACGGTGGGATCGCCACCGGCCGACCAGTGGACATGCGGCCCCGCTTCGCTCTCCACGAGGACGGCCTGTCCGCCGAGACGGCTCTCGATGACGGCGGCGACCGCCTTGGCCGACGCCGTCAGGGCGTCGAGATCGCGCGAAGGCGACTCGACCTCGACGAGTGTCCTGAGGTCGTCGATCATCGCGTCAACGCTCACGTGGGCGGCCCTGTGCGTCGTCATGCCGCAAGCGTAGCCAGCACTCCACGGGGGCGCGGGGGTGACCTGGTCGCGAACGCCCACCGACCCCGGTCGCCGCCCCGCCGCCGTCATGCCAGGCTCTCCCGCCACGCCCGGTGCAGACCGGCGAACCGGCCGGTCCCCGCGATGAGTTCGGCCGGGGCGCCGTCCTCGACGACGCGGCCGTGTTCCATCACCAGTACCCGGTCGGCGATCTCCACCGTCGACAGGCGGTGGGCGATCACCACGGCGGTACGGCCGTGCAGCACGGTGTGCATCGCGCGCTGGACGGCCCGCTCGCCCGGGATGTCCAGGGACGACGTGGCCTCGTCGAGGATCAGCACCGCCGGGTCGGCGAGCAGTGCGCGGGCGAAGGCCACCAGCTGGCGCTGGCCCGCCGAGATCCGGCCGCCCCGCTTGCGTACATCTGTGTCGTACCCCTCGGGCAGCGTGCTGATGAACTCGTGCGCGCCGATGGCCTTCGCCGCCTGCTCGATGTCCGCGCGGGTGGCGTCCGGGCGGCCGATGGCGATGTTCTCCGCGACCGTTCCGGAGAACAGGAAGGCCTCCTGCGTCACCATGACCACCCCGCGGCGCAGCTCCGGCACCGCGAGGTCGCGCAAGTCCGTTCCGTCGAGCAGGACTTGGCCCTCGTTCGGGTCGTAGAAGCGGGCGAGCAGCTTGGCGAGCGTCGACTTGCCCGCGCCCGTCGAGCCGACGACGGCGACCGTCTGGCCGGCCGGGAGCGTCAGGTCGAAGCGCGGCAGCACCTCGCCGCCCGTGCGGTAGGCGAAGCTGACCCCGGCGAAGACGACCTCGCGGCCCCGGTGTTCGCGGACCGTCGACGGCAGCTCGCGCGGCTGCGTGGGCTCCGGCACGGTCGGTGTCTGAGCGAGCAGGCCCGCGATCTTCTCCAGTGAGGCGGCCGCCGACTGGTAGGAGTTGAGGAACATGCCGAGCCGGTCGATCGGGTCGTACAGCCGCCGCAGATAGAGCACAGAGGCGGCCAGCACCCCGAGCGCCAGCGTGCCGTCCGCGACCCGGTACGCGCCCCACAGCACGAGCCCCGAGATCGCGCTGTTCGCCACCAGCCTGGAGCCGGTCACATAGCGCGCCATCTCCAGGAGGGTGTCGCCGTTCGTCAGCTCGTGGCGGTGGTTGAGCACCCGGAAGTCGGCGTCGTTCGCATCCTCGCGGCGGAACGCCCGGACCGGCCGGATGCCGTTGATCGTCTCCGCGAACTTCACGATGACGGCGGCGATCGCCGTGGAACGTCTGCTGAAGATGCGCCCGGCGCGGCGCTGATAGAGCCGCACGAGCAGATACAGCGGTACGAAGGAGAGCACCGCGAGCCCGCCGAGTCCGATGTCCAGATAGAGCAGCAGTGCGCAGATGTAGACGACGGACAGAATGACCCCGAGCAGCTCCTGGAGGCCCTCGCCAAGCAGCTCCCGCAGGGACTCCACGTCCGTCGTGGAGCGAGAGATGAGCCGCCCCGAGGTGTACCGCTCGTGGAAGTCCACGCTCAGGGCCTGCGCGTGGCGGAAGATCCGGCCGCGCAGATCGAGCAGCACGTCCTGGTTGACGCGGGCGGACGCCTGGATGAAGGCGTACTGGAGCGCCCCCGCGCCCAGCGCGCACACCAGATACCCGGCCCCGACCACGATCAGCGGCCCGAAGTCGTCGCGCCTGAGCGCCGGTACGCCGCGGTCGATCGCGTACGCCACCAGCAGCGGCCCCGCCTGCACCACGGCCTGCTGGAGGAGCAGGAGGAGCGCGGCGACGATCACCTTGCCCCGCCTGGCCCGTAGCAGCGAGCGCAGCAGTGTGCCCGTCGCCCCCTTGACGGTGGGCAGCGCGTCGCGGTCGAAGAGGTCACCGGTCCGCGCCACGGGAACGGTCCCCGGGTCGGGCGGAGTTCCCTCGCCGGTACCCGAGTCGGATTCGGGTACCGGCCTGCCGTCCACGGTGGTGGTCATGCGTGGTCCCCCTTGCCTGCGGTGGTGACGGGCTCGCCGTCGCCCGCACCCGACATCAGCCAGGCGTACTCGTCGCTGCTGCGCAGCAGTTCGTGGTGGGTGCCGACGGCGGTGATCCGGCCGTCGGAGAGCAGCGCGACCCGGTCGGCGAGCAGCACCGTGGACGGCCGGTGCGCGACGACGAGCGCGGTGGTCCTCGCAAGCACCCGCCGCAGCGCCGCCTCCACCAGCGTCTCGGTGTGCACATCGAGCGCCGAAAGCGGATCGTCCAGTACGAGGAACCGGGGTTCGCCCACCACCGCCCGCGCCAGCGCGAGGCGTTGCCGCTGCCCGCCGGACAGGCTCAGCCCCTGCTCGCCGACCTGCGTACCGGCGCCGTGCGGCAGATCTCGTACGAACTGGGCCTGCGCGGTGTCGAGCGCCCGCTCCAGCTCCGCCTGACCCGCGCCCACCGCGCCCATCAGTACGTTCTCGCCGACCGTCGCCGAGAAGAGCGTGGGTTCCTCGAAGGCGACCGACACCAGCTCCCGCAGCCGCTCGCGCGGCAGCGCGGTGATGTCGGCGCCGTCGAGCGTGATGCGCCCGCCGGTGACCTCGTGCAGCCGCGGTACGAGCGTGGTGAGCGTGGTCTTGCCGCTGCCGGTGGCCCCGACGATCGCCATCGTCTCGCCGGGTCTGATGTGCAGGGTGATGTCCGCGAGCACGGGAGGGGAGTCCGAAGCCGCGTCGGGATAGCGGAACATGACGCCCTCGAAGCGGATCCCGCCGACCGTCCCGGAGGAGGCCGGAACCGCGCCCGTCTCCGTACCCGCGTCTGCTTCCTCCGGCGCGTCCATCACCTCGAAGTACCGGTCGGTCGCGGTCGCCGCGTCCTGGCTGATCGCCAGCAGGAAGCCGATCGACTCCACCGGCCAGCGCAGCGCCAGCGCCGTCGACAGGAACGCCACCAGCGTCCCCGCCGACAGCACGCCGTCCGCGACCTGGACCGTGCCGAGGACCAGCGCCGCGCCGATGGCCAGCTCCGGCAGGACCGTGATCAGCGCCCAGATGGCCGCCAGCAGCCGGGCCTTCACCAGCTCCGTGCCGCGCACCTTCAGCGACAGCTCACGGAATGCGACGGCCTGGCTGCGGTGGCGGCCGAAGCCCTTGATGATGCGAATGCCCAGGACGCTCTCCTCGACCACCGTCGTCAGATCACCGACCTGGTCCTGGGAGAGCCGTGAGACCCCGGAGTACTTCGACTCGAAGAGCGAGCACAGCACCACCATCGGGATCACGGGCCCAAGCAGCACCAGTCCGAGCGACCATTCCTGGAACAGCAGAATGACGAAACCGACCAGGATCGTGACCCCGTTGACCAGCAGGAAGGTCAGCGGGAACGCCAGGAACATCCGCACGATCATCAAGTCCGTCGTGCCGCGCGAGAGCAACTGCCCCGACGCCCACCGGTCGTGGAAGGCCATCGGCAGCCGCTGGAGATGCCGGTAGAGGTCGGCCCGCATCGCCGCCTCGACACCGGCCAGCGGCCGCGCCACCATCCACCGCCGTATGCCGAAGAGCACCGCCTCCACCACGCCGAGCACCAGCAGGACCGCGGCGCCCAGCCACACCCCGCCCGGATTGCTGTCCGCGACCGGCCCGTCCACGATCCACTTCAGGGCGAACGGGAAGACCAGGCTGAGGCAGGAAGCGAAAACAGCGACAAATGCCGCGCCGAAGAGGCGGGTTCGCACCGGGCGCACGTAGGGCCACAACCGCAGGAGCGAGCGTACGGCCGATCGGCGCTGAGGTACTGAACGTGTTTCTGGCATCAGTAGCGAGCCTATGGTTCACCACTGACATCGTTCATCTGGTTTTCGGCGGAGGCCGCCCCCGCCCGGTCGTACGCCACCCCGACCCCGCCGACTGGCGCATCCTCACGACTGGACCCGGAGCAGCAGCACCGACCTGGCGGGCACGGTCACCGAACCGCCCCCCTGGAACAGGGTGCCCGGCTCGTCGCTCTGGACCTCCATCGAGGTGTCGACGACGAGCTCGTACGACTGGGCCCACGGCGGGCCCGGCAGCAGGAAGCTCACCGGGCGGTCCGCCGCGTGCAGGATCGCCAGGAAACTGTCGTCGCTCACCTGCGCCCCCCGCGCGTCGCGCCCCGGGATGTCTCGTCCCGACAGGAAAAGACCCAGCGTCGAGGCGGGCGCGTACCAGTCCTGCTCGGTCATCTCCGCACCGCGCGGCGTGAACCAGGCCAGGTCCCGCAGCCCGTCCGCGGCCTGCGGGCGGCCCGAGAAGAAGGCGCGGCGGCGCAGCACCGGATGCGCGTGGCGCAGGGCAAGGAGCCGGGACGTCAGCGCGAACAGGCCGCGCCAGCCCGGCTCTTCGAGCAGGGACCAGTCGATCCAGCTGGTCGCGTTGTCCTGGCAGTACGCGTTGTTGTTGCCACCCTGGGTGCGGCCCATCTCGTCGCCCGCCACCAGCATCGGCACCCCCGTGGACAGCAGGAGCGTGGTGAGCATGTTGCGCAGCTGGCGGCGGCGCAGCTCGTTGACCCGTACGTCGTCACTCTCGCCCTCCGCGCCGCAGTTCCACGCCCGGTTGTCGCCGGTGCCGTCCCGGTTGGCCTCCCCGTTCGCGGCGTTGTGCTTCTGCTCGTACGACACGAGGTCGCGCAGGGTGAAACCGTCGTGCGCGGTGACGAAGTTGACGGAGGCGTACGGGCGCCGGCCGCCCCACGCGTAGAGGTCGCTGGAGCCCGACAGGCGGTAGCCCAGGTCCCGGACGTCGGGCAGGGCGCCGCGCCAGAAGTCCCGTACGGCGTCGCGGTACTGGTCGTTCCACTCCGTCCACAGCGGCGGGAACGCGCCCACCTGGTAGCCGCCGCTGCCGACGTCCCACGGCTCGGCGATCAGTTTCACCCGGCGCAGCACCGGGTCCTGGGCGATGACCGCGAGGAACGGGGACAGCATGTCGACGTCGTGCATCGAGCGGGCCAGTGCCGCGGCCAGGTCGAAGCGGAAGCCGTCGACGCCCATCTCGGTGACCCAGTATCTGAGGGAGTCGGTGATGAGCCGCAGGACGTGCGGCTGGACCACGTGCAGGGTGTTGCCGCAGCCCGTGTAGTCGGCGTACCGCCGGGCGTCGGACTGGAGCCGGTAGTAGCCGCGGTTGTCGATGCCGCGCAGCGACAGCGTCGGGCCCAGCTCGCCGGCCTCCGCCGTGTGGTTGTAAACCACGTCGAGGATGACCTCGATGCCGGCGGCGTGCAGCGCCCGCACCATCCCCTTGAACTCCTCGACCTGCTGGCCGGCCGTCCCCGTCGCCGCGTATCCGGCGTGCGGCGCGAAGTAGCCGATGGAGTTGTAGCCCCAGTAGTTGTGCAGGCCGCGCCGCAGCAGATGGTCCTCGTGCGCGAACTGGTGCACCGGCAGCAGCTCGACGGCCGTCACCCCCAGCCGTACGAGATGCTCGATCGCGGCAGGGTGGGCGAGCCCCGCGTATGTGCCGCGCAGCGGCTCCGGGATGCCCGGGTGCAGCTTGGTGAAGCCGCGCACATGCAGCTCGTAGATGACCGTGTCGGCCCACGGCGTCTTGGGCCGCCGGTCGTCCACCCACTCGTCGTCGGGGGCGTCCGCGTGGACGACCACACCCTTGGGGACGTACGGCGCGGAGTCCCGGTCGTCGCGGACCGTGTCGGCCACGTGCTGCTGCGGCCAGTCCCGCACATGCCCGTACACCTCACTGGGGAGCGTGAAGTCTCCGTCCACGGCCCGCGCGTACGGGTCGAGGAGCAGCTTCGCGTGGTTCCAGCGGGCGCCCGTCCACGGGTCCCAGCGGCCGTGCACCCTGAAGCCGTAGCGCTGTCCCGCCCGGATGCCCGGCACGAAGCCGTGCCAGATCTCGTGCGTCAGCTCGGTCAGCGGGCAGCGCGTCTCGGCGCCGTCCTCGTCGAACAGGCACACCTCGACGGCCTCCGCCCCGCCCGCCCACAGCGCGAAGTTGGTGCCCGCCACTTTGTCGGGACCAACGCGGAAGCGCGCCCCGAGCGGAGTGGGCGCACCGGGCCACACGGGTGGCCGGGCCTCGGCGGGCTCCGGGCGGTGCCCGTTGACCCCGGCCGGTGCGGGCCGCCCGGCCCGCACCGCCCCCGATACTGCAACTGCCTGTCGCTCGGGTGCGCTCGACACCTGTAGGCCTCCCGCGGCTCGGCTGGACCGGCGGATCCTCCCAGGCCGTGCGGCATCCCGGCCGCGGCTTCCTGGTGTGGCTCCCTGCACCTGTTCTGCCCGGAACAGCGGTCGTACTCACGTTTCCCCCGGAGGGGGGCGATCGTTGGGCCGGACGTGAGAGACGCAGTGAGACGCGCACGGACGGCGCTGGCCGCCGTACTGGCAGGGGCAGGACTGATCGCCGGACTGTCCGGCTGTACCGGCGGAGGGGGCGGTCTGGGCTTCGGCGACAAGCCGCGTTCGCCCAGGGATGCGATCAGGATTCTCCCCGACGACGGGGCGAAGGGCATCAAGGCGGACGGCCGTATCGAGGTGAAGGTCCCGGACGGGCGGCTGGAGAGAGTCAAGGTGCTGCGGGTCGAGGACGCGGAGCCGCAGGAGGTCGAGGGGCGGATCTCGCCGGACGGCCTGAGCTGGAAGCCGGTGGACGGGCGGCTGCTGCTGGCCGCCAAGTACACGGTCGACGCGGTGGCGCTGGACGGCGACGGCCGCCGATCGGCCCGGCACACCTCGTTCACGACGTACGTCCCCGAGCACCGCTTCATCGGTTACTTCAAGCCGGAGAACCGCTCCACCGTGGGCACCGGCATGATCGTTTCCTTTGACTTCAACCGCGAGGTGACCGACCGCGCCGCGGTCGAGCGCGCCATCGAGGTCAGCTCGGAGCCGCCGGTGGAGGTCACCGGCCATTGGTTCGGCAAGCAGCGGCTGGACTTCCGGCCGCGCGACTACTGGAAGCCGGGGACCCGGGTGAGCGTCGCCCTGAAACTGCGCGACGTACAGGCGTCGCCCGGCGTGTACGGCATCCAGCAGAAGTCCGTCGGCTTCACCGTCGGCCGCTCCCAAGTCTCCACGGTGGACGCCGAGACGCACACGATGGTGGTGCGGCGCGGCCAGGAGGCGCCGGTGAGCGTGCCGGTCAGCGCGGGGGCGCCGAAGAACACGACGTACAACGGGAAGATGGTCGTCACCGAGCTGTACGACGTGACGCGGATGAACGGTCAGACGGTCGGATTCGGCGGTGAGTACGACATCCCGGACGTGCCGCACGCGATGCGGCTGACCACCTCGGGCACCTTCCTGCACGGCAACTACTGGGCCGCGTCGGGGACCTTCGGGTCGGCCAACACCAGCCACGGCTGCGTCGGGCTGCGCGATGTGAAGGGCGGCAGCTCGGCGACCCCGGCCGGCTGGTTCTTCGACCGCACGCTCGTCGGGGACGTGATCGAGGTGATCAACTCGCATGACCGAAAGGTCGCTCCCGACAACGGCCTCGGCGGCTGGAACATGGCGTGGAACCGTTGGAAGGCCGGTTCCGCCCTCAGGTAACCCCCGCTGACCTGCATGGCTCGCACGCGCCCCGCTGCGCACTTGGGACGGAACGGTGACATACGCGGGGAGGTCCCGATACGCCCGGTGTGCTTATCTTTTCCAAGGCGCGTGGGAGCTGCGTGCGGGGTGCGGGCCATGGCTGGGGCCAGGCCGTGCGAGGGGAGATCGGAAAAGTGAACAGGCAGCGGATATCGGGGGCATCGGCCGGGGCGAGGCGGGGGCAAGGTCTGCTCGCCCTGTTGCTGGGGGCGATGCTGCTGCTGGTTACGGCGTGCGGTGGGGGTTCGGACTCCGGCGACGGCAAGGATAAGGGCAGCGCGGGGAAGACCGACACGAAGGCTTCCCAGGCGGTGGTGACGGTCGCACCCAAGGACGGTGCGAAGGACGTCGCCACGAGCGGCGCCCTCAAGATCGGTGCGGACAACGGCAAGCTGACGTCTGTCACGGTCGAGGACACCAAGGGCAACAAGGTAGACGGCCGGATCACCGGCGGCGGCACCGCCTGGGAGCCGGAGCGCCACCTCGGCGCCGCGACCAAGTACAAGGTGCACGCGATAGCCAAGGACGCCGAGGGCCGCGAGTCGGCGAAGGACATCACCTTCACCACGCTCGTCCCGAAGAACACCTTCGTCGCGTACTTCACGCCCGAGGACGGTTCGACCGTCGGCGTCGGAATGCCCGTCTCGGTCCGCTTCAGCCGCGGCATCACCGAGCCGGAGGACGTCAGCAAGGCGGTCAAGGTGACCTCCGAGCCCGCAGTGCCGATCGAGGGCCACTGGTTCGGCAACGACCGCCTCGACCTGCGTCCCGAGAAGTACTGGGCCAAGGGCACCAAGGTGACGCTGAAGCTGAACCTCGACGGGGTCGAGGGCCGGCCCGGGGTGTACGGCAAGCAGAGCAAGACCGTGAAGTTCACCGTCGGCCGCAGCCAGGTCAGCGTCGTGGACGCCAAGGCCCACACGATGACCGTCAAGCGTGACGGCAAGGTACTCAAGACCATTCCGATCACCGCGGGCGCGCCGTCCACGACGACGTACAACGGCCAGATGGTGATCAGCGAGAAGTACCAGGTGACGCGCATGAACGGCGCCACCGTCGGCTTCGGCGGCGAGTACGACATCAAGGACGTGCCGCACGCGATGCGCCTGTCCACCTCGGGCACCTTCATCCACGGCAACTACTGGGCGGGCGCCGGAGTGTTCGGCTCGTCCAACGCGAGCCACGGCTGCGTCGGCCTCCAGGACGTGCGGGGCGGCTACGACAAGAAGCTGCCGGGCGCCTGGCTCTTCGACCGGTCGATCATCGGTGATGTGGTGGTCGTGAAGAACTCCAACGACAAGCAGATCCAGCCGGACAACGGCCTCAACGGCTGGAACATGTCCTGGTCGGAGTGGAAGAAGTAGCAGTACGCGCAGTACGCACGGGCCCGCCGCACCTGGACCAGGTGCGCCGGGCCCGTTGTCTTGTCGTTAACGGGCGCTAACCTCGTTCGCATGACTGTGAATCTCGAAGTCTCCGAGGGCGTCGGCACCATCCGCCTGGACCGCCCCCCGATGAACGCACTGGACGTCGCCACGCAGGACCGGCTGCGCGAGCTCGCCGATGAGGCGACCCGGCGCGACGATGTGCGGGCCGTCGTGCTGTACGGCGGCGAGAAGGTGTTCGCGGCCGGCGCCGACATCAAGGAGATGCAGGCGATGGACCACGCGGCGATGATCGTACGGTCCCGGGCCCTGCAGGACTCGTTCACCGCCGTGGCCCGCATCCCCAAGCCCGTCGTCGCCGCGGTCACCGGGTACGCGCTGGGCGGCGGCTGCGAGCTGGCACTGTGCGCCGACTTCCGTATCGCCGGTGACAACGCCAAGCTCGGCCAGCCCGAGATCCTGCTCGGTCTGATCCCCGGCGCGGGCGGCACCCAGCGCCTCGCGCGCCTGGTCGGCCCGTCCAGGGCCAAGGACATGATTTTCACCGGGCGCCATGTGCGGGCGGAGGAGGCGCTGGCGATCGGTCTGGTCGACCGGGTGGTGCCGGCCGCCGAGGTGTACGAGCAGGCGCACGCCTGGGCCGCGAAGCTCGCGCAGGGGCCCGCGACGGCGCTGCGCGCCGCGAAGGAGTGCGTCGACGCGGGTCTGGAGACGGACCTGGAGACGGGGCTCACGATCGAACGGAACTGGTTCGCCGGGCTGTTCGCGACCGAGGACCGGGAGCGTGGAATGCGCAGTTTTGTCGACGAGGGGCCGGGTAGGGCGAAGTTCCTCTGACCGGAAGTCGGTTGGGGGTGTACTCCTCTTGAGCGGATTAAGTCGGCCTTAAAGCAGCCTCAAGACGGCCTTGTGAGCAACCCTCGGTGATCACTTATGAGCGGGAGGTAATCGCAGGTCGGAGGGGTTGTGAAAGGGGGCACGCCGTCCTTGGCATATGCCTTACGACACCCCCGGAAGGTCCGCTGTGCGGCCATGATGGTGGCATGGCGGGGCTGGAAGGTGTGGAACAGCCGCGGCCGCGCGGCAGCGCGACCGCCGCGCGGTGGATGCCTGCGGTTGAGGATGAACAGGGGCTAAAAGCACTGGAGTTGTTCGGAAATCCGACGGACGAAGAGGTTCGGCTGCCCTCGCGCCCCGAATCCGCAGCCACTGCCCGGCGGCTGACGCAGTGTGTGGTGCTGCGCCAGTGGGCGCTCTCCCCGCAGACCTCCGAATACGCGGTACTGCTCGTCTCGGAGCTCGTTGGCAACGCCGTGCGGCATACCGGCGCCCGCGTCTTCGGGCTGCGGATGCTGCGCCGCAGGGGCTGGATAAGGATCGAGGTGCGCGACCCGTCGCGCGGCCTGCCCTGCCTGATGCCGGTGCATGAGCTGGACACCAGTGGGCGGGGCCTGTTCCTCGTCGACAAGCTGTCCGACCGATGGGGCGTGGATCTGCTGCCGCGCGGCAAGAACACCTGGTTCGAGATGCGGGTGACGGAGCGCACCGCCGACCGGTGATGCCGGTGCCGGGTGCGTTGTGCGGGTACGGGAAACACAGAAGCCCCCAGCGGTCGGCGTGCACCGCTTCGGGGGCTTCTGTGGAGCAGCCGTGGAACGGGGGGGGTGTGATCCACGGCGCTTACGACGACCTGGCCCGGGTCAATGGGGGTCGTGGCTCCGACTATGGCAGACGGCAAGCCGGGCGCCAAAAGTATTTACTCGGACAAATCTCCGCACAGCGTGATGTTCCGATTGTGAATCGCAGGTGAGTTGGGACACTCGCCTACTAAAGAGCGCCTAAGTGTGGCGTATGGCGGCTGTTTCATTGATCGCGAGGCAGCTGAGGTGTCCAGCGATCGCGACCCGCAAAGCTCGTAAATTGGTTCAATCATTACCTTTAGCCCCGATGCCCCCTTAAATGGGCGCGTGACATTGATCTGCCGCCGCGACGCACTGCGTGCGGGAGCGGGCGCACTGGGGGCGGCCTTCGCCGGGACACTCGCCGCGGGCTGCGGTACGCACGACGGCGCGTCCGGGCCCCCAACGTCCGCCGATGCCTCCGCCGCCGCTCCGACGAAACAGCGCGCCGCCCCGCGCCCCGCCCCGGCTCCCCGCCGCTTCCCCGGCCTGCCCGTACAGATCACGCACGGTCCGCGCGACCGCCCCCGGGTCGCCCTCACCTTCCATGGCCAGGGCGACCCCGCCACCGCGAAGGCCGTCCTCGCCGAGGCGGAGCGGGCCGGTGCCCGGGTGACCGTCCTGGCGGTCGGCGGCTGGCTCGACGAGTACCCGGCCCTCGCCCGCCGGATCCTCGACGGCGGCCACGACCTCGGCAACCACACGCAGCGCCATCTCACCATCTCCGGCATGGGGGAGCGGGAGGCGTACGCCGAGATCACCGGCTGCGCGGACCGGCTGCGCCGGCTCACCGGGTCCATCGGCACCTGGTTCCGGCCCTCCCGCACCCAGTTCGCCACCTCTCTCGTCTCGAAATTGGCGGCCCGTGCCGGTTATCCGCACGTCCTGTCCTACGACGTCGACTCCCTCGACTTCACCTCGCCCGGCGCCCCGGCCGTCACCCGCAAGGTCACCGCGGAGATCCGTAACGGATCCGTGGTGAGCCTGCACTTCGGCTATGCGGACACGGTCGCCGCGCTGCCCGCCCTCCTCGACGAACTCGACCGCCGCGGACTGCGCGCGGTGACGACCACGGAGCTGCTGACCCGATGACCAAGATCACCCGACGTACTCGACGTATTCCACGCACCCGACACACCCGACGTACGGCCGCGCTGCTCGCCGGCGTCCTCATCGCCACCCTCGCGGGCTGCGCCGACCCCGACGCCAAGGGCCAGGCCGAAGCGCTCGGCACCAAGGGCGTCGTACCGCCGGCCAAGCTGAAGAAGGCCGTGCCCGCCGTCCCGGCCGGACTGCCCGGCATGCCGCCGGTGCTCGACCCGAACGACGTGTACGCGGCGGACCGCCCCAACCAAATGTCCCCCGTCGTCAAGGGCTTCCCGTCGCGCGTGTACGTCCCCAACACCAACTCCAACACGGTGTCGGTGATCGACCCCAAGACGTACAAGGTCACCGAGACCATCCCGGTCGGCGTCCAGCCGCAGCACGTCGTGCCGTCCTGGGACCTCAAGACGCTGTGGGTCAACAACAATCGCGGCCATACGCTCACCCCCATCGACCCGGCCACTGGCGTCGCGGGCAAGCCGGTCGAGGTGCACGACCCGTACAACCTCTACTTCACGCCCAACGGCAAGCACGCGATCGTCATGGCGTCGATGGACCGCGAACTGGTCTTCCGCGACCCGCACACCATGAACCGCGTCAAGACCGTCCCGGTCTCCTGCGCGGGCGTCAACCACGCCGACTTCTCCGCGGACGGCCGGTACTTCATCGTCTCCTGCGAGTTCTCCGGGGAACTCCTCAAGGTCGACACCGAGAAGATGGAGGTCATCGGCCAGCAGAAGCTGCCCTTCCAGGGGGCCATGCCGCAGGACGTGAAGATCTCGCCCGACGGCAAGACCTTCTATGTCGCGGACATGATGGCGCACGGCATGTGGGTGCTCAACGGCGAGAAGTTCCCCACGCCGAAGCTGCTGCCCACGGGTAAGGGCGCCCACGGCCTCTACATCAGCCGTGATTCGAAGGAGATGTACGTCCCCAACCGTGGCGAGGGCTCCGTCTCGGTCTTCGACTTCGCGAAGAACAAGCTGACGAAGAAGTGGCACCTGCCGGACGGTGGCAGCCCCGACATGGGCGGTGTGTCGGCGGACGGCAAGGTCCTCTGGCTCTCCGGCCGGTACGACTCGGAGGTGTACGCGATCGACACCACGACGGGCCGTCAGCTCGCCCGCATCCCGGTAGGCGGCGGCCCGCACGGCCTCGCGGTGTATCCGCAGCCGGGTCGCTACTCCTTGGGGCACACGGGCATCTTCCGCTGACGGGTGCGGCAACTGTTCCAGCCCGTCCGGCGTTTGAGGACTTCGGGAAGGGGCGGGTAGGGGAACAGCGCCGCAGGCAACCCGAGCCCCACTGCCCGCACCGGTACCGGCCGCCGCACCCGGACCGATAATCTGTGCGGGTAATGACGGCACATGAAGGGGCGGACCCAGTGGTGGACATCGAGTTGGCGCGTAAGACGTTCGCGCGGTACGACGTCAACGGGGACGGGCTGATCTCGGCGGTGGAGTACAAGAGCGTGATGGCGCAGCTCGGTGACCCCTACGTCACCGAGACCGTCGCCCAGGCCGTGATCAACGCCCACGACAGCGACGGCGACGGCAAGCTCAACTTCGACGAGTTCTGGGCTTCCCGGAACAAGAGCTGACAGGGACTGGCAAGGGCTGACACCCGCGCCCGACGGCCCGCCGCGTACGGGCCCGGACCTCACTTCGCGGTGGGTTCCGGGCCCGTACCCGTATCCGGACGCGCCTCCTCGGCCATCTCCCGCAGCTCCCGGTGCGCGTCTTCGAGCCAGCCCACCCAGAAGCGCTCCAGGTCGATTCCGCCGCGCAGCACCAGATGCCGGACGCGGTCGCCCGGGCTGGCCCGGTCCGGGCCGAAGTCGCGCGCCTCGATGGCGCGGTACTCCGCCAACTGGGCCCGGTGCAGCACGAGATGACGCCCCACCTCGGCATAGAGGTCCTGCGTGCCCACCACTCCCGCCGCGCGCAGCCGCAGCAGGAGGGCGTCCCGTATGGGCTTGGGGTCCTCGATCCTGCCCACCCAGGCGGCCAGTTCGGCGCGGCCGGCGGGCAGGACCTCGTACTCCTTCTTCTGGCCCTGGGCCGGCTGCTGCCGACGCAGTTCCCTGATCGCGCCGGACTGCTCCAGCTTGCCCAGCTCGCGGTAGATCTGCTGATGCGTCGCGGACCAGAAATAGCCGATGGACCTGTCGAACCTGCGGGTCAGCTCAATCCCCGAAGACGGCTTTTCGAGCAGGGCGGTGAGGATCGCGTGCGGGAGGGACATGCCCGCATCCTAGGTAGGGCCGGGCACGGCCGGGGACGCACATCTGGGGCCGGTCACAGTGTGGCCGCGAGTTCTGTCCCCTGCCTGATGGCGCGCTTGGCGTCCAGCTCGGCGGCGACATCCGCGCCCCCGATGAGGTGCACCGGGTGCCCCGCGGCCAGCAGAGCGTCGTACAGCTCACGGCGCGGCTCCTGGCCCGTGCACACGACGACCGTGTCGACGGGGATCAGCCGCTGCTCGCCGTCGACCGTGACATGCAGGCCCGCGTCGTCGATGCGGTCGTACGTCGCGCCCGCGACCATCGTGACGCCGCGGTGCTTGAGCTCGGTGCGGTGGATCCAGCCCGTCGTCTTGCCGAGGCCCGCCCCCACCTTGGTGGCCTTGCGCTGCAGCAGGTGCACGGTACGGGTCTGCGCCGGGCGGGCGGGGGCCTGGAGGCCGCCGGGGGAGCGGTAGTCGGTGTCAACGCCCCACTGGCGGAAGAATTCCTCCGGGCTCAGGCTCGGGGCGGCGTCGGTGTCCGTGCTGGTGTCGGTGAGGAACTCCGCGACATCGAAGCCGATGCCGCCGGCCCCGATGACCGCGACGCGCTCCCCGGCCTTCGCGTCCTCGCGCAGCAGGTCGAGGTAGCTGACCACGCTGGGATGGTCGATGCCGGGGATGGCCGGAGTCCTGGGGGTGACGCCGGTGGCGAGGACGATCTCGTCGAAGCCGGCCGCGGCGATCGACTCGGCGGTGGCGCGGGTGCCCAGCCGCAGTTGGACGCCGTGCGCGTCGAGCTGGTGGCGGAAGTAGCGCAGCGTCTCGTTGAACTCCTCCTTGCCGGGGACCTTGCGCGCCACGTTGAGCTGGCCGCCGATCACGTCCGCCGCGTCGAAGAGCGTCACCTCGTGCCCGCGCTCGGCCGCCGAGACCGCGCAGGCCAGGCCCGCGGGTCCGGCCCCGACGATGCCGACGCGCTTGGCGCGGCGGGTGGGGGAGAGGATCAGCTCGGTCTCGTGGCAGGCGCGCGGGTTGACCAGGCAGGACGTGATCTTCCCGCTGAAGGTGTGGTCCAGGCAGGCCTGGTTGCAGCCGATGCAGGTGTTGATGGCGTCGGCGCGCCCGGCGCTCGCCTTGGCGACGAAGTCGGGGTCGGCGAGGAAGGGCCGGGCGAGCGAGACCAGGTCCGCATGGCCCTCGGCGAGCAACTGCTCTGCCTTCTCAGGGGTGTTGATGCGGTTGGTCGTCACCAGCGGGATGCCGACCGAGCCCATGACCCGCTTGGTCACCCAGGCGTAGGCGCCGCGCGGCACCGAGGTCGCGATGGTGGGGATGCGGGCCTCGTGCCAGCCGATGCCGGTGTTGATGATGGTCGCGCCGGCCGCCTCGATCTTCTGGGCGAGCGTGATCACCTCCGCCAGCGTGGAGCCGCCGGGGACCAGGTCCAGCATGGAGAGGCGGTAGATCAGAATGAAGTTCGGGCCCACCCGCTCGCGCACCCGCTGGACGATCTCGACAGGGAGGCGGATGCGGTTCTCGTACGAGCCGCCCCACCGGTCGTCGCGGTGGTTGGTGTGGGCGGCGATGAACTCATTGATCAGGTACCCCTCGGAGCCCATGATCTCGACGCCGTCGTACCCGGCCGACTTGGCGAGCGCCGCCGCCCGTACGAAGTCCTCGATCGTCTCTTCGATCTCCGCATCGGTCAGCGCATGCGGCACGAAGGGGCTGATCGGCGCCTGGAGCGCGCTCGGGGCGACCAGCTCGGGGTGGTGCGCGTACCGGCCGAAGTGCAGGATCTGCATCGCGATCCGGCTGCCCTCGCGGTGTACGGCGTCGGTCACCTGCCGGTGCTGCGCCGCCTCGGCCTCGGTGGTCAGCTTGGCCCCGCCGGGGTAGGGGCGGCCCCGGTCGTTGGGCGCGATGCCGCCGGTGACCATGAGGCCCACGCCGCCGCGGGCGCGGGCCGCGTAGAACTCGGCCATCCGCTCGAAGCCGCGCTCGGCCTCTTCGAGCCCGACGTGCATCGAGCCCATCAGCACGCGGTTGGGCAGCGTGGTGAAGCCGAGGTCGAGGGGGCTCAGCAGGTTCGGGTACTCATTCGTCGGACTCATGAGGCCATGTGTAGTCCACCCGACGCGCCTTGTGCAACAAGTTGCATAAGGCGAACGGTGTTAGATCGGCGACACTCGCGCCGTGCGTTCACATCGTCGCCCTAGGTGGCGGCCGGCCGATCTGCATGTACGTGCGCTCGATTGGCCAGGACCGTACCGACTGGTCGGCCTGACGGGAAGAGAGCCGTGGAGAGGGGAGGAGATGGAGGAGAGATGGAGGCGGAACTGAGAATGCCCGCACCGATTGAACCGGCGCGGGCATTCACTCACTGCTCACTGCTCACAGCTTCACTTCAGGCTGCTTCAGGTCAGATGTTGACGCCGAAGTCCGTCGCGATGCCGCGCAGGCCCGAGGCGTAGCCCTGGCCGACGGCGCGGAACTTCCACTCCGCACCGTTGCGGTAGAGCTCGCCGAAGACCATGGCGGTCTCCGTCGACGCGTCCTCGGAGAGGTCGTAGCGGGCGAGCTCCTTGTTGTCCGCCTGGTTGATCACGCGAATGAACGCGTTGCGAACCTGGCCGAAGCTCTGACCGCGGCTCTCACCCTCGTGGATGGAGACGGGGAAGACGACCTTGTCGACCTCGGCGGGAACCGTCGAGAGGCCCACCTTGATCTGCTCGTCGTCGCCCTCGCCCTCACCGGTGGTGTTGTCACCGGTGTGCTCCACAGAGCCGTCGGGGCTCTTGAGGTTGTTGAAGAAGACGAAGTGCTGGTCCGAGACGACCTTGCCGCTGGCGTCCACCAGCAGGGCGCTGGCATCGAGGTCGAAGTCGGTCCCGGTCGTGCTGCGTACGTCCCAGCCCAGGCCTACCGTGACGGCGGTCAGGCCGGGGGCCTCCTTCGAGAGCGAGACGTTGCCGCCCTTGGAGAGACTGACACCCATGAAGATCCCTGCTCAATCCGGCGCGGGCCACGCCCCTTGACGATCTCTTTGCCCAACCCGCCAACGGATGCGGAGCCCGGTCAGTTCCCGAAACTCCCGCGAAGTCCACCGAATGGCGGCGAAGTCATTCCCCGGCGATTCTGATGACCATGTCCGGCCGGTCCCACATCACCGCGGGCGGCCGTGCGAGCACGGTCCCGGTCCGCTCGGCGCCCACGCCGAGATAAAAACCCTCGGCGGGCGGATGCGCGACGACACGCACCTCCCCGATCCCGGCGTCCCGCGCCTCGTCCCGCAGATGCGCGACCAGCAGGCGGCCGATGCCGCGCCCCTGGGCGGCGTCGGAGACAAACATCAGGTCGAGCTCCGGCGGGTCGAGGAGGAGAGCGTAGAACCCGAGCACCGGCTCCCCGGACTCCTCCGGCGACCCGGCCCCGACGGCGACGAAGACCCGGTGGGCCTCGATGTAGTCGGGCCCCACCCGGTACCCGGCGATCAGCGGCGCGTACGGGCCCTCGTAGGCGCGGGAGGCCCGCACGATCCGGGTGAGCCGCTTCGCGTCCCGCGCGACGGCCCGCCGGACCCGTACAGCCGCGGGGACAGCCCCGGGGCGCCCGCTCAGCACTCGATGACGTTGACCGCGAGACCGCCCCGCGCGGTCTCCTTGTACTTGACCTTCATGTCGGCGCCGGTTTCCTTCATGGTCTTGATGACCTTGTCCAGGGACACCTTGTGCTGGCCGTCGCCGCGCATCGCCATCTTCGCCGCCGTGACCGCCTTGACGGCAGCCATGCCGTTGCGCTCGATGCACGGGATCTGTACGAGACCGCCGACCGGGTCGCAGGTCAGACCCAGGTTGTGCTCCATACCGATCTCGGCCGCGTTCTCGACCTGCTCGGGGGTGCCGCCGAGCACCTCGGCCAGGGCGCCGGCCGCCATCGAGCAGGCGGAGCCGACCTCGCCCTGGCAGCCGACCTCGGCGCCGGAGATGGAGGCGTTCTCCTTGAAGAGCATGCCGATCGCGCCGGCGGAGAGCATGAAGCGGACGATGCCCTCCTCGTCGGCGCCGGGCACGAAGTTCATGTAGTAGTGCAGGACGGCCGGGATGATGCCGGCGGCGCCGTTGGTGGGGGCGGTGACCACGCGCCCGCCCGCCGCGTTCTCCTCGTTGACCGCCATCGCGTAGAGCGTGATCCACTCCATGGCGTGGGCCAGCGGGTCGCCCTCGGCGCGTAGCTGACGGGCCGAGTTGGCGGCGCGGCGGCGGACCTTGAGGCCGCCGGGGAGGATGCCCTCGCGGGACATGCCGCGCGAGACGCAGGTCTGCATGACGCCCCAGATCTCAAGCAGGCCCCCGCGGATCTCGGCCTCGGTGCGCCAGGACAGCTCGTTCTCCAGCATCAGAGCGGAGATCGAAAGGCCGGTCTCGCGCGAGAGGCGCAGCAGCTCGTCGCCCGTACGGAAGGGGTACTTGAGCGCCGTGTCGTCGGGGACGACGCGGTCCTGGCCCACGGCGTCCTCGTCGACGACGAAGCCGCCGCCCACCGAGTAGTAGGTCTTCTCCAGGAGGGGGCTGCCCGCGGCGTCGTAGGCGAAGAGGGTCATGCCGTTCGCGTGGTACGGCAGGGAGCGACGCCGGTGCAGGATCAGCTGGGTCGGCTCGTTGAAGTCGATCTCGTGGTCCGTGCCGATCTCCGTGAACAGCAGCCGCAGCCGGCCGGTCTTCCTGATCCGCTCGACATCGGCGTCGGCGCTCTCCACATCGACGGACTTGGGCGAGTGGCCCTCAAGGCCGAGCAGCACCGCCTTGGGCGTGCCGTGCCCGTGTCCGGTCGCGCCGAGCGAGCCGAAGAGCTCGCACCGTACGGACGTGGTCTGGGCGAGCAGGCCGTCCTTCTTCAGCCGGCCCACGAACATCCGGGCGGCGCGCATGGGGCCGACGGTGTGGGAGCTGGACGGGCCTATGCCGATCGAGAACAGGTCGAAGACCGAGAGGGCCACGGTAGAACTCCTAGCTGGTTGGTAGACGCCGTTGTCTGCCGGGGTGGTGCGGGTGGTGGACAAGAGACGGGGCACCGCTCCCACTGTCCAGTGTGCGCGGTGCCCCGATGTTCAGTTGTGGTGCTACTGGGCTGTTTAGTACGTAACTACTTCAGACCAGGGTAGAGCGGGTGCTTGTCGGCCAGCGCGGTGACCCGGGCGGCAAGACCGTCGCGGTCGTATGTCGGCTTCAGCGCGGCGGCGATGATTTCCGCCACCTCGGTGAAGTCCTCGATGGTGAAGCCGCGGGTGGCCAGCGCCGGGGTGCCGATCCGCAGACCTGAGGTGACCATCGGGGGCCGCGGGTCGTTCGGGACGGCGTTGCGGTTGACCGTGATGCCGACCTCGTGGAGGCGGTCCTCGGCCTCCTGGCCGTTCAGCGCGGAGTTGCGCAGGTCGACGAGGACCAGGTGGACGTCCGTGCCGCCGGACAGCACGGAGACGCCGTGCTCGGTGACGTCGGACTGCACCAGGCGCTCGGCCAGGATGCGGGCGCCGTCCAGGGTGCGCTGCTGGCGCTCCTTGAAGTCCTCGGTCGCCGCGATCTTGAACGAGACGGCCTTGGCCGCGATGACGTGCTCCAGGGGGCCGCCCTGCTGTCCGGGGAAGACCGCCGAGTTGATCTTCTTGGCGAGCTCCTGTGTGGACAGGATCACACCACCGCGCGGACCGCCGAGGGTCTTGTGCGTGGTGGTGGTCGTGACGTGGGCGTGCGGCACCGGGTTGGGGTGCAGCCCCGCGGCGACCAGACCGGCGAAGTGCGCCATGTCGACCATCAGGTACGCGCCGACCTCGTCCGCGATGCGGCGGAAGGCGGCGAAGTCCAGCTGGCGCGGGTACGCCGACCAGCCGGCCACGATGAGCTTGGGCTGCGACTCCTTGGCGAGGCGCTCGACCTCGTCCATGTCGACCTCGCCGGTGGCGTCGTCGACGTGGTAAGCGACCACGTTGTAGAGCTTGCCGGAGAAGTTGATCTTCATGCCGTGGGTCAGGTGCCCGCCGTGGGCGAGGTTCAGACCCATGATCGTGTCGCCCGGCTTGATCAGCGCGACCATCGCGGCGGCGTTGGCCTGGGCGCCCGAGTGCGGCTGCACGTTCGCGTGCTCGGCGCCGAAGAGCGCCTTGACGCGGTCGATCGCGATCTGCTCGATCACGTCGACGTGCTCGCAGCCGCCGTAGTAGCGGCGGCCGGGGTAACCCTCGGCGTACTTGTTGGTGAGGACGGAGCCCTGGGCCTCCATGACGGCCACCGGAGCGAAGTTCTCCGAGGCGATCATTTCGAGGGTGGTCTGCTGGCGGAGCAGCTCGGCGTCGACGGCGGCGGCGACGTCCGGGTCGAGCTCATGCAGGGGAGTGTCGAGAACAGTCATCACGGTCCCGTTCGAGTCGTCGGGCTTCGGGCTTCGGGCTTGAGGCTTGGGGCTTGGGGCGGCCGACCGGCCACCCGGTTAGTTGCCGGAGAGAGCGGTGTACTCGTCGGCGGAGAGCAGGTCGTCCGGCTCCTGGGTGACGCGCACCTTGAACAGCCAGCCGCCCTCGAACGGGGCGGAGTTCACCAGCGAGGGGTCGTCGACGACGTCCTGGTTGAACTCGGTGACCTCACCGGTCACCGGCGCGTACAGGTCGCTGACCGACTTGGTCGACTCCAGCTCACCGCAGGTCTCGCCCGCGGTCACCGTGTCGCCTACCTCGGGGAGCTGGGCATAAACGACGTCGCCGAGCGCGTTGGCCGCGAACTCGGTGATGCCGATCGTCGCGACGCCGTCCTCGGCGGTCGCGAGCCACTCGTGCTCCTTGCTGTACCGCAGCTGCTGGGGGTTGCTCATGACCTGAATTCTCCTGTACGCGGGGGAGTGCTGAGGAACGGTGGTCTTGCGGAGTGAGACTCGCGTCTCGGACCGGCGGGCTACTTCTGGCGCTTGTAGAACGGCAGCGCGACGACCTCGTAGGGCTCGTGTGCCCCGCGGATGTCCACACCCACCCCGGGCGTGCCGGGCGCCGCATGCGCCGGGTCGACGTACGCGATGGCGATCGGCTTGCCCAGCGTCGGGGACGGGGCACCCGATGTGACCTCGCCGATGACCTTGCCGTCCGCGACCACCTGGTACCCGGCGCGCGGCACCCGGCGGCCCTCGGCGATCAGGCCGACCAGCTTGCGCGGCGGCGCGGTCTCGGCGCGCTCGGCGGCGGCCTCAAGGGCGGCGCGGCCGACGAAGTCGCCCTCCTTCTCGAACTTCACGACCCGGCCCAGGCCCGCGTCGAACGGCGTCAGCGCGGTGGTCAGCTCGTGCCCGTACAGCGGCATGCCCGCCTCCAGGCGCAGCGTGTCGCGGCAGGACAGGCCGCAGGGGACCAGACCGACGGGGGCGCCGGCCTCGGTCAGCGCCCGCCACAGCTTCTCGGCGTGCTGCGGATCGACGAACAGCTCGAAGCCGTCCTCGCCGGTGTAGCCGGTACGTGCGATGAGCGCCGGGACGCCCGCGACGGTGCCGGGCAGGCCCGCGTAGTACTTTAGCCCGTCCAGATCGGCGTCGGTCAGGGACTTCAGGATGCCGGGGGACTCGGGGCCCTGGACGGCGATCAGCGCGTACGCGTCACGATCGTCGCGTACGTCGGCCTCGAAGCCGGTGGCGCGAGCGGTCAGGGCGTCCAGGACCACCTGGGCGTTGCCGGCGTTGGCGACCACCAGATATTCGGGGGCCTCGGTGTCGGCAAGGCGGTAGACGATCAGATCGTCCAGGATCCCGCCGTCCTCCTGGCAGATCATGGTGTAGCGGGCGCGGCCGGGGCCGACCGTCCCGATGTTGCCGACGAGCGCGTGGTTCAGCAGGGCGGCGGCCTGCGGCCCGGTGACGGCGATCTCGCCCATGTGGGACAGGTCGAAGAGGCCGGCGTGCGTGCGTACGGCGAGATGCTCGTCGCGCTCACTGCCGTACCGCAGCGGCATGTCCCAGCCCGCGAAGTCGGTCATGGTCGCGCCCAGCGAGCGATGCAGTGCATCGAGGGCGGTGAGACGGGGGACATTGCTCATGTGTGGGGCTCCCAGGGCATGACAGGCGAGGACACATCCTCCCCATCTGTCATCGGAACCTGAGAGGTTCACCACGACCGCACGTAAGTGTGGTCGTGACTTGCACCTTGGGTGGAGCCGCCACAAAGGCGGCTCGCTTTTCAGATCTGCCTCGCCCGCGCGGTTCGGGGCCTGAGAGATTCAAGGGAGGAACTTGCTCCTTCGGCGTCCGAGCAGCACCAGACGAACTGGGTGCTCCGGACTCTCCCGCGCGGATTCAAGCGGCCGTTATGGAGTTGGCGGGCACATCATTGCACGCATCGCGGGGCGGCGGGTCGGGCGGGCCGAAGCGGACGTCAACCGGCCGCATCCGCAAATGGCTTGTGGCCCATTACCTATTCTTTACACTTCTTGGGCAAGGGTGGGGGACCCGACATGGGGGAGTGCGATGACGGTGCAGCAGCCCGGTGCGTATTACGCGACGAGCGCGGGGGTCGCGCGCGACGTGGTGCCCGCACAGCAGGGCGCACCGGCCACGGAGACGGCCTGTCGGCCCGTGGCCACCGTCTCTGATCTGCGCGACCGCGCCGGCCGCAGCCCGGGGAGCCTGGTCTTCGCGGCGGGGGACGTGGTGGTCGTCTCCGGACTGCCCGGCAGCGGCAAGAGCACGCTGATCCGGCGCGCGGCGGCTTCCCGCCGCATCGACTCGCAGGACGTGCGCGAGCGGTGGCAGCGCCGGATGCCGCGCTTCCTGCCGTACGCGCTCTACCGCCCCCTCGTCCGCGCCGCGCACTACGCCGGGCTGCGGCGCGCCCTGCGCTCCGGCGAGAGCGTCGTCGTGCACGACTGCGGCACGCTCGCCTGGGTGCGGGGCTGGCTGTCGCGCGACGCCCGGCGCAGGGGCGTGGCCCTGCATCTGCTGCTGCTCGACGTCACGCCCGAGGTGGCGCGGGCCGGGCAGCAGGAGCGCGGCCGGGGTGTTTCCGGGTACGCCTTCGCCCGCCACCGGCGGGCGGTGGGGCGGCTCGTGCGGGACGCGGAGAGCGGCACGCTGCCCGCCGGGTGCGCCTCGGCCGTACTGCTGGACCGGGCGGCGGCGACCGCGCTGCGGGCCATCGACTTCGAGTAGCGGCTTCGAGCTACGGCCGGGCTTCGGGTGCCCGACAGCGCGGCGGGACCCGGTCCGCATCGGGCACGCGGACCGGGTCCCGTCGACGCGCAGGCGTCCGTGGCCGCTAGAGCGGCAGCGGCACCGGCAGCGGGAGGGGCGGCACCGGCACCGGCAGGGCTGGCAGCGGCGGCAGCGGCACCGGCAGGGGCAGCTTGGTCAGCAGACCCAGGATCAGCGGGATCACCGTGGTGACCGTCCCGGTGACCGCGGCCAGGATCTTCGCCGGGTCGGCAGCCGTGACGGCCGCCACCAGCTCGGTCACCTTGGCCTGGAGCGCGGCGAGCGCGTCGGCCACCGGGTCGGCCACCGCGGCGCGGTCGGCCGGTGAGCCGCCGAGCCCAGGAAGCGCCGGGAGGGCGGGCGTGGCGGGCAGGGCCGGGAGGGCCGGGGTCGCCGGAGTCGCGGGAGTTGCCGGGGTCGCCGGCAGGCCGGCCGCGGTGATCGCCTTGGTCACCTTCTCCGCGAGCTCCTTGACCTTGGCCGGGTCGGGCTTCGCCGCGAGCGCCTCCTTGAGGAGGTCACCCAGCGGGCCCACGAGGCCCAGCTTGGACAGTACGTCCGCCTGGCCAAGCAGCGCCGCCGGGTCCGGTGCGGCGTTGGCCACGGTGGACGCGACGGGACGCTCCTGCACGGCCGCGGCTGCGGACGGGCCGGCGAAGCCTATGGTGACGGCACCGCAGAGGGCAGAGGTGATGAGGAAGGTGGCAGGCCGTTTGAGTGCCATGCGGGGAATCCTTTTCGCTGTGGGGGGAGCGGTGTGCACGCCCGAGGACGCGTTGGTGCCACCCTCCGAGCCACCACCACACTCCGCAACCGGATGGCTACCAAACGTGTCAGGAAGTGGTAGGGGACGGTGTGTCGGCCCGGCGGGCTAGGGTTCTCGCGCAGAAACGAGCACGGCTTCAATGAGCACGGCTTCAACGAGCACGGCTTCCATGGGCGCGGCCTCAATGAGCGCGGCCGTGGCGAGCACAGCTGTCGGCAGGGGTGGACATGGAATTTCCGGCGCAGGCGCATCCGCATCCGCACGGAGGCGGCGGATGGCCAGGCAACGAACTCGAAGAGGTGCTGGCCGCCTCGGTCGGCAACCCGGCGGCGGGCGCCCGGCTCGTCGAGGTGCTGGGCCGCAGCCAGATCTGGGTGCCGCTGCCGGCCGGCGGTGGGCCCCAGAGCCGTGACCTCGACCTGCCCACGACGGAGATTGGCGGCGCCCCGTACGTCCCTGTCTTCAGCTCCGAGCAGCAGCTCCGCCAGTCCGCGGGGCCCCACATGCCCTTCACCGTCGCGCCCGCGCGGGAGTTCGCGCGCGGCCTCCCGCCGCAGCTCGGCATCGTGGTGAACCCGGACGGCGCGGTCGGCATGCCGCTGCCGCCGCCCGCCGTCGCCGAGCTCTGCCGGGCCGGCGGCTCCCCGCTGGACGGACCGGCGAGCGGCGGCCGGGTGCGGCTCTTCGAGCCGGACTGGCAGCAGGAGCCGGTCGACTTCCTGGCCGCGGCGGCGGGTGAGTTCGAGGAGAGCGGCGTGGTGGTCACCGCCCGCCGCGCGCTCGCCAGCATCGAGGGCGACCAACCGACGCTCTTCATCGGCGTACAGCTCTCGTCGTGGGAGGGCGCCGAACGCAACGCCCCGATGGACGCGCTGGGGCGGGCGCTCGGCCGGGTCCATCTGCCCTGGGCGGTCAACCTCGTCCTGCTGGACGTCGCACAGGATCCGGTCGGCGACTGGATGCTGGAGAAGGTGCGGCCCTTCTACGTGCGCGAGCACCGGCAGGAGCATTGAGCGCGCCCGGCCCGCGCGTCCGCCTCCCGCGTCAAGTCGGTGTCAGGGCGGCCGTTTAAGCTGGTTTGATGGCCCCGCCACACGGGGGCGGTTGGCCGAACGGTGGATCGAAGAGGGGCGGGACCCAGGGTGAGCGCGTCAGGCACTGCGGCGGCCGGGCAGGTCGAGCACATGCTGCGCCAGGTGACGCCCGGGAGGTACGACGCGTACGAGGCGCTGCTGCGCGTCCTCGCGGACGGCCAGGTCTGGATGCTGCTCTGGCACGGACAGGCCGGCTCACCCGACGCGCAGTACGGAAACATGGAGGTCGAAGGCCTCGGCTACGCGCCGTGCGTGACCTCCGCCCAGGAGCTCGCCGCCAGCGGCTGGAGCCGGGCGTACGACGTCGTCACGGGGCATGACATCGCCCGGGTGCTCTTCCCCGACCGCTGGGGGATCTGGCTGAATCCGCATGCCCCGGGCGGCGGTGTCGGCATCCCGTGGCTCGATCTGCGGCGCATCGCGAGCGGCCTTGAGCGAATGCCGGCCGGGCCGCTGCGGCTGTCCGAGCCGGCCATCGAGATCCCGCAGTTCTACGCGCAGCTCACGCAGAACGCCCACCGCACGCCCGCGGTCCGCTCACTGCGTCGCGGCTGGGTGCAGCCCGCGCTCGGTGCGCCGTATCTGGCCATCGGGCTCGATCTCTACGACACGAGCCAGCAGTCGGTCGACGCGGTGCGCACGATGATGCAGCAGTCGATCGGTGTGGTCCCCGAGGGGCTGCCCGTCTCCACCGTCGCGATGTCCGACGACTACGACCCGGTCGCCATGTGGCTGCGCGCCAACACCCGCCCGTTCTACGACCGTGAGGCACACGCCCCGCTCTCGCCGCAGGCCCCCGCTTCGGGCTACGGCTACCCCGCTCCGCGCGCCTACTGACAGCGCAATGCAGCAGCACATGACGGCTGTTGGCTGCGATGTCCGATCTGGTGGTAAAGGCCGGTTCTGATCCGCTCAGCCGATCGGCGCGTCCGCATAACGGAAAGTCACAGGCAGCATCACGGTTGCGCATCCATTGTCCGTCAGGTCTGGCGGGTGATCGCGAAGGCGTTAAAGACTCCCGGCAATGAAAGCAGTCGGTCCTTGTGTGGGATGCGTGCCCAATTGGCAACGTGCCCCCCGCAGGATCACCTGAAACGCCCGCACCACCTGCGCAATCTGCACCTGTGATGTGAACCAAGCCGCTACAGCGGCCGGTTAGGGCTGGTCACCGCCGGCCGAGAGGGGTCCCCGACACGATGACGGCACCATTGCCCGACACGACTGCGAAGACGGATGCGGTCGCTACCGTCGATGCCGCGACCGATGTCACGACCAAATCGGTCGAAGGGCGTTCACTGCGCCAGATCGCCTGGAATCGGCTCAAGCGCGACAAGCTGGCGCTGGCCGGCGGAGTCGTCGTTGTCTTCCTGGTCCTGGTCGCGATCTTCGCTCCGCTGATCGTCGACGTCTTCGGGCACCCGCCGGAGCAGTTCCACCAGGATGAGATCGACCCGCTGTTCGGCACCCCCAAGGAGGCCTTCGGCGGCATGAGTTCCGAGTTCCTCCTCGGCGTCGAGCCCGGCAACGGCCGCGACGTGTTCAGCCGGGTGGTCTACGGAGCCCGCATCTCGCTGCTCGTGGCGTTCCTCGCGGCCCTGGTGGCCGTGCTGCTCGGCACCGTGTTCGGCATCATCGCCGGCTACTTCGGCGGCTGGGTCGACATGGTCATTAGCCGCGTGATGGACATGCTGCTGGCGTTCCCGCAGCTGCTCTTCATCATTTCGCTGGTCTCGGTGCTCCCGAACGATCTGCTCGGGCTGACCGGCAGCGGGGTGCGCATCGCCATCCTGATCTCGGTGATCGGCTTCTTCGGCTGGCCCTATGTGGGACGCATCGTGCGAGGCCAGACACTGTCCTTGCGCGAGAAGGAGTACATCGAGGCGGCGCGCAGCCTGGGCGCCGGACGGCGTTACGTGCTCTTCAAGGAGCTGCTCCCGAACCTGGTGGCGCCCATCACCGTCTACACGACGCTGATGATCCCCACGAACATCCTCACCGAGGCGGCGCTCAGCTTCCTCGGGGCCGGAGTCAAGCCGCCGACCTCGTCCTGGGGTCAGATGCTCGACAAGGCCGTGGATACGTACGAGACCGATCCGATGTTCATGATCATCCCCGGTGTCGCGATCTTCGTCACCGTGCTCGCCTTCAACCTCTTCGGTGATGGCGTCCGCGATGCGCTCGACCCCAAGGGGACCCGCTGACAACGTCGTCGGCGCCGTCCGCGGCGCCGGTCCGGCCGCACTCGACGGGCCGTACCCAACTGAACGTGCCCCTGTCACAACTGACAGGTGGCTCCCCGATGGTTCCCCGGCCCCAGGCCAAGGACCTCGCCAATCCGGAGGTTGCAGAAGCATGAAACCCCTACGTTCGTCGAAGAGCAGGCGTGTCGCCGGCGCGGCGGTTGTCGTTGCAGCCCTGATGTCCACCGCGGCGTGCGGTGGCGGCGGGTCCGACAGCGACAGCAGCGAGGGCGCGGGCTTCAACGCCGCGACCAAGAGTGTTGCGAACAAGTCCGCCAAGAAGGGCGGCACGCTGAAGTTCATCGGTAAGCAGGACTTCGACTCGACCGACCCGCAGCGCCAGTACTACGGCTTCGCCTGGGACTTCTCCCGGTACTACGCCCGTCAGCTGGTCAGCTACGCGCCCAAGCCGGGCGCCGCCGGCGCCGAGCTGGTTCCCGACCTCGCGACCGCCAACGGCAAGGTCTCCGAGGACGGCAAGCGGTACGAGTACACGCTGCGTGACGGCGTCACCTGGGAGGACGGCTCGCCGATCACCTCCAAGGACGTCAAGTACGGCATCGAGCGCATCTGGGCCAAGGACGTCATCTCCGGCGGCCCCGGTTACCTGCGACAGGCGCTGGACCCCAAGGACACCTACCCGGGTCCGTACAAGGACAAGTCCGCGGACAAGCTCGGCCTGAAGGCGATCGAGACGCCCGACGACAAGACGATCATCTTCAAACTCGCCGAGGCCAACGGTGACTTCGAGCAGATGCTCGCGATGCCGACCGGCTCCCCGGTGAAGCGGGAGAAGGACACCGGCGCCAAGTACCCGCTGAAGCCGTTCTCCTCGGGCCCGTACAAGTTCGAGTCGTACACGCCCAAGAAGGGCGCCGTCCTCGTCCGCAACCCCAAGTGGTCGAAGACCTCCGACCCGATCCGCGCCGCGCTGCCGGACAAGATCACGGTCACCATCAACACCAACATCGAGGCGATCGACAAGCTCCTCATCAAGGGCGAGTACGACGTCGACATGAACGCCACGGGCATGTCCCAGTCGGGCCGTACCGAGGCGCTCAAGCAGCACAAGGGCAACCTCGACAACATCGAGACCAGCTTCATCCGGTACGTCGACATCGCCACCAAGGTCGCGCCGTTCAACAACATCGACTGCCGCAAGGCGGTCCTGTACGCGGCCGACTACAAGTCGATGCAGGACGTCCGCGGCGGCCCGCAGGCCGGTGGCGAGATCGCCACGAACATGCTCCCCAAGTCCATCAAGGGCACGGACGACTACGACCCGTACGGCATCCTCGCCCGCAAGGGCAAGCCGGACGTGGCCAAGGCCAAGGACGCGCTGAAGAAGTGCGGCAAGCCCACCGGCTTCTCGACCGTGATCAGCGCCCGTAGCAACAACCCGGGCGAGGTCCAGGTCGCCGAGGCGCTCCAGGAGTCGCTGAAGGCCGTCGGCATCAAGGCCGAGGTCGACCCGATCGACGGCGCCGAGTCCGCCAGCATCACCGGTTCCCCCGCCGTCGTGAAGAAGCGCGGCTACGGCCTGGTCATGACCGGCTGGGGCCCCGACTTCCCGACCGGTCAGGGCTTCTCGCAGCCGCTGATCGATGGTCGCTTCATCGAGCCGAACGGCAACTACAACGTCTCCGAGACGAACGACCCGAAGATCAACAAGCTCTTCGACGACGCGCTCAAGGAGACCGACCCCGACGCGGCCGGTGAGATCTACAAGAAGATCAACCACGCCACCTCGGACATCGCGGCCCAGATGCCCTTCATCTACGAGAAGAACTTCACCTGGCGCAGCTCGCGGCTGACGAACGCCTACTCCACCGCGGCGTACAACGGCCGCTACGACTACGTCTCGCTCGGCGTCGTCAAGTAGCACCCAGCACAGACGAGTCACCCCCACCATCGCCCAACCCGCCAGTCCCGAAGGGCAGGTGATGGCCGCGGGCGGCGGCCCGGGACCCCCGTAATCCGGGGGCTTCCGGGCCGTCGCCGGGCCGCGCACAGTGCTTTCTTACGTCATCCGGCGCTTGTTCGCCGTCGCCATGATGCTGCTGGTCGTCACGCTGACGACCTTTGCCATCTTCTTCGTACTCCCGAAATGGGCCGGGTCCGACCCCGCGCTCCTGTTCGTCGGCAAGCAGTCGGACCCCGCCGCCATCGAGGGCATCCGGCAGAAGCTGGGGCTCGCCGATCCGGTCATGGTGCAGTTCTGGCACTTCGTCCAGGGACTGTTCGCCGGGCGGGAGTATGCCAACGGCCCGGATGTCACGCAGTGCCCCGCACCGTGCTTCGGCTACTCCTTCCGTACCGAGCAGGCCGTGTGGCCCCAGCTGACCGAAGCCATCCCGGTCACGCTCTCGCTCGCCGCGGGCGCGTGCCTCCTGTGGCTGGTCGGCGGTGTCTCCACCGGCGTGGTGTCCGCACTGCGCCGCGGCAGCCTGTGGGACCGCGCGGCCATGACCATCGCCCTGGCCGGCGTCTCGCTTCCCATCTACTTCACCGGTCTGCTCTCGCTGGCCATCTTCAGCTACCAACTGGACTGGGTCAGCGGTGAGTTCAAGTCGCTGAGCGATGATCCGGCCCAGTGGTTCCAGAGCCTGATCCTGCCTTGGATCACCCTCGCCTTCCTGTACGCGGCGATGTACGCCCGCCTCACGCGGGCCACCATGCTGGAGATCATGGGCGAGGACTACATCCGTACTGCCCGCGCCAAGGGCCTACGAGAACCGGTCGTCATCAGACGGCACGCGATGCGCTCCACCTGGACCCCGATCCTGACCCTCCTGGGCCTGGACCTGGGTGCGTTGCTCGGTGGCGCGATCCTCACCGAGACCACGTACAACCTGCCGGGACTCGGGCGGCTCGCGGTCGACGCGATCAGCCAGAAGGACCTGCCGGTGATCCTCGGAGTCACGCTGATCGCCGCGCTGTTCATCGTCCTGGCCAGCCTCGTCGTGGACCTTCTGTACGCCGTCATCGACCCGCGAGTGAGGCTCGGATGACCGATCTCAACAAGCCTGCCCCCACAGATCTCGCTGTGACGGGCACCGCGCTCGGCGAGCCCGCCGCGGTCGGCTCTCCCGCCCCCACCTCGTTCCTCGAAGTGCGGGACCTGAAGGTGCACTTCCCCACCGACGACGGTCTCGTCAAGTCGGTGGACGGCCTCTCGTTCCAGCTGGAGAAGGGCAAGACCCTCGGCATCGTGGGCGAGTCCGGCTCCGGCAAGTCGGTGACCTCGCTCGGCATCATGGGCCTGCACACGGTCGGCCAGTACGGCCGGCGCAAGGCGCAGATCTCCGGCGAGATCTGGCTGGACGGCAAGGAACTGCTCACCGCCGACCCGGACGACGTACGCAAGCTGCGCGGCCGGGAGCTCTCGATGATCTTCCAGGACCCGCTGTCGGCCCTGCACCCGTACTACACGATCGGTTACCAGATCGTGGAGGCGTACCGCATCCACAACAAGGTCGACAAGAAGGCCGCCAAGCGGCGCGCCATCGAAATGCTCGACCGGGTCGGCATTCCGCAGCCCGACAAGCGCTTCGACGGCTATCCGCACGAGTTCTCCGGCGGTATGCGCCAGCGCGCGATGATCGCGATGGCGCTGGTCAACAACCCCGAGCTGCTGATCGCCGACGAGCCGACGACCGCCCTGGACGTCACCGTCCAGGCGCAGATCCTGGACCTGATCCGGGATCTGCAGAAGGAGTTCGGCTCGGCGGTCATCATCATCACGCACGACCTGGGTGTCGTCGCCGAGCTGTCCGACGACATCCTGGTGATGTACGGCGGCCGGTGCGTGGAGCGCGGCCCGGCGGACAAGGTCTTCTACGAGCCCCAGCACCCGTATACCTGGGGGCTGTTGGGCTCAATGCCGCGTATTGACCGCGACCAGACCGAGCGGCTGATCCCGGTCAAGGGCTCGCCGCCCTCTTTGATCAACATCCCGTCCGGCTGCGCGTTTCACCCGCGCTGCCCGTATGCGGATGTGCCCAAGGGCGGGGTCACCCGTACCGAGCGGCCCGAGCTCACCGTGCTGCCCGGGCAGGAGGGCAAGCGGCACCACTCCGCGTGCCACATGTCAGCGGAGGACCGGACGCGGATCTGGACCGAAGAGATTGCGCCCAAGCTGTGAGTGAGATGAAGGATCCAGCGATGCCGAATCCGGAGAAGGCCACCTCATCGCCTGAGCCCCTGCTCAAGGTGAGCGGGCTGGTGAAGCACTTCCCCATCAAGAAGGGGCTTCTCCAGCGCCAGGTCGGCGCCGTCCAGGCCGTCGACGGACTCGACTTCGACGTACGCCCCGGGGAGACCCTGGGCATCGTCGGCGAGTCGGGCTGCGGCAAGTCGACGATGGGCCGGCTCATCACCCGGCTGCTCGAACCGACCAGCGGGAAGATCGAGTTCGAGGGCCAGGACATCACGCACCTGGGCACCGCGAAGATGCGGCCGCTGCGCCGCGACGTACAGATGATCTTCCAGGACCCGTACTCCTCGCTGAACCCGCGCCACACGGTGGGCACGATCATCAGCGCGCCGTTCAAGCTCCAGGGCATCGAGCCCACGGGCGGTGTGAGGAAGGAGGTGCAGGCCCTCCTGGACCGCGTCGGGCTCAACCCCGAGCACTACAACCGCTATCCGCACGAGTTCTCCGGCGGCCAGCGCCAGCGCATCGGCATCGCCCGCGCGCTCGCGCTCAAGCCCAAGCTCGTGGTGGCGGACGAGCCGGTCTCGGCGCTGGACGTGTCGATCCAGGCGCAGGTCGTGAACCTGCTGGACGACCTCCAGCAGGAGATGGGCCTGACGTACGTGATCATCGCGCACGATCTGTCGGTCATCCGGCACGTCTCGGACCGCATCGCGGTGATGTACCTCGGCAAGATCGTGGAGATCGCGGACCGCAAGGCGCTGTACGAGTCGCCGATGCACCCGTACTCCAAGGCGCTGCTGTCCGCCGTCCCGGTGCCCGACCCGCGCAGCAAGGGCAAGCGTGAGCGCATTCTGCTCACCGGCGATGTGCCCTCGCCGATCTCGCCGCCTTCGGGCTGCCGGTTCCACACCCGGTGCTGGAAGGCGACCGAGGTGTGCAAGACCACGGAGCCGCCGCTGGTGGCCCTGAAGGCCGGTCACCAGGTGGCCTGCCACCACCCGGAGAACGCGCCGGACCAGATGCCGGAGTCCACGATTCTGGAGACCGCGCGCGAGGCGGTCGTGCTGGTCGACGCGACGCCGGCGGCGACCGTGCACACGGAGGCCCCGGAGGGGGACGCCGAGGCTCCCGCCGCACCGGTCACCGAGGGCGACGCGACGCCGCCCGGGACCACGAAGGACATAGGCAAGGAGTAAAGGCGGCACACTGAGCCGGTGTTCCACGAATTCTTCACGCCCTCCGTCCAGCACGCCCTCGACATCGTCGGGATCTTCGTCTTCGCGATCTCCGGCGCGCTGCTCGCCGTACGCAAGAACTTTGACGTCTTCGGCATCGCGGTGCTCGCAGAGGTCACGGCGCTGGGCGGAGGGCTGTTCCGCGACCTGATCATCGGAGCCGTCCCGCCGGCGGCCTTCACCGATCTCGGGTACTTCATCACCCCGCTCATCGCGGCCGCCCTGGTCTTCTTCCTGCACCCCGAGGTGGAACGCATCCAGGGCTCCGTCAACGCCTTCGACGCGGCGGGGCTCGGGCTGTTCTGCGTCACGGGCACCACCAAGGCGTACGACTACGGGCTCGGCCTCACCGCGTCGGCCGCGCTGGGCCTGGCGACCGCCGTCGGTGGCGGCGTGCTGCGCGACGTACTCGCCAATGAGGTGCCCTCGCTGCTGCGCTGGGACCGTGACCTCTATGCCGTCCCCGCGATCGTCGGGGCCGCGATGGTCGTGGTGTGCATCCGCTTCGACATGCTCAACGCGGTGACCAGCGGTCTCGCCGTGATCACCGCCTTCGTTCTGCGGCTGCTCGCGCTGCACTACCGGTGGCGGGCCCCGCGCGCCTGGAACCGCTCATCGGCGAAGGCCGAGGAACAAGACAAAGCTACCGCTCAGTAGGGTCACGGTGTAGCCTGCGTTTCATGGCACAGGCATCCATCGGGGACAGCGAGTTCGACCGCGACACCGCCGTTTCCCCACGAGCACCGGGCGTCTACGACGCGGAGCTCTCCGCGGGCTGGACGATCATCCGGGCGGTCAACGGCGGCTACCTCCTCGCGCTGCTCGGCCGCGCGCTCCGCGATGCCCTGCCGCACCCCGACCCGTTCACGGTCTCGGCGCACTACCTCACACCGTCCGTGCCGGGCAAGGCGGTCATCCGTACCGAGGTCGTCCGCTCGGGGCGCACCCTCTCCACCGGGCAGGCCTCCCTCTTCCAGTACGGCGACGACGGCACCGAGGTCGAGAGGATCCGGGTGCTGGCCTCCTACGGCGACCTGGACGCCCTGCCCGACGACGTACGGACGACGGCCGAGCCGCCCCTCCTGCCGCCGTACGAGCAGTGCCTGGGCACCGGAGACGGCCCCGCCGTCATCCCCGGCAGCTCGGCGATCACCGAGCGGCTCGACATCAGGCTCGACCCGGCCACCATCGGCTGGGCGGTCGGCGCACCCTCGGGCCGGGGCGAGATGCGCGGCTGGTTCGGCCTCGCCGACGGCCGCGACGCCGATCCGCTCTCGCTGCTGCTCACCGTCGACGCCCTGCCGCCGACCTCCTTCGAGCTGGGCCTCCCGGGCTGGACGCCGACCGTCGAGCTCACCACCCACGTCCGCGGCCGGCCCGCGCCGGGCCCGCTGCGCGTCTCCATCACCACCCGCAACCTCGCGGGCGGCTTCCTGGAGGAGGACGCGGAGGTCTGGGACAGCGCGGACCGTCTCGTAGCCCAGTCACGGCAGTTGGCGCGGGCGCCGCGCGGCTGAGCGGGGCCGGTCGCGGGTCAGGAGTGCGCGGCCGCTCAACTTGAGTGGCGCCGCCCGGACAGACTTCCGTCCGGGCGGCGGCGCCTGGCCGCCTGAGCCGGATTTTCGCGGAGGATGGCGCCGTGAAATCAGACCGGATGCTCTCGATCCTGCTGCTGCTCCAGACCCGCGGTCTGGTCCCCGCCGCGGACCTTGCCGAGCGGCTCGAAGTGTCCGTACGCACCATCTACCGCGATGTCGAGTCGCTGTCCGCGTCGGGCGTCCCGGTGTACGCGGAGCGCGGGCGGCACGGCGGGATCGCGCTGCTGCCCGGATTCCGCACCGATGTGACGGGGCTGACCAGCAATGAGTCGCGGGCCCTGTTCGTGCTGGCCGCGCAGGGGGTGCACGCCGCGCTCGGGCTCGACGCCGCGCTCGGCTCCGCGATGCGCAAGGTGCTGGTCGCGCTGCCCGAACCGCATCGGCCCGCCGCCGAGTTGACGAGCCGGCGCATCCTGATCGACCCGGTGCGCTGGCTGAGCGGACCACAGCCCGCGGTCGACCTGGCCCAGCTGCACGCGGCGGTCTTCACGGACCGCCGGCTGCTGCTGCGCTACCGGCACAGCGGCGCGGACGAGGTGCGGACGTACACCGTCGATCCGTACGGGCTCGTGGTCAAGGCGGGCGTCTGGTACCTGGTCGCGGACCACGAATCGCTCCCCCGGCTCTTCCGCGCCGACCGCGTGCGCGAGGCCACGCTCACCGACGCGGCGGCCGAGCGGCGGGCCGGGTTGGAACTGGCCGACGTGTGGGAGGCGCTGCGGCGCCGGGTGGAGGAGCGCGCTGCCGGGGTACGGGTGCGGGGCCGGGTGCGGCTGTCCCGCCTGGAGCTCTTCGTACGGGTCCAGGCGGCGCACCTGGTGGCGGAGCCCGTGGTGGAGGCGGCGGGGGAGCGGGCGGGGGAGTGGGCGGGCGTCGAGCTGGCCTTCGGGTCGGTGCCGGAGGCGCGGGCGCTGCTGCTGGGCTTCGGGGCGAACGTGGAGGTGCTGTCCCCGCGCGAGCTGCGGGACGAGCTGGTGCGTGCGGCGGAGGCGGTCGTGGGGTTGTACGGGGGCGGGGGCGGGGGTGAGGGCGAGGGGGGTGATGGTGACGGCGTCACCGGCGGCTCCCGTGGCTTCGGTGACGGTGGTGAAGGTGGCTGGGGCGGTCCCGCCAATGACGGCGGCCCGGACTGGGGCTGGGGCTGGAGTGGTCCGGTCGGTGGTGGCCGGGGCTGAGCCCGTCGCGCCGAGCCCGTCGCGCCGAGTGCGCCGGTGGTGGCGTCAGTCCAGCCAGTGGCGGCGGCCGAGGCTGACCAGGCGCAGCTGGCGGCGGGCCAGGGAGGCGGCGGCCTCGATCTGTTCCTCGCCGCCCTCCTCCGCCTTCAGGAAGGCGGAGGCCGTCATCACCATGTGGTCGACGTACACATGCGCCAGCATCTGCAGATCGTCCTCGCTCCAGGCCGCGAAGCCGGGCGCCGCGGCCAGGGAGGCCGTCACCTCCCCCACGAAGAGCCGCAGTTGCTCCCCGATCGCCGCGCGCACCGGCTCGACCCCGCCGTGCCGTTCGCGGGCGACGAAACGGACATGGGCGGGGTGCGCGTGCACATGGCGGGCGATGAGGGCGACGGTGCTGTCGATGCGCTCCGCGCTGTCGCCGGTCGCGGCCAGGGTCGCGCGGATCATCCCGTGCAGGCTGCCCAGGGCCTCGTCGACCAGCGCGACGCCGAGGTCGGCGGTGTCCCGGAAGTGCCGGTAGAACGCGGTGGGGGCCACTCCGACGGCCCGGGTCACCTCGCGCAGGCCGAGGCTGCTGAGGCTCTGGTGTTCCAGCAGGGCCAGCGCCGCGTCCAGCAGGGACTGACGGGTCTTCTGCTTCTGGGCCTGGCGGGCGCCGACGATGTGACTCATGACATTCAGTAAACAACCGTTCTCTGGTTGTGGGAACTTGCCGAATCAATAGACTGGGGAGTCAGTGAACAGTCGTACTCCCGATTCTCCGATTCTGAGAGGCTCCCCATGGTCATCCTTGTGGTCGCGCTGCTTCTGCTGGGGGTCGCGCTGGGACCGGTGGCCCATGTCCCGCTCCCGGTGACCCTCGTCGCCGCCGCTGCCATCTGCGGCTGGCTGCTCGTGTTCGCCGCCCGTGAGCGTTACGGGCGCCAATCCACCCGAAGGAGCTGACCGCGCCATGCGGACCATGGAACTCACCGCGTCCACCGGCCGCCCCACCGCCGCCCGGGACTCCGACGGAATGGCCGTCGCCTCGTTCGTACTCGGCCTCGTCGGGCTTCTCGTAATGAACATCTTCCTGGGCCCCGCCGCCATTGCCCTGGCCGGCCTGGCCCTGTGGCGCGGCACCGAGCGGCGCGGACGCGCCCTGCTCGGCCTCGGTCTGGGCGTCGCCGACCTGGTCGTGCTCGCCGCCGTGATGTCCGCCGACGGCACCGTGTCGTGGAGCTTCGGCGGCTGAACGGACCCGGCGGCGACGGGCGGGGCGAAGTCCCGCGCCACGGGCTCGTAGAATCGAGCCCACCATGGCTTACCTCGACCACGCCGCGACCACCCCGATGCTTCCTGAGGCGGCTCTGGCGTTGACTGCCCAGCTCACCGTCACCGGCAACGCGTCGTCCCTGCACGCAGCCGGCCGCCGGGCGCGGCGCACCGCCGAAGAGGCCCGCGAGATGCTCGCGGAGGCCCTCGGCGCGCGCCCCAGCGAGGTGGTCTTCACCGCGGGCGGCACGGAGGCCGACAACCTCGCCGTCAAGGGCCTGTATTGGGCCCGGCGGGACGCCGACCCGCGCAGAGTGCGGGTACTGGCCAGCCCCGTCGAGCACCATGCCGTCCTGGACGCGGTGGACTGGCTCGGCGAGCACGAGGGCGCCACCGTCGAGTACCTCCCGGTCGACTCCCACGGGCGGGTGCACCCCGAAGCGCTGCGCGAGGCCATCGAGCGCGACCCCTCCGACGTCGCCCTGGCCACCGTCATGTGGGCCAACAACGAGATCGGCACCATCATGCCGGTGCGTGAACTGGCCGACGTGGCGCGCGAGTTCGACGTACCGCTGCACGCGGACGCGGTGCAGGCCCTCGGTCAGCTCCCGGTCGACTTCGCCGCCTCCGGACTCGCCGCGATGACCGTCTCCGGCCACAAGATCGGCGGCCCGTACGGCATCGGCGCGCTCCTCCTGGGCCGCGAGTACACCCCCGTCCCCGTCCTGCACGGCGGCGGCCAGGAGCGGCATGTGCGCTCCGGCACCCTCGACGTCCCCGCCATCGCCTCCTTCGCGGTGGCCGGCCGGCTGGCCACCGAGCGGCGTGAGCGGTTCGCCGACGAGATCGGCGGCCTGCGCGACGCCCTGGTCGACGCCGTGCGCGAGGCCGTCCCCGAGGCGATCCTCGGCGGCGACCCGGCCCCCGGCGGCCGCCTGCCCGCCAACGCCCACTTCACTTTCCCCGGCTGCGAGGGCGACTCGCTGCTCCTGCTCCTTGACGCCCAGGGCATCGAGTGCTCGACGGGCTCGGCCTGCACGGCCGGGGTCGCCCAGCCCAGCCATGTGCTGCTTGCCACCGGGACCGACCCCGACCTGGCCCGCGGCACCCTGCGCTTCTCGCTGGGGCACACCTCGACCGAGGCGGACGTGGCGGCGGTCGCGAAGGCGATCGGCCCGGCGGTGCAGCGGGCCCGCACGGCCGGGCTCGTCTGAGGGAGCCCGCCCGAGGGCGGCGGATCAGGCCTTCCCACTCCCTTTCGCGGCCTCGGCGCTCTCCCGCTTGGCCAGTTCACCGCGTACGAGCTTCATATAACGGTCCCAGTTCCAGTGCGGCCCCGGGTCGGTGTGGTCGGTGCCCGGCACCTCGACGTGCCCGATGATGTGCTCGCGGTCGGCCGGTATGCCGTAACGGACGCATATCCCGGCGGCCAGCTTCGCCGACGACCGGTACATCACGCCCGTGAGGGTCTCGGGCCGCGCGACATACGCCTCGTGCTCGATGCCCACACTGCGCTCGTTGTACGACCGGTTTCCCGCGTGGTACGCCACATCCAGCTCCCGGGCCATCTGCGCGATGTGCCCGTCCTTGGCCCGCACGACGTAGTGCGCGGCGGCCTGGTGGCCCGGATCGCGGAAGATCCGCAGGGCCGTGCCGTAACTTCCCTCAGTGGTATGGATCACGATCCGGTCGATGGTGAAGTCGTCCGGCCGGTCGGCCGTGCGCAGATTCCCCGAGGACGCGGCCACCCACTGGGCTCCCGTGTGGTCGACCGCTCCCGCTGTACGCGGCTTGCGGATGCCCGGAGCGCTCCACCACAGCCGGGACAGCTCGTCCCCGAACACCGCGGCCGTCCCACCCACGACGACCGCGCCACCCCCGATGAGCAAGGCGCGCCTGCTGATCTGTTCCATAAGCGGATAACGCCTACGGAGCTGTCCTTGGTTCCGTCTACCCTTGAGGAGCTATGACTGAGACCCCGCGCCCCCTCCGTGTCCTCGCCGCCATGTCCGGTGGAGTCGACTCCGCCGTCGCCGCCGCCCGAGCCGCCGACGCCGGGCACGACGTGACCGGCGTCCACCTCGCCCTGTCCGCCAACCCGCAGTCGTTCCGTACCGGCGCGCGCGGCTGCTGCACCATCGAGGACTCGCGCGATGCCCGCCGGGCCGCCGATGTCATCGGCATCCCCTTCTACGTCTGGGACCTCGCCGAGCGCTTCCGAGAGGACGTCGTCGACGACTTCGTAGCCGAGTACGAGGCGGGCCGCACGCCGAATCCCTGCCTGCGCTGCAACGAGAAGATCAAGTTCGCCGCGCTGCTCGACAAGGCGCTCGCGCTCGGTTTCGACGCGGTGGCCACCGGTCACTACGCGACGGTCGTCCTCAACGAGGACGGCACCCGCGAGATGCACCGTGCGAGCGACATGGCCAAGGACCAGAGTTACGTCCTCGGGGTCCTCGACGAGAGGCAGCTCGCGCACGCGATGTTCCCGCTCGGCGACACCCTCACCACCAAGGGCGAGATCCGCGCGGAGGCGGAGCGCCGGGGCCTGGCCGTCGCGAAGAAGCCCGACAGCCACGACATCTGCTTCATCGCCGACGGCGACACCCAGGGCTTCCTCGCCGGCCGCCTGGGCGGCACGGCCGAGGGCGACATCGTCGACGAGTCCGGCACGAAGATCGGCTCCCACGAGGGCGCCTTCGGCTTCACCATCGGCCAGCGCAAGGGCCTGCGCATCGGCCACCCCGCAGCCGACGGCAAGCCGCGCTATGTCCTGGACATCTCCCCGGTGAACAACACGGTGACGGTGGGCCCAGTGGAGGCCCTCGACGTCAGCGCCCTGACCGCCATCAAGCCCCGCTGGTGCGGGGTCGCCCCGGCCCACACCGGCCGCTACACGGCGCAGCTCCGGGCACACGGCGGCGAGACCCCGGTCACCGCGGAGCTGGTGGACGGCGAGCTCCGCGTCAGCTTCGACGAGCCGGTCCGCGGCGTCGCACCCGGCCAGGCGATCGTGCTGTACGACGGCACACGCGTGGTCGGCTCGGCAACGATCGCCACGACGAGCCGGACGGCGACGGCGTCCGCCTCCGTCTGAGCCCCCAGGGGGCGGCCGCCTCCGCCTGAACCTCCGGAGGCGGCCGTCTGATCCACCTGGGGTGGCCCTGCCTGAGCGGTCGTCATAGGCTGCCCTGCGGAGCGTCCGCGAGTGCTGTGCGTGTACGACGGGGTTTGCCTGCCCGTCCTGTCGGGAGGCCGAGGGTGCTGCTGCGTTTCCGGGTGGCCAATCACCGCTCGATCCGTGACGAGTGCGAGCTTTCGCTCATCACGGCGGCCCCGGCCGAGACCGAGGACAGCCCGGCCCGCGATACGGGCCTGCGTCACAAGGACCGGCCGGTCGTCGCGATGCCCGTCCTCGGCGTATTCGGAGCGAATGCCTCGGGCAAGACCAACCTGCTGAGCGCGCTGCGTGACATGCGCGCGGCGGTACGTACCTCCTTCGCCGACTGGGCGAAGAACCCGGAGGTACCGCGCCAGCCGTTCAAGCTCGACCCGGCAGCCGCCGAGGAGACCAGCCTCTTCGAGGTGGAACTGACCCTCGGCCGCACACCCGTCCGCTACCGGTACGGCTTCGAGCTCTCTCGAGAGCGCGTCGAGGCCGAGTGGCTGCATGCCTACCCGGACGGCGAGCGCGAGATCTGGTTCGACCGTGAGGCGGACCGCCCGGACGACGAGGGCGGGGAGTTCGTCTTCGAGGGAGACGGCTTCGGCGGGCAGCGCGCCCTACTGGTGGGAGCCACCCGCCCCAACGCGCTGTTTCTCTCCACGGGAGACGCTCAACGACCCTCAACTGTCCGCAGTCCACCGGTGGTTCCTCGACAACCTGTGGATGGTGACGCCGGGCGCCGACATCGCCGCCCGGACCACCTGGACCCAGGAACTCCTCACGGACCCGAAGACCAAGCGCGCCTACCAGAAGCGGATCATCGAACTGCTGGCCCTCGCCGACCTGGGCGTGACCGGCATCGACTTCGATCCGGCCTCCGGCGCCCTACGCCTCCAGCACCGCACCCCCAAGGGCGAGGACACGGCACTGGACTTCCTGACCGAGGAATCATTCGGCACGCACGCCTGGTTCGCCTTCCTCGGGCCGATGCTCACCGTGCTCGACAAGGGCGCGACGCTGCTCGTGGACGAACTGGACTCCAGCCTCCACCCGGCCCTCGCTGCCGAGGTCGTACGGCTCTTCCAGGACCCTCGGTCCAACCCACGCAACGCCCAGCTGATCTTCACCACGCATGACGCGACACTGCTGGGCAGCGCGGTTCTGGACCGGCCGCTCGGCCGCGACCAGGTGTGGATCGCGGCGAAGGCAAGTCCGGCGAGACCGAGATCTACCCTCTTCTGGCGGCGCACCCGGCCGAGGACGAGGACCTGGAGCGCGGCTATCTGCGCGGCCGGTACGGCGGGGTGCCGCGCGTTACTGCGGGCGAGGTCGCCCGCGCACTGTCCTGGCAGGATACGAGGGCACGCGTGTGATCCGGCTCGGCGACCATCGCCACGACGAGCCGGGCGGCGACGGCGGCCGCCATCGGCTGATTTGTGAGGGCTGGAATGCCCTCACGGATCAGCCGCATTGTTCGTACATCGAGGCTGCCTACCAGGCGCGGGTGCCGCCGGCCTCGGGATGCTGAAGAGGGCGCCGTACCTCGTCAGTGATGAGCTCAGAGTGGCTGCGGATCTCCCCTGTAAGGTCGAACCGTGGCAAATCTCGCGCTGTTCGGCGCCGACCCGCAGACTCTCCCCGATCTGTCGGCCGAGGCCGTCGAGCACGGTGAGGTCTTCACCCGGCGCTGGGTGGTCGATCTCATTCTTGATCTGCTCGGTTACACGTCCGACAAGGATCTCTCCGCGCTGAAGATCGTGGAACCGGCGTGCGGCGCGGGCGCATTTCTCGGTGTGATCGCCTCGCGAATCAGCGACTCCTGTCGCGCTCACGGCCGGCCGGTCACTGACGCCATTGGCGCGGTACGAGCCTTCGACCTGCTGGGACGTAGCGTCGAGCTGAGCCGCGACTTGGTCGAGCAGCGACTCCTCTCCGACGGGTGGACACCGGGGGATGCCAGGAAAGTGGCGGCCGGCTGGGTGGAGCAGGGGGACTACCTGCTCCAGGGAGACTCGGAGCTCCGCGCTGACTTTGTTGTAGGCAATCCTCCGTACATCAGGCTTGAGGATGTGCCTGATGAGCGAATGGTCGCCTACCGCGACACCTGCTCCACGATGGGCGGCCGGGCTGACATCTACATCGGCTTCTACGAGGTGGCACTGAGGAGCCTCCGGCCCGGTGGGCAGCTCGGCTTCATCTGCGCCGACCGCTGGATGCGGAATCAATACGGCAGAAAGCTGCGGCAACTGGTGACGCGGCACTTCAGCATGGACCTGACACTGGTCATGCACGATGTGGACGCCTTCCAGGATCAGGTGGCGGCCTACCCCGCAATCACGATCATTTCAAGCAAGAAGCAAGGGCCCGCAGTCGCTGCCGACACCACCAGGGTCTTCGGGGAGTCCCAGGCTCGCGCATTCTTCTCCTGGTGCATGAGCGGTGATAGTAAGCCGATCGTCACTGGAGCATTCCAGGCGGCCAGATTGCCTCATTGGTTTCCCGGGGAGGATTCCTGGCCGGCCGCCTCGCCGGCCAGGCTCGCGATACTCGAAGATCTTAGCGAGCGTTTTCGCCTGTTGGAGGATGCGACGACCGGCACTCGAGTCGGCATCGGCATCGCCACCGGAGCCGACAAGGTCTTCATCACTCATGACCAGGACCTTGTCGAGAAGGACCGGCTTCTGGCCATGGCAATGGTCCGGGACACCACCAGCGGCAGCCTCCACTGGAACGGCGCCTACTTGGTCAACCCGTGGAACGATCGGGGTGGATTGGTCGACCTTGGTAATTACCCACGGCTCTCGGCCTACCTTCACCAGAACGGCGACGTCCTGTGCAAGAGGTATGTAGCCGTCAAACAGCCGGAGCGCTGGTACAAAACCATCGACAAGGTCGACCATCGACTCACGAGCAGGACGAAACTCCTGTTCCCGGACATGAAGCTGACGATCCATCCGGTGCTTGACGAGGGGGCGTTGTACCCTCACCACAACCTGTACTTCATCGTCTCGGACGTCTGGGACATGCGTGTACTCGGTGGTCTGCTGCTGTCCAAGGTCGCGCAGGCATTCGTAGAGGCGTACGCGGTAAAGATGCGCGGGGGGACGCTTCGCTTCCAAGCGCAGTACCTCCGCAAGATCCGTGTGCCTGATCCGGAAGCCATCGGCGAAGAGGATCGAGCCGCTCTGGCAGATGCCTTCGACCGACGGGACGTCAAGGCGGCCACCGATGCGGCACTGCGTGTCTATGGGCTGGCCGGGCTTCCTGACTAGGAGAACGTAACTTGACGGTCAGCCGCCAAGACTTCGAGGACGCCATGGCTGCGTACTGGGGCGTCAAGCAGACGCAGACGACCCAGTCGAAGATCATGGGCGCGGTAGGCGCTGGAACCGCGGGAGCGGTACGAGGCGGCAAGCACTTTGATGTCATCGCCGATCTGCTCGCGAAGTCCTTTGAGGACGCCGGGTACCCCTGGCAGTACGAGCTCGGCTTCCCCTGTGACCCGCGCTCCCCACGCATCGCCCGAACCACTGTCCGTACCGTCCTTGACGCCCACCACCTCAATGAACTCGGCTACCGGGCCGAGCTGTTGGTCTCCGAGCTCGTCACCAACTCCGTACAGCACACCAAGGGTCCCGCAGCCGTACGCCTCCACTGGCTGCACCCCGTCCTCCGGGGCAGCGTCTGGGACATGAGCCCCGACCTGCCCAGGCCCGTCCGCCCCGCCGCGTCGATCTACGACGAAGCCGGGAGGGGGCTCGCCATCCTCGACCTCGTCGCCGACCGGTGGGGCGGGTGCGCCATAGGTGACGGGCCGTACGGGCCGGGCGGCAAGACCATCTGGTTCGAGCTCGCCCTCGCCGCCGCGCCGCCCCCGCTCACTCCGTGAAGAACTCCCGCAGCACCGGCGCCAGCACCTGCGGCGCCACGTCGTGGACCTGGCCCGTGAGCGTGCGGTGCCGGCCGCGGCGCACCGACTTTGCCACCGTCCGCGCCGCCTCCCGCATCGCCTGCGGGCTCGCCCCGCCGTCGACGACCAGGACCGGCGGCCCTACGGACCCCAGCCGCTCCACCGGCACCGCGCCGTCGCCCATGACCGCGTCGTCGTGGGCGAGGGTGTGCGCCACCGCCACCAACTCCGGCCACATCGGCGCCTTGCGCACCTGCGCCAGCACCTCGCGGTCCATACCCACCAGCGTCATGAACAGCTCGACCGCGCCCTCGCGGTCGCCCGCCGAGAGCAGTGCGGCCAGCCGCTGCGAGTACCGAGCCTTGGCGGCCCGGTCCTGGTCGTCGACGACGGTGAAGGGCGGCTCGTACAGGGCGAGTTTGCCCATCGGCACCCCGCTCGCCGCCGCCTCCAGGGCCAGGGCTGCGCCCGACGACATGCCGTACACCGAGACGGGTGTGCGCTCCTCGTCGACGAGGGCCGCGAGATCCTCCAATTCACGCGCGACCGCGTAGGGGGCTGTGTCGCCACTCGCCCCGCGGCCCCGCCGGTCGTAGGTGATCACAGAGAAGTGCGGCGCGAGCAACGCCGCCAATGGTGTATCCGAGGAACCGGTGCTGAAGGTACCGCCCACCAGGACCAACGGCGCCCCTTCGCCCCTGCGCTCGAAGGCGATGGGGGTGCCGTCACGCGAAATCACTCTGCTCATGACGATGGAGACCGGGCGGCGCGCGGGAACTCATCGGTGCGCGGGAAAAAATTCCCGGAACTTCAGTCGTAGCGTGGAGGCATGAACATCTGCGTCTTCCTCTCCGCCGCCGACCTCGACGAGCGCTACACCCGGCCCGCCCGCGAATTCGCCGAACTCCTCGGCAAGGGCGGCCACACCCTGGTGTGGGGCGGATCCGAGAGCGGTCTGATGAAGGTCGTCGCGGACGGCGTACAGGAGTCGGGCGGACGACTGGTCGGCGTATCGGTGGACTTCCTGTCCGGCAAGGCCCGTAAGAACGCGGACGAAATGGTCGTCGCCAAGGACCTCGCCGAGCGCAAGGCACTGCTGCTCTCCCGGTCCGACGCGATCGTCATCATGGTCGGCGGCACCGGCACGCTGGACGAGGCCACCGAAATCCTGGAGCTCAAGAAGCACGGTCTGCACAACAAGCCCGTGGTGCTGCTCAACGCCGCGGGCTTCTACGACGGCCTCAAGCAGCAGCTCCAGCGGATGGAGGCGGAGGGCTTCCTGCCGGTGCCCCTCACCGACCTGGTGTTCTTCGCGGAGGACGGCGTCTCGGCGCTGGCCTACCTGGAGGAGTCTGCGGGCGTGCAGTGATGCGAGCATGGCCCGTATGGCTACACATGTGATCACCGGGGCGGGCTCGGGCATCGGCGCTGCCGTCGCCCGCCGCCTGCACGAGCGCGGCGACGACGTCGTCCTGATGGCCCGCGACGCCGGCCGCGCCAAGCAGCTCGCCGCCGCCCTGCCCGGCGCCCGCACCCTCGTCGGGGACCTCGGGAATCCGGACCGGCTCTCCTGGGCCTTCTCGCACCAGCCGATGCCCGAGCGCGTGGACACGCTGCTGCACATCGCGGGCGTCGTGGACCTCGGCCGCGTCGGCGACCTCGGCACCAAGGCCTGGCACAGCCAGCTCAACGTGAACCTGATCTCGCCCGCCGAGCTGACCCGCCTCTTCCTGCCCCAACTGCGCATGGACAAGGGCCATGTGCTCTTCGTCAACTCCGGCGCCGGCCTCAGCGCCGGGCCCGAGTGGGGTGCGTACGCGGCGAGCAAGCACGGCCTGAAGGCCCTCGCCGACTCGCTGCGCCACGAGGAGCACGGCAACGGCGTCCGCGTCACGTCCGTCTACCCGGGCCGCACCGCGAGCGCCATGCAGGAGAAGGTGCACCACCAGGAGGGCAAGGAGTACGACGCGTCGCGCTGGATCGACCCCGAGTCGGTCGCCACGACCATCCTGATGGCCCTCGACCTGCCGCGTGACGCCGAGATCAACGACCTGACCGTACGGCCGGGCCGATGAACGAGCCGACGTACGAGCAGCTGAGAGACACCCCGGACAAGCCGCGCGCCAAGGTGAACTGGGGCCCCGCCACCGCCGTCGGGTCCATGCCCGGCGAGGACGCGCGGGAGAGCGCGAAGAGCGCCGCCGGGTCCTTCGAGGACTTCCCGTTCCTGCCCGAGCTGCCCGCGCGCGGGCCCGGCGCCGACATGATCGGCCGGTCCATCGGCATGCTCGTCGAGATGTACGGGCACGTGGAGCCGAGCGGCTGGCGGATCAGCGACCGGCCGGGGCGCGACACCCGGCGGGCCCGGTCCTGGCTGGGGGAGGACCTCGACGCGCTGGAGGAGTTCACCCAGGGCTACACGGGACCGCTCAAGGTGCAGGCCGTCGGGCCCTGGACGCTGGCCGCCTCGCTGGAACTCAGGAACGGTCAGGCCGTCCTGGGTGACCCCGGCGCGGTGCGGGACCTCGCGGGCTCGCTCGCGGAGGGTCTGCGCGCCCACCTCGCGGATGTACGTCGACGGGTGCCGGGCGCCGACGTGGTGCTCCAGCTCGACGAGCCGTCACTGACGTACGTACTGCGCGGCGAGGTCAGGACCGCCAGCGGGTACCGGACGCACCGCTCGGTCGACCGCCAGGTCGTCGAGGGCACGCTGCGGGACGTGATGGCCGTCAACCACGACGCGGGCGGCCCGGTGATCGTCCATTCCTGTGCGCCGGACGTGCCGTTCGCCCTGCTGCGGCGGGCCGGGGCGGCAGGCATCTCGTTCGATTTCTCGCTGCTCACCGAGCGTGACGAGGAAACAATCGGCGAAGCAGTGGAGGGCGGCACTCAGCTCTTCGCGGGAGTCGTGGCGTCCACCGAGGCCGCGTCGGCGGGATTGTCAGACCCCGCAGATATCGTCATGGGTGTCAGGACGCTGTGGCGCAGGCTGGGGCTGACTCCGGGGACTCTCGCCGAGTCCGTGGTGATCACCCCGTCGTGCGGGCTCGCGGGGGCTTCTCCCGCGTACGCGCGCGCGGCGCTCGCGCAGTGCGTCCGGGCGGCGAGATCGCTCGCAGACAACCCTGAGTGACGGGTTGAGTTTCCACAACGGGAGGACAGACGGTGGCTGGCGAACAGCACGCAGCGGTACCCGCAGAGGCACGGGAGCGGCACGCGCGGCTCGCTGAGCAGATCGAGGAGCACCGCTTCCGGTATTACGTGAAGGACCAGCCGGTCGTCAGCGACGCGGAGTTCGACAAGCAGCTGCGTTCCCTGGGGGCCCTGGAGGACCAGTACGCCGAGCTGCGCACGCCCGACTCGCCGACCCAGAAGGTCGCCGGGGCGTACGAGACGGAGTTCACGGCCGTCCAGCACCGCGAGCGGATGCTCTCCCTGGACAATGCGTTCGACGACGAGGAGCTGGCCGCCTGGGGCGAGCGCGTCGCCAATGAGCTGGGCGACGTGCCGCACCACTTCCTGTGCGAGCCCAAGGTGGACGGCCTCGCGGTCAACCTGACGTACGAGAAGGGGCGGCTGACCCGCGCGGCGACCCGCGGCGACGGCCGCACGGGCGAGGACATCACGCCCAACGTCCGTACGATCACGGGCATCCCGGAGCGGCTGAAGGGCGAGCTGATCCCGGACCTCGTTGAGATCCGCGGCGAGGTCTACTTCCCGATGGAGAAGTTCCAGGAGCTCAACGCCCGGCTGGTGGCGGCCGAGGAGAAGCCCTTCGCCAATCCGCGCAACGCGGCGGCGGGTTCCCTGCGGCAGAAGGACCCCAAGGTCACCGCGAGCCGCCCGCTGCGCATGGTGGTGCACGGCATCGGCGCCCGCGAGGGCTTCGACATCGATCGGCTCTCGCAGGCGTACGAGCTGCTGCGCGCGTGGGGTCTGCCCACCGCCAAGCACAACAAGGCCGTCGAAGGACTCGACGGCGTAAGGGAGTTCATCACCTACTTCGGCGAGAACCGGCACTCGATCGAGCACGAGATCGACGGAGTGGTCGTCAAGCTCGACGAGATCCGGCTCCAGGGGCGGCTCGGCTCGACCTCGCGGGCGCCGCGCTGGGCGATCGCCTGGAAGTACGCGCCGGAGGAGGTCAACACCAAGCTGGTCAATATCCGGGTGGGGGTCGGCCGCACCGGGCGCGTCACGCCGTACGCGCAGGTCGAGCCGGTGACGGTGGCGGGCTCCGAGGTGGAGTTCGCGACGCTGCACAACCAGGACGTCGTGAAGGCCAAGGGTGTCCTCATCGGCGACACGGTGGTGCTGCGCAAGGCGGGCGACGTCATCCCGGAGATCCTCGGGCCCGTCGCGGACCTGCGGGACGGCAGCGAGCGGGAGTTCGTGATGCCGTCCGAGTGCCCCGAGTGCGGCACGGCGCTGCGGCCCATGAAGGAGGCCGACATCGATCTGCGCTGCCCCAACGCCCGTTCCTGCCCTGCGCAGTTGCGCGAGCGGCTCTTCTACCTGGCCGGTCGCAAGTCGCTGGACATCGAGAATTTCGGCTATGTCGCCGCAGCCGCACTCACCCGGCCGCTGGAGCCCGCCGAGCCGCCGCTGCGTGACGAGGGCGACCTCTTCGACCTGCGCATCGAGCAGTTGCTGCCCATCAAGTCCTATGTCCTGGACCAGGATTCGGGTCTGCCCAAGCGGGATCCGAAGACCGGCGAGGAGAAGATCGTCACCTTCTTCGCCAACCAGGAGGGGGTGGCCAAGAAGAACGCCCTCGCGATGCTGGAGAACATCGCGGCGGCCAAGGAGCGCCCGCTGGCCCGGATCATCACCGGTCTTTCCATCCGGCACGTGGGGCCTGTGGCGGCCGAGGCGCTGGCCCGCGAGTTCCGTTCGCTGGAGCGGATCGAGCAGGCCACCGAGGAGGAGCTGGCCGCGGTGGAGGGGGTCGGGCCGACCATCGCCGCCTCGCTCAAGCAGTGGTTCGACGAGGACTGGCACCGGGAGATCCTGCGCAAGTGGCGGGCGGCCGGGGTGCGGATGGAGGAGGAGGGCTCTGGCGAGGGTCAGGGGCCGCGTCCGCTGGACGGCCTCACCGTCGTGGTGACCGGGACCCTGCAGCACCACACACGGGACGGCGCCAAGGAGGCCCTGCAGAGCCTCGGCGCGAAGGTGACCGGATCTGTTTCAAAGAAGACCGCCTTTGTGGTGGTGGGTGACAGCCCCGGATCGAAATACGACAAGGCCATGCAGTTGAAGGTCCCGGTTCTGAACGAAGAGGGTTTCGCCGTCCTTTTGGAGGAGGGCCCCGAGGCGGCTCGCGAAGCGGCTGTGCCCACCGAGGAGTAGGGGCGGTGCGGGGCGGGGAAAGGGCAGGTGAGGCGGGAAGATGCCGCAGCCGCCGGCCACCCGTTCAGCGCATAGCAGACGGATTCGGATGGCTGGGTCGCATTCGGGCAAGAGCGGTGGACCGCTGCCCGTCGGAGCCGTCTGCGGCCTACTGTTGAGGTGTGCGCCTGTCGTGCACGGCTGCAATGCGGTGTCTCCTGCTCGTGAAGAGCTCGGGGAAGTGATTCCAGTCGTGATGGCATGACAACGGGGCCATCGCGTGGCACGGGCACCGCCAGCTGTGAGAGGGACGGAATGAAACCGACCGAGAGCGTCGAGGCGGCCGCGCGGCTGCGCGGGTGGGCGGGGGCCGCCAAGGCGTTGCCCGCCGTCGTCGTCGGGCTGTCCGCCCTCCTCCTGGTGGCCGGGGTCTGCCGCGCGGTGGTGATCGGCGACCCGGTGTTCCCCGACGGCGTGGTCGGCTGGTCGCTCGCCCTGCTCACCGGAATCATCGTCGGCCACCTGGTGGCCCTCGGCCGCGACCGCTGGTGGGGCGGCACCGGCTCGGGCGCCGCCCTCACGCTCGCCGTCCTGCTGCTGTACGGCTGGGTGCCGGCCGGGCTGGTCAGCCTGGCTGTTGTGGTGCTGGTCGGAATGGCCCGCAGGAACCGCTGGCGTCTTGGGCTGCTGCATGGCGCGGTGGACGTCCTGGGGATCGGCGCCGCGGCGCTCGTCCTGGCCGCGTTCGGCGACGTACCGGCCATCGAGAAGCCCTGGAACCCGCTGGAATGGGGCATCGACGACGTCCCCGAAGTCGTGCTGGCCGCCACCGCCTACTTACTGACCACCCGGCTGCTGCTCTGGTACACCCTGGCTCCGCGCGGCGGCCGGCTGCCCAGCGTCGCCCGAACGGCCCTGGTCCGCCAAGTGCTCGTCGCGGTCGCACTGCTCGGCATAGCCCCGCTGATCTGCGTGGTCGCGGTGGCCCTCCCGGTCCTGCTGCCGCTCTTCTCCGTACCGCTGATCGCGCTGGACTCCACCCTGTGGATCGCCAGGGCGAGGGCGGAGGAGCAGTTGCGGGACCCGCTGACCGGACTGCCCAACAGGCAATGGCTGTTGGAGCGGGCCTGGCCGGCGCTGGAGGAGGCCGAGAGGATCGGCGCCAGATCCGCTCTCATCCTCATCGACCTGGACCGTTTCAGGTCGGTCAATGACACGCTCGGCCATCTGGCGGGCGACCGGCTGCTGTTGCAGATAGCCGACCGGCTCCGGCTGGCCCTGCCGCGCGGTGCGGAGGCCGCGCGGCTCGGCGGCGACGAGTTCGCGGTGCTGCTCCCGACGGCCGACTCCACGACCAGCGCCCAGCGCATAGCCCGGCACCTGGTAGCCGAGTTCTCCTCGCCGCTCGACCTCGACGGCCTGACCCTCGTCCTGGAGGCCAGCGCGGGCGTCGCCGTCTTCCCCGACCACGCGCTCGACGCGGAAGGGCTGCTGCGGCGCGCGGACGTGGCGATGTACCAGGCCAAGCGGGACCGTACGGGCGTCGAGGTCTACGAGTCCAAGCGGGACAGCAACACCCCGGACAGGCTGGGCCTGTTGGGCGACCTGCGGCGCGCGCTGGACGCGCACGAGGTCGAGCTGCACTACCAGCCCAAGGTCCAGTTCGACGGGCAGGTCGTGGGCCTCGAAGCCCTGGTCCGGTGGGTGCACCCGGAGCGGGGGCGGGTCTCCCCGGACGAGTTCATCGCCATCGCGGAGTCCTCGGGCCTGATGCCGCACCTCACGGAGTACGTCCTGGACACCGCTCTGGCGCAGGTCGCCCGGTGGCGGGCCCAGGGGCTGATGGTCCCGGTGGCGGTCAATGTCTCACCGCGCGACGTGCACACCCCCGGCTTCGCCGGCTCGGTGGCCGCGCGCCTCGCCCGGCACGGAGTCCCGCCCGGATCCCTCCAGTTGGAGATCACAGAGCATGTGCTCCTCGAAGACCCGCAGCGGGCGGCGGACACGCTCGCCGGGCTGACGGGGCACGGCGTGAAGATGTCGCTGGACGACTTCGGCACCGGCTATTCGTCACTGGTGCACCTGCGGCGGCTGCCGGTCAGCGAACTGAAGATCGACCGGTCCTTCGTGGCCCGGCTGGCCATCGACAACGAGGACGCCGAGATCGTCCGGTGCACGGTCGACCTCGCCCACTCCCTCGGCCTGCTCGTGGTGGCCGAGGGCGTCGAGGACGACGAGACCTGGGAGCGCCTGCGCGACCTGGGCTGCGACGCAGTGCAGGGCTGGCTGGTGGCCGCCGCGATGCCGCCCGATGAGGCCACAGCCTGGCTGCTCGCCCGCGGCGACCGGGGCTGGCACCGCCAGGACGACCTGGACCGCGTCGCGGCCCTGGCGCTGGAGCAGGCCGCCAGCCAGTCGTCGTCTCCGGATTCGAGCCGGAGCCGGGCATGATCGGGGTGCTGCGGCCCATCCGTGTGTGGACATTGGACAGCGCCCCATAGGATTGGGCGAAAACCCACACACTCACCCCTGAGGATCGCTGCATGCCTGGCATCACGCGCGAGGAGGTCGCCCACCTCGCCCGGCTGGCGCGTCTGGAACTGAAGGGCGAAGAGCTCGATCACTTCGCCCTTCAACTCGACGACATCATCGGCGCGGTCGCCCGCGTCTCCGAGGTCGCCGACCAAGACGTTCCACCGACCTCCCACCCGCTGCCGCTGACGAATGTCATGCGCGCGGACGAGGTCCGTCCGTCGCTCACCCCGGAGCAGGCCCTCTCCGGCGCCCCGGCCCAGGAGCAGCAGCGTTTCAAGGTGCCGCAGATCCTGGGGGAGGACTAATCACCATGACGGCCATCGACGAAAACCAGCACATCATCAAGCTCACCGCGGCCGACACCGCCGCGAAGATCGCTTCCGGCGAGCTCACCGCAGTCGAGGTCACCGAGGCACACCTGGCCCGTATCGAAGCGGTCGACGAGAAGGTGCACGCCTTCCTGTACGTCGACCGTGACGGCGCGCGGGCGCAGGCCCGCGCCGTCGACGCGAAGCGCGCCAGGGGCGAGAAGCTCGGCCCGCTGGCCGGCGTACCGCTCGCGCTCAAGGACATCTTCACCACCGAGGGCATCCCGACCACCGTCGGATCGAAGATCCTCGAAGGCTGGATCCCGCCCTACGACGCGACGCTCACCAAGCGCCTCAAGGCCGCCGACATCGTCATCCTCGGCAAGACCAACATGGACGAGTTCGCCATGGGGTCCTCCACCGAGAACAGCGCGTACGGCCCGACCGGCAACCCCTGGGACCTCACCAGGATCCCCGGCGGCTCCGGCGGCGGCTCGTCCGCAGCCCTCGCGTCGTACCAGGCGCCGCTGGCCATCGGCACGGACACCGGCGGCTCCATCCGCCAGCCCGCGGCCGTCACCGGCACCGTCGGCGTCAAGCCCACCTACGGCGGCGTCTCCCGCTACGGCATGGTCGCCTTCTCGTCCTCCCTGGACCAGGGCGGGCCCTGCGCCCGTACGGTCCTGGACACGGCGCTCCTGCACGAGGTCATCGCCGGGCACGACCCGCTCGACTCGACCTCCATCGACGCCCCGGTCCCGCCGGTCGTCGAGGCCGCCCGCAACGGGTCGGTCCAGGGCATGCGCGTCGGCGTCGTCAAGCAGTTCCGCGGCGACGGCTACCAGGCCGGTGTGCTGCAGCGCTTCGACGAGTCGGTGGAGCTGCTGGCGAAGCTGGGCGCGGAGATCGTCGAGCTGGACTGCCCTTCCTTCGACCTGGCGCTGTCGGCGTACTACCTGATCGCGCCGTCCGAGGCCTCGTCGAACCTGGCCCGCTTCGACGCCATGCGTTACGGCCTGCGGGTCGGCGACGACGGCACGAGGTCCGCCGAGGACGTCACCGCGCTCACCCGCGAGGCCGGCTTCGGCGACGAGGTCAAGCGCCGGATCATCCTGGGCACGTACGCGCTGAGCTCCGGCTACTACGACGCGTACTACGGCAGCGCCCAGAAGGTCCGTACGCTCATCACGCAGGACTTCGAGAAGGCCTTCGAGCGGGTCGACGTGATCGTTTCGCCGACCACGCCCACCACCGCCTTCCCGATCGGTGAGCGCGCCGACGACCCGATGGCGATGTACCTCGCCGACCTGTGCACCATCCCGACCAACCTGGCAGGCAACGCCGCCATGTCGCTGCCCTGCGGCCTGGCGCCCGAGGACGGGCTGCCTGTCGGACTGCAGATCATCGCCCCCGCCATGAAGGACGACCGGCTTTACAAGGTCGGAGCCGCCGTCGAGGCTGCCTTCGTGGAAAAGTGGGGGCACCCGCTGCTTGAGGAGGCACCGTCGCTGTGAGCGCAATGACCGCCAAGGCCAAGGGATTCAGGAAGTCCAAGGCCGGTTCGTATCTGTCGATCGGCACCACCGCTTTCGGTGCCATCAGTGTCGTCAAGCAGGCCAGGATGGCCCGCAAGGACGACGACTTGCTCAGGCTCGTCGACGCCGTCGTCTCCGCCGCCGCCATCGCCACCGGCATCGCTCTGCTCTATCGCGAGCTGAAGAAGCTCGGCGACGACGACGTCCTGCTGGGCTGAGAGGGAAAGTTTCACCGTGACCGTCACTGAACTGGTGTCGTACGAGGACGCCCTCGCGACCTACGACCCCGTCATGGGCCTGGAGGTCCATGTCGAGCTCGGCACAAAGACGAAGATGTTCTGCGGCTGCTCCACGGAGCTGGGCGCCCCCGCCAACTCGCAGACCTGCCCCACCTGTCTCGGTCTGCCCGGCGCGCTGCCGGTCGTCAACGAGATCGGCATCGAGTCGGCCATCAAGATCGGCCTCGCGCTGAACTGCGAGATCGCCGAATGGTGCCGCTTCGCCCGGAAGAACTACTTCTATCCGGACATGCCGAAGAACTTCCAGACCTCCCAGTACGACGAGCCGATCGCCTTCAACGGCTATCTGGACGTCCAGCTGGAGGACGGCGAGATCTTCCGGGTGCAGATCGAGCGCGCCCACATGGAGGAGGACACCGGCAAGTCGCTGCACGTCGGCGGCGCCACCGGCCGTATCCACGGCGCGTCCCACTCCCTGCTCGACTACAACCGGGCCGGTATCCCGCTCATCGAGATCGTCACCAAGCCGATCGAGGGCGCGGGGGCGCGAGCTCCCGAGGTCGCCAAGGCGTACGTCGCCGAACTGCGCGAGCTCATCAAGGCGCTCGACGTCTCCGAGGCCCGCATGGAGCAGGGCCAGATGCGCTGCGACGTGAACCTGTCGCTGCGTCCGTACGGCCGCGAGGTGTTCGGCACGCGCTCGGAGACGAAGAACGTCAACTCGCTGCGCAGTGTGGAGCGGGCGGCGCGTTACGAGGTCATGCGGCACGCCGCCGTTCTCAACGCGGGCGGCACGATCGTCCAGGAGACCCGGCACTTCCACGAGGAGGACGGCTCCACCACGGCCGGCCGCATCAAGGACAACGCCGAGGACTACCGGTACTTCCCGGAGCCCGACCTGGTCCCCGTAGCCCCGGCCCGTGACTGGGTCGAGGAGCTCCGTCAGGGCCTTCCCGAGCTGCCGCGCCTTCGCCGCAAGCGGCTGCGCGAGGACTGGTCCGTGTCCGAGCACGACATGCAGTCGATGCTCAACGCCGGTGCCATCGACCCGATCGTCGCGACGATCGCCGAGGGTGCGGACGCGGCTTCGGCCCGCAAGTGGTGGATGGGCGAGCTGGCGCGTAACGCCAACGAGTCGGGCCGCGACCTCGCGTCGCTGCCCGTCACGCCGGCCCAGGTCGCGCGCGTCAGCGCCCTGGTCAAGGACGGCTCGCTCAACGACAAGCTGGCCCGCCAGGTCTTCGAGGGTGTCCTCGCGGGCGAGGGCGGCCCGGACGAGGTCGTCGAGAAGCGCGGCCTGAAGGTCGTCTCGGACGAGGGTGCGCTCACCGCGGCCGTCGACGAGGCCATCGCGGCCAACGCCGGAATCGCGGACAAGATCCGCAGTGGCAAGGTCGCGGCGGCGGGCGCGCTCGTCGGCGCGGTCATGAAGACCACTCGGGGCCAGGCGGACGCGGCACGCGTGCGTGAGCTGATTCTTGAGCGGCTTGCCCCGAAAGAATGATCGAGCACGGCTCGGCGAAGCCGGGCGGTGCGGGCTGAGCCGACGGCTCCCCGCGCGTGAGGGCGGTACTGCGGCTGCGGCCGGGGTGCCGCCCTCACTCGTTTCCCGCCGCGTACGGAAGGCCCCGCAGCCCGGTCCCGTAGCCCGATCCCCGCGTTCCGCTTCCGGTGACGCCGGGGCGACGGCCCGGTGACGGCGCTGCCCTAGGGTCGGCAGCCCGGTGACTGGCGAGGGTGCCGATCGGGCGTCCGCACCGGGGTGTTCGGGGGCAGCCACGTGACCGAGGCCGAGGTGGTCGTTCAGCTCCGTACGGTGCCGCAGCGGGCAACCGCGGGCGGCGGCCCTGCGGCCGGGGACGTGCGCACCGTCCGCGCCCTGCTCAAGGGGCGCTTCGGCGCGGGCGTGGAGCCGCTGCACCCGGGCGTGGGGGACCCCGCCCTCAGGGGATGGCACCGGGTCGCCGTACCCGCGGACGTGGACGCCGAGGCCGTCGCCGCGGCCCTGCGCGCCCTGCCGGAAGTCGAGGCCGCCTACGTAAAACCACCGGCGGACCTTCCGTAACACGGTGAAGGAGTCAGCTGTGCCTCAACGATCAGGTACGGGAAACGTCGGGGGGAGCCCGACCGGATGCTCGAACCACTCTTCGGACGCGCCGAGTTGGTGCTCGTGGCCCGCGCCGACGCGCAGGTGCACATCACCCGGACCGGAGCGACCGCGGCGGCCGGGATCGAGGCGGGCGCCCTCGACGCCGTGGCGGCCGAACAGGACGTCGTCATCAGCCCCTTGTTCGGCGGGGACGCCGAGCGGCTGCGCGCGCAGGCCCCGTACACCGCCGAGGGCGCGCCCGCCGACGACGAGGCTCAGGAGATCCTCGACCGTATGGGGCTCTTCTACCAGGTCGAGGCCCCCGCCGAGCGGCTGGAGGAACTGGCCGAACGGCTCCGTGCCTCGGACGCGGTGGAAGGCGCCTACGTCAAGCCGCCCGTCGCCCTGGCGACTCCGCCGGCCGCGACCAAGAAGGCCGACGAGCCCGAGGCGCGGCTGCTCAACACCATGCTGCCGTCGGGCGCCGACGCGCCGCCCGCCACCCCTGACTTCACCGCCCGCCAGGGTTACCTCGACGCCGCGCCGGGCGGTATCGACGCCCGGTACGCGTGGACGCAGCCGGGCGGGCGGGGCGCCAACGTCCGGGTGGTCGACTGCGAATGGGGCTGGCGCTTCACCCACGAGGACCTGCGGCTCAACCAGGGCGGCATCATCTCCGGCACCGGCAGCACGGACACCAACCACGGCACGGCCGTCCTCGGGGAGATCGGCGGCGACGTCAACACCTACGGCATCACCGGCATCGCGCCGGACACCGTGACCAGCGCGTCCGCCTTCTCGATCGCCACTGCCACGGCCATCCGCAACGCGGCCGACCGGCTCGGCCCCGGCGACATCCTCCTCCTGGAGATCCACCGGGCAGGACCGAACTCGACCGGCATCGGCCAGCAGGGCTTCATCGCGGTCGAGTGGTGGCCGGACGACTACCTGGCGATCCGGTACGCCGTGAACAAGGGTGTAACCGTCGTGGAGGCCGCGGGCAACGGAGCCGAGGACCTGGACCAGAGCGTCTACGACACCCCGCGCGCCGGGTTCCCCACCTGGTGGCGCAATCCGTTCCGGCGCAACCAACTCGACGCCGGGGCCGTGATCGTGGGCGCCGGCGCGCCGCCGCCCGGGACCCACGGGCGCAACCACGGCCCGGACCGTTCGCGGCTGGACTTCTCCAACTACGGGGCCTGCGTGGACGCCCAGGGGTGGGGCCGTGAAGTCACCACCACCGGCTACGGAGACCTCCAGGCCGGCACCAACGCGGACCTCTGGTACACGGACCAGTTCAGCGGTACGTCGAGCGCGTCGCCGATCGTCGTCGGCGCGGTGGCGTGCGTGCAGGGCGTGCTGCGCGCCCACGGCCGCATCCCGCTGTCCCCCTCGCGCAGCAGGCAGTTGCTGCGCGCGACCGGCTCGGTGCAGCAGGACGCGCCGGGTCGCCCGGCCACCCAGCGCATCGGGAACCGGCCCAATCTGCGCCAGCTGATCCCGGTCGCGCTCCAGACGTCGAACTGGGTCGGCGTGCAGTTCCGCGGGACCCTGGCGGGCAACCGGACCGGCCGCTGGTTCACCTTCAACTGGCCCGCTCACTGGCACGTGTTGTGGACCGTCGTGCCGACGAGCCCGCGCACGGGCGCCCCGCAGATCCGCTGGCGGGTCCGGGTGGAGCGGGCCAACGACACGTACGCGACGTACTGGATCGACGTGACCAACCTCGTGGGCGACTCGGTCGCCTTCGAGGCCCGGTTCGCGGTCCTCGGATGGTGAGAGGAAAAGGAGACGACCATGCGAGTGGGCACACAGTTCACCGGAACACTCAACCCCGGGCAGGCCGGGCGCTGGTTCACCTTCGGCTGGCCGCAGGACTGGCACGTCGTCTGGTACTTCATGCCGACGACACCCCAGGTGGGCAGCCCGCAGATCGAGTGGGAGACCGAGGTGGAGAGGGCCTCGGCGTCGTCGGTGACGTACTGGCTGACGGTGCGCAACGTCGGCAGCACGCAGATGAACTTCGAAGGCCGGTACGCGGTCCTCAACTAGCCAGCGAGGGAGTCGGCCCATGAAGGTCACCATCACGGTCGCGGACGATGCGGGCCAGGCCCCGGTCCACGACGCGGAGTACTCCGCCTCCGCCACCCGCGGCACCGGCGACGCGGGCGGTACGGGCGTGCACGACGCGGGCTCGCCCGCGTCGGCCGCCGCCGGGGCGGGCGGCGGCGCGGCGGCGGCCGACGGCCAGGTCTTCCCGGCCGGACAGTCCGCCGCGCCACTGGGAGCACAGGCCACCTTCCCGCCCGGGCCGTCCCTGCCGGCCGTCGACGCGGGTGCCCCGCCGGGCTGGCTGTCCGATCTGGTGCAGCTCGCCGAGGCGGGGCAGGTGCCGAGGCCGGGCCAGGAGGAGCGGCAGGGCGGGAACGGCAGTGCGAGCGCGAGTGCGAGCACGGGCCGGGCCGCCGCGGGCTCCAGGAGCACGTCCGGCGCCACCGACGCCGGAAGCCCGGCTCGGCCCGCGGGCTGAGACCACCGGACCCCGTGCCCACGGGCGAGGGTGCCTACGGGTGAGGGCGAGGGGCAGGGCTGTCGCGCCCCGGCGCGGTGACGTTGCGTAGATGCTCAGGGGGGAGACTCGGGCCATGGAACGCCCGCGCGAACGGCATGGGGGCACGGTCGTCCTGAGCGCCTGGATCGAATGGGACGGACCCGCGGCGGGACTGCGGGTCCGTGTCATTCGGGTCGTGGACGGCCGGCGCTCTCCGGTTGCCGCCGAGACGTCCGTGGACGCGGTCTGCGCCGCCGTACGGGACTGGCTGCTGGAACTGCTGACGGCGGCCGGACCCCCGGAAGCGCAGGCTCCGCCCGACCACCGGGGGGACCGGTGTGACGGGGGAGGGGGACGGGCCCCGGGGACGTCCGAGAGGCCGGATTCGTGACGGCCGGGTGACGGTCCCGCTCGTAGGATGGAGGTCGGCAGCGCACGCCGACCGGCCACCTCAGAACGCCCGAGGGACGGGGGAGGGCGATGGAGACGGGGATGCCGGCCGAGTTCGCCCTCGGCCTGCTGAGTGGCTTCCGGCTGACGGTCGGCGGGGGCAGCGCCTCCGTCGTCAGGGGCGCGCAGCGGCTGATCGCCCTGCTGGCCCTCCAGAACGGCCCGCTGTCCCGGGCGTACGTCGCCGACGCACTGTGGCCCGGCGCCCGCCCCGACCGGGCCGGCGCGAACCTGCGGTCCTGTCTGTGGCGCGTGCACCGGTCGTGCGGGGAGCTGGTCGTCGCCTCCGCCGAGCAGCTGGCGCTCGCCCAGGGGGTGGCGGTGGACGTGCGGGAAGCGACCCGGCGGGCGCACCGGCTCCTGGACCGGGCGGACTGCGAGGACTGCCTGACGGCCGAGACCCTCGACGAGCTGTCGGCGGATCTGCTGCCGCACTGGTACGACGAGTGGGTGCTGGTCGAGCGCGAGCAGTTCCACCAGCTGCGGCTGCACGCCCTGGAGGCCATGTCGGAGCGGCTGGCCGCGGCGGGAAGGCACGGCGCCGCGGTGGACGCCGGTCTGGCCGCCGTGCGGGCGGAGCCGCTGCGGGAGAGCTCCCACCGCGCGGTCATCCTGGCCCACCTGGCGGCGGACAACTGCTGGGAGGCGGCCCGCCAGTACGTACGGTGCCGCCGCACCCTCCAGCGCGAGCTGGGGATCGAGCCCTCGCCGGCGCTGCGCAGTCTCGTACCGCTCAGGGACTCGGCCCTCACGGTGCTCCGCTAGGGGCTGTCCGGTGAGCGGGCGCCCGGGGAGTGTCCGGCGAGCGGGCGCCTGGACTCTTCGCGCCAACTCTTGGACGTTCATCGGTGCGCCGTGCACGCGTCTTCCCTCCGTCACCGAAGGTGACTACCGTCCCGGCCGTAACAGGTAATGAGAAATGGGTAACACGGGACTCGGGAGGACCACTTGGACACTGACCTTTCACGGCGGCGACTGTTCGCGATCGGCGGGGGCGCACTCGGGGCTGCGGCCGCCGGGTCGCTGCTTCCGCCGTCGCTGCAGGCCGCGATCGCGGCGCAGCCGTCGTCCGGCGGGCTGCGGACCGTCAAGCACGTAGTCGTCCTGATGCAGGAGAACCGGTCCTTCGACCACTACTTCGGGACCCTGCGCGGCGTGCGCGGATTCGGCGACCGCAACGCCGTCGAACTGCCCTCGGGGAAGCCGGTCTTCGAACAGCCGGGGCCCCTGCGCACGGTGCTGCCCTTCCCGGTGCGGGACGCGGCCGAGGCGCAGCAGAAGGACCTCCAGTACATCGGCGACCTGGACCACTCGTGGGGCGGTGGAGCCAAGGCCTGGAACGAGGGCTGGATGGACGGCTGGGTGTCCGCCAAGACCGCCGCCACCATGGCCCACTACGACCGCCGGGACCTGCCGCTGCACTACGAGCTCGCGGACACCTTCACCATCTGCGACGCCTACCACTCCTCGATCCATACGTCGACGAGCCCGAACCGCAACCACCTGTGGAGCGGCTGGACCGGCTTCGAGGCCGACGGCAGCCGGGCCGTCACCAACGCCGCGTACTCCGAGGGCACCCACCCCGGCTACGCGTGGCCGACGTACGCGGAGCGGCTGGAGAAGGCCGGCCACAGCTGGCAGACGTACGCGGAGTGGGAGAACTTCACCGACAACAACATCGAGTTCTTCACGACCTTCAAGAAGATCGCCCGCAAGGCGCTCGTGAAGGCCGGCGACTTCACGTACCTGGAGGCCTTCTACGCCAAGGTCCGCGAGACCGCCGACGCCGCGGAGCGCGAACGGCTGCTCGCGGCGCTGGAGGAGGGCGTCGCCACCCTGACGAAGAAGGAGCGTTCCCTGTTCGAGCGCGGGCTGCGGCGCGTCGAGACCGGCGGTCTCGCGGACGCCTTTCGGGCCGACGTGGCGGCGGACCGGCTGCCCGAGGTGTCCTACCTGGTGCCGTCGGCGATCGACTCCGAGCACCCCGGCGCCTCGTCGCCGGTCGCCAGCGCCTCGCTGGTCTACCAGGTGCTCGACGCTCTCGGTTCGCACCCCGATGTGTGGCGGCACACCGTCGTGCTCATCAACTACGACGAGAACGACGGGTTCTTCGATCACGTACCGCCGCCCGTCCCGCCCGCCGACAACACCGACGAGCGGTGGCAGGGGAAGCCGACCGGGCTCGGCATCCGGGTCCCGATGCTGGTCGTCTCGCCATGGACGGTCGGCGGCTATGTCTGCTCGGAGGTCTTCGACCACACCTCGGTGATCCGCTTCCTGGAGCAGTGGACGGGGGTGCGCGAGCCCAACATCACGCCCTGGCGGCGCGCGGTCACAGGCGACCTGACCTCGGCCTTCGACTTCAGGCGCGGGCGTTCGCTGCCCGATGTGGAGCAGCCGGGCGCGATCCCGCCGTTCACCGGGCGCTGGCGTCCTGCGCCGCCGCTGGAGCAGCACATGCCCGTGCAGGAGGAGGGGACGCGGCCCGCGCGCCCGCTGCCGTACCAGCCGGACGCGGACGGCAGGGTGCACGACGGCGTATTCAAGGTCGCCCTCAGTAACCGGGGGCGCGAGAGCGCGCACTTTGCGCTCTACCCGTACGCCGGAGAGTTCGCCGTTCCTCAGCACCGGGATGTAAGGAGCGAGGCGCAATGGCGGGTGCCCCTTACCCGGGACGCCTACCGCTTCACGATCACCGGGCCGAACGGCTTCCGCCGAGAGTTCGCCGGTTCGAAGGCGGGCCGCGCCGAGGTCTCCTCGTACATCGGGGTACGCGACCGTGAGCTGCACCTCACCCTCGTCAACCGGGGCCGGACCGCGCTCACCTTCGAGCTGCGCACCCTCGCGTACGACGACGAGGACGGCCGTCACGACCGGCCGCGCCGGATCGTGGTGAAGCCGGGCCGCAGCCGCACCGTCGTGCACGACGCCGACGACGCGCACGGCTGGTACGACCTGGAGCTCACCGCCGCAGGTGACGGCGGCTTCCGCAGGCGCCTGATGGGGCACATCGAGAACGGGCGCGCGAGCGTATCCGGCTGAAGCCGCCCGTCCGCCGATGTCCTGCGGGGGAGCACGGCGCGAGGCGGTGCGAGGTGGTGCGAGGGGAGCCAGGGAGCGTGACCTGGCTCCCGTGCGCCCCGGCGAGTAGGCGCACGCCCTGCGCACGCCCCTGCGAGTGCCTCAGCGAGTGCCTCTGTGAGTAAGCGCACGAAAGGGGCAAACGATCACGTTTGGCTGCCAGAGTGGCGGGGTGTAGGTCAAGCGTTCTTTGCGGGCTGTTCCCGGTAAAGATCCACGAACCACCCAGGGAGCAAGTCCGTTGGCAGCTATCGCCCGGTGGTGCATCAGGCACCGTCTCGTCGCAGTTCTGCTCTGGTTGCTCGCCCTCGGCGGAGTCTCCACGGCCGCGGCCCTCGCGGGCTCCGCGTACTCCAACGACTACGAAGTCCCCGGCACCGAATCGGGCCGGGCCAGCGCCCTCCTCGACGCCGGCTTCCCCGGCAGCGGCGGAGACAGCAACACCGTCGTATGGCACACCGACAGCAACATCACCGTCCGCGCCGCAGGCGTCGAGCAGCGCATGACGGACGCCCTGGACAGCATCGCGGGCCTCCCCGGCATCGCGAGCGTCTCCAGCCCGTACGAGCCCGGGGGTGCGGGGCAGGTCAGCGCCGACGGGCACACCGCCTACGCCACCGTCACCTTCGACGCGCAGGCCGACGAGATACCGAAGGCCCAGGCCCAGGCACTCGTGGACACCGCGAAGGACGCGGCGGACGACAAGCTCCAGGTCGAGCTCGGTGGCAGCGCCGTCGCCCTCACCGAGGCAGGCAGCGCGCACCTCAGCGAGGTCGTCGGCATCGTCATAGCGGCCGTCGTGCTCTTCCTCGCCTTCGGCTCGTTCGCCGCCAGCCTGCTGCCCATCGCCACCGCCCTGGTCAGCGTCGGAACGGCGTACGCGGGCATCGTGCTGCTCGGCCACGTCATGACGGTCGCCGACTTCGCGCCGATGCTCGGCATGCTCGTCGGCCTCGGCGTCGGCATCGACTACGCCCTGTTCATCGTCACCAGGCACCGCAGAGGACTGCGCCGCGGCCTGACCGTCGCCGAGGCCGCCGAGAACGCCGTCGCCACCACCGGACGCGCCGTCGTCTTCGCCGGCGCCACCGTCTGCATCGCTCTGCTCGGCATGCTGATCCTGCGCCTGAGCTTCCTCAACGGCGTCGCGATAGCCGCCTCACTCACCGTGGTCCTCACCGTCGCCGCGGCCGTCACCCTGCTGCCCGCCCTGCTCTCCCTGATCGGGATGAAGGCCCTCAGCCGCCGCGAACGCAGGCAGCTCGCCGAGCACGGCCCGCAGCCCGAACCGCCCACCGGGTTCGCCGCCCGCTGGTCCGGGTTCGTCGAGCGCCACCCCAAGCTGCTCGGCGCGGTCGCCACCGTCGTGATGCTGGTCCTCGCACTGCCCACCCTCTCGCTGCACCTCGGCACCTCCGACCAGGGCAACAACCCGGCGTCCTCGACCACCCGCAACGCGTACGACCTGCTCGCCGACGGCTTCGGCCCCGGCGGCAACGGCCCACTGACCCTCGTCGCCGAGGTGGACGGCGCCACCGACAGGGCCGCCATGGACACCCTCCGGGCCACCCTGCGCAGTACCGAAGGTGTCGCCTCCGCGAGCCCCGTCACGTACAACAGCACTGGCGACACGGCCCTGCTGACCGTCGTACCCGACTCGTCGCCGCAGTCCCAGCACACCAGCGAACTCGTCGACCGGCTCCGCGACGACGTTCTGCCACAGGCCGAGCAGGGCACTTCGCTCCAGGTGCACGTCGGCGGGGTGACGGCGAGCTACGACGACTTCGCCGAGATCATCATCGGCAAGCTCCCGCTCTTCGTCGGCGTCGTCATCGCGCTCGGCTGCGCCCTGCTCCTGGTCGCCTTCCGCAGCATCGGCATCCCGCTCAAGGCCGCCCTGATGAATGTGCTCGCCGTGGCCTCCTCCTTTGGGATCGTCGTGGCGGTCTTCCAGTGGGGGTGGGGGAGCGAGCTGCTGGGGCTCGGCAGCGCGGGCCCGATCGAGCCCTTCCTGCCTGTGATCATGGTCTCGGTGCTCTTCGGTCTTTCGATGGACTACCAGGTCTTCCTGGTCAGCCGGATGTACGAGGAGTGGCTGGAGACCGGCGACAACCGGCGGTCCGTGCGCGTCGGCCTGGCCGAGACCGGCCGCGTGATCAACTCCGCCGCCTTCATCATGATCGCGGTTTTCCTCGCCTTCGTGCTGAGCGGCGACCGGGTCATCGCGATGTTCGGCATCGCACTCGCGGCGGCCGTCGCCCTTGACGCCTTCGTGCTGCGCACGCTCCTGGTACCCGCTCTGATGCACATGCTGGGCGGGGCGAACTGGTGGCTGCCCAAGTGGCTCGACCGGATCCTGCCGCGGATAAGCATTGAGCCGCCCGACTGCCGCCGTGCGACGATTCCCGCGCCCCGCGCGAGCGAGGCGGACCGGAAGGACCAGCTCGTGCACTAGGGGACACCCCCTAGCGGTGTGCGTGCGGTGGGCACCGAGTAGTGGAGGAGACGATCATGTTCGCGACATCCCTGGGCGAGGGCGCGGAGCTGGGACCCCTGGAGCCCTGGCAGGCCGAGGAGTTCCTCGCCCACATGGACCGGGGCCGTGAGTTCATCGGCCGGTACATCGGGCTCCCCGACGCCGCCACGGACCTCGGATCGGCGCGGGCGTACCTCCAGTCGTACGCCGACAAGCAGGCCGCCGACGCCGGCCGCCTGCACGGCATCCGGCTCGACGGAAAGCTCGTCGGGGGCGTCCTCTTCCGGACCTTCGACGCGGCGGGCGGGAACTGCGAGGCGGGCTGCTGGCTGGAGCCGGATGCCGCGGGGCGCGGCCTGGTCACGCGCGCCGCACAGGTGCTGATCGACTGGGCGGTGCAGGAGCGCGGAATGCACCGCGTCGAGTGGCTGGTGTCCTCCGCGAACACCGCCAGCGTCAACGTGGCGAAGCGGCTGGGGATGACGCGTGACGGCGTACTGCGCGAGAGCTACGCGTACCGTGGCGTACGCCACGACACGGAGGTCTGGTCGGTCCTCGCCCCGCAGTGGCGGGAGCGAGCGGAGCGACGCGAGCAGCGTTAAGACAGCTCTCAGAATCGGCGCCTAGCGTGCGGTGTATGACAGCCACCGCCAAGTCCAAGACCGATGAAGCAGCCTCCCCCACAGACGAGCTCGACCCGGCCGACGTAGTCGCCGCCGACGAAGCAGCTGCCGAAGAGGCCGAGGAAAACGCGAAGGCCGAGAAGGCCGGGGAGAAGGACGGCAGCGTCGTCACCGCCGATGACTCCGCCGATGACTCCGACGATGACGACGTCATCGCGGACGACGACGAGGAAGTGGCTCCGCGCGTCTCCTCCGGTGTCGCGGCCGGCGCCGCCGCCGTCGTCTCGGCCGTGCTCGGCCTCTCCGCCCTCACCGGGACCTGGACCAGCCGCATCGCCGCCGAGCGCGAGACCCTCATGGGCCAGCTCACCACCACCCAGACCAGCAGCCCCGCCGACCAGATCGCCTCGGTCTACGGCAACGCCTGGCACACCACCGCCCTCGTCAACGGCGGCTTCGCGCTGCTCGCGCTCGTCGTCGGCATCGTGGTCCTGATCCGCCCGGCCTTCGGCACCCCCGGCACCAGCAAGCAGGCCGGCTGGGTCCGCTCCGTCGCCTGGGCCGGCGTCGCCCTCGGCGTCGTGGGGATCATCATGTCGCTGGGCATGTACTTCGACCTGTTCGCCTCCATGCCTACGCCGCCCCCGGCCGCCCCGGGTGCCGGAGCAGGTGCCGGAGCAGGTTCGTAAGGCTGCAAGCTCCGGGGCCTTAGGCGACGTACGCACCCCACGTACGCCGCCTAAGGCCCTTCGTGCTGCCAAGATGCGGCACTCTCCCGATGTGCCGTACCCCCCTGGGAAACGAGAGTTGGGGCATCGCAGAGAGCGATACCGACACCTCACCGGGGAGCACACGATGTTCGAGTACGAGATCCAGAAGATCAACCAGGCCGAGCTCATCCGGCAGGCCGACCGGGCCCGCCTCGCACGGCAGGCCGTCGACGCCCGGCGCGCCGCTCGCCGGGCCGGCCGCAGATCGGCGAAGAACGCCCCCGAGGGGCCGGTGTATTCGCTGCGGAGCCTCTTCGACCGCGCCGCGTGACGGCCACGCGATGACAGCGGTCCCGCTGACCGTCGTGCCGGTCCTGGGCGCCGTACCGGCCGCACTGTCGGACGCCTGTGCGATGCTCAGCGATGTGGATACCAAGTCCGTCAGCCCGGTGTTCGTCGGCCGCGCCGACGAACTGGCCCAACTCACCGACGCGCTCGCCCGCGCCACCGCGGGCGAGCCGCAGACCCTGCTCGTGGGCGGTGAGGCGGGGGTCGGCAAGACCCGCCTCATCGAGGAGTTCCTCTCGGCGGCCTGCCGCAACGGCGTGGTCGTCGCGGAGGGCGGCTGCGTCGAAATCGGCGCGGAGGGGCTGCCGTTCGCCCCGTTCTCCAGCGCGCTGCGCGCCCTGCGCCGCCGCCTCCCCGACGAAGTAGCCGCCGCCGCCGCGGGCCAGGAGGGCGAGCTGGCCAGGCTGCTGCCCGAGCTGGGGGAGACCACCCGCGGTCAGCACACCGAGGACGGCATGACCCGCCTCTTCGAGCTGACCGTCCGCCTGTTGGAGCGGATAGCCACCGACCGCCCCGTCGTCCTGGTCCTCGAAGACCTGCACTGGGCCGACGCCTCGACCCGCCACCTCCTCGAATACATCTTCCGCACGCTGCGCCGCGGCCGCCTTGTCCTGATCGGGACCTACCGCGCGGACGACATCCACCGCCGTCACCCCCTGCGCCCGCTCCTCGCCGAACTGGACCGGCTGCGCACCGTGCGCCGTCTGGAGCTCGCCCGCTTCAACCGCGCCGAGGTGCACCGCCAGCTGACCGGCATCCTCGCCACCGAACCGGCACCAGACCTGGTCGACGAGGTCTTCGCCCGCTCCGACGGCAACGCGTTCTTCGTCGAGGAACTGGCCACCGCGGCAGGCCGGGGCTGCCGCACAGGGCTGACCGAATCCCTGCGCGACCTGCTGCTCGTACGGGTCGAAGCGCTGCCCGAAGACGCCCAGAAGGCCGCCAGGATCGTCGCCGAGGGCGGCTCCACCGTCGAGTACCCGCTGCTGCTCGCCGTCGCCCGCCTCGCGGAGGACGACCTCATCGAGGCGCTGCGGGCCGCCGTCGGCGCCAAGCTGCTGCTCGCGACCCCGGACGGCGACGGCTACCGCTTCCGGCACTCACTGGTGCGCGAGGCCGTCAGCGACGACCTGCTGCCCGGCGAGCGCTCCCGCCTCAACCGGCGCTACGCCGAGGCGCTGGAGGCCGACCCCTCACTCGTACGCTCCGACGAACGCTCCACCCGCCTCGCCAGCTACTGGTACGCCGCCCACGACGCCGCCAAAGCGCTGCCCGCCGTGCTCCGCGCCTCCGTCGAGGCCCGCCGCCGGCACGCCTACTCCGAGCAACTGCGGCTCCTTGAGCGGGCGATGGAGCTGTGGGACGACGCCCCCGACGAGGTCCGTGCCGTACTGCGCCCCATCGACTACGCCGAGGTCTACCCGGCCTGCGGGCCCGGCTGCGACCCCGAGAGCACCCCGCTGAGCTATCTCGACCTGATGGCCGAGGCGACGATCGCAGGACGGTTCGGCGGGGAGCGCGAGCGCGCGCTGAAGATCGCCAAGAAGGCGGTGCGGCTGCTGCAGGACGCGAGCAGCGGCGACTCCCTGCGCGCGGCCTGGTTCTGGCTCCAGCGCTCGAAGCTGATGTCGAGCCTGGCGCGCGGCGACGGCTGGGCGGAGCTCAGCACCGCGCAGGACCTGGTACGCGGCCTGCCGCCGTCCGCCGTCCACGCGGAGGTCCTGGTGCACGTCGCGTCCTGGGGCATGCTGCACGAGCCGGGACCGGACACCATCGCTGCAGCCGAACAGGCCGTGGAGTACGCGCGAATGGTCGGCGTCGAGGAGACCGAGCTCTCCGCCCGGCTCACCCTCGCGGGACTGACGGTCGACGCCGGCGACATCGAGGGCGGCCTCGCCGAGCTGTACGCCGTCAGTGAGCGGGCCGCCGAGCTGGGCCTGACCAAGCTGGTGAGCCGCTGCCACGTCAACATCCCCTCGCATCTGGAGGCCCTGGGCAGGTCCGGCGAAGCGGTCGAAACCGCCACCGCCGGCGTCACCTACACCCGGAAATACGGGCTGGTGGACAGCGAGGCCTGGGTCCGGGGGAACCTGGCCGAGTCGCTCTTCTCGCTCGGACGCTGGGACGAGTCGGCCGAGCAGGCCGACCGCATCGAGCGCGCCCGGCCCAGCGGCAAGCCGCTGGTAGCCGCCGCCTCGCGGCTGGCCGAGCTGACCCTGGCCCGCGGCGACGTGGCTGCGGCGGCCCAGCAGCTGGCGATCGCCAACGGCCACTACGGCAGCCACGACCCCATGCCCCAGCACTCCATCCCGCTGAGCCGGGTCGAGCTGGGCCTCGCCGCGGCCAACGGCCGCGTCCTGGACGTCCGCACCGTCCTCGCGCGCAGCGCCACGGCGGGCTTCCCGCTCGGCACACACCGCTACGCCTGGCCGCTGCTGATGGAGGCCGCCGTCGCCGAGGCGGAGGCCCGCGGGCTTCCGGCGGCGGAGGCGGGCCGGGCCGAAGCGCTTGAGGTGATCCGCGCCGGAGCCAAGCGCCTCGCCACACCGGTGCCACTGTGGTGCGCGTACGCACGCTGGGTCCACGCCGAGCTGCGCCGGGCCGAGGGCCGTGACGCCCCGGACGACTGGGCCGGGGTCGTCACCGACTTCGAGCCGCTGGACCGGCCGTACGACCTTGCCCGGGTCCGGCTGCGCCGGGCGGAAGCCCTGCTCACTGCCTCGGGCCCGGCGGGCGCCGACGCCGAGGCGCGCGACCGGGCGGTGGAGCTGCTGAGGCGTGCCCACGCCGTCGCGCAGCGTCTTGGCACCCGCCCGCTGGGCGAGAGCATCGCGCTGCTCGCCCAGCGCGCCCGGCTGCCCCTGACCCCGGCCACCCCCCTCCCTGCGCCTGTCGAGGGCGCGGCGGGCTCGCTGGGGCTGACCCCGCGCGAGCAGGACGTCCTGCGCCTGGTCGCGGCGGGCCGCAGCAACCGGCAGATCGCCGAGGAGCTCTACATCTCACCCAAGACGGCGAGCGTCCACGTCTCCAACATCCTCGGCAAGCTGGGCGTCGCGGGCCGCGGTGAGGCGGCAGCCGTGGCACACCGGCTGCGGCTCTTCACGGACGTGCCGGCCCAGGAGCGTCAGGATCATCGGACGGGTCGGGTGGATCAGGCAGCCGTATGACGACCTTCCCGGAGGTGAGGTCTATCCGACCCCGACCCGGATCGCTGTCACCCAGGTCGCCCCGAGTCTCGGCGAGCCGCTTGCGCTCGTCCTCGGTGTGCTTGCGCCCCGGCGCAAAGAATTCCTCAAGCATGTGTCCCCCCTGTCTCGGGTCCTCCGCTCCAGCGTAGACAACCCGCCCCGGAAACGGGCAAAGCGGCGAAGCGGCAGGGGGCAGGGGGGTAGAGGAGCCCGAGGTCCGCGGCGCGCCTACTTCACCTCCAGCCGCAGGATCTTGTCGTCCTCCGCCTCCGGCGTCCCCCGGCTGTCCGTCTCGCTCGTGACCAGCCACAGCTTGTCGCCGCCCGCCGCCACCACCGTGCGCAGCCGCCCGTGCACCCCCGTCAGGAACGGCTCGGGGTCGGCCACCGGCTCGGTGCCCGCCAGCGGAATCCGCCACAGCCGCTCGCCCCGCAGGCCCGCCATCCAGATCGAACCCTCGGCGTACGCGATACCGCTCGGCGAGGCCTCGGACGTCTTCCACTGCGCGACCGGGTCCACGAAGCCGTCCCGGTTCCCCTCGCCCTCCACCTCGGGCCAGCCGTAGTTCTTGCCCGGCTGGATCCAATTGAGCTCGTCCCAGGTGTCCTGGCCGAACTCCGCCGCCCACAGCCGCTTCTCGGAGTCCCAGGCCAGCCCCTGCACATTGCGGTGGCCGTACGAGTAGACGACCGAGTCCGCCTCCGGATTGCCGTGCACGGGGTCGCCGTCCGGAGTCATCCGCAGGATCTTCCCGGCCAGCGACTTCTTGTCCTGCGCCAGCCCGTCCTCGCCTGTCTCACCCGTCCCCGCGTACAGCATCTTGTCCGGGCCGAAGGCGATCCGCCCACCGTTGTGGATGATCCCCTTCGGGATGCCCTTGAAGATCGTGTCGGGCGCGCCCAACTGGCTGCCGGCCGGCTTCTTCTCGTCGTACTGCATGCGGGCGATGCGGTTGTCGGACTCGGTGGTGAAGTACGCGTAGACCATGCGGTCGGTGGCGAAATCGGGGGAGACGGCCAGGCCCATCAGACCGCCCTCACCGGCCGGTGAGGCCCCGCCGACCGAACCGGCCGCGGTCTTCTTGCCGGTCTCGCCGTCGACCCGGGTGATCGTGCCCTCGTCGCGCGAGGAGACCAGCAGGTCGCCGTCCGGCAACGGAGCAAGCCCCCAGGGCGACTTGAGGCCCTCGGTGAGCGTGCCCGCCACCTTCGCCGAGCCCTTCGCGGGCGGCGGTTCGGTCTCGGCGCCGCTCTTCGGCGGCGAGGAGGAGGGGGCGGCGCTCCCGTCGCCGGACGGGGCCGACGCGGAGCTTCCACCTCCGTCGGGCGTCCCCTCCTGCGGGTCCGAGCACCCCGCCGCGAGCAGGAGGACGGAGGCAGCCAATACAGCTGTCACAGCAGGTCGTTGCACGGTACAGATCCCTTCGACGGCAGCAGCTCTACCTATGGTCTTGGCCAGTGCTCCGCCGTCGGCGGAGGTGAAGGCCATCCTCGAATTGAGGGCGTGGCGCACGGAGTTGGCTAGAGTTTCGGGTGACCTCAGCGACAGCCGAACTGGAGTCGCTGAGGTACAGCATGACGTGGGCGAGTCTCGTACTTGCTCCGGCGGCCGGAAGGGTCGTCGTCGGACAGGCGCGACCTGTCGAACCCGCCATCGCAAGGTAGGAGGGAATCTCCCGGTCTCAGCCGGGAGAGAGCTTCAACGTTCATACACCGCTGCCGCCTCTGAGGATCCCGATCAACCGGTCCGAGGGAGTGTCCGGCCCCCCAACCCCTCAGCAATCCCTCAGTCCCACGACCCGCGCGCGGCCGGCAGTCCCGCGATCTCCGCGAGGTCCTCCGCCGTCAGCCGCAGCCCGGCAGCCCCCGCGTTCTGCGTCACCCACTGCTCCCGCTTGGCGCCCGGCACCGGCACCACCTGCCGCCCGCAGGCCAGCACCCACGCCAGCGCGACCTGCGCCGGTGTCGCCGCGTGCCGCTCCGCGATCCGCCGCAGACCCGCCACCACCGGCTGGTTCGCCGCCATCATGTCGGCGGTGAACCGTGGATGCCGGGCGCGTACGTCGTCGGGCTCGAAGCCCTGGCCAGGCTTCAGCGTTCCGGTCAGGAAGCCGTTGCCCAGCGGCATCGCGGCCAGAAAACCGACCCCGTGCGCCTCGCACCACGGCAGCAGCGACGCCAGCGCCTCCGGCGACCACACCGAGAGCTCGGCCTCCACCGCGCTGACCGGGAAGACCTGCTGCACCCGCTGCAACTGCCGGATCGTTCCGTCGTGCAGCGGCGCCCCGGAGCGCCGCGAGGCCCGCGCGCCCACCGCGCACACCCCGAGCGCCCGTACCTTCCCCGCCCGCACCAGGTCCGCCATCGCACCCCAGGTCTCCTCGACCGGCACCTCCGGGTCGGGCCGGTGCAGCTGGTAGAGGTCGATCACATCGGTCTGCAGCCGCCGCAGCGAGGCGTCACAGGCCCGCCGGATGTACCCGGGCCGCCCATTGGCCACGAGGTGCTGGTCCCCGACGAGCAGCCCGCACTTGGTCGACACGAAGGCATCCGCGCGCCGCTCCTTGAGGACCCGTCCCACCAGCAGTTCATTGGTGAAGGGCCCATACATGTCGGCCGTGTCGAGCAGGCTCGACCCCTGGTCGAGCGCGGCGTGCACGGTACGCGACGACCTGTCCCCGCGCTGCTGCGAGCCGGTGTACGCCCAGCTCATCGGCATGCATCCGAGTCCGATCGCGCCCACTTCGAGGGCTGTCGCACCGATTGTCCTGCGCTCCAACTGCTCGTACCCTCCCTCTGCCGCTCCCCAAAGCTAACCCCCGCGCCACCCCGCTCTTCGCACAGCCCTCTTCGCATAGCCTCCTGACCATGACTTCTGACGTTTGGCTCCCCTTTGCGGCCGATGAGATCGACGGGCTCCCCGAGGGCTTCAACTACCACTTCTGGGAAGGCGCCGAGAGCTACCCCGCCGACCCGGCGGACTGCGACTTCCACGTCGTCCCCTACCTGAAGGGCCCCGAGGTCGCGGTACGTCCTCTCGCCGCGATGACGAAGGTGCGCGTCGTCCAGACACTCTCCGCGGGAATCGACCACGTCCTGCCGGGACTTGGCGACCTGCACGCGGGCGTGCGGCTCTGCAACGCGAAGGGCGTGCACGAGGCCAGTACCGCCGAGCTCGCCCTCGCCCTGACCCTCGCCTCGCTGCGCGGCATCCCCCGCTTCGTACACGGCCAGGACAAGCAGGAATGGCGGGAGGGCTTCTACCCGGCTCTCGCCGACAAGTCCGTCCTGATCGTGGGCTACGGATCGATCGGCGCGGCCATCGAGGACCGGCTCACGCCCTTCGAGTGTGCGCGGGTGGCGCGCGTCGCGCGCTCCGCCCGTACAACAGCGCGCGGGCCCGTGCATCCACTGGCGGACCTGCCCGAACTGCTCCCCGCAGCCGATGTGGTGATCCTTTCCACCCCCCTCACCGATGACACCCGCGGCCTGGCGGACGCCGCCTTCCTGTCCCGCATGAAGGACGGAGCGCTGCTGGTGAACGTCGCACGCGGACCCGTCGTCGACACCCCGGCACTCCTCGCCGAGCTGGAGTCGGGCCGGCTGCGCGCCGCCCTCGATGTGACCGACCCCGAACCGCTTCCCGCAGGCCACCCTCTGTGGCACGCCCCCGGCCTGCTCATCACCCCCCATGTCGGCGGCAGCACCTCGGCGTTCCTGCCCCGGGCCAAGCGCCTGCTGGTCGCCCAGCTCACCCGGTTCGCCGCCGGGGAGCCGCTGCACAACGTCGTCCTCACCACGGACTGAACGACGCACGCTCGACACCTCCGAGGCGCCCGCGTACACGCTCCGAAGCGGTCCGGGCGCACCGAGTTTCGGCCAAACCCCCACCCGTTACGCAGAGTAGAGAAGCTATGTCCCTGAGTGACGAGACTGGTGTATCGTCCCGACCAAGGGGCTGCGCCGCGCACCATCACGGCGCTGGGGAGCGATCGGACTGTGAGGGGGGCGACGGGCGATGCACTGCCAATGGACGAACTATCCGACGCAGCGGGGCCACCTACGACAACCCTCGTGCGATCCGAGGGCCAGACCGGGCCCGCACCGGATCCGGGCGACCCGGGCACCCCGGGGTCCGGACTCCCTGGTGGCCCGGTGACCGCCCCGGGAGCGCTCCTCGCGCGGCGGCCGTTCTCCGGCGGCGGAGCGGGGCTGCACTCACAGCTCCTGCTTGCACTGATCTGCGGAGGCTATGCCACGGGCGCGGCCCTCGGCTGGGGATCCCCCGACGTCGCCCTCTTCATGGGCGACTTCGGCCTCGCCCTCGCCGCCCTGATCGCCGCGGTGTCCTGTTTCCTCTATGCACGCGCGCGCGAGAGCCGCTTCCGGCCTGCCTGGCTGCTGTTCTCCTTCTCCTCCGCGATGGCCGCCTGCGGCAACGCGGTATGGGGCTGGTACGAGGTGGTGCTGGGCAGCGAGGTCCCCTCGCCCTCCTACGCCGACTTCTTCTTCCTGTGCTTCGGTCCGCCCGCCATCGTCGGACTGCTCGTCCTCGCCAAGCGGCCCATCACCCGGGCCGGCTGGGTGTGCCTCGCGCTGGACTCCTGGCTCATCGGCGGCTCGCTGCTCACCCTGTCCTGGAGCCTCGCCCTCGCGCACACGGCGCACTTCCAGGGCGAGACGGTGGCCCACGCCGCCCTCTCCCTCGCCTATCCGCTGCTCGACATCGCGCTGGTCAGCATGGTCCTCGCGCTGCACTTCCGGCGGTCCAACGTCAACCGCACCGCGATCAACACCGCCATCGCCGCCCTCGCCATGACCGTCCTGTGCGACGCGATCTTCACCTCGCCCCTGCTGCGTGAGAACTACCGCTCGGGCCAGCTTCTCGACGCGGGCTGGTTCGCCGGCTCGCTGCTCCTCGCCTACGCGCCCTGGGGCGCGCGCCGCGCGGGGCAGTGGGGGGAGGGCGCTCCGTACCACCGGGGCACCCGCAGTCCCGGCAGCCGGCCCATCGCCGGCTCGCTGGCCGCCCTCACGCCGTACCTCGCCGCCGCGGTCTGCACGCTCGGCATCCTCTACAACGTGACCGAGGGCCGCCGCGTCGACCGCGTGGTGGTCTTCACCGGATGCACGGTCGTGCTCGCGCTGGTCGTGCGCCAGGGCATCATGCTCGTCGACAACATCTCCCTCACCCAGGAGCTGGCCCAGAAGGAGAACCACTTCCGCTCCCTGGTGCAGGGATCGAGCGACGTCATCATGATCGCCGCCCCCACCGGGATCCTGCGGTACGTCAGCCCGGCCGCCTCCGGGGTCTACGGGCGGGACGCCGAAGAGCTGATCGGCTCCGAGCTCGCCTCGCTCATCCATCCCGAGGATCTGGGCCGTGTGGTCCATGAAGTGCGACGCTTTCTGGCCACTCCACCGGCGGAGGAGCCGACGACCCGTATGGAGTGCCGCTTCAAATCCGGTACGGGGGAGTGGCTCAACGTCGAGTCCACGGTCAACCGCCACCAGGGCGGCCTGATCTTCAACAGCCGCGACGTCACCGAACGGGTGCGCCTGCAGGCCCAGTTGCAGCACAACGCCGAGCACGACCCGCTCACCGACCTGCCCAACCGCGCCCTGTTCACCGCACGCGTCCGCCAGGCGCTCGGCGGGCGCCGGGTCTGCGATCCGGGCACCGCCGTGCTCTATATCGACCTCGACGGCTTCAAGGCGGTGAACGACACCATCGGCCATCAGGCCGGCGACGAGCTGCTGATCCAGGCCGCCCGCCGCCTCCAGGACTCCGTACGGTCCGGGGACACCGCGGCGCGGCTGGGCGGCGACGAGTTCGCCGCCCTGATCCTGGGCGAGGGCTCCCACGACCAGGCGTCCCGCGAGTGCCAGGTGCTCGAGATCGCCGACCGACTGCGGCTGATGCTCTCCCAGCCGTACAAGATCGACGGCCATGAGGTACGCGTCGCCGCGTCCATCGGGGTCGCCTTCGCCGAGCACAGCGTCACCCCCGCCGACCTGATGCGCAACGCCGACCTCGCCATGTACCGGGCGAAGGCGGGCGGCAAGGACCGGGTCGAGCTGTACGCACCGCAGATGCAGGCCGAGGCCGTCCGCAAGACCGAGCTGGCCGCCCGATTGCGCACCGCGCTGCACGAGGGCGAGTTCGCGCTGCTCCACCAGCCGGTGGTGAGCCTCACCACCGGCCGGATCGCCGCCGTCGCCGCCCAGGCCCGCTGGCGTTCCGCCCAGGGCATCCTCTTCACGCCCGCCGAGTTCCTGCGGGTCGCCGACGACAACGACCGCACCGCCGAGCTGGGCCGCTGGCTCCTTGAGGAGGCCGTCGAGCACGCCGCCGAGCGCAACCGCGCGGGCCACCCGGTGCCCGTCGCGGTCCGGATCTCGGCGCGCAGGCTGGTCGACCGGTCCATGCCGCTCGGCTCGATCGAGGCCCTCCTGACCCGGCACGGGCTGCCGTCGGGCGCCCTGATGATCGAGCTGGCCGACAGCGACCCGCGGTTCTCCTTCGAGGAGCTGGAGCGACGCCTGGTGGTCCTGCGCAGGCTCGGCGTCCGTATCGCGCTGGACGGCATCGGCAGTGGATACGCCGCCATTAACGCACTGCGCAGGCTCCCCATCGACGTACTGAAACTGGACCGCGGTCTGGTCGAGGGCGTCGTCGAGTCCGCCCGGCTGCACAAGATCACCAGTGGGCTGCTCCGGATCGCCGGCGACCTCGGCATGCAGTCCGTGGCGGACGGCGTGGACGTCCCCGAGCAGGCGATCGCCCTGCGTGCCATGGGGTGCACCCACGGCCAGGGCATGGCCTTCTCCGGGCCGCTCGACGAGTACCGGCTGCGCCGCGCCCTGGTGCGCGGCGACTTCCCGGTGCCCGGAGGGGCGCCGGAGCCGGTACTGGTGGGCGGATCGCTTCCCGTACGGCATGCGGGCGCGACCGGAAGCGACGCGCTCACCCATACTCCGATGCGTTCAAATACTGAGACGCCCGTCCCACCTACTTGACAGGCACCGGGCGCCGGAGGGAAGGTCAGTGCCATGCGCACCCGAATTCTCGTACTTGGAAAGCGCGTCGGCTGACGCAGGGCATGACGAAAGCCCTGCTGATCGCACCCGACGCGCTCCCCTCGCTTGCCTCACGGCACGAGGGGTTTTTTGTTGCACTGGCACCTCCCAAACCCTCGTAAAACCCTCAGCTTCGAGAAGAGAATGCCGATGACCGAGCAGGCCACCGGGGCCCACCATCCGCAACCGCGGCCCCGCACCGGCGGACAGCACGTCGCCACTGTCGAGCACGTGACGGGCGCGCAATCGCTCATCCGCTCTCTTGAGGAAGTCGGGGCCGACACGGTATTCGGTATTCCCGGCGGTGCGATCCTCCCCGCGTACGACCCGCTGATGGACTCCTCGAAGGTCCGCCACATCCTCGTCCGGCACGAGCAGGGCGCGGGTCACGCGGCAACCGGCTACGCCCAGGCGACCGGCAAGGTCGGGGTGTGCATGGCGACCTCGGGCCCCGGCGCCACCAACCTGGTCACCCCGATCGCCGACGCCCACATGGACTCCGTCCCGCTGGTCGCGATCACCGGCCAGGTGGCCTCCAAGGCCATCGGCACCGACGCCTTCCAGGAGGCGGACATCTGCGGCATCACGATGCCGATCACCAAGCACAACTTCCTGGTCACCAAGGCCGAGGACATCCCGCGGACCATCGCCGAGGCGTTCCACATCGCCGCGACGGGACGCCCCGGGCCCGTCCTGGTCGACATCGCCAAGGACGCCCTCCAGGCCCGTACCACCTTCAGCTGGCCGCCCACCAACGACCTGCCCGGCTACCGCCCGGTGACCAAGCCGCACGCCAAGCAGATCCGCGAGGCCGCCAGGCTGATCACCCAGGCCAAGCGGCCCGTGCTGTATGTCGGTGGCGGCGTCATGAAGGCCGGCGCCACCGCCGAACTGAAGGTCCTCGCAGAGCTCACCGGAGCACCCGTCGCCACCACCCTCATGGCGCTGGGATCCTTCCCCGACAGCCACCCCCTGCACGTGGGAATGCCCGGTATGCACGGTGCGGTCACCGCCGTCACCGCACTGCAGAAGTCCGACCTGCTCATCGCGCTCGGCACCCGGTTCGACGACCGGGTCACGGGCAAGCTGGACAGCTTCGCGCCGTACGCCAAGATCATCCACGCGGACATCGACCCCGCCGAGATCGGCAAGAACCGCGCCGTGGACGTGCCGATCGTCGGCGACGCCCGCGAGGTCATCGCCGACCTGGTGCAGGCCGTCCAGGCCGAGCACACCGAGGGCAACACCGGCGACTACACCGCCTGGTGGAAGGACCTCAACCGCTGGCGCGACACCTACCCGCTCGGCTACGACCTGCCCGAGAACGGCCAGCTGTCACCGCAGCAGGTCATCGAGCGCGTCGGCCAACTCGCCCCCGAGGGAACGATCTTCGCGGCGGGCGTCGGCCAGCACCAGATGTGGGCCTCGCACTTCGTCCAGTTCGAGCAGCCCTCGACCTGGCTCAACTCGGGCGGCGCAGGAACGATGGGGTACGCGGTGCCCGCCGCGATGGGCGCCAAGGCCGGCATGCCCGACCGTACGGTCTGGGCGATCGACGGCGACGGCTGCTTCCAAATGACCAATCAGGAACTGACCACCTGCGCGCTCAACAACATCCCGATCAAGGTCGCCATCATCAACAATGGCGCACTCGGGATGGTCCGCCAGTGGCAGACGCTGTTCTACAACCAGCGGTACTCCAACACCGTGCTGCACAGCGGTCCGGACGCCGACGGCAAGCAGCCGAGCGCGGGCACCCGGGTCCCGGACTTCGTGAAGCTGTCCGAGGCCATGGGCTGTTACGCGATCCGCTGTGAGGACCCGGCCGATCTGGACAAGGTCATCATCGAGGCCAACTCCATCAACGACCGCCCTGTCGTGATCGACTTCATCGTCCACGAGGACGCCATGGTGTATCCGATGGTCGCCGCAGGCACCTCCAACGACGAGGTCATGGCCGCCCGCGGGGTCCGCCCCGACTTCGGCGACAACGAAGACGACTGAGAAGACGAGAGAGAGACTTCAAGCCCATGTCCAAGCACACACTCTCCGTCCTGGTCGAGAACAAGCCGGGTGTCCTCGCGCGGATCACGGCCCTGTTCTCCCGCCGCGGGTTCAATATCGACTCCCTCGCGGTGGGCACCACCGAGCACCCCGACATCTCGCGCATCACGATTGTGGTGAACGTGATCGAGGCGCTGCCGCTGGAGCAGGTCACGAAGCAGCTCAACAAGCTCGTCAACGTACTGAAGATCGTTGAGCTGGAGTCCGGCAACGCGGTCCAGCGCGAGCTCGTCCTGGTGAAGGTCAGGGCCGACAGCGAGACCCGCTCGCAGATCGTCGAGATCGTCCAGCTGTTCCGTGCCAAGACCGTGGATGTCTCGCCGGAGGCCGTCACCATCGAGGCGACCGGTGGCGCCGACAAGCTCGAAGCGATGCTGAAGATGCTGGAGCAGTACGGCATCAAGGAACTCGTCCAGTCCGGCACGATCGCCATAGGGCGAGGCTCCCGGTCCATCACCGACCGCAGCCTGCGATCGCTGGACCGGTCGGCGTGACCGCGGTGTCCGTGCGGTGCCGCGTTCTCGCGCGCCGCCTGGTCCTGCTGTTCGCATAGCGAGACCCCAAAACCCCCGCCCCCATCCCGCCGTACGGTGGGACGCAAACAGCGTCATTCCCAAGACGTGCACACCAAGGAGAATCCCAGTGGCCGAGCTGTTCTACGACGACGATGCCGACCTGTCCATCATCCAGGGCCGCAAGGTCGCGGTCATCGGATACGGCAGCCAGGGTCATGCCCACGCGCTGTCGCTGCGCGACTCGGGTGTCGACGTCCGAGTCGGTCTGCACGAGGGTTCGAAGTCCAAGGCCAAGGCCGAGGAGCAGGGCCTGCGCGTCGTCTCCGTCGCCGAGGCCGCCACCGAGGCCGACGTCATCATGATCCTCGCCCCGGACCCGCTGCAGGCGGAGATCTACGAGGCGTCCATCAAGGACAACCTCAAGGCCGGCGACGCGCTGTTCTTCGGCCACGGCCTGAACATCCGCTTCGACTTCATCCAGGCCCCCGAGGGCATCGACGTCTGCATGGTCGCCCCGAAGGGCCCCGGCCACCTGGTCCGCCGCCAGTACGAAGAGGGCCGCGGCGTGCCGTGTATCGCGGCCGTCGAGCAGGACGCGACCGGCAAGGCCTTCGCACTCACCCTCTCCTACGCCAAGGCCATCGGCGGCACGCGTGCGGGCGTCATCAAGACGACCTTCACCGAGGAGACCGAGACCGACCTGTTCGGTGAGCAGGCCGTTCTCTGCGGTGGTACGGCCGCCCTGGTCAAGGCCGGTTTCGAGACCCTGACCGAGGCCGGCTACCAGCCGGAGATCGCGTACTTCGAGTGCCTCCACGAGCTCAAGCTGATCGTGGACCTGATGTACGAGGGCGGCCTGGACAAGATGCGCTGGTCGGTCTCCGAGACCGCCGAGTGGGGCGACTACATCACCGGCCCCCGCATCATCACCGACCAGACCAAGGTCGAGATGAAGAAGATCCTCACCGAGATCCAGGACGGCACCTTCGCCAAGAACTGGATGGCCGAGTACCACGGCGGTCTGAAGAAGTACAACGAGTACAAGAAGGCCGACAGTGAGAGCCTGCTTGAGACCACGGGCAAGGAGCTCCGCAAGCTCATGAGCTGGGTCGACAACGACGAGGCGTAAGCCTTGTGCCGGTGGGGCCGCGGCAGCTGTCGCGGCCCCACCGGCACACCCGGCCCGTACGCAAGTGGACACAACGTCCAGCCACGGATGGGTGATCCTTCCGTCGCGGCACAGGACGCGTCTTTCGGTCCCACTACACTCATCCACACATACACGCGTAAGGCCCACAGCGTCGTGCGTCTCACACGCGGCTAGCCCCTCCACCGCCTTCGGCCGTCGGGACGGCCGTCCGCAAAGGACCAGTGAGGACTCACGTGAGCTCGAAACCAGTCGTACTCATCGCGGAAGAGCTGTCGCCGGCCACTGTCGATGCCCTGGGTCCGGATTTTGAGATCCGGCACTGCAACGGCGCCGACCGCGCCGAGCTGCTGCCCGCCATTGCCGACGCGGACGCGATCCTCGTCCGTTCCGCGACGAAGCTCGACGCCGAGGCCATCGCGGCCGCGAAGAAGCTCAGGGTCATCGCCCGCGCGGGCGTCGGTCTCGACAACGTCGACGTCTCCGCCGCCACCAAGGCCGGCGTCATGGTCGTCAACGCTCCTACGTCGAACATCGTCACCGCCGCCGAGCTCGCCTGCGGCCTGCTCGTCGCCACTGCGCGCCACATCCCGCAGGCCAACAGCGCCCTCAAGAACGGCGAGTGGAAGCGCTCGAAGTACACGGGCGTCGAGCTGAGCGAGAAGACGCTGGGTGTGGTCGGCCTCGGCCGGATCGGTGTCCTCGTCGCACAGCGCATGTCGGCCTTCGGCATGAGGATCGTCGCGTACGACCCCTATGTGCAGCCCGCGCGCGCCGCGCAGATGGGCGTCAAGCTCCTCACGCTCGACGAGCTGCTTGAGGTCGCGGACTTCATCACGGTCCACCTCCCCAAGACCCCCGAGACGCTCGGCCTCATCGGCGACGAAGCGCTCCACAAGGTCAAGCCGTCGGTCCGCATCGTCAACGCCGCTCGCGGCGGGATCGTCGACGAGGAGGCGCTGGCCTCCGCGCTCAAGGAGGGCCGCGTCGCCGGCGCCGGTCTGGACGTGTACACGAAGGAGCCCTGCACGGACTCCCCGCTGTTCCAGTTCGACCAGGTCGTCTGCACACCGCACCTCGGCGCATCCACCGACGAGGCCCAGGAGAAGGCGGGCGTCTCCGTCGCCAGGTCCGTGCGCCTCGCCCTCGCCGGTGAGCTCGTGCCGGACGCGGTCAACGTCCAGGGCGGCGTCATCGCCGAGGACGTACGCCCCGGCCTGCCGCTCGCCGAGAAGCTCGGCCGTATCTTCACCGCGCTCGCGGGCGAGGTCGCGGCCCGGCTCGACGTCGAGGTGTACGGCGAGATCACCCAGCACGACGTCAAGGTGCTCGAACTGTCCGCGCTCAAGGGCGTGTTCGAGGATGTCGTCGACGAGACCGTGAGCTACGTCAACGCTCCGCTCTTCGCCCAGGAGCGCGGCGTCGAGGTCCGCCTCACGACGAGCTCGGAGTCCCCGGACCACCGCAACGTCGTCACGGTGCGCGGCACACTGTCGGGCGGCGAGGAGGTCTCGGTCTCCGGCACGCTGGCCGGCCCCAAGCACCTGCAGAAGATCGTCGCGATCGGTGAGCACGACATCGACCTGACGCTGGCCGACCACATGGTCGTCCTGCGCTACCAGGACCGCCCGGGTGTCGTCGGCACGGTCGGCCGCATCCTCGGCGAGGCCGGGCTGAACATCGCGGGCATGCAGGTCTCGCGCGCGGACATCGGCGGCGAGGCGCTGGTCGTCCTCACCATCGACGACACGATCCCGCCGGCCGTGCTCGCGGACATCAGCGACGAGATCGGCGCGGCCTCGGCCCGCTCGATCAACCTCGCCGACTGACGCACGGTCCGCAGTAGGCACTACGCAGCAGTACGCGCCCGGTATGCAGACCCTGCATACCGGGCGCACTGCTGCGGAGCCGGGCCTACAGCCGCGCCGCCTTGAGCGACATGTGCAGCAGCAGCCGGTCCTCGCCGTCGTGCAGGTCGAGGCCGGTGAGCTGCTCCACCCGGGACAGGCGGTAGTAGAGCGTCTGACGGTGGATGTTCAGGACGCTCGCCGTGCGGCCCGCCTGGCCCGCGCAGTCCAGGTACGCCTCCGTGGTGCGGGCGAGTTCGGCGTGCGCGGGGTCGAGGAGCGGACGTACCGCGGGATCGACGGGATGGCCGGGCCCGCTGTCGGGGAGCGCCGCCAACAGCCGGTACGGGCCGATCGACGCCCACTCCGCGACCGGGCCGAGGTGGGGCCGCGCCAGGGCCGCACGGGCCGCCGCCGATGCCTCGCGCCAGGCTCCGGGCAGGTCGTCGAGCGTGCTTACGGCGTTGCCGACACCGACGACGACACCGGTGGAGGTGAGCAGGTTCTTGGCCGCCGCGAGGGCGGGGGAGAGGTCCGTCCGCGTACGGATCCTGATCAGGGCGGCGAGCCGCGGACCGGCCGGTCCCGGCACCGGGACCACGCTCAGGGCCGCCGCACCCGGGACCGTACGCACCCCCGGGGCGATTTCGGTCCAGGGCGCCGCGCACAGCAGGGCGTACGGGCCACCGCCGCCCAGCGCCGTGCCGAGCGAGGCCAGCGCGGCGGCCCGGCGCTCGGCGGACTCCGAGGTGAGCAGCGTGCGCAGGTACGGGCCGAGGTCGGCGCGGGCGCGGGCCTCGTCCGCGAGACGCGCCCCGATCCGGGCGCAGACCCGCATCGCCGCTTCTGGCACCGGCCCAGGGGGTCCCTCGTCGCCGGCGAGCAGCCACACATAGCCGTGGACGGTGCCCCGGTGGCGCACCGGAAGGCAGAGCCGGCCGCGCAGCACCCCGGCCGTGGGGTCGGCGGGGATGTGCACCGGGCCCTCCGCCGTCGCGATGCCGAACTTCTCGAACCAGGACCGCACCTCGGCGGTCGAGCGCCGGGTGAGGATCGAGCGCGTACGCACCGGGTCCATGGCCGTTTCGTCGAAGCCGCTGTCGCTGTCGTGCGCGCCGAACGCGATCAGCCGGAAATCCCGGTCCTCCAGCGTCGCGGGGGCGCCGAGCAGCGCGGAGATCTCATCGACCAGCTCCTGGTAATCGTCTTTCACTCCTCCATACTCGCATCCCTTCAGACATCTGTATGAGATGCGGGCCACGGATGCCTTACAGGTGTCGATGGCTCAGGATCGGCGCGATCCTTAGATTTCACGGTGGTTCTCCGTGCCGTTCCGACCCCGTTGGGTCTGCGGCTTTGTCCGATCCTCGTCCGTGGAGGTGCCCCGTGCTGGCTCCTGTGATCCTGGCTGCCGCGCGCAGCGACAAGATGCGCCGCATCGTTTCCGCCGCGCCGGTCACCCGGCCCGTGGTGGACCGCTTCATCGTCGGGGAGTCGCTCGAACAGTCGATGACGGCCGTTCGCACGATGGCCGACCGCGGCCTCGAAATCACCCTCGACGTGCTCGGTGAGGACATCACCGACGCGAGCGAGGCGATGCGCGCCCGTGACGCGTATCTCGCGCTGGTCGACGCGCTCAAGCCGCTCGACCTGGGCGTGCGCGCCGAGATGTCGGTGAAGCTCTCGTCCTTCGGGCAGGCGCTGCCCGGCGGTCACGACCTGGCGCTGAAGAATGTCCTTTCGGTCGTCGAGGCCGCCGCCGAGATCGGCACCACGGTCACCCTCGACATGGAGGACCACACCACGGTCGACTCCACGCTCGCGATCCTCGCCGAGCTGCGCGGACGCTTCCCGAAGACCGGCGCGGTCCTCCAGTCGTACCTCTTCCGCACCGAGGACGACTGCCGCGCGCTCGCCGGGGAAGGCTCCCGGGTGCGCCTGGTCAAGGGCGCCTACAAGGAGCCCGCGGCCGTCGCGTACCAGGACAAGGCCGAGGTCGACAAGGCGTACGTCCGCTGCTTGAAGATCCTGATGGCCGGCGACGGCTACCCGATGGTCGGCTCGCACGACCCGCGCATGGTCGCCATCGCGCAGGAGCTCGCCCGCCGCGCGGGCCGCAAGCTCGACGAGTACGAATTCCAGATGCTCTTCGGCATCCGCGAGGGCGAGCAGGAACGCCTCGTCGCGGAGGGGCACCGGATGCGTGTCTACGTCGCGTACGGCTCGGACTGGTACGGATACTTCATGCGCCGCCTCGCGGAGCGCCCGGCCAACCTCGCCTTCTTCCTCCGCTCGCTCGTCAGCCGCGGCTGATCACCTCTATTACCCAAGGAGATTCAGCAACCATGGATGCTGTAACCCAGGTCCCCGCGCCGGTCAACGAGCCGGTTCACTCGTACGCCCCCGGTACTCCGGAGCGTGCCCGCCTCGACGCCAAGCTCAAGGAGCTGGCCGAGAACCCCATCGAACTCCCGATGACGATCAACGGTGAGAAGCGACTGGGCGGTGGCGAGCGGTTCGACGTCGTACAGCCGCACAACCACAAGGCCGTCCTCGGGACCGCCGCCAACGCCACGAAGCAGGACGCGCAGGACGCGGTCGATGCCGCGCTCGCCGCCGCTCCGGCGTGGCGCGCCATGGCCTTCGACGACCGCGCCGCGATCATCCTGCGCGCCGCCGAGCTGCTCTCCGGCCCCTGGCGCGAGACCGTCGCGGCCTCCACGATGCTCGGCCAGTCGAAGACCGCCCAGCAGGCGGAGATCGACACCCCTTGTGAGCTCATCGACTTCTGGCGCTTCAACGTCAAGTACGCCCGCGACCTGCTCGCCGAGCAGCCGCCGGCGAACTCCCCGGGTGTGTGGAACCGTCTGGACCACCGTCCGCTTGAGGGCTTCGTCTACGCGATCACGCCCTTCAACTTCACGGCCATCGCGGGCAACCTGCCGACCGCCCCGGCCCTGATGGGCAATGTGGTCGTGTGGAAGCCGTCCCCGACGCAGACGCACGCCGCGGTGCTGCTGATGCGGCTCCTCGAAGAGGCGGGCCTGCCCAAGGGCGTCATCAACCTGGTCACCGGTGACGGCATCGCCGTCTCCGAGGTCGCCCTGACCCACCGCGACCTGGCCGGCATCCACTTCACCGGCTCGACCAAGACCTTCCAGCACCTGTGGAAGACGGTCGGCGAGAACATCGAGAACTACCGTACGTACCCGCGTCTGGTCGGTGAGACGGGCGGCAAGGACTTCGTCGTCGCCCACCCGAGTGCCGACCGCGCGGTCCTCAAGACGGCACTGACCCGCGGTTCGTTCGAGTTCCAGGGCCAGAAGTGCTCGGCCTCCTCGCGTGCGTACGTCCCGGCCTCGATCTGGAACTCCGGCTTCAAGGAGGAGTTCGCGGCCGAGGTCGACGGCATCACCATGGGTGACGTCACCGACCTGTCGAACTTCATGGGCGCCGTCATCGACGCGCGTTCGTTCGCCAAGAACAAGGCCGCGATCGACCGCGCCGCCGCCGACCCGACCTGCACGATCGTCGCGGGCGGTACGTACGACGACTCGGTCGGCTACTTCGTCCGCCCGACGGTCATCGCGTGCACGGACCCGGCGAACGAGGTCTTCTCGACCGAGTACTTCGGCCCGATCCTCGCGATCCACGTCTACGAGGACGACAGCTACGACGCCATGCTGGAGCAGATGGAGTCGGCGTCCGACTACGCCCTGACCGGGGCCGTCATCTCTGGCGACCGCGCCGCGGCCGCGTACACGATGAACAAGCTGCGCTACGCCGCCGGCAACTTCTACATCAACGACAAGTCGACCGGCGCCGTCGTCGGCCAGCAGCCCTTCGGCGGTGGCCGCGCTTCGGGCACCAACGACAAGGCCGGCGCCCCGCAGAACCTCCAGCGCTGGACCCTGACGCGGGCCATCAAGGAGACCCTGGTCGCACCGACCGACTACACCTACCCCCACCAGGGCTGACCGCCCCGGGCGCCTGTCGCCCACGCGAACCCCCGCCCCCGTCCTGGCCCCCATACCGGACGGGGGCGGTTTGCGTGGGGGGAGCAGGGCCGGTGCTCCGCTCAGATCTTGCGCCACCGGGCCATCGCGAAGGAGAAGACGCCGAACAGCACCAGGCCCACCGCGATGACGGCCAGCAGCCACGGTCCCGCCGGGGTCTGGGTGAAGGAGCGGAGGGTGTCGTCGATGCCCTTGGCCTTGTCCGGCTCGTAGTCGACCGCGGCCTTGACCGCGAAGCCGCCGACCCCGGCGAAGACCGCGCCGCGCGCGATGCCGCCGGCCACACCTGTGACGTCGACAGCGGTACGGGTGCGGCCCGTCAACTCGCCCATTTTCAGGTGCTTGTGGTACTTGCGCAGGGCCGCGCGGCTCGCGATCCACAGGCCCGCGCCCACGATGGCCAGCCCGCCGATGCCGACGATCCACTGTCCGCCGGGAAGCTCGAAGGCCTTGGCCGTCACGTCCTGGGACTGGCCGTCGCTCTCACCGCTGCCGCTGCCCTTGTCGCCCAGGGCGAAGGCGAGCACCGAGTACGCCACGAAGCCGTAGAAGAGGGAACGGGCCAGGGACAGCAGGCGCTTGTGGGTCTTGTGGCCGTCGGGACCCGCCGCGCCGAAGATGGCCTCGGAGAGCCGCCACAGCGCCATGCCGGCAAGACCGATGCCCAGCGCCCACAACATCACGGAGCCCAGCGGCTGTTCGGCGACCTGGGCGAGCGCGCCGCCCCGGTCGGCCGTCTTGCCGCCGCTGTCGCCGAAGGCGATTCGCAGGGCCAGCAGGCCGATCAATATGTAGAGCACTCCGCGCGCCCCGAAGCCCCAGCGTGCGGCTGCTTCCAGGGCAGAACTGTCCGACGCCTGCCTCGCGGTGCGCTTGCCCCGCCCTGCCATGGCTCGTGTACTCATGTGCTCGCCTCCTTCGTCGCAATTCCTGGTGCCCCGCGCGGGCGGAACGAATCCGGCACCGGCCCGGCAGCTCGCGGGCGGACGGGCGGACGGGCGGACGGGCGGCTCGGGCAGCGTGGGCGGTCTTGTGGAATGGCAATGCGCATGTCAAATTCTCCGCAGCGTTCCCCACGGATTCCCCCACGGAAAACGGACCAAGGAGCTTCCCCCCATGAGACGTACCCTGCGTACGCATGCCGCCCTCTCCGCCCTGATCGTCATCGGCGCCCTGGGCGTCGGCGCGGCCCCGGCCGGCGCCGATTCCTCGGCCACCCCCTCGCCGTACGCCCTCGACTCCGCCCTCACCCAGCGGCTCGGCGACGACACCGCGGGCACCTACCTCGACCGGCGCACCGGCGACCTCGTGGTCACCGTCACCAGCGACAGCGCCGCCGAGCAGGTCCGCGCGGCCGGCGCGACCGCCCAGCGCGTGCAGCGCAGTGCCGCGCAGCTCGATGCCGCCATGGACACGCTGGAGTCCGAGGCGAAGATCACCGGCACGTCCTGGGGCCTGGACCCCAGGATCAACCGGATCACGGTCGAGGCCGACCGATCCGTGTCCGCGCGGGACATGGCCCGGCTGAAGAAGACGGCGGCCAAGCTCGGCGACGCGGTGCGCGTCGAGCGGGTGCCGGGGGTCTTCAAGCGGGAGATGTCCGGCGGTGACGCGATCTACGGCGGCGGTTCGCGCTGTTCGTCGGCGTTCAACGTGGCCAAGGGCGCCACCCGGTACTTCGTGACGGCGGGCCACTGCACCAATATCTCCGCCAACTGGTCGGCCACTTCGGGCGGTCCGGTGATCGGCGTCCGTGAGGGCACCAGCTTCCCGACCAACGACTACGGCATAGTGCGCTACAACGCCGCCTCCTCGGCGGCCGGTGACGTCAACCTCTACAACGGCAGCTTCCAGGACATCGCGTCCGCCGCCGACGCGGTCGTCGGCCAAGCCATCAAGAAGAGCGGCTCGACGACGAAGGTCACCAGCGGCACCGTCAGTGCGGTCAACGTCACCGTCAACTACGGGGACGGCCCGGTCCACAACATGGTCCGCACCACTGCCTGTTCGGCCGGCGGTGACAGCGGCGGTGCGCACTTCGCCGGCTCCGTCGCGCTCGGCATCCACTCGGGCAGCTCCGGTTGCACGGGCACCAGCGGCTCGGCGATTCACCAGCCGGTGAAGGAGGCCCTCGCCGCGTACGGCGTGAACGTGTTCTGAGCCAGGTGTTCTGAGCCGCGGGTAACTGAGCCACGTTTTCTGAGCACGGCCGCAGCCCCTGCCGTAAATCCGGCGGGGGCTGTGGCATGCCCAGCGAACTGAGTACCCGTCACGTGCAGCCCCTGAAAGAGTGCGGGGCATGACTGAACTGCTGCACACCGCCCACACCTCGGAGCTGGACCCGGCCGTACGCCAGGAGATCCGCGCCTTCCTCGACGCGGCCTTCGACAACGACTTCAGTGACGACGACTGGGACCACACACTCGGCGGCGTCCACGCATGGGTGCGGGACACCCGGGGAATCGCCGCGCACGGCAGCGTCATCCAGCGCCGGGTCCTGCACCGCGGGCGCTCTCTGCGCGTGGGTTACGTCGAAGCGGTGGCCGTACGGTCCGACCGGCGCAGGCAGGGCCTGGGCGGCCGGGTGATGGACGCGCTGGAGCGCGTGATCGGCACGGCGTACCGGGTGGGCGCGCTGTCCGCGTCGGACGAGGGCGCGGCGCTGTACGCGGCGCGGGGGTGGCAGGTGTGGCCCGGGGCGATTGCCGCGCTGGGGCCGGACGGGGTGGTGGCGCTGCCGGAGGAGGAGGGGACGACGTATCTGTGGCCGGGGACGAGCGGTCTGCCTGCGGTGTCGGATGCGCTGGTCTTCGACTGGCGGGAGGGGGATGTGCTGTGATTTTCCCCTCCCCGCCCCTTCCCGCTGTGACATTTTGCGGCTGCCGCCGCGTGGGGGCTCCGCCCCAGGCCCGGGTCCTCAAACGCCGGACGGGCTGGGTTTTCTGCGGCTGCGCTTGCAGAGTGCCGCAGGTCGTCAGCTGTGGGGCAACCATTCAGCCCGTCCGGCGCTTGAGGACGCGCCCGTAGGGCGTCCGGGGGGCTGGGGGCTTGCCCCCAGTTTCGGGAAGGGGCGGTTAGGGGACAAGCCCGCCGCAGGCGCCCCGCCCCGCCTAGCTACTCCGTACCCCCTTCGCGATGTCCCGCCGTATCCCCCACACCGCGAACGCGAGCCCCGCCACGCTCCCCACCCCGGCTCCGATCACCGTCTCGGAGCTGAGGAGATCCCCCGCGTCGGCATCGGTGACCAGCAGATGCACCGGGACGGCCACCGCGACAAAGGCGATCAGCGCCACGCACGCGGCCAGCATCCTGCGGTACTTCCCGCTCAGGAAGAACCGCTTCGGCGGAGGCGCCGGCGGCGCCACCAGATCCGCGGCCGGCCCGGCACTCGCCGCGGCGGGCCGCTTGAAGTACGCCAGGAAAAGCCAGTGCCCGCACGGCTCCCAGCCGTCGGGAGCGAGCCGCTCCGTGACGTCCGCCCGCCCCGTCGCGTTGTTCGCGACCTCGCGCCGGTACTCCCACCGCATCGCCGCCCCAGGCACCCGGTGGCTCACGAACATCCCGACCCGGTCGATCCGTTCGACCTCCCAGCCCTGGCCGCCGTACTGGTTCAGCATCTCCAGGTCGGCGTATATGTCGGAGGTCCACCTCCAGCTCTCCGCCTCGGCCGCAGGGTCCCCGGGCCCCGTGCCGCCCGCGCCCCCGGTGAGCCGGGCCGCGAACTCTCGCGCGGGGCCGAACTCCTCGTGCGCCGTGCCGCCGCTGTCCGCGAGGTGGCCGCTGAGGTCGGCGACCGTCGCAGCGACCTCCGGCTCCGGCATACCGCTCCGGCGCAGGGCCTTGGCCAGCTCGTCGAAGTAACTCTGCTCGGTCATGCCGTTCCCCCTGGATGCGCGATGTGGAGCTTGGACTTCACGGCCGAGTGGAACTCCAGCCAGGACTCGCTCTCGGCGGCGAGTGCCCTGCGGCCCTCGTCGGTGAGCCGGTAGTAGCGGCGCCCGGGCCCCCGCTCGGAAGCCCTGAACTCCCCTACGACGAGGCCGGCGTCTTCGAGCCGGTTCAGTACGGGATAGAGCGTCCCGCCCTTGATCTGCCCGAGCTCTGCTGCGGCGAGGGTCTGGGACATCTCGTACCCGTAGCTCTCGCCCTCGGTCAGGCAGGAGAGGACGAGGAGGTCAAGGACACCCTTGAGCCAGCTGGATCTGCGGTCTGCGGCCATGGCTGTATTCCACCACCACCTAGATAGGAATGCAATCTAGATGGCAATGCGAACCATCGTTCGCCGCCTGAATCGGCCGGTGGACCAAGATCGCGTCTCAGATAGTAGGAAGTCCGAGTAATTGTGGAGACAGACAGTCCGGCCTCACTTAGCTTGATAGAAGCCGAACGTCTCGCTCCATCAGCGAACGGCGGTCGTGAGCCGGCGCCCCCAAGCAGGCAACCCCTGCGGCGCCCACTCCCCGCCTCTTCCGGCACCTCGAAATCGTTCTGATCTCAAGGAGTCGATCATCATGGCTGAGACCGCACGCCGCGTCCGCCACACCGCCCGTACCAGCGAGTCCGACCGTAAGCAGGCGGCAGCCGCCCTGCAGCGCGCCCTGGACCGCCGCGACAACGGCGGCTCCACCGGCCACTGAGGGCCCCCGCTTCGGCTAACGGCCGCGCTGAATCTCGAAGTAGTCGACGCGCTCGCCCGATTCGGCGAGCGCGGAGACCTTGAGCTTCGGTGAGGCACCGGCCTCCGCCTCCACCGCGAGGAATGAGAAGCCGGTGTACCTGACCCGTGACCACTCCACGGTGTCCGGGTCGGGCAGCCGCAGCTTCGTCCAGTGGAACGTCACGATGTGCTCGTGGTCATGGACGTTGCCCTCGTAGCTGTCCTTCACCCCGGGCCCGAAGCTGTACAGGTCCTTGCCCGCGCCACCTGCGGTGACGTACACGATGCCGTCCCGCGTCGGGTCGGTCGACGCCCCCACCGGCACCGGTTTGCCCACCTCGCCGCCGAGGATCGCGTCCGTGCGCTCGTACACATGGTTGTGCCCGTTGATCACCAGATCGACCTGGTGCTTGGTGAAGAGCGCCAGCCACGCGTCGCGCACTCCGCCGTCCGAGGCGTGGGTGGATGTCGAATAGACGCAGTGGTGGAAGAACACCACGACGAAGTCGATCTCCGGCTGCCGCCGCAGTTCGCCCAGCCGCTTGTCGAGCCAGGCGCTCTGCGCCCCGTCGGTGTATCCCTTGTTGGCGGGGATCTCGTACGAGACGTCGTTCGCGTCCAGTGCGACCACACCGACGTTGCCGTACGTGAAGGAGTAGACGCCCGGGGCTCCCGCCGCGTCCGGCCCGTTGCCCGGGAGCGACCAGCGCGCCGACTGGCCGCCGTAACCGTTGGGGGAGTACCAGGCCTCCATGTCGTGGTTGCCGGTGGTCACCATCCACGGCACCCGTGAGGCGACGCTCTCCGTCTGCGCCAGGAACTGGTCCCACACCCGGGCGTCGTACGCGTCCGACTCCTTGCCCAGGCCCTTGCTGTCCGCGTAGCAGATGTCGCCCGCGTGCAGATGGAAGGACGGGTTCTGGCCGAGGATCAACTGGTCGTTGCCAGGGCGTCGTAGCTCACGCCCTGGTCGCCGAAGGCCGTGAAGACGAAGGTCTCGGGGAGCGCGGGCGCCGTACGGAACGATCCGATCGTCGACAGCCGCGAGGCTTCCGCCGGATCGAAGCCGTCGTGCCCCACCCCGTAGTAGTACGTCGTCCCGGGGCGCAGCCCTACTGGTCGACCGCGGGCAGCTTCCGCGTCAGCGACGGCGTGTGCAGGGCGCGCACCTCGGCCTCGATCTTCCGGCTCAGCTCCCAGGGCTTGAGCCCGACCCGCAGATACGGCTTCTTGACCGCGAACGGCACCTGCCAGGACACCCGCATCTGCGTTTTGGGGTCCGCGCCGAAGGCCAGATGCCGGCCGAAGGGCGCGACGAGCGACCCGTCCACGCGGGCGGTGACGGCGTCCGTCAGGAGGGCCGGGGAGCCCGCGTACGCCCGACTCGCGCCACCGAGCAGCGCCGCACCGCCCACGGTGGCCGCAGTCGAGGAGATGACCCGTCTGCGGGAGAGCTTCGCCCGCAGGTACTCGTGCTGCTCCGGCATGCTCATGCGGCTCGCGAGCCGGTCCGGGATGCCGGTGCGGGGGGTGTTGGTCATGCAGGAGAACTTCCCAGTAACAACCAACTGTGCCCAGTACGCAGGGTGAACAGAACCTGTCGAGGTTCTGTGCCGTTGAGCCACTCGGCCGAGCGCCCAGGACGGGGTGTCCGCATCGCGGACATCAGGTGTCAGGGGATGGGACGCGGAGTAGGGTGCCGCTATGTCTCGCAGCCTCAATCTCGCAGTGATCCCCGGTGACGGCATCGGCCAGGAAGTCGTGGCCCAGGGCCTCAAGGTCCTCAATGCGGTTCTGCCGCAGGATGTGAAGCTGGAGACCAAGGAATACGATCTCGGCGCCCAGCGCTGGCACCGCACCGGAGAGACCCTCCCGGACGCGGAGCTCGATTCCCTCAAGCAGCACGACGCCATCCTGCTCGGCGCGATCGGCGACCCTTCCGTGCCGTCCGGTGTCCTGGAGCGCGGGCTGCTGCTCAAGCTCCGCTTCGCCTTCGACCACTTCATCAATCTCCGCCCGTCGAAGCTGTTCCCGAACACCGCGACGCCGCTGGCCGGCCGCCCCGACATCGACTTCGTCGTGGTCCGCGAAGGCACCGAAGGCCCGTACACCGGCAACGGCGGCTCCCTGCGCACCGGTACACCCGCCGAGGTGGCCACCGAGGTCAGCCTCAACACGGCGTACGGCGTGGAGCGCGTCGTCCGTGACGCGTACGAGCGGGCCGCCGCCCGGCCCCGCAAGAAGCTGACGCTGGTCCACAAGAACAACGTCCTCGTGTACGCCGGTCACCTGTGGAAGCGCGTCTTCGACCAGGTCGGCGAGGAGTACCCGCAGGTCACCACCGACTATCTGCATGTCGACGCCGCGACGATCTTCTTCGTCACGCAGCCGGAGCGCTTCGACGTCATCGTCACCGACAACCTCTTCGGCGACATCCTGACCGACCTCGCCGCCGCCGTGAGCGGTGGCATCGGCCTGGCCGCCTCCGGCAACATCAACCCGACGGGCGCCTTCCCGTCCATGTTCGAGCCCGTCCACGGCTCCGCGCCCGACATCGCGGGCCAGGGCAAGGCCGACCCGACGGCCACGATTCTCTCCGTCGCACTCCTCCTGCGGCACCTCGGATTCGAGGCGCAGGCCGTCCGTATCGAGGAAGCGGTCACCGCCGACCTCGCGGGGCGCGATGGCGCGGCAGCCCGCAGCACCGACGAAATCGGCGACGCGATCTCCGTACGAGTAGCGGGCTGATCCGACGACTTCTCCCACAGCCGCCGGGTCACAGACACCCGGCGGCTGTGCTTTGGCGCGGCCGGGTGCGACCATCAATCCTGGGCCGCATTTCACGCCGTTTCGTACGCTGCCCCACACGCGCGATAATCGAACGTGGGGCCGCGGTATGAGGGGAAGCTCGGACGTCCTGACAGAGGCGTGAGCGCGGTCCACCACACACAACCGGTGAAGGACAGCACTCATGACGACGCCCACGATCGAGCTCAAGCCCTCCTCGCGCATCCTGTCCGACGCAGAGCGCGAGGCGATCCTGGCCGAGCCCGGATTCGGCCGCCACTTCACCGACCACATGGTGACGATCAGGTGGACCGAAGGCCGCGGCTGGCACGACGCGCAGCTTGTGCCCTACGCGCCGCTGTCACTCGACCCGGCCAACATGACCCTGCACTACGGCATCGAGATCTTCGAGGGTCTCAAGGCCTACCGCCACCCCGACGGCACGGTCGCCACCTTCCGCCCCGACGCGAACGCCGAGCGCTTCCAGCGGTCCGCCCGCCGCCTCGCCATGCCGGAGCTGCCGGTCGACACCTTCATCGAGGCGTGCGACGCGCTGATCAAGCAGGACGAGTCGTGGGTCCCGGAGCACGGCGGCGAATCCTCGCTCTACCTGCGCCCGTTCATGATCGCCACCGAGGTCGGCCTCGGCGTGAAGCCGGCCAACGAGTACCTCTTCCTGGTCATCGCCTCACCGGCCGGTGCGTACTTCAAGGGCGGCGTGCGGCCGGTCTCCGTCTGGCTCTCCGAGAACTACGTCCGCGCGGTTCCCGGCGGCATGGGCTTCGCCAAGACCGGCGGAAACTACGCGGCCTCCCTGCTCGCCCAGGCCGAAGCGGCCGAGAAGGGCTGCGACCAGGTCGTCTGGCTCGACGCCCTGGAGCACAGGTGGGTCGAGGAAATGGGCGGGATGAACCTGTACTTCGTGTACGGGGACAGGATCGTCACCCCCGAGCTCAACGGCTCGCTGCTGGCCGGGATCACCCGTGACTCGCTCCTCAAGCTCGCCACCGACCTCGGCTACACCTCGGAAGAGGGCCGTATCTCGATCGAGGACTGGAAGCGCGACTCCGAGAACGGCACCCTGACCGAGGTCTTCGCCTGCGGCACCGCCGCCGTCATCACCCCGGTCGGCTCGGTCAAGTCCCTCGGCGCGGACTGGACCCAGGCCGCCGGGGAGCCCGGCGAGGTCACGCTCAAGCTGCGCAAGGCGCTCCTCGACATCCAGACGGGCAAGGCGGCCGACAGCCACGGCTGGATGCACCAGCTCGGCTAGAAGCGCCCGCGAGCGAGAAGGCCGCGCCCGGCACCACGCTGCCGGGCGCGGCCTTTCGCGTGCCCCGTGTCTCCATCAGGGGCCGACAGCCTTCGCCGGCCCCGATCCGGCGAGTGCCGTCGCGATACCCGGCGCCCAGGACAACAGTTGCTCGTCCGCACCCCACGCCGCGACACACTGGAGCCCGAGTGGCAGGCCCTGCGGGGTCGCGCCCGCCGGCAGGCTCAGGGAAGGCAGGCCCACGTTGCTCCAGGGCAGGCACATGATGGAACTGCCGGTGCTGTCGAGCCCGCGGGGCGCCGGTCCGGTGGCGGCCGGGGTGATCCACAGGTCGATGCCGTGGGCGTCCTTCGCGGCGGCGATCCGCTCGCGGAACTCCTCGCGCTCCCGCCGAGCCCGCGCGTAGACGTCGTCCCCGATGTCCTGTCCCTCGCGGATCGCCTTGACGGTCTCGGGCCGGTAGAGCTCGCCGTACACCGGGAACCACTCGGCGTGGGTCCGGGCCACCTCGTAGCGGTTCATCACGAACAGCTGCGCGACGATTTGCTCGAAGTCGTCCATCACCGGCACCGGGCGTACGTCGTAACCGGCCGCCCGCACCTGCTTCACCTGGGCGTCGAAGGCATCCAGGGCCTCGGCGCCGGCGCGGTCCAGATAGGGGCCGACCGGGATGCCGAGGACCGGCGGCGCGGGTCGGCTGACGGGCGTGTCCTGCTGCCAGTCGTCGCAGACCACGGCTGCGGCCCTGACCAGGCCGGCGATATCCGGGGCGTACAGGCCCAGGGTGTCGAAGGACGGGGCGTTGGCGATGACCCCGTCCACCGGGATGCGGCCGTACGTCGGCTTGAAGCCGGTCACCCCGCAGTACGCGGCGGGGCGGATCATCGAGCCGACCGTCTGGGTGCCGACGGCGAGCGGCACCATGCCCGCGGCCACCGCGGCCGCCGATCCGCTGCTCGATCCGCCGGGGGTGTGCGCCAGGTTGCGCGGGTTGCGGGTGGGGCCCGGTGCGAGGACGGCGAACTCGGCGGTCACCGTCTTGCCCGCGACCAGCGCGCCGGCCCGCCGCAGCCGGTCCACGACCGTGGCCTGGCGGCCCGCGAGTACGTCGGGCGGCAGCGCGGAGCCGGCCCGGGTGGGCAGTCCGTCGACGCGGACGATGTCCTTGATGCCGACGGGGACGCCGTACAGCGGGGGCCGGTCGGCGGCATCGGGCCACCGCTCGGCGATGCCCTGCGCGTCGGCGGCGAGCCGTCCTGGGCGATCCGGCTCGGGGACGAAGGCGCGTACGTCTGCGTCGAGTTGAGCGATTCGGTCGGCCAGGGCGGCGGCGTTACGCGGGGCGTGGTCCACGGGGTCAGAGTAGTGGGGGCCGGTGGCGGGTGTGGGCCGGGTGCCGGGTGCGCGTGCGGGGCGGTGGGGCTCCGCCCCGGACCCCGGTGCTCAAACGCCGGGCAGGCTGAATTTCAGCCCGTCCGGCGTTTGAGGACACGCCCGAAGGGCGTCCCGGGGGTCTGGGGGCTTGCCCCCAGTTTCGGGAAGGGGCGGGTAGGGGACAAGCCCCGCGCAGCGGCCCCGCCCCGCCCGCCTACCGCAGCGCCGGCGCCGGCTCCGGCGGACGTACCGAGTCGGCTTCGGACAAGCCACTCTTCGCCCCGCGCCCCAGCACCCCGTACGCCACGCCCCCCACGATCCCCGAAAGCACAAAGCTGCAGTCCACCCCGCCCGTGAGAGCGAGCAGCGGACCTTCGTACATCGGCGTCGAGACCGCCGCGAGGCCGACCGCCGCGCCCAGCGCCCACGACACCGTCGCCGGTACGTTCCAGCCGGCCCGGAACCAGTAGACGCCGCCCTTCGCGCGGCGGTTGTAGACCTGGAGCGCCTCCGCGTCGTACCTGCCGCCGCAGCGGAAGTAGCCGATCGTCGTGATGACCGCCCAGGGCGTGCCGATCGCGGTGAGCAGCAGCACGAAGGAGGTCATCGCGGACTGCGTGTCCGACGCGAAGTGGCCCAGGAAGACGAACGCGGTGGCGACCGCGGCGACGACGAGCGTCGACCGGGCCCGCGTCGCGCGCGGCAGGATCGCGTCGAGGTCGAGCCCCATCGAGTAGAGCATCAGGCCCGCGTTGCCGACCGATCCCGCGGAGGCGGCGAGCAGCAGCGGCACCAGGTACCAGGAGGGCGCCGCGGCGACGAGCGGCCCCGCGTAGTCGAGCGCCGCGTCCGCCGCCAGCGCGGTGAAGGTGCCGAAGAGCTGCGGGATCAGCAGCCCGGCGAGCAGCCCGAGGCAGGAGGCGACGAAGACGGTGCGGGAGCTGTGGCGGCGCGGGGAGATGTACCGGGTGTAGTCGCCGAGCAGGGTGATGAAGGCGATCGGGCCGCTGAGCCCGGCGGCGACCGCCGACAGCAGCCAGGTCGGCCAGAAGCCGTCCAGGAGGTACGTCGATCCGGTGGGCGCCGCAGTCGTGAAGTCACCGGCGTACGCGACCAGGCCGAGGAGCAGCAGCATGGTCATGCCGACGGCCAGGACCTTGCTGAGCCGCAGCAGCAGCCGGTAGCCGTAGATCGCGCAGACCACCGTCAGCCCTGCGAGCAGCGCGTACACCAGGGCGTGAATCGCGCCCCCGGCAGGCAGCCCCACCAGCCGGGCCAGCACGCCGACCATGACGTCGCCGCCGATCCACAGGGTCAGCGCGGTGTAGCCGAGCGAGAGCAGCAGGCCGACGACGGAGCCGACGAGCCGCCCGCGTACGCCGAACTGGGCGCCGCTGGAGGTGGAGAGGTTGGTCGCGGTGCGCAGCGAGACCAGGGCGAGCGGCGCCGTCAGCAGGGTGCCGACGACCGTGCCCGCCACGACGGAGGTGACGGCCGGCCACAGGCCGAGCCCGAAGGACACCGGCAGCCAGCCGAAGATGATCACGCCGAGGCAGAGATTCGATCCGATGAGGATCGAAACGAGATCACGGGGACCGCTGGTGCGCTCCCCGTCGGGGATGGTGTCGACTCCGCGCTGCTCGATTGGCATGCCTTGGCTCCTGCTCCGCCGGACGACTGTTTGAGTGGCGTTCAATGTGGCTTAGTGCGAGGTGGCACGTCAATGGTTCCACTCCAGAAAGGTGATTGTTAGAGTGGTGCTCAAATTGTGCTCCCAGTCATCAGGAAGTGGGACGGCGTGCGACTGACCCCGACCGAACGCGACCGGCTACTGCTGTTCGGCGCGGCCGAGCTGGCCCGGGCGCGCCGGGCCCGCGGCCTGCGGCTCAATGTGCCGGAGGCGACCGCGCTGATCGCCGACACCGTGTGCGAGGCGGCCCGCGACGGGCTGCGGCTCGCGGAGGCCATCGCCGCGGCGCGGGCCGTGCTCGGCCCCGACGACGTCCTGCCCGGCGTCGCCGATGTGGTGACCGAGGTGCATGTGGAGGCCGTTTTCGACGACGGCTCGCGGCTCGCGGTCGTCGCGTCCCCGATCGGCGGCGGCCTGCTCGGCGACGACGCCCCGGGCGCGGTGCTGCCCGGCCCCGCGGACGCCGAGCCGCAGCCCGCGCTGCGGCTGACCGTACGCAACACCGCGACCGTCCCCATCAGCGTGACCTCGCACTTCCACTTCTTCGAGGCCAACCCCCGCCTGGACTTCGACCGCTCGGCGGCGTACGGCATGCGTCTGTGCGTCCCGGCCGGGTCGTCCGTGCGCTTCGACGCGGAAGGCGGCGAGCGCGAGGTCGGCCTGGTCCCGATCGGCGGCGACCGGATCGCGATCGGTTTCGCGGGCCTGGTCGACGGCCCGCTGGACGCGCCGGGCGCGCAGGAAGAGGCCCTGCGCAGGGCCGTGGCCTGCGGTTATCTGGGATCCGAACGGGGAGTAGAGGCATGAGCATCGATCCGCACGAGTACGCCGCCGTGCACGGGCCCCGCGCCGGGGACCGGGTCAGGCTCGGGGACTCCGGGCTGACCGTGCGCGTCGAGTCCGACGCGCAGAAGTCCGGCGACGAGTTCCTGGCCGGCTTCGGCAAGACCGCCCGCGACGGGCTGCATCTGAAGGCCGCGGCCGTCCGGGACACCTGTGACGTCGTCATCAGCAATGTGCTGGTCATCGACGTGGCGCAGGGCATCCGCAAGGTGTCCATCGGCATCAGGGAGGGCCGGATCCACGCCATCGGGCGGGCCGGGAACCCGGACACCCTCGACGGTGTGGACGTGGTCGTCGGCACAGGCACCACGATCGTGTCGGGGGAGGGAATGATCGCGACCGCGGGCTCCGTGGACACCCACGTCCATCTGCTGTCGCCCCGCATCATGGAGGCCTCGCTCGCGGCCGGCGTGACCACGATCATCGGCCAGGAGTTCGGCCCGGTCTGGGGCGTCGGCGTCAACTCGCCCTGGGCGCTGCGGCACGCCTTCGGCGCGTTCGACGCCTGGCCGGTCAACATCGGCTTCCTGGCGCGTGGTTCGTCCTCCGACGCGGCGCCGCTCGTCGAGGCACTCGCAGAGGGCGGGGCCTCCGGCTTCAAGGTGCACGAGGACATGGGCGCGCACACCCGCGCCCTCGACACCGCCCTGCGCGTCGCCGAGGAACACGATGTACAGGTCGCGCTGCACAGCGACGGGCTGAACGAGTGCCTCTCCGTCGAGGACACCCTCTCCGTACTCGACGGCCGTACGATCCACGCCTTCCACATCGAGGGTTGCGGCGGCGGTCATGTGCCCAACGTCCTGAAGATGGCGGGCGTCGCCAACGTCATCGGCTCGTCCACCAACCCGACCCTCCCTTTCGGGCGGGACGCGGTCGCCGAGCACTACGGGATGATCGTGTCCGTACACGGGCTCAAGACCGACCTGCCCGGCGACGCCGCCATGGCCCGCGACCGCATCCGCGCCGGAACCATGGGCGCCGAGGACATCCTGCACGACCTGGGCGCCATCGGAATCACCTCCTCCGACGCACAGGGCATGGGGCGCGCGGGCGAAACCGTGCGCCGTACGTTCCAGATGGCCGCGAAGATGAAGGCCGAGCTCGGCCCGATGGACGGCGACGGCCCGGCCGACGACAACGCGCGCGTGCTGCGTTACATGGCCAAGCTGACCATCAACCCCGCCATCGCCCACGGCCTGGCCCACGAGATCGGGTCGATCGAGGTCGGCAAGATGGCCGACATCGTGCTGTGGAAGCCCCAGTTCTTCGGCGCGAAACCGCAGCTCGTCCTGAAGTCGGGCTTCCCCGCGTACGGCGTGACGGGCGACCCGAACGCCGCCACCGACGACTGTGAGCCGCTCGTTCTGGGCCCGCAGTTCGGCTCGTACGGCGCGACCCCCGCCGAGATCTCGGTGGCGTTCGTCGCGCAGGCCGCCATCGACCAGGGCAACGACCTGATGCCCACCCGCCGCCGCCGCGTCGCGGTGCGCCACACGCGCGGCATCGGCCCCGCCGACCTGCGCCTCAACTCCCGTATCGGAGACGTCGGGGTCGACGCCCGCAGCGGTCTTGTCAGCCTCGACGGCGACCCGCTCCGCTCGGAGCCCGCCGACTCCGTCTCCCTCAACCGCCTCTACTTCCTCTAGGGACCCGCCATGACCTACCGCATGCCCGCCGAGTGGGCCCCGCACGAGCGCACCTGGATGGCCTGGCCGGGCCCCAACGTGACCTTCCCCAACGACGAGGAGCTCGCCGGGTCCCGCGCAGCCTGGGCCGCCGTGGCCCACGCCGTACGCGGCTTCGAGCCGGTCACCATGGTGGTGGGGCCCGGCCAGTCGGACGGCGCCCGCGCGCTGCTCGGCCCGGACATCGACCTGGTCGAGCGCGAGCTCGACGACGCCTGGATGCGTGACATCGGCCCGACCTTCGTCACCGACGAGGAGGGCCGACTGGCCGCCGTGGACTGGGTGTTCAACGGCTGGGGCGCACAGGAGTGGGCCAGCTGGGAGCACGACGCGAAGATCGCCCGCCATGTCGCGGACCTCGCGGGCGTCCCCGTCCACAGCTCACCGCTGGTCAACGAGGGCGGCGGCATCCACGTCGACGGCGAGGGTACGGTCCTGCTCACCGACACCGTCCAGCTCGGCCCGCAGCGCAACCCCGGCATGACCCGCGAAGAGGTCGAGGCCGAGATCCACGCCAGGCTCGGCACGACCAAGGCGATCTGGCTGCCGCGCGGCCTCACCGCGGACTACCCGCCGCACGGCTACGGCACCCTCGGGCACGTCGACATCGTCGCCGCGTTCGCCGCACCCGGCGTGGTCGTCGCCCACACCCAGCCCGACCCGGCGCACCCCGACCACGAGCGGTGCAAGGCGAACGTGGCCCTGCTGCGCACCCAGACCGACGCGAAGGGCCGCCTGCTCAAGGTGGTGGAGATCCCCGCCCCGACCGTCCTCACGGAGGGCGGCGAGGGCGGCGACGAGAGCGGTGGCTGGGTCGACTACTCCTACATCAACCACTACCTCTGCAACGGCGGCGTCGTGCTCTGCGCCTTCGGCGACCCGCGTGACGAGGAGGCCGCCGAGATCTTCCGCGGCCTGTTCCCCGACCGCACGGTGACCCTCGTCGACGCGCGCACGATCTTCGCGGGCGGCGGCGGCATCCACTGCATCACCCAGCAGCAGCCCGCCGTCCCCCAGCAGCAGCCCGCCGTGCGCGGCTGACCGAGTGGCCAGGTAGAACTGACGGGTGGAAATGAACGTGTCATGACCGGTGCCAAGGGCGCCACGGGCGCCAAGCCGCCGCGCCGCCGCAACACGGCCCCGCCCCGCGAGACGGTGCTCGCCGCCGCCATGGCGAGCATCGCCGAGTGCGGTCTTGAGCGGCTCACCATGGCCGGGCTCGGCCGTGAGGTCGGCATGAGCAGCGGGCATCTCCTCTACTACTTCCACAGCAAGGACGAGCTGCTCCTGCAGACACTCGAATGGAGCGAGGAGCAGCTCGGCATGGACCGCAGGGCCGCCCTCGCCCGCCAGGTCCCTGTCCGGGCACGCATCGACGCGTACGTCGACCTGTACGTCCCCGCGGGCTCCCGCGACCCCCACTGGGCGCTGTGGCTCGAACTGTGGAACCGTTCGCACGCCGTCGACGAGCCCGCCCGCGCCCGGCTCCTGGACATCGAACTGTCCTGGCACCGCGACCTGGTGGCGCTCCTCGTCGAGGGCGCGTCGCGCGGCGAACTGCGCACGGTCGACGCCGACCGCTTCGCGACCCGCTTGCGCGCGCTGCTCGACGGCTTCAGCACCCATGTGGCGATGGCCCTGCCCGGCTCGGAGCGGTCCCAAGTCCTCACCCAGATCGGCGAGTTCCTCGACGAGTCGCTCGGCTGAACCGGGTCGGTTGGACCCGGTTGTCGCCCAGCTGAACCGGGTCGGCGCCCAGCTGAACCTGATCGGTCGAGCCCCCCGGCGCGGGCGCGTCACAGGCGCAACCGCGGGGCCGGAGATGTCCGGCCCCGCCCGCATTGTGAGACGGGTGTTCCGCGGAGCGGCAGACATGCAACACTTCGTCCGTGTTCTCGTTCGCCGTGATTATGGGCAGCAGGCGCGCCGGTCCGCACTGACCGCTCGTACCACCACGTACTGAGCGGCCATCGTGCCCCAGACCCGCGCGCAGACCTCTCGCACCCGCGAGAGGTTTTTTCGTTTTCCGGCCCCACCACGGCCGGGACGAGGCGCACGGGATGATGGGGGCAAGTGGAGCCATTTCATCCGGAGCCACTCACCCGACAGGAGTCCAACCAGCCATGACCACTTCAGGCCCCGACGACAGTTTTCACGTCTTCGACACCACGCTGCGTGACGGTGCGCAGCGCGAAGGCATCAATCTGACGGTCGCGGACAAGCTGACCATTGCCCGGCACCTGGACGACTTCGGCGTGGGCTTCATCGAAGGCGGCTGGCCCGGCGCCAACCCGCGCGACACCGAGTTCTTCTCCCGCGCCAAGAAGGAGATCGACTTCAAGCACGCGCAGCTGGTGGCCTTCGGCGCCACCCGCCGCCCGAACGCCGAGGCCTCGAAGGACCCGCAGGTCAACGCCCTGCTGGAGTCCGGCGCCCCGGTGATCACCCTGGTCGCGAAGTCGCACGACCGCCATGTCGAGCTCGCCCTGCGCACCACACTCGACGAGAACATCGAGATGGTCCGCGACACCGTCTCCTACCTCCGCGCCCAGGGCCGCCGCGTCTTCGTCGACTGCGAGCACTTCTTCGACGGCTACCGCGCCAACCCCGAGTACGCCAAGTCCGTCGTACGAGCGGCTGCCGGGGCAGGCGCCGACGTCGTCATCCTCTGCGACACCAACGGCGGCATGCTCCCCGCCCAGATCCAGGCCGTCGTCACCACCGTCCTCGCCGACACCGGCGCCCGCCTGGGCATCCACACCCAGGACGACACCGGCTGCGCGGTCGCCAACACCCTCGCCGCGGTCGACGCGGGCGCCACCCACGTCCAGTGCACGGCCAACGGCTACGGCGAGCGCGTCGGCAACGCCAACCTCTTCCCGGTCGTCGCCGCGCTTGAGCTCAAGTACGGCAAGCAGGTGCTGCCCGAGGGCGCGCTGGCCGAGATGACCCGTATCTCGCACGCCATCGCCGAGGTCGTCAACCTCACCCCTTCGACCCACCAGCCGTACGTCGGCGTGTCCGCCTTCGCACACAAGGCGGGCCTGCACGCCTCGGCGATCAAGGTGGACCCCGACCTCTACCAGCACATCGCCCCCGAGCAGGTCGGCAACACCATGCGGATGCTCGTCTCCGACATGGCGGGCCGCGCCTCCATCGAGCTCAAGGGCAAGGAGCTCGGCATCGACCTGGACGGCGAGCGCGAGCTGGTCGGCCGCGTCGTCGCGCGCGTCAAGGAAAGAGAGCTCAAGGGCTACACGTACGAGGCGGCCGACGCCTCCTTCGAGCTCCTGCTGCGTGAGGAGGTCGAGGGCCGCGCCCGTGTCTACTTCCGTACGGAGTCCTGGCGCGCGATCACCGAGGACCGCCCCGACGGCACCCACGCGAACGAGGCCACGGTGAAGCTGTGGGCCAAGGGCGAGCGCATCGTCGCGACGGCGGAGGGCAACGGCCCGGTCAACGCCCTCGACAAGGCGCTGCGCGTCGGCCTGGAGCGGATCTACCCGCAGCTCGCCAAGCTGGAACTGGTCGACTACAAGGTCCGCATCCTGGAGGGCAAGCACGGCACGGAGTCCACCACCCGCGTGCTGATCACCACGGGCGACGGTGACGGCGACTGGTCCACGGTGGGTGTCGCGGAGAACGTGATCGCGGCGTCCTGGCAGGCGCTGGAGGACGCGTACACGTACGGGCTGCTCAAGGCGGGGGTCGAGCCCGCGGAATAGGGTTCTCCGGGTTTTCCGCAAGGGAAGGAGCGGGTGGCTACCCCAATCCGAGAGGTCACCCGCTCGTCCTGCGCCCATGAGCCCTCAGCCGACGCCGGGAGCCCCGTCGATGTTGTGGATCATCCTGCGCAGGACCTTGAGCGCGGCGACGTACTCCTCGTCGGTGATGCCGCTGTGGATCTCCTCCCGCAGATCGGTCACGAGCTGCTTGATACGAGCCTTGGCGGCCCGCCCGGAGTCCGTGAGGTGCAGGTGGGCTCCGGTGTCGATGCTGAGCCAGCCACGGTGAAGCAGCTGGTCGACAACGCGAGAGATGTCGTACGGGCCGTCCGCGACGCTCGCGAGCTGCGCGACCACGTCCTCGCGGGTCGGGCCGTCGCCACTGACGTCCACCCGGTTGATCGTCCACCACTGCGGCTGGGTGACGTCCATGCGCGCCATCGCGTCGCGTAGGTGCTGGGTGACAGCCTTGCCGGCCACGCTGCTCCAGTAGCCGATGGGCTGTGTGGCAAGCGCGTCGTCGGTCGCGTCCGGGTCGGCGGTCGCGGGAATGGTGATCTGAGCCATGTGTCGTCAACCCTTGCGGTAGTCGGTGCGTGGCCAGGACGACGCTAGGACCCCAACCGAGGTTGAGGTCAAGAGAGCTACGAGGAGACGTGATGTCCGTACGCCGAGTGGTGCCCGATGTCCGGTCCGAGTCGGCCCTGTCGATGGAGGAGAGCCGTGACTTCTACGGCCTGCTGGGCTTTGAGGAGGTCATGAACCACGGCTGGGTCATGACGCTCGCCTCACCCGCCAACCCCACCGCCCAGCTCACCTTCGCCACCCACGACCCGTCCGCGCCGGTCGAGGCCGATCTGAGCATCGAGGTGGACGACGTGGACGCGGCGTACGCGGCCATGGTCGCGGCGGGCGCGCGGATCGTGCATCCGTTGCAGGACGAGGAGTGGGGCGTACGCCGCTTCTTCGCCGTCGACCCGAACGGCAAGGTCGTCAACGTCCTCAGCCACCCCAGACCGCAGTCACCCTGACCGCGATCGTCCTGACCTCAGTGGCCCTGACCTCAGTCGTCCCAGGCCACGCCTGCCCGTTTGCTCACCCTTTCGGGTAGCGTCGAGGTATGAGGAGCCGGCTGCTTTCCACTCTGTCCGGGCTGCTGCTCGCGCTGGCAGCCACCACTCTCGCTGTCGCGCCGGGCGCCCAGGCGGCCACGCCGCTGGACACCGCCGCCGATGCGCTGCGTGAAGGCCCGGTGTACGTCGCACCGGGCGCCGCCGCGCAGCTCTCGGCCGCGGACGCGAAGGCCCTGACGAAGAAGATCGAGGACGCGGGCAAGCCGGTGTTCGTCGCCGTGCTGCCGAAGAACGCGGACTTCCCGGCGGACGGGCTGCTGAGTACGTTGCGGGCCAAGACCGGGGTCACCGGCCTGTACGCGGTCCGGCTCGGTGACGGCTTCAACGCGGGCGCCGACCCGAGCGTCATGTCGAGGCAGGCCGTCGCCAACCTCACCGCCTCGGTGAAACCGGCGGGCGGCAGCGAGGACGCCGCCACCCAGCTGAACTCCTTCGTCGATGACGCCCTGGCGCAGAGCAGGGGCAGCGCCCCCGCTTCCTGGGACCCCGGGGCCTCCGACGGCTCGTCCGCCGGTGGTCTTATCACCCTCGGCGCGTTCGTCGCAGCGGGCGGCGCTGGCGCGTTTGTCCTGGTCAGGCGCAAGAAGCAGAAGCGGGCCGAGCTAGAGCGGGCGGCCCTGGCGAAGCTGCGGGTGGTCGTCGACGAGGACATCACGGCGTTCGGCGAAGAGCTGGACCGGCTGGACTTCCACCCGGGCGAACAGGGCGCCGACGACGCGATGCGCAGCGACTACGAGCAGTCCCTGGACGCGTACGAGAAGGCCAAGTCGACCATGGCTGCGGCCACAAAGCCCGACGACGTCCGGGGAGTCACCGAAGCCCTCCAGGACGGCCGCTACTCGCTAGTGGTCCTGGCCGCGCGCCGCACGGGCGACGAGATCCCGGCCCGCCGCCCGCCGTGCTTCTTCGACCCGCGCCACGGCCCGTCCACGGCCGACGCCACCTGGGCCCCGCCCGGCGCCGCCGTCCGTGAGGTCCCGGTCTGCGCGGCGGACGCGGCCCGCCTGGCCGACGGCCAGGACCCGATGACCCGCACGGTCGAAACGGCCGACGGCCGCCGCCCGTACTGGGAGGCAGGCCCGGCGTACGGCCCGTGGGCGGGCGGCTACTACGGCGGCGGCCTGCTGCCCGGCCTGCTGATGGGCACCATGCTCGGCTCGATGCTCTCCACCCCGGCCTACGCCGACACGGGAGCCGACGGCGGTGGATACGACGGCGGTGACTACTCCGGCGGCGACTTCAACTCCGGTGACTTCGGCGGCGGAGGCGGCTTCGGAGGCGGCGGCGACTTCGGCGGAGGCGGCGGCTTCTAGACCGTGGCGCCGACGAAGGCGGCCCAGGCGGCGGGCGGCACGGTGAGGACGGGGCCGTCGGTGAGCTTGGAGTCGCGGATGTGGACGGCGGCGGGGTGGGTGGCGACCTCTACGCAGGCGCCGCCCTCATCGCCGCTGTAGGTGGACTTCTGCCAGTCGGCGGCGATCTCTACGCAGGCGCCGCCCTCGTCACTGCTGTACGTCGACTTCCGCCAGTCGTAGGCGACTTCGAGGCAGGCGCCACCCTCGCTGCCGCTGTAGCTGGACTTGAACCAGTCGAGATCGGCCGGGTGCTGCGGGTGCGCTGCGCGGGTCATGACTCTCCAAGCAGATCGTCCAGCAGGCTCATGCTGTCCTGAACCGAAAGGGCCTGCGATCGCAGCATCCCATATTTCTGCTGGAGCACACTGACCTCGTCAGGATCATCGACGAGGAAGCTGACCCGCTGCCCCTCGATATAGGCCAGTTGATCGTGATCGGGCGTCTCCAGCAGGATCATTGGTCCGTCGAGGGCGGCATGCGTCTCCCGGTTGGTCGGCATGATCTGGAGCCCCAGGAAGGGAAGTTCGGCGCACCGCCGCAGGTACTTGATCTGCTCGCGCAGCACTGCTGGGCCTCCGATTGGACGGTGCAGAATGGCCTCCTCCAGCAGGAAGCTCATCATCGGCGGCCAGGGTGCGCGCTCGAACACCTTCTGTCGATCGAGCCGCGACGTGACGTTCTCGGTCAGCTGTTCCTCGTGGAGTGGAGGATAGAGGCTGGAGAAAACAGCTCGGGCGTACGCCTCAGTCTGGAGCAGCCCAGGCACTACCTGGTTCTCGTACCAGAGCAGAGTGAGCGCCACGGCCTCGTAGTCGATGAAGTCCTGCGCGAAGACGGGGAACCGCTCCCGCATCGGCATCTTCGCCACCGCGACCGCCAACACCCCACCTGTATCAAGAAGTTCGTCGAGCTGTGAGGCGCGGTCGCGCTGGAGCGCCAACCTTCCCTGCTCGATGGAGGCGATGGTGTCGAGGTGCACGCTCGCCCGCTCGGCGAGCTGCTCCTGCGTCAGGCGAACTCTCTTGCGGAAATGCGCAACCAGGGCGCCGATCGCTTGCCACGAGCTGACCTTCTTGGGCTTCTTCCCTGGGTGCATGGCTGGTCCCTTCCCCCGTACGTTGCGCATGCCCTCGTAGTCGGCTCGTATAAAACAGCACTACGAGTTGACTCCGTGGTCCACTCTAGTCACGCGCTGTGACAGTGGTCGCATGAACGGAGAAACTCCACTTCCCTACTTCCGCGAAGCGTTCTACCGGCGCGAGCGGCGATCCGTCCCGGCTGCCAGGGTGTTCGCCGCCCAGGTCCTGGCCGACTGGGGCGTCGCGGACCGCGTGGACGACGTACTGCTCTGCGTGAGCGAACTGACCACCAACGCCCTGCTCCACGGCGTCCCGCCGGGCCGGGGCTTCCGCGTGCACCTCTACCTGGAGCACGACGCGGCCCTGCGCATCGAGGTCCACGACAGCGGCCCGGGCAAGGTGCGGCTTCCGGCACCCTGCCCGGAAGGTGAGGGAGGCCGGGGCCTGCTCCTGGTCGGGGCGTTGGCGGACAAGTGGGGGGTGTGGGAGCGGGATGAGGTTCCCCCGAGATGCGGAGGGCGATGACAGCGGGTCAGATGGTTCTCATGAGAGGAACTCTGACCATGGCCGCTCCGAGGAAATATCCGCTGGAGTTGCGTGAGCGTGCGGTGCGGATGTATCGCACCGCCGAGCCGAAGCCCCAGATCAAGCGCCTGGCCATTGAGCTGGGGGTCCACCCGGAGGCACTGCGCGGCTGGATCCGCCAGGCCGAGGCCGACCGCGGCGAGCGCGACGACCGGCTGACCACCGAGGAGAAGGACGAGCTGGGCCAGCTGCGGCGGGAGGTGAAGGAACTGCGCCGGGCGAACGAGATCCTGCGCACGGCCTCGGCTTTTTTCGCCCAGGAACTCGACACGACCCGGCGCAGGTACTGACGTTCCTCAGCGAACGCAGTGACCTCGGTGTCGAGCCCGTACTCCGGGAACTGCACGTCCCCTCGTCCACCTACTACCGCTGGCGCCGGCAGGAGAAGGAGCCGTGTGAACGCCGCCGCCGTGACGCGGAGTTGACGACCAAGATCGAGGAGATCCATGCCGACTCCGGCGGGATCTACGGCTCGCCCCGCGTGCATGCCGTGCTCAAGCGCGAGGGCGTGGCCATCGGCCGCAAGCGGGTCGAGCGATTGATGCGCGAGGCCGATCTGGCGGGCCTCAGCCCACGCCGCACGGGCAAGGGCTTCACCCGCCGCGACCCGACGGCCACGCTCGCCCCGGACCTGGTGCAGCGGGACTTCACCGCTCCCGTGCCGAACCGGCTGTGGGTCACCGACCTCACCATGATCCCCACGGGTGAGGGACCGCTGTGGCTCTCCGCGATCCGCGACGCCTTCTCCCGCCGGGTGGTGGCCTGGGAGACCTCCGCCCGCGCGGACGCCGACCTGGTCCTGTCCTGCCTCGAGTACGCCCTGGCCAGCCGCGAGCCCGTGCCCGGCACCTTGATCCATCACGCCGACCACGGCTGTCAATACACGTCCATCAAGCTCACAACACGGCTGGTACGTGCGGGTATTGAGGGGTCGATGGGGTCCGTGGGCGACAGCTACGACAACGCCCTCGCGGAGAATCTGTGGATGCTGATCAAGACCGAGTGCGTGCGCGGACGCGTCTTCGTCACCCGGGCCGAGGCCAACCTCGCGCTGTTCGAGTACATCGACGGCTTCTACAACAGCCGACGCATCCAGAAACGCCTCGGCTACCTCAGTCCCATCGAGTTCGAGGAGAAGCACTACGCCAACCAGGCGACGACCGAACAAGCGAACCTGAAACCACGTCAACCCATCCTGACCAGCTGATCAGCACCTCCCGCACACCGGGGGAACCTCAGGACCCGGGGAAGGTCGTCTGGTGCGAGTTCGCGCGGCAGACGTGATGCTTGGGAGGGGGCTACTCGGCTTCTTGCCGTGCTTTGGCGGCTTCTTCGGTGGCTCCGGCCTCGGTGTAGGCGTCGGCTGCGGAGGCCCAGGCGGCGTTGGCCTCGCTGGTTCGCTGCTGATCCTCGAAGAGCAGGGCGATATTCCAACGGGTAACGCCAACGCTGTACCAGTCCCCGACCTCGACGAAGAGGATCTCGCCGTCGCGGTAGACATCCAAGGCTTCCCTGAAGCGCCGCAACTTTCGCAGGGCGATGCCGAGGTTGTTCCACGCCGTGGCCTCGCGATGCCGATCGCCCAGCGCGACGTAAATGTGCCGGGCGCGGGTGTGCGCCTCGACCGCTTCCTCGAACCGTCGCAGTTCTTGCAGGGCGTTGCCGAGGTTGTTCCACGCCATCGCCTCGCTGTGTCGGTCGCCCAGCTGGACGCAGATGTCCCGGGCGTGGGTCTGTGCCTCGGCGGCTTCTTCGAAGCGTCGCAGTTCTTGCAGGGCGCTGCCGAGGCTGTTCCACGCCGTGGCCTCGCCGTGCCGGTCACCCCGCTCGACGCAGATGTCCCGGGCGCGGGTGTGCGCCTCGGCGGCTTCTTCGAAGCGTCGCAGCTCGCGCAGGGCGACGCCGAGGTTGTTCCACGCCGTGGCCTCGTTGTGCCGGTTACCCCGCTCGACGTAGATGTCCCGGGCGCGGGTGTGCGCCTCGGCGGCTTCTTCGAAGCGTCGCAGCTCGCGCAGGGCGACGCCGAGGTTGTTCCACGCCGTGGCCTCGTTGTGGTGGTCAACCCGCTCGACGAAGATGTCCCGGGCGCGGGTGTGCGCCTCGGCGGCCTCCTCGAAGCGTCGCAGCTGTTGCAGGGCGATGCCGAGGTTGTTCCACGTCACGGCCTCGTTGTGCCGATCACCGACGCGTTGAGCGGCGTCGCGCGCGGCCTCCATCACCACCGCGAAATCGTCGAAGTACCGTCGGAAATGCAGATACACCCCCAGGTGCAACCCCACCCGCAGCGCCGTCTCGGCATGCACCGGGTCCTCGACCCACAGCGCGGCACCTAGCAGACCGGCCCGCTCCGCATCCAGCCACACCAACGCCTGCTTCCGGCTACCGAACAACTCCGGCACCTCATCACCCGGCAACGCCCGAAGATGATCGCAAGCAGCATCCGCCCACTCGAAGTAGAAGGCCAACAACCGACCCTGTGCCTCCTCCGCCTCCCGCCGCAGCCCGGTATCCCCCTTCACCACCGTCGGGTCTATCAGGAATCAGGTGTAGCTCGTCTGTTTGGCCTACAGGTTCTTTGGTGGGCTGATCGGCCTACGCTCGGATGGCGGTAAGGCGGCCGTCAAAGAGGACGTCGAACTCGTTGAGGGCGGTCTTCCAGCGGTTGTTCCAGCGCTGGCGGCCGCGGCCGGTGGGGTCCAGGGCGAGGGTGGTCAGGTAGAGGCGCTTGAGGGCGGCGGTCTCGTTGGGGAAGTGCCCGCAGGCTTGGGCCGCGCGCCGGTAGCGGGCGTTCAGGGACTCGATGGCGTTCGTGGTGTAGACGACTTGGCGGATCGCGTCGGGCAGGCCGAGGAAGGGCACGAACTCGCTCCAGGTTCGTTCCCAGGTTCCGGGAATCGAGGGGTACTTCTTGCCCCATTTCTCGGCGAACTCCTCCAGCCGGGCGCGGGCTTGTTCTTCGTTGACGGCGGTGTAGATGGGCTTGAGATCGCGGGCGACGTCGGCCCAGTCGCGGCGCGAGGCATAGCGCAGACTGTTGCGGATGAGGTGGACCACGCAGGTCTGCACCACTGTCTGCGGCCAGACGGTGTTGACCGCGTCGGGCAGGGCGGACAGCCCGTCGCAGACCAGCATCAGCACGTCACGGACGCCTCTGTTCTTGATCTCGGTCAGCACGGTGGCCCAGTACTTGGAGCCCTCGCCGCCGTCGCCGGCCCAGAGTCCGAGGATCTCGCGGTAGCCGTCGGCGGTGACCGCGATCGCCACGTAGATCGGGCGGTTGGCGACGTGCCCGTCCCGGATTTTGACGTGGATGGCGTCGATGAAGACGACCGGGTAGACCGGATCGAGGGGACCCGGATACCACTATCACTGTCGGTGATGGTGGAGACGGTCTCCTTCGTCGTCGTCATGCCGTAGACCTCGGCAAGGTGCGCGACGATCTCCCCGGACGTGAGGCCCTTCGAGGTCAGCGAGAGCACCATCTCGTCCAGCGCGCCGGTCCGCCGCGCGTACTTCGGCAGCAGTCTGGGGCTGAAGGTGCCCAGCCGGTCCCGGGGGACCTGCACCGTGACCGGGCCGACTTCCGTTATGACCTTCTTGGCCCGGTAGCCGTTACGGGTGTTGCCGCCCGAGCGTGACCCACGCCCGCCGCGCTGCCCGGCCTCGGCGGCCAGATGCTGGTCCATCTCAGCCTCCAGCGCGGCCTGCATCAGGTGCTGGGCCAGCTCGGGCAGGATTCCGTCCTCGCCCATCAGCCGCAGCCCGCCCTCGGCGGTCCGCTCCGCCGCGAGCGCGGCCAGCTCCTCCAGCAACTCAGCGGACAGTCCGTTCGCGGACACCGGCATCGACTTCACGTCGGCACCCTGGACGCTCTCACCGCCCTCGGCAAGCGACACGCCGCCACCGGACTCGATCAGGTGACCAGTCGTCGTACTCATCAGGTGACTCCTTCGTGGAGGTCCACACCTGATTCATGGCTCTGTCCCGTAATCGGTGGTAACGAAGAGTGACGGTTGTCGTTGGCATGGTGTGCGCGATGTCAATGAGCTTGTGGCGGTGGTGTTTTCAGGGTTGTCGGCCCTGGTCATCGAGGGGGTGACGGGCGAGGCTGAGTCCATCCGGGTGTCGGCGCGGACCCGGGACGATCCGGTGCCGTGCCCCGCGTGCGGGACGCGAACAGCACGGGTGCACGGGTTTCATGGGCGGGTGCTCGCGGACGTTCCGGTGGACGGACGGCGGATCGTCGTTTCGGTGCGGGTCCGCCGCCTGGTGTGCCCGGTTCTCGGCTGCCCGCGGCAGACGTTCCGCGAGCAGGTTCCCGGCGTCGTGGAGCGCTACCAGCGCCGCACCAACCGCCTGACCAACCAACTGAACTCGGTGGTCAAGGAGTTAGCGGGCCGGGCGGGCGCCCGCCTGTGCCGCGTTCTGGCCTGCGCGATCTCCCGCTCGACCGCCCTGCGCATGCTCATGTGCCAGGTGGTGACGCCGCTGCGTGTCCCGCGCGTGCTCGGCGTCGACGACTTCGCACTCAAACGCCGGCACCGCTACGCCACCGTGATCATCGACGCCGAGACCGGCGAGCGGATCGACGTCCTGCCCGACCGTACCGCCCAGACCCTGACCGCGTGGCTGCGCGCGCATCCCGGGGCCGAGTACGTCTGCCGCGACGGCTCCGCCACCTACGCCGAAGCGATCCGTCAAGCCCTCCCCGAAGCGGTACAGGTCAGCGACAGATGGCACCTCTGGTCCAACCTGTGCGGCAAGGTCCTGGCCGAAGTCCGCTCCCACGCCGCCTGCTGGGCCACCGCTGTGAACCCCACCCGCCCCGGGGGCGTGCGCGAGCAGACCACCCGCGAGCGCTGGCAGCGGGTCCACCATTTGCTCGACCAGGGCGTCGGCCTCCTCGAATGCGCCCGCCGCCTCGATGTCGCCCTGAACACCGTCAAGCGGTACGCCCGCATGAAGGAGCCCACCGGCGACCGCCGCGCACCCCGCTACAAGCCCACACTCGTCGACCCCTACCGCGACCACCTGCGCCGACGCCGAAGCGACGACCCGGCTGTGCCCGTCACTCACCTCCTGCGCGAGATCAAGGAGCGGGGCTACACCGGCAGCGCCAACCTCCTGGTCCGTTACATCACTCAAGGCCGCGCCGAGGGCGACAAGCCAGTCACCACCCCGCAGCGTTTCGCCCGCCTCCTGCTCACCCGCCCCGAGAACCTGCGCGACAAGGACACCGCACTACTGCGGGAACTGACCAAGGCCTGCCCCGAGATGAGCGAACTCGCCCGCCTCACCGGCGAGTTCGCTCAGCTACTGGCACCTGCGGAAGGCAACGACACCAAGCTCACCAACTGGATCGCCACGCTTCGCGCCGCCGGCCTGCCCCACCTGCACTCCTTCGCGAACGGCCTCGAACTCGACCGTGCCGCCGTCGATGCCGGCCTCACCCGCCCGTACCACAACGGCCGCACCGAGGGCGTCAACACGCGAACCAAGCGGATCATGAGACAGATGCACGGCCGAGCCGGGTTCCCCCTGCTCCGCCACCGCATCCTCCTCCAATGATCACCACACAGCGTTACCACCGATTACGGGACAGAGCCTGATTCATGACACTCCCCCACCGTCTGCGCGTAGTCCCGCACCAGATCATGCATACGCCAGTGGCTGCGAGTCGTGCCGCGTTCGACGAGGTGGGTGCGGGCGAGGGCGTCGAGGAGGCGCTGTGGGGTATCCGGTGCGCCCGCAAGTGCACTGAGGGCGTTGAGAGTTACTTCGGTACCGGGGCTGATGGCCAGGAGGCGGAAGAGTCGGGCCTGGTCCTGCGGCAGGCGGCGGTAGGACAGGTCGAAGACGGCGCGTACTGAGCGTTCGCCGTCGTCCAGGTGGTCGATGCGGCGGCTGGAGTCGGCGAGTTCTTCCGCTAGCTCGGCGACGGGCTTTTCGGGGTCGGCGATCAGCAGGGCCGCACAGATTTGCAGCGCCAGAGGCAGGCCGCCGCAGGTGCACGCGAGCTGCTCGGAGGCCGTGCTGTCCTCGGTGATGCGCCGGTCGTACGGGTCCGCCGTGCGCAGGGCGTGGTCGAGCAGGTCCTTGGATGCCCCGGGGGTGAGTTGCCGCAAGCGGATCTGTTGGGCGCCGATTTGTGGGAGTACGTCACGTGACGTGATCAGCGTGCGGTGGGCCGGGTGCCCCGCCAGGAGTGGTCGTACTTGCTGAGGGGAGGACGCGTTGTCCAGCTCGGCCGCTGCGGGGATGCGCTTGGGTGCAGTGCCCAGGGCTCGTAGCAGCGCCTGTAGTGCTTGGGATGCCGTCGTGGCCACCGGGTCGTACCCATGCAGGTCGATGAAGAGCGTGCCGCCGGGGAACCAGCCGCGCTCACGCGCGGCATGGGCGGTGTGCAGCGCGAGCGCGGTCTTCCCGACACCGCCCAGGCCGGCGACGGCAGTCACGGGGGAGTGGGCGGCCGGATCCAGCGCCTTGAGCAGCACGTCGAGTTCGTCGGTGCGGCCGGTAAATCCTGCGGGTGGGGCAGGCACGCCGTGGAGCGCAGTGGGTATCGGTACGTGCGGACTGTAGTAGTGGTGCTCTTCCTTCTTGGCGACCGCGTCGCCCATGACGAGCGCTTGGCCGAAGTCGACGTGAACCCGCCCACCCGCCACGGACCACGCCCCCAGAGACGTGCCGCCGAGCGGAACGCGAAAGCGGGAACCCAGCGCATCCAACACCGTTCGGGATGCGCCCAGAACACATCAGTGGGTCCAGGACTCACTCATGCACACTGGCTAGGAACGGTTGAGGAAGAAGTCCAGCTTGTCGTCGCGGACGAAGTACACGCGGGCGCCGTACATCTGAGGGAGCGTCAGTACGACGGGCGCGGATCCGGCGGCGCCGAGCGGGATGGCACAGTCCACCCGCGCACCCCACCACAAGCGCTTACCATCCACCCCGTCCCACCCATTGAAAGCCCCCCGAACCCCGTGCTACACCAGCGGGCACAGGTCTACACCACACGCCCTCTGGGAGGATTCCCCGTGCCGCACCTGCCCGCAGCCTGGTCCCGCCGCGTTTTCCTCGCCACGACATCCGTCACGACCGTCGGGCTGGGCCTCGGGCTCGCCGCACCCGCCCACCCGGCGTCCGGAGCGCAAGCGGTTGCTGTCGAGGAGGAGTTCGACACCCTGCGGCTGCGCTGGGTCGCTCTCGCGCTCGGCGAAGGCTACGACCCCGCCACCGAGCCGTACGCCGGCCGCCTCAAGGAGACCGGCGAACTCGCCCGCGGCTTCCGTGTGTCCATGGCCCCGGCCGACACCTCGCTGTGGCCGGGCCAGACCTTCGACCCGCCGGCCGGCATCACCCGCAGCTACGGCCGGCTGTGGACCATGACCCAGGCGTACGCCCAGCCGGGCACCGGCCTCACCGGCGACGCGGGTCTCCTCGCCGACATCATCAGGGGTCTCGACCACCTCTCGGCGAAGGTCTACAACCCCTCGACGACCCGCTACGGCAACTGGTGGGAGTGGCAGATCGGCAGCCCCCGCCTCCTCCTCGACATCGTCGCGACCCTCCACGACCAGCTCACTCCCGACCGGCGCACCGCCGCCTGCGCCGCCGTCGACCACTTCATCCCCGACACGATGCTCGGTTCCTACACCGGCACCTCCACCGGCGCCAACCGCGTGGACCTCTGCCGCTCCGTCGCGATGCGCGGGGTCGTCGGACGAAACCCGGCGAAGATCGGGCTCGCCCGCGACGCCCTGTCACCCGTTTTCCCGTACGTCACCAAGGGCGACGGCCTGTACGCCGACGGATCGTTCGTCCAGCACACCTGGGTCGCCTACTCCGGTACGTACGGACAGGTCATGCTCGACGGCCTCGGCCGGCTCTTCACTCTGCTCGCGGGCTCGACCTGGGCCGTCACCGACCCGAAGCGGCAGATCATCCTGGACAGCGTCGAGAACGCGTACGCGCCGCTGATCCACAACGGCCTGATGATGGACAGCGTCAACGGCCGGGCCATCAGCCGCGGTTATCTGGCGGGCGACGACCTCTTGGTCATGCGCAGCGACCACTTCCACGGCCAGGGGCTGATCGCGGCCGTCCCGCTGCTCGCCGGCGGTGCGTCGCCAGCCGAGCGGGCCCGCTGGAACGCCAGGGTCAAGGGCTGGATCGAGCGGGACACCACCGCGCCGATCCTGGCCGCCCGCCAGCTCGGCGTCGCGGACCTCTCGCGGCTGCAGACGATCGCCGAAGGGCCGGAGCCGGCCGCTCCCGAGCCGGTGAACCACAAGCTGTTCGCTTCGATGGACCGGGCAGTGCACCGCCGCCCCGGCTGGGCCGCCAATATCTCCATGGCCTCGGAGCGGATCGCGTACTACGAGTGCGGCAACGGCGAGAATCCGCGCGGCTGGCACACCGGCGCCGGAATGCTCTATTGGTGGAACGCGGATCGCGGCGGCGACCAGTACACCGACTGGTTCTGGCCCACCGTCGACCCCTACCGGCTGCCCGGCACCACCGTCTCCACCAAGCGGCTGGCCGACCGGGCGGGCGGCGAGTGGGGGGCTCCCAAGCCCGCGGTGAAGTGGGTCGGCGGGGCGAGCGACGGCGAGTTCGCCGCGGTCGGCCAGCACCTCAAGGGGCTCGGGTCCACCCTCGAAGCCCGTAAGTCGTGGTTCTGCGTCGCCGATACGGTCGTCTGCCTCGGCGCGGGCATCACCAGCACCGACGGCGTACCCACCGAGACGATCGTCGACAACCGGATGCTCGGCGAGAGCGGCACAAACGCCAGCGGCACAAACGCCAGCGGCACAAACGCCAGCGGCACAAACGCCAGCGGCACGAACGCCGGCGGTACAAACGCCTTCACCGTCGAGGACCGCTCCCGTCCCCGCTGGGCCCACCTGGACGGTCACGGCGGCTGGGTCTTCCCCGGTGGCGCTGCCCTGAAGACGCTGGGCGAGGACCGCACCGGGTCGTGGAACGACATCAACACCACCAGCACCACTGAGAAGCGGACCCGCCGCTACCGGACCCTGTGGCTCGACCACGGCACCGACCCCACCGACGCGTCGTACGCCTACCTCCTGATGCCCGGCGCCTCGCGCCGCACCCTCGCCGCCCGCGCCCAGGACCAGGGCTGGCTCCGGATCCTCGCCAACAGCGCCGCCCGGCAGGCCGTCACCGTCCGCTCGCTGGGTCTGACCGCGGCCAACTTCTGGCAGGCCGGTACGGTGGGGCCGCTCACCACGACGGCGCCGGCCAGTGTGCTCGTACGCGAGGGGCGCACCCAGGGACGCAGGACGGCGACGCTGTGCGTCAGCGAGCCGACCCGCACCGGGCAGCCCGTGGAGATCACCTGGCGGCAACCGGTCCGGGGGGTCGTGACCAAGGATCCGTCGGTGGAGATCCTCGCCACCGGAGGCACCCTGCGGCTGCGCGTGACGCCGGGGACGGCAGGGGCGAGCCATCGTTGTGAGGTGACTCTCAGCTGACGCGGCCCGACGGTGTTGTTGGACCCCGACAAAGGGCGACTGGTCTGAGCTGGCAGTAAGGGCGTCCGCGAAGAAGGTTCTGTTTAGGCCTACCAGGAAAACGGCCCGGAGACTGTACAGAGTCGACGGGCTGTTTTTCTTGGTCTCTTTCGTAGGGTCAGTACATGACCGTTTTGGACGAGACGCAGGGTGAGCCCGCAGATACCCGTGGCCGGGTGGCCGAGCTGCACGCCCTGCGTGAGCAGGCCCGGCGCGGACCCAGTGAACGTGCGACCGAGGCACAGCACGCCAAGGGCAAGCTGACCGCCCGCGAGCGCATCGAGCTGCTGCTCGACCCGGGATCGTTCAAGGAGGTCGAGCAGCTGCGCCGGCACCGGGCGACCGGGTTCGGCCTGGAGGCCAAGAGGCCGTACACCGACGGTGTCATCACCGGCTGGGGCACGGTCGAGGGCCGCACCGTCTTCACATACGCGCACGACTTCCGGATCTTCGGCGGCGCGCTGGGCGAGGCCCACGCCACGAAGATCCACAAGATCATGGACATGGCCATCTCGGCCGGTGCCCCGCTGGTCTCCCTGAACGACGGCGCCGGCGCCCGTATCCAGGAGGGCGTCTCGGCGCTCGCCGGCTACGGCGGCATCTTCCAGCGCAACGTCCGCGCCTCCGGCGTCATCCCGCAGATCAGCGTGATGCTCGGCCCGTGCGCGGGCGGCGCGGCCTACAGCCCGGCCCTCACCGACTTCGTCTTCATGGTCCGCGAGACCTCGCAGATGTTCATCACGGGCCCGGACGTGGTCCGCGCGGTGACCGGCGAGGAGATCACCCAGAACGGGCTCGGCGGCGCGGATGTGCACGCCGGGACCTCGGGCGTCGCGCACTTCGCGTACGACGACGAGGAGACCTGCCTCGCCGAGGTCCGCTACCTGATCTCGATGCTCCCGTCGAACAACCGGGAGAACCCGCCGACGACTCCGGCCGAGGACCCGGCAGACCGCCGCGGCGACGCACTGCTCGACCTGGTGCCGGCCGACGGCAACCGTCCGTACGACATGCACAAGGTGATCGAGGAGCTCGTCGACGACGGCGACTACCTGGAGATCCACGAGCGCTGGGCGACCAACATCATCTGCGCGCTGGCCCGCCTGGACGGAGGGGTGGTCGGCATCGTCGCCAACCAGCCGCAGTCCCTCGCCGGTGTGCTCGACATCGAGGCCTCCGAGAAGGCCGCCCGCTTCGTGCAGATGTGCGACGCGTTCAACATCCCGATCATCACGCTCCTGGACGTTCCCGGCTTCCTGCCCGGCGTCGACCAGGAGCACGGCGGAATCATCCGGCACGGCGCGAAGTTGCTCTATGCGTACTGCAACGCCACCGTGCCCCGGATCTCGCTGATCCTGCGCAAGGCCTACGGCGGCGCGTACATCGTCATGGACTCGCAGTCCATCGGCGCCGACCTCACCTACGCCTGGCCCACCAACGAGATCGCGGTGATGGGCGCCGAGGGCGCCGCCAACGTCATCTTCCGCAAGCAGATCGCCGAGGCCGACGACCCCGAGGCCATGCGTGCCCGCATGGTCAAGGAGTACAAGGCCGAGCTGATGCACCCGTACTACGCCGCCGAACGCGGTCTGGTCGACGACGTGATCGACCCGGCGGAGACCCGCGAGGTACTCATCGGCTCCCTCGCGATGCTCCGCAACAAGCACGCAGACCTGCCGTCGCGCAAGCACGGCAACCCCCCGCAGTAATCCTGCCCCGCAGTAGTCCTGCCCCTGCAGCAACCCTGCCCCCGCAGTAATCCTGCGAAGAACGGAGATCACCGAGTCATGAGTACTCCTGTCCAGTCCTCCCTGCTGCGCGTCGAGAAGGGCCAGGCCGCTCCCGAGGAGCTGGCCGCCATCACCGCGATCCTGCTGGCCCGCGCCGCGTCCCACCCCGAGACCGAGCCCGCCCACGGCGGCCGTTCCACCGCCGGCTGGCGTCGCCTGGAGCGCACCCCCGGCTTCCGCGCCCCGCACAGCTGGCAGGGCTGATCGCCCGGAGCTCATGGGAAAGGTCCCCGTACTCCTAGGAGTACGGGGACCTTTCCCATGCGTATACGTACGGCGCGTCCTACCGCAGGCGTGCCATCAGCGCGTGCTCGACCAGCGTGATCAGCGCGCTCTTGGCGTCCGCGCGGTGGCGGGCATCGGTGGTGAGGATCGGGGTGTCGGGGCCGATCTGCAGTGCTTCGCGCACCTCGTCCGGGTTGTAGGGCTGGTGTCCCTCGAAGCCGTTGAGGGCGATGACGAACGGCAGTCCGCTGTTCTCGAAGTAGTCGACGGCCGGGAAACAGTCGGCGAGGCGCCTCGTGTCGACCAGCACGATGGCGCCGATGGCGCCGCGCACGAGGTCGTCCCACATGAACCAGAAGCGGTCCTGACCGGGCGTACCGAAGAGGTACAGGATCAGGTCCTGGTCCAGCGTGATGCGGCCGAAGTCCATCGCCACCGTGGTGGTGGTCTTGTCCCCGGTGTGGGTGAGGTCGTCGATGCCCGCCGAAGCGGACGTCATGACGGCCTCGGTGCGCAGCGGGTTGATCTCCGAGACGGCTCCGACGAACGTGGTCTTGCCCACGCCGAAGCCGCCCGCCACCACGATCTTCGCGGAGGTAGTGGAGCGGGCTGCTCCGCTGCTAGAGCTTCCGAAGTCCACTGAGCACCCTTTCAAGGAGTGTCACGTCTGGCGTGCCGCCGGCGGATTCGTCGCCGCCGGGCTGATGGATGGCGACAAGTCCGGCCTCCGCCAGGTCGGCGACGAGGATCCGGGCAACGCCGAGGGGGATGGAGAGGAGTGCCGAGATCTCAGCGACCGACTTGATCTCACGGCACAGGTGGCAGATCCGCTGGTGCTCGGGCAACTGCCCTTGCAGCCGTGCGGGCTCCGCCGTGGTGTGCACCAGTGCCTCGATGGCGAGCTGGTAGCGCGGCCGGGTGCGGCCGCCGGTCATGGCATAGGGACGGACCAACGGGTTGTGGTCGGCCATCGGGGGTGCGGGCTCGGGGGCCCGGCGCTGCTGCACCGGCTGGATGCGGGGCGGCGGCTGCTGAGAGCGGTCGTACGGCTGCTGGGGGTACTGCTGGGAGCGCTCGTACGACTGCTGGGGCTGCTGCTGGGAGCGCTCGTACGACTGCTGGGGCTGCTGCTGCTGTCGGCTCGGCGCGGAGGGGAAGTTGAACCTGTTCTGCGAGGGGTCACCCTGATTCTGGCCCTGGCCATAAGGCCAGTTGGCCGAAGAACCGTCCGGGGGTGTAGCCACGTTTCCTCCTCCGACTGCCGGACGCCGATTACTGGGGCGCCGCATCCCCGAACCCTAAAGCCCGAGGATGCCAAAGCGCACTGTATGTCTACTAGTTGAGAAGAGTTCCTTGCAGTTCGGCGCGGAGGTCCGGGGTGAGGACACTGCCCGCCCGGTCGACCAGGAGAGCCATCTCGTAACCGACCAGGCCGATGTCGGCCTCGGGATGGGCGAGCACCGCCAGCGAGGAGCCGTCGGAGACCGACATGAGGAAGAGGAAGCCGCGCTCCATCTCCACGACGGTCTGATTGACCGCCCCACCCTCGAAGATCCGCGAGGCCCCCGCGGTCAGCGACGTCAGGCCGGAGGCCACGGCCGCCAGCTGGTCGGCGCGGTCGCGCGGGAATCCTTCGGACATCGCCAGCAGGAGTCCGTCGGCGGAGACCACCACCGTGTGGGACACCCCAGGGGTGTTGTCCACGAAGTTGGTGATCAACCAGTTCAGATTTTGCGCCGCCTGGCTCATCGGACTCACACTAACGCTCCTGGTTGTAGGTATTGCCGTGGCCACCGTGCTGATCGTAAGTGGCCGATCCGTTCGTGTCCGTACCCGCGTTGCGTCCCTGCTGGACACCGCGCCGCAGGTTGCTCAACCTGCCGCGCACGTCCTCGGGGGCGCGGGAGACCTGGGGGCCGCCCTGCGAAGTCTGCTCCGCCGTGCCCTCGACCAGATTGGCCTTGGGTACACGCCGGGGAAGACCGGACGTCGTCACTCCGCCCGCCTTGGGCTCGCGAAGCTTCTCCGCCCGCTGCCAGCGCTCGTCGTTCGACGAGCGCCAGTCCTCGCTCTTGCCGTTGTTGGTGTGGCTGCCGTTGTCGCTGCTGCCACTGCCCAGCTGTGCGGGCTGCTGGACAGCTGCGATCTGCTGCTGCTGGGGCGGCTGCGCGGCGGCGGGGGGCTCTTCGGCGCTCTGCCCGGTGGACTGGCCCGTGGGCTGCCAGTGCTGCTGGCCACCGCGTCGCGGCAGGCCCGCCTGCGTCAGCTTGGGGCCTGCGGCCGGGGTGGGACCGGGACGTTCGAAGCCTACGCGCTCCGGGGCGTTACCGGGAGCGCTGGGAGCAGATTCCGATTGGCCACCGAACTTCGGTTCGTACGGAGCCTGGTATGCGCCCTGATCCGTCCAGTTCTCCTGGTGGGAGGGGGAGCCGTAGGACTCCTCGTACGTCGGCTGCGGCGTCTCGGGGGCCTGGTACTCGGCTTCCGGATAGGCCTGGTACGGCGCGTAGCCGTCGAATCCGCCCTGGTCATGGGCGGGCTGCTGCGGCTGCTCGTACTGCTGATCGAGCCCGCCCTCGTAACCCTGCTGGGTCTCGTTGCGGAACAGCGGGCGCTCGCCCGAGGTCTGCGCCTCCAGCTGCGCGCGCCGCTCGTCGCGGACCAGCGAGCGGTTCACCGGGTCCAGCTTGCGCGGGTCGTCCGGGGTGTCGGTCGCGTAGCGCGAGTCGTCGAAGCCCAGCTCGGCCGCGGTGAGCAGCGGCGCGGGCTCGAACTGCTGCTGCTCGGGAATGATCTGGGAGACCGTGAAGTCGCTCTGCGGCGCCTCGCCACCGCCACCGTGGGTGATGGCGTCGGGAAGCATGACCAGCGAGGTGGTGCCGGCCTGCTCGCCCGAGGGGCGCAGCTGGACCCGGACACCGTGTCGGTCGGCCAGCCGGCCGACCACGAACAGGCCCATGCGCTGCGAGACGGCGGCGTCCACGGTCGGCGGGTTCGCCAGCTTGTGGTTGATGTCGGCGAAGTCCTCGGCGGTGAGGCCGATCCCCTTGTCGTGGATCTCGACCATCACCCGGCCGTCGGGCAGCCGCGTCGCGGTGACGCGGACCTTGGTCTGCGGCGACGAGAACGTGGTGGCGTTCTCCAGGAGCTCGGCCAGCAGGTGCACGAGGTCGGTCACGGCTTGGCCGTGGATCTCCGACTCCGGTACGCCGCTGAGCTCGATGCGCTCGTACGACTCCACCTCGGAGGATGCCGCACGCAGCACGTCGACGAGCGGGACCGGCTGGTTCCAGCGGCGGCCGGGCTCCTCGCCGGCGAGGACCAGCAGGTTCTCGCCGTTGCGGCGCATACGGGTCGCCAGGTGGTCCAGCTTGAAGAGGTTCTCCAGCTGGTCCGGGTCGGCCTCGTTGTTCTCCAGGCTCGTGATCAGGGTCAGCTGGCCCTCGATGAGGGCCTGGTTGCGCCGCGACAGGTTGGTGAAGATCGCGTTGACGTTGCCCCGCAGCATGGCCTGCTCGGCGGCGAGCCGGACGGCCTCGCGGTGCACCTGGTCGAAGGCGCGGGCGACCTCGCCGATCTCGTCGCGGGACGTGATCGGGATCGGCTGTACGCGGGTGTCGACGCGGCCGGGCTCGGTGCGCGAGAGCTGGTCGACCAGCATCGGCAGCCGCTGCTCGGCGATGCCGAAGGCGGCGGTGCGCAGCTGGCGCATGGAGCGGCTCATCTGGCGTGCCATGAGACCGGCCAGGATGAACGCGGCGAGCAGCGCGATGACGACGATCAGACCGTTGACGATGGCGTCGGTCTTGGCATCGGACGAGATGTCGGCGGCCTCGGTCACCGCCCTGGCGACGAGGTCGTTCTCGACCTCGGTGTACCCGTCGAACTTGGCGGTCGCCCCGGCCATCCACGCCTCGGGCGTGACGCCCTTGGCCTTCAGCGCCGAGGGGCTCTGGCCCTGGCCGATCTGCTCGGCCATGCCGTCGAAGACGGAGCCGTTCTTGCTGGGCGGCGACACGAACCGGACGCCTGCCTGGTCGGCCTGCTGCTTGGCGGCGGCGATCTTCTTCGCGCCGTCCTCCGCCTTGCCCGTCATGATCCCGACCAGCTTGGCGGTGTCCGCCTCGGTGCCACCCGAGCGGTACTCGCCGAGGGCGATCTGTTCCATGTAGTTGTACGAGTTGAACGCGATCCGCTGCTGCGCGAGCTTGTCCGGGTCGCCGCTCGGGCGCACCAGCAGGTGGGTGCCGATGGAGCGCTGGAGCGACTCGGCGGCCTTCGCGAGCTGGATGGCGTAAACCGTACGGCCGTAGCTGGTGATGTTGCCGGTGCCCAGACCGAGCTCGTTGGCGAACTCCATCAGGGTGTGCTGGACGGCGACGTAACCCTCTTCGGTCTTCACCGGGTCGAGGGCCTCGCTGTACGCGGCCTTGCGCAGGCCGGGAAGCTTGGGCTCTTCCTTCTGGAAGAGGCTGAGGCGGCGCTCCAGGCCCTGCTTCGGGGGCAGGTCCCGGGTGACTTCCTTGAAGTTCTCTGCCGCTTCGTCGGTCAGCTGGTACGCGCCGGTGACCTCGGAGCTGGTGCGCTTGCCGTTGAGCAGCGGTGTGGCGGTCAGGTCACGCTCGTTGAGCAGCGCCTGGCCGTAATCGGATGCGGCACGCACGACGAGCGCGGTCTTCTCGGCGTCCTGGGCCTCGCCCCAGGTGTCGATCGAGCCCTTGACCTGGAATCCGCCCATGATCAGGCCGACCAGCACGGGTACGAGGAGGATCGCGTTCAGCTTGGTGGGTACGCGCCAGTTGCGCGGCGCGAACCGGCTGGAGCTGCCGCTGCTCGCGGGCGGAGCTGCAGCCGGCGGGGGCGCAGGCGACGCCGCTGTGCGCTGCGGCGGGGTGAAGTTCCCGCGCGCCTGCTGCTCCGCGGAGCTCTGCTTGCTACGCCTCACTCGACCAACAACCTCTCGGCGTCGGCACCAACGTTGTGCCGTTTATCGTTCAGGGCTTACTTACTCGGGAGTTCGACGAATTCCAGCACGTGGATGCGCTGCGTTCCAAACAGCAGGAATCAGCCGTTCCGAGTGGTGTAAGCCTCAGATAAAACGGTCATAAAGAGCGAGCGCCGCCAAATAGTGGGGCTGATGTGAACACAGGGGTACCGCGCGACCGCACAGGGTGGCCGCGGCGGGCTAATTCTCTGTCGAAACGTTATGAACACGGGGGCGGAGAGTGTCGAAGGACACAGCCCGCCCCCCGTTCGACTACGACAACTGCCGTATGGCGCTTTCTACTTCAGACGTGCCATCAATGCGTGCTCGACCAGCGTGATCAGCGCGCTCTTGGCGTCCGCGCGGTGGCGGGCGTCGGTGATGACGATCGGGGTGTCGGGGCCGATCTGCAGGGCCTCGCGCACCTCGTCCGGCTTGTAGGGCTGGTGTCCGTCGAAGCCGTTGAGGGCGATGACGAACGGCAGTCCGCTGTTCTCGAAGTAGTCGACGGCCGGAAAACAGTCGGCGAGACGGCGGGTGTCCACCATCACCACGGCGCCGATGGCGCCGCGCACGAGGTCGTCCCACATGAACCAGAAGCGGTCCTGACCCGGTGTGCCGAAGAGGTACAGGATCAGATCTTGGTCCAGCGTGATGCGGCCGAAGTCCATGGCGACGGTGGTCGTCGTCTTGCCTCCGGTGTGGGTGAGGTCGTCGATGCCCGCCGAAGCGGACGTCATGACGGCCTCGGTGCGCAGCGGGTTGATCTCCGAGACCGCCCCGACGAACGTGGTCTTGCCCACGCCGAAGCCACCCGCCACCACGATCTTCGCGGAGGTGGTGGAACGGGCCTCCCCGCTGCTAGAGCTTCCGAAGTCCACTGAGCACCCTTTCGAGCAGTGTCACGTCCGGCGTGCCGCCGGCCTCTCCATTGCCCGGCTGGTGGATGGCCACCATGCCGGCCTCCGCCAGGTCGGCTACGAGGATTCGCGCGACACCGAGCGGCATCGAAAGCAGCGCCGACACCTCGGCCACCGACTTGACCTCACGGCACAGGTGGCAGATGCGCTGGTGCTCGGGCAGAAGTGTGGAGAGGTGCGCCGGGTCGGCCGTGGTGCTGACCAGGGCCTCGATGGCGAGCTGGTAGCGCGGCCGGGTCCGGCCGCCGGTCATCGCATACGGACGTACCAGCGGCTGGTCGCCTTCACCGCCGTACGACGCATCGAGATGTACGCCGTACGGATCGTGTGAGGCGGGTGGCGGGGTCATGGATCCTCCGGGCATGACAGCAAGTTGGGGTTCGTGCCATCTGACGGGGCCGGTGAGGGGAAGCTGCGCGGCCTGACGGTGATGTGTCTGGGCAAAGGGCAATACCTGAGGTGCGCGGCCTAGTGAAGAAGGCTGCCCTGAAGTTCGGCGCGGAGGTCCGGGGTGAGGACGCTCCCGGCCCGGTCGACAAGGAGTGCCATCTCGTAGCCCACCAGACCGATGTCACAGTCCGGGTGGGCGAGTACGGCCAGCGAGGAGCCGTCGGAGACGGACATGAGGAAGAGGAAACCGCGCTCCATCTCGACGACGGTCTGGGTCACAGCGCCGCCCTCGAAGATCCGGGAGGCCCCCGCGGTCAGCGAGGTCAGGCCGGAGGCCACGGCCGCCAGCTGGTCGGCACGGTCACGCGGAAAACCTTCGGACATCGCCAGAAGGAGTCCATCGGCGGAGACCACCACCGTGTGGGACACCCCGGGGGTGTTGTCCACGAAGTTGGTGATCAACCAGTTCAGATTTTGCGCCGCCTGGCTCATCGGACTCAACTAACGCTCCTGCTGGTGAGAGGGGTCAATGTTGAAGCTGCCAGTCGATGAGCCGTTGCCGTTGCCGGCCTGGCGACCCTGCTGGATACCCCGACGGAGATTGGTCAGCCGACCGCGTACGTCATCTGGCGCACGCGATACCTGCGGACCGGTCTGGTGGTTCTGCTGCTGCGCGGTCCCGGGCACCAGATTGGCGCGCGGGACGCGACGCGGCAGACCCGAGGTGGTGACACCGCCGGCTGCGGGCTTCTTGACCCGCTCGGCCTGCCGTACGAGTTCGTCGTTCGGCGAGGTGCGCCAGGAGGCGCCGTTGGTGGCGTTCGTACCGTTGGTGGCGCTGTGATTGGTGCCGTTGGTGGTGCTGTTCGTGACGCCCGTTTCGCGCGACTGGGCGCGCTGCGGCATCTGCGGAGCGATCGGAGCGGGCGCCTGCTGCGCGGGCCGCGGGGCCTGCTGCTGAGGCTGCTGCGGTACGGCAGGTGCCTGCGGGGCGTCCTGCTGCTCGCCCTGCGGACCCCGGAACCAGTTCGACTCAAGGGTGTCGAAGAGCGGTGTACGTCCGTCACCGGGACCGGCGGCGGGCGGCAGCTCGTGCTGCGGAGGCAGGCTCGCGGCGGGCGGACGCGGCACCGTGTGATCGGTGTTCTCGCGTCCGGGCCGCAGCGGGGCGACCGGGCCGAGGCCCTGCGGGCGGCCCTGGTCCTGACCCTGCTGACCCGGCCTGCCGTACGCACTCGCCGGGTCGGCCGGCTGCGGTGCGTCGAAGTCCGGCCGGGAGAACTGCGCGGTCGCGGCCGCGTCCTGGGCGCCGTACTGCTGGGGGCGCTCGAACTGGCCGGTGCCGCCGTTGCCCTGCGGGCCGTTGGCCTCGGGCCTGGCGAACTGACCGGTGGCCGACGGGTCCACGGGACCGCGTACGTCGGACCGCTCGAAGAGGCCACCCGACGGGGACCCGGCGGGGGAGGACGAGCCGGGCGGCGGGCCGTTGAAGTCCGGGCGCTGGAACTCGGCGGTGGCGCCGGGTCCCTGGCGGTCGTCCGTGCTGGGTCGGGTGTGCTGACCGGTGTGCTCGGCCTCCTCGTGGCCACGCGGCTGGTCGTTGCCCCAGCTGGTGGCCTGCGGACGCGCCTGGCGCGGCTGCGGCGGGACGGTGGAGCCGCCGACCGGGCCGGGAAGTTCGGCGCGGGGGCCGTTGCGGGGCGGCAGCTGCTGCTGCGGACGGCCCTGGTCGGGCGCGGCCTGGCCACCCTGCGGAAGGCCGTTCTGCCATGCGTCGGGACGCTCGCGGTTGCCCCCGCTCTGCCTGCCGCCGCCGAAGGCGCTCGCCAAGCCGCCGTTCTGGCCGCCCTGGCTGTGCCGGCCACCGGGCTGACCGGAGCCGCCCTGCTGACCCTGACCACTGTCGCGGCCGGGCAGCGCGGCCCGCGGACCGGAGCCCGCGACCTGGCCGCGCCCCGCACCGGGACCGGCGGCGAGCTGGCCCGCGGGGGCGGAACCGCCGGCGATACCGGGCCTGGGCGGGCCGCCGACCGCGGCCTGGGCCGCCGCCTGACGGCCGCCGGGACCATTGGGCATCTGGGCCTGCGCGGGCGCACCGGGCTTGCCCGGGACCTGCCTGCCGCCCTGGGCGACATCGACGGGGAGCATGACCAGCGCGGTCGTGCCGCCGGAGTCGGACGGGCGCAGCTGGATCCGGATGCCGTGTCGCAGGGACAGCCGGCCGACCACGAACAGGCCCATGCGCCGCGACACCGAGACATCCACGGTGGGCGGGGATGCGAGCCGCTCGTTGATCGCCGCGAGGTCCTCGGGCGAGAGGCCGATACCGGTGTCGTGGATCTCGACCAGCACCCGCCCGTCGGGCAGGGCGTGTCCGGTGACCTTCACCTTGGTCTGCGGCGACGAGAACGACGTGGCGTTCTCCAGGAGCTCGGCGAGCAGGTGCACGAGGTCGTTGACCACGCGGCCCGCGACCTCGGTGGTCGGCACCCCCGTGAGCTCGATGCGCTCGTACTGCTCCACCTCGGAGGCGGCGGCACGCAGCACGTCGACGAGCGGGACAGGGCGCGTCCACCGGCGGCCCGGCTCCTCGCCCGCGAGGACCAGGAGGTTTTCGCCGTTACGGCGCATGCGGGTCGCGAGGTGGTCGAGCTTGAAGAGTGAGGACAGCTGGTCCGGGTCGGCCTCGCGCGCCTCCAGCTCGGAGATGAGCGAGAGCTGACGCTGGATGAGGCCCTGGCTGCGGCGCGAGAGGTTGGTGAACATCGCGTTGACGTTGCCTCGCAGCAGCGCCTGCTCGGCTGCCAGTCGGACCGCCTCGCGGTGCACGTCGTCGAAGGCCGCGGCCACCTGGCCGATCTCGTCCCTGGAGTGCACACCGACCGACTCCACGGACGTGTCGACGTCCTGCGGGTCGGACTCCGAGAGCTGCCTGACGAGCTCGGGCAGGCGTTCCTGGGCGACGGTGGTGGCCGTGTCCTGGAGCCGGCGCAGCGAGCGGATCATGGAGCGGGCCACCACGAAGGCGCCGACGAGCGAGACGCCGAGGACGAGCAGGATCAGCGCACCGTTGATGATCGCGTCCTGCTGCGAGTCCTCGCGCAGCTGGCGGGCCTTCTGCTCCATCTCGTTGAGCAGCGTGGCCTCGATGGTCTTCATCGACTGGATCTTGTTGGAGTCCTGGTCGGTCCAGTCCATGTACGAGCGGCGCTCGGGCTGGCTCTCCAGACCGGTCGGCGTCGCCAGCACGCGCTGCGCGTACTTGTCGGCGGCCGTGATCTCCGGGTTACCGGTGTCCAGCGGGGCGGTGAGCTCTTCGGCGTTGCCCGCGTAGACCTGGTTGAAGGACTTGCGCGCGGCGTTCTCGCTCTCCATCGCCGACTTGGCGAAGAGGCGGTCGCTCTCCTCCAGCTTGCCCTTGTCCTTCTTATTGGGCGGCAGGGCGGCGGCGATGACCGCGCGCTGGATGGAGGCGAACTCCTTGGCCGACGAGAAGGCCGCCAGAGCGCGCGTGCGCTTGATCATCTCGGGGTTGGAGGTGGCCTCCGCCATGTCCTGGGAGAGGCTCAGCAGCGAGTTGATCAGCTGGCTGTAGTTGTTGACCGTCTGCGAGGTGGTGGCGTCGTCCTGGTAGGCGCTTTCGCGGATCTGCCGGATCGAGCTGAGCCGCCCGGCGATCTCTAGGAGGCTGCCCCGGATGCTCTGGAGGCTCTCGTCGTTGCCCGCGTCGATGTTCTGGGTGCCGACGAGGAAGGCGTCCTTGGCCCGGTCGGTCTTCTCGCGCGGACCCTTGACCTTGAAGTCGGCGGGGCTGGTGCCGTTGGAGAGCGGACCTGCCGACCGGTCGCGCTCCTCCTGGAGCGCGGCGGCGAGCTCGGTCGCCTGCTTGGTCATCTCGGTCAGCAGCTGCATGTGCTCCAGCTGCTCCATGTCATTCATGGACTCGTTGATACGGATCCCGCCGAGCGTGGTCGCCGCGACCACGGGCAGAGCGAGCAGAGACACCAGACGGGTGCTGATGCGCCAGTTGCGCAGGGCTATTCGTGGGCCCGTGGAAGTGGGGTCCTTGGCCTTTTTGCCTCTCGCCTGCTCACCGCCGACCTGAGTCCCGGGGCGCGCGCCACCGTCGCCGGCCGTGGTCGGTCCCTGATTCTGGGCGTGCTGGGGTGAGGATCCGCGGTCGTTCCCGCCGCGCGGCTCCTGCTCCGCCGCAGCGCTGCCATCCCTCTTGAAACGTCCCTGCACTAGCGTCGCAACCTCTGGACCAGGCGTTCCTCCGCGTGAACGGCGGAACGGTGTCGAGTCGTGGGGCACTGAAGAACCCCATGGGTGGTCGTGAGTGACCGGCGCTTCTCCCTCTTCCCGCCGCCACTCGGCGCTGCGTTGCGCCCTGCGCGCCGACTGAAGTCTCGCGGCGGTCCGTGGAATTCCAGCACAGAGCAGGACCTCCAACAAGGCCCGCGTGTCGTGCTGTGACCTGAGTGACAGGGTGTGAGTGCCGAGTAACCGGACGTAGAAGGAGTTCATGGAGAAAATGGGGTGTAACGGTACGAGTCCCTTAGGGGGAGGGGGTGTCTGAGTCGAGATGATCAGCAGCGGAATGGAAGCTTCAGGCAGGTAATGTCCACTTCCTGACCCTGCTAATGCTGACCGAAATGGTCGATATGCCGGTCATCTCGTGAGCAAACTCACACGTAGATCTCTGAGACTTCCCGCCTTTGGCGGGGAATTGGATGTTTAGCCTGACGCTTTACAGGGATGGCGAAACCGACAATCAGCGCGCCCAGGGCGCCCGTACGGACAGGTCACAGCACCAGATGAAGACGACGACGATGTTCCGCAATATTGCCAACCCCCGGCGCACCACGCTGATGCACCTCGCCGACTCCACGGACCTGCAGCGCGCCGAGCAGCCGGAGCACACCGTCGACCTCCCCGCCGTGACGGCCAACCCCCGGCGCACCATCCTGATGGACGCCCCCGCCGCGTAGGCGACGCCCGGCGATACGGGAGGTGGGAGGCCCTGGCCGCGTTAGCCTGGAGCGTCAGTCTCCGGCCAGTCGGCCAGTCAAGTAAGCAGTGAGGGGCGGCACCATCCCGTGCGCATCGCCAGGTTCTCCATCGACGGCAATGTCGCCTTCGGCGCGGTCGAGGGCGACAGCGCCCCAGGCGCCGAGGCCGACCTCGTCCTCGACATCATCAAGGGCGTCCCGTACGGAGACTTCGAGCTCTCCGGGGTCAAGGTCCCGCTGAGCAAGGTCCGCCTCCTGCCGCCCGTGCTCCCCAGCAAGGTCGTGGCCATTGGCCGCAACTACGCGGAGCACGCGGCGGAGCTCGGCAACGAGGTGCCCGACGTACCCATCACCTTCCTCAAGCCGTCCACCTCGGTGATCGGCCCCGGCGGGGAGATCGCGTACCCGTCGTTCTCCAACGACCTGCACCACGAGGCCGAGCTGGCCGTGGTCATCGGCCGGATGTGCCGCGAGGTCCCGCGCGAGCGCGTCAAGGACGTCATCTTCGGCTACACCTGTGCCAACGACGTCACCGCACGAGACGCGCAGGCACGCGAGAAGCAGTGGGCCCGCGCCAAGGGCTTCGACAGCTCCTGCCCGCTCGGCCCCTGGGTGGAGACCGACCTCGACCCCGGCGACCTCACGATCCAGTGCACGGTCAACGGCGAACAGCGCCAGCTGGGACGCACCAGCGAGATGGTCCGCTCAGTGGAGGACCTGATCGTCCACATCACCGAGGCCATGACGCTGCTCCCGGGCGACGTCATCCTCACCGGCACCCCCGCGGGTGTCGGCCCCCTGAACGTCGGCGACGAGGTCGCCGTCACCATCGAAGGCATCGGCACTCTCACCAATAAGGTGATCAAGCGTGGCTAGCGCAACCTCCCCCCCGGTCCGTGTCCGTTTCTGTCCCTCGCCGACCGGCAACCCGCACGTGGGTCTGGTCCGCACTGCCCTGTTCAACTGGGCGTTCGCCCGGCACACCGGCGGCACCATGGTCTTCCGCATCGAGGACACCGACGCCGCGCGCGACTCCGAGGAGTCGTACAACCAGCTGCTCGACTCGATGCGCTGGCTCGGTCTCGACTGGGACGAGGGCCCCGAGATCGGCGGCCCGCACGCCCCGTACCGCCAGTCCGAGCGCATGGACATCTACGCGGACGTCGCGAAGAAGCTCCAGGACGCCGGGCACGCGTACGACTGCTACTGCAGTACGCCCGAGCTCGACGAGCGCCGCACCGCGGCCCGCGCGGCCGGCCGGCCGTCCGGCTACGACGGTCACTGCCGTGACCTCACCGCCGAGCAGGTCGAGGCGTACCAGGCCGAGGGCCGTCCCTCGATCGTCCGCTTCCGGATGCCGGACGAGCCGATCACCTTCACCGACCTGGTGCGCGGTGAGCTGACCTTCACCCCGGAGAACGTCCCGGACTTCGGCATCGTGCGTGCCAACGGCGCCCCGCTGTACACGCTCGTCAACCCGGTCGACGACGCCCTGATGGAGATCACCCACGTCCTGCGCGGCGAGGACCTGCTGTCCTCCACCCCCCGCCAGGTCGCGCTCTACAAGGCCCTCATCGAGCTGGGCCTCGCCAAGTACGTGCCGGCCTTCGGCCACCTGCCGTACGTCATGGGCGAGGGCAACAAGAAGCTCTCCAAGCGCGACCCCGAGGCGTCCCTGAACCTCTACCGGGAGCGCGGTTTCCTCCCCGAGGGCCTCCTGAACTACCTGTCCCTCCTGGGCTGGTCGTTCTCGGCGGACCAGGACGTCTTCACGGTGGCCCAGCTCATCGAGAAGTTCGACATCGCGGACGTCAACGCCAACCCGGCCCGCTTCGACCTGAAGAAGGCCGAGGCGATCAACGCCGACCACATCCGCATGCTGGATGTGAAGGCGTTCGCCGAGGCGTGCACCCCCTGGCTGCGCGCCCCGTTCGCGAACTGGGCCCCCGAGGCCTTCGACCAGGCGGCCTGGGAAGCGATCGCCCCGCACGCCCAGACCCGGCTGCAGGTCCTCTCGGACATCACGGCCAACGTCGACTTCCTCTTCCTCGACGAGCCGGTCCACGACGAGGCGTCCTGGGCGAAGGCCATGAAGGGCGAGCCGGCGGCGCTCCTCACCACGGCCCGCGCCAAGCTGGAAGCGGCGGACTGGTCCAGCGCCGAGGCACTCAAGGAGGCCGTCCTGGCCGCCGGCGAGGAGCACGGCCTCAAGCTCGGCAAGGCCCAGGCCCCGGTCCGCGTCGCGGTCACCGGACGCACGGTCGGCCTGCCGCTCTTCGAGTCCCTGGAGATCCTGGGCAAGGACAAGGCTCTGACCCGGATCGACGCGGCCCTGGCGAAGCTCGCCGCGTAACCGGTACCTGTACGACGCCCCGTGGGGCCCGCGAGCCACCCGGCTCACGGGCCCCACGGCGCTTTGGCGCCCAGGCCCTGGGTAGGCACCCCCTCGCGGCGGGACGCCGCATGACCGGAAGGTTCGTACTCATGCCGATCCGCGCCGTCGTCTGGGACATCGACGACACGATCTTCGACTACGCGAGCGCCGACCGCGCCGGTATGCGCGACCACCTCAGGGCCGAGGCGCTGCTCGGCGAGACCGGGTCCGCCGGGTCCGCCGAGTCCGCCGAGCAGGCCCTGGTCCGCTGGCGCGAGATCACCGAGGCCCAGTGGCTCCGCTTCGCCGCGGGCGAGGCGACGTTCGAGGACCAGCGCCGCGAGCGCGTACGCGTCTTCCTGGGGCGGGGACTGACCGACGCCGAGGCGGACGCCTGGTTCAAGCGGTACGTCGCCCACTACGAGGCCGCCTGGAAGCTGTTCCCCGACACTCTCCCGGTGCTGGACCTGCTGGCGACGGACTACCGCCATGCCGTCCTGTCGAACTCCAGCGTCCACAACCAGGACCGCAAGCTCCGCGTCCTGGGCGTACGCGACCGCTTCGAGGCCCTGCTGTGCGCCGCCGAGCTCGGGGTGTCCAAGCCCGCGGCGGAGGCCTTCCACGCCGCCTGTGACGCGCTGGCGCTGCCGCCGGGCGAAGTCGCGTACGTCGGTGACCAGCCGGACATCGACGCCCGCGGCGCCGACGAGGCGGGCCTTGCCGGCATCTGGCTCGACCGCGGCGGACACGGCGGCCGACCCGATCTTGTGCGCATCACCGGCCTCGACCAGCTTCCCGGTCTACTGCGCGGCAATACACGTTTTGGAGCGCCGTCCACCTTCGGGTAATGTTCTTCCTGCGCCGCTCAAGAGGTCCGAAAGGCCCGAGAGAGCAGCGCACACCAAACAAACCCCCATCAGGGGGTTGAGTTTTGGTGGGCTATGGTGTAATTGGCAGCACGAGGGTTTCTGGTTCCCTTAGTCTAGGTTCGAGTCCTGGTAGCCCAGCTCGCAGAGCTCATCTGCAAGGCCCCCGTTGTGTAGCGGCCTAGCACGCCGCCCTCTCAAGGCGGTAGCGCCGGTTCGAATCCGGTCGGGGGTACAGATCCTTTCTTTCCACCACCTCCGGGTCGCACCTGGATGCGGTGACGTAGGGATCGCCAAGGCCCCCGTTGTGTAGCGGCCTAGCACGCCGCCCTCTCAAGGCGGTAGCGCCGGTTCGAATCCGGTCGGGGGTACTGGTCTGGTTCCAACCAAACCAAAACGGACCGTAATGGTCTATACCACCATGGGCTATGGTGTAATTGGCAGCACGAGGGTTTCTGGTTCCCTTAGTCTAGGTTCGAGTCCTGGTAGCCCAGCTCAGCAGATCAGGTTCTGCAAGGCCCCCGTTGTGTAGCGGCCTAGCACGCCGCCCTCTCAAGGCGGTAGCGCCGGTTCGAATCCGGTCGGGGGTACGTACGGAAGAAGGCTCTCCGCTCCACGCGGGGGGCCTTCTCGCATGTGCGCGGCGGGGACCACGCCTGCTTCTTCTGTGGCCCGGAGGCCGAACGGCTCGCGGTGCTCGGCGCGTTGACCGCCGCCGGCCTCGCCGGAACATCGAACCCCGGCGCATGATGGGCCGTTTACGGACAGCGGCCGACCGTGCGGTCACGGACGGCTACGGCGGGCTACGCGTCATCGGTGACCTGAGCTGAAGGCCTTCACGACCGCCCACCCGAGGCGCGTCGAAGTGGAACTCCTCGTACGTACCGCGGAGTTGGGGCGGCTGCGGTACGCGGGGGGCGGGTGATGCCGAGCGGCTGCGAGGCCTCCGCTCAGCCGCCGGTGCGGCGCAGGGCCTCCGAGAGGCGTGCGGCCGAGTCGATGATCGCCTGGGCGTGCATCCGGCCCGGGTGACGGGTCAGCCGCTCGATCGGGCCCGAGACGGAGACCGCGGCGACGACCCGGTTGGACGGGCCGCGCACCGGCGCCGACACCGAGGCCACACCGGGCTCGCGCTCGCCGATCGACTGGGCCCAGCCCCGGCGGCGTACGCCCGAGAGTGCGGTCGCGGTGAAGCGGGCGCCCTGCAGGCCGCGGTGGAGGCGCTCGGGCTCCTCCCAGGCCATCAGGATCTGGGCCGACGAACCGGCCTTCATGGTCAGCGTGGAGCCGACGGGCACGGTGTCCCGCAGCCCGGACAGCCGCTCGGCCGCCGCTACGCAGATCCGCATGTCTCCCTGCCGGCGGTAGAGCTGCGCGCTCTCGCCGGTCACATCGCGCAGATGCGTGAGCACCGGCCCCGCCGTGGCCAGCAGCCGGTCCTCGCCCGCCGCCGCCGAGAGCTCGGACAGCCGGGGGCCGAGAATGAAGCGGCCCTGCATGTCCCTCGCCACCAGGCGGTGGTGTTCCAGTGCCACGGCCAGTCGGTGCGCCGTGGGTCGTGCGAGCCCGGTCGCCGCGACCAGCCCGGCGAGGGTGGCCGGACCGGACTCCAGGGCGCTCAGTACCAGAGCTGCCTTGTCGAGAACGCCGACGCCGCTAGAGTTGTCCATGCGTCGATACTCGCGTCTCACTCTGTGAAACGCAAGTTCAATTTTCCGGTGAACTTGCGAATCTGTACAGGAGGCCGCACAACGGCCTGTCGTCATCGTCCTGTGCGGGGGTTCCGGACGGGGACGCACCGATCTCTAGTTGGGCCGGCGAAGGCGCCGGCCGAAGGGAAAGCGATGGGTAGGACACTCGCGGAGAAGGTCTGGGACGACCACGTCGTCAGGCACGCGGAGGGCGAGCCCGACCTCCTCTTCATCGATCTGCACCTGCTGCACGAGGTGACCAGCCCGCAGGCCTTCGACGGCCTGCGCAAGACCGGTCGCCAGGTCAGGCGGCTCGACCTCACCATCGCGACCGAGGACCACAACACTCCGACGATCGACATCGACAAGCCGATCGCGGACCCGGTCTCCCGGATCCAGCTGGAGACGCTGCGCAAGAACTGCGCGGACTTCGGTGTGCGCCTGCACTCCCTCGGCGACGTCGAGCAGGGCGTCGTCCACGTGGTGGGACCGCAGCTGGGGCTGACCCAGCCCGGCACCACCGTGGTCTGCGGCGACTCGCACACCTCCACCCACGGCGCGTTCGGCGCGCTGGCGTTCGGCATCGGCACCTCGCAGGTGGAGCACGTACTGGCCACCCAGACGCTGCCGATGGCCCCGCCGAAGAACATGGCCATCACGATCGAGGGCGAACTGCCCGACGCCGTCACCGCCAAGGACCTGATCCTCGCCGTCATCGCCAGGATCGGCACCGGCGGCGGCCAGGGATACGTCCTGGAATACCGCGGCTCCGCCATTGAGAAACTCTCGATGGAAGCCCGGATGACCATCTGCAACATGTCGATCGAAGCGGGCGCACGCGCCGGGATGATCGCCCCGGACCGTACGACGTTCGACTACCTCCAGGGCCGGGTGCACGCCCCGCAGGGCGCGGACTGGGACGCCGCCGTCGCGTACTGGCAGACCCTGCGCACCGACGACGACGCCGTTTTCGACGCCGAGGTCTTCATCGACGCCGCCGAACTGGCCCCGTTCGTCACCTGGGGCACCAACCCGGGCCAGGGCGCGCCGCTGACCGAGAACGTCCCCGATCCCGCTTCGTACGAGGACGCTTCGGAGCGCTTCGCCGCCGAAAAGGCCCTGGAGTACATGGGGTTGACCGCCGGGCAGCCGCTGCGCGACATCACCGTCGACACCGTCTTCGTAGGTTCCTGCACCAATGGCCGTATCGAGGACCTGCGCGTCGTCGCCGCCATCATGGACGGCCGCAAGGTCGCGAGAGGTGTACGCATGCTGGTCGTCCCCGGCTCGGTCCGGGTCGCCCTGCAGGCCATCGAGGAGGGCCTGGACAAGGTGTTCACGGCCTCCGGCGCCGAATGGCGGCACGCGGGCTGCTCGATGTGTCTGGGCATGAACCCGGACCAGCTGGCCCCCGGTGAGCGCTGCGCGTCGACCTCCAACCGCAACTTCGAGGGCAGGCAGGGCAAGGGCGGCCGAACCCACCTGGTCTCGCCGCAGGTCGCCGCCGCCACCGCGGTGCTGGGCCATCTGGCCGCGCCGTCCGATCTGTCCCAAGCCCCCACGCCCGCCGGAGTCTGAGAACCATGGAAGCTTTCACCGCACACACCGGCCGGGCCGTCCCGCTGCGCCGCAGCAACGTCGACACCGACCAGATCATCCCGGCCCACTGGCTGAAGAAGGTCACCCGCGACGGTTTTGAGGACGGGCTCTTCGAGGCCTGGCGCAAGGACCCGCAGTTCATCTTCAACCGCCCGGAGCGCGCGGGCGCCACCGTTCTGGTGGCAGGCCCCGACTTCGGCACCGGTTCCTCGCGCGAACACGCCGTGTGGGCCCTGCAGAATTACGGCTTCAAGACCGTGATCTCCTCGCGGTTCGCCGATATCTTCCGGGGCAACTCGCTCAAGAACGGCCTGCTCACGGTCGTACTGGAGCAGAAGGTCGTGGACGCGCTCTGGGATCTGGTCGACGAGGACCCCACGGCCGAGATCACCGTGGACCTCCGGGACCGTCAGGTACGCGCCGAAGGCATCACCGCCGACTTCGAACTCGACGAAAATGCCCGCTGGCGACTGCTCAACGGTCTGGACGACATCAGCATCACCCTCCAGAACGAGCCGGACATCGCCGTATACGAGGCCCGCAGGCCCACTTTCAAGCCAAGTACGGTGCAGGTCTGACCCCCTCGCATCACCCAAGTGCCCCCGACCGCCACGGTTGGGGGCATTCGGGTTTCTGGGCCCCAACTCCTTTGACACACAGGGGAGATGGCGGGGTCCTGAGGGGCCGCGAAAGCCCCTTTTGGAGGCCTGGATTCCGCTAGTTGCCCCCGCCGGAGGCGACAACTCGCCCCAGATGGCACAATCGGTGCATGGAACGCGACAGCCAACTCAAGCTCTACGTGGCAGTCGCGGACCGATTGAAAGAAGCGCACACGACGGTGCGCACGCTGCAAGTCCCGGAGGGCGTACGCATGGCGCTGTCCCGGAAGCTGCTGGTCATAACGGCCGCGGCGAAACACGATCTCGCCGATGCCGCAAGGCGCCTGGACAGGTTGATGAAGGACCTCGACGAGGGCCGATTCCCTGAAGGCGACTAGGCCTTTGGAACTCACTGAAGGTCTACTTCGTTGCGGCACTAGGGTGATTAGCCCGTTTCGTGTTTGATTTGCGGTATATATCTGCCTAACGTGCGAAAAAGCTTGAACACATTCGTTCTGGCAATGTCTCCGAAGGGGAAGACAGTGAACAAGGCGCAGCTCGTAGAAGCCATTGCGGACAAGGTCGGCGGCCGTCAGCAGGCCGCAGACGCGGTCGACGCGGTACTCGACGCGGTAGTCCGTGCAGTTGTGGCCGGAGACCGCGTGTCGGTCACCGGCTTCGGTTCGTTCGAGAAGGTCGACCGTCCGGCCCGGTACGCCCGTAACCCGCAGACGGGTGAGCGGGTCCGGGTCAAGAAGACCTCGGTTCCGCGCTTCCGTGCCGGTCAGGGCTTCAAGGACCTGGTCAGCGGCTCGAAGAAGCTCCCGAAGAACGACGTGGCCGTCAAGAAGGCACCCAAGGGCAGCCTCTCGGGCGGTGCTTCCACCCGGACGACCACCAAGGCCGCGGCGAAGAAGGCCACCGCCAAGAAGGCGACGGCGAAGAAGGCCATCGCCAAGAAGACCACCGTTGTGGCGAAGAAGGCCACTCCGGCGGTCAAGAAGACCGCGGTGACGGCCAAGAAGGCGACGCCGGCGGCCAAGAAGGCCACCACCACGGCCAAGAAGGCGACCCCGGCGAAGAAGGCCTCGCCGGCGGCGAAGAAGGCCACCGCCAAGAAGACGGCACCAGCGGCCAAGAAGGCTGCCGCCGCCAAGAAGACCGCGCCCGCCAAGAAGAGCTCGGCGCGCAAGACCACCGCCAAGAAGGCCACTGCCAAGAAGAAGTAGGGGCAACGAGGCACTCACGCGCCGGGCCGGGCTCCCTTCGGGGAGCCCGGCCCGCGGTGTGTCCAGGGAGCGCTCAGGGCGGTCGGCGCCCGGGGGCTCAGAACGTCTGGAGCGTCACCAGGGTGATGCGCCGGGATTCGCCGTCGCCATCGACCTCGATCCGCACCCGCTGCCCCGCCCGCAGCAGCCGCAGGCCGCCCGCGTCGAAGGCCGGGGCGTCGAAGTCCACCGGGGTGCCGTCGTCGAGCAGCACACTGCCGCTGCGGGTCTGGGAGTCGTACGTGTACGCGGTCGCCTGCATGGCGGCAGCGTATCGGCCCCGGGCCGCGCACCGCTCCGGACGGGCGCGGCAGGAACGGCGGCGGTACGAGCAGGCCGCGGGAGCCGCACGAGCTGGTACGGGCCGCACGAGCCGGTACGGGCCGCACGCGCCGCACGCGTTACACGGGCGGTGATCCGCCGACGACGGCCCCGCTGAGCCGGGCCGTGCGCAGTCCCACCCCCAGCTCCACCGCCGCCCGCAGGTCGTCCCCGGTGTCCACGTCCTGGCGCACGGAATCGACGCCGGACAGCAGGATTTCCCGGGCGCCGGACGCCGAATGGCGGGCCCGCGAAGCGCCGCCGAAGGCCGGGGCCAATTCCACACCGGGGGCCGCACACAGCAGTGTCGTCCCCATTCCGGCCGCGTCGGCCAGAAAAGCGCGCGGAAATGCGGCCGCGTAATCGAGCACCTGCCGCAATTCCGTGGGGCGCAGCGCGGGCAGATCGGCATTCAGCGCGGCGACCGCCGCGGCCGGCCGCGCGGCCCGCACCGTGTCCGCCCCGTACGCCAGTGCGGCGTTGAGCCCGGCGGCCGGAATGTCCGCGGTGATCCGCGCTCCCAGCGCGGCCAGCGCGGCGCCGGCCGGGCCGTCGTCCGTGACGACCACCACATCGCGTACGGCGGGACAGGCCAGCGCGGCACCCACCGTGTCCAGCGCGAAGGCCAGCGCGAGCCCCGGACGCAACGCGTCGCCCGCGGAGGGCGTGAGCCTGCTCTTGGCCAGCAACAGGGGCTTCAGGGGGACGATCAGGGACCAGGAGGCGGTCCGGAACGTGTTCAGTGGTGAGCCCTCCGTCCGGTGCGCATCGTCCCCATTGTGGCCTGCCCACCCCGTCGCAGGCACAGTAACGGGGAGGCCCGGCCCCGAAACCGGGGCGTACGGTGTTCTCGACAGACAAGGGGCCTGGGGCCACACTTGTGCGCCTGACCAGGCGTATCGGTGCACAGAGCAACCAGGTCCTAAAGGAAGGTGTCCGAGTGTCCCGCCGCAGAATCGGCTTCTGGTACCGCCTTGCGGCGGTCATCGCCAAACCGCCGCTGATGGTGCTGTTCAAACGGGACTGGCACGGAATGGAGCACATTCCCGCCGAGGGCGGATTCATCACCGCGGTCAATCACAACTCGTATCTGGACCCACTGTCCTACGGGCACTTTCAGTACAACACGGGGCGCGTTCCCCGCCTCCTCGCCAAGGCCGGTCTCTTCCGGACGCCCTTCATCGGCATGATGCTGCGCGGCACGGGCCAGATCCCCGTCTACCGCGACACCGGCAACGCCCTGGACGCCTTCCGGGCCGCCGTCGCCGCCATCGAGCGCGGCGAGTGCGTCGCCTTCTATCCCGAAGGCACCCTCACCCGCGACCCCGAGATGTGGCCGATGGCAGGCAAGTCCGGTGCGGCGCGCGTCGCCCTCCTGACGAAGGCCCCGGTCATCCCGGTGGCCCAGTGGGGCGCCAACTTGGCGATGCCGCCGTACGCCAAGGAGAACAAATTCCAGTTCTTCCCGCGCAAGACGCTTCAGGTGCAGGCGGGTCCACCGGTCGACCTCGACCGGTTCTACGGTCTGGAACCCACCCCCGACGTACTGCGCGAGGCCACCGAACTCATCATGGCGGCCATCACCGAGCAGCTCGCGGACCTGCGCGGCGAGCCCGTGCCGACCGAGCCGTACGACCACCGCACGGTCCGTGCAGAGCAGCGGCGCAAGGCCGCGGGAGAGGGCACAAAGTGACACGCCACCCGGTCAGGGTCGCCGTATTCGGAACGGGCTCCTGGGGTACGGCCTTCGGCATGGTCCTCGCCGACGCGGGCTGCGAGGTGACCCTCTGGGGCCGCCGCCCCGAGCTCGTCGAGGCCGTCAACACCACCCGGACCAACCCGGACTATCTGCCGGGCATCGAACTTCCCGCGACGCTGCGGGCCACCACCGACCCCGCCGAGGCCGCGGACGGCGCCGACTTCACCGTGCTCGCCGTCCCCTCGCAGACACTGCGGGTCAATCTCGCCGCGTGGGCGCCGCTGCTGCCCGCCGACACCGTGCTCGTCTCCCTGATGAAGGGCGTCGAACTCGGCACCGCGAAGCTGATGAGCGAGGTGATCGAGGAGGTCGCCAAGGTTCCCCGCGAGCGCGTCGCGATCCTGACCGGCCCCAACCTGGCCAAGGAGATCGCCGCCCGCCAGCCCGCCGCCGCGGTCGTCGCCTGCCGGGACGAGGAGGCGGCCACCCGCTTCCAGGCCGCCTGCCACACCCCGTACTTCCGCCCGTACACCAACACCGACGTCGTCGGCTGCGAGCTGGGCGGCGCCGTCAAGAACGTCATCGCGCTGGCCGTCGGCATCGCGGACGGCATGGGCCTGGGCGACAACACCAAGGCCTCGCTGATCACCCGCGGGCTCGCCGAGACCACCCGGCTCGGCCTCGCCATGGGCGCCGACGCCCACACCTTCGCGGGCCTCGCGGGCATGGGCGACCTCGTCGCCACCTGCTCGTCGCCACTCTCGCGCAACCACACCTTCGGCAAGAACCTCGGACGCGGCATGACGCTCCAGGAGACCATCGCGGCGACCAAGCAGACCGCCGAGGGCGTCAAGTCCTGCGAGTCCGTGCTGGATCTCGCGCGCCGCCACGACGTCGACATGCCGATCACCGAGACGGTGGTGAGCATCGTCCACGAGGGCAAGCCGCCGCTCGTCGCCGTCAAGGAACTGATGTCGCGCAGCGCCAAGCCCGAGCGGCGCTGACGCTCGTACCTACAGGTACGCTCAGTGCGATATGAGCAGCGAGAACCCCTCCCAGAGCCCTGAGCCGCAGCGCAAGCCGCGCGTCGCCGTCGTGTTCGGCGGTCGCAGCTCCGAACACGCCATCTCGGTCGTCACGGCCGGCGCCGTACTGCGGTCCATCGACCGCGAGAAGTACGACGTACTGCCGATCGGTATCACCACGGACGGCCGCTGGGCCCTGACCGACGACGATCCCGACCGGATGGCCATCGCCGACCGCACCCTGCCGAGCGTCGATGACCTCGCCGAATCCACGGCGGGCGGCGTGGTCCTCTCCGTCGACCCCGGCAGCCGCGAGGTCGTCTACAGCGAACCGGGCTCGGTGCCCAAGGCGCTGGGCGAGGTCGATGTCGTCTTCCCCGTCCTGCACGGCCCGTACGGCGAGGACGGCACCCTCCAGGGGCTGCTTGAGCTCTCCGGCGTCCCGTACGTCGGCTGCGGCGTCCTCGCCTCGGCGGTCGGCCAGGACAAGGAGTACATGAAACGGGTGTTCATCTCCTTCGGGCTGCCCGTCGGCCCGTACGTGGTCATCCGCCCGCGCGAGTGGGAACTGGACCAGGCCGCCGCCCGCAAGAAGATCGTGGGCTTCGCCGCCGACCACGGCTGGCCGCTCTTCGTCAAGCCGGCCCGCGCCGGCTCCTCGATGGGCATCACCAAGGTCGATGACCTGTCGGGTCTCGACGAGGCCATCGAGGAGGCGCAGCGCCACGACCCGAAGATCCTCATCGAGTCGCTGCTGCGCGGCCGTGAGATCGAGTGCGGTGTGCTGGAGTTCGAGGACGGGCCGCGCGCGAGCGTGCCCGCCGAGATCCCGCCCGTCACGTCGCACGACTTCTACGACTTCGAGGCCAAGTACATCGACTCGGCGACCGGCCTGGTGCCTGCGCCGCTCACCGACGAGCAGACCGCGGAGGTGCGGCGACTCGCGGTCGACGCGTTCGACGCGGTGTCCTGCGAGGGTCTGGTGCGCGCCGACTTCTTCCTGCAGGACAACGGCGAGTTCGTGATCAACGAGATCAATACGATGCCGGGCTTCACGCCGATCTCGATGTACCCGCGGATGTGGCAGGAGAGCGGCGTCGAGTACGCCGAGCTCGTCGACCTGCTGATCCAGGCGGCGCTGCGCCGACCGACGGGACTGCGCTAGCGGGCCTCAGAGGCTGGATGGCACGGTCTTCTTCACCGGCCCCGCGAAGGCCGCCAACGGCGTGATGTCGTGGGCGTACTTCGCGGGGAAGGTGATCTCGACGTAAGCCTCACGGTAGGTGCTGGTGAAGCGCTGGCTGCCGTTCTCCTGCGGCTCGTGCAGCCAGTTGACGCCGTCGGCGTCCACTCCCTGTGCCTGCGGATCCCCCATCTTTTCCGGCCGGGGGACCCCGCAGCGCAGTACGATCGCCGGGTCTCCCCACGCAGCGGTGAAGTCGGACCCGGGATCGGCGGGACGAGAGTCCTGGCCGTCGACCGACCCGGGCAGCTCCTGGTGCAGCGCCCGGCACACCTCGGCCGCTTCCGCGGACAGGGTGGGAACCGGGATCGCCACGGCGTCGTCCGTCAGGGAGCAGCCCGCGATGGCGAGCAGCAGGACGGCGGACAGACACAGAAGCCGACGGGAGGAAGTCACCGGCCAAGCGTAGACGGGGCTACAAATGGACGACCGGGCAGGTCAGGGTGCGGGTGATGCCGTCCACTTGCTGGACCTTGGCCACCACCATGCGGCCGAGGTCGTCGACCGTCTCGGCCTGTGCACGCACGATCACGTCATAGGGTCCGGTCACGTCCTCGGCCTGAATCACTCCCTGAATCTTGCCAATGAGATCGGCGACGATCGACGCCTTGCCGACCTCGGTCTGAATGAGGATGTACGCCTGTACCACGGAACCTCCAGGGCGGCCACGAGGATCATGTGGGGAGAAGGGACGCCACCGTATCGCGTCGTCGTGGGCAGCGGGGAGACTTGCGCGGCCGGTGACGCAAGCGGTGCGGCGCACGGAAACAGAAGTTGACGTATGTGTTGACGGTACCGACAGCAGCGATGGCTCGCGACCGCAAGCTCAGCGGGTCCAAGGGGGTATCCGGGATGAATACGAGAGGCGAGACTCGATGAAGGGCACTGTGGGCGAGTTGGGGGAGTTCGGGCTCATCAGAGAGCTCACTTCCCGGCTCACCTCCACCCCGGCGGTAAAGCTGGGACCCGGTGACGACGCAGCCGTCGTGGCCGCTCCCGACCGACGGGTCGTGGCGAGTACGGACATTCTCCTTGAGGGGCGCCACTTCCGGCGCGACTGGTCCACGGCGTACGACGTGGGCCGCAAGGCAGCCGCGCAGAACCTCGCCGACATCGCCGCCATGGGCGCCGTCCCGACCGCGCTGCTGCTCGGCCTCGTCGTCCCCGCCGAACTCCCGGTCGCCTGGCCGACCGAGCTGATGGACGGCATCAGGGACGAGTGCCAGGTGGCGGGCGCGGCGGTGGTCGGCGGAGACGTCGTACGCGGCGACACCATCACGGTGGCGATCACCGCACTCGGTGATCTGCGCAACCACGAGCCGGTCACCCGCTCCGGCGCCCACTCCGGCGACATCGTCGCCGTCACCGGATGGCTGGGCTGGTCGGCCGCCGGGCACGCGGTGCTCTCGCGCGGCTTCCGTTCACCGCGGGCCTTCGTCGAGGCCCACCGGCGCCCCGAACCGCCGTACCACGCGGGCCCCGCGGCCGCCGGGCTCGGCGCCACCGCCATGACCGACGTCAGTGACGGGCTCGTCGCCGACCTCGGGCACATCGCGGAGGCCAGCAAGGTCCGGATCGACCTGCGGTCCGGGCTGATCGACATCCCCTCGCAGATGTACGACATCGGGCAGGCCGTCGGCGTCGACCCGCTCCAGTGGGTGCTGACCGGCGGTGAGGACCACGCGATCGTGGCGACCTTCCCGCCCGACGTGAAACTGCCCGCCCGCTGGAAGGTGATCGGCGAGGTCCTCAACCCGTCGGCGCTGCCCCAGGTGACCGTCGACGGCGCACCGTGGACGAGCAAGGGCGGCTGGGACCACTTCGGCGACATCGAGACGGGGCAGTAGCGCCACACCCCCCGAGCTGCGACGTACTAGATTCGCGGGTATGCGAATACTTCCTTGTGTGCTCACCGTCGCCGGGTCCGACTCCGGCGGCGGTGCCGGCATCCAGGCCGACCTCAAGACGATGCTCGCCCTCGGTGTGCACGGCATGAGCGTGCTCACCGCGGTGACCGCGCAGAACTCGCTGGGCGTGCAGGGCGTCTGGGACCTGCCGGTGGACGCCGTACGCGCCCAGTACCGCAGCGTCGTCGACGACATCGGCGTGCAGGCCGTGAAGACCGGGATGCTGTCATCGGCCGCACTCGTCGAAACCGTCGCGGAGCTGCTGGCCGGCACGGACGCCCCGGTGGTCGTCGACCCGGTGGGCGTCTCCAAGCACGGGGACGCGCTGCTCGCCGACTCCGCGCTCGACGCCGTACGCACCAAGCTCCTGCCCACCGCGACCGTCGCGACGCCCAACCTCGACGAGGTGGCCCAGCTCACCGGCGTCCGGGTGGAGTCGGAGACCGACCTGCGGCGGGCGGCCGACGCGCTGCTCGCGTTCGGACCGCGCTGGGCGCTCATCAAGGGCGGCCACCTGACGGGCGACGCGGTGGATCTGCTGACGGACGGCGCCGTCGAACACTGGCTGCGCGCGCCCCGGCACGACAACCGGCACACGCACGGCACGGGGTGCACCCTCGCGTCGGCCATCGCTTCGGGTCTCGCGAAGGGCCTCGATGTGCCGCAGGCGGTGCGGGCCGCCAAGGAGTACGTGACCGAGGCGATCGCCGCCGGCTTCGCGCTCGGCGGCGGCATCGGCCCGGTCGACCACGGCTGGCGGCTCAGGAATAGTCCTTCAGCGTGATCGCCGACGCGGCCTTCTCCGTGAGCCTCTTGAAGACCCCGGCGAGCAGCCGCGAGCTCAGCATCCGGTAGGCACGGTCGCGCCGGCGGACGTGCTTCTCGGTGGGCGGCGCCAGGAACGGACCCGCGTTCTCCGCCGTCTTCTGGCAGCCCTTGGCGAAGTCACCGACCTCCGCCTCGTACGCGGCGAACGCCACCCTGTGGTCGCCTCCGACAAGGGCCAGTTCACCGGCCAGGACATACGCGCAGACGATGGCGGAGCCGGTGCCCATGCCGCCCATCGTCGCGCCGTAACCCGCGTCACCGAGCAGCACCACCCGGCCCTTGGACAGCCGCTCGACGTGGACCTGCGCGATCGCGTCGAAGTACAGACCGTCCGTCGCTTCGAGCGCCGCGAGGATCGTCGGCGTCTCCCAGCCCATGTCCGCGAACCGCTCCGCGAGGAGCTTCTTCTGCGCGGCGATGTCGTGCCGGTCGTAGTCCAGCCGCTCCGACGCGAAGACCAGCATCGCACCGGCCCGCTCCGGGTCGCCGTCGTAGTTGGAGAGGGCCGCCATTCTGCCCGGCTCGCTGTAGAGCCGGGCGGTCCGGTCCAGGCCCAGGTGGTTGGGCAGGTCGAAGCCCGCGACGTAGTAACCGAGATGGCGCAGGTGGTGTCCCTTGTCGCCGAAGGTCAGACGCCGGGTGTGGGAGTGCAGACCGTCGGCTCCGACGACGAGGTCGAAGCGGCGCGGGGCGCCCCGGCCGAACGTGACGTCGACCCCGTCGGCGTCCTCGGTCAGCGTGGCGATGGAGTCCCCGAAGACGTACTCGACGCGGTCCTTGGTGCGCTCGTAAAGGATCTCGGAGAGATCACCGCGGAAGATCTCGACGTCGCCGCTCATGAACGCGGCGGGCAGGTCCACCCGCGCGCTCCCGTCCGCGTCGACGACGCTCTGGCGGCCCATGTGGGTCTGGCGGGCGTGGACCTCGTCCCGGATGCCCAGGCGCTGGAGCGCCGTACGGTGCGCCCGGCCGCGGAAGTCGACGGCGAAGCCGCCCTTGCGCAGGGCGGGGGCCTTCTCGACGACGGTGACGTTCGCGCCGTACTTCGAGAGCTGGAGGGCGAGTGCGGGGCCGGCGACGCTGGCACCGGAGATGAGGACGCTGAGGTGGGCGAGCCGCTGTGTGGTGTCGCTCTGCGTGGTGTCGCTGTGTGTGGTGTCGCTCTGCTTCGTCATGCCATGAGATTCGCGGGGCCCCCTTACCGTCCTCCTACCGTTCGCTGACCGCCGCTGACCGCAGGGCGCGACCACGCTCGTACGCCGCCTTGTACGCCGCCGGGGAGAGCTGCGACCTGGCCGCTTCCCGGACCCGCACGACATCGGGGTCACCGGCGAGCGCCACGCCGCGCAACGCCTCGGCGGCGCCGAGCAGTTCGGCGGCGCCCTCGGGGTCGGCCACCTCGGCCCAGGCCTCCGCCACATCGGCGAGGGCGAGGTCCTCGGGCTGCTCCACCGCGAGATCCCTGGCCTGCCCGAACCACTCGCGGGCCTCGTCCGGGTGGCCGTCGGCCGCTGCGGTGCGGCCGAGCCCGATGAAGATCCGCAAGGTCTCGCCGATGCTGAACCAGGTCGCCGCGCACATTTCGAGCGCCGCCTCGTAGTGCTCACGCGCGCGCGGCGTGTCACCGGCGAGACGGGCCGCGTCGCCAAGCCCGCGCCGGGCGCCCGCGACCTTGTCGGGGACACCGGCGCCCCGGGCGAGGTCGGCGGAGCGCGTGAACAGTTCGACGGCCTCGGCCGACCGGCCCGCGTGCAGCTGGATCGCCGCCCTGCGCAGCAGCAGATCGGCGGTCTCCTCGGGCGCCGCCAGTTCCCGCACGAGTACGAGTGCCTCGTCGACCAGCGCCAGCGCGCGCCCGGTGTCGCCCCGCCAGTGCGCGAACATCGCCAACGGATCAAGGCAGTTGGCCGTGCCCCAGCGGTCACCGGTCGCGCGAAAGCCCTCCACAGCCTCGGTGAAGGCGCTCTCCGACGCGGCAGGCCGGCCGGCGAACAATTCCTGGAAGCCGCCTCCCATGCGGTACATCGCCAGCGTCCACGGATCATCGGGCCGCAGCCTGCGCAACTGTTCCTCGTTGCCGCGCTGCGGGCCGCTCGCCAGCGACCACAGAACGAGCGTGAACGGCAGCCTCAGCTTCAGCCCGGGAGCGGCCATGAGAGCGTCCACGTGCTCGATCAGAGCCGGTTCACCCGGATCCCCCTGCCCGGTGATGGTGTGGATCAGGCACAGGACGTACTCCTCGATGAGCCCTTCGGGAGCCTGCGGGCCCACCGCGGCCAGCAGTTCGACGGCGAGCGGCGCCAGCTCCCCCTGCCGGCCGCGCAGGCGTACGTACCAGGACATCAGGGCCAGCAGGCGCAGGGCGGTGGACCGGTCGCCGTGCCGCAGGGCCGCGAGGAGATTGGTGTGCTCGGCGTCGAGCCGCGCCAGCCAGGCCAGTTGCGCCCCACCGCGCAGGAAGGGCTCGGCGGTCTCCGCCAGTTCCAGGAAATACGCGGCGTGCGCCGCGTCCGGCGCGGTCTCCTCCCCGGTCGGCCACTCGGCGCAGAAGGCCCGGATGGTGTCCAGCATCCGGTAGCGCCCGTCCGTCACCTCCACGAAGGACTTCTCGACGAGCGAGGCCAGCACGTCCTCGGCGCCCGCGACACCGCAGACCCGCTCGACCGCGTCCAGCGTCGCGCCCCCGCGGAACACCGTCAGCCGCCGCGCCAGCAGCCGCTCCTCCTCGTCGAGCAGCTCCCAGCTCCACTCCACGACCGCGCGCAGGGTCCGGTGGCGCGGCGCCTTGGTGCGGTCCCCGCGCGACAGCAGCCGGAAGCGGTCGTCGAGACGGGCCGCGATCTCGTCGAGCGTGAGCGTACGCAGTCGGGCCGCCGCCAGTTCGATGGCGAGCGGCAGCCCGTCCAGCGCCGCACAGATGCGCTCCACGCGCGCGTGCTCCTCGCGGCCGCCGCCCCCGCCGAACCCGGGGCGTACGGCCGCCGCCCGGTCGAAGAACAGGGCGACGGCACCGTCGGGTGCGAGCGGCGGCAGCGGGCACAGGGCCTCGCCGGTGATGCCCAGCGCCTCACGGCTCGTCGCCAGCACCCGTACGCCGGGACAGGCCCCGAGCAGCAGCCCCACGAGCCGGGCCGTGCCCTCGACGACATGCTCACAGTTGTCGAGCAGAAGCAGCAGCTCACGTCCTTCGAGCGCGGACAACATCCGCTCCGTGGCAGCACCTGCCCGATCCTGGAAGCCGCTCTCCCGCACCCCCAGCGCACCCAGCACGGCGTACGGCAGCTGCGCGGCATCGGCCAGCGGCGCCAGCTCGACGTAACAGACCGCCCCCGCCCACCGCCCGGCCGCCTCGACCGCGAGCCGCGTCTTACCGGCCCCGCCGGGCCCGGTCAGGGTCACCAGCCGCCCGGCCGACAGCAGCGGGCCGAGCCGCTCCAGCTCCTGCGTACGCCCCACAAAACTGGTGAGCTGCGCGGGGACATCACGGGCGGCCGCCGGTGGCGCGGACTGGCCGCGCAGCAGCTCCAGATGGAGCGCGGACAGCTCGGGGGAGGGGTCGGCGCCCCAGCTCGTCGGAGAGCGTGCAGCGGGCGTCCTCATAGACGATGAGTGCCTCGGCCGGGCGTCCCGCCGCGTGCAGGGCCCGCATCAGCTGCCCGTACAGCCGCTCCCGCAAGGGGTGTACGGCGATGAGCTCGCGCAGCTCGGGCACCAGCTCGGGGCCGCCGCCCAGCGCGAGGTCAGCCTCGGTGCGGTCCTGGAGGGCGGCCAGCCGCAGCTCGTCGAGCCGGACGGCCTGCGCCTGCGCGAACGGCACGGAGCCCAGATCCGCCAGCGCGGGACCCCGCCAAAGCCCGAGCGCTTCACGCAGCAGCTCGGCCGCCCGCCGGTGATCGCCCGCCGTCAGGGCCCGGCGTCCTTCGCGGGAGAGCCGCTCGAAGCGGTGGACATCGACGTCCTCGGGGTCCGCGACCAGGCGGTAACCGGCGGGCAGCGACTCGATGCGCACGCCGAGGCGCCTGCGCAGCCGGGACACCTGGGACTGGAGCGCGTTGGCGGCGCCGGCCGGCGGCTCTCCGCCGTACAGACCGTCGGTCAGCCGGTCGGTGCCCACCACCCGGCCCACGTCGAGAAGCAGCAGGGCGAGAAGGGCACGCGGGCGCGGGCCGCCGGGGTCGAGCGCGGCGCCCCTGCTGTCCGAGCCTTCGCTGTCCGCGTCGGCGGAACGTATGTCGAGGTCGGAACGTATGTCGAGAGGACCCAGGATTCCGAAGCGCACGCGCCGATTCTGGCAGTTCACCGGGGGCGCCCGGGGGAGTGGGCGTAAAAAACCGGCCCATCACAAGGATGGACCGGTTCTTAAGCAACCAGCTAGGTGGCCGCGCTTGGCGTTACGTCAGCGCGAGACCTTGCCGGCCTTGATGCACGAAGTGCAGACGTTGAGCCGCTTCGGCGTCCGACCGACCACTGCACGCACACGCTGGATGTTGGGATTCCAGCGACGAGACGTACGGCGGTGCGAGTGCGAAATACTATTGCCGAAGCCCGGCCCCTTGCCGCAGACGTCGCAGTTGGCAGCCACGGGTCACTCCAAAGACTTCAGGTGCTCTTACAATGGATCCCGGCATGCCGGGATCGAAGATTCGAGTGGCGTAGCCGGGGAAAAGTCCCGATTCTCATCGGGCAACCGGAGCAGCATACATCGGCTGCTCCCGTGCAACGAAACTACCATGGCTCTCCCGGCCCCCGTCCCGGCCCCCGTCCCGGCCCCCGGCCCTGACCGGGCTCGTTACGGGTCTACCCTGCGGTGCAACCGCTCTCAAGGAGGACGCCAGGTGCCGCAGAACCTCGACGCCGTCGCGGTGCGCACCTGGTGCTCACTGGCGCTGGAAGCCCTGGGCAGGGCCCGCGAGGAGATCGACGCGATCAATGTCTATCCGGTCGCGGACGGAGACACCGGCACCAATCTCTATCTGACCGTGGAATCCGCGGCCCAGGCGGTGGAAGCGGTCTTCACCGCCCACGAGACGGTCACCGGCGCCACCTCGGTCCCGGCCCTCGCCGACGCGATGCGGGCGATGGCCCATGGCGCGCTGATCGGGGCGCGGGGCAACTCGGGGACGATCCTGGCGCAGCTGCTGCGCGGCATGGAGCAGGTGCTGTCCGAAGAGGTTCCCGCCGAAGGGGTGCCGGTCATGCGGGCCGATGTGCTGCGCCGCGCGCTGCGCAGGGCCTCCGAAGCGGCGTACCAGGCGGTCGCGCACCCCGTGGAGGGCACCGTCCTGACCGTGGCCGCGGCCGCGGCCACCGCCGGGGAGAACTCGGTGGGCGGCACAGCGGTGGTGGCGCGTGCGGCGTACGAGGGGGCGCGCAAGGCACTGGACGCGACCCCCGGGCAACTGGCCGTGCTGAGCCGCGCCGGAGTCGTCGACGCGGGCGGCCAGGGACTGGTGATCCTGCTCGGCGTACTGGTCGAGGTGGTCTCGGGCGAGGCGGTCACCGCGCGCAAACAGCCCGCGCACGCGTTCGTGGCCGACGGCTGTCCCACGGACCCGGCCGACCCCGCGGACTTCCCGGCGGACGGCGGCCCCGCCTTCGAAGTGATCTACCTCCTGGAGGCGGACGACGCGGCGGTCGCCCGGCTACGGACCCGGCTCGACCCCCTCGGCGACTCCCTCGTCGTCGTCGGCGGCGACGGCCTGTGGAACGTCCATGTGCACGTGGACGACGCGGGCGCCGCCGTGGAGGCGGGCGTCGAGGCGGGCCGCCCGTACCGCATCCGCATCACCCACTTCGCTGCCGACCGGGCGGCTCCGCCCCGCGAGCGCGCCCAGCGCGCGGTTGTCGCGGTCGTCCCGGGGGAGGGGCTCGCGAACCTGTGCGCCCAGGCCGGCGCGACCACGGTGCTCGCGCGCCCCGGGGAGCCGCCCGCGAGCGGCGAGCTGGTTGAGGCGATCCGCCGTGCCCACGCGCGCGAGGTGGTCCTGCTGCCGAACGACGCGGAGCTGCGCCACACCGCGGCCGCCGCCGCGGAGCAGGTCCGTGCCGAAGGGGTACGGGTCGCGCTCATCCCCACCCGGGCCGCGGTCCAGGGCATCGCGGCCCTCGCCGTCCATGAGCCCGACCGCCGCTTTGACGAGGACGTCGTGGCGATGACATCGGCGGCCGGCGCCACCCGCTACGGCGAAGTGGCCGTCGCCGAGCGGCAGTCCTGGACGATGGCGGGCATCTGCCAGGCAGGCGACGTGCTGGGCCTGATCGACGGCGACGTGGTCATGATCGGCGCCGACCTGACCACGACGGCCCGCACGGTGCTGGACCGGATGCTGGCGGCGGGCGGCGAGATGGTCACCCTGATCCTCGGCGAAGCGACCCGGCCCGACCTCGCCGAGCAGTTGGAAGCCCATGTACGTGAATCCCACCTGGCCGTCGACACCGTGACGTACGAGGGCGGCAGACACTCGTCGCCACTCCTGATCGGCGTCGAATGAGAGCGGCCGGGAACAGGGCCCCCGGTACTGCGGGCCCTGTTCCCGGCCGCTTCGGGCACACCTGTCGACCCCAGACCCCACGCCCCAGTGCAGTGGTGTGCAGTGACTTCGCCTGTGCGTGAACGCGGTGGCTTCTCACTCGCCCGCCGATGCGGGCTCATGGCGGGCGAGCCCTGCCCGATGCCGCACAGCATGCCGCACATAGAGCGCTTTGCTGACGTCTGTGCTCCCGGATTCCGGGAGCGGGGTGGCCGCCGATTGTCAGAGCCATAGTGTCCAATTGATTTCGTGCCCGCGCTCGACGAACCACTCAAGAAGACGCTCGGCGGCACCACCGCGAAGGTGATGGCCGAGCACCTCGACCTGCACACGGTCGGTGACCTGCTGCATCACTACCCGCGGCGGTACGCCGAGCGCGGCGAGCTGACCCAGCTCGCCGACCTGCCGCTCGACGAGCACGCCACCGTGCTCGCCCAGGTCGCCGACGCCCGCGTCCTGCGGTTCAACAACGGCAAGGGCCAGCGGCTGGAGGTGACCCTCACCGACGGCAGCGGACGGCTCCAGCTGGTCTTCTTCGGCAAGTCGATCTACCACCACCAGAAGGAGCTGCTGCCCGGCAGCCGAGGCATGTTCTCCGGCAAGGTCGGCATGTTCCGCAACATCCGTCAGCTCTCCCACCCGGCGTACGAAATGCTCGGCAAGGACAGCGGTGACGACGCCGCCGAGGTCTGGGCGAACCAGCTGATCCCGCTCTACCCGGCCTGCGCCCAGATGGAATCCTGGAAGATCGCCAAGACGGTCGACCTGGTCCTGGACTCGATGGAGGCCACTGGCTGGCAGCAGGTCGGCGACCCGCTGCCGCCCGCGCTCCGCGAGGGACGCGGACTGACCGGACTGCCCGACGCCTTCCGCAAGGTCCACCGGCCGCGCACCAAGACGGACATCGCCGAGGCACGGGACCGCCTCAAATGGGATGAGGCGTTCGTCCTCCAGGTCGCCCTCGCCCGCCGCCGCCTCGCCGAGAACCAACTGCCCGCGGTCGCCCGCACACCCACCCCCGGCGGCCTCCTCGACGCCTTCGACGCCAAGTTGCCCTTCACCCTCACCGAGGGCCAGCTCACCGTCACGAAGGAGATCTTCGACGACCTCGCCACCGAGCACCCCATGCACCGGCTGCTCCAGGGCGAGGTCGGCTCCGGGAAGACAATGGTGGCTCTGCGCGCGATGCTCACCGTGGTCGACGCGGGCGGCCAGGCCGCGATGCTCGCGCCCACCGAGGTGCTCGCCCAGCAGCATCACCGTTCCATCACCGAGATGATGGGCGAGCTCGCCGAGGGCGGCATGCTCGGTGGCGCGGAGCTCGGCACGAAAGTGGTGCTGCTCACCGGCTCCATGGGCGTGCCCGCCCGCCGCCGGGCCCTCCTCGACCTGGTCACCGGTGAGGCAGGCATCGTGATCGGCACGCATGCGCTGATCGAGGACAAGGTGCAGTTCCAGGACCTGGGCCTGGTCGTGGTCGACGAGCAGCACCGGTTCGGGGTCGAGCAGCGCGACGCCCTGCGCTCCAAGGGCAAGCAGCCCCCGCACCTGCTGGTGATGACGGCGACCCCCATCCCGCGGACGGTCGCGATGACGGTCTTCGGCGATCTGGAGACCTCGGTCCTCGACCAGCTCCCGGCCGGCCGGCTGCCGATCGCCACCCATGTCGTGCCGGCCAAGGACAAGCCGCACTTCCTCGCCCGCGCGTGGGAGCGGGTGCGCGAGGAAGTGGAGAACGGCCACCAGGCGTACGTCGTCTGCCCCCGCATCGGCGACGGTGACGACGACCCCAAGGCCGCCAAGAAGAAGCCCGCGGGGAAGCAGCTCGGAGAGGCGAAGTCCCACGACGAGGACCCCGAGAAGCGACCGCCGCTCGCGGTCGTGGAGATCGCCGAGCAGATCGCGGCCGGTCCGCTCAAGGGCCTGCGCATCGAAGTCCTGCACGGGCGGATGGCGCCCGACGACAAGGACGACGTGATGCGCCGCTTCTCGGCCGGCGAGGTGGACGTCCTGGTCGCCACCACCGTCATCGAGGTCGGCGTCAATGTTCCCAACGCCACCGCCATGGTGATCATGGACGCCGACCGCTTCGGCGTATCGCAGCTGCACCAGCTGCGCGGCCGGGTCGGCCGTGGCTCGGCCGCCGGGCTGTGCCTGCTGGTCAGCGAGATGCACGAGGCGAGCCCGGCCCGCGCCCGCCTCGCTGCCGTGGCCGCCACCCTCGACGGCTTCGAGCTCTCCCGTATCGACCTCGAACAGCGGCGCGAGGGCGATGTGCTCGGCCAGGCCCAGTCCGGTGTCAGGTCCTCGCTCCGGATGCTCACCGTCATCGACGACGAGGAGGTCATCGTGGCGGCCCGCGAGGAGGCCGTCCTGGTGGTCGCCGACGACCCCGACCTCGAACGGCTCCCCGAGCTGCGCACGGCCCTGGACGCGCTCCTCGACGAGGAACGGGAGCGGTACCTCGACAAGGGCTGAGCAGGGGATGAGCCGGGGACGAGCAAGGGACGACGTACGGCTCACGTACGGTCCACGGGCGGCTTGCGGCGCAGCAGGAGCCAGGGTCACCGGTCCCGGCCGGGACCGATCCCGAGCGACGCCATATCGTGGGTGGGAGCAGCAGCCCCTCCGTCCCCGACACCCGATCCGAGGCCCGACACCCATGACCCGCGTGATCGCCGGCACGGCCGGCGGACGCCGCCTGGCCGTTCCGCCGGGCAACGGCACCCGCCCCACATCCGACCGTGCGCGCGAGGGCATGTTCTCCACCTGGGAGTCGCTCCTCGGCTCCCTGGCCGGCATCAGGATCGCCGACCTGTACGCGGGCTCGGGCGCCATCGGCCTGGAGGCACTCTCCCGCGGCGCCGCGCACGCCCTGCTGGTCGAGGCGGACAGCACGTCCGTTCGCACAGTCCGGGAGAACGTCCGGGCGCTGGGTCTGCCCGGCGCCGAGGTCAGGGCGGGCAAAGCGGAGCAGATCGTCACAGGTGCGGCGCCGGAGATCCCGTACGACGTGGTGTTCCTGGACCCGCCGTTCGCCGTCACCGATGGCGATCTTCGCGAGATCCTGCTCACACTCCGCACCCAGGGGTGGCTCACGGACGATGCCCTCGTCACCGTGGAGCGCAGCACCAGAGGCGGCGAGTTCAAGTGGCCCAAGGGATTTGAGCCACTGCGGGCCCGTCGCTACGGCGAGGCGACGTTTTGGTACGGTCGCGCCGCCGCCGCGTGCGAAGACGCACGATGACCGGACCGGAGAGCGAGGGAGTACAGATGCGCCGCGCCGTCTGTCCCGGGTCATTCGACCCGATCACCAACGGACACCTCGACATCATTGGCCGCGCCTCCAAGCTGTACGACGTCGTACACGTCGCGGTGATGATCAACCAGGGCAAGAAGAGCCTGTTCAGCGTCGAGGAGCGGATCGATCTGATCCGGCAGGTCACCGTCGACTACGGCAACGTCGAGGTGGAGTCCCACCACGGGCTGCTCGTCGACTTCTGCAAGCAGCGTGACATTCCGGCCATCGTCAAGGGCCTGCGCGCGGTCAGCGACTTCGACTACGAGCTGCAGATGGCGCAGATGAACAACGGCCTCTCGGGAGTAGAGACCCTGTTCGTGCCGACCAACCCCACCTACAGCTTCCTCTCCTCCTCACTGGTCAAGGAGGTCGCGGCCTGGGGCGGCGACGTCTCCCACCTGCTTCCCGAGGTGGTCCACGAGGCGCTCACCGAACGCCTCGGCGGGAAGTGACCGGCTGACGGTCCGTCACCCGGTGTCGGTCGGACACCGACTGGCCGTACAGTCGTCCCGTCCGTCTCCAGGCAGGCGCTGGGCGCCGCTGCGAGAAGACCCCCGGACCCCCGGCCGAAAGAACAGGTGGCGAGCTCGCGGTGGACGTGCAGAAGAAGCTCGATGAGATTGTCGAGGCGATCGGGAACGCCCGGTCCATGCCCATGTCGGCCTCGTGCGTGGTCAACCGCGCCGACCTGCTCTCGATGCTCGAAGAGGTGCGTGAGGCCCTGCCGGGTTCGCTCGCCCAGGCCCAGGAGCTGATCGGTGGCCGGGAGCAGCTCGCCGAGCAGGCTCGCCAGGAGGCCGAGCGGATCATCGAGTCCGCGCACGCCCAGCGCGGCTCCCTGATCTCCGACACCGAAGTCGCCCGGCGCTCCCAGGACGAGGCGGACCGGATTCTCGCGGACGCCCGCCGCGAGGCCGATGAAATCCGCGTGGAGGCCGACGAGTACGTCGACTCCAAGCTCGCGAACTTCGAGGTCGTCCTCACCAAGACCCTCGGATCCGTCGACCGCGGCCGAGAGAAGCTGCTCGGCCGGGGCCCAGGACTCGACGAGCAGGGGTACGCCGACGAGGAGGCGCCGGAGCGCAGCCACGACCCGGAGACTCTGCGGCAGCGCGCGGACGAATACGTCGACACCAAGATCGGCGCGTTCCAGGCCGTCCTGTCCAAGACCCTTGAGGCGGTCGGCCGCGGTCGGCAGAAGCTGCACGGGCAGGTCGCCTCGGACGAGCTCGGCCTGCACATGGCGGCCCAGGACGGTGCGGGGCCGCAGCACAGCAGCGACTCGGACTTCCTGGCCGACCTCGCCGAGCCGCAGGCCGCGCAGGCGATCCCGCAGCAGGCCCACGCCCCCGCGCCGCCGCCGGAGCAGCCCCAGGTCCCCGCGCAGCAGCCGTACGACCCGTACACGTACCAGCAGCAGCCCCAGCAGCCGCAGGATCCCTACGCGTACCAGCAGCAGCCGCAGGACCCGTACGCGTACCAGCAGCCCCAGCAGCAACAAGATCCCTACGCGTACCAGCAGCAGGGCTACGACCACGGGTACGAGCAGCAGGGCTACGACCAGCAGGGCTACGGGCAGCCGCAGGCCGCCGAGCAGCAGCCCCAGCAACAGCAGCCCCAGAGCGCGCTCGACGAGACCAGCCTGTTCGACACGAGCATGATCAATCTCGACCAGCTGCGCGAGTACGAGCAGGGGCGCTAGAGGGCGTCCGGGACCGGATTGGGTCCTGGCGGAAGCGTCCAGTATCCTGGTTGTTCGGTCGCGAGTACGTCCGCGATCCTGGCTGCCCGAATCGTGTTCCGCGGCATGGCAGCCCACCACCGCGATCCGAAAGCAGGACAGCTCTGAACGCCCGCCTAGACCACCGCAACCCTCTCGTGTTCGACACACACGAGCTGGGCCGGCGTCCCGGTGCGCTGCAGCGGCTGACCCGCGCGGTAGCAGCCCCCAAGGACTTCGGTATCGAAGGGGTGATCGGTGTGCCCGAGGGCGCACAGATCAATCTCAAGCTCCGCCTCGAATCCGTCATGGACGGGGTGCTTGTCACAGGCACCTCCCGTTCAACGGCCGTGGGGGAGTGCGTAAGGTGTCTGGAGCCGCTGGAGCTCAGGGTTGCAGCGGATTACCAGGAGATGTTCTCGTACCCTGACGCCGACGACCGTGGCCGCTCGAAAAAGGCGGAACCGGCCGACGACGCCGAGGACGACGAGGACACACTTCACCTTGAGGACGGCTTGTTCGACCTCGAGTCCGTGCTGCGTGATGCGGTAGTGCTCGCACTGCCGATGCAGCCGGTGTGCCGGGAGGAATGTGCTGGCCTGTGTTCCCAGTGTGGAATCAGGCTGGACGAGAATCCCGATCACAACCATGACGCCGTCGACATCCGTTGGGCGGCACTGCAGGGACTCGCCGGGACCATCCAGGACGGCGAGAAGGACAACATTGGCGGCGCCGCCGAGTCGGGCGTCGACGAGAAGCAGGAGAAGTAGCCGTGGCTGTTCCGAAGCGGAAGATGTCGCGCAGCAACACGCGCCACCGCCGGTCGCAGTGGAAGGCTGCGGTCCCCACCCTGGTTTCGTGTGAGCGTTGCCAGGAGCCGAAGCTTCAGCACATTGCGTGCCCGAGCTGCGGCACTTATAACAAGCGCCAGGTCCTCGAGGTCTGAGCGGCTGGTGAGAGGCACTGTGTCTAGCCACAAAACGGCGGATGACGCCAAGGCGGAAACCGCCACCAAGGCGGAAAACGCCAAGAAGCCGGCGGAGAACACAGCCTCGTCCCACACGCTTCTGGAAGGGCGGCTCGGCTATCAGCTCGAGTCCGCCCTTCTGGTGCGTGCGCTGACCCACCGTTCGTACGCGTACGAGAATGGCGGTCTGCCCACCAACGAGCGACTGGAGTTCCTCGGGGACTCCGTGCTCGGTCTGGTGGTCACGGACACGCTGTACCGGACCCATCCCGACCTGCCGGAAGGCCAATTGGCCAAACTGCGGGCCGCTGTGGTCAATTCTCGTGCGCTTGCTGAGGTGGGCCGCGGCCTGGAACTCGGCTCCTTCATCCGGCTCGGCCGGGGCGAAGAGGGCACGGGTGGCAGGGACAAGGCATCCATCCTGGCCGACACCCTTGAAGCGGTGATCGGCGCGGTCTATCTCGATCAAGGTCTGGGCACTGCATCGGATCTGGTGCACCGGCTCTTCGATCCGCTGATCGAGAAGTCTTCGAGCCTGGGCGCCGGCCTGGACTGGAAGACGAGTCTCCAGGAATTGACTGCGACCGAAGGGCTCGGAGTTCCCGAGTACCTGGTCACGGAGACTGGACCGGACCACGAAAAAACCTTCACCGCTGCTGCCCGCGTCGGTGGTGTCTCGTACGGCACCGGCACCGGCCGCAGCAAGAAGGAAGCGGAACAGCAGGCGGCGGAGTCCGCGTGGCGCGCGATCAGCGCGGCCGCGGACGAGCGCGCGGAGGCGGCCAAGGTCGCTCCCGCGCCGACGACGACCGACGACACAGAGCCGTCGGCCCCGGCCACTGCCTGAGTTCCGAGGCCTTTGACCCAGGTGCCCCCGACCGGATTCCGGTCGGGGGCACCTGGGCACCCACCCTCAGGCCGTTCAACGCCGTCGGCCGCCCTCCCGGAGGAGACCCGTGCCCGAGCTTCCCGAGGTCGAAGTCGTACGCCGCGGGCTGGAACGCTGGGTCACCGGCCGTACCATCGCCGAGGTGCAGGTCCTGCACCCGCGTGCCGTACGCCGTCATCTCGCGGGCGGCGAGGACTTCGCCTCCCGCCTCGCGGGGCACCGCATCGGGGCCGCACGCCGCCGCGGCAAGTACCTCTGGTTGCCGCTGGAGGACACCGACGCCTCGATCCTCGGCCACCTCGGGATGAGCGGTCAGCTGCTCGTACAGCCGCAGGGCGCGACGGACGAGAAGCACCTGCGGATCCGCGTCCGCTTCGACGACGCGCTGGGCACCGAGCTGCGCTTTGTCGACCAGCGCACCTTCGGCGGACTCTCGCTGCACGACAACACACCCGACGGCCTGCCCGACGCCATCGCGCACATCGCACGCGACCCACTGGACCCGGCCTTCGACGACGCGGCGTTCCATACGGCGATGCGCCTGCGCCGTACGACCATCAAGCGCGCACTCCTTGACCAGTCGCTGATCAGCGGCGTCGGCAACATCTACGCGGACGAGGCACTGTGGCGCGCGCGGCTGCACTACGAGCGCCCCACCGCGACCCTCACCCGCCCCCTGTCGGCCGAGCTCCTCGGTCATGCGCGGGACGTGATGAACGCGGCCCTCGCTGTCGGCGGCACCAGCTTCGACAGTCTCTACGTCAATGTGAACGGCGAGTCCGGTTACTTCGACCGGTCGCTGGACGCGTACGGGCGCGAGGACGAGCCCTGCCGCCGCTGCGGTACGGCGATGCGCCGGCGCCCCTGGATGAACCGCTCCAGCTACTTCTGCCCGCGCTGTCAGCGCCCGCCGCGCGCGGGCGCCGTCAGGATCTGAGCGCCGCCGGCCGGTGCACGCCACCGGTATGTGAGTGGCCCGTACACAAAAGCAAATGCCCCCGTCGGGTTCGGCGGGGGCATTTGCGCTGTCGCGCGGGGCGATCACAAGCGGATCACAAGCGGATCGCAAGGCGATCACCAGGGGATCACCAGGGGATCAGAAACCGAAGTCCTGAGTCCACCAGGGGCCGCCTTCGGCGATATGCACACCGACGCCCAGGGTCTTGTAGTCGCAGTTCAAAATGTTCGCGCGGTGGCCTTTGCTCTTCATCCAGGCATCCATCACCGACCGGGCGTCGGCCTGGCCGCGGGCGATGTTCTCGCCGCCCAGATCGTCGATACCCGCCTTGTCGGCGCGGTCCCAGGGGGTCGCCCCGTCCGGGTCGGTGTGGTCGAAGAAGCCACGGGCGGCCATGTCCTGGCTGAAGTCCCCGGCCAGCTTGGCCAGCAGCTGGTTGGACCGTACCGGGGTGCAGCCGGCCTTCACCCGCTCCTTGTTCACCAGGGTCAGCACGGCGGCCTCGGCGGTCGCCGTCGAGCCGGAGCCGGCGGGCTTCCCGGCCCCGGAGTCGCTGCCGCTGTCTGTCGCCGGGGGCGTACGGGGCGGGGTGGACTCGCTGCGGGCCGGCTTACGGCTCTTGTCGCTCTTGTCCGCCCTGCCCTTCTGGTCGGCGGGCTTCTTCGTCTTGCTGTCGGCCACCGTCTCCCGCTCGGAAGGGGTGGCGGAGGGCTTGGGGGGCTTGGGCGACGGGGACTTCGACGGCGCGTGCGCCCGCTCGGAGCGGTCGGCGGGCACCGAGGCCCGGCCCGTGGGCTCCGCGCTGCTGCCGCCCTGCGCGTCGAGGTCGGCCGGGCCGTTGGCGCGGACCCGCTCGCCCGAGCCGTTGCCGCCGTCCAGCGAGAAGTTGTCACCGCCGGGCAGCAGCCCAGAGGCCACCGCGACGGCGCCCATGGCCACGGCCGCGGAGACGCCGAGCAGCCCGGTCCGTACGGGCGCCGCCTGCCTCTTGCGGCGTGCGCCGCCCCGGTGGCTGCCTGTCCGGTCGTCCGCGTGGTCCGCCGCGGCGGGGCCGGCGGCGGAGCGTCGATGGCGTCCCATCTGGCGTGCCTTCCTCGTGCTCGACGTAAAGATCGAAAACAAACTTAAACATGAATCATCCGAAAGGATGAGGCTCATTGGGTCGGGACTGTACGCCATGACGGGTGGGGGCGAAGTGCCTCATGGGCAATTGGCCGGTTAGCGTGCAGGCATGAACGAAGATGTCCGCCTCACCGCTTGGGTACGCGGCCGTGTACAGGGAGTGGGCTTCCGCTGGTTCACCAGGGCAAACGCTTTGGAGATCGGCGGCCTCACCGGCTTCGCCCTCAATCTGGACGATGGGCGGGTGCAGGTGGTCGCTGAGGGCCCGAGTGAGAATTGCCACCGCCTGCTCCAGTGGCTCGGCTCGGACGACACTCCCGGCCGGGTGGACGGAGTGACCGAGATCTGGAGCACGCTGCGCGGCGGATACACCGGCTTCGCGATCCGCTGACCGACCTTCTCGGGCGGCACCCCCGGCGTACGCCGGGGGTGCCCGCCGGCAGCTGCCCGAGACAGAAACGGCCTGGTGGTTGCCAAGAAAGGCCTGTCGTGGAAAGCTGCCCGAGTACGGATGATCTACCCGCCCCCAGGGCCCCGCAGTAGAGGTGGCGCCGCGCGTTCTGCGGCAGCACACCCCCGGGTCGCCCGTTGATACGGCGCGTGATCGTGTTGACCGTCAAACTTTTTGGTGAGACTCTGGAATCCCCGCGCACCTTAGCTGTTTGGCATTGAGAACGACAGAGATGACAAGCACCGCGGGTGCGATTCCCTCACGACCCACCACAGCTTCGGTCGGTCACTCAATGTGGAGGACCATCCATCATGGCAAAGGCGCTTCTCGGTTACGTCGGCGGTTCCGACCCGCGACTCCTCGCCGAGATGCGACGGCTTCAGCAGCGTGTCCAGGATCTTGAGTCCGAGCTCAACCGGATTCAGGACGAGAACGACACGCTCAGCGCCGCCGCTCAGCACCGCGGAGATTCGCTGCTCGACAGCATCGACATCGACGTACCCCAGGCGGAGCCTGCGCTCACCTGACCAAGGCCCGTAAAAGGGCCTGTCAGGCTGTTCGTTCGGCCGCTTGGGATCTCGGTATCAAGATCTACTCAAGATCCACCAGCAAGGTATTACAAAGGGACGCTTCGGCGTCCCTTCCTTCTTTTCGCCCCGTCCGTGACACCCTTCCCTTACCGTCTGATGTGCCCTGCACCTTAATGGGCGAAACCGACAGTGAGAGGTAGAGTCCGGCGGCGTGCATCTCAAGGCCATGACCCTCCGCGGTTTCAAATCCTTCGCATCGGCCACAACTCTGCGGTTCGAGCCAGGTATCACCTGTGTCGTCGGCCCCAATGGCTCGGGCAAGTCCAATGTGGTGGACGCACTGTCCTGGGTCATGGGGGAGCAGGGGGCCAAGTCGCTGCGCGGCGGCAAGATGGAGGACGTCATCTTCGCCGGTACGACCGGGCGCCCGGCGCTCGGCCGCGCGGAGGTCTCGCTCACCATCGACAACAGCGACGGCGCGCTGCCCATCGACTACGCCGAAGTCACCATTACGCGGATCATGTTCCGCAACGGTGGCAGTGAATATCAGATTAATGGCGATACGTGCAGGCTGCTCGATATCCAGGAGTTGCTCTCCGACTCCGGTATCGGGCGCGAGATGCATGTCATCGTCGGGCAGGGCCAGCTCGACTCCGTACTGCACGCCGATCCGATGGGGCGCCGGGCTTTCATCGAGGAGGCCGCGGGAGTACTCAAGCACCGCAAGCGCAAAGAGAAGGCGCTGCGGAAGCTGGACGCGATGCAGATCAATCTCTCGCGTGTGCAGGACCTGACCGATGAACTGCGCCGCCAGCTCAAGCCGTTGGGCCGACAGGCCGCGGTGGCGCGACGGGCCGCCGTCATCCAGGCCGATCTGCGCGACTCCCGGCTGCGGCTCCTCGCCGCCGACCTGGTCGGGCTGCGCTCCGCACTCAGCACCGAGATCGCCGACGAGGCCGCGCTCAAGGAGCGCAAGGACGCGGCCGAGGCACAACTGAAGGCCGCGCTGGGGCGCGAGGCGGAGCTGGAGGACGAGGTACGGCGTCTCGCGCCGCGGCTGCTGCGCGCGCAGCAGACCTGGTACGAGCTGTCGCAGCTGGCCGAGCGGGTGCGCGGCACGATCTCGCTCGCCGACGCCAGGGTGAAGAGCGCGAGCGCGCTGCCCGAGGACGAGCGGCGCGGACGTGATCCCGAGGACATGGAGCGCGAGGCGGCCAGGGTCCGTGAGCAGGAGGCGGAACTGGAGGCCGCGCTGGAGTCGGCGCAGCGGGCGCTTGAGGACACCGTCGAGCACCGCGCCGAGCTGGAGCGGGAGTTGGCAGCCGAGGAGCGCCGGATCAAGGACGCGGCGCGCGCCATCGCCGACCGGCGCGAGGGACTGGCCCGGCTGGGCGGGCAGGTCAACGCGGCTCGTGGCAGGGCCGGTTCGGCCCAGGCGGAGATCGACCGGCTGGCCGCCGCGCGGGACGCCGCCCAGGACCGGGCGGGCGCGGCGCAGCAGGAGTACGAGCAGCTCAAGGCGGAGGTCGACGGGCTGGACGCGGGCGACGCCGAGCTGGCCGAGCGGCACGACAGCGCGAAGCGGGGCCTCGCGGACGCGGAGGCCGCGCTCACCGCCGCCAGGGAGGCCGCGACCTCCGCCGAGCGCAGCCGGGCCGCCACGTCCGCCCGGCACGACGCGCTCGCCCTCGGGCTGCGCCGCAAGGACGGCACGGGGGCGCTGCTCGGCGCACGCGACCGGCTGGCGGGCCTGGTGGGCCCGGCCGCCGAACTGCTCACGGTGGCCCCGGGCTTCGAGGTCCCCGTCGCCGCCGCGCTCGGCGCGGCGGCCGACGCCATCGCGGTGACGGACCCGGCGACGGCGGCCGAAGCCATCCGGCTGCTGCGCAAGCAGGACGCGGGGCGCGCGGCGCTGCTGCCGGGCGCCGTGCGGGCGTACGAGGGAGAGCCCGGCGGTTTCCCGGATGCGGCAGGGTCCTCCGCGCGTGGCCCAGAGGGGGCATCCGACAGTGGTCCGCCCCGGGCGGCCGACCTGGTGCGCGGCCCCGAGGGGCTGATGAGCGGCGTGCGGCGGCTGCTGCGGGACATGGTGGTCGTCGGCACGCTGGAGGACGCCGAGGACCTGATCGCGGGCCGGCCCGAGCTGACCGCCGTGACGGCCGAGGGCGATGTGCTGGGCGCCCACTTCGCGCACGGTGGGTCCGCGGGAGCGCCGAGCCTCATCGAAGTACAGGCATCGGTCGACGAGGCCGCCGCCGAGCTGGCGGAGCTGGCGGTGCGGTGCGAGGAGCTGGCCGGGGCGCAGCAGCGGGCGGCGGAGCGGCGTACCGGGTGCGTCGCGCTGGTCGAGGAGCTGGGGGAGCGGCGCAGGGCCGCCGACCGGGAGAAGTCGGCGGTCGCCCAGCAGTTGGGCGGCCTCGCGGGCCAGGCCCGGGGCGCCGCGGGGGAGGCGGAGCGGTCCGCCGCCGCAGCCGCGAAGGCCCAGGACGCGCTGGAGCGGGCGGCCGAGGAGGCCGAGGAGCTGGCCGAGCGACTGCTGGTCGCCGAGGAGACCGCTGAGGGGACCGAGGAGGAACCGGACACCGCCGTACGGGACCGGCTGGCCGCCGACGGCGCCAACGCACGGCAGACCGAGATGGAGGCCAGGCTCCAGGTCCGTACGCACGAGGAGCGGGTCAAGGCCCTCGCGGGACGGGCGGACTCGCTCGACCGGGGGGCGCGCGCGGAGCGTGAGGCGCGGGCGCGCGCCGAGCAGCGGCGCGCCAGGCTGCGGCACGAGGCGCAGGTCGCGGCAGCCGTCGCGGCCGGCGCCCGTCAGCTCCTCGCACACGTCGAGGTGTCGCTCGTACGGGCCGACGAAGAGCGCACCGCGGCCGAGGGCGCCAAGGCCGAGCGTGAGCGGGATCTGGTGGCGGAGCGCGGCCGGGGCCGGGAACTCAAGGGCGAGCTCGACAAGTTGACTGATTCGGTCCACCGCGGCGAGGTACTCGGGGCGGAGAAGAGGCTGCGCATCGAGCAGCTGGAGTCCAAGGCCCTGGAGGAACTGGGTGTGGAACCGGCAGGACTGGTCGCGGAGTACGGGCCCGATCAGGCCGTACCGCCGTCGCCCCCCGCCGAGAACGAGGAACTGCCCGAGGATCCGCAGGACCCGCGCAACCTGCCGAGGCCCTTCGACCGGGCCGAGCAGGAGAAGCGGCTCAGGGCCGCCGAACGGGCGTATCAGCAGCTCGGGAAGGTGAACCCGCTGGCTCTTGAGGAGTTCGCCGCGCTGGAGGAGCGGCACAACTTCCTCTCCGAGCAGCTTGAAGACCTGAAGAAGACCCGGACCGACTTGATGCAGGTGATCAAGGAGGTCGACGAGCGGGTCGAGCAGGTCTTCAGCGAGGCTTTCCGGGATACGGCGCGGGAGTTCGAAGGGGTGTTCTCGCGGCTCTTCCCGGGCGGGGAGGGGCGGCTGATCCTGACGGATCCCGACAACATGCTGACCACGGGCGTGGACGTCGAGGCACGGCCGCCGGGCAAGAGGGTCAAGCGGCTGTCGCTGCTCTCGGGCGGCGAGCGTTCCCTGACGGCCATTGGGATGCTGGTGGCGATCTTCAAGGCCAGGCCGAGCCCGTTCTATGTGATGGACGAGGTCGAGGCGGCGCTCGACGACACCAATCTGCAGCGGCTGATCCGGATCATGGAGGAGCTCCAGGAGAGTTCCCAGCTGATCGTGATCACTCACCAGAAGCGGACGATGGAGGTGGCCGACGCGCTGTACGGGGTCTCCATGCAGGGGGACGGCGTCTCCAAGGTCATCAGTCAGCGACTCCGCTAATGACTCTTCATAACTTGAACACAAGTCGCCTCACTGTGGCATGTCTCTCGGAGAGACCCCCCTTCCCTCTTCGAAACTTGAAGGCATAGTCTCTGCAACGTCGTTTTTACCTTCAAGTGGTGGGCGACCTGAAGTTTGTGCGCCACTTGAACTGCTTGCCCCACGTCAGGCAACGCGGCCAGGCCCCAGGAGTTCATGTGACCAGCACAGTGCGACCAGCGGCGTCCGGAGCTCGTAACGCCCACCCGGACCACCTCGGGCACATCATCTTCATCACGGCGGCGGCCGCGATGGGCGGCTTCCTGTTCGGATACGACAGCTCGGTGATCAACGGCGCGGTCGAAGGCATCCGCGGCAAGTACGACGTCGGATCCGGCACCCTCGCCCAGGTCATCGCCATCGCCCTGATCGGCTGCGCCATCGGCGCGGCCACCGCGGGCCGGATCGCGGACCGGATCGGCCGCATCCACGTCATGCGGATCGCCGCCGCGCTGTTCACGATCAGCGCGGTGGGCTCCGCGCTGCCGTTCGCCCTGTGGGACCTCGCCATCTGGCGGGTGCTCGGCGGCATCGCCATCGGCATGGCCTCGGTCATCGGCCCCGCCTATATCGCGGAGGTCGCCCCGCCGGCGTACCGCGGCCGTCTCGGATCCTTCCAGCAGGGCGCGATCGTCCTGGGCATCGCCGTCTCGCAGCTCGTCAACTGGGCCATCCTCAACTGGGCCGACGGCGACCAGCGCGGCAAGGTCCTCGGCATCGAAGCCTGGCAGGTCATGCTCGGCGTGATGGTGGTCCCGGCCGTGATCTACGGAATGCTCTCCTTCGCGATCCCCGAGTCCCCGCGCTTCCTGATCTCCGTGGGCAAGACCGACCGGGCCAAGGCGATCCTGGCCGACGTCGAGGGCAAGGACGTCGACCTCGATGCCCGCGTCGCCGAGATCGAGCAAGCGATGCACAGCGAGCACAAGTCCACCTTCAAGGACCTGCTCGGCAGCCGCTTCGGCTTCCTGCCCATCGTCTGGGTGGGTATCGGCCTGTCGGTCTTCCAGCAGCTCGTCGGCATCAACGTCGCCTTCTACTATTCCGCGACGCTCTGGCAGTCGGTGGGCATCGACCCGGGCGAATCGTTCTTCTACTCGTTCACCACGTCGATCATCAACATCATCGGCACCGTGATCGCGATGCTGTTCGTCGACCGGATCGGCCGCAGGCCGCTGGCGCTCATCGGCTCGACCGGTATGGCGATCGCCCTCGCCTTCGAGTCCTGGGCCTTCTCCGCCGACCTGGTCGACGGCAAGCTGCCGCACACCCAGGGCATCGTCGCGCTGATCGCGGCCCACACGTTCGTGCTCTTCTTCGCCCTCTCGTGGGGCGTCGTGGTCTGGGTCTTCCTCGGCGAGATGTTCCCCAACCGGCTGCGCGCCGCCGCGCTCGGTGTCGCCGCGTCCGCGCAGTGGATCGCCAACTGGGCCATTACGGCGAGCTTCCCGAGCCTGGCCGACTGGAACCTCTCCGGGACGTACATCATCTATACGTTCTTCGCGGTGCTCTCGATCCCCTTCGTGCTCAAATTCGTGAAGGAGACCAAGGGCAAGACGCTGGAGGAAATGGGCTGACGCCCCTTTGCTCTGTCCTGTCGCGTACTGCCCCGGTCAGCTCTTGAGCCGGGGCAGTACGTCTTCGCAGAGCAGATGCAGGCTTCGCCAGCCCTCGTCGACGGGCATCCCGCCGCACAGCGGATGCAGAACCAGGCTCGCCGTGTTGCCGTCGGCCTCCGTCAGTGCCACACACGCGTCGGGCGTGAGCACCCGGTACACGCCCTCGCTGCGCAGCTCGTCGACGGTGGTTGCGGTGGACCGCACGGCGGAGCGGATGCCCTTCGACTGCCAGGAGGCGTACATCCGCGCCTCGTGCAGGAAGTGCTCGCCGTACTGGGCCCACGTGCGGTCCGGGTCCCGCGCGATGTGCAGCAGCGCGGTCTCGGCCGCGGGCATCCTGCAGAAGCCCCCGGTCCCGTACTCCGCGCGCCGCGCCTGGTAGTACGCCTCCAGCTCCGGCAGATGCGCGCTGGGGAAGAACGGCAGCCCCAGCCGGGCGGCCCGGTGGGCCGCGGCCTCGGAACTGCCGCCGACCAGCAGCATCGGATGGGGCTGGGTGAACGGACGCGGGGTGACGCGGACCGTGCGGTCGCGGTACGTGAAGGGCTCGCCCGTCCACGCCTTCAGCAGCGTTTCGAGCAGCTCGTCCTGGAGCCTGCCGCGCTGCTTCCACGGGACGCCGTGGGCCTCGTACTCCTCGGGCCGGTAGCCGATCCCTGCGACCGTGACCAGCCGGCCGCCGCTGAGCAGGTCGAGTACGGCGATGTCCTCGGCCAGCCGCAAAGGGTCGTACAGCGGGCCGATGACCGCGGAGACGGTGACCTGGATGCGGCGGGTGGCGCCGAAGACCGCGCCCGCGAAGACAAAGGGGGAGGGGAGCCAGCTGTTGGCAGCGCCGTGGTGCTCCTCGGTCTGCACGGTGGCGATGCCGCGGTCGTCCGCGTACGCGGCCATCTCAAGCGCGGCGCGATACCGGGCCGAGAGGGTCTCGGGGGTCGCGCGGGGGTCGACGAGATTGAACCTGACCACGGTGACAGTCATGACGGGCGTCCCCCTTCGCCGGGTGGTGGGTGGCGAAGGGGGAGGTTAGTTGACGATGCGTCAGATGGACAGGGCCGCGGCGGGCTGCGGCTCGGTCCTGGCCGCGGGGCCGCTCCTGACGGTCGTGTCCTTCGGCCTCGGCAGGAGCGCGCACAGCAGGGCCGCCGCGGTACCCGTGGGCGCTGGTGCGCGTGGTGCCATCAGGGCGCCGCCGTCGTACGTGCGGCGCCGCAACATGTCCAAGCCGAAGACGCCGATCCAGGCCGAGAACGGCAACCCAAGGTCGCATCAAAAGGTCTAAATCGCTCCTAGAGTCCTGGTGCGATCCTCCAGGAAGGTTCGCCGGGTAAGAGGGTGACTGATACTGGGAGGGTTATGGAAATCGTCATTCTTGTTGTTCTCATCGCCCTGGTCGCGGTCGGCGCGATCAGCGGGCTCGTGGTCGGCAGCCGCAGGAAGAAGCAGCTGCCGCCCGCATCGCCGCCGAGCGCCCCGACCATCACTGCCCCGCCCGCCGAACCGCAGGTCGGTGAGGACGCGGCACCACCGCGCGACGAGGCGCGCCGGACCGTCGAGGAGGTGGACCTCCCCGACGCCGAGACGGCCCTGGGCGGGCCTGTCGCCGTCGAGGATCCGGTCGCCGCACCGCCCGTCGCGCCCGAGATCGAGATCCCCGAGCCCACCGCGGGCCGCCTGGTGCGGCTGCGCGCCCGGCTCGCCCGCTCGCAGAACGCGCTCGGCAAGGGTCTGCTGACCCTGCTCTCGCGTGAGCACCTCGACGACGACACCTGGGAGGCGATCGAGGACACGCTGATCACGGCGGACGTCGGCGTCGCCCCCACCCAGGAGCTGGTCGAGCGGCTGCGCGAGCGCGTCCGGGTGCTCGGCACCCGCACTACCGACGACCTCCGCATGCTGCTGCGCGAGGAACTGCTGCGCCTCCTCGACCCGGAGATGGACCGCACGGTCAAGACCGAAGGCGGCGAGGAGACCCCCGGCGTCGTCATGGTCGTCGGCGTCAACGGCACCGGCAAGACCACCACCACCGGCAAGCTCGCCCGCGTCCTGGTGGCCGACGGCCGCAGCGTGGTGCTGGGCGCGGCGGACACCTTCCGCGCCGCCGCCGCCGATCAGCTCCAGACCTGGGGCGAGCGGGTCGGCGCGCGCACGGTGCGCGGCCCCGAGGGCGGCGACCCCGCGTCGGTCGCCTTCGACGCGGTGAAGGAAGGTATCGCCGAGGGCGCGGACGTCGTCCTCATCGACACGGCCGGGCGCCTGCACACCAAGACCGGGCTGATGGACGAGCTCGGCAAGGTCAAGCGCGTCGTGGAGAAGCACGGTCCGCTGGACGAGGTGCTGCTGGTGCTCGACGCGACGACCGGGCAGAACGGTCTGGTCCAGGCGCGAGTGTTTGCGGAGGTCGTGGAGATCACCGGGATCGTGCTCACCAAGCTGGACGGCACCGCCAAGGGCGGCATCGTGATCGCGGTCCAGCGCGAGCTGGGCGTTCCGGTGAAGCTGGTCGGCCTGGGCGAGGGTGCGGACGATCTCGCGCCGTTCGAGCCCGAGGCGTTCGTCGACGCGCTGATCGGCGACTGACCCGCACGAGCGGCCGCGTAGGCGCGATTGCGTACGCGCGACTGTGTGCGAGTGACTGCGTACGAGCGACCGCGTGCGTGCGGCTGCGTACGAGCGAAGAAGTGCCCCACCGCATGGTGCAGATGCGGTGGGGCACTTCGGTTTCCCGGGTTCCTCAGGGCAGCAGCCGGTGGCAGATGTACGCCAGGGTGCCCAGCAGCAGCCGGGCCTGCGGCGGCGCCACCGCCGTGTCCAGGGCCGGCGGGCGCAGCCAGCGGACCGGCCCCAGGCCGCCAAGGTCGGACGGCGGCGCCGTGATGTGATCGCCGGCGCCCAGGCCGCGCAGGTCGAGGTCCGCGTCGTCCCAGCCCATCCGGTAGAGCAGCTGCGGAAGCTCGGCGGTCGCCCCCGGGGCCACGAAGAAGTGCGCCCGGCCGTCCGGGGTGGCGGCCACCGGACCGAGCGGCAGCCCCATCCGCTCCAGCCGCACGAGCGCCCTGCTCCCCGCGGTCTCGGCCACGTCGATGACGTCGAAGGTGCGGCCCACCGGCAGCAGTACCGCCGCGCCCGGGAACTGCGACCAGGCCTTGGTGACCTCGTCGAGGGTGGCGCCCGCAGGCACTTCGGGCGCGAACTCCAGTGGATGGGCGCCCGGCGCCCCGCATCCGGTGTCCGCACACGAACACTCCCGTGTCCCGCTGGCGCCGACCGCGGCCCCGGCCCTGGCGCCCGGCCGCACGGCCCAACCCCACAGTCCGGTGTACTCGGCCACCGGTGTGCACTCTGATGCGCGGCGCCGTGAGCCGGACCTGATCTCGCGGATGCCACCGATCGTGAAGCCCATGCCCCCTCCAACGGGTGAAAAGCACCGGTGGTTACGATCCGGAGCGGCCCGGTAACGGTGTGTCCCGCCCGGACGGATCCGGCGGCGCACTGTGTCACTGGAGGTGGTGCGGTCCGGCCCGCGCGCCCCGGCGCACTTCGCTCCGCCGACTCCTGATCGTCGTATGTCAAGTGAATCGCGCCTGGCTGCGGGGTAGTTCATTCGAAGGGGTGGCGAATGGTGGCGTTTCCGGGATCGCCCTCGCCGGAGGGGTGATCGTAGGATTACTTTCAGTACACGAACCTCGGATACAGGCACGCATTCGGGTATGCCGGAGGCAACCCGTTTTCCTGTTCGAGGGGGCGCATCCTCCGGACAGCGGGCCACAACTCACGGCATTCTGTTAGGGGTTCGTGCAAAAGAGGATTGAGCGGGATGGGGGCTTCCAGTGAGCGGCAGCGGCGCAGGCGGTATGAACGCTGAAAAGCGCCCGAACGAGCAGCTGGGCTCGTGGTTCGCACGCAGCGGCTGGTCCAAGGGAGAGCTCGCACGCCAAGTCAACCGCAGAGCACGACAGATGGGCGCCCACCACATCAGCACGGACACCTCACGGGTCCGCCGCTGGCTGGACGGCGAGCAGCCGCGCGAGCCGATCCCGCGCATCCTCTCCGAGCTCTTCTCCGAGCGCTTCGGCAGCGTTGTCGCCGTGGAGGACCTCGGCCTGCGCTCCGCCCACCAGTCGCCCTCGGTGTCCGGCGTCGACCTGCCCTGGGCGGGCCCCCAGACGGTCGCGCTGCTCAGCGAGTTCTCGCGCAGCGACCTGATGCTCGCGCGGCGCGGTTTCCTCGGGACCTCACTGGCGCTGTCCGCGGGCCCCGCGCTCATCGAGCCCATGCAGCGCTGGCTGGTGCCCGCCCCGCCCGGCGAGCCCGGACACCCGGAGCCGGCGGCCGCGTCGCGGCGGCCGTCACGGCTCTCGGGCCCCGAGCTGGACCTGCTGGAGTCCACGACCATGATGTTCCGCCAGTGGGACGCCCAGTGCGGCGGCGGCCTGCGGCGCAAAGCCGTCGTCGGACAGCTCCACGAAGTGACCGACCTGCTCCAGGAGTCGCAGCCCGCGGCCACCTCCAAGCGGCTCTTCAGGTGCGCGGCGGAGCTGGCGGAGCTGGCCGGCTGGATGAGTTACGACGTGGGCCTGCAGCCCACCGCGCAGAAGTACTTCGTCCTCGCCCTGCACGCCGCCAAGGAAGCGGGCGACAAGCCGCTCGGCTCGTACGTCCTGTCCAGCATGAGCCGTCAGATGATCCACCTCGGCCGCCCCAACGACGCCCTGGAACTCGTCCACCTCGCTCAGTACGGCAGCAGGGACTGCGCCACCCCCAGGACCCAGGCCATGCTGTATGCGATGGAGGCCCGCGCGTACGCGAACATGGGCCTGCCCAGCAAGTGCAAGCGGGCCGTCCGGATGGCCGAGAACACCTTCGAGGACTCCGGCCTGGACGGCGAACCCGAGCCCGACTGGATCCGCTTCTTCTCCGAGGCCGAGCTCAACGGGGAGAACGCGCACTCCTACCGCGACCTGGCCTATGTGGCCGGTCGCAGCCCGACCTACGCCTCACTGTCCGAGCCGGTGATGCAGCGCGCCGTTGACCTCTTCGGCAAGGACTCGGAGCACCAGCGGTCGTACGCACTCAACCTCATCGGCATGGCCACCGTGCATCTGCTCAAGAGGGAGCCCGAGCAGTCCGTGGTGCTGTCGGGGCAGGCGTTGAGTGTCGCCCGGAGTGTGCGCTCCGAGCGCGTCAACAACCGGCTCCGCAAGACGGTCGATACGGCAGCCAGGGACTTCGGCGACATCGCCGAAGTCGTCGATCTGACCGATCAGCTCGCCGCACAGCTGCCCGAAGCCGCCGAAGCGGTCTGAACAGCGGCGCACCGACGCCGACCGCGACAGCCACCCCGTACAGCCCGACTCGGCTCCCCCGCGCCAGGTCAGCGGGTGACTGTCGCGGCCGGTTCCTGACGTACCCGGGCGCGGGCCGCTCCGATGAGGGCAGAGGGTATCCGCGTCACTCGAATGCGACCCCGGAGTTCATTCGTACGTAACACGTGGGACCTCTTCGTCACTGTGGCGAAACATCGTGCGGCACTGACCGAAACGGCGCTGGGCCAACCTCAGGGCGCATAACCGGCCCACCCCTTTCTTGCCGTACAGGCCAACAGGCTCCGCCCCCGCACGGGCCGCACCGACGACGAGGAGACGCCGATGCCTCCAGGCATCACGACGCTTGCCGCAGACGCCCCAGAGCTGTCTGCCGCCAATACCGGCTTCATGCTCATCTGTTCCGCCATGGTGATGCTGATGACGCCTGGCCTGGCCTTCTTCTACGGAGGCATGGTCCGCGTCAAGTCGACGCTGAACATGCTCATGATGAGCTTCATCAGCCTCGGGATCGTCACGATCCTGTGGGTGCTCTACGGGTTCAGCCTCACCTTCGGCACCGATATCGGATCCTTCATCGGCTGGTCCTCGGACTACGTCGGTCTGAGCGGCATCGGAGTCACCGAACTCTGGGGCGGCTACACCATCCCGGTCTATGTCTTCGCCGTATTCCAGCTGATGTTCGCGGTGCTCACCCCCGCTCTCATCAGCGGTGCGCTGGCCGACCGGGTGAAGTTCACCGCCTGGGCGCTGTTCATCGCCCTGTGGGTCACCGTCGTCTACTTCCCGGTCGCGCACTGGGTGTGGGCCGAGGGCGGCTGGCTCTTCGACATGGGCGTCATCGACTTCGCGGGCGGCACCGCCGTCCACATCAACGCGGGTGCGGCCGCCCTCGGCGTGATCCTCGTCATCGGCAAGCGCGTCGGGTTCAAGAAGGACCCGATGCGCCCGCACAGCCTGCCGCTGGTGATGCTCGGCGCCGGTCTGCTGTGGTTCGGCTGGTTCGGCTTCAACGCCGGCTCCTGGCTGGGCAACGACGACGGCGTCGGCGCGGTGATGTTCGTCAACACCCAGGTCGCGACCGCCGCGGCGATGCTCGCCTGGCTCGCGTACGAGAAGCTCCGCCACGGCTCCTTCACCACCCTCGGCGCCGCATCCGGCGCGGTCGCGGGCCTCGTCGCCATCACCCCGTCCGGCGGCTCCGTCAGCCCGCTCGGTGCCATCGCGGTCGGTGCCATCGCCGGTGTGCTGTGCGCCATGGCCGTCGGCCTGAAGTACAAGCTCGGATACGACGACTCCCTGGACGTCGTCGGCGTCCACCTCGTCGGCGGCGTCGTCGGCTCGCTCCTCGTCGGCTTCTTCGCCACCGGCGGTGTCCAGTCCGACGCCAAGGGCCTCTTCTACGGCGGCGGGCTCGACCAGCTCGGCAAGCAGGCCGTCGGAGTCTTCGCGGTCCTGGCCTACTCTCTGATCGTCTCCGCTGTCCTCGCGTTCGCCATCGACAAGACGATGGGCATGCGGGTCGACGAGGACGTCGAGGTCGCGGGCATCGACCAGGTCGAGCACGCGGAAACGGGCTACGACTTCAGCGGAGCCGGCGGCGGCTCGGCCACCCGAACGGCCGTCCACGCCCCGGGCCAGACCGACACGGCCGGAGCCGGGCCGAAGACCAAGAAGGTGGACGCATGAAACTCATCACCGCAGTCGTCAAGCCGCACCGGCTCGACGAGATCAAGGAGGCGCTCCAGGCCTTCGGTGTCCAGGGGCTGACGGTCACCGAGGCCAGCGGGTACGGCCGCCAGCGCGGTCACACCGAGGTCTACCGCGGCGCCGAGTACACCGTCGACCTCGTACCGAAGATCCGTATCGAGGTGCTGGTCGAGGACAGTGACGCCGAAGGGCTCATCGAAGTGGTGGTGAAAGCCGCCCGTACGGGCAAGATCGGCGACGGCAAGGTGTGGAGCGTCCCCGTCGAGACGGCGGTTCGGGTGCGGACCGGCGAACGTGGCCCGGACGCTCTTTAGGACCTTCGGAGGATCTCCTGGGGCTTCCACTCGTTGGGCCTGCGGAGGACCTCGTAGAACGAAAGCGTGAACGGGAGCTGCTGGGTGACGAGCGTTGAAGTGAGCACCGGAACTGAAGACTCGGGACCCAGCGGCTACGCGGCGGCCCGGCTGCGACTTCTCCAGGAGAAGACGCAGTCCGGGCCGCCGCGCCGTACCGGGCTCGCCCGGCTGACCGACGAGTGGCTGGAAGCGCTGTTCAGCACGGCGGCACGGTCGGCCGGCGTACGGGGAGCCGCTCTGGTCGCCGTCGGCGGCTACGGCCGCGGCGAGCTCTCGCCCCGCAGTGACCTCGACCTGTTGCTCCTGCACGACGGCAACGCCGAGAAGGGCGCCATCGCCGCGCTCGCGGACCGCGTCTGGTACCCCGTCTGGGACCTCGGCCTGGACCTCGACCATTCCGTACGGACCCCCGCGGAGGCCCGCAGGACGGCGGGCGAGGACCTCAAGGTGCAACTCGGCCTGCTCGACGCCCGCCATGTGGCCGGCGACCTGGGGCTCACCGCCGGGATGCGCACAGCCGTACTCGCCGACTGGCGCAACCTCGCCCCCAAACGCCTGCCCGAACTCCACGAACTGTGCCAGGACCGGGCCGCACGCCAGGGCGAACTCCAGTACCTCCTGGAGCCCGACCTCAAGGAGGCGCGGGGCGGACTGCGGGACGCCACCGTGCTGCGCGCCGTCGCTGCCTCCTGGCTCGCCGACGCCCCGCGTGAGGGCCTCGACGCGGCGCGGCGCAAGCTCCTGGACGTACGCGACGCACTGCACCTGACCACCGGCCGCGCCACCGACCGCCTCGCCCTCCAGGAGCAGGACCAGGTCGCCGCCGAACTCGGCCTGCTCGACGCCGACACCCTCCTGCGGGAGGTGTACGAGGCGGCCCGCACCATCTCGTACGCCAGCGACGTCACCTGGCGCGAGGTGAACCGGGTGCTGCGCGCCCGCTCCGTGCGCCCCCGGCTGCGCGCCATGCTCGGCAACAGGCCCGCCAACGACCGCACCCCCCTCGCGGAGGGCGTGGTCGAGCAGGAGGGTGAGGTGGTGCTCGCCCGCACCGCGCGCCCCGAACGCGACCCCGTGCTCCCCCTGCGGGCAGCCGCCGCGGCGGCGCAGTCCGAGCTGCCGATGTCCATGCACGCCGTACGGCGCATGGCCGCCACCGCACGCCCCCTGCCCGTGCCGTGGCCGGCCGAGGCCCGCCAGGAACTCATCACGCTGCTCGGCGCCGGGCAGGCGACCATCGGGGTGTGGGAGGCGCTGGAGGCGGAAGGGCTGATCACCCGGCTGCTGCCGGACTGGGAGCGGGTGCGCTGCCGCCCGCAGCGCAACGCCGTACACACCTGGACCGTCGACCGGCACCTGGTGGAGACCGCGGTGCAGGCCTCCTCACTGACCCGCCGGGTCGGCCGCCCCGACCTGCTGCTGATCGCCGCCCTCCTGCACGACATCGGCAAGGGATGGCCGGGGGACCACTCGGTCGCCGGCGAGATCATCGCCCGCGACGTCGCCACCCGGATCGGCTTCACCAGCCAGGACGTCGAGGTGATCGCCACGCTCGTACGCCACCACCTCCTCCTCGTCGAGACCGCCACCCGTCGCGACCTGGACGACCCGGCCACCGTCCGGGCCGTCGCCGACGCCGTCGGCACCACAGGCACCCTGGAACTGCTGCACGCCCTCACCGAGGCCGACGCGCTGGCCACCGGGCCCGCCGCCTGGTCCACCTGGCGCGCCTCACTGGTCACCGACCTGGCGAAGCGGGTCGGCGCCGTGCTGGCCGGCGAGGCACCCGCAGTGCCCGAGCAGCCCGTCGTCCCCAGCGCCGAGCAGGAGCGCCTCGCCATCGAGGCCTTCCGCACCGGCGGCCCCGTCCTGTCGCTGCGCGCCCAGACGGAGGGGCCCGCCGCGGAGGAGGGCGACGCACCACAGCCGCTCGGCGTCGAGCTGCTGATCGCCGTACCCGACCAGCCCGGGGTGCTCCCGGCCGTGGCCGGCGTCCTCGCGATGCACCGGCTGACCGTACGCACGGCGGAGCTGCGGACCGCCGAGCTGCCCGACCCGGTGGCCGCCGACGGCAAGGCGCCCTCGGCGGTGCTGCTGCTCGACTGGCGGGTCGCCGCCGAGTACGGCTCGCTCCCGCAGGCCGCCCGGCTGCGCGCCGATCTCGTACGGGCCCTGGACGGCTCGCTGGACATCCCGGGGAGGCTCGCGGAGCGCGAGAAGGCGTACGCGAAGAACCCGCGCCGCCGGGGCTCCCATGCCCCGCCGCCGCGCGTGACGGTGGCGTCGGCGGGCTCCGAGGTCGCGACGGTGATCGAGGTGCGCGCGCAGGACGCCCCGGGGCTGCTGTACCGCATCGGCCACGCCCTGGAGGCCGCTTCGGTGCTGGTGCGCAGCGCGCATGTGTCGACGCTGGGCGCGAACGCGGTCGACGCGTTCTATGTGACGACCCCGCAGGGGGACCCCCTGCCGGGCGCCGTGGCCGCGGAGTTGGCACGGGTGATGGAGGACCAGCTGCGTTAGCAGCCCCGGCATTGTCCTGATCCGGGCTCCCGCCCCGTCGCTGTTCGACGGGCGGGAGCCGCTTGTGTTGCCGGGGCGGATACCCTGGAGTGCGACTCGTCCGCCCGCCCCCGACCCGAGGATCCGCGACCGCCGTGTTCGATACTCTTTCCGACCGCCTCGCAGCGACATTCAAAAGCCTCCGGGGCAAGGGCCGCCTTTCCGAGGCGGACATCGACGCCACGGCCCGTGAGATCCGTATCGCGCTGCTCGAAGCGGATGTCGCGCTGCCGGTCGTGCGTGCGTTCATCGTCCGGATCAAGGAGCGCGCCGCAGGCTCCGAGGTCTCCACGGCGCTGAACCCGGCCCAGCAGGTCATCAAGATCGTCAACGAGGAGCTCGTCGGCATCCTCGGCGGCGAGACCCGTCGGCTGCGCTTCTCCAAGAACCCGCCCACCGTGATCATGCTCGCGGGTCTCCAGGGCGCCGGTAAGACGACCCTCGCGGGAAAGCTCGGCCTCTGGCTCAAGGGCCAGGGCCACTCCCCGATCCTCGTCGCCTGCGACCTCCAGCGCCCCAACGCCGTGACCCAGCTGAGCGTGGTCGCCGAGCGCGCCGGCGTCGCGGTCTACGCGCCGGAGCCGGGCAACGGTGTCGGTGACCCGGTCAAGGTCGCCAAGGACTCGATCGATTACGCCAAGAACAAGCAGCACGACATCGTCATCGTCGACACCGCGGGCCGCCTCGGTATCGACGAGGAGCTGATGCGGCAGGCCGCGGACATCCGCGACGCCGTCAGCCCCGACGAGATCCTGTTCGTCGTCGACGCGATGATCGGTCAGGACGCGGTCAACACCGCGGAGGCCTTCCGCGACGGCGTCGGCTTCGACGGCGTGGTGCTGTCCAAGCTCGACGGTGACGCACGCGGTGGTGCGGCGCTGTCGATCGCCGAGGTGACCGGCCGTCAGATCATGTTCGCCTCCAACGGCGAGAAGCTGGACGACTTCGACGCGTTCCACCCGGACCGCATGGCATCGCGCATTCTCGGCATGGGCGACATGCTCTCGCTCATCGAGAAGGCCGAACAGACCTTCAGCCAGCAAGAGGCCGAAGCGATGGCGGCCAAGCTGGCGAAGGGCCCCAAGGAGTTCACGCTCGACGACTTCCTGTCCCAGATGGAGCAGGTCCGCAAGATGGGCTCCATCTCCAAGCTGCTCGGCATGATGCCCGGCATGGGGCAGATCAAGGACCAGATCCAGAACATCGACGAGCGCGACGTGGACCGTACTGCCGCGATCATCAAGTCGATGACACCGGCGGAGCGCCACGACCCGACGATCATCAACGGCTCGCGCCGGGCCCGCGTCGCCAAGGGCTCGGGCGTCGAGGTCAGCGCCGTGAAGAACCTGGTGGAGCGGTTCTTCGACGCCCGCAAGATGATGTCGAAGATGGCGCAGGGCGGCGGCATGCCGGGCATGCCGGGGATTCCGGGCATGGGTGGTGGCCCCGGCCGTCAGAAGAAGCAGATCAAGCAGGCCAAGGGCAAGCGCAAGAGCGGCAACCCGATGAAGCGCAAGGCCGAGGAGCAGGCCGAGGCCGAGCGCCGCGAGCAGGCGGCTCAGGCGGGCGGCGCACCCGCGGAGAGCCCCCAGAACTTCGAGCTGCCGGACGAGTTCAAGAAGTTCATGGGCTGACGCCCCTTCCCTTCCCATGCTTGTACGTTCTTACGTCCCTGTGGGCGCCCCCTTCTGGAAGGAGCGGGCGCCCACAGGGCGTTCGGTGCACCGGAGTCAGGGACCTCGGACTCAGGGCGTACGTGCGATCAGATACCGGAACACGTTCGGCATCCAGACGGTCCGGTCCCGCCGCACATACGGATGGAGTGCTTCGGCCAGCTCCTTCTCGACCTGCGCCGGATCGGTGGCCCGTATCGCCGCGTCGAAGAGCCCCGTCGACAGCAGGCCCCGTACGGCGCTCTCCGTGTCGGCGTAGCCGAAGGGGCACGCCACCCGGCCCGAGCCGTCCGGCTTGAGCCCGGCCCGTGCGGCCACGTTCTCCAGGTCGTCCCGGTGCGCGGGCCGCCAGGCGCCGCCCGTGCTGCGCAGGGTGTCCGTCAGCCGGGAAGCCACCCGAAGGACGGCCGAGGTGGCGCAGCGCTCCGGTGGGCCCCAGCCCACCAGGATCACCGCACTGCCCCGCTCGGCGAGCGGCAGCGAGTCTTCGAGTGCGGGCGCGAGCCCCTCCGAGTCCCCGGCGGCGCAGCCGAGCGGCTCGAAGGCCGTGACGAGGTTGTACGCCGGGTCGGCGGGGTCCTTGCCCTCCACGGAACCGCAGTCGAACAGCTGGGCGAGCCTGGCCGGATCGTCCTCGGCGGCACCGCTCCTGGCGCCGTCCGGCAGTAGACGTTCGCGGGCCAGAGCGACCCGTTCGCGATCGGCGTCGACGCCTGTCACACAGGCGCCACGGGACGCCGCGATCAGCAGGGCGAGGCCCGACCCGCAGCCAAGGGCGAGCAGCCGGGTGGCGGGGCCTACCTCAAGCCGCTCGTACACCGCTTCATACAGCGGCACCAGCATCCGTTCCTGGATCTCGGCCCAGTCGCGGGCGCGCGCGCCCGTCGGGGGGGCCGAGGCCGCGTTCGGGTGGTGCTGGACGAGCGTTGGTGTCATCGAAAGCGCCCCAATCCGCCGAGAGGTCATGTCATGCCCTGATTGGCATCCCCCGTGTGCGTGCGCTCGTACATCCCCCGTATGCCAGGGAACTGCGCATCCGTCCCCAAGTCCAGAGGTTGTATGGCAATGCTTGTGTGCCCCGGTTGTGCGCCCCCGCGCCGGAGCAGATCCACCTTCAAGAGTGCCGCCGGTTCGTGATTCCCGCCACGGCAGGGACGCTCGGGCGGGCCGCGGTCGCGCGGTGTCCGGCCCGCTCCGGCGCGGGGCGGTACCGGACGCCGGCGGCCCGCCCGATACTGTCGCCGTCGTGGTCCGCGCCCACCGGGGCCGCTGCCGATCCCCGGGGCGACAACCGCCCCCTCCCGCACCAACTGATGTCCCGGCGTGCGGGCATTGGCTACGCGCCGGGGCGTACGCGCGGGTACGTACCGGCTTGGACTGAGCTGCGCGAGTTCTCCGCAAATCAGCGCACCCGCCCTCGTCGGGATGCATCAATGGCAACTGACTGGTACGTGCAAATTATTTGGGATGCCCCGGAATAGGAACACCGGGGCACCTCGGCTCGTTGTCACGACGTGAGCACGACACCACCTGTTCTCGCCGCAGAGCTGGCACAGGCATGGGCCGATATTCAGCGGTACCACGCCGAGCTGCCGGATCTAGCCGCGCCCGAGTCCCTGATCGGAGAGTCTTCGTCCGCCTGCGGCCCGAAGCTCTCCTTCGAACGACTGCTGCACGAGGCAGTCCACGGCATCGCCGCCGCACGGGGCGTCCGTGACACCTCGCGTGCCGGCCGCTACCACAACCGCAGATTCCTCGCGATCGCCGAGGAGCTCGGGCTCGACCACCCGGAGGAGCCACACCCGAGCAGCGGCTTCTCGCTGGTCTCGCTCAACCCGGAGGCGAAGCGACGCTACCGGCCCACCATCGAGCGGCTCCAGCGTGCCCTGAAGGCACACACGGTCGCGACGACCTCGGACACCAAGCGCACCTTCCGCGGACCGGCCGCCCGGCACGGTTCGTCCGGGGGCGGGGTGCGGGTCAAGGCCGTGTGCGACTGTGGACGCAATGTCCGCGTCGTTCCGTCGGTCCTGGCCCAGGCCCCGATCGTCTGCGGCGGCTGCGGCAAGCCGTTCCGTATCCCCGAGGTAGTGGTCGCGGCGAGCTGACCTCTTTCTCGCCGCTGCCGCGCCCGCGCCCCCCGTACCGGAGGGCGATGTCGGTCGGGTGATGCCGCGCCGCAGGTGTGTGGCACAATGGCTAGCTGTACTCGACAGTCGCACAGGACCCCTCTCTCCTCCGGCTGACGCGTCCATCGGGCACCCCGAGTACCGCAACCCCACGTGGCATCTTGTTGTGCCCAACCACGTCAATTCCAGGAGAGACCACTCCAGTGGCAGTCAAGATCAAGCTGAAGCGTCTGGGCAAGATCCGTTCGCCTCACTACCGCATCGTCGTTTCCGACTCCCGCACCCGCCGTGATGGCCGGGCGATCGAGGAGATCGGCCTGTACCACCCGGTGCAGAACCCCTCGCGCATCGAGGTCAACGCGGAGCGTGCGCAGTACTGGCTGTCCGTCGGCGCGCAGCCGACCGAGCCCGTGCTCGCCATCCTGAAGCTCACGGGCGACTGGCAGGCGCACAAGGGCCTTCCCGCCCCGGCCCCGCTGCTCATGCCGGAGCCGAAGGCTGACAAGCGCGCGCTGTTCGAGGCTCTCACCAAGGACGCCGCGGACGAGCCCAAGGGTGAGGCCATCACCCCCAAGGCGAAGAAGGCCGAGAAGAAGGCGGACGAGCCTGCTGAGGACGCAGCGTCCCCGGCGGCCGCCGCTGAGCCGACCGAGGCCTGATCATGCTCGAGGACGCTCTCGAGCACCTCGTGAAGGGCATCGTCGACAACCCCGGCGATGTGCAGGTCGCCTCGCGTGACCTGCGTCGTGGGCGTGTGCTCGAAGTCCGGGTGCACCCCGACGACCTCGGTAAGGTGATCGGCCGTAACGGCCGCACCGCACGCGCCCTGCGCACTGTCGTGGGCGCCATCGGTGGCCGTGGTATCCGCGTCGACCTCGTCGACGTGGACCAGGCGCACTGAAGTATTGAGCGTTACCGGCACGGGCCGGGGAGGGCTTCGGCCCGCCCCGGCCCGTAGTCGTCTGCGGAGCAATGCCGCAGGCACACGACAGGAGAGACAAGAGTGCAGCTGGTAGTCGCGCGGATCGGCCGCGCCCACGGAATCAAGGGCGAAGTCACCGTTGAAGTACGTACGGACGAGCCGGAGCTGCGGCTCGGGCCCGGCGCCGTACTCGCCACGGACCCCGCATCGACCGGGCCCCTGACGGTCGAGACCGGCCGGGTGCACAGCGGCAGGCTGCTGCTGCGCTTCGAGGGCGTCAAGGACCGTACGGGCGCCGAGGCGCTGCGCAATACGCTCCTGATCGCGGACGTGGACCCGGAGGCGGTGCCGGAGGACGACGAGGAGTTCTACGACCACCAGCTGATGGACCTCGACGTGGTCCTGGAGGACGGCACGGACGTCGGTCGCATCACCGAGATCCTGCACCTCCCGTCCCAGGACCTCTTCGTCGTGGCACGGCCCGACGGCAGCGAGGTGATGATCCCCTTCGTCGAGGAGATCGTCAGCGAGATCGACCTGGAGGAGCAGCGGGCCGTCATCACCCCGCCGCCCGGTCTGATCGACGGCGGCCCGGCCGAGAACGAGGCCGGCGAAGAGGCTGACCACGAGGCCGACGACGAGGCCGACGCGGCGGAGCCCGAGGACAAGGCCACGCCGGAGGACAGGGCAGTGCCGGAGGACAAGGGCTGATGAGGCTCGACGTCGTCACGATCTTCCCCGAGTACCTGGAGCCGCTGAACGTCTCGCTCGTCGGCAAGGCACGCGCGCGTGGCCAGCTCGACGTACACGTGCACGATCTGCGGGAGTGGACCTACGACCGGCACAACACGGTCGACGACACCCCCTACGGCGGCGGTCCCGGGATGGTCATGAAGACCGGCCCGTGGGGCGCCGCGCTCGACGAGGCGCTGGCGAGCGGCTACGAGTCCGGCGCGCACGGCCCGGTCCTCGTCGTGCCCACGCCCAGCGGCCGGCCCTTCACCCAGGAGGTCGCGGTCGAGCTGTCCGAGCGCCCCTGGCTGGTCTTCGCGCCCGCGCGCTACGAGGGCATCGACCGCCGGGTCATCGACGAGTACGCGACCAGGATGCCCGTGTACGAGGTGTCCATCGGGGACTACGTGCTGGCCGGCGGCGAGGCCGCGGTGCTGGTGATCACCGAGGCGGTGGCCAGGCTGCTGCCCGGCGTCCTCGGCAACGCCGAATCGCATCGCGACGACTCCTTCGCACCCGGCGCCATGGCCAACCTCCTCGAAGGCCCCGTTTACACCAAGCCGCCCGAGTGGCGCGGGCGTGACATCCCGGACGTCCTGGTCAGCGGGCACCACGGGAAGATCGCGCGGTGGCGGCGGGACGAGGCGCTGCGTCGTACGACCGTCAACCGGCCGGATCTGATCGAGCGTTGCGACCCGGCCGCCTTTGACAAGCACGACCGGCAGATGCTGAGCATTCTCGGCTGGCAGCCGGGGGCCGACGGCCGATTTGGGCGCAACCCCGAAGCCGTGGAAGAATAGGCCGCTGCTGTGTGTCCGGCGTGCGCCCCTGCCACAGGGGGAACGACGCCCGCCCGATACGGACAGCACCCCGAATACTTCTCTAGACATACCGCTCGATGACCTGTGGCATCGGCGCGAAGAAAGCAGCCAACATGGCAAGCCTGCTCGACGAAGTGAACGCCGCATCGCTGCGTACCGACCTGCCGGCCTTCCGTCCCGGTGACACCGTGAACGTCCACGTTCGCGTCATCGAGGGCAACCGCTCGCGTGTGCAGCAGTTCAAGGGCGTTGTCGTCCGCCGTCAGGGTGCCGGCGTCAGCGAGTCCTTCACGGTCCGCAAGGTCTCCTTCTCCGTCGGTGTCGAGCGCACCTTCCCGGTGCACAGCCCGATCTTCGAGAAGATCGAGCTCGTCAGCCGTGGCGCCGTCCGTCGCGCGAAGCTGTACTACCTCCGTGAGCTGCGCGGCAAGGCCGCGAAGATCAAGGAGAAGCGCGACCGCTGATCGCACCACAGGCGCCCTGGGACCGGCCGGATAGGCTCAGGTCCCGATGGACACCGAAGGACACGTCTCGGAGCGCGACCGCTCCTCCACCCCTGAAGCGGGGGAGGGAGAGGGGTCGCGCTCCGTGCGTTTTCTGCATGCCCCGTGGCGCAGGCCCGCTCTGCTCGGCCTCGTCTGCGCGTCCTTTCTGCTGCTGTTCAGCTCCTTCGTACTGCAGCCCTTCCTGATTCCGAGCGGCTCCATGGAGCCCACGTTGAACATCGGGGACCGGGTACTCGTCAATAAGGTGGCGTACCGTTTCGGTTCTGTACCGCAGCGCGGTGATGTGATCGTGTTCGACGGCACCGGGTCCTTCGTACAAGAGGAGCCGGCCGGGAACCCGGTCACCGGGCTGGTGCGGTGGGCGGCTGCGGCCGTGGGACTGGCCGAGCCCGCCGAGACCGACTACATCAAGCGCGTGGTGGGCGTGGGGGGCGACCGTGTCGTGTGCTGCGACAAGCGGGGGAGGGTCGAGGTGAACGGCCGACCGGTGGACGAGAAGTACCTGCATCCGGGCGACGCTCCGTCGCAGGTCCCGTTCGACATCGTCGTACCGCAGGGCACGCTGTGGGTCTTGGGCGACCACAGGTCGCACTCCCGGGACTCCCGTGACCACCTGGGGGAGCCGGGCGGCGGCATGGTGCCCGTCAACATGGTCATCGGGCGGGCCGACTGGATCGGCTGGCCGGTGGGCCACTGGACCTCGCTGGAGCGGTCGGACGCCTTCACGCATGTACGGGCGCCCGGACCGGTCGGGGCCCATGGGTAACCGCGGACGGGCCCGATCGGGCGGCCATCGGGCGGACACCCGGCTGCCGACGGGCACGCGTCCCACGAGTGGGCCCGTACTGCCGGGCCGCGCGGACCGGCGCAAGCTGGCGCTCAAGGTGAAGCGGCGGCGACGCAGGTCGGCCGTGAAAGAGATACCGATCCTCATAACCGTGGCACTGCTGATCGCGCTTGTGCTCAAGACGTTCCTGGTGCAGGCCTTCGTGATCCCGTCCGGCTCGATGGAGCAGACGATCCGGATCGGCGACCGGGTGCTGGTCGACAAACTGACGCCGTGGTTCGGGTCGCGTCCCGAGCGCGGCGATGTGGTGGTCTTCAAGGATCCCGGTGGCTGGCTGGAGGACGAGAAGACCGACATCAAGAACGATCCGGTCGGCGTCAAGCAGATCAAGGCCGCCCTGACCTTCATCGGGCTGCTGCCGTCCGAGGACGAACAGGACCTGATCAAGCGGGTCGTCGCGGTCGGCGGGGACACCGTGAGGTGCTGCGACAAGGACGGACGGGTCACCGTCAACGGCGTACCGCTCGCGGAACCGTATCTGAATCCGGGCGACCGTCCGTCCAGCCTCAAATTCGATGTCAAGGTGCCGGTCGGACGGCTCTTCGTGATGGGCGACCACCGGTCGAATTCGGCGGACTCCCGGTTTCACCTGGACGAGCAGTTCACCGGCACGGTCTCGGAGGAAGAGGTGGTGGGACGGGCTGTCGTCATCGCCTGGCCGTTCTCGCACTGGCGGCAGTTGGAGGAGCCCGGGACGTACGCCTCGGTGCCTGACCCGCGCGCCGCGGCGACGTCGGCCCTCGGCCCGTCGAATAGGGTGGCGTCTCAGGATCTGAACGCGATGATCCGGCTCCCGACCCCTGCGGAACTCCCGCTCGTTATGGGAGTGGTGGGTCTGCGCCTCCTCTGGCGTGGGCAGTGGCACGGAGTGAGGAGTGGATGTGGGGGATTTGGCGGTCGGCGCACGATCCGGACGCGACGAGCCCGAGGATCGGCCAGAGTCACCCGCGGCCGCGGCAGATGAGGTGCGCGACGCGGAGTACGCGGGCGGCACCGCGGACCGGGCTCCGGGGTTCGACGACGGCACGGCGGACAGTGGCGAGAGCGAAGGGCCCAAGAAGCCCCGTTCCTTCTGGAAGGAGCTGCCGCTGCTGGTCGGTATCGCGCTCCTGCTCGCGCTGCTGATCAAGACATTTCTGGTGCAGGCGTTCTCGATTCCTTCGGATTCGATGCAGGACACCCTGCAGCGGGGCGACCGGGTATTGGTCGACAAACTGACACCGTGGTTCGGCTCGGAGCCCGAGCGCGGCGAGGTCGTGGTGTTCCACGACCCGGGCGGCTGGCTGGACGACACCACGGTGTCCGACCCGAACGTCGTGCAGAAGTTCCTCAGCTTCATCGGCCTGATGCCGTCGGCGGAGGAGAAGGACCTGATCAAGCGGGTCATCGCGGTCGGCGGTGACACGGTCGAGTGCAAGAAGAACGGCCCGGTCCAGGTCAACGGCAAGGCGCTCGACGAGAAGTCGTACATCTTCCCCGGTGACACCCCGTGCAACGACGAGCCGTTCGGGCCGCTCAAGGTGCCCGACGGCCGGATCTGGGTGATGGGCGACCACCGGCAGAACTCGCTGGACTCCCGTTACCACCAGGAGCTCGACGGCGGTGGCACGGTCTCGGTCGACGAGGTCGTCGGACGCGCCATCGTGGTCGCCTGGCCGGTCAACCGCTGGTCGACGCTGCCGGTTCCCGGCACGTTCGACCAGTCCGGGCTGAATGTCGCATCGGCGGCGATGACCGTGGCGCCCGGCGCGCTGGGCCTCGCGGGCGCGGTGCCTCTGGTGCTCTGGCGCAGGCGGAAGCTGACCGGCGGGCGTACCGCCGGGTAGGGTGCCGCTCGGATCAGCGATTGCCGATCTCCGGAGTGGGGAGCGCTGGGATGAGCGGAACAGGACGTAAAGAAGACGGCCGCGGCCGGTTCGGCAACGTGTTGTCGGGCCTGGCCGTGGCCGTCGGCTGTGTGCTCTTCCTCGGCGGGTTCGCCTGGGGAGCTGTGGAGTACAAGCCGTACACGGTGCCGACCGATTCGATGACCCCGTCGGTCAAGGCGGGGGACCGGGTCCTCGCGCAGCGAATAGGCAGCGCCGATGTGCGCCGCGGAGATGTAGTGGTCTTCACCGACCCGCTGTGGGGCGATCTGCCGATGGTCAAGCGTGTGGTCGGCGTCGGCGGTGACAAAGTCACCTGCTGCGCCAAGAACGGCTGGCTCACGCTGAACGGCAAGCCCCTTGAGGAACCGTATCTGCAGGACGGGGAACCGGCCTCGGCCGCGCCCTTCACGTCCGAGGTGCCCAAGGGCCATCTCTTCCTGCTGGGTGACGAGCGGAGTACTTCGGTGGACTCGCGAGGGCACATCGGGGACGCCGCCAAAGGGACGGTGCCGGTCTCCAAGGTGAACGCGCGCGTGGACGCCATCGCCTGGCCCCTGGGCGGGATGCTCGACCGCCCGCAGAGCTACGAGGCGCTGCCAGGCGGGGCCTCGCGACCGGGACCGATCGTCCTGGTGTTGGCCGTGGTGGTGACGGGCATGATGCTGATCTTCGGTGGATCGGCGTACGGACCGATCGCGCAGCGGGTCCGGCGGCGGAAGGCGAAGGCAGCGAAATCAGCGAAGACGGCCCGTGCCGGTGGGCGGTGATCCGAGCATGGGCGGGGATCCGAGCACGGGCGGTGATGTGGGAGTGAGTGCGGGAGCGGGAGTGAGCGGTGCGCCGGGGGCGCCCCTGCGGCAGGTCGCGCGGGTGATCCTGCTCGACCCGGAGGACCGAGTCCTGCTGATGAACGGGTACGAGCCGGACGATCCGGCGAATACCTGGTGGTTCACGCCGGGCGGTGGCCTGGAGGGTGACGAGACCAGGGCGCAGGCCGCACTGCGCGAGGTCGCCGAGGAGACGGGCATCACGGAGGTCGAGCTCGGCCCCCTGCTGTGGCAGCGCATCTGCTCGTTCCCGTTCGACGGGCGGCGCTGGGAACAGGACGAGTGGTTCTATCTGGCCCGTACGACGCGGACGAAGACCGTGATGGACGGGATGACCGGACTGGAGCGACGGAGCGTCGCCGGGTTGAGGTGGTGGACCTCCGCCGAACTGTCCGCGACGCGTGAGACGGTGTATCCCATCAAGCTCGCCGGGCTGCTGCGTACGCTGCTCGACGAAGGTCCTCCAAGTACGCCGATGGTCTTGGCCCCGGAAGTCGCATAGGGGCGCACGGGGCTGGCGCACGCTGAGGGGACGCAAGGCTGAAGGGGAACATGCCATGAGCGCCGAGGACCTCGAGAAGTACGAGACCGAGATGGAGCTGAAGCTCTACCGGGAGTACCGCGATGTCGTCGGTCTGTTCAAATACGTGATCGAGACCGAGCGGCGCTTCTACCTCACCAATGACTACGAGATGCAGGTGCACTCGGTGCAGGGTGAGGTTTTCTTCGAAGTTTCCATGGCGGATGCCTGGGTCTGGGACATGTACCGGCCGGCCAGGTTCGTCAAGCAGGTGCGGGTGCTCACGTTCAAGGACGTGAATATCGAGGAGCTCAACAAGAGCGATCTCGAACTTCCGAGTGGCTGAGGTCCGGATGACTGAGGCCTGGGTGCCTGAGGTCCGGGTGACTGAGTTTTCCACAACCGGCCAGTTGTCCACCAAGATCCACTAGTTGGCGGAGTTCGCGGCACATTCGGTTCCGGAGGTGGAACCGAATGAACGCGAAGAATGCGACAGGGGCACTCGGCCGGTACGGCGAGGAGCTGGCGGTCCGCAGGCTGACCGAGGGCGGCATGACCGTCCTGGAGCGCAACTGGCGCTGCCGTGCCGGGGAGATCGACATCGTCGCCCGGGACGGCGACGCGCTGGTCATCTGTGAGGTCAAGACCCGCAGAGCGGGCCCGTTCGAGCACCCGATGGAAGCCGTCAAGCCCGTCAAGGCACAGCGGTTGCGCCATCTCGCCGAGCGCTGGACGCAGGAGCACGGCGGGCCGCCGCCGGGCGGGGTGCGCATCGACCTCATCGGGGTGGTGCTGCCGCGGCGCGGGGCGCCGGTCGTCGAGCATGCGCGGGGGGTGGCCTGATGGGATTCGCGCGTACGTGCTCGGTGGCGCTCGTCGGGGTCGAGGGCGTGGTGGTGGAGGTCCAGGCGGACCTGGAGCCCGGGGTGGCGGCCTTCTCGCTGGTGGGGCTGCCGGACAAGAGCCTGACCGAGAGCCGGGACCGGGTGCGGGCGGCGGTGGTGAACTCGGGCGCCGACTGGCCGCAGAAGAAGCTCACCGTGGGGCTCAGCCCGGCCTCCGTGCCCAAAAGTGGCAGTGGATTTGATATTGCTGTTGCCATGGCTGTCCTGGCGGCCGCGGAGCGCATCGATCCCCGGGAGATCGCCGATCTGGTGATGATCGGGGAGCTGGGGCTGGACGGCCGGGTCCGACCGGTGCGCGGTGTGCTGCCCGCGGTCCTCGCCGCGGCCGAGGCCGGGTACCACCAGGTCGTCGTGCCGGAGCAGACGGCGGCGGAGGCCGCGCTGGTGCCGGGGATCTCGGTGCTGGGTGTGCGCAGCCTGCGCCAGCTCATCGCCGTACTGACTGGCGCGGAGGTGCCGGAGGAGGAACAGCGGGAGAAGGGGCGGCCGGACGCCATACTGTCCGGGCTCATGGTGCCCGGCGCGGGGGCGGGCACCGGATTGGCCGTCGGTGACGGCGAGGGCAACGGACCCGACCTCGCGGATGTCGCCGGGCAGAGCGGGGCGCGCACGGCCCTGGCGGTCGCGGCGGCGGGCCGGCACCATCTGCTGTTGCACGGGCCGCCGGGTGCGGGCAAGACGATGCTGGCCGAGCGGCTTCCCTCGATTCTGCCGCCGCTGACCAGGCAGGAGTCGCTGGAGGTGACCGCGGTTCACTCGGTGGCGGGCATCCTGCCACCGGGCGAGCCACTGGTCAGGACGCCGCCCTACTGCGCCCCGCACCATTCGGCGACGATGCAGTCGCTCGTCGGCGGGGGCAACGGGCTGCCGAGGCCGGGGGCTGTTTCGCTCGCCCACAGGGGTGTGCTCTTTCTTGACGAGGCACCGGAATTCAGCGGCCGCGCTCTGGACTCGCTGCGCCAGCCGCTCGAATCGGGACACGTGGTGGTGGCGCGCAGCGCGGGAGTGGTGCGGCTGCCCGCACGGTTCCTGATGATCCTGGCTGCCAATCCGTGCCCTTGTGGCCGTCACACCCTGCACGGGGTGGGATGCGAGTGCCCGCCGTCGGTGATCCGCAGATACCAGGCACGGCTGTCGGGACCCCTCCTCGACCGGGTGGATCTGCGGGTCGGAGTCGAGCCGGTGCAGCGCGCCGACCTGATGGGGCAGGGCGGGCGCGGCGATTCCACGGAGAAGGTCGCGGGGCGCGTGCGCGAAGCAAGAGAGCGGGCGGCGGCGCGGCTCGACGGCACCCCGTGGACGACCAACAGCGAAGTGCCGGGTCATGAACTGCGCACCCGCTGGCAGGTCGCCCCCGGCGCTCTCGGCGCTGCCGAACGCGACATGGAACGCGGGCTGCTAACGGCCCGTGGTCTCGACCGGGTGCTGCGCGTCGCCTGGACCGTCGCAGATCTGGCCGGCTGCGACCGGCCCGATGTGCGGCACGTTGATCTGGCGCTGGAGCTGCGCACCGGGATCGCGCGTGGCGCATCGGAGCTGATCGGAGTCGGCTCATGAGGCTGCGGCGTGGATCACCCGGACGCGAGGGCGCAGCCGGACGCCGGGTCGGATCCTTCGGGCGCCGGGGCGGAGGTGGCCGGTGAGCGCGGCGGTGGGGGAGGCCGAGCGGCTGGCCCGCGCGGCGTTGACCCGGGTCATCGAGCCCGGGGATGAGGTCGGCGGGCGGTGGCTGCGGGAGTTCGGGGCGGTGGAGTTGATGCGCAGGCTCACCTCGGACGGGCCCGAGGCGATGGGCCGGGCGGTGGATCGGGGGCCGGGGCCCACCGACGGCCGGGTGGTGGGCCACGCGGCGGCCGGGGGTGCCGATGGAACAGGGAGCGGAAGAGCAGAGAGGGAGACAGAGCGGGAAACAGGGAGCGGGATCGAAGGTGCCCGTGCGGTGGCGGGCGCGGCGCTGACCGGGGTGAGCGAGCATCGGCTCGGCGGCTTCCGGGCGCGGGCGGCGGCAGCCGAGCCCGCACGGGACCTCGCGGCCGTTGCCGCGGTCGGAGGCCGTTTCGTCTGCCCGGACGACCAGGAATGGCCCCGCCAGCTCGACGACCTGGGCGACGCCAGACCGATCGGGTTGTGGGTGCGGGGGCGGCCCCAGCTGCGCATATGGGCGCTGCGCTCGGTCGCCGTCGTAGGAGCCAGGGCCTGCACGCCCTACGGGGCGCACATGGCGGCGTCGCTGGCCACCGGGCTCGCGGAGCGCGGCTGGGTGGTGGTCTCCGGAGCCGCGTTCGGCGTCGACGGCGCCGCCCACCGCGGGGTGCTGGCTGCGGGTGGGGCGACCGTCGCGGTACTGGCCTGCGGCGTAGACGTCGTCTACCCGCGCGGGCACGCGGAGTTGATCGGCCGCATCGCGGAACAGGGCCTGGTCATCGGGGAGTTGCCGCCCGGCAGCCACCCGACGCCCAGCCGGTTCATCCTCAGGAACCGGGTGATCGAGCCTTCTCTGGGGGTCCCAGCGGATGCCGTGCTTGTGAAGCTCACATTGGTGCAGCTCAACGCTGGTGTAGAAGAGCCTAGCCATTGCAACAGGTGTGGTGCTATCCCCGGATCGGGTGATTCTGATGTTGTGCCTGAACGCGGTGGTGGCCCCGCCGAAGGCGGGGCCACCGAGTCGGAACCGGACTGGCGCTTGGTCAGCGTGGCTGGGGTTGGTTCAAGGCTCGCGTGAGTTCGCGGTTCGCGGCCCGAGCGGCTTCCAGTTCCTCTGTTCTGTCCTCCAACTCGCCGCTGGTGTCGGCGAGTTCTTGTTCCAGCAGGGTGACGCGGCGCTGGAGGTCGTCGATGTCGGTAGGCGTTGCGAGTCCGGACGCCTCCCAGACTCGCTCGCCGAGCTCGGTCGATAGACGCTTCTCGAGCTGCCGGACTCGTGCGGCAAGGCGTTTGTTGCGCTCCAGAGCGTTGGCGAGGTCGGTCTGGAGCGAGACTCGGCTGACGGCCGCCACTCTGCCGTCCTCGACCGGAGTGCTGGCAGCGACGTGGAGGCGTTCGAGCAGGTCGCGGTGGCGATAGAGGAAGGTCCGGTCGACGCGCGCGGCTCTGGCGAGCCCGGAGACCGTGAGGTCGCCCCCACTCTTCACGGCCGCATCCAGGGCCTTGATGACCCGTTCCCGGCGCCGGGCCGAGTCGGCCTTCTTCCCCTCGATCATGGATGTCATGTGGCGGACCCTCCGCCGCGGTAGTCGGGCAGTTCTGGCCGCACTCGGGGCATGCCGAGTGAGATGACTCGCCGGCTGCGGCGGAGCACGGTGACGGCTTCCTCGATCTGCATTTTGTCTTCCTCGGTGAGTTCCCCGAGTTGCTCCTTGACGCGTTTGATCAGGCGGCGGACGCGCGTGATCTCCTCGTCGGACGGCATCGCCTCGGCCTTTGCCCAGGAGTCGGCGGTGAAGGCTGCCAGTCGCTCCCGGCCGCGCAGGAGATCGGCGAGGTATGCCTCCAGGTCGGGGAGGTAGGACACGTCGGTGCGGAAGTGTTCGCAGCCGACGCAGCGGAACCGGACGGGGCAGTCTTCGCCGCCGGCGGAGACGTTGCTCGGTTCGGTGCAGAGCCCGTAGGGAACCTGTACTTCGCCGACGCCCCGGCGGGCGTGCTCGGACTCCAGTAGGGTCTCGGCCTGACGCCAGATCCGGTTACCCTTCCGGTCGAACTGCATGGCAGTGACCCGGTTGACGGCCTCGCGGCGGCGCTTGTCACTAACCCGGTAATACCGTTGAGTCGTGTCGAGTCGCCGGTGATCCATCAAAACCCTGAGCACGTCAGGCGCCACGTTCTTGTCCGCGTGGCGCTGGGCGTAGGTATGCCGGTAGGCGTAGAGGTAGATCTTCGACTTGTCGAAGGGCAGCATCTTCTTGACTCGCTTGCCGTCCTCCTCCACGACGACGGGGACCGAGATCTCCGGCAGGGTGGCGACCCATGCTCGGTGGACTTCGCCGATCCAGGCGCTGCTGATGGCCTTGGCGCCGTTCGGGTTGGCCACCGGCGAGGGAAGGAGAGCGAGCTCCTTGCGTGGGGTGTTGGGGAACCGTGCGAGGGTCCGCTTCTGCTGGGTGATGATCAAGGCAGCGGTCGCCGCGGCGATCGGAAGACGGCGGTCCTTGCGCAGGGACTTGTGGTTGTCATAAATCAGCTCTGGATTGCCGTCGCCATCCCGTCCCAGGCACTCCAGGGGCAGGGAGGAGATTTCGTCGGGGCGGCGGCCGGTGTCGATGAGGAGTTCCGTCGCCGTCCGGCTGAGCTGGTGACCGTTCGGGTCGAGACTGTCCAGGTGCTGGCAGAGCTGACGCATCACCTCGACCGGGAGGTCGCGTCCGGCGTCGTCGTCCTCGTCGTACTCGGGCACGTCCTCTTCTCGGAGGGCGAAGTTGTCGGGGAGGCCGTGCAGGAGCTGTCCGGGCTGGGTCAGCCCCAGGGTTCTCATGCGGGTGAGCAAGCGTCGGACGTTGCGAGCGTCCCAGTACCGATGCAAGACCGAGATCTCGCCTTGGAGCTGAAGGAACAGCAGACGGTTGAGGAAGAGAACGATGTCGTCCCTGCCCAGAAGGCGTGGATCGCGCCCGTCGTCGTCCCGGTTCAGGCGCAGGCTCTTGGAGAGCATGGCGATGGACCTGATCTGGCGCTGAAGGGGGGCGATGGGTTTCTTCCCTCTCCGGCGGGGGAGATCGTCGATCGCCCACTGCTGGACGGCCTTGCGCAGCCACTGCTGAGAGATGTCCTCGAAGTGGAGGAATCCCCTGTCCAGCCCGAAGGCGGCTCCGTCCCAGGTGTCCTTGTGCCGTTCGGTCTCGGCCGACAAACCGAAGCGGTCGAGGTGCTTGAGGAAGCCGATAGCCATCCGCTTGCCGCTCAACTTCATCGGACCGGGATCGAGCTCCTTGATCGACGACAGCTGCTGAGCCCGGACGGCATCGACAAGCGGACGAAGCTCCTGATCTTTCTGCTTGACTCCCTTGGCGTTGCGGTCTTGCAGGCAGTAGAGAACTTCGGCGACCACTTGGTCGGGCAGGCCGCGCAGGCTGACGACGCCGTGCTCGACCACCGCCGGCGCGGTCCGGTGCCAGAACTCGACGTCCTCCAGCCTGCCGGTGCGGCGCAGAATGTTGCGTGTCTGGCGGTGCGGCGGGCAGTACTCGGCGTTGGCGCGGTCCCGGTAGCAGGCAGCGACCACGCAGGGTCCGAGGCTCTCGAACGGCTGCAGGCCCGGCAGCTGGAGGAACTTCTCGATCGTCAGGCGATGGATCTTCTGCTGCTGGTAGCAGTGCGCGTCGCAGAGAGCCTGGCGAATCGTTCGACGGGGCCGGGCGCATCCAGGCACCAGGCAGGGCTGGGTGCCGATCGACCGCCAGTTGTACTTGGCCGTGGCCACGAACTCCTCCAGCGGCTGCCCGGACTCCTTCATCCTCCTCTCGCAGCCCCGGCAAAGGGCCCGCTCACGAGGGGTGTAGGCCATCTTGTCGCAGCCCTCGACGGGACAGATCCGGCTGCCGAACAGCGGGTGGGAGCGCGGGAAGGTGACGATTCGGACGGATGGATCCCAGCCGATGAGCTGGAGGAACTCCTCCGTCACTTCCCTCATCAGAGTCTCGTCGGGCGTCGGCCCCGGCTCCGGCAACGCGATCGTCGCTGTGGTCACCGGTCCCCCTCCACGAACTCGCGCGGAGAGGGAACCCGCTCGACCGCGTCCCGGAGCCTCGACGGCTTGGGGTGCAGGTAGGGGCGGGCCGACTCCGGGTTCTTCTGACCCAGGAGGGCCTGGACTTCGTCCAGGCTGCCGCCGGCATCGGCCACGTTGCTGGCCATCGCGTGCCGGCCCATGCGCGGCGTGACCATCCGGCCCAGACCCGCTCGCCGGGCCAGGGACTCGCAGAGCTCACCGATCGCGTCCGTGGTGATCGGTGAGCCGTGGGGAGGGCGGAAGAGGTTGACGAGCAAGAAGTCACTGCCGCCCGAGCCCAGTACTTCGTGCCGTTCCAGGGCGTACTGGTCGAACGCCATCACCACCAGATGGTCCACCGGCATGGCCCACGACTTCTTGGACTTCGACCAGGCGCCGTTCTCGTTCTGCCGTCGCGTGACGTGAACGTGGGCGCCCTCGACCGAGCACCCCAGGGCCCGCGAGTCCATCATCAGGTGAGGATCGTTGCGGTGCAGCCCGGCGACCTGCCCCGGCCGCAGACCGACACGGGTGAGGAGTAGCAAGGTCAGCCGGTCACGGGCAGAACGACAGGCCAGGAACATCGCCACGACCTCCTCGTCGCTGGCCCGGTCGATGTCCGTCTCCGGCTCCTGGACGCTGTGCCTGGCCCTCATCCGATAGCGCATGCCCCCGCTCTCAGCTCGGGCAACCTCGGGCAGGTCCAGGTCGTCCCCGATCTCATAGAGCTGTTCCAACACCCAGGCCGAGACCGCCTTGTTCGCCACTGCATGTAGCAGGAACATCCGCACCGCGGTGAGCACCTTGTTGATCCGGATCTCACCCCGTACCGGCTTCGACCCTGGCCCTGGCACCACGACCTGACGCGAACCACCCCTGCCTGGCGTCCACTTCAGCCAGATCATGAACAGACCCATGTCCCGGGCCGCGGTCCGCCAGTCGCGCCGGGTGAGCAGGCACCACAGCAGAAACAGGCAGATGCCCTCCGCGTACGCCTTCGTCGTCGTCTCCGCACGACCACGCGCCAAGCGCAGTTCCTGCAGGAAGCGATCCGGCTCCTCGACGACGCCCAAGTCGTCGTCCACCACGGTCCAGTACCGGGTGCCCGACGGGAGCACCACAGGGAATGCACGCACTTCTACTCCTTCTCCATGACTCGATCAGCACGACCAGCCACAGAGCCACACCCCCCGAGAACTGTCGCAGCACCCCCAACGAAGGGGTCAGGTACGACGTCACGCCACGGCCAGGGAACCCCCAGAGAACGCCGCGCTCACCAGGGGTACCGTCGTGGTCGAGGCGGAGTACCGCAGCGGATCGCTGGTCACCGCGCGCAGTGCGAACAAGCTCGGCCGCTTCACGATGGGAGTGCCCGGCCCGGTCACCAGCGGGCTCTCGGCGGGAGTGCACGAACTGCTGCGGGGTGAGGGAGTACTGGTCACCGACGCCGCGGAAGTGGTGGAGCTGGTCGGCAGCATCGGCGATCTCGCCCCGGCGCGCCGGGGGCCCGTGCTTCCCAGAGACCTGCTCGACCCCGTCGCGGCGCAGGTGCTCGACGCGTTGCCGGCCCGGGGTCGCGCCGACGCGCGCGACGTCGCCCGCAGCGCCGGGACCACCCCCGACGACGCGCTCGGCAAGCTGTACGAGCTGCACTCGTTGGGGTTCGTCGAACGCCAGCGGGACGGCTGGCAGTTGGTTCCCGGCGCCGCACGCCACGCGAACGAGCGGCGAGGCGGTGCTTGACCAGCGGTATTCGGGTGAAAGGGTGACGAAGATGACCCTCGCAGCCCTCCCAGCGGCGCCGCCGGGGCCACCGTTCGCGGTGCCGTCCCCGGCGCCGAAGGGCGGTCCGCGGTGCTCATCCGGAGGAGGACAATCTCATATCCTGCGCGCACTGCGACACTTCAGTCACGCTACGCTCACGAGGTCCCGCCCAGACGCAAGATCCCCCCCACACGTCACAGCAGAACGGCTCAAGGCAACGCATGCCCCAGCACACCTCCGGGTCTGACCGCGCGGCAGTGCCGACCCCTGCCCGCAGCAGTGTGCGGCCCCCCGCACCCACGTCGGTCGACGAGCTGTGGCGGTCCTACAAGACCACGGGCGACGAGCGGCTGCGGGAGCAGCTGATCCTGCACTACTCGCCGCTGGTGAAGTACGTCGCGGGACGGGTGAGCGTAGGGCTTCCGCCCAACGTCGAGCAGGCGGACTTCGTCTCCTCCGGAGTCTTCGGGCTCATCGACGCCATTGAGAAGTTCGACATCGAGCGGTCCATCAAGTTCGAGACATACGCGATCACACGCATCCGCGGCGCGATGATCGACGAACTGCGTGCCCTGGACTGGATCCCGCGCTCGGTGCGACAGAAGGCCAGGGCCGTCGAACGCGCTTACACCACGCTGGAGGCGCAGCTGCGCCGTACTCCCTCCGAGAGCGAAGTCGCCGCGGAGATGGGCGTCGCCCTGGAAGAACTGCACGCGGTATTCAGCCAGTTGTCCCTGGCCAATGTGGTGGCTCTTGAGGAGCTGCTGCATGTCGGCGGCGAGGGTGGCGACCGGATGAGCATCATGGACACCCTTGAGGACACCGCCGCCGACAATCCGGTCGAGGTGGCCGAGGGCCGGGAACTGCGGCGGCTGCTCGCGCGCGCCATCAACACGCTTCCCGACCGCGAGAAGACCGTGGTCACGCTCTACTACTACGAGGGCCTCACGCTCGCCGAGATCGGCAATGTGCTGGGCGTCACGGAAAGCCGGGTCAGTCAGATCCACACCAAGTCGGTGCTCCAGCTCAGGGCGAAACTGGCCGACGCCGGGCGCTGACCGCGAGCACCGTTACCGGGTGCCGATGCCGATGCCGGGGTCGATGCCGGGGTCGAAATCGGAACGCCTCACCGGTCGCGTCGTCTTCGCGCCGCGTCATCCGTAGAGTGGGACCGTGCCAAGGATTCGAGCGGCCTCTGTGGCCGAGCACCGGACCATGCAGCGCGGCGCCCTGCTCGACGCCGCCCGCTCCCTGCTGTCCGAAGGCGGTACGGAGGCGTTGACCTTCCCCGCCCTCGCCGAGCGCACGGGCCTCGCCAGGTCGTCCGTGTACGAGTACTTCCGATCGCGCGCCGCGGTCGTCGAGGAGCTGTGCGCCGTCGACTTCCCGGTCTGGGCCGCCGAGGTCGAGAACGCCATGGCGCGGGCCGAGACACCGGCAGGCAGGGTCGAGGCGTATGTGCGCTCCCAGCTGGACCTGGTCGGTGACCGGCGCCACCGTGCCGTCGTCGCCATCTCCGCGAGTGAGCTCGACGCCGCTGCCCGCGAGAAGATCCGCGCCGCGCACGGCGGTCTGGTCACGATGATCGTGGAGGCGCTCGCCGAGCTGGGCCACGAGCAGCCCCGGCTGGCGGCGATGATGCTGCAGGGCGTGGTCGACGCGGCAGTACGGCGCATCGAACTCGGTGCGGCGGAGGAGCCCGGGGTGATCGCGGAGACCGCGGTCGCAATGGCGCTGCGCGGCGTCCAGGGCTGACCCACCGCACCGGGCGCAGTGGGCAGCGGGACCGGGACGCCGAAGACCGGGAGCAGGCGCGGCGGGCCGCCCCGCAGTAGGTGGGGCGGGAGCAGCGTCAGCGGGTCCAGGTAGGTCCTGGCCCGGAGCAGCCCCCAGTGCAGACAGCCGGTCGGGCAGTGGAAAGGGCCGTCCTGCACAGTCGCCACCAGCTGTCCGGCCCGGACCTCGTCCCCTTTCGAGACCACCGCGCGCACCGGCTCGTACGTCGTTCGCAGGGGCGGTTCACCCGTGCCGGAGAGGGCGATGGACACCACCCCACGGCCGGCGACCCGGCCCGCGAACGTCACCCGGCCGGAGACCGCCGCCCGCACGGCGGCGCCCGGCGCCGCAGCCAGGTCCACGCCCCGATGACCCGCCGCGTACGGCGACGGGGGAGGCTCCCAGCCCCGTACGACCTGCGGACGCCCTTCACCCACCGGCCAAACCGCGTCCCGGGCCCCGGAGGGAGCCGGCAGCGGGGAACCGGGAGCACCGGACGGAACAGGGGACGCAGAACCGGAAGAACCAGACCGGGCGCCGACCTGAGTCGGAATCGGAAAGAGGCCTGGTGCCTCCCCGGCCGAGGCCCGGGAAACCCCGCCCAAGAGCAGGATCAGCAGGATCGGCACCAGCGTCAGAGCCCGCAGAGTCAGTCGTCGCATGGCACAAACCGTGGCGCGCCGAACCGCTCCGTGGGGATCATGGACCGGATCTGTGGACCACCGGCCGGTTGTGGACAACGCCGTCACCCGGCACTGCCAGGGTCCCGTACACTTCTGGTGGCGATCCGGGTCACCGGGTCGACTTCGCACGCCCCGCCACCCACCCTCTCAGCGGTCGGTGGCCGCGCCGCTCGGTCCCTCGTGGCACGGCGCATCGGGGCGTCAGGCGTGGCCGCAATCCTGCGGTCGCGGTAACCGAGTAACTCAAGGAGTACGGCCATGGCCGTCGTCACGATGCGGGAGCTGCTGGAAAGCGGCGTCCACTTCGGTCACCAGACCCGTCGTTGGAACCCGAAGATGAAGCGATTCATCTTCACGGAGCGCAACGGCATCTACATCATCGACCTGCTGCAGTCGCTGTCGTACATCGACCGCGCCTACGAGTTCGTCAAGCAGACGGTCGCGCACGGCGGCTCGATCATGTTCATCGGCACCAAGAAGCAGGCGCAGGAAGCGATCGCCGAGCAGGCGACGCGCGTGGGCATGCCCTACGTCAACCAGCGTTGGCTCGGCGGCATGCTGACGAACTTCTCCACCGTCTACAAGCGCCTTCAGCGTCTCAAGGAGCTTGAGCAGATCGACTTCGCCGATGTGGCCGCCTCGGGCCTCACGAAGAAGGAGCTGCTGGTTCTCTCCCGCGAGAAGATCAAGCTGGAGAAGACCCTCGGTGGTATCCGCGAGATGTCCAAGGTGCCCAGCGCCGTCTGGATCGTGGACACCAAGAAGGAGCACATCGCCGTCGGTGAGGCGCGCAAGCTCCACATCCCGGTCGTCGCGATCCTCGACACCAACTGTGACCCCGACGAGGTCGACTACAAGATCCCGGGCAACGACGACGCGATCCGCTCCGTCACCCTGCTCACCCGCGTGATCGCCGACGCCGTCGCCGAGGGCCTCATCGCCCGTTCCGGTGCCGCCACGGGCGACAAGAAGCCGGGCGAGAAGGCCGCCGGCGAGCCGCTCGCCGAGTGGGAGCGCGACCTGCTTGAGGGCGACAAGAAGGCCGACGACGCCGCCCCGGCCGCCGAGGGTGACGTCCAGACCTCCGCCGAGACCGAGAAGGTCGCCGACGCGGAGGAGGCCGACGAGGCCCCCGCCGCCGCCGAGACTGTCGCTGAGGTTGTCACCGAGGCTGCTGCCCCGGTCGCCGAGGACGAGGCTGCCGCTCCGGCCGCCGAGGCCGACAAGGCCTGACACCTCCGCTACGGCTGAAGACGGCGGGGGAGGGTGCCACTGGCGCCCGCCCCCGCCGTCCAATCCGTAGATCTTCGCTTCGACTTCGAGAGAGATTCACAAACCATGGCGAATTACACCGCCGCGGACGTCAAGAAGCTCCGCGAGCTCACCGGCGCCGGCATGATGGACTGCAAGAAGGCGATCGACGAGGCCGACGGCAACGTCGACAAGGCCGTCGAACTCCTTCGCGTCAAGGGTCAGAAGGGCGTCGCCAAGCGCGAGAGCCGTTCTGCCGAGAACGGCGCCGTCGTCTCCGTCATCTCCGAGGACAAGACCTCCGGCGTCCTGCTGGAGCTGAAGTGCGAGACGGACTTCGTCGCCAAGGGTGACAAGTTCCAGGACGTCGCCAACAGGCTCGCCGTCCACGTCGCCAAGACGTCCCCGGCCGACATCGAGGCGCTGCTCGCCTCCGACATCGAGCCCGGCAAGACCGTCCAGGCGTACGTCGACGAGGCCAACGCCACTCTCGGCGAGAAGATCGTCCTGGACCGCTTCGTGCAGTTCACCGGCGGCTACGTGGCTGCGTACATGCACCGCACCATGCCCGACCTTCCGCCGCAGGTCGGCGTCCTGGTCGAGCTGGACAGGGAAACCGACGAGGCCGCAGCGGTCGCGAAGGATGTCGCTCAGCACATCACCGCGTTCTCGCCGAAGTACCTGAACCGCGACGAGGTCCCGGCCGACATCGTCGAGAACGAGCGCCGCGTCGCCGAGGCCACCTCCCGCGAGGAGGGCAAGCCCGAGGCCGCCCTGCCGAAGATCGTCGAAGGCCGTGTCAACGGCTTCTTCAAGGACGTCGTCGTGCTGGAGCAGGCGTTCGCCAAGGACAACAAGAAGTCCGTCCAGAAGGTTCTGGACGAGGCCGGTGTCACGCTGAAGCGCTTCTCGCGCATCCGCGTCGGCGGCTGACAACTCAGCCGTACCGCGATCTACCCAAGACCCCGATAGGGTTTGGTGCAGTCGTCCGCGTATGCCTGACGGCATTCGCTCGGCCGAAGCGCCGGACGATCGCAGATCTGACGAGGAGGCCATTGCCGCACAGGGAACCGCAAGGACCCACCGGCAATGGCCTTCTTCGTATGTGCACGAGGAGATCTCCATGAAACAGGGCGCGGACGCCAATCAGTCTGCCGACGACAAGGCCGACGACAAGAACGGCAACGGCAAAAAGGCCGGCCGTTTTATGCTGAAGCTGTCCGGCGAGGCGTTTGCCGGCGGTGGGGGGCTCGGTGTCGATCCCGACGTCGTGCACGCCATCGCGCGGGAGATCGCCGCGGTCGTACGCGACGGGGCCGAGATCGCCATCGTCATCGGCGGTGGCAATTTCTTCCGAGGCGCGGAGCTGCAGCAGCGCGGCATGGACCGGGCGCGCTCCGACTACATGGGCATGCTCGGTACGGTCATGAACTGCCTCGCCCTCCAGGACTTCCTGGAGAAGGAAGGCATCGACTCCCGGGTCCAGACCGCCATCACCATGGGACAGGTAGCGGAGCCGTACATTCCGCTGCGCGCCGTACGTCACCTGGAGAAGGGCCGCGTCGTCATCTTCGGCGCAGGCATGGGCATGCCGTACTTCTCCACCGATACCACCGCCGCTCAGCGCGCCCTGGAGATCGACGCCGAGGCGCTTCTCATGGGCAAGAACGGCGTGGACGGGGTCTACGACTCGGACCCCAAGAAGAATCCCGACGCGGTGAAGTTCGACGCGCTGGACTACAGCGAGGTGATCACTCGCGACCTCAAGGTCGCGGATGCCACCGCCGTCACGCTGTGCCGTGACAACGCGCTTCCGATCCTTGTCTTCGAGCTGCTCTCGGAAGGCAATATCGCGCGCGCCGTCAGGGGCGAGAAGATCGGCACCCTCGTGAACGCGCAGGGCACTCGGGCCTGACCGGGGGATGGACAATGTCCTGCCGGTCGGACACCGTGCAGGAGAAGACGCGGGTTAACGCCGGGCCCGAGTGCGGGGCCCACTCAAGACATGCAGGAGCAACTGGTGATCGAAGAAATCCTCCTCGAGGCCGAGGAGAAAATGGAGAAGGCCGTCGTGGTGGCCAAGGAGGACTTCGCCGCGATCCGCACCGGTCGTGCGCACCCGGCGATGTTCAACAAGATCGTGGCCGACTACTACGGCGCGCTGACGCCGATCAACCAGCTCGCCTCGTTCTCGGTGCCCGAGCCGCGGATGGCCGTGGTGACCCCGTTCGACAAGAGCGCGCTGCGCAACATCGAGCAGGCGATCCGGGACTCCGACCTGGGCGTCAACCCGAGCAATGACGGCAACATCATCCGAGTGACGTTCCCTGAGCTGACCCAGGACCGTCGCAAGGAGTACATCAAGGTCGCCAAGACCAAGGCCGAGGACTCCAAGATCTCCATCCGTGCGATCCGTCGCAAGGCCAAGGAGACCCTCGACAAGCTCGTCAAGGACAAGGAGTCCGGCGAGGACGAGGTCCGCCGTGCGGAGAAGGAGCTCGACGACACCACCGCGAAGTACGCGGCACAGGTCGACGAGCTGCTCAAGCACAAGGAAGCCGAGCTGCTCGAAATCTGATGAACGACTCTTCCTGGGGGGCCCCGCCGAGAGGCGGCTACGCCGGCGCGTGGGACCCGTCCGAGCAGGGCCCCGTCCCGGCGGGTCCCGCATACGATGCGCATCAGGCCGAGCAGACTCGCCCCATGCCCATCGTGCCCGAGACAGGCAGAGACGCTGAAGGCCGCGACGACGACCGTGACCGGGGGGCCGCTCCGCAGAGTGGTCCCCCCTTCCGCGACAAGAAGCCGCAGGAGCCCATGCACCTCCCCCCGCCGCCGCCGCCCGCGCAGAAGAAGCGTGCGGGCCGTGATCTGCGCGCCGCGATAGGGGTGGGTGGGGGGCTGGGTGCGGTGGTCATCGCGTCCCTCTTCATCTGGAAGGCCGCCTTCATCGGCGTGATCGTGGTCGCCGTTGTCGTCGGCCTGTGGGAGCTGACCTCCCGCCTCGACGAGCGCAAGGGAATCAAGGCCCCCCTGGTGCCCCTCGCGGTCGGCGGCGCCGCCATGGTCGTCGCCGGTTACGTGCGGGGCGCGGAGGGCGCCTGGATCGCCATGGCGCTCACCGCTCTCGCGGTGCTCGTCTGGCGGATGACCGAACCGCCCGACGGTTACCTCAAGGACGTCACGGCGGGCGTCTTCGCCGCTTTCTACGTGCCGTTCCTGGCCACTTTTGTCGCGCTGATGCTGACGGCCGACGACGGAGCGCAGCGGGTACTCACCTTCCTGCTCCTCACGGTGGTCAGCGACACCGGTGCGTACGCCGTGGGCTGGCGGTTCGGCACACACAAGCTCGCGCCGCGCATCAGTCCCGGCAAGACCAGGGAAGGGCTCCTCGGCGCGGTCGTCTTCGCGATGGCGGCGGGCGCGCTGCTCATGGAGTTCGTGGTCCACGACGGGACGTGGTGGCAGGGTCTTGTGCTGGGGTTCGCGGTCGCGGTGAGCGCCACGCTGGGCGACCTCGGCGAGTCCATGATCAAGAGGGACCTCGGGGTCAAGGACATGGGCACGCTACTGCCGGGCCACGGCGGCATCATGGACCGTCTCGACTCGCTGCTGCCGACCGCTCCGGTGGTCTGGCTGCTGTTTGTGCTCTTCGTAGGAACGGGCTGACCTGCGCTTTTGCTGGCGCACTGACGCTTGGGGTTCGTCGTCCACAGGGCGGCGAACCCCTTTCCGTATGTCTGCGACACTGGGAAGACCATGCCTGTACCCGGAGAACTTAGCCGGAGGCGCGGCGGAAAGGCCGTCTGACCTGGCCTTTCCTGGCCGCTCGGCTGGTCCCTCAGGCGGCTTGGGCCGTCCCTGGGCCGCCATCGCTCTCAATGGCCTGCTCATAGAGGCGATTTACGGCCTTGCGTGTCCTCCCCTGACTGCTCGGCATGAGGTGCGTGTACACCCGCAGCGTGAAGCCAGGATCCGTGTGTCCCAGGTAGCTGCTGAGTGCCTTGATGTTCTCGCCCGCGTCCAGGAGGACCGAAGCGTAGAAGTGCCGCAGGGCATGCATCCCGTGCTCGCGCGCAGAGGGAAGCGCCTCTCCCTCCCGCTTCGTGATCAGTCCCGCCGCAGCAAGAGCGGGTTTCCACGGGCTGATGTTGAAGTTGCTCCGGTAGACGTGGTTGCCGCGCGGGCCGGTGAAGACCAGCGACCGGGTGAGGGGCGGGCCGTCCGGCGTCGCCCAGGGGAGCGTCACGCTGACGGGCGGGTAGAGCTTCATGTGAAGCGCGAGGACCTGACCCACCTGCTCGGGGAGGGGCACGTCGCGGACCTTCTCGCCTTTCGGCAGGGCGAAGAACGCACGCCCCTTCACTACCTTGATCTGTAGACCGACGTGCAGCCAGCCGGTCAGGAAGCCGACAGCATCGACCGGCAGGCCGAACACTTCGCCCTGCCGCAGGCCGCATCCTGCCGCGAGATCCACCATGGCTTGGAAGCGCGCGGGCAGGGCTTCACGCACCGCGAATGCCTGCTTGGCGGTCCACGGGGCGATGCGCTCGCCGCTGGGCTTGGGGGCGTTGACGGAACTGGAGCGGCAGGGATTGCGAGGCATGAGGGTGTCGTCCACGGCGGCGGTCAACACGGCTGACACCGCCGCGAAGATGGTGCGGCGGTACGAGGAAGCCAAGCCTGCGTCCTCCAGTTGCCGGGTCCACGTTCGGATGTGGCTGGGGCGGAAGGACGCAAGGGGGCGCGTTCCCAGGTACGGAAAGGCGTGCAACCGGAGCTGAGTCTCGGTCGTGGCGCGCGTCGCCACGTTCGTCGTCTGTCCGGCAAGCCACCGTTCGCCGTACTGCTGGAAGGTGGTCCGGCCGGCCGATGGGTCGATGTAGTGGCCGCGCGCCATGTCGGCTTCGATCTCAGCAAGCCACTGCTCTGCACGGCGCTTCTGGCGGTCGGGGAAGCTCTTGCTCTTCTCGGTACCGTCGGGGCCGATGTAGCGGGCGCGGTATCGCATTCCGACGCCGTAGCGGGCGCTCTTCACTCGGCGGATCTTGTCGTCAGCTCCGGTTTCGGTCTTGTACCAGCGGTCTTGGATGTGGCCGGCCACGTGGGCTCCTTGTTCGGGAACGGGGCAGGGGCACGACCCGTTCGGGTCGTGCCCCTGCTGTGGTTGGGCTTGGCTAGTCGTCGTCGTTCTTGCACTGGGTGACGTAGGCCTGCACGTCGGCGGGGTCGTAGCGGATGTGCTTGCCGATACGGAATCCGGGCGGGCCGACGCGCTTCTTGCGCCAGGTGTAGAGGGTCTCGACGCTGTCCAGCCTGAAGATGACTACGAGGTCTTCGGGGGTGAGGTAGCGGTCCGGCAGGCTGGCCCGGAGTGTGTCCAAGGCTTTCGGTGCACTCATGGGAGGGGACTCCTCGGGCGTGCGGTGAGGTGCTTCGGATGTGCAGGGACCGGCCTGTGTGTCCGAGGTGCGGGATTCTGCGTCACCGCGTCATCTGCGTCACTTATGTTCCTGACCTGCGGTTTTTGGGTGACGCAGAGGATGTCGGGTGCGTCACCGGGTGACGCAGGCTTCGTCATCGGGTGACGCAGATGACGCGGGGTGACGCAGCGATAGCCGTTCTGCGTCACCCCTGTTGCAGCAGTTCAGGAGCCGTTTTCGGTCCTTGGGTGACGCAGGTGACGCAGGATCTCTCTCTTAGGAAAAAGAAGAAGAGGTGGTGTCTGTTGTGGTGCGCCTCAGGGCGTGAAGAAGGAGCCGCTTCGCGGCGCGACCATCACAGGGCGGCGCTGCCGCGGAACAGCAAGAAGAGCACCTCCTCGTGGTGAGGGGGGGTGCTCTTCTTGCTTGTCCGGGCCCGCAGTTCGCGGATCAGAGCATCGGCTCTTGCTGGTGTGGCGGAGGGGTCGGGCGGTGGGTCATCGCGATGTAGCGGCCCTCTTTGGTGCGCCCCCAGTCGATCAGGACGCTGCGGGCGGCAAGGGTGGGCTGGAGGCGCTTGAGGCGGTCGGAGAGGACTTTGCCCGTGGTGGGCCAGCCCTTGGGTAGGGGGTGGAAGTCGTCACCGGCATACAGGCCGGTGAGGCAGTGCAGCCACTCCGAGGACGTCATCCTCGTCTCTACGTTCGCCGTGAGCCCGGTGGCGTGCTTGAGGACGGTCTGCGCCAGGAGGTCGCCTTCGATGACGTCGTCGTTGAGGTCGTCCAGGCTGGCCCGGTAGGCGTTGAGTGCGCCGAAGCCGGTGGCCGCGTCGAGCTGCGCGCACAGGTGCGCGAAGTCGGCCATCCGCAGATCGGTGGGGATGTCGGCGTCGGCCGCCCGGACCTTGACGGTTAGATCCAGGACCGAGCCGAGGACAACGGGCAGGACCTCTTCGAACTCCGCCCACAGTTCGGCTTCGGTGCGCCGTACGCGGGGCCGTTCCAGGCGGAGCGGCAGGAGGCGTTCGGCGAGGTCGGGGCGGATGACGCCGACGTCGATGCCGGTCAGCAAGAGGGGGCGGCGGTAGCGGGCGCGCACGACGTCGCCGTCGGTGTACAGGGCGCGCTTGATGGTCTCGGCCCCGGTGACGATGCAGCACATCAGGTCGGACAGGTCCGGCGCCAGGTGGGACAGGTTGTCCAGGGCGGTAACCCATCCGGCCGCCACGGCGGCGATCAGGTTCTCTTCGTCCTTCGGGGCGCGGCGCAAGTCACCGCTCATGCCCTCGATGATCCGCACGAGCATCCGCCCGGCAGTGGACTTGCCCGCGCCCTGGGGGCCGGTGAGGAAGGGGGCGGGCACGGGCACGAACGGTCCGAGGCAGCCGATCAGCCAGGCGATGGCCAGGCACTCGGTTTCTGCGTTGGCGAAGTTGCACAGGCGGAGCAGGAGGTCGATGCCCTTGCCGTCGGTGTCCTTGGCGGGCAGAGGGAGTTCGCCGGTGAGCTGGGTGCGCCGCCAGCACACCTCTCGCGGGTCGGGGGTGAGGGTGTCCCACCCGGTGGGGTGAATACGTACCGACTGCCCGTCGTTGCGCCCGAGGTCGAGCCAGGTTGCCCCGTCGAATCCGGGGGCCACACGGATGTGAACGGGCTGTACGTCCTGGGTGATCGCGAGTGCTTCGATCAAGTCCAGCGCCTCCTTGAGGGCGGTTCCGTTGAACACGCCGAGCCCGTCGTGGAAGAGGCCGACCATGAGTTCCTGGCGGTGGCTGCCCGAGGTGCCTTGAGACCGGATCGGGCGTGCCACGGGGTGGCCGTTCTTCTGCGCGTAGACGGTTCCGTCGGCGGTGCGGAAGTACCGGAAGTTGGCTTGCGCGTAGTCGGTGATGACCTCGCGGGCCGGATTCTTCTCGTCCTCAGACATGTCACAGTCCCAACCTGGTGCGGGCGTTGGTCCACGCGTCGGTGCAGTGCCGGGCCGATTCACCCTTGGCCTGAGCGGCAGTGAACAGCCGCGCAACGTGCGTGTCGGTGAGGCAGCCGCACCGGCCGTGGGCGGACAGCACGGCGAGGAACGTCCGGTAGACAGTCGCGTGCACCGCACTGGGAGCCTCGGTGATGCGCTGCTCGGCCATGGCGACGCCACGCTCCAGATAGGCGGGCATGCGATGGCGGCACTCCCCGCCCCCGACCGGCGCGGGCACGGCGACGGCAGTGTGTGCCGGCCGGACCGTGGAAGGCTGCTTCACGACCAGCGCGCGCACGACATCGGGCAGATCAGCCAGGGTGCCGGTGCCGGGGCCGAGCCAACGGGCGTACTGCATCGACGACTTGACGTCGACGCCGGGCCGTACGGCGTTGGCGGACTGCATGACGCCCTCGTAGAGCCAGTGCTCACCCCTGGTGGTGCGCACGATTCGGGTGGCGGGCAGGCTCGCACAGGCCCACGCGATGGCTTCCGCGCTGTCGAGATCGACCACGGTCAGCCCGGCCCCGCCGGGGTGGTAGGCCAGCGCCTTGGCCTCGCGCCACACCGGAGCCCACACCGGAGAGGTGAGGACGCCGGTGTTGGTTGTTGCGGCGGCCCAGCCGTGGCAGACGGCCGGGCACCGGCAGGGCCCGGCGGCTTTCATGTGCGGGCGTCCACCGCAGGCAACGCCAGCGCAGGCACGGCAGTTCCCGAACGGCACCTTGCCTTCCCGCAGCGGCAGCACCGGAACACCGGCTGCAGCCAGGTCTACGGCAGTCCGCAGAAGTTCGGGCATGGCGGGCGGCAACGGCCGGTTGGCCGCTCGCCCGATGAGCGTGTGTTGAGTCATGCTGGAGTTCTCCAGTTCTCTTCGTGAGTGCTGGCTAGACGGCGGCGGCCCCGGCTTCTTTGGCGAGAGAGGGGCCGCCGTCGGCGTAGCTAGGCGCAGGTGCAGTTGGGGTGTTCGCTGCTGCCGTTGGCTCCGCATCCGCAGCAGTGCGGGTAGAAGTACGGGTCAGCGTCGTCGGAGGGCTCGCACAGTTCGCAGCCGAACTCCTCGTAGTCGTCGTCCATGGCTTCAGTGCTCCTTGGGTGTGGTGGAGGTGGGCAGTGCGGGAAGGCCGGCGGTGGTGAGTGCGGCCGGGTCGAAGCCGGGCAGCGCGGCACGGGTGAGCAGGGCCGTGGCGAGCTGCTCGGCGTAGAGCGCACCGGAGCGCGCTACTTCGATCTGCGCCCCGGCCCGCAGGGCCTCGACGCGCTCCACATGACCGTGCTCGGCGTACCGGTCCGCGGTGTGCCGCTCGTGCGCCACGCTCTGGCGCCGGTCGGTGCGCCAGTAGCGGGCCGCGATGCCGTACGCCGTGGCGGTGGCCAAGACCCACAGCAGCAGCGGCAGCGACCAGCCGTCTGCGTACCCGGCAACCCCCGCGACGGCGAGACCGCCCGATGCGGCGAACGCGGTCCCCGCGATGACGCGGTCACCGGCACGGCCAGCCGACGCGAACGCCCCGGCTGCTGCGGCACCGGACGCGAGCACGACCATCAGTGCGGCGTTGCCGACGCTGTGTTCGGCGCCGTTGGCGTTCCAGATCCTGCCGAGGATGAGCACGGTGGACGTGGCCACGACCGGCGCCGCCTTCGGGGCCGCGAGCGCCAGCCAGTGGCGGGCGACGATGGGCTCGTTCATCACGGGTCCCTCCTCTACATCTCGGGGATGGCGTCGATGAGGGCGGTGGTGAGTTCGTTCATCGGCCCGGACGCCCCGGTGGAGGCGAGGAAGAAGCCGAACATCACGGCGATGAACGCGGACCCGAAGCCGAGCGACTTGCCGCGCAGCAGGAAGAACAGGACGAGTCCGAACAGAGCCACGAGTGAGACGGTGACGGCCATGGCGGTTATCCCTTCGAGGTGGGGTTGAAGCCGGGCTTGTTGGGGGTGTTGGTGCCGTCGCGGTAGAGGTGCAGCCACCGGTTGTAGAGGTGGCGGCCGACGCGTATGCGCTTGCGCTCACCGCGGCAGCGGCGGCAGGTCTTGCCGGGCCGGAGCTGTCCGCGCCGGTTCTTCGTGAGCGCGTAGCCGAAGCCCTTGCACTTGCGGCAGTCCCCGAACGGCGACGACGCACACAAGCTTGCATAACCGAGAGTGACGATAAGTAGGCAGGCGCTAGCGAGGACGGTGAAGGTCATGGGATGCCTTCCGGGCCGGGTTTCCGGGGTATACGCAGGTAGTGTGCTAGGTGCGAGGTTGCTGATCAGTGCTGGTGTGGGGTGCTAGCGGGGGTGCTAGACCTAGCAGCGATGGCCGCTAGGTCTAGCACCGCTCCGGATCAGCTCCCGGACTACTTTCCGTCACGCAGCGTGATTGCTTTGGTGACGTCGGCGCGGGCGATGCCGCGGCGGGTGGTGCCCTTACCGGCGGCCGTGGTGCCCCACACGTCCTGGGCGGTGACGCCGTACGGCTTGAGGTTGGCGGTGACCGTTTCGGCCTTCCAGCCGCCGTAGACGTCGGGGCGCAGGGTGGCGAGGCGGGCGGCGATCTTCTCGTTCCACACCTTGTCCTCATCGGCTGGCACGGCCTTGAGGACGTCGGCCAGCAGATCGAAGGCAGCCTCTCCGCTCTGCGGTGCCTGGCCGATGGCGTGGCCGGTGACGTTGCCGTAGTCCTCGCGCATCTTGCGGGCCCGGACTACGACCTGTTCGGCTCCGAGTGCGTCGACGAACGCGCTCGCGACGATGCGTGGGTCGTCGCCTTCACCGGCCATCCAGCAGATGCCCCGGTCGGTGCGGGAGAACATGGTGGCCCGGTATCCGGCCTTGTACATCGAGGTGCCGAGGACCATGTCGTTGGCGGGCTGCCCCATGACCTTCAAGCAGAACCGCAGCACCGCATTTGCACTGATCCCGGTGGGCAGCGACTTCGCGTCCGGGCGCTGGGTACCGAACAGGGTCACCATGCCCAGCGCCGGACCGCGCTTGCACAGGTCGGTTGCGATCTCTTCGAGCTCCTTGCCGTACTTCTCGTGCTCGAAGGGGACCTGGCACTCATCGAACCCGGCAACGATCGGGTGCAGGCCAAGGGACTTGTCGTTCGCCAGCTCCGCAGTCACCTTCGACTCCGGGCAGCGTGAGCGGGGCAGGGACTTGATGACCTTTGCCCGGCGGCGCAGTTCGGCGCGCAGCTCCCGCAGTGATTCGAGGACGTAGAGGATGTCTTCGTCCTCGTCCCCGGCGCGGTAGCGGTGGCATACCGGCTCCAGGGCCCCGAAGTCGCCAGTGCCCTTGAAGTCGAACGCATACAGCTGTGCGCGCGGGTCCAGTGCGGCGATGAGCAGGAACAGACGCATCAAGAACGTCTTGCCCATCCGCGGGATCGAGCCGACCACGACACTGGCGAACATCAGGGTCACGGCGACGTCGGCCATGCGCTGGTCATTGCCGAAGACCACCGGCTTGAACAAGTCCACCTGCCCGGACTTGAGCAGCGGCCAGGCGGGTTTGGTGGTCTCGTTCATGGGCTTGTCGCCCACCCACAGGATCAGCCGCCCCTCGTGCTCGGTGGGGTCGGATGAGGGCCACACGCAGCCGACCTTGCGCCGCAGACCAGAGGCGAGCGGCTTGCGCTCTTCCATGATGTCCTCGGGGGTGACACCCCAGGGAAGGTCAAGGTCAGCGCGGTATCCGGGCCCGTCACGGGTGATCTCGGACGTGAAGCGCATCCCGTTCATGTCGCCACCCTTCTTGATGGCGGCCGACAGCTTCTGGTTGCCGATGTTGTCCAGCGCCCGCAACACGATCGACCCGGTGAGCTTCTGCAGCTCGGTCTTCAGCACCGCGGGGCCGATGACGGGGTGGTCCTTCGGGGAGCCCCAGAACCCTGCCACCAGGACCGCAGCCGACGCCAGGACCGCGAGCCAGCCGGGGGCCATGACGTACAGGGTCAGCGCGAATCCGGCACCGAAGACCAGGGACACCACGGTGACGAACATCCGCAGCCGTACCCGGCTGTCGCGCTGGCGCGTCAGCTTGAGGTACTCGGCGGTGTTCTCCTTGTAGACCTCATACGCGCGCAGCGGGGCCGCCTCCGCGTCCCACGCCCACCGGTTGGTCTGCGCCACCAGACGGGCCGTGCCCCGCGGGGCATTCAAGCCCAGTTGCAGCGCGTACCAGGGGGTGCGGATGCCATGGAAGACGGTGGAGTAGAACGCGTTGCTGGCCGCGCGCTGCGTGGTGGAGACAAACCCCGGCTTCGACACCAGCCAACTCGGCAGGATCGGCTGCCGCTTGTACGTCGTGACACCCGGCGCGGGCAGGTCGGGTGAGTCCACTGGCCGCAGCTTGGACGACTCGTCGTCGTCGACCGGTTCGGCCGGCGGTGCGGCAACGGGCGCTTGGGCCGGTACCGGGGGCGCGACAGCGGGGCGTTTGGTGGTGATGTCGAAGACGTCAGCGTCTGCACGCTCAGTTGCTTCGGGCTGGGCAGTGACGTGGATGTCAGACACGGTGGGTGGGCTCCCTCATGACGAGTGGGGTTGGAAGGGGTCCGGACGGCGCTTTGGTAGGCGAGCGGTCCGGACCCCGCTTGGCGAAAGCTGTGCAGGTCAGGCGGCGCACTGTTCGTCGGGGTAGGCGCAGGGCACGCACATGCCGAGTGAGGTTGGGATGCGATACCCGGCATCGCGATGGCAGGTGGGGCAGATCTGCTGTGCGGCATTCGCCTTGGCCAAAGCCGCCCGCTTGGCCGGGGTCATCGGCCGGACGGGCTTGGCGTGGTCGATGCGGTAGAGGTAGGCGATCAGGGGCGGGCGCTTGTGCCGGGGGCGCTCCAGTTGAGCGACCACCGGATGCCCGCCCGGCCGCAGCTCCTTGGCGCGGAGCTGTCGGTAGGTGGCCAACCCGTCCGGGGCCAGGTGCCACCGGTAGGTAGGGATACCGGACGGCGCCGGGTCATTCACGGGGTGGCACTTGCGACTGCGTTCAGGAGCGGCGCACCGGCCTGGTCGGCGTCGCGCAGTTCCTGGTAGCGGCTGGAGATCCAGCCGATCGACCATCCGGTCAGCTCGACTGCGGCCCGCACGGGAAGACCCGCGGCGACAGCGGCTCGCACGATTTCGCGTGCCCGCTCCTCCGGCAGCCTCTCGGTGGCAGGCCCACCGGACAGCAGGGCGGCGCGTTCATGCTCGCGCTGCTGCTGTTCGCGCTCCTGTTCACGGCGTTCACGCTCCACCCGTTCCCGGCGCTCACCCTCGGCGCGTTCGGCAGCTTCGCGCTCCAGGCGTTCACGGTCGCGCTGCTGCTGTTCACGCTCGCGTTCACGGCGTTCACGCTCCACCCGCGCCTCACGCTCCAAGGCTTCGGCGCGCTCGCGCTCTGCCTGGTGTGCCCGCTCTTCGCGCTCGGCCTGCTCGCGGACCAACCGTGCTTCGTGCTCGCGCTGTTCACGCACAAGCTGTGCCTGATGCTCGCGCTCCTCGCGGGCCCGCAGTGTGGCGGCTTCGGCCCGCTGAACTGCGGCCTCGGCCCGCTGGGCAACGGCCTGCTCCCGCTCCGCTCGCTCAGCGCGTTCCTGAGCGAGCAGGGCGGCAGTCGCGGCGGCGATGGCGCGCCGGTAGGCCAGTCCGCTCTCCGCCGTGACGATGAGCAGCAGCGGTGAAACGGAGTGGACGGCGACGCCGACCAGGTCTCTTTGCAGGGCGGAGTCGGCCACGTTCAGCGCCAGGGTCATGGCGCCGGTCATCCACCGCAGGGCGGTGGGCCAGCGTCCGCCCTGCCCGCCCAACTGCGCCAGCACGGCATCCAAGCGGACCACGATCACCACCGCCGCATCCACCACCAGGGGCAGAATCGGCGCCGTCCAAGCCCAGTCATCCGGGGTGTGGGCCGCCATCAGCGGGGTGACGGTGAGGATCGAGTAGAGCATCGCTCCACCGACGATCAGCCACGTCCCGACCGACAGCGCGCGCTCGGCTGAACGGATCTGAACACTGGTCACGGCGCCACCACCGCCCCCGAAGCAACGGCGTCCGGAGCGGGGATCTTGGCGTATCCGGTCAGACAGAGCCGAGCACCGGCGTAGTGGGCTTCGGCCTCCAACACCCTCGTGCGACCGTTGCCCTGAACGTGGTGGGTGACGCTCTCAGACGCGATGCCCAGGGCATCGCGCCACGCCTCGAACCCGCCGAGGTCACCGTGGAACGACATCTCCAGCCGGTCCGGGTAAACCGTGGACACCGACAGGCACGACGCCGGAAGGTGCGGATACTCCGCACCGAGCATGCGCAACACCAACAGAGGGGCGTTCAGATCCTTCAGGGTCTGCGCGCTCATGCCGCACCGCCCGTCTGGGCTGCTGCGGCACGGTTGGTGAGGTCCCGGCGCGCGGCCAGGACCCGGTGACGGGCCCGGCGGATCCGCCGTACGTCCAGCACCGTGGCCGGCCGCTCCAACAGCGGGAGCTGAGCGTCGAGGAATTCGACTTCCGCCAGAATCAGCGGCATCTCCTCCTCGATCGCGTCCAGCTCCGCATCCGACGGCTCACCGTCAATCGGAGTGGCAGTAACGAGCCTGTGAAGTGCAGCGATGGTCTTCATGGGTCTTGTTCCTCTCATCAGGAACGGCCTGAACAGCGGCCCCGGTGTATCAGCACCGGGGCCGCGCGCCGTAGAGCGGAAAGCCCAGCTCCCTGCAACTCCGTCCGTACGGCTCGAAAGCCGGACGGACGGAGGAGGCAACCGGCCGCAGCGCTAGCCGCTGCGATGGCAGGTGTAGTGAGACCGGCTTGGCGGCGAGCACGTGTTCATCGCTCGCGCCGGATGCTGTGCGGGCACCGCCGGCCGGTCAATCGCGGCGGCGCCCATCGCGTTCGTCGGTACACCGGAAGTCCTCTCGGTTGTCGTGATGGCACAGGTCAAGCACTGCAAGGGGGACCAAAGTCCCCACCCTCCGGCCGTTGCTCGCGGTCACCGGGCCACCTCGCCAGTCAGGCCTAAGCCCTGTCCCCTGGCCTTTAGCGGGATTGCAGCGTCCCCGCCCTCTGCGTGGAAGCAGCCCAAGGAGGGCCCTTCCGGTTCGCTGTCCTAGGACTGCGAACCGCCTAGGAAGACCATGGCGCACAGTCCCAGGACTGTCAACAGTCCTGGGACTGTGTTTGACTGTTCATGTCGAGAGGAGTTCTGCGTGGCACCCAAGTGGCGTGAATTGGCGGACCGGCTGGCTGAGCGGATCAGGAGTGGTGAGTACGGCCCCGGCCAGCAGCTTCCGCACATCCGGGACCTGGTGGAGGCTGGCGAGGGTTCGAAGTCCACTGTCCACGCGGCCTATAAGGCGCTGGAGGCGGAAGGGCTCGTGACTTCTTCCCGAGGTCACGGCACGGTCGTACGGCAACAGGCACCGCTCAAGCGGTTGGGTATCGCTCGGTACGACAAGGCGAAGTGGCGCGACGGTGACGAGGTCGCGTTCATCGCGGACCGGGTCGCTTCCGGTCGGGCCTACCGCCGGCACGAGCAGACCCAGACGATCAGCCGCATCGTTGCCCCACCGCTTGTCGCTGCGGCCCACGGCTTGCCCGAGGGCGCGGAGGTCTACGCACGTGCGCGGCTCGTCAAGGAGGGCGAGCAGCCGACCCACACTTTGACCAGCTACTACCGGCCTGAGCATGTCGAGGGGACGCGCATCGTGGACCCGTCACCAGGGCCGGCCGGTCGGGGCGGTGGCTTCCGCGTGCTTTACGACGCGGGATACGAGATCGACCACATGAAGGAGGAGATCCACGCTCGCGTACCCACGCCGGAAGAGGTGAAGTTGCTACAGCTCCCGCCTAGTGAACCCGTCGTTGAGCTGCACCGGACGACGTACACCGCGGACGGGACCGTCGTGGAGTTCGCCATCGGCGTGCACGCCGCATCCCGCTTCGCGTGGGCGTACGACTTCCAGGTGCCCGATTCGGCGCGAACAGAGGAGAGCGAACGGTGATCTCGGTACAAGCGTGGGCGGATGCTCAGCGGCTGTGGGACTTCCAGCAGATGCACCACGAACCGCGCCCGTGCTCCGTGGCGATTGGGCTTGGCAGTCACGACCTGGGGGTTGCTGAAGCCACTGCCGATCTGTACCACCGGGGCATGGCTCCGCTCGTCGTCTTCACAGGGGCGACCAGCCGCACGACTCAGGAGCGCATGCCACGCGGTGAAGCCGAGCACTACCGTGATCGGGCGATGGAACTCGGAGTTCCTGGCGAGGTAATCCTTCTTGAGCCCAAGGCCCGGAACACAGGCGAGAACATCCGTTTCTCCCGTGCCCTGCTTGAGAAACAGGGCACTCGTGTGTCCTCGGCGCTGCTGGTCAGCAAGCCGTACGAGGAACGACGAGCCTACGCAACAGCACGGAAGCTCTGGCCGGAGGTTGAGTGGTTGAGCGTGTCAACGCCCACGACGCTTGCCCAGTACGTCGATTCGATCAAGGATGCGCGCCTTGTCGTCGACATGCTCGTCGGGGCTCAGCAGCGGCTCATGGTGTACCCCCGGCAAGGATTCCTGATCGAGCAGAAAACCCCCTGCGATGTGGCGGCTTCGTTCGAGCGACTTTGCAGCGAAGGTTTCACGAGTCGCCTGCTGGCAGATGAGGCGAGCTGAGGTTGACCACGCGGAGGGGGTGACCTCGGCTGCTGCCCATTCAGCACGTGATCGCACTCCCTCACGTGTGCCCCCGACGACCCTCATGGGGCCACGCACGCGGCGTGCTGCGAGCAGGAGGTGGGGTGGTTCGTACCGACTAGGGGGTAAGCAGCCACTTTGGGTCGAAGCCTCGAAGGAAAAGGCTCCAGCGCCGTGCTCCACCGAACGTTGCGAACCGCTCAACCATTGTCAGTGGCTAGGCGTAGCCTGTCTCGAATTAGTTATGAACAGGCGGTTACATATGCATCGGGAGAAGACTTGAGCGAGAGTAGCCGCGGCGTAATCTATATCCTCGCAAATCCGCTAATCCCCGGAGTGCTAAAGATCGGGCGCACAACAAGGGAGTCAACGGAGCGCGCGAGAGAACTTTCTCGCGCGACCGGTGTGCCAACAGAATACGAGGTTATTTACGACCAAGTGGTCAGCGACGCTAGTGCTGCAGAGAGGGAGCTGCATTCCCTGCTCCAATCTCACCGCGTGAATCCGAAGAGGGAGTTCTTCAGGATTTCAATCCGCGAAGCCATTCGGTATGTCCAGGAAACCTGTGCCAGATATTCGGTGAACGAGGTAATTGAGTCAGTTGAGATCGACGCCCTGCCAGGGCTCGAAGAGCGCATGCGTCGATGGCTCCGGCGCGATCTCGTGGCAGCCAGATTTGTGCAGTACTCCGACCTGTGTCTAATTAAATGGGTGATTCAGCCGGACTTTCGAAAGCTGGCGGCATTCGAGAATATTTTCGATCTATCGGTTATTGGGCACGTGCGTGAACGTTGCACGCGAGACCGCGAGCGCCATCATGATGAGCCGCAATGTGAGGCGGGGTATTGCTGCCCGGTGCATTATTCGCCCAGGGAGAACTTCGAGCTCTTTCTGGAGCTAGACCGGTACTCAATGATGATGACAGGCCTCGATGTTCTCACCGACGAGGCTTCCAGATATGTTGCCCATCTATGGGAAGAAAGTCAAATCGAGTCCTCAAAACGCCTTGGCTGGAATATTGTTGGTGTCAATTATTCCATGATGGGGCCTGAAGAAGAGTGGCGTGAATTGCTCGCAAAACACGGAATTGAGAATCGAGGGACGAACGGCGGTACCGAAACTGCGTCTGAGTGAGCCCGGTGGTGAAGTGTCGCAACATTTCGTCCAGAGGCGTGCCCTTGCAGGCTCATATGACTGACGGTCGACCATCTCTTGCGCCCCGGGGAGGCCCGCCGGGGTTCGTATGGCCACGGGGCCGGGCACTCCTGTCCCGGCCAAACGGAACCCGATCCGACGACCTCGGTCTCCACTCCAAATCATGCCCGTGGTCGTAACGAGGCAAGAGCAGGGGAAGCGACAATGCTTGGGGGAATCCAGACAGACCTCTAGGATTCAGCTCCCTGCCACGTTTCTGATGGCGATCAGAGCAAGGTGGGGGATCACCTCAATTGCCTGATCGAGCAAATGCTCCACAGAATTGGCGGATTTCGAACCATCGATATTGATAATTGCCGCCCAGTCGGCGGGTTCGTAGCGTGCCAGAATTGACAGTCCGAAAAGTGTTGCCCACCAAATCGGCAACGGGTGGGCGGGTTTTTTCATGCTGCCCAGAGAGGGGAAGGCGTAGGAGTCGTCTGGGCCTCTATATTCGGTTGCGCGTGCCAAGGCCTCGGAACGCGCCTCTTTTGCTTTCGCGTGAGTGCCCAGAAGCGAGGGAACGTAGACCAGTAGGGAATCACCAGAGCTGTGCTGCTCCCACCTGATGGTCGTAGGCGCATCCGGAGTGTGAGACCAATCTTTCATTGATG